>NZ_JAEVHF010000005.1 GCF_018263925.1 Kistimonas asteriae
AAGCCATTAGCGGATAAATAAAACACGAAATCATCAAGCGATATGTCTGTAGAAAGCTGAAGCAGATTTCATTCATTAACAATGAAGGCATTGTGGTTTCATTCTTAGATTTTCTACAGACTCGTTAGCTACTCAAATCTTAAGCATCCTGTACATTATGCCTATAGAACGAATTGATAAATTTTTAGAAACAACAGATCTGGGTATAACTCATTCATTAGGTATTGAAACAAATCAAATTAATGAATGTATTGCAGAGATAAAAAGTAGACATATCTTAGGTGTATTTGGGTGTCCAATCTTTGGTTTCAAGCAGAGTGATTTCGATTTTTTTGAAAAAATACCATTTATTAAGCAAGTTTGGTTTTGGGAAACAAATATCAAGAATATCGATGGGTTATACACACTTGACGATTTGGAATATTTTGGTGTTTCTGAGAAACGACCTCCGATAGATTTCTCAAAGTTCCAAAAATTAAAAAAGGTCGTATGGCACCCTATTAAGAACGACTCAGGGCTAGAAAAAATAAACAACCTTAACGAACTGCATATCTGGAGATTAAAACCAAGTAACAAAAGCTATGAAAATATTCCTAATCCCTGCAACTTAAAAAAACTTGATCTAAATTGGTGCAATCCAACATCCCTAAAAGGGATGCCAACCTTAAATAATCTGGAAGAGTTACAAATCCACTACTGTAGAAATTTAGAATCAATTGCAACATTATTCGATATAGCACCAAATTTAAAAAAATTAATCATAACCCGTTGCTCAAACCTTACAGATTATGCTGTAGTCAAAGATCACGAGTGGGAACATCTCTTTATACATATCAGGGGTAAAACCGTAGCTAACAAGAAAATCAAAAGGACGCCTACGGCGCCCTTTATTTAGACGTTATACGTATCATGAGCTCTAGGGATGAGAATTATTAGAACCCTCTTTATATCTGTATCAATGTTATTTTCTCCGTTGTGTTTGGCCGGGGCGTGGGGTATTGGAAGCTTCGAAAATGACAGCGCACTAGACTGGTCATATGAGCTAGAGCACTCCATTGGTTCAGTAGCATTGCAAGGTGCATTCAGATCTGTTCAAGTTGGTGGCTACATAGAAGTCAATGCTTGTTCCGCTGCTATGGCTGCCGCAGAGGTGGTGGCAGCAATCAAAATGAAATCCTTTGAGCAACTCCCTGATAGTGTTCGAAAATGGGCTATTTCAAATTCATCAGTAGTTAACGATGCGCTAATTCAAAATGCAAAGAAATCAGTAGCTGTATGCTCCAACGCTGAAAATTCAGAATTAGCGCAGCTTTGGCTAGAGTCATCAAGTAAAGAATGGGCAGACTATATTTCCACACTCAGCTCAAAGCTATAGCAAACATGCGTATAACAAGGCGGTGTTAGTCGCCGCTTCGCGGCTGGGACTGCCTACGCGTTGCTTCGGCAGCCCCAAACCTTATCGTTATGTAATTAGTGCAAATCCCAACTATTATTCACTTACAATAGAATGTTACTCTTGCAACTCGCGGCTGCACATCAGAGCAATTGAAAGTAACAGAGAAATCTATGATTGTTGAAAATGTGCTTCCTGAATACTATGCAGAAATGCTAGATGTTTGGGAAAATTCAGTCCGAGCTACTCATGACTTCATTACGGAAGAAGATATTGAGTTTTTTAAGCCTATTATCATCGAACAGGCTTTCCCTGCTGTGACACTAAAATGTGTCAAGAATGCCGAAGACCAAATTCTAGGGTTTGTGGGCGTTCATGATGCTAAAGTTGAGATGCTCTTTTTACTCGACAAGGCAAGGGGAAAAGGCATAGGTCGGTTGTTACTTGATTATGCAGTAAACAACTTAGGAGCAGTGAGTGTAGATGTAAATGAGCAAAACCCACAAGCTGTTAATTTTTACAGGCATATGGGTTTTAAAGTTATCTCACGTTCACCTCTCGATGATATGGGTAAACCTTTCCCGATCTTACATATGAAGTTGTAAATCTCGGTTAATCTCTAATCGAACTGGGTAGAAGAAACGCTTAAGGCTAATAATCTTAGGTGTTTCCGCATGTCTGCAAGAAATCACATAACAAATGTTTCCAGTTCGTTCCGGGGCTTCGCCCCTCCACCCGACCGCCTTCGGCGGCCGCTGAAGCAGGCGTTATAAGTCCCAGTCAGCAATGAAGGAACTGCCATGAATATTGATGAGATAGAGAAAGACTGGATTTCTCGAGGTTTTTCATTTGGTGTTGGCACCATCAAGTCTGGCGATGGTGTTAACGAAGCCGTACATAATGATAAAGATGAATTGGTCATTATGGAAAAGGGGAAATACGAATTTACCCTTGATGATGAGTCATTTGTTCAAGAAGGCTGTGCTGAGGTATATATTCCAGCAGGGTCTACACACAGCATTAAAAATCTCGGGCCAACTGATTCAAAAATATACTATGGCTACAAATCAACAAACTTATAACGCGTTATGTGTAGGAGAAATAGATGGCATCAAAGGAAGAAAAACAAAGACGCGCAGCCTTAGTCCAGGCGATGGTAGATGCAGATACGAAAAAGGCCATTGAAGAAATGCCTATTTCGCTAGCTCATCTTGGCCAACTTTTCGATCATTTAGATACCGACTTAGAAAATGGTTGTGATCATACTTCCAAAATAACCACTGCTTTTTTAGCGAGTCACAACCTCAAAATAGAAAGCATTCTACCGTGGCTTCAGGATCAAGGGGGGTATTGTGATTGTGAAATTCTGGCAAACGTAGAAGAGAGCTGGGAAAGTGAAATTAGCAAAAACACATAACATGGCGTTCTTGTTCGCCCCTTCGGGGCTCGCCATGCCTCGCTTCAAGCCGTACGACACTCGTCAAAATCTTTTATTACCGATTAACCTGGCCGAGCAACTAGTGCCCGGTTCTTTTGAGTACACGCTGAATTACCTGGTGGATCATGAGATCGATACGTCCATCTTCCATGACCATTACCACAACGATGAAACCGGTCGTCTGGCTTATGATCCGGCCATGCAGTTGAAGGTGGTGCTGTTTGCCTATTCTCGCGGCATCACCTCCAGCCGCAGGATTGAGAAAGCCTGTCGTGAGAATGTGGTTTTCATGGCGCTCTCCGCCGACAGTCAGCCTCACTTTACGACTATTGCCGACTTTATCAGTCGTATGCACAAGCCGGTGGGACAACTCTTTATTCAGGTCTTGATGATCTGCGACCAGCTCGGCCTGAACTGCAAGGACATATTTGCCATTGATGGTCGCAAAAGCGTTATCGACCCAGTGATGCAAGACACCTAACGAAACCTTCAGGGATTGCTGAAGCCTCCAACGATAAAAAGAATACCTAACCATTAACCGACGGCTCTGCAGAAACCTGAACAAGAATGATTTCCTCGAAAATAAGGCAAGCCTGTTTTCTTTTTTGTTTTTCTACAGACTCGTTAGATTTACAGCAATAAAAAGGAATCTCATGAAAAAAACAACAACTATATTGCTGGCAACCTTAGTGACGATGTCTGCATATGCAGAAGATTTAAAGCCAGTAGATAGAATTCCAAAAGATGTAAAATCAGTAAAAGCGGTCATTCCCATATATAGTCAGAGATTAGCTTTTCGCCTCCCTACAGATTGGAAGCCTGCGTTTCAGGATCAAAAGTCCAACATGTTTATGATTGAATTTACTCCAAAAAATGAGACCATTCAAAGTTGGAGTAATATGTTCTCTGTTCAAGGTTTCAAGAACCTTGCATCGAAAGCCAACTCAGAACAATTTCTTGACAACCTTGCCTCTCGATTTCAAGCCACCTGCGGTGAATACCTGGTCTATGAAAAGATTGGCTCGCCAATTATTGACGGATTTAAATCCACAACAGCTATTCTAGGTTGCTCTAAGTTACCAGATAGTCATCCTACTGGCGTCAAAAAAGGTCAGAGTGAAATCGGATATTACTATTCTATCCAAGGTAAAAAGGATATATACCTGATCCACAAATCAGTACGCGGGGATGCATTTGACCCTACTAGTACTCCTTTGACAAGAGAAAACATTGCATCTTTCATAGCCCCATTTAATTCAATTGAGCTTTGTAAAAATACTGGAGGCCAGGGTCAGTGCAATAAATAATCTAAAAAAACAATCGTGTGGGAATGCGCTAACGTGCAGTCTCATACCGAGTCTCTACAAAATTAATACGGTACTTGAGGATAGAGAATGAATGAAGATTGGAACCTAATGGTTCCAGAACTTGCTGTTACTGAATTTCAAAAATCTCTTTCCTGTTTAACTTGCCCAGCTCTGGCCGCTCACTGATCCGTGTGTAGGCCAATACAGAACCAACACCAGGTGTACTGGTAAGAATCGCTATCGGAACACGCCAGCGTGACTCCTGTTGCACCAGGATATACAGCTCTTCAGTGATCCTGGTGATCTGTTTTTCAAGCATCTTGAGAATACTGTTTATGGAGCTATGCAGTGCTGCCGGCATGATTTGAAGACGATTCTTCTCCATTGTCCTCATAACCAACAGCTGCTTGCGCCTGACCAATAGTCTTTGATTTAACGCGATTTTACGTCAGGCAGAGGGCGGATTTCCGGTTTCATGTTGGCCGCATACTTTGCAATCAGTTTGGCATCAATCTTGTCGGATTTGGCCAGAACACCGAGGGCTCGGGCAAAGTGCCTGACCTTCGCTGGATCTGCGACAACAATGGGTAGGCCTGCTTTGTCGCAGGCAAATACGAAAGCACTTGCATAACGGCCTGTCACTTCAACGACAATGTACTTATGCAACAAGTCCCTGAGTCACAGCAGTTAGTACCACAAACCGTCTGAAGCTCTGGAACACTTGCAACAGAGAAGATTATAAAGAAATACCTGAATCCGGGACTTCGTTTGGAGTAAAATGACTGCAGTCCTTGTGTTACAAGAGCTGTAGAGGGAAAACAGTCAACCAAAAATGCACCAATCAGGTGAGTTTTTGAGTTACAGATTTTTCCGCTGCATCCCGTGCAACAGAAGCGATGCAGCCGTTTTAACGCTTACGAAGTCACGGGTTCAGGAAATAGGTCTATTGGCGAAACCCATAATTCGCTGATGCAGTCAAACTTATTGAATTTCTTAATAACAGGGAAACGACGACATGAATACAACAATAATAGGAGTCATTGGGACTTCAAAAAAAGAAGATGAAAAACGTTTACCAATCCATCCAGAGCATTTGTCACGTATTCCTGAAGAAATTCGCCGCCGGTTAATATTTGAGGAAGGTTATGGCGCACCATTTGGTATCGCAGATTCGGAAATTGCTGCTCTGACAGGTGGCATTGGGACACGGCACGACATACTGGCCGACATTGGTATGGTTATTATTAACAAGCCAGTCTTAGCTGATTTACAGGAACTTCGCGAAGGAGGAACACTTTGGGGTTATGTACATTGTGTGCAGCAACGAGAGTTCACGCAGGCGGCTCTCGATCGTAAGCAGACACTCATTGCCTTTGAGGATATGTATGTTTGGTCTCCTGCTGGGCACATTGGTCGCCACACATTCTATAAGAATAACGAAATGGCTGGCTATTGCGCAGTCATACATGCCCTGCAACTTAAAGGGATCGATGGGCATTACGGTAATCAACGAAAAACAATCATTTTCGGTTTTGGTGCAGTCAGTCGTGGTGCTATATACGCTCTTAAGGCACATGGTTTTAGAGATATCACCATCTGCATTCAGCGCCCTGACCATGAGGTGCGTGAAGAGGTACTCGATTGTAATTATGTCAGAATTCGAGCAGGTAGCGAGGACGAGGCACGCATGATAGTGGTGGAGCACGATGGAACCGTGCGGCCGCTGACGGACCTGATTAGTGAAGCAGATATCCTCGTAAACGGAACCTTTCAAGATACAGAAAATCATATCGACTTTGTTACCGAAGCAGAAAGCGCATGCCTCAAACCCAATAGTCTGATTATTGATGTCAGTTGCGATGAGGGAATGGGGTTCTTTTTTGCCAGACCAACCACATTCCAGAATCCGATATTTAAATATGAAACCATCGATTATTATTCCGTGGATCACACACCCAGCTATCTCTGGGACAGTGCCACGCGATCAATTTCTGCCGCTCTCATTGTCTATTTGCCGGCTGTACTGGCAGGCCGTGATAGTTGGCAGGAAAATGAGACTATTCGAAAGGCGATCAATATTGATAGTGGCGTGATTCAGAATCCCTCTATTCTTTCGTTTCAAAATCGTGAGCCGGACTATCCCCATGCGTACTTAAATCCGACTGGCAATGCTGCTCCAAATAAGATTGCCTAGACATAATGACTCCCGCTGACCGGTAGAGCTGGTCTCCAAATAAAACGCGGGCTCAGCCCTTCGCCCAAAAGCGTGAGCTATGACCCGCTTGAAGCGTGGTTCCCAAGCATAGAACAGCCACCGCTGATTCCTCTTGTTGCCTACAAAAGATCACTGCTCGTCCATCTCACAGAGCAGTTGCACCCTGGCCTTATCGAAGGGGTGGCTTGTTACTTGTTGAGGAGAGAGTTTTTTAAATGGCGGGATACGGTGTTTGGACTGATATTGAGTACTCGCCCCGTGTCTCTTACGCCTGAACCATTCATTGCCATGTCGATAATCCGCTCATGGGTTCCTGACTGGTTCGCGTTGTAGATAAACTCGATCTGAAAGCTGTGCTTGCAGTCACGACAGAGGTAACACTGAAGGCCAGAGGGCGCTTTACCGTTTCTCACAACAGCTTTGGTAGCATCACAATGGACACAAACAACATCAATCTTTGCCATAGAGCCTACAGATAAAACCGAAGAAATATACAGGTTCTATCTGTGATCGGTATTCGCAATCAACGTATTGGCGGCATTACCACAAAACGACAAAACGACAAAAGGGAAAAAAATGAAACGGAATCTCTGTTTTTTCATCATTTTCATTACAGCCATAATTGCGGCTTGTTCATCGAAAGAGCCGGTAGTGGCTTACCCGCCGGACGGAGGAAATCTGGTTATTTATAACGGCACGATCCTAACAATGGCGGTAGAAAATCAGAAGCTAGATAATACTCAGGCGCTGCTGATTAAAGATGGGGTGATTAAAGGTATTGGCAAAACTCAAGATATTATCTCCCAAAGTAGCAGTCTAGAGAGCGTTAAATACCTTAATCTTAACGGTAAAACCCTGCTACCCGGATTTATTGAACCTCATGCCCATTTAATGCTGACAGCCAATGGTGAGGCAGTCACTAATCTTATGCCATGCCTGCCTGACAAATATCAGAAAATTTATGAATTGGATTATCCCAAGGGTAAGAAATGCAAAAATTATATTAATGAAGCTTTGGGAAAGCTGGCGAAAGATAATTATTTAATTAATGGCTGGTATATCGGCAATGGTCTTGACCCGTCAAGAATGTTACTTGATAACAGAGAACCAAACCCGGAGTGGATAGATATTAACCGCCAGTTCCTTAATCAACCGGCTCACTATATCCAGAGTTTCAACAGTGAAGATGAAGCTTTTTATATCACCACAAAACCGTCAGATGGTAATTATCCTTTTGATGATGGCACGCCGCTATTTATTCTTGATCAATCGGGCCATCTCGCTTATGTGAACGAGGTAGCTTTTCAGAAATCCGATATCTGTTCTTTTACTCCTGGAGAAGTACTTAACAGCGAAAGTGGTGTGATCTGTGTGGGTACCAAAGATCAGATGGAAAAATCACTGGAAAATGCGAAGAGTTATTATGGATTTCCGGATGGAGCTTGGGGGATTACCTGTAAAGAAGACAGGGACATTTGCTCTTTCTCAGGTTTGTTGAATGAAGAATCGTCCTACCAACCTTTTGTTGATGCGATTGCTGACCCAGGCACTAAGGCCATGCTGAGGCATGCCAGGCAGGATGACCCTGCCTTGAAGGTTGAAAATCGCATGGTTGAGTTGATGAAAATCTTCTCCCGGCAGGGTGTTACTACCTTTGTTGAAGGCGGTGGTTCCAGTGTAGGGATGATTGAAGCTTATAAAAATATGGTCAAAAATAATACCATGGCAGCCCGTTTGCGCGTTCTATATACTTGGGATATCAAAGGCACTGATGGCAACCCACTGAATCATAAGCAGTTCAAAAACGTCGTTGAGAAGATTCCCTTTGAAGACTCTGAGTTCAATGGTTTTCTCTCTGCAGGGGGCATTAAGCTCTGGGCCGATGGTTCAACTCAGGGCTGCAGCGCTGACTTAATTACAGTTTATGATATTGATGGGTTATGTAAGGAGTTTAAGCGCGGTCATCAGAATTATGATGACCAAGAGATTATTGAAAACCTTGGTCCTTTTTATGAAGATGGCTGGTATTTGAATGTACATGCCAATGGCGATCAGGCAATTATCAACACGGTTACCGCCTTCAAAAACTTTGGCGTTAATGGCCCAGAATACAGTGACACGCCGCTGACCCTGATACATTCCACTGTTTACGACGACAAACAGAAAAATGACACAATTGCTGCTATCAAAGATGCTCAGAAGTTTGTACCCAATCTCTCTGTCAGCCATTTGATAGGCCATGTGGCTTATTGGGGAGAGTCTATGAAAAATGAGCTAGGTGATGAGCGTGGCGGTCATATTGCCCCGGCTCGTAGTGAGCTGGAGAAGGGCATTGATGTGTCGTTGCACAGTGATATGTCGATTACGCCTTTGTATCCACTCTGGTTTGTGGAGCAAGCAGTCACCCGAAAAACTTGGAAATACCCCAAACTGACCGGTAATGGCGAATCCCTGATCCCTAATATCCCACAAAAAGAATGTATGACAAAAGGTGAATGCCTCACACCATACCGCGCGCTAATGGCGGTAACCGCAATACCGGCAAAACAGCACCAACTGGATAAGCTGGGTACGATTGAGCGACATAAAATTGCTGACCTGGTGGTGCTGGAGCATGACCCAACGATCTCTCTTGCAGATGATATACATAGCATCCCAGTCGCTTGCACCTTTATTAATGGCCAAAAAGTGAAGGCTTCCGTCAGCCAAGACGGTTGCCAGCTGACGGATCTCCCAAAGCTGTTGTAACCAATTTTGGGCTGTATGGGCTGTTGTTATCAAACAGCAGCCCAGTAAAAACAGACCCATTAAGAATCAAGCAGGTTTCGTGCAGTTTTGAGTTTTGTGTCCAGAGCTGAAAAGAGTGAAAACTAGGCTCGCTTAAAGCAGAACTGATAAAGGCAGTCACTTTTATGGTGAGATGCATTTGCGGGATTTGAACTTCCCCCGTTTTAGTGGACAGCCAAATCACTAAAACGGAGACTGCCATGCGCAGGTATGTATATGAAAGACCAAAAGGAAATATGCAAAAAATTCGAAACCATGCCCTTTCCTTGCAATGGCAAGGACAAACTAGGTATCGCAATTGATACAATTGGAAAACTACCCATTAATGGTTTGCGCCACATGCCAGAAAAAGGTACCAGTGGCTGGTATATATGGTGTGGAGAAGAGCTATCCGATTCACCAGATTTCTTTAATCCCATTCATGTAGAACATATTGAAAAATACTTGCCCAACGTAAACCAATATTTGTTATTACCTCCAGGGTATCGCTTTTTAATAACTAATAAGTACGAAGATGTATGGTATGACCCTCAGTTAACAACCGTGTGATTAAATAATCTATCCGTAATGCATCAAGAGAACAGGTCCTATATGCAAAAATACCCTTTCCGTGGTATAGAAAGTAATGGCTTTCTTTTAAAAGGAACAATTTCTCAAGAAAAAGCGATTGAATTAGCGGGAAATGATTTTAGATTTGCACAGTCAGAGTCTCCAAACCATGTGCGTTGTGCATTACTTGTGGTTCGCATTGAGCAGCTAACGACATGGGGAATTCCCATCATACGTTGGACTTATCCAGAGGCAGTCTGGATGCTAGAACTATCCGACAATTCATTTATAGCGATAAAAGCGCATACCCCAGGATATATGCTGGGTGCACTTTCATTGATGGATAAATATAACACCGATATTGGTTCGATAACGTTATCGAAACGTGAGGATTCTGCAACTATTTCAGTTAGCTCAAAACAATCAATATTCACTGCAAACTTAATGGGATCGGCTCAAGGCGATACGAAACTCATAACAAACTTATGGACACGAAACCATAAGGGCAACTATTACAGAATTCCATGGGGTGCCAATGAACCAGCCAGTGCCTATCGTATGCATTGCAACGTAGAAGATAGTTCTCTTGGTGAGAAGGTCTTTGGAAAAGGAATAGTCTGGGAGGATGAAGCGATTTATTTTATAGAACGTGTTCATCAGTGTGCACCTGCATATTCAGAATCACCTATGATTTAACATCATTTGATTAGAAATCATTATCGTATTTCCAACAACTTCTTTATTTTAACAACCAGCACAACATTGCCTTTAATTAATTCCGAAGAGTGTCATAGCATTTACCAAATGCAGTCAATTAACTATACGCCTACGGCGCCAGACATAGCAAAGTTGCAACAGTTACTGGTGTGTTATTCAAAGCATCAATCTGTGCTTGCCCTCTCGATCACGTCATCATTCAAAGAAATATAACAACCAATGGAGATACGATGAAAAAGCAATACTTAGGCTGGTTCACCGCCTGTCTCATCCTACTGAGTGGCTGTTCGCTGAATTTAGTCGGCCCTTATGATCCGCAAACCACCGCTCAACTACAAACTATTGACCGCAAGATCGAATATATGTACCTCTCGATGCACGCTCTGGAGGAAAGCCAGCGTCACTACGATCGGTTTGCCAAACAATACCTTGACCTTGATATCGACATTCGAGCTTTGGAACGCAGGCAGGAACGACGCGAGAGCAACAAGGAAACGCTGCAGCAAGTTCAGATACTCGCTCAGCTCTGGCAGCAGGATCGTAAAATTCACCAACAGCAAGACGGTCTTTCAGACTTTATGATCAAACGCCGCCAGGAACAATACCTACGGCTTATCGACACAATAATGCGTGGCGAACTCGCCAAACAATAGTCTATTGGAGCAGATACCATGACAGACACCATTGAATCCGTACTGATGCAGATTACCGCTCAAATCGAGGATTCCTCGATAAAAGAACAGCTAGGGAATGCGCTTATAACCAGTATTAGAATGCAACAAGTCGCTATCGAACAACTTCTCATCGCAAGAAAGAACGGCGAGATAACCGAGGAGGACTTTGAAATTGAGCTCACTCGTGAAAAGCAAATAACAGTAGCGGAAATGCTCACGTCGCAAATCATTGCGAAGGCTGAAGTTCAACGAGTCGTGAACAAGACTTTCCAGGCACTGGCTAACGTGCTGGTGTAATCTACCTCGGCTTGCTACAGACAAAACCAATAACGCAAGCTTACGACGTAATACCGTTACACAATAGACACATGCACAAGGCGCTGATAGTTGTTGATTCGATCCCGGGGCGACTAAACCTTCCCTGGAGCTGGCACTATCTATTTTCTACCAATGAGTTGATTATCGATGGAAACCGTTTCAATTTTGGTAGATGTACAGAACGTCTACTATACAACGAAGCAAGCTTACGGTCGTAATTTCGATTACAACAAGTTCTGGCGTTACGCAACCAATAACAGGAGGGTTATAAACGCAGTCGCCTACGCAATCGATAAAGTGGATGAAAAGCAAAGGCATTTCCAAAATATACTTAGAGCGATTGGCTTTGAGGTGAAGTTAAAACCCTTTATACAACGTTCCGATGGTTCGGCGAAAGGCGATTGGGATGCCGGTATTACATTAGATGCGATGGAATATGCAGAACAAAGCGATACGATTGTTTTAGTTTCAGGGGATGGTGATTTCGATTTACTCGCAGATAGAATGAGAACCAAACACAATGCTACGGTAGAGGTGTATGGCGTTGATAGGTTGACCGCAGCGTCATTGATAGATTCAGCGAATAAGTTTATTCCAATAAAATCAGACTTATTACTAAATTTAAACCCGATCACGTATAAGTTACTGTAGCTCTTCGCCAACCAATAAAAATGCAGCAATGGATAAATTCTTGAATAAAGAATATAACTATTGAGAGTAGGTTACGTGCAAATATAAATAATAATCCATTAGGTTACATAATGAATATGAATTCAATCAAAATTAACTCCTTCGTTTTGATACTATTATCAGCAACGTCCAATCACTTACTTGCTGATAGTAATACTCATGATAAAAGTTTATGGAATCGCCTCTATATAGGCAGCCATATTAATAGCGTCCATTATAAATCGAACGTTACCACCAGCTCCAACCCGGGCTCATATTTCATCAATGATGACTATTCTCAACTGATGGATGCTGGGTCTGGCTCACCGTCCGGCAATGATATCTCTGGCGGTATCAACATAGGATGGAATTATGCGTGGGATAATTTCATATTCGGTATTGAAGCTGATTATTTACATGCCAATAAAAAGCTTAAGATACACAGTGGTGATATTTTTTATATCACTCAACCTGCAGACACTTTCAGAACAACCAGCCAGATAAACATAAAAGATACATTCTCCTTACGACCAAAAGTTGGCTACATGTGGGGAGGCTCGCTAGTTTACATTACAGGCGGAGTCTCTTTAGCAAAATTAGAACACAGTTTTAATTTTTCTGAGACCTTTGAAAATCAGCTGTCCAGTGCCAAAAAATCAAAAACCCAGATAGGGTGGACGATTGGTGCCGGGATGGAACATGCTATAAACAACAACTGGTCAGTAAAACTTGAGTATTTATATACTGAATTTGATGACTTAAAGACGAGCAGTCCCCTTTCCGGCTATCCCGACCAGATTATTGATAACAAGGTAAGCGTTAAAATGTCTGACTTCAGGGTTGGAATTAACTACAGATTCTAGAAGAAGTTACTGTTCAGCATTAAGAATTTTTATTATTAATCGTTCCCTTATCGGAGGCCTACTCGACAATTGAATACGTTCACACTGTATTTTAAAAGATATCAAGCATGGACAATATCCATCAGTATCAGGAAAGAGTGTTGTTAAGAATTCCGGCTCGGCGAAGAATGGATCAGTTGTGAAACTTTAGAGCTTGGAAGGTGATGTTCCCCGAGCGTTGACATTGAAACCAATAATGACTCTAAAGATAACAAGTCATTCTCACCGTCATGGTTTGAGAAATACATCCCCTGTTATTTAGATATACTTTAACCGTCGCTTAGAGCTCTACCGCGTCAGCAACGATTACAGGAAAGAGTTCAGACCCGTGAAACGTAATGGTCTGCCAACAACTGCCATCCGATTTTGGTGTAAATTCAATGTGATAGCCGCTTGGATAGTAATCCAAGTCACCTCGATCTCTTGGGTCGCTTTGGTCACGCGGTATTTTTTTTGTATCTAAGGGCTCTTGTAGCGTTACAGCTGTTAGCTGCCCTGATTCAAGTATGGGGGTTAAACGCTGAACGACGGCTGCCGGGGTGTTACTCCAGAAAGGGGCATGTGTCACATCTGTCGATAATGCAGCCACCCCATGTCTCCCAGGTGCTACTACAGCATCAGTAATGGATGCATCCACTTCAATTTCAGCCAATAGTTCTGAATAATACGTCCAAGGGAATGAACTTGTTTTCTCCGATGACAAAGGGTCCTTTGTTTTATGTATTGATAATGGGTCTATAAAAAAACATAAACCTGATTCTTTTACTTTCTGGTAAGCATCATTAAGTAAACTCTCATGCATAGCGCCAAACATCATCACCTTTCTAAACGCTCGAGGATGTAGTCTAAGGAAACTTTCATGCTGTAACTGCAACTCCTTATCATCAGACTCAAGATATCCACTCATGTAGGAATCACTGAAACGCAGGGAGATGAACCTACCTCCAAATTCCCTTGTTTTTTCTCTTACTGTAAAACTGATTTCAGCAATGTTATCTGTATTCTGGGCTTGAGCGACATCTTCAATAGGGGGGAGGGTGTATAGGAAAGCCAGAAGCTGGCAAATATTGGGGGTACTGTATTTGGTTAGGTAATCTTCTCTTGGCAGCTCTGTGTCGAATAGCGTTCTTCCCGCTATTGTCAACAGACCAGATTCTTGATAAACAGGCCACTGATGGCCATGCCTTCTTGTTATCGTCAATGTAGTTACTTCTTGAGAGGCAATATTTCTATTATGTGGATAGGACTTACGGCCTGTTGTACTATCGACTTCTGTCACCGTACGTTTTAGTACCGCTATAGCCGGTATATCAGCCTTGCCACCCTGCATCCGTAACTCATAAGTACTTGCGAAAGCTATAGGCGCAGAAGTGGTTTTTTTTCCAGGTAAAACGTCGGTTTTTAAGAGAGGCTTAGATGATCTATACGATGAACCTGATTCTATATCACTACGAGATTCCATGGCCATAACTCCTTAATTTTAGAACAGAGTAAAAAAATACCATTAGGTTCAGATTGCTTATTAAGGGTTTTATCCCGAAATAATTAAACTGAAGCTCTTTACAAGAACAGTCATTCATATTGGCTCTTTTATGGGTCAATTAGTTCACGATTAGTTAGCCATTTTATTTACATCCGTTAGGCATGCTGACTACCAGCCTCCAGCTCAGCGCCTTAAATTCATGAATAAGTATGTTCCTGCCTCACAGAGTAGCTCTACCTTGGTCTTCTCGAAGGGATGGCTTGTTACTTGTTGGGGAGAGAATGTTTAAATCGCGGAATACGGTGTTTGGACTGATATTGAGTACACGCCCCGTCTCTCTTCCCCCTGCACCATTCATTGCCATGTCGATAATCCGCTCATGGGTTCCTGACTGGTTCGCATTGTAGATGAACTCGATCTGAAAGCTGTGCTTGCAGTCACGACAGAGGTAACGTTGAAAGCCAGAAGGCTCTTTACCGTTTCTCACAACAGCTTTGGTACCATCACAATGGACACAAACAACATCAATCTTTGCCATAGAGCCTACAGATAAAACCGCTGCAATATACAGGTTCTATCTATGATCGGTATCCGCAATCAACGTATTGGCGGCATTACCAAATTTTAACGGGTAATAACAATGAAGACTTACATCCTCATTTTCCTGATCAGTTACAGCAGCTACATTTATGCCAATGAGCTGCCAATGGAGAAATTCATTCATGTAATATCCAATAACTACACAAAAGTACATTGTTCCGAGAGTGGTTATGGGGGAGCCTGTTTTGCTATTCCCACCACTGAATGCAAAGTATCCATTCGCTCTCACATTAAACAATGCTTTTTAACACTCCGAAAAGAAATACCGCAATCTATAGCCACTAAGGAGGAAGCATCACTGTGGAGTGGCAAAATCATGCAATGCGCTGGAGAAAACTTCCACCATAGTCATGATAACCGTTTCCAGTTCCAATGGAATTGTGCAACACTCATTGGTAAAACAGTGAAGCATAATCTGTTTAACAAAACCCCATAAAAATCAACAGCCACGAAGAAAGACACAATATGAACAATGTATACGAACCCCCACAATCGGACCTGAAACATGATAAAGAAAAGTATGAATATGCCGGTTTCTGGATAAGAACGGGGGCATCCATTATTGACTCCATATTGATACTCGCCATTACAACACCATTAATTTTTATGGTTTATGGCAGTGGTTACTACACATCAGAAACCTTCATCCATGGGCCCTTTGATGTTTTTATCAATTATATTTTTCCGTTAGCGGCAACATTGGTTTTCTGGTCTTACAAGTCGGCGACACCCGGAAAAATGGTCATCAGTGCCCAAATTGTCGATGCGAAAACCGGTCAAAAGCCCTCGACAAGCCAGTTTATTGTACGTTACGTCGGTTATATCCTGTCCATGATTCCCCTGTTTCTCGGTTTCTTCTGGATCGCCTGGGATAGCAAAAAACAGGGATGGCATGACAAAGTAGCGGGTACGGTTGTCATACGTAATCGTAACCGTGGTACAGAAGACGTCTCATTTCCAAACCAATAACCCAAGACTGCCGCTGCATTACAGCGGCAGAAGCCTTTTCTGGCACATATCAAAACGTTTCTGGTAACGCGAACGCATCGTATCGCCCGCCCTATTGTGTGACGTAACAGCCCCAGGCGTTCGTTAGCCCGCAATACCCAATCACCGCCCAAAATTTCTGATTACCCACGACAAGGATGCATGCATGAAACCGTTATTCCCTTTGTTACTGATGCTCAGCCTGACAGGCTGCAGCGCCCATACCTGGTGGCCTGACGTAGACAGTGAAGCGATATGTGCGAATAAATGGAAACCTGAAGGCCATATCAACACCACCCATATTGTTGCCACAATGGCCGGTGTACCTGAATACAGCGCGGAACGTTATGCACTCTATTCACAGGTGCCCGATGCCCAATGGTTTCGGTTTTCTGCCCCGGCGGTTTCTGTCTGGGCGACACTCGTCCCCTGGGAGTGGGACTACCGCTATGAAGTGAATGCCATCCTCCACTCACTGCATGGCGGCAACCAGGAACAGATAACAGAGAGAAGATCACGGTTAGTGAATGAGATTAATGACTACGCGCGTCTGGATCTCCGGGAAAACGACTGGAAAGTCGGGTTTCTTATTCATGCGTTAGGCGACAGCTATGCCCATGTCTACCAACGAAACCCTCAGAGTGATCAACAGGCTTATGGCCCTGCCATCGGGCACGTCGTTAGCAAAGGCATCTATTCCGCCGACTCCATTCAGGAAAACATGGAGAACTACCTCGCCTATATTCATGCACTCTATGATGCATTGAACACTGGCAATGGAAACCAGAACAAACTCTACAATCTCAAACACAGTGTTGATTATTGGCAAACAAAAGATGATGCCTATATTGCAGGGAAAATAGCCGAATTTAATATCAGCGACAGCGCTCCAATACATTACTGTGAACATCAGGAATGGGCTAAGGAAGTCACGAAACAGGACGTCAGCCTGTTTCTGAAAGAGCTCAAGCACAAGCTGCGTGAAGACGTATAAACCATGGAGCTGACCAACAAAACCATTATCATCATTGGCGCCTCTTCCGGAATCGGTAAACAGGTGGCACGCCTTTTAAGCCATAGAAACAACAACATTGTCGTTCTTGCCCGCAGGGAGAATCTGCTCACATCACTCGCTGAAGAGATCACCCGCAATGGCAGCCAGTGCCTGCCCATCGCCGCCGATGCACTGTCTGCCGAAGCGATGGAGGCCGCCGTCCAGTTAACCGTCGAGACCTTCGGTACCATTGATGTCGCACTCATCAACGTGGGCGACGGGCCGTCCTTCGACATGGCGTCTGCCACTGCAGAGCCAGTGCTTCACAATATGGCGATCAACTACAGCACGCTTGTCTATGGCCTGTTACCTCTGATTGCGGTCATGAAGCAGCAGAAACAGGGGTTGATTGCCCATACTAACTCACTGGCCGGCTTTCTCGGTCTGCCAAGGCAAGGCCCTTACTCGGCCGCAAAAGCCGCCGGCCGGATTCTGATAGATACCTGCCGTATCGAACTTGCCCCGTGGAATATAAAGTTTCTGTCGCTTTATCCCGGCTTCGTCGCAACCGAGCGCGTATCAGACGATGGTATTCCATCACTGTTTGAAATCTCCGAGACTGCAGCGGCGAAGCACATGGTGCATGCCATGGAGAAAGAAAAGCATGACTACCTGTTTCCCTTTTCACTTCGTTGGCTGATTCGACTGGCGCGCATTCTGCCCAAGTCTGTCGTTGCCAGGATGACTCAAAAAATGATGAACGATTAACATCAATCGCTGTCTATCGAGTATCCACGCATCACAGCACACACTATGCTCAAACCGGGCGGTCAATGAGGCTTGTTTCATGCACCAATGCTATGAAGACCTGTGGCAGACCACAGTGGAAAACCCTTTTTCCAATGTGAATACCCATGCCTATCTCATACGACATGATGACGGCAACATCCTGCTTTATAACACCAGCAATACCGATGACATTCGGGCCATGGAAGCGCTGGGTGGCGTCAGACTGCAGTGCCTCAGTCACCGCCATGAAGCCGGTGATTCCCTGCGGTTGATTAACGAGACCTATCATCCCCGCTTATGTATCGATCGTCTCGAAGCCCCGTATATCACCCAACGAGACGTCAACCTGACGCTTTCAGGCACCACAACGCTGGCCACAAACTTCGTCGCTATTCCGACCCCTGGCCATACGGAGGGCGGTTTTTCTTACATCTATCGCTCACCCACCGGCTTAACCTATTTATTTACGGGTGATACCTTTTTTCTGTCAGACGCTCAGTGGTCGACTTTTGTCCTGACTGATCAAGGAGGCTGCCCGACTCGTCTTGCTCACAGCCTGATGGCTCTGCGTGAGCTGCAACCGGATGTCGTGCTTTGCAGTGCCTCGGTTGGCGACATGGCTATCGCTGAAGTCTCTCGGGCAGAGTGGGTTGACGCTTTAAATGCCAATATTCACTTGTTACATCAGGCAAACGATACTGCAGACGAATAGATGAGCATTATTGTCGTTACGATCACTGCAGCATCGCATTAGCTTTTAAACAGGGACTCATCGAATGCCCTACAGAGACATAAAAACTATGGAACACCTTGGAAACCTTTTAAAACGTGCGCCACACGGACTCGAATTTGGGTGGCTTTACTTACCGCAAAATGGACCATGGCAACCGGAAGCATCCGCCGTGATTATTGATGTTGATCATTTGGACAGTCATGACGTTGATCAGGATGACGAACCCATTTTTGCAAAACAGCAGGGATTGGCTGCCACACTCGAATCACGCACGGTAGAGGATATTGTCGCGTCAGCCACAGCTCTCGAATCACCCGCTTCGGTAGATTTGTTAGTCGAAGCCTTCAATTACTATTTTGAGTTTGATTCATTCCTGCCGGAACGAGGCCATATACCTCTCAGCCGTGACGAGTGGAGACACAAAGTGAATCGGGATTTTTACGACGCCCTTGGACCTGAAAGTCTAAATAAGAAATGTCATATCGAAAGCTGCGAACGAGGAAAAATCACAGGAAGCCTTCGCTGCAAGGTTCACCACTATGGAATGGTCAGAAATAAACCCTGCCCGTTTACTGACTGACAACAATGTACCACGAAAATAAGGCACAGTATTAATAGAATATGTATATAAAACGGCTCGCTCACTTGACCATGAAAATATCTTATACGATTTGTATCTGCATCCTGCTGAATATATTTTTCCTTGCCACGATGTCCGCCGCAGAGATTCACGTCAGCCCGGGCAAGTACAATGATTATTATCACCTGCGTTTTACGCTGACCCCGGAAAACTGCTCCTTAAGCGTTTCCCCTACTGAACGACAGCACCGATACGCAAACAACAACACCTATGAACTTTCTGAAGGCGGCCAATTTGAAGTCTTCATCCGCAAACAGGCTTTCCCGATTCCGGCGCCCCACACAGACAGTGATTATCTAATCCTGCGCATGCCCTATACCAACCCGAACCTCCCTGAAGCGAATCGCCACATCGCAACCAAGCGCGCCCTGTTCAATCAAATTCAGGCGATGAAATCGAAAGGCCAGGGGTCCGTCGAGGTCACCATAGAACTTAATCCGTATGTGACGGTGCTCAAGCACGAACCCCTGACGCTCGAACTCTCAGGCCGCAACGTGTTCTTCCGTCAGGCTCTGGGGCAGTACATTGATTATGTGGGTCCCCTGAAACAATAACCCGGCATCATTCATTCCAGCACAATCTTTGGCTGATAATACGGCATTAGGCCATCCGTGAATGTGCCATCGGTCATTCTACGAATTACCCATTAATGAAAACAAAGTAATCACGTTTTTCAGCATTGTTCCATTGCATGAAGAACAACCTACACACCCAAACTCCGCGTCACACACTCGCTGTTTGATGTTATTCACATAACCAATAAGTAAAATAAATTATGCAAAACAACATCTATGCCCCACCAACCACCGATGCCGCATCATTAGAGAAAACCTCTGGGTCATCGACGTTTCAATTCTACGTGGTTTCCAAAAACAAATTCATTGTGTTGTTCATCAGCACGCTAGGGAAACTGCGAATAAGTCCCTTTTTCCCAAAACAGTACCAGTAATACCAAGGATTACCGAAGGTGAGGGTGGACTTATTCGCACCTTCCCTAGGATTGTATGGACTTTACTGGTTCTATCAGAACTGGAGCCTCTACAGACCCTATTTCAGCAAACCCATTTGGGCAATACCCAGGGCCGTCTTCAGTATATTCTTTACACACTCGCTGTTTGAAGAAATCGACAAACACTTGAAACTCAACAACAAGGACTATGCATGGAAACCCAATATTGAAGCAACGTTATATGTTGTCGTCACGATTATTGGGAATATTGCCAACAATATGTCCCAGAGCAACGTCTTATTTCCCTATACCGACATCATTTCCTTACTTTATATATTTATTCTTTTATCACCACTGGTTAAAGCCCAGCAGGCGATCAACACCCTCAGTGACGACCCAGCCGGAAGCAGCAATTCAACCTACACGGTTGCCAATTTTATTTGGATAGCCCTTGGCGTCATCTGGTGGGGCTTAATCATCATTGGCTTTGCTACTCTCATTCAAACGTAATCGCCAAAGCATCAGGTAACAGGATCTGCCTGTTTATATCTTCATTCACAACAATGCGTGCCGGTTATATACGGATTGGGGCATGCCAGGCCTGTTGGTCAGTATCCCTAGGACATCAGCGATATAACCGGCCTGTTTCCTACAAACCACTAAAAGCACCCACACGACGTTCCCCAGCAAGTTCCCGGCTATGGATTATGCTGTATGGCACATTGATCCTAAAGCCATCCAGGATTTCCTGTGTGAATGAAACGATCGCCACGGCCTTTTGAATCAAACGCGCAGGGAGCCCCCGTTGATCGGTTAGTGTTCTGCTGCCTCTGTTTGCTTGCATTATCGGGGATGACAAACATCGGCTCGGCCACAGGCATATCACTTTCACTGTGGACAGCCAGTACTGACCAACAGCACACGCCTTCATCGTTGAACTTCTGCACCTTGGGCGGATCAAACAGGCATATCTCACCAGGAGACTCAAGCCCAGTGGACAACTACGACCTTCAGACACTCGCCTCTCAGCTGGCCTGCCCCTATGGGGAAGACGGCACCGCCATTGCCGAAAAAATGAACGAGACCAATGCGTTTATTACCGAGCGCAGTATTGAAGCGCTGGCGCCAACCGCAGGTGAGCGCATCGTTGAAATCGGCCCCGGTAACGGCCTGCTTTCACGTCCACTGATTCGCGCCCTGGAAAAAAACGGCGAATATATTGCACTTGAGCCCTCTGTCGAAATGGTGGAACAGGCCTGGAACAACCTCTCTGGTCTGGGTGCCGCCCCGGTGACGATTTTCACCGACGACAGCTTTTCCGCACCGGTGATTACCCATTCGGTTGACGGCGTGATGGCCGTGAATGTGCTCTACTTCATCGACGATCTGGACGCCTTGTTCCGTAAGATCGCCTCTTGGCTCAAACCCGGCGGACGCGCTGTTTTCGGTGTGCGTTCTGACCACTGCCTCAAAGCCATTCCCTACACCCGTTACGGGTTTCATATCCGTTCCCTGGAAGATATCAAGGATTCCCTGCTGGCCAGCGGTTTCCATCTGGTTGAAACCAGCTATTACGATGAAGGCATACAACTGTTTGATGATCTGGAAATTCCACTGGATGCCTTGATCATTCAAGCAATCATGTAATAATCCGCGATTGCGTCACCCTGAAACCACCAGCACAGGACTTGCCTGGTGATACCCGCAGCAGGAAACAGCTGCCATTACAACACGCCCATCAGGAGTTGCATGTCGGATTCTTATCATCTCGCGCAGATCAACATCGCCACCGCCAAGGCGCCGCTGGACAGCCCGGTCATGAAGGGCTTCGTGGATCAGCTGGATGCCATTAATGCGTTGGCGGATCACAGTCCGGGGTTTGTCTGGCGTCTGCAAACAGACGACGGTGACGCCACTGCCCTGCAGGTCTTTGACGACGAGCGCATCATCGTCAACATCTCCGTCTGGGAATCGCTGGACGCCCTGAAAACCTATGTCTATGCAGGCGACCACCTGACGGTGCTCAAACACAAAAAAAGCTGGTTTGAAAAAATGGCCGGCCCCTCGCTGGCACTGTGGTGGATACCCAAAGGTCACATTCCGTCGATCGCCGACGCCAAGGCCGTTTTGGAAACACTGAAAACCAAGGGTCCCAGCCCCGAAGCCTTTACCTTTGCCAAACCTTTCCCTGCACCCAGTACCGTATCTGCCTGACTAACAGGTATTGCCCACTGAGTGCTCGTGCCACGGTGCACGCCAGGGAATTGATCGACGAAGGGACGTTAAGGAGCCTGCCATGACGCTCGAACTCTGGGTCTACTACACACTGGCCATTCTGGTCTTGACCGCCTCCCCGGGGCCCAGCGTGCTGCTATGCCTGACCACCTCGGTGACCGACGGGTTCAAATCTGCCATCTATACGGCGCTGGGCAGTCTGACCGCCATTGTCGGTATCATAACGCTCTCGTTTACCGGGCTGGGGCTTGTCATCAGCACATCCGAGCTGGCGTTTAATATCATCAAATGGACAGGTGCCGCCTACCTTATTTACCTGGGCATCCGGGCACTGACCTCATCACAGCAAAGTTATGACATCAGTGACAGTAAATCAGCTTCCTCACCTCGCAAACCCGGCAGTCTGTTCCTGAGTGGCTTCATCGTCGGTGCCAGCAACCCCAAGGCGATTGTGTTTTTCACAGCCCTGTTTCCGCAATTCATTACCCCTTCGGCCTCCCTGGTGATGCAGTATCTGGTGTTTGTCATCACCTTTGCCGTACTGGAGCTGTCCTGGTTGCTCTTTTATGCCTGGCTGGGCGCGAAGTCCTCGCGCTGGCTGATGCAGGCCGGCCGGGCTCGTTTTTTCAATAAAATCACCGGCGGTGTATTTGTCAGCGCCGGCCTTATCCTGTCCAGTACCCGGGCATCCACCTGATCGTTCCCAAGAGGTAGAAGAATGAGCGATTACACCGAGATGGGTCGAAAGATCCTGAAAACACAACCTTTCAGTCAGTTCCTGGGGACGGAACTTGATGCGCTCGCTCCGGGCTCCGTGGTTCTGTCACTGACCGTTCAGGACGCATTCAAACAACAGCATGGGTTTGTACACGGTGGCGTGCTGAGTTACCTGGCCGATAACGCCCTGACCTTTGCCGGCGGTACGTTATTAATGAATTGCGTTACCTCGGAATACAAGATCAACTATCTTCGCCCCGCCATAGGCAACAAACTGGTCGCTAAAGCCGAGGTTCTATCCACCGGCAAACGGCAGGCGGTTTGCCAGTGTAAAATTTATGCACATCAAGAAGGCGAGGAAGAGCGCCTGGTAGCCATTGCCCAAGGCACCATCATCAAGATTGAACCTAAAAGCTAAGACGGTTGGCCACCGTTGGAAACATCACACTTCCAGGCTGCCATGCACGTTTGACGACAAGGAACATCTTGCCAGGCGACGACATCCAGACAAAACAACAACCCAGGTTCAACACATACATGACCCGCTTTGCCGTACTGTCGGACATTCATAGCAACCTCTGGGCGCTGGACGCGGTGCTGGCGGACGCCCGGAAAAAACAGGTGGACCAACTGATCAACCTGGGCGACATTCTCTACGGCCCATTGGCCCCAAAGGCCACGTACGAGCGGCTACAATGCGAAACCATCATTACGATCAAAGGCAACCAGGATCGACAGATTTACGAAGCCACTGCTGCAGACATCACCGCTAATCCAACCCTCCAGTTCATTCTTGAAGACCTGGGTCAGGAGCCACTGCATTGGATGCGCAAACTGCCGCCCACACTGACGTTGGCTGAAGATATCTTTCTCTGCCACGGCGCACCGGATAATGACCTGATCTACCTGTTGGAAGAAGTGGCGGCGGGTTATCCCCGCATCCGACCTGATGCAGATATCTGCGAACAGGTGCCGTCCATCACCACATCGCTGATATTGTGCGGCCATACCCATATCCCCCGGGCTATTCAGCTATCGACCGGGCAATTGGTCGTGAACCCGGGCAGCGTTGGCCTGCCGGCGTACCACGATGATCTGCCAGTGCCGCATGCCATGGAAAACCATTCGCCCCACGCCACCTATTGCATCGTGGAAAGAACGGCGGCAGGCTGGACGACAGCGTTCGTCAAAGTGCCATATGACTATCAAAAGGCCATTGATGCGGCACATGCCAGAGGACGTAAAGATTGGGCCTTTGCACTGAGCACCGGCCGCGCCCCGTAAACAAAGCAAACCAGCCACACAGAATAGGCAGCCCCACAACAATGATTATCCGGCAGGCAAACGACGAAGACTTCGATGCTATCTGGCCCATCTTCCACGAAGTGGTGGCTGCTGGTGATACCTACGCTTACCCAACGGATACCAGCCGCGATGAAGCCTTCCGCCTCTGGATGTCAGCCCCCCGGCAAACCTGGGTAGCAGACGACAATGGCGTAATCCTCGGCACCTACACTATAAAAACCAACCAAGCTGGTTCCGGAGACCATGTCTGTAACTGCGGCTATATGGTGTCATCCGCCGCCCGCGGTCGCGGGTTGGCAACCGCCATGTGCGAGCACTCCCAAACCGTTGCTCGCAACATGGGCTATAAGGCCATGCAGTTTAACTTTGTGGCCTCCAGCAACAACGGTGCCGTCCGCCTGTGGCAGAAGCTTGGGTTTGAAACTGTCGGTCGCCTGCCCCGCGCCTTCAACCACCCGACGGAAGGTTACGTGGATGCGCTGGTCATGTATAAATGGTTGTAACCCGCATCCAGCAAGGAGACTCCGTGATGAACATTCTGATGGTACTCACCTCGCACGATAAGCTCGGCGACACCGGCGCCAAGACCGGCTTCTGGCTCGAAGAGTTCGCAGCGCCTTACTATGTCTTCAAGGATACCGGTGCGACAATCACCCTTGTCTCTCCGCTGGGCGGCCAGCCGCCGCTGGACCCCAAGAGTGCGGAACCGGATTTCCAGACACCCGCCACCAAACGCTTCAACAACGATGCCGACAGCCAGACGCAACTCGCCAATACAGTAAAACTGTCCACGGTATCTGCTGATGATTTCGATGCGGTTTTCTACCCCGGTGGCCACGGCCCACTCTGAGACCTTACCCAGGATGCCGACTCCATCCAGCTGATTGAAGCTCTGGCTTCCGCCGGCAAGCCCGTGTCCGCGGTATGTCACGCTCCGGCCGTATTGCTCAACGCCTGCGCTCCTGACGGCACACCGCTGATCAATGACCGCATGGTCACTGGCTTCAGCAACACGGAAGAAGACGCGGTTCAGCTGACTGCAGTAGTGCCTTTCCTTCTGGAAGACGCTTTAAAAGCCAAAGGCGCTCGCTACACCCGGGCTGATGACTGGCAGTCACATGCGGTAACGGATGGCGTGCTAATAACCGGCCAAAACCCGGCGTCATCCGAAACGGTGGCGAAGGCTGTGCTGACAATACTCGGCACTTGAATTCCGCCTTACACAACACCGACGGCACAGGCATTTTCGATGAGCCAAACCACGCAGCCTCCCCAGGAGCCACTGATCGATAATCAGCGGGACTGGACCGAAACCCTGCGGACTATTTACCAACAACGTCAGGCGACAAATCCCAAGCCTGTCGATGAACTCAGGGAGCATCACCGAAAAATCACCTGCTGGAGCTGGCAGTGGTTCCCCGCCGAGTTTGATCCTGAAACATCCCCCCGGCGGCAGGCCTGCGCCTTCAAGCATGAATCGGAACTAATGACGTATTACCACTCCAGCATGCTTCTGGGTGAGTTTCTGGAGCTCACTGAACTGGCCGTCCAATACCCCATGGGGAATCCCGTCGACGAATATGTTCTGGCGAAATCCCTGTTACTCTGCCTGTATGCCGCCCGGCGCAGTAACCACCCGGAGAATGTTCAAACACTGGCGGCTTTAATCGCACAGCAAGAACAGAAAGACCCAATCTCTTTTGCAAAAGCCAGCTGTGCTGTCAGTGCCTGGCTCAGTGCACATTGCGCACCGCTTGATGAGTGATCCCCGGTGCTGATGCCGTCCTCCCTGAAACCAGCGCCTCGGCCCACGACGCTGACACAGGGATAACCCCCTCGCTCCCCTTTTTGATAGACTGTGATATTTTGCAGTAACCGACCCGCGTTACGCCGGTCGGCAGGCATTACAGGTTTGACTTCGGTACAGGGAAACCATGCGTAACGATTACACAGCGGAATCCATTGAGGTTCTGAGCGGGCTTGACCCGGTGCGCAAGCGCCCGGGCATGTATACGGACACCACCCGGCCCAACCACCTCGCTCAGGAAGTCATCGACAACAGTGTCGATGAGGCGCTCGCAGGCCACGCCAGTGAGATCACGGTCATCCTGCATCCGGACCAGTCGCTGGAAGTCAGCGATAACGGCCGTGGTATGCCGGTGGACATTCACCCGGTGCACCAGGTCTCCGGCGTGGAGCTGATCCTGACCCGCCTGCATGCCGGCGGCAAGTTCTCCAACAAGAACTACCAGTTCTCCGGTGGTCTGCACGGTGTGGGTGTTTCCGTGGTGAACGCGCTCTCCACCCAGCTTGATATCACCATCCGCCGTGGCGGGCAGGTGTACACCATCGGTTTCGCCGACGGCCACAAGCGCTCCGAACTGGAGATTATCGACACCTGCGGCAAGCGCAACACCGGCACCACGGTCCGCTTCTGGCCAAACGTCAGCTATTTTGATTCCCCCAAATTCTCCGTCAGCAAGCTCAAGCATGTGTTGCGCGCCAAGGCGGTGCTCTGTCCCGGCCTGAAGGTGGAATTCAAGGATCTTATCTCAGGCGAAACCAGCACCTGGCATTATGAAGACGGTCTGGTCGATTACCTGAAAGCCGCCTGTGAAGGTTATGAACTGCTGCCCCTGCACCCTTTCACCGGCAACCTGACCGGCGAAACCGAAGCGGTAGACTGGGCCGTGGTCTGGCTGCCTGAGGGCGGCGAGCTGACCACTGAATCCTACGTCAACCTGATTCCCACCGCCCAGGGCGGCACCCACGTCAACGGTTTGCGTACCGGCCTGCTGGAAGCGATGCGGGAATTCTGCGAATACCGCAGTCTGCTGCCGCGCGGTATAAAGCTCTCGCCGGACGACATCTGGGAACGATGCAGCTACGTGCTCTCCGCCAAGCTGGCCGACCCGCAGTTCTCCGGCCAGACCAAGGAACGCCTCTCCTCCCGTGAATGTGCAGCATTTGTTTCCGGCGCGGTGAAAGATGCCTTCAGCCTCTGGCTGAACCAGCATACCGACCTGGCCGAACTACTGGCGGAACTGTGCATCAGCAACGCCCAGCGCCGGATGCGCAAAGCCAAGAAAGTTGCGCGGAAGAAGGTCACCCAGGGCCCTGCCCTGCCCGGCAAGCTGGCGGACTGTTCCAGCCAGGATGTCTCCCGCACCGAACTGTTTCTGGTGGAAGGGGACTCGGCGGGCGGTTCCGCCAAGCAGGCCCGCGACCGGGAATACCAGGCCATCATGCCCCTGCGTGGCAAGATCCTGAATACCTGGGAAGTGGATTCCAGCGAAGTGCTATCTTCCCAGGAGATACACGACATTTCCGTCGCACTGGGCGTTGACCCGGGTGCTGACGACATCAGTGGCCTGCGCTATGGCAAGATCTGCATCCTCGCCGATGCGGACTCCGACGGCCTGCACATCGCCACCCTGCTCTGTGCACTGTTTCTGCAACATTTCCGCCCGCTGGTCGACAAGGGACACATCTACGTGGCCATGCCGCCGCTGTATCGGATCGATATCGGCAAGGAAGTCTATTACGCGCTGGATGATGCCGAGAAGGACGGCGTGATGGAACGCCTGAAGGCCGAAAAGAAACGGGGCAAAATCAATGTACAGCGTTTCAAGGGTCTGGGTGAGATGAACCCGCTGCAGCTGCGTGAGACCACCATGTCGCAGGATACCCGTCGACTGGTGCAGCTGACCAACGAAGATATGTTCATGACCCGGCAGACCATGGACATGATGCTGGCGAAGAAACGGGCCTCTGATCGTAAATCGTGGCTGGAGACAAAAGGAAACCTGATAGAGATTGTCTAAGCGAAAAAATAATCGCGGCTCTTCGTAGCAATTGACGGCTCCCTTCTCCAATCCAAAGATCAATACTGATCTATGAAGATGGTAGAAGGGACGCCAAGACAGAAGATCCGAAAACCAAATCACTCAGGTTTTGTTCCAAACAACTTGATTCAATGGTTTGGGCACTATGATTAAACCATTCTGTTTTTTCAGATATTAATGACTCATGTACTTAAATGTTGTACCTAATAGCTCGTAAAACACTCTTATAAAAAAACCACCCTCAACATCACTGAAATCGACAGGCATCCCGCTTACGTATCTTCATCATCAAGAGCAGGCGGAGGTGGAGTGCTTAAACCTGGGGACATCGGAATGAGCAGCATGTCGGGCTCATTGATATTAATGTAATTCGATCCGACGCTGGCTATATCGTCAAATGACAACATTTGTGGCGGAGGTGCCGGAGAGGGGGTGGACGGCATCGGTTGTCGATGTGTCGACGTGCTCGGCTGTGGTGACAAGGCTGACGACAAACCCGCAACCGAAGCGGTCGAGGAAGCGGCAACATGCGTAGTAAGCGATGATGTCACTATCGAGGTTACCGCCACTCCTGGATCTTCTCTCGATACGCCCAATAGCTTCAATCTTTTATCACTGTGCTGGTCTTTCCCGTGCTTAGCAAGTTCCACATGCGTAGAGAACATCTGGTCACAAATGGCACATTTCCACGTCTTCACCGGCGCTGCCTTCGCGCGCGGGGAAACGATAGACGGTTCCTTTTTAGCCTGACTACTGGTGGCT
This sequence comes from Kistimonas asteriae, assembly GCF_018263925.1. GTDB lineage: Bacteria > Pseudomonadota > Gammaproteobacteria > Pseudomonadales > Endozoicomonadaceae > Kistimonas > Kistimonas asteriae. The sequence goes on from NZ_JAEVHF010000005.1 coordinate 29,009, forward strand.
GCCTTTTGCTGTGGTTTTAACCTGGGAATAGGGACTTTCAAATGCTCAGGCAGGGGATTACACCCCGTCATGAAATGTAGCTGAATATGATTCTTTAACAGCCTTTCTGTCGCAAAATATTCGTGACATAAACTGCAACAATATCGGCATTGACTCCTTTGTGAAGCAATATTCAAGGATACCGTGGTTTGTGCCTCTGCTTTGACGCTACCCCCTGTAGAAGATGGTGCGGCCCGTTCCGTGATACCTGCCAGCCTTTCTTCCCTTCTCAACGCGGGTGATTCAAGCACTGCTCTACGTATGGATTCTGAGCTACGTTCATACCCCTGCCTTGACGCACGCGGATCATGATCAAGCATGTGATATTGCAAGGTAGATTCGAACCAAAAAATCTCACCGCAAATCCCACACTTTACGGTCTGATCAGTATCTTGAGATGATGGCTTTTCTTCCCTTTCTCCAGGCACACTGAATTTTTCAGGAATCTGCCCGGACTGATACTGGTCATGAAGGCTCAGGTGAATTTTCAACGTATTTTCAAAACAAAACATTTTACCGCATAAATGGCATGCCCATTCGCCTATAGGATTTTCTTCCCCCTCAGGCTGAGTAATGGCTGGAGGCTGTGAAACCATGGCAGATGAAGTTTCAGGCTTGTGGGCTTTCTTGCGTTTTGCCTCTTCCATACCGGCCTGGCATTGACGTTGATGCGCTTGATAGCGAGCAGCGGTAATATAACCGCGATGACAACGATCGCACTGATAGAAGTAGTCACCGCGTTGCTCACTTTTCTGCCCTGTCGTCTTTTTCTTTCTCTTTGGCTTACTACCGGCTGATGATGGTGCATCGACACTCAGCGAGGCTCCCAACATCACAGCAGGTTCTTGCGCACGCTCCTGATCTCTCTGACATGGGACAGGTGACTGAATCTCCGCCATCGCTATGGCCAGAAGATCCACCGGACTCGACGCAGCACATTCCGCCTCAACTGTCGGCGCAGCTGCAGTGCCAGCCGAGTCTACCGTACTGGCAACGTACGGTGTTTCTGACCGGGTGGGTCCCAGCATGCTCTCAGCCGGAATCTGTCTCTCCCTCGCCTCATCACTGCCCGCCATGCCTTCCTGGACAGGTAACGCTTCCTGCTGTTTTTCACTGACACGTTCACCTTGCCCACCTTTTTCAGTCACCACTTCCTGAGACTCACCGGATACGGGCATTGGGGAGAATGGCAAGACACCGGGCAGCCAATCAGACAGTAGCCCCGGTGATGCAATCTCTCTACTCAGTGGGAAAGAAAACGGTGGTGAATCATGCTTCGATGAACCTCTGCCTGAGCGTTGTTCGTCATCGGTTGCAGGCTGTATACAAGCCGGACTCTTAACGCTTTCAGCTACTGCGGCATCGCCAAACATCAGGTCACTGACTAGCCTGGTATCACTCGTGGTCGTAATGCTTCTTGAAACAGACGTCAATTGCGACGTAAGCGCTGCGGTTGTCGATACCAAAGGCGATATATCAGGTTCCGCTGACGAAGCAGTCACCATAATTGACGGCATGGATACCGGCGATAAAGACGCTGTCGTGTTCGGCTTCATAAAAAATAGTACGTTTCGCAACGATGGCAGAAAAACCCAGCCTACTGGGATTGACGACGCGCAAGCCTACCAAGTCATACATTCACGTCACTAACCAGCTGATAAGCATCACTATTCAAATTCCCCACATTGCATGAGAGCGATAGACCCATGCTTAGCATTCAAAACCTATCCCTGACCCGGCGCCGGTTTCTTCTCTAGGCGAATCCTTTTGCAGTTGACGGTAACGGGTGGTCATTCAGCCTGCGGATACCCCAACCGCCAACGCATTCGCCCCTTTATGTTTCTGATGCCGGTGTTCGATGAGGTGTTAGGCACCCCGTCCTAAGCGAGGACAATCACTCTTTGAGCAAGCCAGACCTCCAGCCCCTGCAGCACTCACCCCAGCTATAGCCTTGTTTTAATGCCAACGTTCACTGCCACCTCGTTTCACAGATTCTTTAGCACATGATGGGTTATCGCCATGTTCTCAGCCGTATAGTCTCTTCTTGTCTACAAAGTGAATTATAATGCCTTAAGACTTTTTCGTTTCTATTGATGAATTATCTCGCTCGCAATGAAAACCAAATAATACTGCATGCCATAACAAACTTTGTTAGTCCTGCCTTTTTATTTTGTTAGCTTATATACTTGTTTTTTTAGCTTCGATGATTGAATGTAATAATAGCGCGAACAAGCTTGATTCATTGAAAAATTGTTATTGTCGTTAGATATACTGCATTTGTAGATTTCAAGCTTTTAATTTATTGGTATTCACTGTGTTTTCAAAACTCATGTCGACTTCTAGTCTGAGCAACATTAGCAACCGGTTTCCTTCCCTTGCCCATCTCATGCCATCCCGGAGAAGCGTGGAACTGTCATCCCGCAGTGTCGACACAGAGACTGAAACATTAGAATTGACACCCACTTCAATGTTCAGAAGTCTTACAGCCTCTCTGGGAGACCTTACACGCTCAGCGACAACCGGCAAAGCGCGAACGGTTAAAGCGTTTGATGCACAAATACTCGGTGAAAAATTCTACAAACACTCGCACCCTGCTCTCGGTAAACGGCTAAAAAAAACGTTGAATGAGCATGTAATGGAAGCCCCAGAACGACATGGGGAAGACTTAAAGCATAGTTTCATAAAATACCCTGTTATCAAACAATTTATTACTGAGATCCCCACAAGAAAAAAGGGTTATCAGATAACCCAACTAAACATGCATGATAGTTATGAAAAATTCCAGGCGTTTATCGCTGCATTGCTGGAGGGGCAGCCCCCAACGGCCCCCTTGTATACCACACTTAAAGCTATGTTCCTTGATGCAGGCTTCGATATAAAGGAGGCAACCGATGGAGAACAGGCTTATCGTCTCGTCTACGTTGGATTAGCGCAAAGGAAAGCCCAAAGTGAACCATCTCTCCTAGAGGCAATAAAATTAAAAGTGAGTAAGGTATATTCAAGCACGGAACATCTGCACAAAAGCAAGGTTATTAAAAGCATCGACAAGGCCAACCAGGAACGCCTGCACCTAAAAATGAAGACGTTATTATTACGGGATGTTGTTAATTTTCATGGAAAATATGTGACATGGTGCAAAATGCCTCCCATTGAGCACATCGATTTTTCTACGTTGACCGACAGAAAACCGAAACAAGAGGATACACTGGCGTTTTTGGAAAACCTGCAAGCCAATCTTGAGAAGGAAAACAGGGCTATTGAGCACGAGTTTACCCGACTGTATAACAGCCTGCCTTCGACATTCGAGCAGAAAAACCAATTCCGGCTTATGACTCTCCCTGACAACATGTCAGTGACGAAGGTTTGTAATGATATGGAAGTCATGATGTCGCTTACGCCGGGGTGGCGGGATGTGCTTCGCAACACGAGAGTACTTTACCGACGGGCTTATGTGGATGAAAGTGCCAAAAATACAACTCGATTTAATGAACTTAGAGAGTTTAAAAGATTATTTGAGGAGATGAAGCACATCGTCACATGGGAGGACATCGATAAGGCCGTGTGGGCACAAAATCTCATGGTCGAATGGCTGAGAAGTAATACGCCGGATGCACTGTGCACGGTGGGCCCTTTTAAGTGCTCATCCGGCCTGCGTAAGGCATGGAAAGGTCAGCTAGCGGCGTGGGATATATCCTGGAAACCGAGAATAACTGGCGCTCATGCCACGGCAGTGACGCCGTCTTGTTTCCAGCGATTCAGTTGTCGATAAACGCAGACGCTTGAGCAACAAGGTTTCAGGCCTTGTTTTTTGTCTTTATTATTAATTGTCTTTTATCACTAAAGAGTCTGACTTGGGTATCAGCTTGAGATCAATGCTGAGGGAACGCTTCTATTTACATAAAGTTTTTCAAAATCGGGTATACGCTGCTCCCATATGGGCACTCTCTCACCAATCACTTTTTGAATTACCCCGAGAAACAGGCGAGATTTAAGGGGTAAGTCTCTATGTGGGTAAACGGCATAAAAAGTACCAAAGTCAGCCAGATTGATGTGTGTCATCACGGGAACGAGCTTCCCCTCCAGGATTTCATTATTGATCATTGAGGCTGTCACAACTGATAACATATTGCCGGTTACAGCGGCTTCTATCAAACCATCCTGTTCGTTAGTTTTATAAACGACATTCAGGTGGATGTAAGATTCTTCTCCATTACTCTCATAGTATTTGAACTTATCCATCAGGCTCCCGTTGGATGAGTAAACGGCTGCGGGCAATTGCTCCAGTTCCGCGACGGATTGTGGAGTACCCCGTCGTTGTAAAAAATCGGGGGAGGCAACAATAAGCAGACGATTTCTTGCCAGCTCTCTGTAAATAAGGCTTGAATCTGCTGAGTAACCTGTTCGAAACCCAAGATCAAAATTCTCAGCAATAAGATCAACCATCTTGTCTTCCAGCCTCAGCTCTATGCTGATTTCTGGATATAATTTTTGATATTGAACCACAGCCTTTTGCACATAATGGCGCCCAAAGTGACAGGTGCTGTTTATCCTTAAAGAACCCATGGGTTTTGTGTGAAAGCATTGTGCCTGCAACCGCGTTTCGTCGAGGACTGTACGCAAACGCTTAGCTTGAACCAGTATTTCATTGCCAGCACTTGTCAACGACATAGACCGCGTCGTTCTGTTGAGCAGGCGTATGCCAAGCTCGTTTTCTAATTTGTGTATTTGCTTTGAAACCATCGAGCGATTGACTTGCATTTGCTCTGCGGCACTCGTGAACGACTTTGACTCAGCCACCCGTAGAAATAGCAGTAAGCGTTCAGTAAAACCCATACGTCATTGGTTCGCATTGTTGCCATTGTGACAACAATATAATGCTTATCTGTCCATTTTCCAGCCGTCGTTTTTTCCTATATTTCTGATTCAAGTCAGTTGTCTGACATATATGCCCATTCACTCACGAGTAGAAGGTTCCTGTAATGAGTAAAATTGCCATAAGCAAAGAGGGAAAAATTACTTATGTCTCTATTGATAACAAGCCGATCAACTTATTAACGATTGACCTGATCAATGAATTAAATAAATTCATCCTTTCATTGAAAGATGACAGAGATACGACGGTTGTAGTATTCAAATCCATGAACCCTGTTTTTTTCCTGGCTCATCTTGATATTACCCTCATTAATGGTACGCCAGGTGGTCAGGCTGCCTGCATCGAGTTTAGCCATTTGATTCATAACATTAAATCAATGCAACAGTTATCCGTTTGTATTGTTGATGGTTATGCACGCGGGGGGGGCGATGAATTTGTCATGGCCTGCGATCTATCCTACGGCACGGAGAATGCCGCTTTTGCCCAGCCTGAACTGTATATCAATATTCCTACGGGGGGGCAGGGAGCGGTTCAATATGCTCGTCGGCTCGGGAAAAGCAAGGCACTACAGGCTTTGCTGACTGGCGCTGACTTTAGTCCACAGCAGGCTGAAACATTGAATATTATTACCCGACATGTGCCGAAAGCGGAGATGGAAGGCTTTTTGTCTCAACTGTTGGGGATTATGAGCAAGTGGGAGCTTGAAGATATTGGCATGTACAAGAATATCGTTGCCATATCCATCAAGGATGAACAAGCCGGGGCTGAATTGGAATTGCGCTATTTTCTTAGCCGCGCTAAAGATGAAAAAACCCAAACGATTATTACTACATTCCTTAAACATGGCGGACAGACAGAGCGTGAAGCTGAGGATATGCAAGGGATTTTCTTTGATACCGTCAAAGAACTGGAGGGTTAGGCGAGCTGTATTGTAAATACCCATCAGGTTCCTCACACAGGCATTCAAGCTGCGTTGTACGACTTGAACAGGGAACCACCCTACTTTGCCCTGCGCCCTACTCTTCCCCTGGATGCCTGTGTGATGCGCTTGTTTCCTGCCTATTTTGGAATGCTCCTAGCCTGACATTTTTAGCATTTCTTTAGCAGCATGTATTGGTAACTCTTCCTGTTATGCCAGCAATAAGACTTCACTCCTAAGCCTGTTGTCCTGATCTACAGGAATCTCGACGGGTAATACAAAGGATTGTCCACCATGGCTGATCATCGGTGCCGCCATATTAGAAGACCGCGGGGAACTAATCGTGCAAGGGCATGTCCAATGTTAAACCACGACAGTTTCCATTATTTCGAGAGCCCCGATTGGCTCCTACGTCACGCTCTCCTGAGAAAGGCGCCCGAGAGGCAGTCGTTAGTCCATTATCTGGGTTATAAAATGAAATCTTGAGGCAGAGTAACAACATGGATGTCAGCGCTAGAGCGGGCTTTCCCGCAAGCCCTTCAGGCAATAGCAGCCCCGTTCAGAGCAGCGACCGGCAACTTGCCGATCAGCTGGTCAATGCAGCAGAAAAAGGGGATAGCCACAAGGTAATCCGCGCCGTTGCAGCCAATGGCTTAAACATACTGTCAACACACCATAGTGAAACAGGCAATACGGCGCTGCATGTCGCCATAAAAAACAGTCACGTTGAGGTGGTGGGCGCAATCACGGGCCTGCTTGTTAACCCTGACCCCAATCCATCGAGTTCTGTCAGCCTTCAAACACTTCTTGCACTACAAAACAATGAAAGCCAGTCACCGCTGGAAGTCGGCGATATCACGCCCGAAATCAAAACAGAGCTCTTAGCCGGTTTATCTGACCTGTGGCTCTTTTGCGGCCGCCATAACGGATACATGGTAATCCCTTATCAGCAGAAAGCTTGTGGCTGCAGGGTCTGTGAATTATGTGCGCAGACTCCCCAGACTGACTATGTGACCTGTACGAATTGTCCAAGATATCTGAGAAAAGATGACACATTCAAAGATACGGGCATGCTTAGGGAAGTGAAAAATCAGATCAAAAAATACCAGGTTCTGTTTGAAGGGGAAGGTATTCCAGCCTGCCCCGGTGACTGCCAAAGCAAGAGCCTGGCCTATCCACCGTTTGAATCCCAGTGCGGTCATGTTCTGTGCTACAACTGCGTATCGAGAGCCGAACAGACATGTCAGGCAACGATTGATGGCTCCGACAAGAAGTGTCAGCAACCTCTCAAAGCCATGCGTATGGATGAAGATGCTAGCAAGCTGTTCATTGGTCTTTTTTCCTCAAAAACCCAATACGATGACGACTCTGTCATAGGACAGTCTATTCAGGAAGTAACTCACCGTCCGCGTACTCCAGCAGTGCAGAAGATTAAGGCGATACCATGGACCGATCCGTTCCAACATCTCCCTGAGGTCATAACCCATGTTATCAACGGCATCATCACAGAGACGTGCCGATGCTTCCCACATCGATACGCAGTACCAAAGAAAGACAGGATTCTTAAAACATATTATTACGACGACCCGCTCAAAAACCTGAAAATCGAGGAACTGGAATACAGGCTGGAGTTTTCCCCTGACAGAATCAGAGAAAAGCTGGAGACGGCACGAACAAATGCCCGTACACAACAAGAAGCAGAACAAAAAGCGGCAGAGCAAAAAGCGGCAGAGCAACGCGTGATTGCACGCCCAACAGCTGATGACGAACCGCTTACTCCGCCTGATGATGCTGAACAACAAGAAACATCAGGCAGTTCACTGGAATGCCTCCTCCGAGAATTGGATGCAAAGTTAGCAACATTGTCTGACTCAACCACTGGAGAGCTGGAGACTGAACGGGCCATTGCCCACGAACAGCAAGCAGAACAAGAAGCAACAGCGCAAGAGGTGGCTGAAATCCCGGCAGATAGTGATATCGAGATTATTTCTCTGCCTGATGAGCCGGTTCAACAGGAAGCCTCAGAGAGTTTGTTGGAATCCTTACTCCGAGAATTGGACGCAATGTCAGAAACGTTGCCAGGCCACACGACTGGAGAGGTGGAGACAGACCAGACAATTGCCCGCACACAACACGAAGCAGAACCAGAAGCAACCGTGCAAGACGTAGCGGAAAGCACAGTAGATAGTGATATCGAGATTATTTCGCAGTCTGATGAGTCTGCTCAACCGGAAGGATCTGACCGTTCGCTGGCATTACCTCCCCGAGCGCCCTTTGTAATGTCAGACAGGTTGAGTGTGAGAATCACAGCAATGCTGGAGGCTGCACCAACAGCAACCCACACACAACAAGCAGCAGAACACATACCGACAGAGCAACAAGTGACGGAACATCGCGTGACTGCCTACCCGTCAGATGATGAGGATATCGACATTCTTACTCTGCCTGATGAGTCTGCTCAGTGGGAGGCATCTGGCAGTTCGCTGGAATCAGGTCCCCCAGTGCCCTTTGCAATGCCAGATACAGAGCCTGACCCAACCACTGCAATACCGGAGTGTGCAGAGGCATTTACCCATACACAACAAGAAGCAACAGAACAACCAGCAACATCGCAACACGTGATTGCACAGCCGACAGGGGATGATGAAGGCACGCTTGCTCTGTCTTCTTATGATTTTGGTCAATGGTTAGCATCAAGCCGTTCGTGGGGAATGCGTCCCTCTATATCTTACGCAATGCCAGAAATACTGTCTGCCCCGTTCACAGCCCCGGAGACAGAACCGACCAACGCCCAGACACTACAACAAGCACACCACGATGCAACAGAACAGTATGAGATGGAACAGTCGGTAGAAGGCATCGAACGGCTTGTTCTGTCTGATGATGCGGATTCGCTGACATCATCAGGAAGTTCGTGGGGAATGCTCCCCTCTATATCTTACGCAATGCCTGAAACGCTGTCAGCCCCGTTCACAGCTGCGCCGGAGACTGAACCGCCCAATGCCCAGACACAACAACAAGCACACCACGACGCAACAGAGCAACATGAGATTGAGCAGTCAATAGATGACATCGAAACGCTTGCCCTGTCTGCTGATGATGATGCTTCACTGGCATCATCAGGGAGTTCGTGGGGAACACTCTCCCCTGAGTCGAACGCAATCCTAGAAACGTTGCCTGACCCAATCACAGCAATGCTGGGAACTGCACCTGCAGTTACCCAGACACAACAAGAAGCGCCAGAGCAACACGTGATTGCACAGCCGGCAGATGACACCGAACTACCAGCCCTGTCTGATGATTCTGATCCACTGGAAGCGATAGATAGTTGGCAGCCATTACTCCCCCCTGTGACTTGCGAGATGTCAGAAACATTGCCAGGCGTCAGCATTGCCTCTTCCATTGGATGGCGGCCAACCATGGAAGATGCCCACATTGTCACAGACTTCACCATTAAGGCCGGAGGGGAAGATGTACCGATTCAAATACTGGGGGTTTTCGATGGACATGGGACGAAGGCGGTAGCAGATCATGCCGCACAGTATATCGTCAAATTCCTCACCAAATGGCTTGAATTGTACAATACGGAAGGCCTGACAGATGAAGGGATATGGAACGCCATCAAGATTGCCCTTGTTGACCTCAGCCGCAGCAGTCACTGTGCACTTGGCGGCAGCACCGCCTGTGTCGCCCTGATTATAAAGAACGACCTTTGGGTTTCTAACCTTGGCGATTCCCGCGCCATTTTGGTAAACCGTAACGGGGAGGACATCCAGTTAAGCGAGGATGCCAAACCAGAGAATAAGATCTACAAGCATTCGATTAAAAAGCGAGGCGGTTTTGTTGAATTTAGCTTAGGTTGTCATCGGGTCAATGGCGAGCTTGCACCAGCACGGGCTTTGGCTGATCACCAGTTGGACGGTGCCGTAAGCTCCCGCGCCAAAATAACCCGGTACCCCCTGACCAGTTTTTCCGGTTGCCTTGTGCTGGCCTGTGACGGCGTGACCGATGTACTCACCACCAAAAATATCGGTGACATTACACGGGTAGCGCTGAGCGAGGATGATCCAACCGTTAACATTGCCGACAGGATAGCCAAAGAATCGCTTAGGAAGGGCACAACGGATAACGTATCCGCCGTCGTGGCTCCATTGGGGGGTGCCTGATTAGCAGAATGATCAACCGTATTCGGGAACCTCACATGTAGTCCAATTCCAAAACCTGAACCTCAATCAACTCCCCCCTGTCTAGATCCGGCCGTAATAAGGCGTCGCTGAGTCTGCTTTAACGGGTACTGGTCAACGTAAGCAATATAAACAAAGAGATTGAATACCGTTAGCGTTATTAACAACATCAAAACTATTTAGGCCTGATGGCGTCATAGTCTGACACTTTGGCAAGAAAGAAGACTGAGAAATTTATGCGACCCTACTACCCCTATCCGCCCGGAAGTTCAACATCTCATCCAGCAGGTAACTACCCTCATCAATATTCTTATAATGCTGATTTTGATAGAGGCTTCTTAGCGGGTCATCGAGTAGGCTACAGGGACGGTCTGGAAGAGGGTATGCGACTTCTACAACAAGAAATACTACGAAGCCAATACCCATACCCATTGTCATTTCCGAATCAAGGCGGGGGGGGACATTTTCCAACAAGAGTGACCGCACCGGTACCATCGATGCCTACCCTGTCTACCGCTCCATCAATGTCTCATCCTATTGCGCCACCTATGATGTCAATGCCTCACAGTGATCCTTCATTCAGCTTTCACAGTCCGTTTGTCAATTACGATTATCGGAGTGCGGCTACTGCAGCGTATCAGCCACAAGCATCAACGTCAGTAACAGCATCAGGGTATCCTATTGGATCATCACTCTTATCAAGCACACAAACGGCCGTTGGAACTTCAGCACCTGCAGAACAATCATTAATAAGTCATCCGAACCAAGAATCAATCGCGCATCCATCAACCTCTCACGTTGAGGCGGAAGATAGGGTAAGCGATAGGGTTACACCAGAAGACGGCCGCCAATCCACTTCGTCAGCTCAATTAACTAATGACGCTTCTGATTATGATGATGAAATAATAGATGTGGGAAGCTAGGGAGGGTTGCGCTTTATCTTCGGCAACAGGGGAAAAGAACTAAAAATCACGGCTGCTTCATGCGCTCGCTTTACAGGGTTTGCACGTAGCGCAGTGAATTTTCAGTAGATGGAGCGCACGCCAGGTACACGATAACCTTTGGTTAACAGTGTCGTCTGTAAATCATCGGCCACAGAATCCCACTGCTCGATACTCCAACCCTGCATCAGGCTTTCATCCTTTATGCAGCTGAATAGACCTTCAACGGATAACGGTTTGGAGAGTATGGTCAGTTTTTTATTGATGCGCTCATCCTGAATAGTCCGTAGCACAACAAACTGCCTGCTATGCAGTTCATGCACAATCAGCGTGCCATGCGCTAATGCTTTTTGGAGGATTAATGGGCCGCATATCTGCACGACCTCTTCCTGATAACTGAAACGTGGATGTCGCTCCGACCAGATTCTGTAGGCTTTTGAGAGATTGATTTCGTAAAACTTGTTTGGTCTTCTGTATACCCTGATAACCGCATCACCAAAAAGCTGTTTACCCCAATCCTCCATGCTATTGGCATCACGGGGATCTGAAAACGCTTCGTCTGTTAACTGGCGCAATGCCTTCGGGCTTGCGTGACCGGTCAACCGGAAACGTTGCCGATGTTCACTTCTTTTGGTGTCAAACTGTTCTTGAAGTTCTTTGCATTTCGCCAACAGTCGTTTGGCGTGAGCTTCCGGATCATAGAGCTTGTCATTTCTCCCCCCCACATTTTCATCGTGCCCGGATTCAAAGAGGTTTTTGATCATAGGCATTTCCAGATGCCCTCGAGCCCTTGTGCAGGCATCCGTCAGCCGTTTACGGGGTATTGCAGGAGACCAGCCATAACGTTGGAATTTATGCTCAATGACGTCTTCTATGCATAGCTTCAGCTTGGTGAGATCATCATCATGCCGCTTTTTGGTGAGGTTATACCATGTGGCAACGATCGCACGTTCCAGCCTTTCGGCTTCCAGACTTTCTTCACGCTCAAGCTTGGTCACTTCTTCATGGTAAGTCGCCAGGGCATCTTCCAATTGCGTGATAACCGACTGATTGCTTCCTTCAATCTGAGCCTGGCTACTGAACCCCAGACCATGCTGCTTTTTGGGGCTGCCATCAGAATCAATCAGTTCCAGTACGTTGCTGTGCTCACTAAGAACCTCATTGAAACCGACTTCCCCCGTGGGATAACGGCCTTCGGAATCATGCTCGGATACGGCTCGCAAGCCTTCCATGAGTACCTGTTGTTCCCAGTTGTCAGGCAGGCTCGGGGTCATGGCCTTGAGAATGGGGTAGGCTGAAAATTGATCCCCTGGCGCTTTCGGATACAGCATCCGGATAAGGATCTGGGCATGCTCATCTTTGAGTTTGCCTTTCCCTGCCTTGATCTGGCTTATGAACGGCTGACTGACGCCTGTAGCACTTGCCATTTCACTCAGGGTTCTGCCTTGCTGTTCATTCAGCGCTACCAGTTCCCTGGAATAAGGGTGCTTTGCGGGGCTCCCCTCCGGGAACAAAATCTTCTCTATATCAGCATCCAGCGTCTGCATCTTGTTTCTCATTGATTGTGAACTGCAGAATTCATTCATACCGGCTTTTTCAGAATCGCAAAACAACTGTTTTACTTATAGTTTTCTTATTGCTACTTCTTATCTAGCTGTTTTTATTAATATTAATTGAACATTCATTTTATGCAAATTCCAAACCCGGCAGCTTTTCGCGTATTCCCGGCTGTTAATACAGACAAAAATCAGGCTCAACGCTATGATTTGGTGAAAGCCGATTTAAAAACACCAGATAAACTTATAATTTACTTATGAAAGACCAATACTTTACTTATAATATTCTTTTTTAGCGCCTATTCTCTGCAATATGATCAACCGCATCCGGGGTTATCGCTTGGGTGACCGGTCTCAACGTTTACAAACTTCACTAGCCTTCCAAACCTGCCCCTATCCCTCAGGCATTCAATGCATCTGATGTATCTGAGTCTCTTCCATGGTCAGCAACCGGCTCTTGCCCTGCTCAAGATCACCCAGGGCGATATGCCCCACAGAGACCCGGTGAAGCGCCACTACCTGATTTCGAAAAAAGCCAAACATGCGTTTCACCTGATGATACTTGCCTTCAATAATCGAAAGCCTGGCGGTGTAGCGGGAGAGAATCTCTAAACAGGCGGGCTGAGTGGTAATGTTTTCGTACGCGAAATAGATGCCTTCCCGAAAGACCGCAATATACTCATCCGTTAATGGCTTAGCCAATGTCACCTCATAGGTCTTGGCGAGCTTGGTCTCGGGTAAACTGACCTTGCGGGACCATGCACCATCGTTGGTCAATAGCACCAGCCCCGTGGTATTCAAATCCAGCCGACCCACAATGTGGAGTTCGTGCTTCTGAGGGTGCTGAATCATATCCAGCACGGTGGTGTGCTGAGTGTCTTTCGTGGCACTGACAACCCCTTTGGGTTTGTTCAGCATGAGATAGACGGGCTGTTTATCCTTTAAGCAGTGACCATCCAGTACGACATGGGTGAATTCAGTCACGGTCTGCTGAACGGAATGCGCCAGATGCCCATCTAACAGAATCCGTTTTTGCGCAACCAGATAACGGGTATCCGACATCGAAAAAGCACTGTGTTTACTGATGAAGCGATCGAGTCGGTAGGTTTTGGATTTCATGGAATGATGATAATGCGATTTGGTGACAGGTCTTGATTATTGACTTACTAAAATTCAAAAAACATAAGCCTTTGCTCACATTGACACATATTTGGAGACATAAAGGACAACTTATATTAGCGCAGTCACTAAGACAAACTAACGGCCACAAGATCTCATAAAAAAATGACTGAGGAAGAGTTAGCTCAACTTTGAATTTGAAGAATTTAAATCTTTAAAAAACATGAATAATACAGCAAGCAACTGAAACATAATTGATAAATGTCGATAGAGTGATTCTTTACGTGAAAGCTCACTTAGCGAGTCAGTAATGCTGATCACTTTTTTGTTCCAGTCGTCGTATTTTTGGAGTGCATTAGCCATCTTCATCTCATATAAAGCAAATAAACCATCAATATCTCCTGCATTATAAAGGGACGTAATATTAGCAACTAGCTCACTACTTGCTGCCTCGCGTGTCGCGGCGGCTTCAAGAGTTAAAACAGAATCCCCTAACAAACGAAGCACATTTCCTTGTTCGCTTGCAAGATATTTTTCTAGTTCACCAAACGCATCTAAGCCTCTGTAAAACTCAATATTAAGTAAAATTGAGATGATTCTCGAATTAGACAAATTTTGAATTGCTTCACTTTGATATTGAGCTGACATCTCAACATAATAACGACTAGAGTCTTTTTCCACCTTGAGATCATCAATTTCACTTTGCATTTTTTGAGATAGGACCAGCATTACAATAGATAATGCCGTTAGAACAAAAACAAGAGAAAGGATTAGTTTATTGCGCATACATCCTCAAAGAGCTGACGCTTGCATTAGAGAATTTACCGAAAGCTTAGTGATTCTGTTGTCAACTAAAACGGGGGAAGTTCAAATCACTCTTAAATTTCTTGTTAGGAATCATGCTTAAATACTAGGTAATCTATGATGTTCACCTTGGAGCTTCCAGATTTATTCAACATCTTACCTACTAACTCAAGCTTCCCATGATCATCAGCTTCATCGATATGCAAAAGGGCTACAGCAACGTCCATACGCTTATCTGATATTGGAGTAAAGTTAAGTAGAACAAATTGGTTACTTACAGTGCCAGAAACTTTATAGTTTTCTTGTCGGTTCGAAACCTTATGATGATATGAACCTTCCACTTGATTTCCCCATTGCCTAAGTGACATTTGAGCTTCAATTTTGTACTTACTTTTATCTATGTCATGTGTCCAATCGCCGTCTACACGCACACCGTTGTACAGCTTATCTTTACCCCATGGAATTACGACTTTCCGTACAAACTCTGAGAATCCAATAAATAACGCAGTGGCCATTAGACTGCTAACAATACCAATAACCAACGATATAAAATTACTACTACTTTCCATTTTAAACCTGTTTTGATTCCTAACGAGTCTGTAGAAAAAGAACAAAAGTCCAAAGAGGCATGTACGGAGAGCTTTATGAAACACTTTTTGAGCCGAATAAAGTCTCAGATTTCACATAGAATCGCCATTTTCTGATTATTTTTTAATCAAGTGTTTTGAAAAATCAACGAAATAAGGCTTTTCTACAGTCTCGTTATACGGTGGTGATTAGTTAACTGAGATATCCTTCACATCGATTTTTTCAAGCTCAGAAAGCAGGTTTTTGATATTTTCTTTACCTGATCCTTCATTGGCCAGTCGCAACCTTTCTACGCCATAAAACGCATCGTTTACTGTTGCTGTATAAGGTGCAACGACTGTTTTTTCAAATACTATGTTATTAGTCTGTGTATCAGTGAGCTTATATTGAATATGTGTGGTAACAGTAAAGTCCAGACCAAACATTGGTTGATCAACCTCTATCAGATCTGCTGTTAAAACATATTTTCCTTCTTCAGCATAAAGCCCTTGCATCTCTAGAGATTCTTTAAGTGCTGACTTGAACATTTCATTGCTAATTTCTGAAGTCCAAGCTGGGTTTGTTTCTTCGCCACCCACAACTTCATTGACACTCACTTGCTGCTTAAGTTCTGGAGCATACGTCTTATTTGAAAAATCAGAATAAACCATATTCTCCATTTTCGCGCCAGTTGCACAGCCAGCGAGAAAAATTGCGAAGACGACTGTTGAAAATAGTTTAATCTTATTCATTGCTTTACTTCGATTTCGATAGTATTTCTAAAGTTAAATTGAAAGACTTTTTTCTTAATGCCTTATTTACTCATTACTACCTCCATGTAGAGCTGTATAACGTCTACATCAGCCGCTGCCGAAGACGCTCACAGTTTTTTTTGTTAGGCTTCAGTTATTTCCATGTAACTAACTTTAACAATTCAGCAATATTCTCGGCAGTATCAATTTTCTCAATATAACTATCTAGGTTAAGAATCCTAGCACCCATGATCCCACCACTAGATATTTTTTTGAACGATGTCAATTTAGGCGAACCACAGAAAAATCTATGGCCAGTTCTTACATCGTAACCACATTCACTTTTAGCCGCATCAATGATCGACATTATTTTTTCATCATAGTCATTTGTTTCACGACCACTGACCAATTTTTTATCGAAGTTTCCATCAATAAAATTAACATCAAAAACGGAGTCTAGCTCCCAGATTGCTTGTACTCTTTTCTGCTTGTAGACTCCTATAAATCGATGATTTGAGTAACCTCGATCTGAAGGTTGAAAGTAAACACCATATTGTTTATTTATCTTTATACTTTCACCACAAGGTACTATTCTCAACATTTTTCGAGTTTGATCAAACAACCCAACATCATTACAATATTCTTTGTAGTCAGAAACCAACTCATTCATTTGATATTCGTATTCTTGGAATAGACCATCACAAGCATTACATACCTCCTCATATGTGATATTTTTAAAAGTGACAGATGGATGCTCTTTCTTGACACTCGTTCTTAATGACTCATCTTCTGATTCAGAAATTCTACTTTTAGTAAGCAATAGTAAAACTTGCATTTCTTCTTGCCTGAAGCTTGATGCATGCCTTAAAAGTTGTGATTTACTTACTCCAGAGTCTACTTTTGACTCAATTAAAATCTTAAAACTTCTTTGAATTATTGACGCATCTGGAATGGAATCTCCGTCTCGAACTTGTTGAGTAATTTCAACACCGATTTCTACAGAGTCATCTATCAAATTACTCAAAAATATAGAAGCTTTGGCTGGTGAATATTGGTAAACCCTTGAAAACAACTGCAACGTATTATTTGTTACTGTGTTTTCTACAGACGAATATCTCTGAAAATAATGAATTTTTGACATAGTTTACTCGGTGTTGAGTTGAAACCCCACACGAATGAATGGTTATGTTTTTTATTTAGCACAATGCACTAACTGACTTACCAGAATGGATAGCATTTAAAAGCAGATTGACGCCTTATATTTTTTATATCTTTGCTGGAAAAGGGAATGCGGCCAATACCATCTTTATCAGTATGGAATCCTGTAATATATCGGCTGCCTCGAACAACTAACCGATAATAGGTTTTTCCATTTTTAAGTTTTACATCAATCCAATGAACATCCATAGCCATGGCAGGACCAAGCTTATGAAGCATTTCTTGTGGGATTTCAATTTTGCTCATAATACAGTGGATATTAACGCCTTGCTAAGCCGACCGTGAACTTCCCCCGTTTTAGTGATTTGGCTGTCCACTAAAACGGGGGAAGTTCACTGTCCGCTGGAATTTTTTGTTATGTGCGGGTTATTTTTTTGTGAGGATATAGTTTTGTACTGAACTTTTAACTACACTGATTTTCTTAGAGATAGTACCTCCGTGACGCTGCAAGGCACCTTGATAGCCTGTTGCTGCTTCCCAGAATACTTGAGTTGTAAGGTAATATTCCCCCGCTGGAACATTGTTGAATGCGAACTTCCCATCAGCATCCGCTGTAGTCGTAATTATATAATTATTATATTGCGGATCTGGCTCAGAAAGAGGTGTATTTTGAATATATGCTATTTGATACCACTGATTACTGTACGCTGTAACTGGATTTAGCATAACCTCATTGCCAGCTGCCTTTTTGACATCACCACCTCTAGTTTTTAGAAAAGCCTGCCCTGTAACTTGAGCAGTTCCTTCCTTAGAGAGAAGTTGATATTCAGCTATTGGAAATGGGATTCTCTGTACAGTCCCAACGTTTGTATGTTGTACAGCACAACCTGTTAGAAGTGTAATAAAGAGTATTGTAATTAGCGGATATTTAATTTTACAGCTCTCAAAATAAAATTCTGCGTATTTTACCACAGAGTTTTCTCGATGGTGACTGGATTATTTTGAGTGTTGGAAGCACATAACGCCTGCATCAGGTGCGCCGTAGGCGTCACCTGGATGCACTTGTTACACGCGTATTAGATGTCGTAGTTGTGAGTCTCATCAGCGTAAATAGTAATAGGAATATCACCTGCTGCGTAAACAAGTGGCCAATAAAATTCCGCTCCTCGCCAGTTTAATTCTTCACTACCTATCTGTCTAAATAGAGCAAGAACAGGAGATGACTTTCCATGCTTACGAGCTTGACGGCCTTCAGTTTTTGCAGTATCAGGAGTTGCAACATACTTGGTATGCGACCCTTCTCCCGCCAAGCGATTATTTTTGCGGCCAGTTAGCCACATGCATTGCATCACTTCAGGAGTTGTTGAGTTGTTGACCATGTACTTAATGGCATTTTTTAAGCCATTCCAATCAAAGGTATAACCTTCATCTTCACTCATGACTATAGCTTCACTTGCTAAGTCAATAATTTGTAGGGCTATTTCGGTTTTGATTTCAAAAGGCTCTTTTTGTGGACCTTTAGGGTGAGCTTGCTCAAGAAGCCTATCAATTTTTTTGGTGATATTTTTTGTTATTGTCTTGTTCTTAGTTTGGAATCCAACAGGGATTATTCTTTTATATGGTTTTAATGTTGTTGTTTTAGAAAGCATTATCTTGTTTGGGCTGCATGGCCTTACAATACCATTCGTAGACCCTTGTATAAAAGCAACTCCTTGGTCAGGAACTTTACTAAACTGCTCTCTTAATGCGATGTCACTCTCATGCATCTTTCTCATTGATGTATATATAGATTGTTCTGTATAAAAGCGAGTTACTGCTAAATCTTCGTGTGGTCTGTACCCAAACATTCGACAATGCTGTAATACGGTATCTTGTTGGAAGTTTTTTGGTTTTCTTCCATAGAAAAAACCAATTAGATTCCCGATTGTAATTCCACGATCAAGAATTTGACCCCCTATAAAGGTATTAAGTGGAGCTCTAAGTTTGAGTTGGCCACTATCATCCAGCATTGATTCAACTTGTTGCTCTGAGTTGACATTCGCTACTAGAAGTTGCTCGTCTTCCAATATTTCTTTGACTCTTTTCTTTACATCATCAATCGGTGGGAGGTAATCATTGTTAAGTAAGACTGATTTTTTAATATCAAGGTATGAAGTTGTAACAATATTTGTGAACAAATCAGAGTCTTTGCAAGACTCCTCAATTAAAGAATCATGAAGTGCATCAACAATTTCTTTTTGCCAGCTATGAGCTGATTTAGCTGTCTCTGTGTGAATGAGAAAACTGAATTTTCTTGGGGGCAAATCATTATGTTCGCATTGTAGTTGACGAATTGCTGCACCAATGATGAAATTTGAGACAGCCATTCTTAGGCCAGGGATAGCGTTAGAGTTAAGGGTATCATCTAGATTTATTTTCCTGCGATCTTTCTTTTTTAAAGCCAGCAATTCTTTTTCGGTAAGTTTGTGATGAAGATAAAAGGCAGTCGAATTTTCGTCTGCCGAGTCATCGAAATAAAAATCGCTACCGACGTAGGCTTCATTGACAGGTACTAATTCGGTAAAAGATGGTCTTACTGGCTTGAACAAAACACCATCAATTTCTATATCCTTTGGCTGCAAGTATAAAGCATAAGGTGTCGCTGTTACTTGAAGAAATGATACATCTTTTGCTATTTTCCTTAACTTATCTAATTCAATTGCGGTAAGGTTTGGTGTTAATTCTCCATCTTTCTTATTGTAACCTACGCTGGCATAATCAGCTTCATCATCAACTATAAGGGTTTTCTTAGAAAAGACCTGGTATTTTTCATCAGAAAACAATGTTTGCAATCTGCTTAAGTTATCTTTTTGTTTTTTTACTATTATTACAATCTTTTTCTTGAGCTCCCACTTTGTTAGTTTTTCTGGCATATTCATGATGTCATATATTTCAATGCAGTCATCATTTATGAATGGTTTGAAATCGTTCTTTATTCGAAGTTGTGTCTGAGTCGCTAAGGCTTTTGTGCCTTTTGTTAAAACAACAGATATTTCATAGCCATTATCAAAAGCTAATCCAATTATCGCCATGAAAGTCTTGGTCTTTCCTGACTGTATTTTTCCCAGAAGCATTCCAGGGTGGCTTCCGTACGTATCAATACTCTTAAGCTTTAATACGGTGTTTTCTATGCAAGTTTGTTCTTCTTTTGTATACGGAAACTGGGCAGATTCCAAAAAGTGATTGTAGTACTTTCCATTTGTATTCAAGGTAATCGTCCTAGGTTTGACTGATAATATATATAGTTTAAGATTTTACTGAAATCAGCAGTTAGTTCTATCCGTATTTTCTAGAGAGTTGGCACAATATAGTTTTTAGCGTGTAACAGAGGTTTATACGAACCGAGTTCGCATAACATACTGTCTATTTATTAAGTGTCTTTTATAAAAAATCAGGTATAACAACAAGATATATCTGGATTCTGCATTTTGATCATTTATCAACCAGTTCGCATTTCATAATTTTTTATCAAGTTCGCATAAAACAAGACTAAGCCCAAAAAAGCTTAAAAAATACATATAAAACATAACGTTATGCAAGCTGATAAAATCTGCATAGGCGAACTCAAGTCAAATCTCTGAGCATGATTTACGCATCACTCAACTCAAAAAGCCGTTGAACTGACCATTCACAAACACAAGACACGCTACCGCCCGAAGGAGTGGCACAGTCTGAAAATGACTGGCGGAGCATGGGCCTCGGTAGCTCGAAGTTGACTGGTTGTACAAAAAACGTCGTGTATGTAACCACATTTGATAGGGCAAGGGTATTGACCTAAACGACAGTTAAATTACGGAATGTACCCTGCACTCTCATTGGCAACCTGCGAGCTGGCAGTCACTATTCTGCCCAGCACAACCACTCAAAGCCCCTCTCTTAATTCCCCCTTAATTCTTCCCCCGTACGCTGCCTGCCATTACGCGATTTTTATTCTCCCATGGGACATCACACCAGAGAGGCTCAATCACTGATGGCATGCCAACACTGCGGCCATAACAGGCTGTCACCCGTCGCCCACAAAGACGCCAAGACCGGGGAACCCCTCACGGTTGCCCTGTGTGAACAGTGCGGGCTCGTCCAACAGACCCCACTGCCCACTGCTGAGGCGCTCACGGCCTATTACGCCCACCATTACCGGGTGGATTACAAGCAGGCCTACACGCCCAAACCCCGGCATGTGTACCGTGCGGGGAAAACCGCGCTGCAGCGCGTCGAGTTCCTGATGGCCGCCGGCTGTGCCGGGGGTGAACTGCTGGATATCGGCGCTGGCGGCGGTGAGTTCGTGTACCTGTCCAGCCGCGCCGGGTTTCCGCACCCGGAAGATCTCTACGTCAGCGCTAACCTAACCACGTTTACTAGTCGGCAATGTATCAGGGATAGTTGAGGGAGGGAGGGAGGGAGAGAGGCAGATATCACCATAAAGAGATCACGTTGAATCAACATCACTAAGGCACGCTTTCTTCGACCTAATGCATTTTGTTACCCACTCTGGCAGAAATAGTTAGCGTTTGGCGATCAATCCTGACGCCTTGAGTGAACAATGCGCCTTTTTTCTTTTCTTAACCATTAATGGCCTTTCGTGGAATATCGGTTAAGCACAATCAAAAACATCACTTTATACCGGGTAGCCGCCATCAACGGATAAGTAACGGAGTATTTATGGCACAACATCCCCTTCCTACAGCGATCACCACTGCAGTTCAATCATGGATGACCAGCGCTCCCCCTATATCAACCACCCAGCCATCCTATTTCAGTCAAGCGACAGGCAGTGATGTTACGCCCAACATTCCACTGCCACAGCGAAACCTCTTTGGTATCGACCCTGTCTACGTCGAACCAACTTCCGTAGATTCCTATGATATACCGATCTTTCTGGATCCACGGCTGGATAAGAGCGGTGAAAATGAGTGCAACCTGTCAGCAGCCATTCGGCAATCCTGCTCACATCCTGTGGACACGTATGACGCGGAAAGCAATCAGGCACTGATAGAATACCTATGTCGCCTGAACCAACTCGCTACTGTCAGACATGGAAAGGGCCCGCGCTGGAATCTACAACAGATAACCTGGGTGAACCAACATGATGTGTATGGTAATACGCCACTGAAATATGCTGCACGCTATGGTGTACTGTCCGCGATTAAACCTCTGATAACAGCTGGCGCGACACCGTTACGGGAAATCGGAAAAACGTCGTTACATGAAGCACTCTTTCAAAACAAAAGGTATACAGATGTCACCCGTATTCAAGTGTTACAGGAAATACTGGTAGCACTGCATGATGTTGCCCCGGATTCACTGGGTGATGTCATTAACAAGTACGCTGTCGAATTGCCTAAATATGATGACGGAAAAATAATAACCGATGTTTGTCTGCTTCAGAAAAGGGGCTATACCGTTCTGCAAGCCGTATTAGGTGACACCAGTATTAATCTTCCAAAGACTCAGGAACTGGTCAGACTCTTACTGTATTTTGGCGCAAACCCTTTATTACTAAACGAAAAAGATGAAACTGCGATTGATATGGCCTGCGAGTTTGAAGATCTTGAACAAACAACCATTCTTCAGGATTTACTCAATGCTGTGCCAACCTCAGAGCTTGATCGCATAAAAGTCTCCCCCAAGCATCAGACCCGAGCTCAAATGGAAACTATTCAAACCAAGATAAATATCAGAAAAGCCCCCCTACTCACCACTTTAGAAAGTCAACCAGTTGCATCCGGGGGCTTAGCCACTGCTCCCTTTGCAGATCAACCGACTCAGGCCCTGAGCAGCAAAGCCTCCCGTTCATCAATAACATCGACCTCCAGCCACTGGCAGCCCGAAGTATCATGTCCCCCTGTTCCCCCATACAAAACAGATAGCGCCGCTATGCCTCCTCCTGCCACTGTGCCCAGCCTGTTAACTGAGGGATTCACACAACCTTCATCATCAGTAATTGGCGTGACGGGTAGTGAACTCTCTTCACTTGAATCGCTGCAAGCCGTACCCCCTGAAGCGATCTTTGGCTCGCCTGCAAGCAGTGCTATTGTCAGTCAGCCAACGCCTTCATGTACTGTTGAAACAACCATCGCCGAGGAATCACAACAGCTACAGACTCCTATACCCATTTTCGTGGAGCAAGGAAGTTCGGAGCAAGAGAGTTTGGAGCAAGGTAACACAGAGCAATCCTACAAACCCCATTGCAGCCCCATCTCTCCTGCTACACCTCAAGCACAAATGTCATCGTATTTTAGTGGCACATGGGTTGGTGAAGCCGTCCGGAGACAAGAGCCATGGCCTGTACCCACGGCACCATCCTTCACTCTGCAAGATCCAAGACCCCGTCAGCCAACGCACACAATATCCAAAGCTCCGGAAAGCGATACTGAGACGGAATCTGTATCACAGGCGACAGAAGAAGAACCAGCTGATGGCACCTCGGAGCAAGATCTCGCGCGGTTACAACCGAAAAAGTTCTCCATGCGATTAGCATTCAAGCGCTCCTTATCGGAACAAGGCAAGCCATTAACCGATGAAGAAATCAAGCAAATTGCAGCAATTGAGGACATTGATGACGCACCCTGCGCCACTGCAGACGACACAGAAAGTGATACAGTGGATGAAGCAAAAACACCTCCCCCAAAGCGCAAGAGGGGGCGCCCCAGGAAGAAAGCATCTCAGGAAACCACGGTGACACAGCCGTCAACACAGGGCAAACGCACTCTAGTGCTTGATTTCCTCATAGAAGAATTGCAAAAAGGTGACCTCATTTATTGGCAAAAGATGATGGAACACGGCACATTCGTTATGAATCAAGATGTTCATGAAAAGATAGCCACGCGCTGGGGAATGAAAAACCCTAAAGAAACAAAGGACCCAATGAATTATGCGAAGTTTGCAAGATTATTAAGGCAAAAATACGAAAGTGGCATCATTGAGCATTTAACGATTGCAGGACAAGAACAGAAAAGCAGCTTCCGGAGTCCTTACTATAAAATCAATATACATCATGAAGATGTGAAACCTTTCATAACTAAGCATGGTGTTAAGTTTTGATAATCATCACAATTGATGACTGGCATCCATACAGCACGGAACGGTCAGAAAAGAGCCTGGTTGGCTGCAAGCGCCTTACCCACAATATTGAAAGAAACAACCTGACACTATCGCACCTGATCAAGCGATTGAATCGAAAAACCATCTGTTTCTTCCGTTCAGAGGAAACACGTGGCAAAGTCATCGGCGAGTTCATATCCTGGTATGTGGTATCAACCTGTATGAAACATGACCAGAATATTTATCTGACTCACTCTAGAAACCAGGGACAAATAGCCTAGGCACTCACCCTTTCATGGGTTTAACCGGCACACTGGACGGCACCGGATGCCTCAGAATATGCCCCTGCATGATCCCCCTGGTGGTACCAAATGCCGCCAGGCACCAGGCCAGCAACAGCGCCACATAGTAAAGTACGCTGGCCCACTGAAACAGCGGTGAACCTGTGTGGTGCGCCAGCTGGGCCATGCCGGTGACACAGGTACCCACCGGGAACGTAAACGACCAGTATGTGAGTGCAAAACGCATATGCCGACGCCTCGCCCGCAGGGTCAGGAGCATGGCAAGGCACGTCCACAGCACAATAAATCCAAACACCGGGATACTGTAAAGCACCGAAAACACTTCAAACCCTTTCGCGATAGCTTCAGGCACGGCCCCTATCGCTACCGTGCCTAAAATCCCGGCAGCGGTCATCGATTGCCCCAGTGGCCCCAGGACAATCCATAACGTCGGCACACGTGATGAACCGGAGGTTCCATGGTGAGCAAGACGACTCCAGATCATCACGATGATAATAAACGCAGCAATCAAGCTCAGACCAAACAGGCTGAAGCAGACATAAAACAGGGTTTCACGCAAAACACCCACCGGCGCATAGGGCACAAGAATGGCGCCGATCGCCGCAGACACCATAGGCGGCACCACCGGCATCAGCCAGCCACCAAATGCCGAGTCGGGTGAGACTTCAAAATGGGTAAACAAGCGAAAAGGAATAATGACCGCCGTCGCCAGGCCCAGCAACGTCCCGATAAACCACAGTACCCAGGCAATATTCACGGCCAGCGCCTGCCCTAAATACGGCGCCCCGACCAATACCGTGCCACCGGCAATCGTCAACATCGCCATGGGTGGTGCGCCATAGAACTGCACCATCGTGGGATCATTAAAATGCTGTTTCCATACCCCTTGGTGCTGAACCAGCGGATTCAATGTCGCCAGTAGCAAACCGACCAGCATCGTACTGGCAAGTATCCAGACAACCACGGAAAACACATGCAGTTGATCAGAAAACAGCGGCAGTGAGGCGGCGGCATTGGCGATAATGCCGGTACCCATCACCGAGGCAAACCAGTTGGGCCCCATAGCGAAATCGCGCGAGCCTCCGGTACTGGAATAAAAGAACCGTTTCCACCAGAAGCCCTTGAGTTCGACGTTTTTTACCGCTTCATCGCCATTATCATCATTCATACACACCTGCCGTTTTACCGAATCTAACCGCTGCTCGGCAACATACATTTCAGGTTAGAGTGGCCGTTGTGACCGGAACAGTCTGTCGGAATGCCACCGGGCTGATGCAACATGTGCAACAGACTTACCAGTGTAGACGTCAAACACTCCCCTCTGTTCACAGTAGCGAATCGACGGTCAAAGGCACGGGGATCATCAAGACCTGCGTGCTCCGGTGAGCGAAGCCGGCATGATCAGTCTGCTACGAGCCGCATCTATCATGGGTAATCGACTGATACAGTTTAATGACAGAACTGCTGCGCAACGTGCAAAAGAACCCTGAAACCTACTGGGGGCTGCTGGTTCGTGTGCTGGCTACAGCGTCATTTATCGAACGGTAATAAGAGCTTCAGGATGAAATCATCAGCCGCACTATGCCGAAAAAAGCCAGTAAGCAAATGCTCACACCGATCCAGACCCTATTAAAACCGGGGCAATGTTAACAGGACTATATCGTCTGATCTGACAGTGACCTGAACAGCTTTACTGTCAGATCTAACGTTTCATTTGCTTTATATGACTTCACAAAAGCAGCGACTTACTAACCGTACGAATAAGTACCCCGAATGGGATAGTGGTGTTCCGGATTTCTGATCCATTCCAATCCGGAAACCAGCGCCTCAATATCCGGCCGCACAAATGGGTTGTTGGCAATATCCACGACCTGAATATTGCCTGCCTCATTCACTACGAACAGGCCGGGCTCAGCAAAGTTATGGTCAGTTTCCTGCTCGGAACGGGGTACCGATATGTATAAGCCCAGCATTTGCATTGCCTCTAATGGCAAGCCATAGCCCAGTGGAAAGGTAACCGACAGTTTTTCCCTGTGCGATTCAAGCTGCTCGCGGGAATCTGCCGATACCGCTACCAAGTCAATACCAATAGCAGCCAGCCGATCCTTAAAACCTTCCAGCTGGTTTAGGAATCTGGTACACAATGGGCAGTGTCGTCCACGGTAGACCACCACCATCTGCCAGATCGCTTCGCCTCGCGGCTGCCCCAGGTGCAGTGCCGCATCATCCAAGGTCTTCACGGTGATAGCCGGAAACGCACTGCCGGCATTCAGTTTGAGGGAAGTGGTCATCATAGGCCTCCGGTTACAGATACTGGAAGCGGTGGACAAAACAGCCTCCATCCCAACCATGACTGTGATACAAAATCATTATTTCGGCCAATGATGATTGCATGCGGGTGGTTTAAAACAGGCAATACGCATGTATGGGGGAATGTATGCTATTACTTCGCTGTTTTTTCACATTGTGCCTGTTAGGCATGTTCAGTTCGACCAAGGCCAATGATCAGACCATTGTCATTCCAATTGTCGAAGACTGTGAAGATATGCTGAACAATAACTATGTCCAGCAGGTTATTACCGCTGAGCCAGTGATACATGAATTTGATATCAGGCTCGAACGTTTTGTTTACGGCCTTATCGGGTATGCAACGCTTCAAGCACCGGCATGGACAATACCTTCTCTGAAGAAGCAAATTGCTTCTTTGTACTCAAAATGCGATGGGACAGCATCTCGCGGCATTGTGCCTCGGGAGAATGGGCTGGTTTCTAATCTTCTTGTCGATGATCTGAACTTAATGGAAAAGTATGGAGATGGAAGAATTATCGTGATAGTCGACAAAGGAAAAGATGTCAGAACAATAAGACTTGATCCATGAGTAAGCTGCGGAAATAAGCAATTAGAAAACATATTATTAATATGTTTTTCACGACTTTACTGGGCAATATAACTTCCCATTGCAAGCCGAATCCATCATGGCAAGTCATATGACCGCATCCGATACCATCCAGGAACCGGAAACCGCTGCCACATTGGGAAGCGCCAGATAGTCTTGGGCATTAGCAGCAATAATGCCGCCTGACGGGCAAAAACGAACCTGTGGAAACGGCCCTCCGAACGCCTTCAGAACGGCAACACCACCAGACGCTTCAGCTGGGAAAAACTTCAGGCATTCGTAGCCGTGTGCCAGCGCCTGCATGATCTCGCTGGCGGAAGCCACACCGGGGATGAATGGAATCGTTTGGTTTCGGGCATGACGTAACAATGCTTCGGTCAGACCGGGAGACACTGCAAACTGAGCGCCTGCCTTCACCGCCTGATCATAATCCGCAGTATTAAGCACGGTACCGGCGCCCACCAGCACATCAGGAAAGGTACGGCGCATTTCCGTGATGGCATCCAGCGCAGCGGGTGTACGGAGGGTGACTTCCAGAGCAGAATACCCGCCCTCTATCAACGCGTTCCCTATGGAAACCGCCTGCTCCACGCTATCAACCACCAGCACCGGCAGGATGGGATGGACGGTCAGTATCTCGTCCGGCTCCAGTATCCATTGATTCATGAATCCCTTTCTCCCCCTCACGTTTATACGCACCTGGTGTTTTCAGGTACCTACCTGACCTGTCGATCCTAGACGTTTTCAGCGTCCTTAAGTTCCCGTAAATACTTGAAGACTGTTGCCCGTCCCATATTCAAGACATTGGCCACATAGTTCTGGGAGCTCTTCCCCTTGAACGCGCCATTGTTGTATAGCTCCGTCACCAGTGCCCGCTTTTGTGGATGCGAGAGCCTGGCCATCGTCAGCCCCTGCTGCATCAACCAGTGATGGATGAAGGTGTTGATGCGTTCCTGCCAGTCATCCTGGAACAGCTTATCCGGCTGCGGTACCAGTTGCGGGTGAGAAAGGAGTATGTCGAACGCCTGCTTCGCCTGTTCAAACACATCCAGTTTCATATTGATGCAAAGCAGCCCGATTGTACTGCCGGCATCATCCCGCAGCACAATACTGATGGAACGCTGCCTGCCGCCATCCCAACCGATTTTCTCATAGGGGCCGATGACCGTTTCCGGCTCTTCAGGCGCAATATCATCCAGGGAGGAGTCATCCCCCAGCGATCGTTTCGACAGGTTGTTGGCGATGTACACCACCTTCTGGGATGCGTAATCATGAATGATCGCCTCCACATAGCCGGAAAAGAGGGCAACGATGCCATCAGCCACAGGCGCATAACGTTCAAGCAACAGCGCCTCGGCACCGGATGTCTTTTTCTTACGCATGGATTCACTATGAGTCATGGATGAAAACAGGCCGGCCCTTCAGGCTGAGTGAAAACACCGGCGGTTTTCCAATAAACCAGTTGCTTCCCTGCCTCCCAGCGGGTCGGTACATTGGGCAACGCCCGAACACTATCCCTATCCCCACAGGGTTGCAAGGCAGCTGGCTGACGGTCATCCGCTTTATTTTCTTACGAGCCATTGACGCTGATTACGGCGCCCCGTTAGCAATACATGCGTCGTAGACCAGTGTGGCAATGATGATGTCCTGCACCGCTACGCCGGTATAGTCAGCGACAGTGAGCCTCGCAGCAGAAACATCATGTCCTTCCGCCAGTGCCTGTCCAAACGATACAGCTCGGGCTGCGACCGGTTCCGACGCA
This sequence comes from Kistimonas asteriae, assembly GCF_018263925.1. Lineage (GTDB taxonomy): Bacteria > Pseudomonadota > Gammaproteobacteria > Pseudomonadales > Endozoicomonadaceae > Kistimonas > Kistimonas asteriae. Next base: position 57,961 of record NZ_JAEVHF010000005.1, read on the forward strand.
TACTGGAGTTCGCCATGATCACGGCACTGGTCGTAGCTGTCCACCAGCAGCAGGTCCGCACGTTCCAGCACATTGGCACAGAGTTCCCGCTTGCCCAGGGAATCACAGCCGAAGGCATTCACATGGGCACCGGGTTTCAACCAGTCGGCATCCAGGTAAGCTTCCTTACTTGGCGTCACGGTTGTGATGATGTCCGCCTGTTGGCACAGAGACTCGATGTCTGACGCTGGTGTGACGGCTATATCGTAAGGCGCCAGCCGTTCAGCCAGTGAAGCAATCGAGGCCGGTTTACGATCAAAGGCGATCACCTGGTTGATGCCTAATGCCTGGCAGGTATCGCGTGTCTGGTAATACCCCTGAATGCCACAACCGACGATACCCATGGTTTTCGCCGACGGTGCAAACCGTTTGGCCATCATGGCACCGGCCGCCGAGGTTCTCAGGTCCGTCAGCAGGCCTTCATCCTGCAACAGTGCGAGTGGGAAACCGGTCTCAACATCGATCACCATCAGGCAACCAGAAGACGACGGCAGCCCCTTGCTCGGGTTCACATAACTGCCCGCTGCAATTTTGATCACCGCATAGGACGAGGTGGCAGCCCGACCATACTTCAGGTGCAGCTCGCCGTGGGGCAATGCCAGGTAACCCACCGGGGGAATATCGTACTGACCCTGGGCGTACTCACGGTAACCATCGGTAATGGCGGCCATCAGTGCCGACAGGGACGGCAGGTTGGCTTCGATGTCCGCTTTAGTGAGTATTTTCATGGTGCTCGCCCCCGCTGTTGATAACCCCCTGGAACACGACATCCGTGATGTTCTGTCCACACAGCACCACCACAACCGTTTTCCCCTGGTAATGCGCCTTCGCCTGCAGCAATCCGGCCACCGCAACACCCGCCGCACCTTCAATGACATACCCGTGCGCGCTATGCACGAGGCGCATGGCGTTGGCAATCGCGTCTTCGGAAACGGTCAGGGTTTTCGTAATGGTCGCTTGGCACAGGGGCAGGGTAATAGCATCATCATCAATCCCCCCGGCAGTGCCATCGGACAGGGTGTCCTGCTCTTCAACCTCAATGACCTTGCCTGCCCGCAGGCATTCCAACATGGCGGGGGCGTTGGACGGCCAGCATCCGACAATCTCGACATCCGGTTTCACCGCAAGGGTGTTGGCGCCCAGGCCGCTGATCAACCCACCGCCGCCGACACTGGCAAACACAGCCTCGACATCTGGCAGATCAGACAGGATTTCGCGCCCGATGGTGCCCTGTCCGGCAATCACATCAGCATGGTTGTAGGGGCTGACGTAACAAAGCCCCTGCTCACGGGCGTCCCGTGCCGCGACCTTTTCTGCCTGATCACTGCTGCCCGGCACCTTGACCAGCTTGGCCCCGGTGGCCAGGATTTTCTGTTCCTTCGTCGGGCTGATGGATTCCGGGACATAAATCGTCACCGGGATACCCAACGCGGTCGCGGCGGTTGCCGTGGCGGCGCCATGATTGCCGGAACTCGCCGTTAATACGCCCTTGACCCGATCCTCAGGCGCTAACCGCAGCATGGCGCTGACCGCCCCCCGGATCTTGAAGCTGCCGGTGGTCTGTGCATTCTCACACTTCAGGTACACCTTGCAGCCACTCAGCGCTGATAACGGCTCTGAATAGATCAAGGGTGTCTTCACAACCCGGCCATCGGCATAAAAATCCGCATCCGGCAGGGCCTCGGTCTTCGCCACAATGGCTTGTCTGTCTACGGACATTCTGACATCTCCAAACTACCAAAATAAATACTTTTATGTATACTATGGACTTTATAGTACACGGTAGATTTTGAGTGTCAATCGCACTGAAACGTTGGATCATGTGCCCAACGCGTACGGACAGGTATCCGAGTCTCCATCAATTTCAGTGATGCCTGGCGCTCAAAAACAGTGTCCGTTCAACGACATCAGGTAACTTCATGACCACCCACTTACCAAAAGCCACACTCATTCGTTATCCCCAGGGGGAGACCAACGCCACGGGAACCGTAACGAAGACCGTACCCCTGGACGACAACCGGAGCGCCATATTGGTGGACAACACCCCCTTCCATCCGGTCGACTACCAGTGGCCGGATCAGCCCGGCGACCGTGGCGAGATACACTGCGATGGGATGGTTTACCCCATCGTATCCTGCCTCACTGGCGCCATTAATCTGGAAGATGACGCGCTTTACCTGGATACCGATATCCCGGTCAAAAAAGGCGCTGACGGCTGGTGTTTTGTAGTCGTGCATGTGGTTGAAGGTACACCGGATCTGGCCGGCAAAACGGTTCAGCTTCAGGTGGATGCATCCTACCGTCATGCCCTGGATTGCGGCCACAGCGCCTGCCATATCACCGCCCTGGCGTTAAACCGCGCCCTCCAGGGTTACTGGAGAAAAGACCCGGGACGACACGACGCCCTGGGACAGATCGATTTTGACCAGCTGGCCATCACCCAATCATCCATCGGTGAATACCAGAGCACTGACCGCTATCGCTGCGGCAAATCACTGAAGAAAAAAGGCCTGTGTGCAGCGGATCTGTTCACCGATTTAAACAACATTGAGCAAGCCGTTAACCAACAGCTGGCTGCCTGGCTCGCAGAGGGTGGTGAGATCCATGTCCGTTGCGAAGGGGAGACACTGACTGACCGTCGATACTGGGAATGCCAGCTGGGTCAGGAAAACAAGGTTGTGATTCCCTGCGGCGGCAGTCATGCGACCACGCTGGGAGCACTCGGGAACGTCTCGGTGTCGATGCACCCGCTGGATGAACAAACGTTTGAAGTCATCACCCGCTGTCAGCTATAACCCAAACAGGGCATACGCCCTGTTGGATGGTTTGATCATCCTGTCATAACCAGCGCGCTATCGGCTCCGGTGCAGTGATCAGCGGTTGAGCGGCGGTTGTCGAACAGGCTATACCGTTTTTCTGCAACAACTCACAGGCATACAGAGCGATTTCATAATGGGTATGGGCGCTGGGATGCACCGTATCGAAGAAGAAATGCTCATCCGGATTGGAACACATGCCTATGCCCTGCCCATCCGCAGCGGCACTGGCAACGTGGGCAGCATCCGCCAGCGACGGATTCTGGAGAATATGATTCACCAGGGATTCTTCTGCGCTCTCTTTACGTCTGTTAACGGTTGGCAACCCGGGCGTACTGTCCAGGCAGGCTTTATCCGTGACAATGCCTCGCTGGGCAGCACCGGCCAAAAGCTGGTTCAGCATGGCGGCAGCGTCCAGCTCAATCAACGCAACATCCGGATAACGGGTTCGCAACTGGGCCAGTGACTGTTTCAGCTCACGGTTATTGGTTTCAATGGCATTCGCCATCCACGTCTGAAGATGCTTTGACGCCTCACGATAACGGGGGGTCAGACTGATATCCGGCAGGTTAATCACCACCACATGTTTCGCGCCCAGCCGAATCAGTCGTGTGATATCCGCCGTGTATTTGTTCACCACCTGTTGCGAATCGGGCCACTGGTTGAGGTAGTCATTAGCACTGTTGAAGAAAATCACCAGCGTTGAGTCACTGTCGACCGTACCAGTCTGATCTGCCCAGGCACTGACGATCAGCCCTTCACACGGCGGCACCAGACTACCGGAGACAAACTCCTCGGCCATACTTTCCGGACCGCTGCAGATATGCATCAAGTCACCCAGGTGATCCATCTTTTGAGTGGGGCACAGCGTCCAGCTGCCGGCCATGGCCCGGTTATCCAGTTCGGCGCCCAGCATCCGGTAAAGGTAGAGTGGCCAGACGCCCTTGTAATCGGTACCGCCGGTAAACATGCCGGTCAGGTAATAATGTGGATCAGGCAATATCGGGATCGGCAGCGTTTTTGTCATATCCAGAAAGGCAGTGAGCGCATGCTTTTCCAGGCTGGTTAACTCATCCCTCAACCACTCGTGGTGGGTCAGTTCCGCATAGCCCGGCACATCCTGCTTCAGAGCATTATTCAGGAACGGCTGCAGATTCATCATCGGCTGGCCATTCACCGTATTCCCCTTCAGGGTATTTAACAGCTTCCAGGTGGAGTAAGTGCCATTGCTGTCAGAAAGACTGTCGCCAAACACCAGAACCTTTTTGACCTGAAGCTCATCCGCCTGACTGCCAATAGGCAGGCAAAAAAACAAAAACAGCGCAAGGAGCCAACGAGCCCCAGCAAGTAAAGCTTTCATGATAAGGATCCTGAACAACCCGGTTCGTTTATGAAAGTAGTCGTATAAACCCGGTTGCTCCATTCACATTGCACCAACGCAACAGTCGTGATTTACCGCATGGCATTGGCGTTCCAACAGGAATACTATGTCGCAATTTTTTTGAGCTACTGACCGGATCCCTGCCGTGACTATCGACCTTCTGGCGCTCCTCAACCAGAGTTCTGAGCTACTCCTGTTTGTTATCCTCGGTATTGGTTTGCTGATTGGCAAACTGTCGATTGGCACCTTTAAACTCGGGGCGACGATCGGGGTACTGGCCACCGCGCTGGCGTTCGGTGAGATGGGATTCTATCTGCCGCCCGGTATTGAAAGCGTCGGTTTCATGGTCTTTATCTTCTGTGTTGGCATTGAAGCCGGGCCCCACTTTTTCAGCGTCTTTCTGCGGGATGGCAAGTACTATGCGTCACTGGCCTTGTTCCTCACCGGCACCGCCTTCGGCCTGACCGTGCTGATGTCAAAACTGTTTGATTTTGACAAAGGCCTCACCGCCGGCCTGCTCGCCGGTTCACTGACCTCCACCCCTGCCCTGGTCGGTGCCCAGGAAGCCCTGAAAAGCCTTAGCAGCCCTGACGTGGTGGGGCAGCTCAGTAAGCTGCAAGACAACATGAGCATCGGCTATGCCCTGACCTACCTGGTCGGTCTGGTCGGTTTAATGCTGGTGGTTCGTTATCTGCCGCGCATTGCCCGTATTGACCTACCTGATGCCGCCAGCACCATCGCCCGGGAACGGGGAATAGACGACAACGAAAATCAGAAAACCTATCTACCCATTATTCGCGCCTACCGGGTCAGCAAGGATCTGGCGGCCGCCTTTGCGGGCCAGAACCTGCGTGAAGTCGGCATCTACCGGCGCACCGGTTGCTATATCGAAAGAATCCGACGCAAAGGCATTCTGGCCGAACCCGCCGGCGACGCCATGCTGCAGAAAGGTGACGAGATCGCCCTGCTGGGTTACCCGGACAGCCACGCCCTGCTCGATCCCCTGTTTCGTGAAGGCAACGAGGTCTTTGACCGGGATCTGCTCGACATGCAGATTGTCACCGAGGATATCGTGGTCAAGAACGATCAGCTGGCGGGCAAGCATCTCAGTGACCTGAACCTGACCGAGGCCGGCTGTTTTCTGAACCGGATTACCCGTTCCCAGATAGAGATGCCGGTTGAGCGAGACATTCTGCTAAACAAAGGGGATGTGCTACGCGTCAGTGGCGAAAAACGACGGGTGGCCGCCCAGGCGGACAAGATTGGTTTCGTCAGCATCCACAGTCGTGTCACCGACCTGGTCGCCTTTTCCACCTTCCTGGCCATTGGCTTGCTGATCGGGCAGATAACGCTGCGTTTCAACAACTATGACTTTACGATCGGTAATGCCACCGGCCTGCTGATTTCCGGGATCATGATGGGTTATCTCCGCGCCATGCACCCCACCATTGGCCATGTGCCGGAGGCAGCATTACGCCTGTTAAAAGACCTTGGGTTGCTGGTGTTCATGGTCGGGATCGGTTTGAATGCGGGGCGGGGTATTCTTGAATACATGGGCCAGGTCGGGCCTGTGATCATTGCATCCGGCCTGGTGGTCAGCACGGTGCCCGTTATTTTGTCGTATATCTTTGGCCGTTATGTCCTGAACATGAACCCTGCCCTGCTGCTCGGCGCCATTACCGGCGCCCGCACCTGCGCACCGGCCATGGAAACCGTGAACGACCTGTCCCGCAGCTCCATTCCCTCACTGGGCTATGTGGGCACCTATGCACTGGCTAACGTGTTGTTCACGGTGGCCGGCTCATTGATTGCCACGCTGTTCTGACAATACGTCAGACCCCTGTCGTTATCCTTCTTTGTATTCAGCAGATGTTACCGGACGCGCTTCATTGCTACCGGCAACATCCTGCTGAACTAACGGATCGGCACAAGGCCAATCGCCAACAAGACGAGTCTGTAACGCTGGCAACAATCGGCCCGTCGTATGCAGCAAACGATACTGGTCAATCATCAGGTCATGATCTGCCGTCGTATACCGATTCTGGGCCGCGAAGCTTTCCTGCTGACTGTCCAGCAAATCAATCAGTGTGCGTTTACCCACCAGAAACTGTTTTTCGTACAGGCTACGCGCACGATCAGCCAGCGAGACATGGTTCTTCAACGGTTTGAGTCGAGTACGGCCAAACTCAACCGCCACCCACGCCAACCGGACGGATTGTTCCATTTCCTCAATCTGATGCTGTCGACTTTCAATGGCCTCACTGACTTCATAGCTGGCCTGCTGTCGCCTGGCCATATCGGCACCGCCATTGAACAAGTTATAGCGGATGTTCAACAGCGCGGACTCATCATACTCCGTGCCTTTGACCCCATCCCTGTCCTTGGCCCAGGAGGTTCCCAGGGTAACGTCCAGCTCAGGCATATACCCGCTTTTGCTGGCGTCATAGACGGCTTCTGCCGCACGGATATCGGCATCGGCGGCCGCAAGCAACGGGTGACCTTCCATCAGTTGCTCAATCGCCAACGCCTGCCCGGCCGGCAACCCAGCGGCCAAAACGGGTCGGACAAATTCATCCGGTAACGCGCCAACCGCTTTCCGGTAATGGGTTCGGGCATTCCTTAGCGCAGCCTCTGCGCCAATCCGGTCAGCCTGGGCCAACATCAACCGCCCTTCTGCCTGGGCCAGATCGGCATCATTGCTGACGCCCTTCTCGCCCTGTTTCCGGATCAGGGCCACCAGCCGTAGGTGTTCATTGAGATTGATCCGGGCATGATCTCGCAGGGTCTGCGCCTTCAGAACATTGAGGTAAACCTCTGCCACCTCCAGCCCCAGGTTTTCGGCAGAGACACAGACCTGCTGTTCTGCCGCCTGTTGCCGGGCACGCTGTTGACTGACGTCACCCCGGGTCGCAAAGCCATCGAACAGCATCTGCCGGGCGACCAGAGAGGCCTCCCGCCGGGTTCGCACCTGTGACTTGTCATCCGCGTTGCCATTGCCATAAGCGGCAACCGTCGTTGTATTACGACTGTTCTCGTAACCAGCCGACGCATTGAGATCAAGGGTGGGCAGGTAACCGGCACGGGCTTCCTGAACTGATTCGCGCCTTGCATCGGCCACGGCCATGGTCATACGAAGTTCAGGATTGTCCCGTAATGCTTCTGCGACGGCTTCCTGCAACGTCATCGCCGAACTACTGCCAGCATACCCTGCCAACGTGACCGCCAGTAACCATTCCCTGATATTGGCGTGTTGCATGATCTCCGCCTCCTGCGTTGCAACCGGACTTTCGTGTAGTGTCTGTCTGGGCTATACGATCAATTGCCCATTCGTGATCAGCTGTAATAACACATCATCGCCGTTTAACAGGTTATCCCTGTTCTGGTCAGACCAGTGGTTTTCATCCAAACCCTGGAACTGCACCACCAGCTGGTGCGTTTCCCCTTCAGCCTGCGCACTCACCTGCAGGGTGGTTTGTTGCTGTTCATGCTCAATGGAAGCAATCACTCCCTGTGCCTTCAGGGACTGCAGCAAATCGACGGGTTCCAGGTCAATGCCGCTGGAAAAATCCAGCAGTTCTGATAAATCCAGCCTGTCGGCATCACTGCCGAGGGCTGCTGGCTGCCCCAGGGTAAAATCCAGAATACGATCCAGCTGATAGCGATCATCCTCGACAAGATCCGCCAGACTGAACCGGAAGTCATCACGTCCCGTACCACCGGTCAGCACATCGTCACCCTGTCCCCCCATCAGTACATCATCCCCGCTGCCACCATCCAGTGTGTCGTGGTCACGGCCGCCCATCAGAAGGTCACGATCCTCACCGCCATACAACCGGTCATCGCCGCCACCGCCAATCAGCGTGTCATTGCCCGCTTCGCCGGAAAACGTATTGCTGTGGGCATCGTAATCAACGACCAGGTCGTGACCACCGCCCGCGGCAAAATCATCATCCACATTGCCGCCATCCTTGAAATAATCGTCCGCAGATGTGCCGGATTGCGTGCCGTTTCTGTCGGTGATGCGATTCAGGTCTTCAGCAGCTATATGACTGAACACCTCGCCACTGTCCGTGACTGCCACATCAACACTGCTGCTCACACGACTGCCGTCTGAATCCTCGACAGTAAAGTCAAAGGTCAGGTCAATCGCGTTCTCTACATCCGCTGGCCGAAAAACATATTCACCGGTCAGGTAATTCACCGTTAACCAACCCGCCGTGATGTCCGGTGATGCCTGTACCTTGAACTGTGTATAGGGTGCCTGAGGGGTGGTGTTCAGCAGTTGTTCCCCCGCCCCGTCACGAAGATCCACACTGTAAACCGTGACCAACCCATCTCCGCCGATATCACGGCCAACCAGATCCCCTGTTGCGAGTCGCTGCGGTACAGTCTCTACGAGTCTGTCTGACAGTGTGCCAGCGGTATTTTCATCCAGTATTTGGGCATTGCCAGGAAAAGCGATCGGTTCCAGATAGGCCAGATCAGGGCCTGTGACCGACTCCCCGGGCTCCCTGGTCATGATGCCGATCGCATGGACGTCGCTGACACTGTGGTTCTGCAGAAACGTTTCCCATGCCCCCTGATCGGGCCTGCCGGTACTGCGTGAGGGTTCTCCCGCTGTAATAAAGTACATCGCATGATTGTCCGCAGGATCAATCTGGCCATTCTCCAAGCCGGAGATAAAACCGTCCTCAGCCTTCTGCAGAGCACCTTTGTAGTAGGTGCCACCTTGAGGATCAGAAAAATCATTAATGGTATTCAGGGTCTGCAATACCGCATCGTCCCCCGTATGCCAGCCGTATGATTGATAATTACCACCGCTGAACGTCACTACCTGAATCGCCAGCTCAGCCATAAACTGGTAATGGTTCAGCAGATTTGCCAATGCCTCCTGCATGAGTTCCAGACCGGTCTTACCCACATTTTCTGCCGACGGCCAGCCCATGGGTTCGGATAAATCGAGCATCAGTGTCAGGTTGAGTTTTTCTGCCACACTGTCGTCAATACCCACATCGAATGACGGTGGCTGCGGCGCCCTGTCCTCTACCGTAATGATGACATTCGCATCATGGGTATTCCCCTGGTTATCGGTTGCCTGGTATTGGACGGTCACCGTCTCGGTTTCACCCGCTTTCAGGTTGAAATCATTCTCTGTGGTGTAGGCGAGACGGTTATCGACAATTATGACCGCCCCCTGACCAGAAGAAATTTCTGCCCCAGTCAGCGGATCAACAATCATCGCACGCTCAAGCGTCAGTGAAGTGTTATCACCTGCCTGCGCACGGTCATTCGTTAATACATCGATTAACAACTCACTGTTTTCGGGTAGCAGCCCAATGTCATCAATTGCAATCCACTGAGGACTTTCAGGTTCTATTTGATTCGCATCATTGACTATTGAAAACCGGAAACGAGCCTCTTCTTGAAAGGGTCTGGTTTCCAGTGACTCATCCATCCCTGATAGCGCATGTTCATCGTTTGATAACGGTGATGCCGGTTCAATCGGAGGCAACCCGTCGGTCGTTGTGAACGTAGCGTCCGTATCAGTCAGGCGGTTAAAACGACTGACAGGTGGCGGGTTGTCAGAGGCAGGCTCTGATGATGCTTCACGGTTTGAGGGCGTACCCGCGAGTGGCGGGGGAAATAACAGGGAAGGATCGACACCATCAGCTATCAGTTGTTCAACCGACAAGGCCAGTTGCTGCCACAGTTCAGCCATTTCCAGCTGCTGACCGGCAAGGATTTCAACACTCTCGCCATTGACCAGATCCAGGTGGGCAAAACCACCCTGCAGGGCAACCAGGGTTTCATCATTGTAAACCCGGTCGCCAATAGACAGTTGTCGTATTGAACCGTCCGCCGCCATGGCGCCGACATTGCCGGAGACATGATGAAGAGAACCTATCGCGACAACTGTGCCTGCATCCATGATGACAATCCCTGTCTCTCAACGTAGTACTGGTTCGAAAGTACAACTATGAGCATAGACAGGGATACAGAGACCAGCCAAAGCCACGTACGTTATGATGCCTGAGCCTGCTCCTCACGGATAATCCCCAGCTTCTGCATACGCGACAGTAACGTAGTTCGAGGCAACGCCAATTCACGAGCCACCGCAGAAAGATTATGACTGTGTCGTTGTACCGCTGTGCGAATCAGTTGTGTTTCATAACTGGCCAGACTTTCCCGCAACGGTCTTGCAGCGGGTAGCGGTAACGCGCCACGGTTATCCAGTCCGGAGGCCAGGTCAGACAAACTGTCCGGCATCAGGGTAACGGTTTCCATAGTGGCATCATTACCCGCCAGCAGTAGACTGCGACGAATCACATTTTCCAGTTCACGCACATTACCCGGCCAGTTATGTTGCTCCAGTTGCCGGATCGCGGTTCCCCCCAGGTGAGTCACTGCCGGATTCAAAGCCGGGCCATAACGGGAAACAAAGCGCCGGGCAATAAGACCAATGTCGTTCATTCGATCTCGCAGGGGCGGAATCACAATAAAGCCGACACTGATCCGGTAATAGAGGTCTTCACGCAGGTTCCCATCCCGCACGGCATCAAACGGTGGCTGGTTCATGGCGGTAATCAGACGGATATCCGCTTTCAATGGTTCCTGGCTCCCCAGCGGCCGGTAATAGCCATCCTGCAGAACCCGTAGCAACTTGCTTTGCAGGGTAATGGGCATGGAATTCAGCTCATCCAGAAACAATGTGCCGCCATCCGCCAGTGCCAGAAGCCCCTTGCGGTTTTCTGCCCCGGTAAATGCGCCGCGGGTCGTGCCAAAGAGCGTACTTTCGAGCAGGTTCTCAGGAATCGCCGCACAGTTCAGGCAGAGCATGGATCGACCTGCCCGGGGACTCATGGCATGGGCCCGGCGGGCAAACAGTTCCTTGCCGGTACCTGTCTCCCCGTATATCAGTACGGGCAGTTCACTGGCGCCATAAATATCAACCGCCTCGATCTGCCGACGCATGGCCGGGGCGTCACTGATAATCTCCGGGATTTCATGTTGCTTGTCGTTTTTATCCGGCCCAGCAGTCAAGACACGGCCAATTTCGATGGCGCCGATAATGTCGCTACTTCGCCCGTACAGCGGCATGGCACTGTGCATATAGTGCAGCTGCTCACCAGCCACACCACTGTAAGCCTGATAATGATCCGTAAAACGGGTCTGTTCCGACAGGCAACGTAGCAAGGTACTGTCGTCTGTCTGTAGCCATGGGCTGACCTCAAGGACATGGTGGCCCAGGATATTGGCCGGATCGACCCCATCCATTCGCGCACTGGCCCGGTTGTAGTAAACAAAATACCCGTCGCGATCGACAATTGTGACCGGTTGCGCCAATGAATCCAGCACATGTTTCATGCACAGAACCAACCAATTCAGCTCTTCCACCCATCCCCCTTTATCGTTTTTTCGACAGATCTTGATCAACACCCTTTGTTATCAGGCAACTTTATCTGTCGTATTTTCGACAGCTGTCGAAAAATAGATAAACACACCGGCAATCATTGCTGAAAGCGGCCTACTGCTCCAGAAAAAACACTGAAAAACCGGACAAACAGCACCTTTTTCCTGATCTGTATCAATTCTCACCGACACCATCTTGGCACGCATGTTGTTAGAGGAAGAAGCGTAGATACAACGACGAAAAAGGTAGCAGTTCATGTTCAAGCACATCATCGCCCGTACCCCCTGTCGTGCACTGGTTGACGGCCTGAGTGAAGCTAGCCTGGGCAAGCCCGATTACGCAAAGGCGCTGGAGCAACACAACACCTATATCCGAGCCCTGCAGACCTGTGGCGTTGACATCACCATTCTCCCTCCCGCTGAAGACTTTCCCGACTCTGTTTTTGTTGAAGACCCGGCGCTCTGTACCCCCCATTGTGCCATTGTCACCCGCCCGGGTGCCGACAGCCGTCGTCAGGAAGCGGAACTGATTGCCCCTGTGCTGCACCGTTTTTACAAGAACGTTGAACGCATCGTTGAACCCGGCACCCTGGATGCCGGTGATGTGATGATGGTCGGCAGCCATTACTACATTGGCAAATCCGCCCGCACCAACGAGGACGGCGCACAACAGCTGATCGCCATTCTGGAGAAGCATGGCATGACCGGCTCCATCGTCACCCTCGAAGAAGTACTGCACCTCAAGACCGGCCTCGCCTACCTGGAAAACAACAATCTGTTGGCGGCCGGCGAGTTTGTCACCAAACCCGAATTCCAGCAGTACAACATTATCGAGGTGCCGGTCGAAGAGTCCTATGCCGCCAACTGCATCTGGGTCAACGGCACGGTCATCATGCCCTCCGGCTACCCCAACACCCGCGACAAGATTGCCTCCCTGGGATACGAAGTGATTGAACTGGATACCTCCGAATACCGCAAGGTAGACGGCGGTGTGAGCTGCATGTCTCTGCGTTTCTGAATCATCCCTGATGGTTCACACCCACAACAGGGATGCCCGTGCATCCCTGTTCCCGCCCTTACCCACAGGCAGACACGGAGTACACAATGACGCAGGGGCATGAGAAAAAGCTGGGCGTTGTCGCCATGACCGCCCTGGTGGTCGGCGCAGTAGTCGGCAGCGGCATTTTCAGCCTGCCACAGAACATGGCGGAAGGCGCCGGCGCCGGCCCCATCCTGATTGCGTGGGTCATTACCTTTATCGGTATGCTGGCACTGACGCGTATCTTCCAATGGCTTTCCCTGAACCGTCCGGATATCAACGACGGTGTTTACGGTTATGCCCGCACCGGCTTTGGTGATTACCTGGGATTCAACGCAGCCTGGGGATACTGGATCTCGGTCTGGGTGGGCAATGTCGGTTACCTGGTGCTGCTGTTCAGCGCCCTCGGCTCCTTCTCATCACTGGGCTTCTTCGGGGAAGGCAGCACACTGCCCGCCATGCTGTGTGGCCTGGTCGTTCTCTGGACGCTGCACAGTTTTGTCCTGCGAGGCATCCGGTCAGCCGCCATTCTCAACATCATTGTGACCCTGGCCAAGATTGTACCAATCTGCCTATTTATTCTCTGCGTTATGCTGGCGTTCAAGGTAGAAACATTCCAAATGGATTTCTGGGGTCACGAAGCCCTCGGCAGTATTACCGACCAAGTCAAGAACACCATGCTTTATACCGTCTGGGTATTCCTGGGCATTGAATGTGCAACCGTCTATGCCAACCGTGCACACAATATGAAGGTGGTCAGCCAGGCGACTCTGATAGGCTTTTTCATTACCATCTCATTGCTGGTCTGTGTATCGGTACTGTCTCTTGGGGTTGTGCCACAGGCGGAACTGGCCACCATGCGTAATCCGTCCATGGCAGCGGTGATGGAACGGGCGGTTGGCCCCTGGGGTGGCGTATTGATCAATCTCGGTCTGATCATCTCTGTTAGTGGTGCACTGCTGGCCTGGAGCATGATCTCTTCCGAAATGCTGTACCTCGCGGCACGGGGAAAGCAGAATACGGCACCGACTTTTTTTGGCCGCCTCAACAGCCATGGCACGCCTGCTAACGCCATGTGGCTGACCAACGCACTGATCTCACTGTTCCTGATCATTAATCACTTCAACGACGCCGGTTACAACCTGCTGATTCAGCTGGCCTCCTCCATGGCGCTGATTCCTTACCTGCTCTGTGCAGCGTTCGGACTGAAACTGGCGCTCAAGGCCGAAGTCCGTTCCGTCACGTTGATTGGTTTAACTGCACTGGGAACATTATATGGTGCCTGGTTGATTTACGCCGGCGGCACGGAATTCTTGTTGCTGTCGATGATCCTTTATATGGTGGGAGCGCCGTTTTATCTCAAAGCGCGGCATGAACGGGGTGAGAAACTGTTTGCCTCACCGCTGGAAACAACTGGCGCGGTTTTTGTTGTCGTGCTGGGGATCTCTGCACTGTACCTATTAAACGTCGGTGAACTGGTTATCTGATTTTCTACATCGACCCGTGTCATCGAATCTTTTTTGCAGATTCACATCCAGCCGGGCTGACAACGTAATGCTTTGTCAGCCCGGCTGTCCTGTTTGTTATGTTCTTCCTCAGGCTCTACAGTTAAAAAAATTGCAGCAAAAATAACAATTGTTGAACAGGGTTCAGCCCTGTAGTCTGCAATCCCTTTTTTACCTGCTGACCGGAACCGGGACGACACATTGATTACCACCGCCAATATCACCATGCAGTTCGGGGACAAGCCCCTGTTCGAAGACATCTCCGTCAAGTTTGGTGACGGCAACCGCTACGGCCTGATCGGCGCCAACGGCTGCGGAAAATCCACCCTGATGAAAATCCTGAGCCGGGAACTGGAACCGTCTTCCGGTACGGTCAGCAAGGATTCCAATGACCGCGTCGCCAAGTTGAGCCAGGACCAGTTTGCCTACGAACAGCACACGGTGGTTGATACGGTCATCATGGGCCATGCGGACCTCTGGAAGGTCAAGCAGGAACGCGACCGTATCTATTCCCTGCCGGAGATGACCGAAGAAGACGGCATGCGTGTGGCTGACCTCGAAGTCCAGTTCGCGGAAATGGACGGTTACTCTGCCGAAGCCCGGGCCGGTGAACTGCTGTTGGGCGTCGGCATTCCCACCGAGCAGCACTTCGGTTTGATGAGTGCCGTTGCACCTGGCTGGAAACTACGTGTACTACTGGCACAGGTACTGTTTGCGGATCCGGACATCATGCTGCTGGACGAACCGACCAACAACCTGGATATCAACGCCATTCGCTGGCTGGAAGGCGTGCTGAGCCAGCGTGACTGCACGATGATCATCATTTCCCACGACCGTCACTTCCTGAACAGCGTCTGCACCCATATGGCTGACCTGGATTACGGCGAACTGCGCGTCTACCCCGGCACCTATGACGAATACATGACCGCCGCCACCCAGGCTCGCGAACGTCTGCAGGCTGACAATGCCCGCAAGAAAGCCCAGATCGCTGAACTACAGTCCTTTGTCAGCCGCTTCTCCGCCAATGCTTCCAAGGCGAAACAGGCGACATCCCGCGCCCGCCAGATCGACAAGATCAAAATCGAAACGATCAAGCCTTCCAGCCGACAGAGTCCATTTATCCGGTTTGAGCAGGAGAAAAAACTGTTCCGCCAGGCGCTGGAAGTGACCAACCTTTCACAGGGATATGGTGATGAATTACTGCTTAAGGGCGTCAAGCTGCTGGTAGACGTCGGTGAACGCATTGCCGTGATTGGCCAAAATGGTATCGGCAAGAGCACGTTCATGAATACGCTGGCCGGTGTAATGGCGCCGAAGTCGGGTGAAGTGAAATGGTCAGAAAACGCCAATATCGGTTACTACGCCCAGGACCACAGTGCGGACTTTGAGTCCGACATGACCCTGTATGACTGGATGGACCAGTGGAAACCTGCCGGTAACGATGAACAGTTCACACGAAGCTTCCTCGGTCGGATGCTGTTCTCCCAGAACGACATCAAGAAATCCGTAAAGGTGATTTCCGGTGGTGAGCAGGGACGGATGCTGTTCGGCAAGTTGATGATGCAGCAACCCAATATCCTGCTGATGGACGAACCGACCAACCATATGGATATGGAATCCATCGAAGCCCTGAATCTGGCGCTGGAGAATTACGAGGGTACGCTGGTCTTTGTCAGCCATGACCGGCAGTTTGTGTCATCTCTGGCGACACGGATCATTGAGATTTCAGAAAACGGTATCACCGATTTCCATGGCAGCTACGATGATTACTTACGCAGTCAAGAACTGACCACTTAAAACTACTGTTTAAAATACGGCCACATGTGGCCGTATTTTAAACAGATCTAATGATTAATTTGCTGCCGCATCCTCATCACATCACTTTTTAAGTAATCTTTAACATACTGATGTGAGGCACTGTCAGATCAGATCTAAACCTCTACAGGTCGCACACCTGCAGGCGTGTCAAATTTGTGGATGTCCTTCTTATATAGGCTTTTTCAGGAATTCCACATTTTAATGTTCCATTAAAACAGGTAGACTCGCCCCAACTTTCATTTGCACGAGGGCATTTTACATAATGACTCCGCCTTAGATGCTTGCCAGCATCAAGCTGTAAGCCTCCCTGCTTCCCGCCTCTGATAGATACAAAAAGGTATCAATTTTTCTATTTGAAAAAATAGACTGCTTTTTTCCCCTCAAGCTTCTGTGTTGAGGCGGATTGTTGTGTTTAAAAAATATTGTCTGTTGAGTCTCTATGTTGCGAAGTTTCAAATCTGCATGGTTATCGAACCCTAAAAACGACCTGCTATCTGGCGTGGTTGTAGCGCTAGCGCTCATACCAGAAGCTATCGCATTCTCCATCATTGCGGGTGTGGACCCTAAAGTCGGACTGTATGCTTCATTCTGTATCTGTGTTGTTACGGCCATTACCGGTGCGCGAGCGGGAATGATTTCAGCGGCTACAGGTGCTATGGCCCTGTTGATGGTGACCTTAGTTAAAGACTATGGCCTTGAATACTTATTGGCGGCATCATTACTTACCGGTGTTCTTCAGATTGCTATTGGTCAGCTGAAACTGGGTAACTTAATGCGGTTCGTGTCTAAATCCATTGTAACCGGGTTCGTTAATGCATTAGCCATTTTAATCTTTATGGCTCAGCTACCAGAGCTAACCAATGTCACCTGGCATGTCTATGCGCTTACTGCAGGTGGTTTGGGTGTTATCTATTTGTTCCCGTACCTCCCAAAAATCGGGAAGCTGCTGCCTTCTCCCCTTGTGTGTATTCTGATTATTACCGCTTTAAGCCTAAGCCTGGGTCTGGATGTGCGAACAGTGGGGGATATGGGGGATTTGCCTGACTCATTACCGGTATTCCTATGGCCAGATGTCCCTTTAACAATGGAAACATTCAGAATCATATTACCTTACTCCCTGGCGCTTGCGATGGTGGGTATCCTGGAATCACTCATGACAGCCACCATTGTTGATGATCTGACTGATACTGATAGCGACAGAAACAAAGAGTGTAAAGGGCAAGGCATCGCTAACATTATTGCTGCGCTTATGGGGGGAATGGCGGGATGTGCCATGATTGGCCAATCAATTATCAATATCAAATCCGGTGGCAGAACAAGACTGTCAACGTTCTCAGCTGGCGTGTTCCTTTTGATAATGGTTGTTTTTCTGGATTCATGGCTGAAGATGATCCCTATGGCCGCTCTCGTAGCTGTCATGATGATGGTAGCTATCGGAACATTCTCATGGCGCTCACTGGTTGAACTTAAAGATCACTCTCTTTCTACCAATATCATTATGATTTCAACGGTTGTTGCCGTTGTCTTTACTCATAACCTGGCTATCGGTGTTATTACCGGTGTTATTCTGGCTTCTGTTTTTTATACAAATAACAGTAGAACAATTATGAGAATTACTGATGATGTGATTAAAGAAGGTAAGCACACCACGCACCGTGTTCATGGTCAGGTATTCTTTGCCTCTTCAGATCAGTTTGTTCAGCTGTTTAATTATGATGACCCGGCAGAGCTGATATCTATCGATCTGACCGACGCGCACTTTTGGGATATTACGGCGGTGGCAGCTCTTGATAAGGTTGTGTTGAAGTACAGAAAAAAAGGTGCTGAAGTCGAAATCATAGGCATGAACGAGGCCTCGTCGACAATCATAGGTAAGTTCGCGGTATATGATAAGCCAGAAAAACGACTTAAAATGGTTGAAGGTCACTGACCTCCCCTGGTAGTGCCGGGTGGGAGATCTCATTCGTGAATCTCGACCAATATGTTGTGGGAGTTTATGGAATTTGGGGGCATAGATGCTCCCACCGGGCTTCTGATGATATGTAGCGGATCAAGTTTGTCACTTGTTTTTACAGGTGTCCTATTTTCACAGGTTTGCCAGGCGGTGTTTAACTTAATAGTGGATTGACCAAATAGCCCTATAATGACTGCTGGTTGTACATTAACGTCCCATAAAGATGGGGAAGTTGTCATTGATCAGCAGCCGTTCCTCACTCTTCTTGACTCCATCAAGTCTTTCACCCCACTTCATTTTCAATGAACTCTGCAGATTGATGTAACTTTTTGACTTTCAAAGTACATTTAACAGATCATCGAGGGCAAACGGCTTCTCCAGGATAACATCAGCACCTTCCCGTTGCGCTTTACGCAGATAAGAACCGACCAGGTTATGGTTTTCCTCGGAGACCTTTCCGCCGCCTGATATCGCCACAATCTTCATACCAGGCCGGCTTTTCCGTATTTCCGTGCATAACTCCATGCCATCCATTTTTGGCATCAGGATATCCGTAATCACAATGCTGACATCTTCCTGTTGCTTCAGCACGTTCAGTGCCTCCACACCGTTTTCTGCCTGAAACACCCGGAAGCCTTCATCTTCCAGGCAGAGGGCCAACTCTTCCCGGAGTTCGACCACATCATCCACTACAAGTATTGCCTTAGTCATTGTTATGCTCCTTATCCAATGTCAGGATGAAACAGGTATTGGGGCATTGGGCATCCACACGAATGACACCGCCATGCCCGCGGATAATGGTCTGAGAAATACTGAGCCCCAGGCCTGTGCCCTTACCAATCTCCTTGGTGGTAAACATGGGATCAAATATCCGTTCCCGAATCTTGGCGGGAATACCGGGACCAGAGTCCATCACCCGGATAATCACCTGCTGTTCGGATTGACTGATCTGGATACGAATCCATTTTTCGTCACACTCACTGACTGCATCACAGGCATTATTCAACAGATTGACAATCACCTGGGCCAGGTGCAGCCGCTGGCAGTCGATGACAACCTTATCGGTTTCTTCAAGGTATTCCACCGAGAAATCAATACCGTTGACCTTGCACTTTTCCTCCACAAGGTCGGAAGCATCAGTAATAAAAACGGCAACCTGACAATGTTGAAAATCTTCGTTGTGACTGTTTCGGGAAATCTTGCTGAGACTATTGATAATGCCGGATACCCGGCTGACCGATGCAGAAATTTTATTCAGTGAAACAAGATCCTTTTCACCCAGCGTCCCTTTCTCCATCTTTCGCGTTAATCGCTCGGCACTCAATTGAATGGCCTGTATCGGGCTGTTGATTTCATGGGCCATGCCACTGGCTATATCCCCCAGCGCCGCTTTTTTGGCTGACAGCATCGCCTTGGTCTGGTTCTGTAGAACAGCAAATTCTTTTTTCTTGAGCTCCCGGCGCATGGCTTCAAAAGCCCGGGCCAGGTCACCGATTTCATCACGCCGCATCTCAGGCAATGAAACCGAGTTGTCACCATTGGCCAGCGCATCAGATGCCTTGATCACATCCTTCAGCGGATTCAGAATGCGCCGTGTCCAGGCACCGACAATGATCATGCTGACAAGCACCAGCAACGATAAATAAAAAAGATTCCGGTTGAGCAGGCTGATGGATTCATCCAGCATGGCCTGCTCAGACGCCAGTAGGAAGACGCCAACAAATCGATCATTACTACGTGAATCAAACTGTGCACGTACCATTTGCAACAACCAGGTATCCTGGTTGTTGTCAAAATGCTGCACGCCGCCGGCCGCAGTCGCCTCCATCGTCCAAAGTTTTTCCGGCACCCGTTCGCTAATGCTGGAGTCTTCATCAAATTCAAAGGCAAAGTTCAGTGAGCCATCGGGGTTGACCAGAATATCGCCCTGGGAATTCGTCAGGTACATCGAGTAATGTTTAGGTGACGAAGCAATGATGCGCTGAAACACAGGTTTGAACGCCATACTGATGACAATCAGACCATAGAGTTCTCCGTCGATATAAACAGGGCTGGACGCCCGCATGACGGGCGTATACGGTTGCGACACATCCCCAAACTCACGATTCAGGGTGATGTCGGAGAGATATACCCCACCAGCCTCTAGCCTCAACGATTGCTGATAAAACGGTCTGTGCCGTTTATTTTGCAATTCGTAGCCAGGCATCAGATAAACCGCGTCGCCATGCCGTTCGATGGCCAGAATCTCTTCACCGCCATTTTTTACACCAATCACTCGTACCTTGTAGTAATTGGGTTTTGATCGAGCGAAGTGCACCAGCAGATCCACAAGGTGTGTTTTATCGTGACTGTTTTGGTGTCCCTGCGGAGAGTCGGTAGACGTTTCGCCCAACACAGAAAGTACCGAGTGCAGGTTACTCAGGAAGACAGCATCGCTGCTGAGGTTATCGATCTCCTCGACCAATATCATGCTGGCGATATTGGCTTCGGTGGTCAGATGCGATTCCGCCTGCTCGAACAGAATATGCGACGACCCCCGGAACAGCATTAACTCCACCGCCACCGCCGCCAGCGCAACAGAAACGCCCGTCAGCAGGGAGAATTTCCCCGTAATGGTCAGCGCCCGCCGGAACGGCCAATAGAGCTTAATCATCCCTGAATGATGCCTGATAGTATTCAGTACCCCAATCTATTCAAGATAGTTCATCGGGCTATTGAGCCCTCTCCGCTTCGGACATGAAAGGCACTAATCTGAGGGTATACTTCTCACAGCAATGAAAATGGCCGCCAAAATAACAAAAAAATGGCAGACCATACGGGTTTAAGCGACAGACCTTCCCGGCAGCATCCCTCAATCAATAAAGACGAGCGACAGCCCACAATGGTCTGGATAGAACTTGATGAAATAATAAGAACGATAAACCGCTTTTATTGATGTAATGCAGGCAGGGGAAACACGGGGAAATGATATAACGACGCAGACAACAACCCTGTACAGCAGTCACCGGCTATGTCTCATTTGCAACAGATCTATGATGTCGATATCAAACTGCTGCGGCTGTTCATGGCCATTGTCCGCTGTGGTGGGTTTTCGTCAGCCCAGACTCAGCTGAATATGAGCCAGTCCACGATCAGCCACCAGATGAGTCAACTCGAAGAGCGGCTTGGGCTGGTGCTCTGCCAGCGGGGACGGGGAGGGTTTTCACTGACGCGGGAAGGCAAGGCGGTATTCAGTGCCGCAGAACGGCTGCTGGCCGCCGTGGAAACGTTTCGGCAGGAAGTCGGCACCATCACCCATGTATTGTCGGGTGATCTCAGTATCGGTGTCGTCGATAACACCATCACTGATCGCAGTATGCCGCTGACAACCGCCATTCGTGAATTCAGAAAACTCGGCGGCGATGTCAATATTCACATTACCGTGGACTCCCCCGAACATCTGGTAGCGGATGTCGTACAGGGAAGACTTCACCTGGCCATCGGTCTGTTTCCTGTCGCTCATAATGGATTGAACCACACGCCGCTTTATCGGGAAAAACACTGCCTCTACTGCGCCAGCAGTCATCCTTTTTATCATGAGACACCATCACTCTATGATCTGGCGGAATGCCCGGCAGTCCTGCGCAGTTACATGTACGACAATGACCAGAAAACCATCGGCAATGGCACCCGGAATGCCTATGCCAATAATATTGAAGCATTGGTCACGCTGATACTGACCGGGGGCTATATTGGTTTTTTACCGGAACACTATGCGCGCAAATGGCTGGAGACCGAGGAGCTGAAAGTGCTGCATCCGGACACCTGCGTCCGCTATTCGACCTTTGATATGATCACGGCCAGAAAGCAGCCCGATACACTGGTGCTCAAACAGTTCATGCAGCTGTTCAGGTCTTTGCTGAATCAAAACCATCCAACGCCGGCGGCCAACTAAACACAGCTCAGGTTCATTTGTTGCTGTCATTGTCTGATGTTTCGTGCTCATCGTTACCCTGCAGCTGTGAAAGCAGCGTCATAAACTCAGACAATTTGACCATTGTCATTTCGATATCATCCTGCAATTGATGATTCAGGTATTCCATATCAACACCTGATTCTTTGCAGATCTTTTCGAGAAAACGATCAAGATTGTTAAATAAATCATCCATAACACAAACTCCTTTAGTCATCACTTGATGAACGATTCAGGTAACAAGGCAAGTCATTTAACCTCATACTCACTGCGACTCCTGACTCACCTTGTTCCTGAAAACAACGATTCAAACCAGGACGTCAGGCGCTTTTCTTAGCTTCATTTTTAGCGTTTTCAGCACCGCTCTTTGCGGTAGCCTGAGCCTTCTTGATGGCTTCACGGCTTTTCTTCCTGGCAGCCTTGATGGATTTAGAATCTTTGGCCTTGAGGGATTTAGCACCATCAACCGCTGTTCGAGCCCCGCGTCCGGTTTTTGTTGTGCCAATAACACCCGTGGCCGTTGTCCCGACAACGGTATCTGCAAACGTTGCAATTCTCGCATCTGTTGCACTGTCGCTGACTTCCGTTTTCAACGTTGCCGAGCTTTCTTTCACACCCGCTTCGGGCTCACCGAAGCTGACATCAGCCCCAAAGGCCTTGGCAATACTCAGAACACTGCTTGTCACTGTTGCCAGTGCTTCCAGAACAATCAGAATACCGGAAAGCACCTTGACGTATCCCTTGGTCTTGGCTGAAGCATTTTCTGTAAATTTCTGGATTGATGCTCTCAACAGTTTCAACGCATTCGCACCCGCACCAATACAGGCAATGCCCAGTGTAAACAGGCACTGGATGAAACCATTGATAAAGCCAAGGCCTGCCTCAACCAGACGAACGGTATTAATCGTTGAGGTCATTTCAGCTTTCTTGGCCGGATCTTCCGTCTCATTGATCTTGTTCATCAAGTGAGAGCGATAGAACTTCAGTCCACCAATGATCAGACTGGTGATACCGGAACCCAGCGCCAACAGCCCCAGAGGGGTGCCAAACCCGGTCGCCAGCAGAAAACCGGCTGCGACGATCTTCACCACACCGGCAATAATATGACCGGTACCTTCAATCTTTAACGCCGTTGCCGGGTTG
Organism: Kistimonas asteriae; assembly: GCF_018263925.1. Taxonomy (GTDB): domain Bacteria; phylum Pseudomonadota; class Gammaproteobacteria; order Pseudomonadales; family Endozoicomonadaceae; genus Kistimonas; species Kistimonas asteriae. The sequence goes on from NZ_JAEVHF010000005.1 coordinate 81,018, forward strand.
GTGACGGTTTCCAGAAACCCCTTTGGCTGAACAACGCTTTGGGCAGGCCATTGCGCGCGTAACTGAAAGGGCGCCTGTTCTTCTTCCTTGTTACAGCACTGACAATTGGAACCGGTGCACTTCCTCTGAACAGCGCCATTTGCCCCAGAAAGCCAGGCAGGGTTTTGTTCCTGTTGCTGTGCACTTAGGGAGTTTTTTAATTCTGTATTGAGTTTTCGCCGTTGAATAGCGGGCAGTGCCTTGTAAGACAAGACAGGATCATAGTTCCTTGCATACATGAGAAGGTCCTTCCATGAACCGGTTTGCGACAAACCCTCTCACATCGTGGAGAGGATGACTGAATCATTGAATAGGTTGTTTTGCTTAACAAGAGGGGAAGAATAAGTCAGCGTGGGGTTTTGATGGCATGATTCCAACAGGGAAACTGTTTTATTCCCAAGGTTTGTTAACGGGTTTCAGATTTCTCATGAACAGCACATTGTTACGGAACCGGTCCCAATTCGCATAGATATGATAAAACTCCTGTGCTGTCACTGATCCCTTGACCGGGTTAAATTTACCGACAGAGTAGTTTTCATCCTGATCAATAATGGCCCTGATGATATTGCGATTAAATAAATTCAGGTGAAAATAAATCACTTCATTATTACTCAATGCCGTTTCCAGTCGTACGACAGAAATTCGGGCATTGTTCACATTGCGTACATAGTTGGTTCTCTCCCTCATTGCAGGTGACCGGTCCAGCCGCCTGATGGCTTGCTGAATATTGGCAAAAGTCAGTTCTGTCCCGCCATAGACATCTTTAGCCGGGCCTTTCGCCGCTACCCCAAGTCCTTTGATCGTGGAGTTGTTACCGAAATGGATAATATTATGGAAACCTCGTCCTCTCATGGCGGGGCGTCCCAGCGTAGCTTTTAAGTCATGCGAAGCTTCGTCTTTATAGGTGCGCATTTCGTCAAATGCTTTGGCATCAGCACCAAAGGCATCACCACCCTGAAGTGGCAGGCGATCCATAAGAGAGTTCGGTACGTCATTCTCAACCGGGTTATCATTTTCCTGTTCATGATCAGCGACCAGCGCAGGTAAAAGAACCTGAGGATTGACAACATCATTAACCGGTTGCTCATTATTCAACTGCTGCAGTTCCGGCTCAGGATTCAGCCCCAGATTCAGCGCAGGCATCTGCTGATCTTGCAATGGGTTATTGACCGGCTGACCTTCTTCACCAGGTTGAGCCCGGCGTAGTATTGCATCCAAGTCTTTGGATGATTTGACCGTACCTAGAAACTCCAAAAATTGCGATGAAATCTTGCTGAGTTTCTGTCCCTCCATGTCTTTACCTACTTCATTTTTCAAAACCGCCTTCTTAATGTCGGTCGTTAACGTTGTACGCTGTTTCGCAGTAACATCGCTCCACTCTAATAGTTGTGCGGGAAAAGACGATTTGTCTGAAAAATTTCCATTCAAGGTAGAGCAGGACAGTGTATTTCTTTTTTGATCAAAACCAGATGTAAGCAATGATGAATTATTTTTCACATCACGCTTACCCTTTAGATCCATCCTTTGTATTTGCATCATGCACTCACAAAATCGTCACGTAGACAAAGCCTAACTCAATGAATAGCATTCCATAGACTTTACAATAAGAAAAATCCAAAAACCGATTAATATTCCTGACATAATACAGACCAAGAACAACTAAATAACATTCTGAGTTCTTAACGTTTGCTGATAATTTCGCAAGTTACCTCTGACATTATTGACCGGCAAAGGCCCATGCCCTACGGGCTCATCAATCTGAGTACCACCTGCATCCCCCAGATTTGCAGGCCAGAAGAAGAGATTGCGTGGATCATTAGCCAGATTAGCGACCATATCATCAATTTCAGTATTTAGAGTGCCTTCATCATACGTAGGATTTGCGATTGTCCCAGTATTAGGAATATTAGCCTGTGGTATACCGCCACCAACATTAACCCCATTTGCATTCGCTACAGCTGTAGCCAAGTCTGGAGACGTTGTCAGCATATCTTCAATTCCATCACGCACCATTGCATAAGGCACATGATGATTGCACCAGCCTGGAGCAGCACCTGCATTGACATAGCCACTGTTCACAGCTGCAGTGTTACGCTCAGCATTCGTCATAGAAACCCTGGCATGCCGCATGGCATTAATATTGTCTCCCCCCGGGCGCTGATAGGCTGGTGCATAGGCAAGTGCAGTCAGCATCTGTATAGGCTGACTATTACTCATACATTTATTTCTTACACCGGAATCTAAACGAACTCCCTTTTCTTTATGTTTTACTGTTTGCAATGTAGCATACATAAGCATTTCCTTTATAAAAACCTTATCTATTAAACATCAAACCCAAAAAATCAAAACCAACAGTTAAAAATCACTCCTTATTAGAAAGCCCATTAAAAACCTGAAGATATTTATTATGCCCTCTCCAATTAGCAATATTACCTGCACCTATTGCCGAAGTACCTGAAACTGTTACAACATGCTTTGGATTTAATGCATCAATGTGTTTTGCTGATGTTTCATATACATTTTCTTCTTTATCCGAACGGCCCAGATTTGCTTCCAATATTAGCAAATCCAAATTATCCCACCTACTATTAAGTCGACGTAATATCCTAGGTACTGCCCGCTGATCAAGCGCGTCTTCTTTTGTATTATATGCTGCTGGAGCATTGGTTATCTTCACTACCCAGTGAGCATCAAGTTTAAGCAAATCAGCCGTAGCTTTAATTTCTTTCAACTTAGGACTATCATGTAAAAGTACACCTATCCATATTTTTTTCCCTTTCCCTCCTGTAATATCTTTCGATCTGGGATCAATTAACAAACTCGCCAATGATTGCTGAGCATTTTCCAAATCAAGTTCATAAATGACTTCATCATCAATCAAATCCTTCAACAGTTGTTTCTGGTTATTATCATCCAACTCGTCAGAAAGCCTTTTAGGATTGTACTGTATTATTTCGGCAACATCCTCAAAACTATTTAATTCGCGCCCTTCAGGATTCGTCTTTATTTTTCTTTGTACTAACCCACTTCCACCCCACATTTTTTTCGGTATACAATCAGAATTTCTCTGATTAAAAACAACATGATCACCTCCTAGTTTTTTTTGCTTAACAGCATCACAAGAAGGCACGTTCTTTTTCTTTTCCATATACACAATCAAAAGCTCCAACAATAACATTAAAAAAACCGACCACGAAAATCATGCTGAAAATATGTATTCTATATCGCCCAACAATTCAGAAACCAAAAATAACTAATTGTATATAATTGTCAAATGTAAAAGTTAGAACGTAGGAGAAATCATATTAATCTATGCCCCACATACTCAGCCCGCTCTCCCATATAGTCAGCTTCTCTTTCCAAAGCCGGGCTATCATTAATCGCCTGCCCTGCAAACTGCGTCGTCGGTGCTACCCGCCCCTGCGCCTGTTGCACCACATGCCAGGCTTCATGGGAAACGTGCCTGTCTTGTCCTGGCGCCATATGAATCTCGCTCCCCTGCGCATAAGCGTGGGCATTCAACTGTGCGGGTTTCGGTGAGTTATAATGTACGCTTACATGATCCATACTCATACCGGAAAGGTGTTCAATCCCCGCCTTAACATGATTGGGCAAACCGGTATTATTTGCCTTGCGTTGTACGAGTGACCGTTGATGTTGTGGAATCTCTTTTTGTCGTTCCTGTTGTTGATACATAACACTCTCCTTGTATTTCTGTGATCAATATATTCAGTGATAACTATCAACCTATCACTGAAAATCCGGAGCCCATCCGTTCCAGCAAATACACCAGCTCAGGTTTACACGTCTCTAACTGCCAGTCGTCGTCGAGGCCACAACCATAGAACCAGACGGGTTCGCCCTTGGCGAGGCCCTTCACCGCAAGCCGTTTGAAATCAGCCTTTTCCAGGGCTTTCTGTGAAGGTTTGTTATCGGGAAAAACTGCCGTATACAGTGCATTAATGCCCAGCCTCACGGCCTGCTGTGCAACCAGCGCCGTCGCCCTCGGTCCGTAGCCTTTTCCCTGGCAATCCGTTCCCATCCAGAAATAAAAAAACGCCACATCGCCCACCAACGCCAATCCACAGATACCGGAAAAACCAAAATCCCGATGCATCACGGCATACGTCACACTCTGCTCATTGGCCTGTTCCTGCCGCCACCAACGGTCAATGTCTTTTCGGTTTTTCATAGGCGGAAGATTCACTCGCCGGGCAATCGCCGGATCACGAAACTGGAATAACATAGCAGGCAGATGACGTTCATCCACGGGTTCAAGGGATATATCGCCATCTTTAGCAAACCGTCGCTCAAACCATGCCAATGATCTCCAATAACGATCCCGTGCCGCCAGCTCCTCAATCAGCGCCTGAATATCCTCATCCTCTGGCTGCAGCTGTCGTGCACGAACAAGGTGGGACAGCGCCGCCTCAGGCCTTCCTGTCGCTACTTCACACAGGGCAAGGTTAAAACGGGTCGCAGGATTATCCCCGTAGCGACTGAGACAGGTCCGGTAACAGCCCTTGGCCAGCGCCCAGAAACCATCCTTTAATGCCTGGCACCCCAGATCAAAGCACCACTGGGCGCGTGATCTGGCCGGGATCAGTGATGCAGGTTTCTGTTCCTGAGCAGGTAAAGGCAACCCGCCCAACAATGTAGTGTCGGTAATCAGTAGCGACATAGTCCTTTGCCTGAGTTAGAAAACATCAACAGAAACGAATGAAAAGAAAGTGATACAAAACCACGTCTAATCGTTTTGTATCACGATAGAATCAGAAACGTTTTTTCTTATTCATCTGCACATGATGAGCAATACGCAGTGGGTTAGCGCATCAGCAAATTGGTTTTATCCCGACTGGACTGAGTTGTACCAAAGAAAAACTGCATGGAGCCAATCCACGCCGTCGAGAGGGCCCCGAGCATCACCTGCAGTACTGCTTCATTTTCCGGTGCGACCTTGCCAGTAATCATGGCCGTCAACACACTGAAGAAGCCCAGGGTCAGCAGCACAGCCAGAATCCCCGGCATTTTGTCCTTCAATGCCCGCTGCCGCGCCCGTGCATCCGCCTTATCGTCATACAGCAGCCGGTGTTCCCGGATGCCCAGTTCCTTGAGCTGTACCCGTACTTCTTTTTCCAACAACTTGAGTTTGTTCAGGTCTTCGACCCGCGCAGAACCCAGTGTGACTGCAATATCGTCTTCCGTCGCCTGCGGATCATTCAGCAGATTTTCCGCCAGCATACTGACCGCCACTCCTGCCAGTGGTCCCCCCAGCATCCCTGCCAGGGTCGGTGCCACACTGCTGACCAGCTCTTTCCACTGGGAACCTTTCTTGTCCATATAATCCTCCTTGCTATATGGCTCAGAATGGCCCGGTTAACAACCGGGCCGGTACTACTCAGGCATTGTCGCTTATGAATCGCTGTGCAACTGCCAGGACAGATGCGACAGCGCCTGATTCTCCGCATCACAGAGGTGCCGGAAGACATCCTCGTAGCGATGTTGCCAGCGACGCTCCCAGTTACGCTTGTCGATCCCGGCAAAGCGGTAGCGGGAACGCGCACTCATCGGCTTGCGTCCACTGCCATGGCATTCATCACACTCCATACCATTGCGCCGCAGGCCTCGCCCCCGGCATGCCGGACAATGTGATGTCTGCAGGCTCTCATAACAGGCCAGCTGGGCCAGTTTGGTCAGCAGTGTGCCACGCGCACGCCACTGCCCTTTCTTCGCCAGAGATTTCACCAGACCGCTCACCAGCTTGACCAGAGACTCGGCACAGCTGCTATCCTGGCAATATTTGGTGCGCGCCAATACATACGACAGCTGATTAAGGTTCCCCATACTCAGGGCAACCGCGATATCTTCCCAGCGGAGTCTATTGTGACCTCCTGAAACATCAGACCAGGATGGACTCTTCGGATTCAGTAGTAATAAATAACGTGCCGTTTCCATAAGCTGACCTCACACTCCCTGGTTCTGTTGACGATTTTGTTGATTCTTCTGACGCAGACGGTAACGGGCATAGGGCCTGTAGATCCCTTCCCAGCTGATTTCACCACCGCTTTTTTCGATAATTTCCAGTGACTGAAGAGGTCCCGGGGCCCGCTCCATGCGCCGCCAGGCGGCAATCGTACGGCGAGGTACATCAAACAACTCTGCCGCTACCTCGTCAGAGAGCTTCTGGATAAAGACAGCCAATTCCATGATGATTTCCCTTTAACTCCTGTCTTATAGGCCTGAAAGGCATTACCCGAAGCACCGGTTTCCTTCCCCGGACATGCAGGTATGCGCCATACCACTGGACAGGCGTGGTTTTCTGGGCTGTTCAGCAGGGGGAAATCAACCGGCTTCACCTCGGGCCTGCACCAACGAGTTCTGCGAGCACGGTCTATAACCGGGGGCATGGAAATACCATGTCCGGACACAGACGCACCGCCGGACTCATGGTTCGGTTGCCGGTACAGCAACAGGCAGGGAAATGCAGGGGATACTCTCAGGGAGTAACCAGGCTTATCGACACTTCACCGCTGGCTTCACTGGTGCACCGACAGTCACAAACAGGGATTGCAAGCCACGTCTTATTAGCGGAGTCGTTTTTGTGACGAAGCATCGCCTGTTTGCAGGCGTATTGAAAGCAAGGCTTTGACTAGTTAGTCCGAGGTCTGAGCACGGGCTCAGTGTGTTGGAAAGGTAATATCGACACTGGCGGGTATCCGTTGGCCATTGTCATCACGCTGCACTTCAAGCACTTGCTTGCCGGTTGCGGTGTCTGTCGGGGCATGCTCAGCCCAAAGCAGGTATTCACCGTCAGGCAGGTCAGGAAAGAAATAGAAACCGTCGTTGGCCGGCGTGATCGCCCAGCGCTCAGGGCTGCCGACGGAGCGGGCATGAATAGTGATATCATCCGGCGCAAAGTCAAACGGTGCAGAGATAAAACCGGAAACAGCCAGGTTGTGCTCCGGACCGGTGTCCCAGTCATCCGGTAGATGATCCATATTGCCAATCCGGGTCTGCAGGTTAGCCACAACCGGTGCCGTTACCGGGGTATGCACAGGCACGGGCACGGTCAACTCCAGGTTCAGTACCGGCTTGGGATGGGCGCCCAGCGCATTCCAGAACTCCCCCTGCGTACGTTTACTGTCCTGATCCAGTAACATTTTCATCACTACGCCCGAGGGACCGGGATCGTAGCTCTGCTCCTGCAATAACTCAATTGGCATGGTCTGATGCCGCCCGAGTCCCTGTACAACACGTGACAACAGATATTGCTCCACCAGCGCCCGTTCCTGCAGCCCCATGCTCCAGGCGCTGATCATATAGTTCAGATCGACCAAACGGGGTTGCCGCCCAATGGTTTTCTGGCTGCGGTCCTCACTGACCGCCATCACCGGAAAGGCTTCACCATAACGACGCTCAAGATTCTCCTGCAGGCTATAGAGATAAATATTGAGCACCGGCACTTCCGGCAGGCTGCTGACAAACTCCTTGTCTGGCACTTCGAAGCTGACCTGAACACTCTCATCGCCGACAGCACTGGCCAGCACATCCCGCTCTATCAACGTTTTCAGGGTACGGGTGACGGCCACAAAGGGAGCAATATAGTCATTGGTCATGGTGAATCATCCCTGTTGCTTTCATTGAACCAACCGGCCAGTTGCTGGCTGACAAGAAAACTGTTGTCGTTTTTCTGGTACTCGCGGCGAATGGCGCGCCTCAGATGCTCACGCCTGACCTGGGGCTGCTGTTCATTGTCATGCATGGCCAGCGCCATGGCCTGCTGGGCAATATTGCGTATCTGGGCGCCATTAAGCTCCAGCTGTGCAGCCAGTGATTCAGTCTCCACATCCTCCGCCAATGGCAATAGCGCAGCCCAACGTGCCCAGAGTTCACGTCTAGCAGGACTGTCAGGTAAGGGAAACTCAATACTGAAATGCAATCGTCGTAGAAAAGCTTTGTCCAGATTACCCTTGAAATTGGTCGCAAGAATCAAAAGCCCCTGGAAGTGCTCAATACGCTGCAGCAGGTAACTGACCCCGAGGTTGGCATTTTTGTCATGGCTGCTTTCGACTTTGCTGCGCTGGGCAAAGATGGCGTCCGCCTCGTCAAAAAACAGGATGCCATTATGGTGCTCGACTTCATCAAACAGCGATGCCAGGTGTTTCTCCGTCTCACCGATCCACTTGCTGGCGATATTGGCCAGGTTTGCTTTGTACAGAGGCAACTTGAGGTGACTGGCCAGCGCTTCTGCCGCCATGGTTTTCCCCGTACCCGGTCGCCCCCAGAACAGCACCTGTAAACCCGCCACCTGGCAGAGTCCTTTTTCACACAAGGGTCGCCGCAGATGATAGCGGCCAGCCAGTTCTTCCAGCTGTGAACGAACATCCCCGGTCAACACCAGATCCTCAAACCGGTGTTGAGGTATCACCCGGCTTGCCAGCCCGGATAACGTTGCAGGTGTTCTGGCCAGGCATTGACTTAAAATGGCGTCAGTCGTCAGTGCTTCACCCGTCTGCCTGAGTTGCAACAGTACCTGAAGCATATCCCCCGGGGACAACCGGTATCGTTGCGCAATGGTCGTCCAGTCTACCGGCGCATTGACTGCCACCGGGTCACCGCAACAGAATTCAGCCAACGTTGCCCAGAGTTGTTCACTGGCATTGAGATCCGGTATCACCAGCCTGCGAGATACCGGCTGCCGGTTAGCCAAAAGGGGCGGCCACTGACAGGGTTGCTCACCGGAAAACCAGAGGCAATGGCCTCCCCAGCCTGCAACCTGCTTAGCAGCAGCCGGGCGTTCAGCTAATGCCTGTAAACCGTCTGGCCAGAACAACTCGCCATCTGCCAGTGCAACAAACCGGAGAATATCGCGCAGGGTGTCAAGCGGTTCAGTGAATTGCCAGAGCCGGTTGATATCCAGCTCATACAAGGGATGACCACGCTGAGTCGCGGTTTGCAACGCCGTCGTACGCCGTCCGCTCCCCGCTATGCCGGTTAACTGCACAAGCGGGCTTTGGACAGGTTCAGTCAGAGGAATCAAATCGTGTTCAGGCACATCCACCCGGTGCAAACACTGGTGTATATCCTGAGACTGACGCTCTGCGCCCCATAGATAATCAATCACATCCGGTGCAATCCGAACCTCCCCCGTCATCAGGTTGCCGGCCTTTTCCGGCAGAACCAGCAGCCGTTGCGTGAGCAGTGAACTATCGGCCAGCAACACCTGTATCCCGCTCTGCTTGCGTTCCGGATAAGCGCACAAGACATTCAACAGCATTTCAAGACATGGAAATGGCTGACGTTCAGGATGCAATTCGGCATAGAGAGACCGATACCGCGGATCCATGTGTGGTAATGCGGTTAACAATAGCAGGGCCAGTTGCCACTGTTCCAGATCAAACAGTGATTTCAACCGGGTCAAACGCGGACTCTGCCCCAGCTCCGCCACGACCCGGGCTCGTTCGGCTGACCAATCTGCCAGCAGGGCATCATGACTGCCCTGCTCCTCTTGCGCCTGTGCCAACTGCCAGGCACCTTCCACAATACCGGCAATCTGTACCAGTTCTTCCTGAACGGTCATTGCTCCCCCCGGCACATCATTTCCGCCAGCTCATGGGCACGACCTTCAACCTGCTCCGCCCAACGTGAATCGAGCATTTCATCAGCGGCACGCAGGTAATCACCATCCCGCAAAGCAGTCAGCATGTTGCGAAAGGTACACAACCTTGGCAGGCCAAGATTAAACGCCATGTTGATTAATACCTCCTGTCGAACACGATCCAGATCGGCTATCCAGGGAAAACAGCGATTCAATTCATCCTTCACTCGGCGTATATCATTCGCAAGCAGGCAGCGGGCTTCCTCTTCCGTCAGACCCATATCATCCAGATTTCTGCCAATGCCAATCGTCAGTTTCCCAACAGAGTCCCGATAGGGAAAACGACGCAGGCCTTCATGGCGAATCAGGGTATCAACCAGTGTTTTTGACATGGTTCAGTCCTTTGTTCCGGAGAGGTAGTAATGGGCAGGAAAGCGTGTTGACAGGTTTCAGTGTGCGGAAGTCACCGCTGACAAACTGAATCCTTCCCCTTTTTTCCAGTGGATGCTGAGTAGATCGTTTAACCAGGGCAGGCGGATAATGCTGATAGGCCAGGGGAGCCCCTGAAGCAGAACATCCTGGGCCTGGTCTGCTACGGTCAGGCGCCAGCCACTATCACATCGGTCCCACAACCCGTGTCGCTGCAGGAACATGGTTCGTAATCCGGCGGGCGGCATGGATTTCAGAACAGGCCATTGCTGGATAACGGCCAGCAGCATGTTCTCAATGGCCTGCGTTTCCTGTTCGGTTACTACGGGTAATGCGTCTGATGACGTCTCTGCCGGCAGCCCTGTTAGCAGCGCTGCGGTCATGCATTGCGGCGTTTTATCTTCGCCATACTCAATACCTGCTGCAGCGACCAGCAAGGCCATGCCCCGCAACTGAGCCGCTTCATTGACAAAAGCCGTGCCTGACTGGGTCAACAGCTGCAGTTTGCCAAACAGGGTGGGCAAATGCGGCCACAGTACGGCAAGCCCGGCGTCTTCTGTCAGCCCGTCATCCAATGACGATACCTGACGTATGCTGGACGTCGGCTTTTGAACCGTCTGTTCAAGCTCATGCAATAAAGACTGGATGGACGCACGAGCAGGTTCAGGCAGGCAGCCTGTTTTTTGTTCTGACCTGCTGGCTAAAACCCCACCCAATAGTTCCCGGACATCACGGTTTACGATGGGCTCCAGTACAGCGGCGGATACCTGAGGGTCAGCGCCTGCCAAACCACTGGACACAACCTGACGAAAGCGCAGCATGTCTTCTTCTAAAGACTGTGCTTGATTGTTGAGTGCTTCCTGAAAGTGCTGGATCCTGGCGTTCAGTTCATCACGCGACGGTAATGCTCCGCTTGCCAGCTGTGTCGCCAGCGATTCACGAAATGCTTCAGGGTGACTGACCTTGACCTGCAGATATTCCCGGCACATTGGGACCAGATCTCCCTGCTGCAAAGATGCCTTCAACCGGGATAACTGTTCCTGCCCATACACTAGGCTTCGAGCCGCTTGTTCCTGTTGCCTGAATGCAACGTTTACCGGTGCCGGAAACAGTGGATTCCCCGTGGCGCACGTTGCGGGATCCAACTGAGATACCCATCGTTTCCACCGTTTACGGCGAGGGCGCAACCAGTGCGACATGGCAGGGTGTTCAACCCCAATGAAATCAAGCAACACCAGTAACTGCTCAAGCGCAACAGCTAGTGACAGCCGATCATCCGCACTCGACAAACGTTGGTGACAACGCTGCCCCGCTGAACGCCAGACGGCGGGTAAGGTAATCGCTATGGCATCATCCAGTTCATGCAACAATTGACTGCGTATCGACAGGCAGGCCGTATCAATCCCTTTCGGCAACTGCTGCCAGGCACGCAATTGCTTTAACAGGGCACGCAGCCATCGATTACGATTCTCTACCGGGATGGTCTGACCGTTATCCCGCCACTGCTTTAACGACCGGGCTAATGCCAGGGGTAAATGGGGATCTGTCAGCAGTTCAGTCACGACACTCTCGGGACGCTTTCCTGATGCTGACCGGGTGTCTTGTATCAATGGCGCGTGGGTTTCTGATAGCGCCTTGTCCGCTTTCTCAATCCCCACGAGTGACCACGGCCTGGTAAACGCACCAACACCTTCATTCTTCAGTGCCTGCTTTAACTGCCGTATAGACTGACGACGCAGAAAACCCGTTGCCGCCCCATACGACTGCAACCATGCCTTGATACCGGTTTTATACGCATCCGCTACATCCTGACTGTGTAATAACCCCTCAATGGCTTGCGCCAGCAACTGATCCGCCGCAGTAGATGCTGCAAGCGATAGCACTTTCTGAAACGCAGACGAAAAAGTGGGCGGGTTTAATACAGGATCAACACCTGGAAACTCGACGCTCTGCAGTTCAACGAACGTTTCTGAGAGAACGGGCTGGTTGAACGTTTCAATAAACGGTTTCTCTTCTATACCTCTGGTATCCCAGTCACGGTATTGAGCATCATCGAAAGAATGATCCATACCCTGCAAAATGCGTTGTCGAAGAACCTGCAAGCGATGGCGACGTAGCCATGCTGGCAACGTCGCCTGTGATTGAAGCCACCATTTCAGCGGAAATGAATGCGGGATAGGTGTCCCTGATCCAGCCAGGATTCTGCGTACCTGGTCTTCAACCTCATCAACAGGGCGAGTTGATTGCAATAACGACAATAGCTGATCATCGGCAGTGATAACCGGTGAGATTGTGTCCCGTACCGTCGATTGCTCTTCCAGCCATGCCTGTAATTGATCAATCTGAGACCTGCGCGTATTGGTTGTTTGACCGACACCTGACAAAGTGCCCAACAGAGACTTTAGCTCTTTAGCCAACGGCGAAGGCACATCAATGTGACTGACCATCGATTCAATTCTGGTGATAATGGCATCACGTTTTGTGGGCGTCAGCGCCACCCCCAGTAGCAACCGCAGTTGCTCCAATAACTCAGACAACACATCAACCGTGAACGCCTGACCGGCAGCGTCGATGGACACAGGATTTTGTATGAGTCGTGCCAGTTGCTTGCGTATCTGATGCGTCAGGCGATGGCGGAAATCGGCTTCCAGACTTGCAGGCGACAGGTCACTGATATCAATAGACAGTCTATCCAGAGATACGTGAGCCAGCCCGGGAAAATCCTGTAATGGGAACTGCGCCAGCGTATCCAGCAGGCAACGCTCAAGCCGTTCACTCAACCGCTCCTGATCATGGCCACTGTCAAACTGCAGATTAAGGCGCGCCTTTTCAATCCGGGCCCTCGTCACCGGCGTAGATTCTTGATTTCACTGACGGCCTCCCGATAAGCCTGATAGCGGGCATGCTGGGGGTTTTCGACGCCTAGATTAATAAACGCCTCTTCACACCCTTCATCCTGCCGTTCACACCAGACCTTGATCAGCCGAAACGTTTCCCGATCCTGTTCATTGTCATGTCGGCGGCTTTCATGATCCCTGGCCGCAATACTGTTGACGGTGTGCAGCCACTGCCCCTGGCTTTCCCGCACCACGACCGGTGCAGAACCTTTCGGTGGCAGCTGCTGGTAAAGCTGGAACTTCAACTGATCTTCCGGACTGTTAGGCTCCCATGCAGCCTTCAGGCCATTGGCTATCGGTTGTACCTCAACCCAGAAAATATTGGGATTGCCCAGGGGCGCCGGCCGATCATATAAACGGTTACTCATCACCAGCCCATTATCACGGGCACACTTGATGTAGCGAGACATGTCATGTTCTCCAAACGGTAGGATTGACCCGGCAGTAAACTGCCGGGATCACGGTTACAGGTTGTCGCTGCGCCACTCGCTTTCCCAGAAGCTCAGCCGTGCGCCTACATAATCGCCACGCCAGAAATGCTCTTCCTGATTGCTATCGCTCTGGTAATTGTTGGCGTAGATATGTTTGTAGTCGGACAAGCCGTTATTACCGGCCCAGTAACCTTCGCAGATGAGATCACTACAGAAACATGCGCCACCACCATACTGGCTGGCGGCACAATCCCGGGCATGGACTCTGGACTGATGACAACGAAACACCCCGCCACCGTACATGGCTTCACAACGCAGGGCCGTTATCCGGCTTTCGTTGCAGAATGCCGCACCGCCCCCCTGTGCCGAAATGCAGTCTTCCATCCGCAGTATGGAGTCGTGCAACCCATAGGCACCACCGCCGTACGTGCTGTTACCACTGTTGAGCGCCTGACAGTTACGGATATGTTCTGCCCGGATACGGCTGCTGTTTTCAGCGAAAATCCCACCGCCGTTACCATTCACATGGTGTCCTACGATATGGCAGTTCAGGACACAGTCTTCAGCATTGTCCAGATAGAACGCACCACCGTTCATAACCGCTTCCTGGGCGCCGCCATTGAAGGTCCATCCTTCCAGATGAACATCTGAGATCCGCTCACCGGCAGGAGCACGGAGCTCAAACCGGTAATGAGGCTGCGCCTTGACGACCAGCGTTGTGCTGGGGTTATACCCCACAATACTGACGCCGGTGCTGAGCGTAACGGAATTCTTCAATACATAACTGCTGACAGCAGGCCAGGCATCAGGCTCAGCCAGTTCCGCCGTCATGCCACCGACCACGACCGGACTGGACTGGTTGTTTTCCATGGGGGGCAGAAGAATCACTGTGGTGTAAGGGGCAATAGTGACATCCGCACTACCATCACCAAACACCTGCTCAAACGATGCCTGACTGCGTACAGCGATGGTGCGGCCACCATAACCAAATGGCGATGCATAAGTATCAACATACGTTTTCACCGCGCGCTGGGTTGCCAGTACCCGATCGGAACTGTTCATGCCCCCCAGATAGGGATCCTCTTCTACACGATCCACCTCTGCCCCATTGGCAAAGACCAGCTTGTCGCCGAGCGAGGCCCCCTGTCCCAATGAGGCATAACCGGCCACATTGAGGTCCTGCCGAACCAGGGCGTCATCCTCGATGGTCAGTCGCTGGCGTATCAGGGTTGCACCGGACACCGTCAATGAACGATTCAGACGACTGTCACCACTGACATTAAGCTCACCCTGGATCGCTGCATCATTCTGCACCTGCAGGTGACCACCCGCATCGATATCACTGCCAACCTGCACCGGGCCATTCACCGTTGCCTGGCCATTAACACGCAGGGCCTCGCCGGACAGCGGATCCGCCATGGTCACCAGCCCCTGGCCGGTATACAGCTTACCGCTTAAATCAACATTGCCATCTATTTCCACATTACCGCTGATATCACTGTTACCAGTGACGGCAAGTGCCAGCTGCGCGGCATTATCATTCTTGACCTGCAGCGTATTATCGATCCGGACATCGCCATAACAACGGCTGTCGCCTTCCACCAGCAACTGGCCGCCAATATTGGCATCTCGACTGACCTGAATATCCCGGGAAAAGTTACCGTCATTATCAACCGCCAGATGCCCGCCCACATCCATGCTGCCACTGACGGTCTGACGACCATCCAGTTCCAGATCGCCACGCACTTCCAGCGCTGGGGTTGCCGGTGAACTGGACGCAACAACCATCCCTTCAGACGTCTGCACCGATCCGGTGAGCGACATGGCGCCGTCGATCTCAATATTACCGGCAATGACCATAGCCTGTTCGGACAGGTCCCGGTTTTCCACCACCAGGGTTCGATCTACGCGGCAATCACCATAAACACGGCTGTCACCGGAGACCGTCAGGTCATTATTAATACGTGCATCACGACCGATGTTGATATCATCGTCCACGGAGATATCCGCACGTACCCGAAGGTGGCCGTCTATTTCTGATTGCCCGCGCACCAGCTGGCGTCCGTCAACCGCCATCTCGCCATTGACTGTCAACGCAACGCTGCTATCTGGATCCGTGGCAATGGTCATGCCCTGGTCTGTATGAAGGGTGCCGTTAAGCTGGAAATCGCCATTCAGAGACAGGTCTCCCCGAAGTTCGGTGACACCTTCCACGCTCAGGGCAAGGGCTGAGCGGTCACTGTTTTCAATCTGCAGGGTTTTGTCGATCCGGCTGCTGCCAAACACACGACTGTCACCGGAGACACTCAAATCATGCTGAATCCGCAGGTCACGCCCCACATTGATATCATCATCAACCGACAGGTCTTCCCTGATTCGCATATGGCCATCGACTTCTGACTGGCCGCGCACCAGCTGGCGGCCATCAACCGCCATTTCACCATTCACCGTCAGCGCTACCGTGGTATCCGGATCCGTGGCGATGGTCATACCCTGATCTGTATGGATAGTGCCATTCAGGATCAGGTCACCCGCAACCTGAACATTCCCGGTCAGATGGCTGTTACCGGAAACCGTGAGCGCCTGTTCCGTCAGTTCACTGTTTTCAATAAGCAGGGCACGATCAATCCGTGTTGTTCCCATCAACACGCTGTCGCCAGTGACCAGCAGTTCCTGATCAACGGTGACTCCCTGTCGGACATATAAATCCTGTTCAACCGTGACATCCGCCCGGGCGCTGAGATCCCCCCGAATCACACTGTTACCCAGTACCTGCTGCCACCCCTCTACGGTCAGGTCTCCAGCCAGCAGGCTATCCCCGGACAGCACTAGCGCCTGGCCAGTGCCCGGTTCAGCGGCAACACTCAAACCGCCGCCAATGCTGACATGGCCCAGCAAGGCTGAATGGCCACTCACTGTTAATGTGTTATCAGCCAGAGCATCGCCACCGACGGTCAGAAGCCCCTGCGTCTTAACCGGTCCGATCAGTTCGCTGTCGCCGGTTACGGTCAGATGACCGCCCAATTCACTGTCACTGCTGACCGTCAGACGGCCACCAACCGCGGTATTGCCATTGACAGACAGATCCTTGTCCATCGTCGTATCATTCTGAACAGTCAGGCTGCCATGCAGTTCGGCTTCACCGGCGACGGTCAGAGCACCACGAATCGCAGCATCTTCCTCTACGGTAAGGTCCTGATTGACGGTTGATCCGCCCTGCACTGTCAGGTAGTCCCGAACTGTCGCAGTACCGGCAACCTCCAGCTGCCCCGTAACATCAATATTGCCATTGACTGACAGTGCATCATTCGTATCCGCATCGGCATGAATGACCGCACCACTGTCCAGTTGCATCGCGCCGAGGATGTGGGCATTGCCATCCACGACCTGCCCGGCATGGACATGAAGATGACCGGCCAGTTCGCTGTCGCCATTCACTGTCAGTGTTTTCGCCAGTCCGTTGTCCGGATCAATGACAGCCTCGCCGCCCCCCAGCACCGTTGCCTGAGTCACCCGAACCTGTCCCTGAAGTTCGGTATCACCCTGCACACAGAGCTCATCACCTACATTGATGTCGTCCGTTACCATCAGGTCACTTTCGACATAGAGTTGCCCGGTCACCCGGGCATTGCCGTCGGCCAGCAGTGCCAGGTTATCCTCTGCATGACCGGTGATAGACAGCCCCTGGTCGATGACAGCGGCACCTGCTATATGGCTGTTGCCGGTAATTTCCAGAG
Source organism: Kistimonas asteriae (assembly GCF_018263925.1). Taxonomy (GTDB): domain Bacteria; phylum Pseudomonadota; class Gammaproteobacteria; order Pseudomonadales; family Endozoicomonadaceae; genus Kistimonas; species Kistimonas asteriae. The sequence goes on from NZ_JAEVHF010000005.1 coordinate 98,149, forward strand.
CCGTCTCCGCCATGTCTTCATTAACGACGACGAGCGCTTTATTCACCGTTGCCCCGCCCTGAAGCTCACTGGCTCCAGTGACGGTGATACCGGTAGTTTCATTCTCCGCATTACCCACGGTGAGTACGCCGCTGATCGCCAGGTCTCCCTCCACATCAGCCTGACCATTCACAGTGAGGGCAACCGCATCACTGGCAACATCATTGTCCACCACTAAATGGCCAGCGACGGTTGCATCACCGTCAGCCTGGAGATTACCAATCAGTGATGTATGGCCATGGACAGCCAGTGCGGTATCTGCACCACCGGCATTATTCACAGTCAGCGTTTTATCAACCGTCGCGTGATCATTCAGTAGACTGGCGCCCGCTACGGTCAAACGATCCTCTAAACGGGTTTCTCCTGTCGCATGCAGAGCCCCCTCAACGGCAGCATCACCACTGACACTCAAGGCATCGTCTTCATCAAGGCTGTTGGTAATGGTCAGACGCTGGTCAACGGTGAGTGTGCCATCCAGCATACTGTTGCCGGTCACCATTAATGCCGTGGCTGCATTTTCTGCATTTGTCACTGTCAGCGTTTTACCGACGGATGCATCGTCATGAAACAGGCCCGGCCCTGTCACAGAAACACTGCGGTCAAAGTCTGCCGTACCGCTTACCTGAACATTGCCACTCAGGGAGGAATCCCCCGTCACAGCGAGTGCGATAGTCTCTTCCCCGGTATTACTGACCGACAACGTCTGTTCAATCGTAGCCCCACCGGTTGTTTGCAGCTGCCCGTCGATCAGGCTGTCACCCGCTACAGTGAGTATTTTGTCGGTTGCGGCATCACCACCAATCGTCAACCGCTGGTCTACACGGGCATCGCCTTTGAGGTGGCTGTCCTGATCAACCGTCAGCTTCTGCTTGATACGGGCATCCTGATCAATATCCGCCGAACCATGGATTTGGGCATCGTTTTCAATAACAACATGCCCCCGTGCAAGAATCGCCCGGTTTTCCGCCACGGTGCCATCCACGGTCAAACCATGATCAATGGCAGCGGCCCCCAGTATCGCGGCATTGTCGGTCACCGTCAGGTCACCACTGACATGGCTGTCACCATCAACTGTCAGGCTTTTGCCGTTCATAACCGGCCCGCCGATGCTCAACGCGTCATCAACCCTGGCGTCGCCATGCAGAACGGTATGCCCCGTCACATCCAGAACCTGTTCTTCGACGGTTGTCGAATCCCCGATGGACAGATGTTCGCTGATAGCTGCCATACCATCGGCTACCAGCGCTTTCAAATCTGCCTGAGAGTCGCCGGTCACCGTCAATCCAGCTTCAACAGTGGCATGCCCCTCTGCCTGAAGGTCACCCTGCAGTGATGTATCGCCAGAAACTGTGAGCGCCATGTCCGTTTCTGCGTCACCACCGATCGATAAGGCATCATCAATGCGGGCATCACCGGACACTGACAGCACCTCCAGCGAACGGGTGCTTTCATCCCCCAGTGCAAGGTGTTCACTGATCGCGGCAGTACCCGACGCGGTAATAGCCCGATTGCCATTCGCACTATCGCCACCGACGGAAAGCCCGGACTGTACGCGGGCATGCCCCGTCGTTTCACTGTTACCAGTGACAGACAATGCGGTTGTCTCGTTTTCCGTGTTACTGACCGTCAGTGTTTTCGCAACGCTGGCATGATCATTTAATGCGCTCAGGCCAGTCACTGTCAGAGAATCTTCCAGTGTCGCGGCACCTGAGGCCTTAAGTTCACCAGTCACGTCCGCGCGCCCCGTGACAGACAATGCCGTGGCAACATCGTCACCGTTGTCAATGGTCAGGGTTTTACGGACAGAAGCATCACCATCCAGTTGACTGCCACCGGTGACCGATAAGGCATACTCAACACCATCAACATTGTTAACAGTCAGCGTTTTGGCAACACCGGTGTCATCATTCAAATAGCTGGGGCCCGTTACGGTCAGGCTCTGATCCAGAGTGGTTTCACCGGTCGTATTCAGGGAACCAGCCAGCCGGGTGCGACCGGTCACAGATAACGCAGTTTCTGCCCCTTCACCATTTGTAATGGTCAGGGTTTCATCAACGGATGCATGCCCTTCAAGGACACTGTCACCGGCAACCGTTAACGCTGTCTCTGCTGTATCACTGTTCGATACCGTCAGCGTTTTGCCGATGGAGGCGTCACCGGTCAGGTCACTGTGCCCAGAGACGGACAATGCCGTCGCTGCATCATCGGTATTACTGACACTCAATGTTTTGGCAACGGAAGCATCCTGATTAAGATGAGCCATCCCGTTGACCGTCAGTTCGCTGGCAACTGTTGCACTATCATTCAAGGTTGCCGAGCCGGTCACCGTCATGCCTTGATCGACCTGTACTGTGCCTGTCGTGTGCAGGTTGCCATCCAGCACCGCTTTGCCAGAAACCGTTAATGCCGTATCAGCAGCCTGTGAATTGCTGATAACGAGCGTTTCGTCAACAGTTGCCTCACCGTTAAAGGCACTGCCTCCATCTACCGTCAGGGCTGTATCAGCGTGGTTGTCATTGTTCACCTGTAACGTACGGCTAACCGCGGCAGAGCCAGTCACATCAAGCGCTGTCTCCGCCTCATTCCGGTTCGTTACGGTCAACGTCTCTCCGACTACCGCATGATTATCAAGCGTTGCCCGTCCTGTGACTGATAATGTGTCAGTCAGCGTCGTTGGCCCAGATGCCGTAACATCGGCAAACTGTGACGAGCCCTCAACGGTTAATGCCTGGCTGACACCCAGGTCACCGTCCATACGACTATCACCAGTGACCGTCAGCGCATCACCCTCATCAGAGACATTGTTGACGGACAATGACTCTTGAATGGTTGCACCCTCACGAACGGTCAAATCACCCGCCAGCTCAGTGGATCCCGTCACACTGAAAATAACGCCAGCTAACGGATTAGCGCCGACATGCAGCCGGTCATCGACCACCGTTGAACCATCAAGGAACACGTCACCGGTCACATGCAGTGCTTGGTCTTCACCAATCCCCTGGCCAACCGTCAGGCCTTTACCCACGACAGCTGTCCCCGTGGTGAGCTGGTTACCATCGAGCGTCGTTTCACCAGAAACCGTCAAAGGGCCTGTGGTCAGTGATGGATCAATCTTGACCTCCGCAGCACTGGCGCGGAGCCAGGGGGCATTGCCTGGCGACGAGAGACGCATGGCTTCATCACTCGTGGCACTCTCAACATGGAGTGAAGCTTGGGGATTATCTGTCCCTATGCCGGTACGACCACTCTCATCCACAATAAACGGGGTTTCATCATTGCGCTGATCATCAACACGCAGGGCATTGCCGCTCCCATCCCAGACAACATGCATCGCGGCGTCAGGGCTCTCGGCACCCAGCACCATATGCCCATTGTCGTTCAGAATCATCTGGGGGCTGTTGTCAGGCGCACGTACGGATACCCCGGGTCGACTACCATCAGTGACATTGCGCTGTACATCCAGCAAAGCTTCTGTGTTATCTGCCGAGTTCACCTTGACACTGTCACCAACGGACAATCCAGAGTCGATTGAGGTATCACCACTGACATCCAGAGTCCCGCTCACCGTGGTATCACCGGCGGCCAGTGCGGCGCCCACTGAAGCATCACCTGAAACGGTCAGGCTGCTGCCCGTCATCCCGTCTGCTGACAATGCTGCGACTGATGTATCACCGGCATTCAGACTACCGCCAACCGTTGCCGCGCCAGAAACAGACATACTGTCACCCGAGACCGTACCGGTTGTGGTCAGACTGCCATCAACCTGGGTATTGCCTTCAATCTCAGCCGTTCCCTTGACGTGTAATCGGGCCGACGGCGCATCAGTGCCAATACCCAGTTGCTGGTTTTCATCCACATAAATCGCATCATCAACCTGATTAATGCCCGACTCGATCAATTCAGCAAAGTTTTCACCGGTAGGGATAGCGTTATCTGAAAAGACAGACGTCAGCTCCGTTCTGTTCCTTTTGGCCATGTTCTAGTCCTTGTCACGGGTGGAATAAGGGGTGCGGATACGGGTTACGAAAGGTTCATCAGCACTGTTGTCATCAGGATTGATACTGGCCGTGCCGATCCGGCCGGCATCCGTCGCCTCCGGGTCATAAGCCAATGAATCAACACGGGTATAACCGATGGTGTACTGACCGATAGGGGTTTCACCCAGGCTGGGGAACGTTAACGGCCAGTCACTGATGTCAGGTGGTGTACCCGCCAGACCGTCCTGAATAAAACGGTTCAGGAACCAGGTAGACTGTTTGACACGGTACTGACGCAACGTGTCCTGTTCATCGAGTATCTGGGCAGGTAACCGTGATAAGGCGTTTCTCCAGCTGTTATAAACCGACTCAAAATCCGCCATACATGCTCGATCGAGCCACAATAATCTCGGCGTCAAATGCGCTGGCAATTCTTGCAGCAGGGTATCAACGAACAGTTGTCTGAAGTCCGGGTCGGCCAGGCGACTGGGCCAGGAGGGAATGACGACATAAATCTCGTGAAATGCCGCATCAACTTTATCACCGCTGTCATCCTCTCCGTGCCGCAGGAGGGTACCTTCCACCAAGTGAAAGCCTTCACCATTGTGAGTCGCCAGGCTGTTCATTGCGACCATGGGCAATCCGAGTCGACGATATATACGATGACGCAAACCGGACACATTGCCTTTGCCCCAGATCGTCGGATTGGCATAGTCACCAGATTGCCCCCGATGACTACCGGTTGCCGGCAGATCCAGTAGAAACGCCGCCCGGTCGAGGGCACTTTTCAGCTGCGCCAGGCGACGGGTGAGCTGATCAGCATCCAGCGTGGTTGGTGCATCCCTGTGTGTCAGCAAGCGATCGCTGTAATGGCTATACAGCTCTTCATACTTCAGCAGCGCACTATCAGGCACCTGCTCATGGAAACGTGCGAGCTGGTGTTCCAATGATCGGCCCAGACGCTCCAGGTGATCATCAGAAAACGGCATTTCCGTCAGTCGCTGAAACGCTTCTGCGAAATAATCCGGCAGATGCTCCGCCAGAATGGCCGGTAACTGTTGGAGTTCCTGTACAGGCTGGGATTGCCAGGTTGGCGGTAATGCACTGATCGCCTGCCAGAAACCACTAATGTCAGTATCCGACAGCGACGCACTGGCCTGCATTTTTTCCATAACCTGCTGCAATGGCTGCAAACCGTCAGACTCGGGTAAGCCGAGTAACGTTCTGGCATGCCCAAGCTGGGCAAACTGATTGCTCAATACCTGATCAAACAGCAACAGGTAGGCTTGAAGTTGCTGTACCTGAGCAACACGTTCCAAACGCTCACCGGCGGCGAGGCCTGCCTGGCCAACGCCGTACATCACAGGTAAATCATGCTGGATCGACAGGTAATCGCCTGGTGTGCGATAACGCCCGGACAGTAACGTTTCTTTGGCTCGCCCCGGCGCCGAGAAAGGCGACAACAGCACGTCATACTGTGACTGAATCCTGTCTTTATCGACAGAAACAGCGACTCCCTGCTTTACAACCGTCGTATAAGCCAGGGTTTTAGCCAGATCCAGAAAGGGAGCCTTGCGTTCCAGCGGAGAATAAATCCAGGATTCCCAGGTATCATCATCCGGCCAGGTGGCATCAGTCACCTGCAGTGTTTCCACCTGCTCAATGCCATTAACGGACAATGCTTCCGTCATCAGGCGGGAAACATACAACCGATTGTGCAATGCAGGCAGTGCCAGCATGTCAGCTGACAAATACCCCCGTTCCAGCCAGGGGCCGGTGCTTAACTCATCCGGCGTGATACCGGCTGACAGCATGTCATCCCGGGACTGGAAGCGGATACGCGGCGCAATGTAATCGGCCAACCGGGCGAGCAACTGCGCCACTGTGGACGCTGTGTCAATCCCATCCGCCACGGTGATGTTCAATTTGAGGACGACAGGATAGGTCTCCAACACCTCAAGCCTGCCCAGGTCCTCACCCAGGTTACGGTGATCCAGGTAACATTGTCGTACCTGCTCCACCAGATCTACCGGCGCTCCCGGCTCTGGAATGACCTGAATATCCCAGAGCGACGGACGATCCTCCTGCGTGCTGACGGACACATTGCGAACGCCCTGGAGGTCTAGCATCAAACGACGATAATCATCTGCGGTAATGGATGCACAGGGTAATACCTCCGCACGCCCCCAGAAATGGGTTGTGCCAGGACTATCTGGCCCGGGAGCCATCAGATCAGGGACAGGGAAATCCAGCCGGTAACCCAGATCTGTAATGGCAAAACAGGCAGCTTCCAGCAATGTAATACCGGGATCATGCAGGTTGTGATCCGTCCAGGTAGTACCTGCCAGACGTTGTATCGTCTCAACCGCCTCATTGCGCAGGGCAAAGAAATCCTGTGCCGTCTCACCGGGTGGACGGTTCGGGATAGTGAGGTTATTCATGCTTACAGACCAAGATCAGTGCGGGTGACAGACCGACCATCCGCTTCAAGCTTTTCCAGAATTTTCGTCAGTAATACATTAAGTGAGACATTGTCCGACGATGTGATTTGTTCTGAGCTATTGATATCCAGGTTACCCAGCACCGCGGTTAATACATTTTCCAAACTGGTCTGGGTGATTTTGTTTGCGTTCAGGGTGATTGCATTAAGCTTGTCAGCCTCTGAGAGATTGCTGGTATCCAGTTTGTTACTGGTGAATGTCAGATAATCCAGGCGAGTTTTGTCCGCTGCGGCCATCAAGCCATCAACACTGGTTGTTGCTGCAGGTATTGCTACAAGGCTCGACTGGGTGATTTTCCCGGCATTCAAAGTAATGGCATTCAGCTTGTCGGCATCAGACAAATTGCTGGCATCCAGTTTGTCACCAGTAAAGGAGAGATAATCCAGACGGATTTTGTCTGAAGCTGCCAGTAAACCATCATCTGTTGTTGTTGCGGTAGGTATGGCTACAAGGCTGGACTGGGTGATTTTCCCTGCATTCAGGGTAATCGCATCCAGCTTGGCAGCGTCTGACAAATTGCTGGTATCCAGTTTGTCACCAGTGAAGGCGAGATAATCCAGGCGGGTTTTGTCAGCTACGGTCATCAGCCCATCAATACTGCCTGTCGCTGTCGGTATGGGCTCAAGGCTGGAGAGTGTAATCTGGTTACCATTCAGGGTAATGGCATCCAGCTTGGCAGCATCTGACAAATTACTGGTATCCAGTTTGTCACCAGTGAAGGAGAGATAATCCAGGCGGATTTTGTCAGCTACGGTCATCAGCCCATCAATACTGCCTGTCGCTGTCGGTATGGGCTCAAGGCTGGAGAGTGTAATCTGGTTACCATTCAGGGTAATGGCATCCAGCTTGGCAGCATCTGACAAGTTACTGGTATCCAGTTTGTCACCGGTGAAGGAGAGATAATCCAGGCGGATTTTGTCTGAAGCTGCCAGTAAACCATCATCTGTCGTTGTTGCGGTAGATATTGCTACAAGGCTGGACTGGGTGATTTTACCGGCATTCAAGGTAATGGCATCCAATTTGTCCTGGGCCCCAGCTGCCAGCTTCAGACCATTGACGGATACTTCCAGCGTGCTGTCGCCCGTTGTAACACTATCCAGGTTAATGGCAAGATGATCCGCTGCGTCCAGTTTCAGCCCGGTCAATTGATAATTGCCATCCGCATTACTGACAAGCCGCCCCACATAGGCGGAATGAATCAAGTCGCTGAAATCCTGCTGGTTGGGTTTATCACCACTCTGGAACTGGCTGAGAATACCGTCCAGATCCGGCAATGAAGCGGTCGAATAGGCCATTGCGTTATCCCTGTGATAGTTATTTAGGAGTGTTATTGCCCCCGGCTCCGCCAGGGTAAGAAAATGCCCGTCGCGTTATGCGCGGGAAAAAAGAAACCGGCCCTGAGAGTCAGGCGGCAACAATAAAATCAGTGTCTATAGTCATATGGCTAACACCCTCAGTGATCACGGGCACATCGGCCACGGCAAAGTCATGGCCGATCTCCATGAGACTGATCCCTTCGAACACTTCAGAGCCTGGTGGCAATGCCCTGAGTGCATGCCGGGAAGCAGGCACCAGAATGACATTGTCTGCCTGCGGATAGATCACACCACCGGCCACGCGTTGCCACACCAGTCCGTCTCCAGAGGAAGACTCCAGCGCTGTCGACACCTCCACTTTCAACACCACCTCTACAAACGGCAGTTGTTCAATGAATGTCACAATGTCAGAGACGTTGATCTCACGTCGAAAACCACCGGCAGAATCGGCTGCCGTCCAGGGGCTGAGCCTGGCAACCAGACGGTCATTCAGCGTCTGGAGCACCAGGCCCGGGTCATATTCCGGATAAAAGGTCAGTGCAATCTCAAAACGGACTTCCTGAAACTGCGGACTATCAACGGATAACCTGGCCACCGGCGGCATCAGGGGTTCCAGGTAATCCCTGATTTGCTGCTGCAGATAGCGGGGTGTACGGGGCTTAAGCAATAACGGATCGGTTGTCCTCGGTACCGCCAGTATCCGGATACCATAAGGCGTATCCGCAATACGCTGGCAATTCACCAGGAACAGTTCAGGGAAACGTTCAAGCACGAGATGCTCGTAATCCCAAACGGTCAGCGCCCGCCCTTTGTGCCGTAACCTTTCACTCACGCGCATGGCAAAAGAGTCTGTTGTTTCAACCGGGCGCCCACCGAAGCTGTCGTAGGGTTGCTGAATACCACTGATCGCCACATTTTCAGTCACCAGTGCATTGACGGTGGCAGACGGTAAAGGTTCAGGCAGGTGGTCTGGTATCTGTACAGTGTCGTCAAATCGAACTTTCACCGCCTGTGTGTGTACCCCCACCAGCTTTGACCAGGCCACCGGCTTACGCGCTACACCGTCAATGGTGGCTCGGAGCCAGATTTGACCATCTCCGGGAAACCCGCCGGTGCGGGTCATGGCGGGTTCCTGCCCAAAAGTGATAATCCCGGAGTCCACCAGGTCATTAGTGCCATCGCCCAGGATAAGGGCCCGGTCACTGTTTTCCGTCTGGTTATCCACACCAAAGGGCAGCCAGCGATTATTTGCCAGGTAACTCCAACGTAAGGACGCATTCGCCAGTGCGGGATCCCCATCGACCGGTGCGAGCTGGAACAGCAGGTTCATAGCGCCACCTGCCGGTGGACTGGCAAGACCGATATAAAGGTACCCCGCATTTTCCAGCGACGGCAGCAGTGACTGCTGGTCTGCGTCGACAACCGGTTGACTGCCCAGGGGGTGAAGATGCAGTAACTGGTTCGTAGATCCAGCACCCGCTTCATTCACGGAAATGGTCGTTTTAGCCGCATAATTGACCGCTACCCTCTGGGCCAGTGGCGTCCATGGCTGGGGGACTTCTACCGGCTCACCCGGTGGCGTCGGTTCTACGGGACTGACTGGTGCTACGGGCGTGACGGGTGCTGCAGGTGGGTTGTAACTCGAGTCCGGTGCAGGCGACGGCTCCGGATAATTGTGTACCCCGTTCTGCGCCTGGCTGTAGTTGAGTGAACCGTTGCTTCCCACACGTACCGTTCCCGCGACCCAGGTCGCTGTATCGTGGTCATCCGCCGAAACACGTTCAAACCCATTCCCCGCACCAATACCGGGCCGGCCAATCAGTAAATAGCTGCCATGGCTGGCGAGTGAACCATGCGTGATATAAGACTCAGACGCACCGCAGCGGAACAGCTGATTTTTCAAATCCGTATGAGTGATCCCACCGGAATAGAGACCCGTGTAAATCACGACAGAGTGGCCGGCATTCAATCCTGCCAGATGGTTGGCCATACTCTGGGCTGAGCTGGACAACGTATACGTGTTATGACTTATCCACCGTCTCGTTGCGTTGTCCCATACCGCGACCATGTAATAATTGCCGACACTATACAGACGCTGCCCGGAACCATCATAGATACCGGATTCCCGGGGCGCAGAAGAGCTATGTCCCTTTGATACAACGGTGAACCAGAGCTGTGACCAGTGATCTTCCCAGTCATCATCATACGCAGCCTTTTCGGCTTGGTACGCCGAGTAAACCTCAAGCTCTGATTGATAAGCCGCCAGCTCCTGCTCGTAACGCTCCTGGGCAGTCTGGTATTCAATGAACGCATTCTGGTAGGCGATCTGTGCCTGACTGTGCTGACTGGCAAACCAGGTCGTCACCGGTGCGTACAGGCTGTGTCCAAAATCATCCTCACTCAGTACCAGGCTGTACCAGAAGGGCCAGTTCCGAGGTTCCGGACTGTCCAGCGGTAAATCACTGAACGTTGTCCATTGATAACCATCAGGATAGAGGTCTGACAATGGGTAACTGGTGCTGTTCTCAACCGTTGGGCGCCGCAGTGGATGATTAAATAAAGACGTTGCCCCGGTTTCAGCAAAAGGGGAACCAAACTGGATCTGATGCGCCGGCCAGCCAGGATTACCAAGGTAGGTTCGATAAGGCTGGTAATACGTGCTGACATCATCCGGTTTGCCACTCCAGTCAAGATCCAGAGACAACCACTCCAGCGGTTTCAGGTTAAGCTCAGGGTGACTGAACTGCATCCGGCTGCCAGGCCGAGGTTGACTGCCAAACGGTTGCACCGGACCGGTTGGGTCCAGTGAGCTCTCATCATTGCGCAGCAACAACTGGCGCAGCCCATTGACCTGTACGTTGAGCTCTACTTCCGTCAACACCAGCTGGTGAAGCTTCTCATAGGCAATGTATCGCCCATTGTCGTCTGACTTGACGGTTAACTGGAGCCACGGCGTTGACAAGCCATCATGGGGTGGCTCAGGTGCCAGCGTAACCGGAGGAAACAATGGGGCAAGTGTCAGGGAGACGGTCAGTCCACTACTGTCAGCCCAGGAGTTCACCGTCACCAGGTCAGGATTATTCAGTGGCAGCATCCCCTCAGCGGTGCTGATCGCGATGTCAAAATAAGCAACGAAATCCCCCGTCAACCCGTTGGATTGAACTGCCTCGGCAAAATCGGCATCCAGCTTCAGCGTAATAACGCGAATACCCTCACTCAGCCATAGCAGGGGTGAACCCAGGACCAACCCAACGACAGGGCGCCGCTGACGTTCACTATCCAGCAGCACATTTTCTCCCAGAGCCATCGCGCCTTCTGGCGGAAACGACAGCCCCTTATCCTCATCCTCCAGATCCGTCAGCAGAAAACCCACATCATCCCCATCCTGATCCAGGCTCAGCGTTCGTAGCGTTTGAATCCTGGCATGGCTGATGGCGCTGGCGTCCTCCAGAAGATACTGCCTGGGTTGATCATTGCCATCGACTCCCGCGGCAAACGCCGTGCCCGCCTCCAACACCAGAGGATCCGCAGTTTCGTCCAATGTGACCAGCAAATGGCAATAGTCTGGCTCTGCTGGCTTTTCCCAAAGCCCCAGTACGTCCCGGTAGTAATACTGCAGATGTCGTTCAGTGAGCCGCCGGAATTGATCCCTTGGATGCCGCTGCAATTTCAGAAAAGCCAGCAGCAGAGCCATATGCGGTCTGGATGCAATCTCCCTGACAGCCTCATCGACCGTCGTATTACCATCCAGCCAGGCGACCAGTTGCCTGAGTGTTTCCTCATCAGGGAAAAAGGCAGACCAGTCCTCCGTCCATGTACCATCGGTCTTTTGGAAGCGTAACCAGCTGGCAAAGCGACGCAGGTATGACAACCATTCGGCTTCCGTACGCTCTTCGACAGAGAAATGGTTGGGATTCAGCGCCTTGAGACCACGCTGGCTTTGCAAAGTCCCGGCATGCTGCCGAACGTCGGACGACAGGATAGTGTTATTACTCATGATGATCAGGCCGCATTAAACTTGAGATTAAGAGAGGTGAACTGTCCCTGTCCGGCATACTTGGGCGTTGCATCCGGTACCGGACCATTGGGCGTTGGCTGCTGTGCCGGTGCAGTGACCTGCATCTCCGCCTGAAAATTGGATCCCTTGAGCATCAGCTTCTTGCCATTCAGCAGTTTGGTGGACAGTTGATCACCACCCAGCGCTGTTATTTTCAGTACCCCCATACCCGGAATGACATAGGGCCCCTGGATATAGTTAATCGGTAACTGCACATTTTTTTCGTCGCCTTCCAGGCACACTTTTTTACCGGTGATCATCAGTGTGCCTGTGCCACTGAGGGGAACCATCAACATGCCAATCAGGGTCGCCGCGCCCATGGCTGGCTGAAACTGGGCCATGTCACCTTCCAGAATAACGGTATCCATTGGCAGAATTATCCCGTCGTGTTTTCCAGCAGGTAGAAGGGGTAGACCAGATTATCCCGGGTATTGGTTTCCCGGATCGTGTAATGAATCTGTACGTTCAGAATGCCATCTGGCCCCTGACTGTCATCCACATCCACACTCTCCAGGTCAATACGCGGCTCATACCGTACAATGACATCGGCCAGGCGCTCTGACAGCAGGGAAACACTGTCCGCGTCCAGCTCACTGAACATGAAATCTGCCAGGGGACTGCCAAACTCGGGCCGCATGGCACGCTCCCCCAGTCGTGTATCAATCAGAATGCGAAGCGCCTGACGGATATCTTCATCGCCCTCGACCATCGCGGGCCCAAGGGCCGGGTTTGAAAAGACCGGCGGGAAAGACCAGCCACGACCGGTTAGCTGTGAATCACTCATCGCAGGGCTCTCTTCAGGGTTAGTGGGAGTCGTTGATAATGCTTGGCCAGTGTGCCCGGGCAGCAGGCGAAATGACGGAGAGGCTGATGATGGACTGGCCGTACTGATGGAGGAAAAGCCACCTATTTCCTTGACGGTGCCATCAGACGTCCTGATAAACAGTCGTCCATCAGCGGTATTAATGCCAAGCTCCCCTTCCGCCAGGTCCTCGGGGCGGGGAACCACCCCGGGAACGTTACTGCGCTTGAAAAGTATGCGGGTTGCCATACGGGATAGTCAGTTCAGAAAACACCGCCATCCAGTACCAGTCCTGACATATCCGCCGAGGTGGGATCAAACGAAATCACACCGGCAGCAATGTTGACACCATCGCCTTTCTTAACCCCGCCGAGGGTATTCAGGTCAGCCTCCGGCAGTACAAAGTTATTGGCATTGCTTTCAACCGTCTGCAGCTTGTCATGGTCAACCTGACCACCGATGGACACAATGGAACCATCATCCAACCCGATAAACAGTTTGTCGCTGACCTCGGAATAGGCCAGCTCACCCGGTAATAGCGAACTGGCTGCCGGTTCAGCGGTTGTAATACTGCGTTTGATCTGAATGGTAGACATCGTCGTTCTCCTTTCGCCGATCAGTCTTTCAGCGCCATGATCACAAAGCGCATTCCTGGGGGGGTTACTGTATTTCCGTTTTGCTGGCGGTAACCTGACACTTACCGCCCGCTTCGATCACGGCATCCGCACCGGGCTTCAGGATCAACTTGGCGCCCGCCTTGAGCGTGATGTCCTTATCACTCTCAATGACCATCTCCTTGCCAACATTGATCTTCTTCTCAGCCACGGTGATTGCCATGCCATCCTTTTCAGCAAGCACCTGGTTTGTATCCTTGCTCGCCGAAAGGGTCAGGGTTTTCTCTTTTTCATCAAACATCAGGGTCAGTGCGTCCTTCGATACCACCAAACCGCGCTGTTCCATTTTTTCGTCATACACACCGGGGGGTTTGTTTTTGGGATTATGAACAGCGCCAAGAATCACCGGTTCTGAGGGACTATTGCCAAACCAGCCCAGCACTACTTCATCATTAGGCTTGGGGGGAAGGAACAAACCCACTTCATTGCTGGCATACGGTGAAGCAGGCCGGGCCCAGACAATATTATCCTTACTGCCAAAGGTGGGTACCTTGACGGGCAAACGGAAAAGCTTGTTAGGATCTTCCTTGTAAGGCTGTACCTGACCCACCAATAAACCACGGACCGCAGCCCGCCGTTTATGTAACCCCTGAAAAAAGGCTGTGCGGGTAATCGGTATACCGATACGGACTGTCGTTCGCCAGCCCTGCTGATCCACCTCATGCCGGATACCCGTGACCAGGTACTCCCCCTGGAAGACCTTGCCGAAATCCTCCAACTTGAGTTTATCGCCTGGATTGATATCACCAGTGCCATTCATCACCAGGCTTCCCTGGTAACGATCCAGCTCACGGTAGAGCAATTCGCCGGCCACCCAGCCCTTGAGTTCCTTCGCTGCGGAAGCGGCTTCGGCCGCCGGGACATCCGATACGGCCACCCATTCACTCCGCGCCATGGCCTTTGCTGCCAGCTGGGCCGTCTCACTGCCGCCACCAATTGCCGGCACGGCCCCCTTGACCGGACTCGCGTCCTTCTGTTCTTTAACACTCCAGGCAGTGGCGGACACCTTGTCCAGTGCCGAGGTATCGTCTAGCTTCAAGTTCGCATCAATGAAATGGTCAATTTTGAAGGCGTGCGACTTACCCTCAACCTTTCCGGGTTCATTCACTACAACACTGTTCACAACCGGCATCAGCACCAGTCCATTGGCTTCTGCACGGTATTTAATAAACGACCACGCACTTTCATCGAAGATGGCCAGCTGGGTATGTTCCACCTCGGTTTTGGCAATATGCTTGTCTTCGAACTTAACGCCTCCGTCTTTCAACAGTGTCTTGATCAAATCTCCATCTTTGCTCTTTTCCTTGAACACCTGGGTCAAACGAGGCTCTACGAGTTTGATGAGATCACCGTGCAATTGCAGCACCAGACGGCTACTGCCCCGAGACACCTGAATCTGCTGGCCAGTAATCAGTCCGGAAAAAACGACGCTTTCTTCCGCCTTTTTACCCATATAGCTCAACGCTATCTCAACCGTTTTTCCTGGCGCCAACTGAGCCAACTCCGACGCCGGATACTTCCCATCCGCCGGATTACCATCAGAAACAACGACCGTTGCTTCCGGTATGCAGTGACACTCATAGCGGGTTGTTAGCGAAATGAACTTCAATTCCCGGCTCAGATCTTTTCCGTCCGCCTTGAAGGCAATATTGGCCGCTTGACTCATCTATTGCTCCAGGGGGGGAAAGACCAATGACTGTCCCACCTTCAACCGTCGAAAGCTGTCCAGCCCATTCACCCTGGCCACATCAACCAGGTAACGGGGATCCTTGTAAATGTCCCAGGTTTTGTAAGGCAGGGAATCGTTCACCAGCACCTGACGAATATGGGTGAGATCCGGCGAACTCTTGTCTTCCATCTTCTCTTGGGCTTTGTCGGACAAGTGTTCAATAAAACGACAACTGACTTCAGCCACCAGCGGCTTGCCATCACCACCGACCAGGGTGAAATTCACATCCATTTTTTTCAAACGACAATAAAAACCGCCACCCTTGCTATTTCCCAATGGCATCTCACCCCACTTGAGAATGAGAAATCGGGATTCATGCACCTTGCCGTCCATGGAGTAAACCGTATCCATCAGCGCTTTGAGCTGCTTTTTCAGATCCCGATTTTTGTCAAGCAAGGGGCCAGCAGTAAACGTGACGATATCGTCATAGATGGTGGTGTCATACAGGAACGTAACGTCAACAACCGCCGGTTCTCCCCCCTGGTATTGCCCGCCACCACTGACGCTGTTAATCGTGCAATCGCACTCTATCTGGTTCGCCATGGATAGCTTCAGGGATTCCGCCTTGAACGGCAGTGACAGTTTTTTTTCACCGGTTTTCCGTTCATCATCGGCGTACGCCAGGATGGTCATCCGGGCATCGCTGCCAAATAACGCCATACTTACCACCGCTTCCTTTCAAACAGTTCCAGTAATAACGACTCAGCCAGTCGCCCCTCGGTACTCCCAGTTGACCCGCCCTTGTTTTCACTACTGCAACAGGCTTCCCCTTTGTCACTGCCTTTTTTATCAGGCGCCGGATTATTCACCTGCGCGTTGACTTCAAGTTCCTTCAGTTCAATGGGCATCATCAACTCCTGTCAGCATCAATGATCAGATCGGTAACGGGATCAGCTGGGAATAGCTGTAGGTCATGGACTCAATCAATACCTGATTGTTATCTGCGCTCAAGCTGTCCCACTCAATGGTCTCCAGGAATGCCCTGGGTACCATCCATGCTTTGGTGGGATAAGGGATCGGCGTATCACTGAGCAACGCAATCAGCATATCTGTGCGGAGTAGTCGCCGGTCCCAGTAGGCCTGCTCGATCAGCTGCACCACCTGTAGGGGGGTCGGATCATTGGGCATTCCCCTTTTGAGGGTCAGCGTACGACGCTGTACACCCGGTTTGAGCAGTCCCCAGTTATTGTCACTGGCCAGGGAACGGGTCACCTTGAGCCCCTGGATCTCCTTGAACCGGAGATCAACCGGCGCCAGCTGTGGAAGCAACCCCGTCAGCAGTACTGCCGCAAAACGGTAGCCCACCAGTGGCGGTGCTTCGCCCAGAATGCCATCGAGTATGTCTGTTGCTGCCACGGCTCTGCCCTTATTAGCTGAATTCGATCTTCACGTTGTCCGCCATCAGCTCCAGGGTTTCCACTGCCACTTCATTGGAGCCACCGTTAAAACTGGGTGCAGTCAATTTTTTGGGGAAGGCGTTGGTCACCGTCCAGGTCACCAGCGGCTCATCCCCCGTCTCATTGGTGAGACTGACGGTAATGTCTTTCTTGTCGATCAGGTTCAGGCTGATGCTGTTGATCCAGTCATAGAACTGGCTCTTCTTGCGAACAATGCCGCGCTTGAGCGAAATGTTCACATCAGACGGCTGACCGGGCATATGCTTCTTGCCCAGACCATCCTTGTAAGTAATGGTCTCGTAACTGATGTCCAGACCGGACACCTCCGAAAAGGCAATCGCTTCGTCACCAAGGGTGACCACAAAGCGGTAGACCGGGATCGGGTATTCATTCTTGATGTCGTCGACCGTTGTCGCCATGACAGTTCTCCGGTAATCGTCCCTGGCAGCCAGTGCTTGAAACCATTCAGCGCCGGCTGCTTATTAGCAGGTTCACGCAAGGTCAACCTGAGCAAAAAAATCAGATAGATGGAAAGCGAGGATTTCCTGATCTAGCTGGAAACCGACTTGTGAGAGAAGGTCAGCACAATGAATTCCGCAGGCCTGACCGCAGCAAGGCCAATCTCAATGTTCATGATGCCGTTATTGATGTCCGCTTCGGTCATGGTCTGGCCAAGCCCAACATTGACGAAGAAAGCCTGCTCACGCACTTCACCAAACAGAGCCCCCTGCTTCCAGAGACCTTCCAGATAACTCTCAATCATGGTCTTGAGCTTCAGCCAGGTGAATGGCGTGTTCGGTTCAAACACCGCGAAACCGGTCGCTTTCTGTACCGACTCCTCCACTAGATTGAACAGACGACGTACAGGGATATAACGCCACTCGTTGTCATTACCCGCCAGAGTTCTCGCGCCCCAGACCAGCGTGCCTTTGCCGGTAAACGCACGAATGGCATTGATGGACTTCCCGGCAACGGTGTCCACGTTCATGTCCATCTGTTCGGTGTTATCAATGATACGAACCGGCCCCATCACATCGCTGACACTGACATTAGCCGGCGCTTTCCAGACTCCCCGGCTGCCATCCACCCGGGCATAAATACCGGCCATCGCCGGACAGGGTGGCAGCACCATGTACTGGCTGGAGAGCTTTGTCTTAAGCAAGGCATGCAGCGCCGTACCTTCCAGTGAACTGTCGTCCATGGCGACACCATCCAGTGTTACTTGGCTTTCATCGTAAGTACGCGACATGGTGGTACGCAGGTAGGGATAGTAGCTGGCACCATATTTCAGGTTATTCATGCCAACGCCTGTGATCGTAGCAGTACCACGAAGCGCATCCATATCCTCACTGATGAGGTCAGTTATGGAATCAATGGTATCAATCAGGGTAAAACGATCTTTCAACTTGGCACACTGGGCCATGGCAGCATCAGCCAGCGCATAATACAGCGTCGTATTATCGTGAAGCCTCGCCACTGCATCAGATAAGACCAGCAATGTCACTTCATCTATTTTGGCAATCGCTTTCAACGCATCATCAAAGAGCGCTTTTTCATCGGAGTCTGTCGCCGTCGCACCATCCTCATAATTTCCGACAGAGACCACATGACAGGCACCTCCGCCATTGGCAAAGAAATGGGCGACACAGTGGTAGAGAATAAAGGGGCTCACCGCCGGTACGGATGCCAAGTCCTGCTTGACATCCACAACATTACCCTCTGCATCCGTCACTGAGGTGAAGGAAAAGCTTTCCAGGTAAGGGCCACCGAACCAGCGTTCAAATTCCACCATGGAAGTAATCCGGATCGGCTGGTTCACCAGTGACTCGCCAGCACCATCAGCCTGAACTTCAGTGCGGCCGATAAACGCGGGGATTGCCGTGGCCACTTCAGCCACGGAAGGCGGAAAAATAGATTTTTCCTGTACATAGACGTTTGGAGTCTTCAGTTGCATTGCTGCTTCCTCTGCATCAAGCAAAAGGCACACCGGCAGGTGCCGGTGTGAATGAGTAGAGAGAGATTGAATCGGAACTGCTCAGTCCTGCTGAAACCTGCCAGATGCCAGGTCACAGAACTGGGTATGCATGGAAGCCGGAAGCGCACTTTCCGGTCATGCTATACAATTTGTAGCGTTATCCTGTGGTCATTAACAAGGTTATCCAGAACCAGAATACACAGGCTGTGTAGATTACTAACCCGTTGTTCAGTTTCCCGGTTTTTATTCAGGAAGAAAAAACCAACATCGATAAGGCCAGACAGGGTTCTGTGGAAAAGCGGTTTCTCTATTCCCCCTGTTCCCTTCTCTTTTCCATCCCCAAAAGAGGACACACCGGCCGAAGCCGGTGTGTATGCAGGAAGGGATTTTCGGGGAGTTCTAGCGAGGTGCGGCCTTGCCGCCTGAGTGGGAGTAAGGGGTAGCAGGCAAGGCCGCAGCATGAAACCAACAAAAGGATTTATCGGTCATGCTATAAATTTTGTAGCGCTATAGAGTGGTCTAGAACAAGAGCGAAACGCGCGAGATTACACAGGCTGTGTATTTATGAAGACTTGTAAGCGTATTAACCCATTATTCATGAGGGCGTTTTGAGAAAATTCCATCACACCTTTTCAACAATAACCCGCCATACCTTAGCGGGTTATTGTTAGCATGAAGGTTTACTGATCAAAACGGATGGTCACCGGTGATGAATCATCATGAAAGTGCCCCATCACTTCCAGCGCCAGCCCTTCCTCACGAGCCGTTGCGAGAAATGCCTGCTCAGCATCCAGTTTGACTGCGACCAGGAGACCGCCACTGGTTTGAGGATCCAGCAGGATTTTGATCTCCCTTTCCGTCATCGGTGCAATACGCTCACCATAGCTGTCATGGTTTCGCTGGCTGCCACCCGGCGCACAACCCAGTGACAGGTAACGATCCACATCCGGCAGCAGCGGCACAGCATCCCGATAGACGACGGCGCCCAGACCACTGCCCTCACACATTTCCAGCAGGTGCCCCAGCAAACCAAAGCCGGTGACATCAGTCATGGCCGTGACCCCCTCCAGTGCCGCAAACGCTGCACCAGGCTTGTTCAGACGGCACATGGTTTCCGTTACCAGACGCTCATGTTCCGGCAGGCAATGGCCTTTCTTGATCGCCGTTGTCAAAATACCGATACCTAACGGCTTGGTCAGGTACAAGCGGTCACCGGCCTGCGCGCTGTCATTACGCTTCAGACACTCAACGGATACACGACCATTCACAGATAGTCCGAAGATCGGCTCCGGTGCATCGATACTATGGCCACCAGCCAGCGGCATGCCGGCATCACGGCACGCATCTCGACCACCCCGCAAGACTTCACGGGCCACTTCCGGCGGCAACGTATTGATTGGCCAGCCCAGAATCGCGAGCGCCATCATCGGCGTTCCGCCCATGGCGTACACATCGCTGATGGCGTTGGCGGCCGCTATCCGTCCGAAGTCGTACGGATCATCCACGATCGGCATGAAAAAGTCGGTGGTACTGATAATGGCTTCACCATTATCCAGCGCATACACAGCGGCATCATCCGCCGTATCGTTGCCCACCAGCAACGACGGATGCCCGGTATTATCGGACAATCCTTCAAGCATCGTTCCCAGGACCCTGGGAGAAATTTTGCAGCCTCAGCCACCGCCATGGGAGTAGCGGGTCAGGCGCACCTGTTCCGTCGTTTCATCCGCCCTGACCGGACGGAGATCTGCATTCTTTTCACTCATACGTCACACTCTCACCAGGGCGGGATCAATGGCTTCAAGGCCAGACTTCAACAGCTGATAATCAATCAGCTGGAAATCGCCGAGCGTTTTGTCGTCGTAGTACCGATTCCGGGGCGCGGCTGTCATCGTATTGAATCGGTCAATAGCACTTTCGATGACTTCCAGCGACCGCATATCCAGCGTGCCTTCAATATCATCAATTGCCACCGAACGATAGGGCGATTCCCCGGGTTTGACACTGCCCGCCAGCGGGTGTGTCAACAAACGGGCGCCAGCATGTATCCGGTTACGAACCTGGTGCAGTACCTGTTCATAGCTGTCGCAGGCCTGCTGATTCAGCGTTGCAAAGTCTGACGCCACCTTGGGGTTGTTGCTGATGATCAGCAATTGTTTTGTCATGGTCTATGCCGCCTTATCGTGAACATCCGGCAGTTTCAGTACTATCCGGTCGTTGTCGTCCCGCCGGACCCAGCGATCCAGTTCCATTTTATTCAACAGGGGAATGATGTATTTCCGGCTGAGTCCGGTGCGCTCACGGGCCAGGTTGATACCAAACCGTTCACCTTCGCCGAAACCTGCCAGAATATCCCGCAGCAATTGATCGTAGAGCTCAGTCGCATAATAGATCTTGCCTTCAAAGGCCACGACGAAACCAAGGCGCACCAGGTTCCGCAGCAGTTTCTGACCGCCAACAACCTTTTCCTTGTCCGCTTCAAAACCATCCTTGCCAGCAGCACGAATACGGCCCAGCAATTGCTGGCCGTCATGACCCAGGTCATCTTCTGATGCACCGCCACCGGCCATCCAGGCATCCTTGCTCATACGAATCTTGTCTTCGTCTTTCAGCCCCTGCAACACCTGCTCCATGACAGCAACATTGACTGACAGGCGCGTGCTGAGCTCCACCAGCGTCATGGCGATGCCTTCGCCATCCAGCAGTTTCAGAATGCGTTCGCGCAGCGCTTCGCTGAAGGTGCGGCTAACCAACCAGTCGCCCAACGCAAGGTAGTCGCTGCTGTCGATGAAAGCATCACCATCTGCTACAGCCGCCAATGGTGCATAACCGTTCAGGTCAAGACTGAGTCGCAACTGGTCGGAAGGCGCCAGCGTTTCCGGCAGATCATTCAACAGGGCCTGCAGGCGTTTACGCAGATGCATGGCAACATCACTGGTCCAGACAATACGACCACTGTGGATCAGTTCGCTGCCACCGTGACGAATCATGGCCATGGATTGCCCCCAGAAACAGGGCACCGGTTTATCCAGCTTCAGCAGGGCAAGGCGGGTATCCTTGATGTACACCAGTCGCGCCAATCCATTCCAGGTACCGAGTGCGACTTCCACTTCACGGTTACGACGACTGGTATCCGCGCCTTCTTCAAGGCGAACAAACAGACGATCTGTGACCTGACAAAGCGCATCACGCCCAGCGATACAGCAACCACGTTCCAGTTCTTTACGCGTCACGCCTTTCAGGCCAACCGCTACACGGGAAACCGGTTCGGCTTCGTCCAGGTTTCTGTGATAAGACTGCAGGGTTCTGACCTGCACATCCTTGCCGGAAGGGTACATTTTCAACCGGTCACCGATTTTCAGGGAACCGTCCGCAAGGCTACCGGTCACTACAGTACCGATGCCGTTTACTGTGAAGACCCGGTCAATATAGAGATGTGCCGAATGGCCTAATGGCTGACGCTCGACCTGACGCAGCTGTCTAAGAACCATCTTACGCAGCGCGTTGATATTCTCCCCGGTCAGGGCAGACACGGTGATCGATTCCGGTATTTCGTCGGTGATGGCAAGACAATGTTCCAGCGCGTCCTCTTCGACCAGCGCCAATGTCTCAGTGTCAACGGTATCCGACTTGTTGATGCAAAGGATAATGTTACGAATCCCCATGGCATGCGCCACCTTCAGGTGATCCGTTGTCATCGGCATCCAGCCTTCATCGGCAGCCACAACCAGCAGCACCAGGTCCAGACTCCAGACACCGGCAACCATGTTGCGAATAAAACGTTCATGGCCGGGTACGTCGATGACACCGACGGTATTGCCGTCGTCATCATCAAAATGGGCGAAGCCCAGGTCCAGGGTCATGCCCCGCGCCTGCTCCACCGGTCGTGCCGTGGTTATACCGGTCAGCGCCTTGATCAGGGCGGTCTTGCCATGGTCCACATGGCCGGCTGTGCCAATCACCGCTTTCATAAGCCGAGGTAACTCCTGAGTTGTTCCGTCAGCACGGACAATTCCCGCGGTAGAATTGCCGCCATGTTCAGCTGTACACGGTCATTACGGATCACGCCAATCACTGGAAGCGGCATTGCCCGCAGATCGGCCAAAATCTGGTCAGCCGATTTATCGACCTGTAATTCCAGTGACCAGGATGGGAAAAATTCATCCGGTAACGTGCCACCACCCACGACCATTTCCGAGGGCAACAAACGCACACTGTCGCCCAGCTCAGACGCCAGCTGTTGCGCCCGCGCCTGAATAACGGCCTGACCGGTCGCCGCCTTTTCTGCCACGCCCTGCCCTTCTGATTCACGGTTGAGTTTGCGAATCAGCAATTCTTCGAGCAGGGAATACACCATCCGACCGGGCCGGAAGGCTCGCATCAGCGGGTTTTTCTCAAGCTTCTGTACGATTTCCTTTCGGCCACAGATGATGCCGGCCTGAGGGCCTCCCAGAATCTTGTCACCGGAGAAACAGACAAGATCGGCGCCCGCACGGATATAATGCGCCGATGGTGTTTCATTTGCGGCAAAGCGTTCTGTCGACAACCCTGAACCCTGGTCAACGGCCAGGATCACATGCTTCGGCAGCCGGCGCGCTACATCGCGAATGTCAGGGGATTCAGTAAAACCACGCACGACGAAGTTCGAACAATGCACCATCAACACCATGGCGGTGTTTTCCGTCACGGCATTGATATAGTCATCCGCCGTGGTGATATTGGTGGTGCCCACTTCAACCAGTTTGGCGCCAGAGAGCGCAAGAATATCCGGAATTCGGAACCCACCGCCGATCTGGATCTGCTCACCGCGGGAAACAATCACTTCCTTGCCGCGGGCCAGCTCATTCAATAATAGATAAACAGACGCCGCATTATTGTTGACCACCATGCCTTCTTCGGCACCGGTCAGACTGCTGAGCAGCTGGCTGACAATTCCCTTGCGCTGACCGCGCTTGCCATCCGAGAGCTTGATCTCAAGATTGCAGTAGCCGGTGTTCACATCGGCAACCGAATCCCACAGGGCAGGGTCAATAGGAGAACGCCCCAGGTTGGTATGAACCACGGTACCGGTGGCATTAATAACCCGCGCATGACGCTGGTTCAACAGGAAACGGCAGGCGTCTTCCAGGCGGGCATACAGCATTTCATCGGCAATGCCTTCTGTGCGGAAAGATGCCTCTTGTCGTATGGCGGCCAATGTACGGCGCACGACATCGGTGACCAGCGGACGACTCAGTTGACGAATATAGGGGGCGAGGATCGGTTCCTGGAGCAGCTGCTCCACTTGCGGCAGGCGAACGATTCCCTTCGGGTTTGCGCTCATGGCTATAACAACCCCGCAGTCTTGCGTGTAATAAGAAGGAAAGAAAAGCAGTGGCGGAAGGAGCAGGAATCGAACCTACCAGAGCCTTCGCGGCTCACATTGGTTTTGAAGACCAAGGGGACCACCAGATCCCATCCACTTCCGAAGTACGGGATGGATTATCTGGATCCGATTGGCGAAATCCTATTACGGTTTTCCGCAATCAAGGGCATGATGCAGGGTTTTATTGAGCGATATCAACGTTTCCCACCATACTGAGACTTAGCGTCAGATTTATTGCTTTTTAAGTCACAGATGCGTCATATATCTGGAATTACCGTTTAACGTACAGATAGAGATAGTTTTACTTGCACCTGTAATACCTCCCTTCTACTTTTCATTAGACTCTCGTATTAATGGGGAGAAAAAGGCTGCCAACCTAATCATTCCTCATTTTAGTCATATAAAGGAGCCTAAAGATGCCATCATCCAAAAGCATTAAAAACAGTTTTCACATATCAAGCTTTCTTTATTTAACAACAATGATGATATCCCCATCTATATGCATCGCTGACGATGAAGAAGATATTTATCCTGAAAGGATCGAACATGACACCAACGATAATGCAACAATAATTATTGATGAATTGATACGCCTACGTCCTGGCGGGCTCCGCCAAATCAACACAGAGATTCGATATGGAAATCCGGATTCACCCTACCATCAATTGAGCCTGATAAGAGGAGGCAGTATTGGAAACACGCAAATAATAAAGGCCCCCGTTGGTACGAGGATCGTAGTCAGTTACTCCCCCTATACCGCACTACGATGTTTATATTTTGATATTACTGACCTAGGTGAATCTACCATCAGATTCAACCACAATATTGACTCATATACTACGTTCAGAATTACTAATACAAAAACGCTAAAACCAATATTCAAATCCGATTTTGATCATATCATCTCAGACAATTACTATCACTGCCCATGGCCTGAACCTGCTCAATATTAGATATATA
This sequence comes from Kistimonas asteriae, assembly GCF_018263925.1. GTDB lineage: Bacteria > Pseudomonadota > Gammaproteobacteria > Pseudomonadales > Endozoicomonadaceae > Kistimonas > Kistimonas asteriae. Next base: position 122,941 of record NZ_JAEVHF010000005.1, read on the forward strand.
TTAGCAAACACATAAATTATACGACACACGACAATTTATGAAGCAAACTACCGCATTAATTAGCATATTATTTTTATTACTACAAAACCAAAGCGCTATTGCTGACCCGATTTCGATAGAGAACGATGAAAACTTACAAAACACTAAGCCCACCGAATTATTGATTCGATTTGTTTCGGGTGCTGAATTTGATGCTACGATCTATTTTGGCGATGCGGATCAAAATGTTGAAAACCTGAAACGAGTGTGGACCTTTTACAACCGCCAATACCAACTGTGGTTGCCGGTGGGCACTCGCGTATTGGTCATTACTTATGCGCCTATCCCTACTGGCTGGGAACTGCTGGCAAGTCTCATGACAGGCGACCTGGATATACCCGAAGAAGTAGTCTGCCATTACTTTACGGTTCAGTCCGAAGGATTTTCCACCGTAGATTACAGGGGGACATATACCTATCCTGTATTCCATATTTCAGACCCAAACGTATTCAAACCTCTGTTTAACTCTGAAGACAACCATGTTTCGACATCAGGCACATGCCAATGGCCGCATCCTGTCTATGAAAATGTCTCAATACAGGAATAACATTATCGGTCTCGCTAAAAACACATCCCGCTACATTCTCAAAGCCCGTGCGTTTCACTTACCCCTTGGAGATGCGGCCATATTCGATATGAGAGGCATTCATGCCCACCATCATTGAGAGAGGAAGACGGCATCAACATTAAATGATTAAGTCACCGCCCTTTGCATGTTAGAAACATGCACATAGGAAGACGTGAAGATTCGCGTCTTTAGTATAGTCAATAATTTGGCCAAATCTTGATTAGAAAAAATATTCATATTCTTTGGCAACCTATTGTTTTCATTAACTGAAGACTTAAAAACGATCCAATTCTGGACAAATTTACTCATACTAACCTATACATTTTCGCCTTCATGCCATTGGAGTTAATGAAATGGACAAACTGTCCCATTATGTCATCCGCAGCGGCACAGAAGGCGCAAAAAGAATGCGTCTGATCGCCCCGCTTATTGCTACCGATACCAGCGCCCTGCTTGACAGAGTTGGGCTGAATAATGGCCTTGAATGCCTGGACATAGGCTGTGGAAGCGGAGCGGTTTCACTGGAGCTCGCCAGGCGGGTCGGGCCTGACGGCCACGTAACAGGCGGCGATATTGATGAGATCAAATTAACCATGGCGCGAACCGAGGCCCATTTGCAAGGCATTGATAATGTCACATTCCTGCCAATGGATGTCAGGGACCTACACGACAGCAGCGCTTATGACGTTATCTATGCCCGGTTCCTGTTGACGCATCTGGCATCCCCTTCACAAACCCTGACCATGCTTTACAGGCATCTGAGACCCGGTGGCAGCATTATCCTCGAAGATATTGATTTTAAAGGGAATACAACTTACCCAGATTGCCCTGCATTTGAACGTTATCAGGCACTCTACTGCGCCTGTGTCAAGCATCGGGGAGGAGATCCCTTCATAGGCATGAAACTACCGTCACTGCTGCGGCAAAACCACTTCACTAATGTCAGGATGGCGGCGGTACAAGCCTTGGGTATGGAAGGTGATATTAAGCTGATCAGCGCGATCACCATGGAAAATATAGCTGATACCCTGCTACACGATGGCTTGGCCAGCGCACCGGAAATCGATGAAATCATCACTGAACTGTATGCTTTCGCAGACAACCCGGACACAATTGCCGGTATGCCACGCGTAATCCAGGCTTGGGGTTACCGGCCAATAACCTAGTAACGCCTGCAACCCCATAGTAAGCCGCTTACTACAAGCACTTACTCTGCCTGTGTCAACAAAAGCGGCACTAAATCGTCATATAATCTTAAAAACACACACGATCCAGGCGAGTTTTAAATACAGAATCAGCCTTTCTTGTGATAGAAACTCTGGCCTGTAAATTCTGTCGTTAACAACTCATCCAACGACCTGTTTTCCTCCATGGCCCGGCACTGAAGACGGCGCCAGCGGATCGCGTATTCATCCACCGATTCACGTACCAGAAACCGAAGGGAAACACCCACGACAAAGACCACAACACCAACCAGGGATGGTATGGGTGATTCAATGGAAAACACCAGGGCAATCAACTCATACCCTATCAAGCCCCCCCCTACCATACCGGCGACAACGGCCACATGACTTAACAAATTGTCTGCGAATACCAGATTGGCAATTCGCTGATTACTAAGACGACCAAGAAACCAGCACCACACTGATCAACTCCCCCTGTAATCTGCTGCCAGAAAGCAGAAAAAGAGCCTACATTGCAGGACTAAACCTTGCGCGCTCTGAATGTGTTAACAGAAATGTTATTGATGGATACGCTGAGCCCTGTCAGCGATGGCTATGATTCTTCAAGGTGAGATCCCCCATGGCCGCCTATCCGGTCAGCCGCAGTTTTGGCTGGTGCTTCTGCACGCATACAACACTTTATCTCATTTTTCATGAGCGACAGATGGTACACGCTTTCAAAGCCGCTTCAATAGATCAATCCCATCCCTCCTGAAGATGGGCAAATAACACGATAAAACGCTGATCTTTCACCATGACTCGCTTATTTTATTCTTCGCACGTGAACCACCCCAATGATTTTCACGGTGTATTACCCGAATAAAAGTCACCCTACAGGACGATTGACTAACTGCGGGAAAGAAAACAGGCATATCTCCCTCATGAAAATCATCATACCCATGCCATGAAAGCGTCGCTGTCACTATCAATGACACATTCTATCGATAAATGACGCTCGCCTCGGATATCCCATAGACAGGCACTGCGGCAGTACAACCTGCCTACGTACAAAACCGATGCAATGATGATCGCTTTTTTGATCTGCGTTAAAACATGCCCGGTATCCTTTCGGCATATTAATGCCCTTCTGCGACTATTGAACTCGCAACAAAAGGAAGACCATGTTGTACACATCTCTTGCCAGGGCAATTTGCCTGGGTGGTATGGTATTGTTTATTACCGCCTGCCAACCCGACAAGCCATCGATGACTGCATCTACTGCTTACACGACAATCGAACCACAGCAGTTGTCTCAGAAGCTGACTACATCCCAATACACACTGATTGATACCCGAAGCCCCGATGCTTTCAATGGTTGGACATTGCATGGCGAACAGCGGGGCGGGCACATTCCGGGAGCCAAACTCCTGTCTGCTGACTGGATTACCCGTGACCTTCCCGAACTGGACACGGCGTATCAACGTACCGGTATTCAGCCAGACCAATCCATCGTCGTTTATGGGTATGACCGCGAGCAAAGCACGGTTGTTGCCAACTGGCTCGTGAGTGAAATGGGGCTCAACGTAGCTCAGATCTCGATACTGAAAGGCGGCTACAACCAGTGGGCAGCCATCAAGGACAATCCTGTCGATCATTTGCCGGGGTATCACTCACTGGTTCCCCCCAGCGCTCTTAATGAGCAAATCAAAAACAATCCACAACTGAAAGTCGTTGAGATCGGCTGGGATGGTGGTAAGGGCAACGCATACCGTAAAGGCCATATCCCGAGCGCCCTGTACTGGGATGACCTGGAATTCGAACATCCCCCCATTTATGAACTCAACAGTGTTGAAGATATCCGTGCGTCGCTGCTACGACTTGGTATAGACAAAAAAACGCCAGTTGCCGTATACAGCACCGACTCTATTGGTGCCGCCCGTGGCGCCTCGGTCATGAAGTATGCCGGTGTCAGCGATGTGGTCATGCTCAATGGTGGCAAGAATGTCTGGTCCGCCGCCGGTCTTCCGCTGGATAAAGGCTGGGTTCAACCAATACCGGTAGAAGACTTTGGGGTGACCGGCCCGGGCGATGCAGGTGTCGTGATTGATATCGAGCAGGCGAAAGCACTGCGCAACCAGCACGATGGCGCACTGATCAGCATTCGCAGCTGGGAAGAGTATGTGGGTGATATCAGTGGCTACGGTTATTTCCAGAAGAAAGGCCGGATCACCGGCGCCCTCTGGGGACAGTCCGGCGACTCTGCCTGGGATATGAATGACTACCACAACCCGGATCACACCATGCGCAACTACCGGGAGATTGAAGCATTCTGGAGTCAATGGGGTATCCATCCGGATAGCATGGAGCTGGCTTTCTATTGCGGCAATGGCTGGCGAGCGTCGGAAGTCTGGTGGTACGCGCAGGCCATGGGTTACGAAAACAACCAGATATACAGCAGTGGCTGGATGCGCTGGAAAAATGATCCTGCTAATCCTGTATCAAAGGGCGATATTACCCGAGAGGAAAGCCTTCAAGACTGGCGTATTGCCTCAGGAAACCAGTCACCGGGTGTATTGGCAGCCGAAAAAGTCGACGTTGTTACCACCCACTGATGCAATAAATTACCCTGCCCTCTTTCTGTACAACATATGAAAGGGGGCATTTATGAAGCGATGCCCGCTTGCTCCAAATCCAGCAACCAACCAAGGGCAGTCGTGTTATCGCTTGATCCTGAACGGAAAACCTTTTCTGCCAAATCCTTGGTTAGCTTTTTCATACAGCCGTACTTTGTATAGTTCTCACAAATAAAAGCACCAATATTCTCAACACTATCCACTTCTGATACACCATCTGAGTAACAGATTACCAAGTGCTTATTACCCTGCAAGGACTTCACGCTGGTACGCCCCACGTTAGCTCGTGCTGTCAGTGCACCACCATAATGGGGATCACCGAATGCACTGCTCATACTGAGTTTTGGTACTCCTCTAGCGCTTCTAACTCCCAAGACTTTTTCATGGCCCGGTGCCGTGTCTGCATTCAATGTCCCTCCATACAGGGCTACACGTCTGGCAGTTGCTTTATCTGTCATTAGTTCTTCGGCACTTAATTGCTTTACAGTACCCGTCTCCGGGGTAATGAGCAGAGTGGTGCTATCACCAATATTGCAGGCGTAAAGATGCCCTCGATGATGCAAAAAAATCGCTGCTGTTGATCCGTCATCCCCGGTATAGCGATGATTCATCTTTACTGACGTCATAACCAGCGCATTATAAAACGCATCCAACGACCAGCCGAAACAACAGCGTTCATTCAGTTCATCTTTCAGCACATCACCAAATTGACTAGAAAAATGCTCCGCTGCATGAGGCCCTCCATGCCCATCACAAACCATCATCAACGTAAAAGTTTCTTCAACACCGCCAGCATGATATGAAACACTAGAGGTATGAAATGTATCTTCCATTCCTTTGTGACGTCGCCCTTGGATCGCAGCAACGCCTTTATCCTTATTTGTGCCTGGCAATGTGAGATGTTCATTCTGTTCTGGAAGCTTTTCAAGCTGTCTTGCCAAAAGCACTTCCTCTACTCGTTTTTCTCGCTGAACAAATTCATCACAGAGTTTACTGATACCAGACTGAACCCCAGGCAACGTCCTCGAACCAGCGTCTTGCCATATTGATTGTTCGTGTAATTCAATCCTCCACTGTGGTGGTAATTGACTTTTAGCCAATGAAATATCAGCACTTTGAAAACGACGCTGAGACCGTATCCCCTGTCTTTCAGCCTCCAGGGCGGTTGCCGCCATTCTTCTCCTCGCTATCTCAGGACAAAAACATTCGGCATATTCAGCGCGAAGAATCGTTTCACGGTATTTCGAACGATACGTGGCAGGCACATCGATCAATGCAAGATCAAGTCTGCGAAAGAGGGCGTAACGAACCAGGTTTGATAATACGTCTTCATGACAAGCGTCCAATTTAAGGCGTTTAACCACCTTTGTGAGATATGGTTTCTCTTTTGACGCAATGAAAGCCTGAAAAAGATGATGCCCCTTAACAACCTCTTTGTACATATCACAGGTTAAGCCGGCAAGTGTTTCAAGCTCACCCAGCGTGAAGTACTCAGACTCAATCACGGCCATCAACCGTTCTATTTCTAATCTGATCTCCCTGATCTCAGTCTGACAGTTTGTCGTAATACATTCGTTAGCCCGCAAAGCATTCAGCTCACTCATTAACTGTTTAACGCATTCTCCAAACTCAGCCTCTATGACGTTTTTTTCTTCGGCATCACCATACCTCCACTTGAAAAAGCAGCTAAACAGATCATCAAAAACTCGGTTACAACGTTGATCAAATTGACGCGTCACCTGCGTTACCGTTAACAATGGCTGCTTGATTGATTCTAACGCGGACTCTTTCGCCTTATCCTCCTGAAGTTTTTTGTTGATAGCCTTCATCAGCTGCATCAATATGTTTTTATGGCATAATTCTATAAAGGAGAAATCCCTATGGAGAGAAAAGTACTCATCTAACGAAAACTTTATTTTATCACTTAGCTCAGTCTCTACTGTTGAAAAACAATCAGAATTCCAACCAGTCAGTTCTTCTTTTGACTTCGTAATTATTATTTCTGCAGCCAAACCAATGACTATTTTAAATTCACCACTCCAAAAAAACACCTTGGCAAACTCAGCATATCGATGGAACCACGCCATTTCATTAGAGCCACCTATCGCCAATACCTCCAAGCACTCCAAGCACTCCTTCATCAACAAGTGAAACTCTCGTTTTATAGCACGCATTGAGGTTCTTTCTGGTTCAGGTAGGAGGGCATTCTGTAACATTGACTGAATGGACGTTACACAAACCTTTATCATACGGGCAGGGGCAGTCTGAACACTCCATTCTTGTTTATAAAAACCATCTTCTTTTTCAATATTATCGTCATGTACTCTGGAACAGAGATTCAATTGACTGCGCCACGCCTTAACATCCTTTCGACATACGCGCCAATGAAACGCCCCTTCAAAAGGCTCACGACACCGATCAGTTTTCCAGAGATTATCGTCCGAAGCCGCCCGCCTCAAACCCGCCTGACTTAGTTTCATAAAACATCCTTACACATGACAAATTCCAAACAGCGTTAACTACGAGCGCTTCGTTGTTACCAGCGTTTCCTCCATAAATCAGGATATGGATAAGTGCTGCTCTCACTTTAGGCTACCTAAAACAGCACAGAACCATGACATCTTCGATCAGGATACCCTACGCTATTTCACCAGAAGCTAGCGATACATCAACCAAACAAGAGAGGTAAAATAAACTTATTTCCCTTTTCTTTATTGCCTGTCTTAGACAAGACTATTTTAAAAAACACTTCACTTGCTAAAAACAGATTAAGATTCCGACAAACCAGTCATACTTCTCGAAACGCAAATCATCATTTCGAATCAGAAATAGAGACATTTTTTGACAATAAGTTCCTGCCAAACAGTGGTAGCATCAGTAAACCAAACACCTCTGTCAGCATTGCTGAGGACGATAACCGGTTTACGTTACTCATCCATAAATGGTAAATATATAAGATTGAATACACGGTTGTCGGCAGGAGCTCAGCAACCCATGGCCTACATAAAAGTAATGCTGTTTTACCTGATAGGGTTGATCTGCGGGATCATCACCCTCGCCATGGCTGTTGATCCGACCGTTGGCTGGATGCCTCCAACCCTCTCAGGCCTGGTCACATTCCTTTTTGTATATCTTGCCGGCCCCGCAACCTCTGACCCTGGCTATGCACCTCCCCGTGCCAGGCAGGATGAGGAAGAGGCGGCCCCGGCCACACTGCCCGCCACTGAAAAAACCCCCTTGAACAGCGCCCTTAGCACCAATGATTCAGGCCGCCTCATCTACCAGATACCCCCTATCGAGAAAACAGCCAACGGCTATCTGCTCAATCCTGGCACCACCTCTCAACTAACACTGGCCACCGACTCCGAAGAGATCGCCCAAGCGGTGAGAGAGCGGATTGACCACTACGAAAATGGCGAGTGGCTCGAAAAGGCCCCCCTTGCACCGGTGCTCGCACGCTACCAGGCCCATTGCCTTGAGGTTGACGCCTACATCAAAAAGCACAAAAAACAGTTCAAGGAAACCATCAGTTCGCTCATTGAAAACTCTCAGGACTGGGAGGGCGCAAATAAAACAGATCAAAGCTACATGATGAGTGAATTTACCGACAAAGCCATGCAATCGCTTCCCATCCGGCTCTCGTCCGACATTGCCCCGTTATTGCGTGATGTGCCGGATACCAAAGGCCTTGATGAGATTTTCATCACCAACCACGGTAAAGAGGCCCACGAAATCTACATCCCCTATGCCTCGCATATCGAAAAAATCATGCAGATCAGCGACACTGACAAACTGGTTATTCAGCATATGAAAAAGCTGGTTAACGCAACCCTCTGCCTGCAGGGCGCGGATATTCCACAATCGGTGTTACTGCAGCAGCTCAGCATGACTGACCTGTCTGAATTGATCTCCGACTGCAACATCCATGAAAAAGCCAAGAACAAGGCCGATGCGATTTCCTTGCTGGAAGGTGCAAAAGGTGTCATGGGGAAACTGGTCAATATACTGCCGTTGAGCGAACTCTATTACCTGATTCCCCCAAAAGGCATGGAGAAAAAGATCCGCGATTTACAGATGGCCTGGCAATACTATGAAGCGCTGGCCAAGCTGATGAAAAGCACCTACAGCGTTGCCCGAACCAATACCTTCCGACTTATTACCGCGCCGGAGGGTGAAAAACTTCGCTGGGAAGTCAAAAGCTGCGATGACTGCGCTGACTGTGAATCCCTGCAACTGATCTATGAGCACAGCCCGCCGCAACCCCCTTTGCATGTTGGCTGTCAGTGTCTGATATTCTGGCATACGGCAGCAGAAGGGTAAGACGTTATATCTTCCTATACAGATCAACCGTCGTCATGTACTCACCCTATGTCACCTAAAATTCAAACCCACCGAACGTACTGATGATCCTGTCTAATAGCCCCACAGACAAGGCGCCATGCTTGAAACGTTACTGCTCCTCGGATGAATCCTCCCTATCCTGCGCAGATAAAGGTCCGGGTACTGGAACTGGAACTGGAACTGGAACTGGAATTGGAATAAGAATAGGAACAAGGATCGGAGCAAGAACAGGCATGGGTATGGGTATGGGCATGGGAAGTATCAACGGCGACTGACTGGTCTGAGGAGTGGATTCCGCCACTACGCTACTGTCGGAAGCGCTGACAGTGACGGCACTCACGGCTTGTCCTGAATCAGGCTGACGACTCCCTCCGCCTACCACTGGTTGTTTCTTTTGATAATGCCTAGCCACATAATCTGGCACCCCAGTCTGAGTCCGTACCTCTTCCCACGTCTTACCTTCACTGCGCAGCGCCAGAGCCTGCATTTTTTGTTCATGAGTATACTGCTTCTTAGGTATAGGCTCTTTACTCTTCTGCTTATCTGATATTTTCTTCTGCGTTTTAACATTAGTTACAAGGCACTTATAAATATTCATGAAATCATAACGTCTGTTAAAAGGTTCAAGATTAGTTGTTAGCGTTTTATTACTAACAGGATCATGGAGAGTCACACTCCTTTCTTCCAGATAATCGCGTAGAATTTTCCCGTCTTCGACCTCTTGTTTTAACTTCCACTTTGATAATATGTCAGGCTTACCCTGAAAATATTTCATAAACGCGATCGGTAACTGATCAGATCCAACGTGTACATGAATAATTTCCGCTTTAGATTTCCCTCTTTTTTTATGTCTACTGATCCCCACAGCCTTCAAATCATTAATCAACCCCTCTGTCTTTTTTCTTATAAGCTCCATTGCATCAAGGGCAATCCCCCCACAACTATCATAGTCATACTGCAATCTTAGAGAGGGATACAAAATATATATCCACTTATCCTGATAAACACCCTGTAAAGCCTCTTCGATCTCACACCTTAATTTACGCGCCACTTCATTCTCACTACCAAGCGTCTCATGAATATAACATACCCATGAATTATTATTTTCAAACAGGAAGACAGCTACAGTATGCAAATGACTTTCCAAATGATAAAAAAAGTGTATCCGCTGCCGTTTAGTCGACTCATTCAAAAAAACAGGAAGTGAATCCTTTGTACACCATTTCCAAGCAAGTGACTCTCTCCCACCTTTATCTGAAGGCGAAGCCCCCTTATCCTGCTCACATTGATGCTGATAAATCGTACTGATAACCTCTTTAGACAAAAACGGTTCACCGTCACTAATCGTAATACTTTCAGCGTGTTCATCGGCAATAAGAGGCGCTTGGTAGACTAGCGTTTTCAATTCAAATTTCACAGGTTTGTTTCGGTAATGATATAGCAGTTTCCACACCATATCTTCTCTTTGGAACACTGCACCCTCTCCGGGTTTAAGCCAAATCGTATCAATTGACATATGACTGCTACGCGTGTTTTTAGGTAGCTTGAATGACATCTGCATGTCGCATTTTTTCGCACTTCCTGCAAGATGGGCACTCGCCCATTGATCAACAGCAGGACTGGAAAAAAACACCGCGACGACCTTGCCGGTTGCAACATTACCTCTACCGGGTAATTCCACATAGGATTGTTTATCACTTAAGTCTTCTGGCTTACCAAGATAGCCACAGGTGAATACCTCAACAGAAGGCGACTTGGACTCTTTACATTCAATCAAAAAATCATCGGCATCCTCTATTTTTTTTACTAGTTGAATAACGGCATCACTTTCTTTTTCCACTGAAGTGCCTGCATGACTTTCTTCCTTTGCGACCGGAGTAGACGCATCATCTTCTTGTTTTTTACGTTGACTAAAACAGACTTCAATCCTATCAAGAATCTTAATATGGAACTCCCTGTCTGGTGGTTTATCAAAGCCTGGGAATTTCGCATGGAAAACCGGGAGTATTCGTGTTTTCAAGTCAATGCCATAACTATCCCACACCTTCTGTGGCACATACCGCTCCCTCTCAGATGGGGATAAAGAAACAACCCGGATTTTCTCCATACTTCCGACATAGATCCCCTCCCTTAGCTGAACCTTATCTTTAAAGTCAAACATCCTTTTTGCTTTATGAGGCGTACTATCATGCGACAGTTTTCTTTTACCCATTCCGCTTGAACCCGCAACTGCAGGCAGATTTTCCATATTGGCAACCATGTAACTAAGAAAGAATTAATGCATGACCGTTTGTCTGAAAGAAACACATAAAGTTTCATTTCAAACCTAACAAAGCAGACTTGAACGATTAAAAAACACGCAACTATACGTTTTGGTTATAAAAAACTAAAAACCAGTAAAAAAACTGACATTTTCTTCATGAAATGCGCAAATAACACATCAATTATGTCTTAACACCCACTCCCTACCCCCAGCCTTTATTGCTATCGTTAATTAATAGTGCGAGTCCACGGAGGGATTTACACTACTATGCACAGACCTTTTATTGTCAGCCTGGATTCAACGGTATTTTCCAGCCAGAAAGTGGGTGAAAACGCCCGTCTTCAGGAAAGCGTGAAATATAATCATGCCACTGAATCCATTACAACGGTCAGCACATCCACTATTGGTCACCTGCTGTCCCGTTGCCAGCCCCGCTTTTTTATCAATCGCTCCTTTTATGCAGCCGTATCGGATGCTTATGGTGAGCATGCCGTCAGAGAAGCGTTCCATGCCTTCTATCATGAGGCGTATTCTCATCACCATACCGTGATCACACAGCATGATGCCGAACACCTGCTGCAGGCAGCCAGAGCGATCGATCAGGGCGTCTGGTCGAATCACCAGTAACCGTTGGCTCCCTTCATTTTCCGCACACCGGGACGTCCCTCCCAATTGCTTCTGGCTGTGCTTTACTTAGATACGATAACCATTTCCAGTAAGACCTCGTATCAGGGACGATAGCGTATGGAATTCAATAAGATGCTCAAGATTCTGGCGAGCAAGGACGGCTCGGATCTGTATCTTTCCACCTATGCGCCTCCCTGTGCGAAATTCCAGGGTACATTAAAGCCCCTGGCCAAGGAGCCGTTTCAATCCGGTGATATTGAAGCCATTGCCAACAGCATTATGGATGAAGAGCAGCGTCAGGATTTTGAGCGTGAGCTGGAAATGAACCTGGCGATATCCATACCCAACTGTGGCCGGTTCCGGATCAATATCTTCAAGCAGCGCAATGAAATCTCCATCGTTGCCCGGAACATCAAAACCGACATCCCTAAATTTGACGACCTCAGACTCCCTGAAATCCTGAAAGACGTCATCATGACCAAGCGCGGGCTGATCCTGTTCGTCGGTGGAACCGGTTCCGGTAAGTCAACCTCCCTCGCGGCCCTGATCGATTACCGGAACAGCAACTCCGGCGGCCATATCATCACCATTGAAGACCCGGTTGAGTTTGTGCATAAGCACAAGAAAAGCATCATCAACCAGCGCGAAGTCGGTGTGGATACCCGTAGCTTCCATGCCGCCCTCAAAAACACCCTGCGCCAGGCGCCGGATGTTATCCTGATCGGTGAAATCCGGGACCAGGAAACCATGGAATACGCCATGGCCTTTGCCGAAACCGGTCACCTGGCGATTTCCACCCTGCATGCCAACAACGCCAGCCAGGCGCTGGACCGGATCATCAACTTTTTCCCGGAAGAGCGGCGCAAACAGCTGCTGGGGGATCTCGGTAATAATCTCCGGGCATTCATTTCCCAACGCCTGATTCCCACCGTGGATAAAAAGCGCTGTGCCGCGATTGAGATCCTGCTCGGTACACACACGATCAAGGAATTGATTCAAAAAGGTGACCTGGCCTCCATCAAGGATGTCATGCTCAAATCCGAAGAATTAGGCATGCAAACCTTTGACAGCGCACTTTTCAAGCTCACCGTCGAGGGAAAAATTACCGAAGATGAGGCGTTGAAAAATGCTGACTTTCCTAACAATCTTCGTCTAAAACTCAAACTGCACCATGAAAACGGTAGCAGTTCGAGCAGTGGTGGTCTGGATCTCAGCGTAGAGCCAATTAAAACAGAAGAGGACGAAAAGGAAGAGGAAGAACTCGCAGAACTGGAAGCCTTGAAAAAACAACACCAGCCTGACAATAAAAAGCCCGATGCCAAAAACTAGCTTCGAAAAGTAACGGATAAGACAGGAAAATTCCTGCCAGCACCTGTTAAGTAAATTGACAATACCAGCCCCATAAATCCGCATTGCGGAACTACAGCTGTTAATACCAATCTATAGGTTCACATTAACCACTGCAGTAAACGCTGATATAGCGCTGAGGTATATTTTATGGCTGCTCCCTCAACGTCAACAGGTCGTACCAAGTACCACACGTTCCCATCACGAGAAACCACCTCGACCGCTCAAACAACCAGATGGGGTATTTTGCGCACCTTGCCATCTGCAATGTATTCATGCTGTTCAGACATCGCAGCGTACTTTAGCCTTAGCACAAGCAGAAGAAGTATCAACGATAGACGCATTCAGCTTGAGCGGTTAACACAAGCAGCTTATGCTCCAATGGACAATCAGGCTATCCAAGAAGAATGCAGAGCGTTTTGTAAGTTCGTCGACACCACTATCAAAGCAGAACAGCAAGATTTGCAAAGTGCACTGACAGCCTATATTAGCGACAGATTATTTCACGCCCAAGAAACAGAAAAATGCATAACGTTTAAAATACAATTAATATGCACCTTCGCACAGGCGCTATGCGAAAATAAAACAATAAAAAAACCTCAACCACTACTTAATATACTCAGGAGTGAATACCAAGCCCTCATATTTGAATTGCAGAATACAACAATAGATATTCATGACAGCATCGACCACTACGGCATTGTAACCAGCCAAAAAATTGAAGAGCTTCAAACGATGTTTGAATATAGTATAAGACAATACATTATGGATAACCCTGAAGCGCATCAACAAACAATAATCAGTACAAACTGTCATATTCCGACATCCTGTGTTAGTCATCTAGAAAGAAACATCCCCAACAACAACTATTACCTGACAGATAGTCAAAAGCTAGAACAGTATCCCGTCCTTCCATCGACACACACACCGCTTGAAAGAAAAAAAGCCATTCCTCCATTTGCTGAAAAATTAGCATTACTGCTAAACCACAATGAAAACCTGCAAACTGCCATTTGTCAGCATCTTACTGAGGACATGGGCTTTGCATTAACATCAGTATTCAACGGTTTATTAAGCGTTTTATTAGGTCCACAAACCATATTACTTGAAAGCACACCAACAATAAACACTGCCATCACCAAAAAAAAACCAGCATCATTGGACAACCCTGATGATTTTGTCGTCACAATGAAATTTTGTATTCATCCTGTCCTTAATCGCATTCATACCGATGCATTCGGCAACACTGAAAACCTTAGTCAAATTCGTGAAGAATGGTCGGGAACAAAAATTTGGGCAGAGGCAATACTATCCTTTCGCTCCTGGATGCCTGATACCGTGCAGTTTGCACCTTTAGAAATACACCTGACTCTACCTTGAGACGACATAATCGTTTCCAAGATTTGAGTCTCTACGGCGAATAGTGCCTACAAAAACCAGCAAAGAATGAGGGTTAATGCATGCTTTCAAAACCTCTCCACAGTGAGGCTCGATTATCTCCCACGATCTCCGCATATCATCTGGATAGTGACTCTCATCCAACGGGTGAGAGCTATTTTATGCAGTTGCCACCTGCTAATTCTATAGCCGACATTTTTTTTACATTTATATGCTGTAGGCGAACACGACCTGTTACCCAAGAAACAATCCCTCTTCTTTTAGAAGGCATGCAAACGCCAATAACTACTGATGCCCCTGATACATTTCCGTTTGTACTGGGTGATTTTGAAAACTTTGTATCTGAACCAGAAACAATAATTGCTTATGAAATTGAGGCGTTAAAAAAACAGGTAACAAAGACTTTAGCCACTATAACAAAAGAGAGCTTTTTTCTGGAGAACATGTGGTCACATATCAAAACTCGACTAAAAGAATACGAAGCCCATAAACTCAGAATGAAACTATGTCTCATTGACACCCTCACCAAAGAGCTAAAAGAAATATCCATCAATCCTGAAGATTACCTGCCTGCGCCATATCAAAGGCCTTCACAAACCCACTTCACTGCAGAAGCAACCCGAATACTCAGAGGTATACCTTTTGAGATTGTGGATGATTTGCTAAAGCCTGCTTTCTGTGAGGAATGCATTTCAGATATCAATGAATTAATCATAGACATTGAATCGAACCATGATACCTCTTTAACAATGACTGACGCAGCGCTATCGCGCATCCATAAAACAATAAAAAAACAACTCCGCGAAACAGCATTACAAAATGTGCACCGTGGAAAGATGGAGTTAACTCTAAAACTAAAAGATCAATTAATAAGAAGCATACCAAAATACTCATACACAGTCAGAAATCAACATGGGCGCATTGGTGCGAAATTAGCAAGCGACAGAGAGCTATCGAACATTGATCTCAGAAAATTTATTTCACGCATTCAATCACTAACCCTAACCAAGTCTACTACAGTCGACTTTATCCTTTGCCACCTTCTTGAGGATACAATTTTTTTCATTAATGAAGCTTTAACGAAGATCCTCCCCCATTTCTTAGGTGTTAGCGTCAACATATCACCTGAAAACCAGCACGCAAGATTCACCATAATGGAGTTGAGTAACCACTCACACACTGCAAACACAAGTTCAGATAATTCCACAATTAGAATAGAGGTTTCTTTATTTCATCCTGGCAAAGACATCATAATCACCACATTTCCACAACCATTGAATATGGGGCAAATTATTCCGTCTCCTGACAGTGTCTCCCTTCGTTGTGAGCTGGCTGTAACAATCAACCCTCGTAAACCACATAGGCCAACGTTCAGTAAGCTTAAAGTTCAAATGACGCCAAAACAAAGAAGATCCCATTCATTGGGACCTTCTTTTGGATTAAAACGCTAACTCACTGGTTTTAACCATAAAGAATTCACACAGGCTGAGGCGCAGGTGCCTTGGCTGCACCACTGAGCTTCAGGTGAATCTCGGTTCCGACAAAGCCAGCCAGCGTACCACCGATCACCGCGACCACCAGCGCACCGATCACATTCATCGGGTCGTTGAAGGCAAACGGCGCCAGCAGGCCGGGAATCGGCGCAGCAGTACCTGGCGCGTTGTTGATGATCCCGAAGTAAACCGCACCCAGACCTGAGAGTGCGCCACCAAAGAAGTTACAGGAGTAGAACTTCAGGGCATTCATGGTGACAATCGGCGCCTGGGTCAGTGGCTCGAGCATGATCGCCGCCACGTTACCGTTATTCCCCAGCTTGAGACGCTTGAGCACAATACCGTTAGTGAAGCTGCCACCGACACAGGCAATGGCGGCAATACCCATCGGCAGGCCGGTCAGGCCCAGGATGGCGGTCAGTGCCATGGAACTCAGTGGTGAGGTGCAGACAATCTTGATGATGCCGCCCAGCACAATGCCCATCACGTAAGGTGACTGTTTGGTCGCTTCACTGATAGCCAGTCCGACAACTCCGAGCGTCTCATTGACCACCGGCGCAGACCACATCGCCACCAGATAGGCAATCGGCGCCGTAATCAGTGCACCAGCGATCATGTTCACACCTTCCGGCAGCTTCTCTTCCAGAACCTTGGCAATGAAATAGCAGGCATAACCGGCAATGAAGCCTGGCAGAATCCCCTGCCCGGCGACGGCGACACCCGCGACGACCGCAAGCACGGGGCTGGCTCCCATACCAATGATGACCAGCATGGCAGCCGCCGGACCGCCCATGGAGCCGGCAGCCAGGCCAGTTTCTTTCAGGAAGGCAATCCCTATGAAATCACCGGTGATGTAGGAATGAACCGCTTCGACAAGGAAGCTGGCAATGGCCGCATTGGCCAATCCCCCCATGGCAGCGCGACCTTTTGGCATGTAAGCACTGAACAGTGAAAACAGCGACAGTGTGATGAGCAGTAACGTGACACCCTTTAGGAGTTCCATACTCAGACCCTTTTTTGTTGATAAAATCGGTTCGTACGTTACGTCGCAAAACCTGTTATCCACTGTTCCTGCATGGTCCCACCAATGACTGGGACGCTATTTCCCGTTTTGCGACGGCTTACAAATTCGTCAAATGTCCTTTCACTCCACCAGGGTCGACGTTCGATGCTGACCCCTACTGCCCCATTTTCAGCGTTTTACACGTCATTTGTCGTTTTTATTGCGTGTATTCTGCTGTTTGGGTATTGCTGCTTTCAGTTATCTGGATGACTTCCTTTCCATCTCTGGTCTGATCCCGTGTCAGAAGACCCGGGACATGGCAGACGGCAATCCTGCCGTCTGCTTTCGATCAGCGAGCTATCAGCTCCAATCAAGGACAACCTTGCCGGACTTGCCGCTGGCCATCACTTCAAAGGCTTCCGCGTAGTTATCCACGTGGTAGCGATGAGTAATGATCGGCTCCATGTTCAGGCCGCTCTGGATCATGCTGGTCATCTTGTACCAGGTCTCGAACATTTCACGGCCATAGATGCCCTTGATGAACAGACCCTTGAAGATGACGTTGTTCCAGTCGATCACGGTGTCCTTACCGGGAATACCCAGCAGGGCTACCTTGCCGCCATTTTCCATGTTGGCCAGCATCTGGTTGAAGGCAACGCCGTTACCGGACATTTCCAGACCCACGTCGAAACCTTCACGCATGCCCAGCTCGGTCATGACGTCTTCCAGGGATTCCTTGGAGACATCAACCACACGGTTGGCAGCACCCATTTCACGGGCCAGCGCCAGACGGTAGTCGTTTACATCAGTGATCACCACGTGGCGGGCACCCGCGTGACGAGCGATGGAAGCGGCCATGATGCCGATAGGGCCAGCGCCGGTAATCAGTACGTCTTCACCGACCATGTCAAATGACAGCGCGGTGTGAACGGCATTACCCAGCGGATCGAAGATGGCGGCCAGGTCATCGGAGATATCATCGGGCAGCGGGTAAACGTTGGCCGCAGGAATCGCCAGGTATTCTGCGAAAGCGCCCATACGGTTAACACCCACACCGACAGTGTTCGGGCAGAGATGGTGACGGCCTGCTCGGCAGTTACGGCAGTGACCGCAGACGATGTGACCTTCACCGGACACACGGTCACCGATCTTGAAGCCTTTCACTTCCTTGCCCATCTCAACGATTTCACCGGCGTATTCGTGACCGACAGTCATACCTACGGGGATGGTCTTCTGCGCCCATTCGTCCCAGTTGTAGATATGGATATCAGTACCGCAGATAGCCGTCTTCTTGATCTTGATCAGGACGTCATTGTGACCGACTTCTGGCATCGGCTGTTCGTCCATCCAGATGCCTTTTTCAGCCTTGAGTTTGGCCAGCGTTTTCATGTGTGTACCTTACAACCATTACCTTGTGGGTATTCTGACTGCCATTGTGCAGCATCCGTGGAAATACAGTCTTGACCGCACCCCCTTGACCCGGACTGCACTTTTGGTGTCAGTCCCCGGACGCTGACCTTGTGGGTCAGCGCCGGTCATTCTTTCGATCAGATGACGCCCAGTTCGCGGCCAACCTTGGTGAAGGCGGCGATAAGGCGCTCAATGTGCTCACGGTCGTGGGCAGCAGACATCTGAGTACGGATCCGGGCCTGACCCTGTGGTACCACGGGGAAGCAGAAACCGATTACGTAGATACCTTCTTCCAGCATCTTCTCAGCAAATGCCTGGGCCAGCGATGCATCAAACAGCATGACCGGAATGATCGCGTGATCCTTGCCCGCCAGGGTGAAGCCCAGCTTCTCCATTTCAGTGCGGAAGTACTGGCTGTTGTCACGCAGCTTCTGACGCAGCTCTGCACCGTCTTCCAGCATGTCCAGCACCTTGACTGACGCGTTGGCAATCGCCGGGCACAGGGTGTTGGAGAACAGGTACGGACGAGAGCGGTTACGCAGCATCTCGATCACTTCACGGCGTGCAGCGGTATAGCCGCCGGAAGCGCCACCCAGGGCTTTGCCCAGGGTACCGGTAATGATGTCGACACGGCCCATGACGTCGCAGTACTCGTGGCTGCCACGCCCGTTCTCACCGATGAAACCCACGGCGTGGGAATCGTCGACCATCACCATGGCGTTATACTTGTCCGCCAGATCACAGACGCCTTTCAGGTTGGCAATGATGCCGTCCATAGAGAAGACACCGTCAGTGACGATCAGCTTGTAGCGGGCGCCGGCTTCTTCAGCTTCCTTCAGGCGGGTTTCCAGCTCGGCCATGTCGTTGTTGGCATAACGGAAACGCTTGGCCTTGCACAGACGCACACCGTCGATGATGCTGGCGTGATTCAGGGCGTCACTGATGATCGCATCGTCCGGACCCAGCAGAGTTTCGAACAGGCCGCCGTTGGCGTCGAAGCAGGAGGAATACAGGATGGTATCTTCCATACCCAGGAAGTCGGAGATCCGCTTTTCCAGGGTCTTGTGGATTTCCTGGGTACCGCAGATGAAGCGCACGGACGCCATGCCGTAGCCCCACTTGTCCAGACCTTCCTGACCGGCCTTGATCAACTCCGGTGAATTCGCCAGACCCAGGTAGTTGTTCGCACAGAAGTTCAGAACCTCTGCACCGGAATTCACGGTGATGTCGGCCTGCTGCTGCGAGGTGATCACACGCTCGCTCTTGTACAGACCCTGTTCTTTCATGTCGTTGAGCTGGCCTTGAAGGTGCTCGTAGAAAAATGCCTTGTTCATTCGCGTTCAGCTTATTTCTTCAGGAGTAACACAGTGGCGTGCCAGGATCACCGGCACACCGCATCGAGAACTATTTCGTCGCTGCAACTGCTTGTTCTGCAGCGTCTTTTTCATGGAGCGATTTCATCGCGGCCTGGTCCTTCGCGGTCAGCTTGTCGACGATCATGGAGATCGCGCCGTCACCGGCCACGTTGGAGGCAGTACTGAAGGCATCGTTGGTGATACCGAGGGTATACATGATGCCGGACATTTCCGGGGTGAAGCCCATGAAACTCTTCAGGACAGGGACAGTGGCCGCTGGCGCACCACCAGGAACACCGGGGGCTGCGATCAGGATAATGCCGAGGAAGATGACCAGCGGCAGCATCATGGCCAGAGTCGGAACTGTACCATGGAACAAGAAAAATACCGCCATGGAACCAAACGTTTGTGTCACTGCAGAACCGGTCAGGTGGATGGTGGAGCACAGCGGAATGGTAAAGCCGCGGACATCCTCAGACACACCATTCGCTTCGGCGCACTTCAGGGTCACCGGAATGGTCGCGGTGGATGACTGGGTACCCAGCGCGGTGAAGTAGGACGGCAGCATGTTCTTGATCGCGGTGATCGGGTTGCGGCCGGTCAGGCTGCCCGCCGTGAAGTAAAGCACCAACAGGTAAGCGATCTGCAGCATGATGATCACGCCGATGATGCTGGCAAAATTGAACAGGTTCTGGAGGATGTTTCCCTGTGCGGACATCTTCGCGAAGATGATGCCGATGTGGTAAGGCAGCAGCGGCACAATAAAGCCGCCCAGAATCTTGATAACAATCTGCTTACCGTCGTCCAGAAACTTCGGCAGGGTCTCGCTCTTGATGAAAGCAGCGGCCAGGCCGATGGAGAATGCCAGGGCGATCGCGGTAATGATGCCCATGATCGGCTCGAAGGTGAAACTGGCCGGCAGGAAGGAGCCAACATTGATAGCATTGGCTTCTGCGGCAGAACCGGGCGTTACGATAGCCGGGATAATGCTGGCGCCCAGCAGGTAGGCGATCAGGGAGACACCGAAGGCGGAACCGTACGCCAGCGCGACGGTAATCAACAGCGCCTTGGAGGCTTTCATGCCCAGGTCAGCAATTGAGGGTGCGACCAGGCCGACAATTAAAAGCGGTACAAAGAAACCGACATAGCGGTTGAAAATATCACTGAAGGTGGCACCGACCCGCAGGCCATACGTGAGCACTGTGCCAAGACTGCCGCCGTCGGTAGCGGTGACGACCTGCCCGAAAAGAATACCTATGATGATTGCAATGATGACCTTCAGGAGTAAGGGCATCTTTTTCTTACCGTCTGTCATAACGACTTTCCCCCGGATGTTTCGTTGTTACTAGCGCATCAAAGTGGAACGGGTAAAACGATGGATGATCCGGAAAATCGTCAGGGGGGAATAGAGGAATTGGTTGGTTTAAAACGCATTATCGAGTCCCAGAATGTGTGAGGGTTTGTTTCTTATTGTTCGTTCACGCCTAAAAAAATCCCCCGGCACCGAAGTGCCGGGGGTTTACCTTAGAAGACTGTCTGGTCTTCGATCTCAGTGGCCAGCGCGACCAGCGCTTTTTCCACCAGACCTCTTCTCAGAACTTTCTCTTCAGTCGCATCCATCTTGGGGTTGCCCAGCGGATGAGGGATAGCGACGGCAGGAACGATACGGTTAGCACCTACAGTCTGGGAGATCGGCACAACAGTGGCGATATGGACGACAGGCATAACTTTTTCGATTTCTTTGACGAGCGTTGCACCGCAACGCGTGCAGGTTCCTCAGGTGGAGGTCAGAATGGCGGCGGTAACCCCCGCATTCTTCAGGTGCATCGCGATTTCAGCGCCGAACGCTTTAGAGTTGGAAACGGAAGTACCGTTACCGACCGTGGTGTAGAAGGTGTCGAACAACTTGCCGATCTTGCCTTCTTTCTCCATGTCGCGCAGTACGTCGACAGGCAGAACACGGTTGGAGTCCTGGTTACAGGCAACCGGATCGTAACCGCCGTGGGCAGTTTCGTGGGTTGCTTCGCACAGGCATTCCAGGCCGGCAATGCTGTAGGCGCCGTACTTAGAGGCACTGGAAGACTCAATGTGGTCAGGGTTGCCTTTCGGCACCACGCCACCGGAAGTCACCAGGGCGATAGTCGCAGTGCTCAGGTCCTTGACGGCTGGCTGAGGTGCAACACGGTCGAATACGGGCATTTCGTATTCAGTCTTGAAAGGCGTACCTTCGATCTTGGCGATCAGCATATCAACCGCACGCTTGGCGCCACGCTCTTCAGCGAAGAAGTTAACGCGCAGACCGCGAGGCATGTAGCCTTCTTCTTCCGGAGTACCCAGCTTGCCGTCTTTCTCAATGAAAGCGGTGATCAGCTTGGCCATGGCAGGCATTGCCTGACGCATGCCGGCTGCGCTGTTGGTGGTCTCAACCATGAAGGAGAAGTTTTTGTACAGCTCGTAACCGGGGTTCTCGTTGTACATGCCGCTGATGGTCGGGATGCCCAGACCGTTAGCCACTTCACCGACCTTGCCGCAAGCCATGCCGTAACGGCCAGCGTTGAACGCAGGGCCGGCAACCAGCAGGTCAGGCTTAATCTCTTCGAGAATTTCGCGGATGCCCATGCAGGCTACGCCTTCGTTCTCGTTGAAGTAGGAATCGCCGCAGATGATAGTCTTGACGATTTCTGCCTTGCCATTCAGGGCTGCAGACAGTGCAGTACCGGGTCCGACGGGGCCGTCTACCAGTTCGATAGGCAGGTTGGCTGCTTCTTCGCCACCCTTCTGACCGAAGAACTGGTTGATGTAATGAACAATCTTGATAGTCATGATCTGTTCTCTTCCTGTATTCCTTAACCTGCCATGGCAGTCAGGTTGTGGTAACCCAACTCGTTGGTAGCACCGGTGATCACCTGGATCTCTGCAGTGATGGAGCCGTCAGCGTGCAGGCTGCCGTCCCAACCACCGGCGATCATGTCGGCATAGGTGTCGTGACCGATCAGACGATCCATGGCCGGCAGGTGAACGACCTGGTTGGCGTTACCGTTGGTGACCACTGCGTCGCCCTTCGGTGTGGAGTCAGCCAGTGACTGGCTCTCACCGTTCTGGCCGGCGTATTCGTCGGTCAGCAGGACGGTCTTGATACCGGCTTCTTCCAGCTTGCGGCAGTTCATTACCAGGTCAGCATCGGGGTTACCGAAACCTTCCTCACTGACGATGACCGCATCCAGACCCATCTGCACAGCCAGCTTGGCCACGTAGTTGGAGGAACGCTCCTTGTCAGCCAGGGTCACGTTTTCGTTGGTCACGATCGCGCCCATGAAGTTGTACTTGGTGCCGTGGTGCTCATACAGCTCGTGGATAATCGGGCTGTTCTGGTGCACGATGCTGGGGTTCTTGTCACAGGCGGATACGCAGTTTCCGCTCATGATCGCGCCGTCCATCACTTCTGTGGGGTACAGCAGTGTGGGCAGAATGGTCTTGACGTCAACACCGTACAGATAGGTGTCGTGCATCAGGCCCTGGCTCTGCAGCATGTAGATGTAGCCGACCTTAGGCAGGTTCGGATACTGGGCAGCCTGCTCCAGCAGCGGCTTGGTTTCGTAGGTGCGGGTTTCATCCGCAGCCACGTCCTTGGCCAGCTTGCCAATCAGGTTGGCAGTTTCGATGCCGACCTTCCGCAGGATGGCTTCGTGATCATACTGGTTGCAGCTGTCGTCTACTTCACAGGTAATCACCAGGTTCTGGGTCTTGGAGAACGGCGTGTACTCCGCACCAGGACCACTCATATCGATGATACCTTCCTGGAAGCCCACCACTTTACCGGTAGTGACGATGGCCATGCCTTTCAGTACATGGGTACGGCCTTCGCCGACCATGGACTCTTCGCCGGGGTTGCGGCCCGGGAACATGGAACCCTTGCCTTCTGCCTTGACGCGTGGCTCGATGACATCTTTCACGGGCATGATGCGGGTCTTTTCGCCTGGCAGGGCGATGTCCAGCTTCACTTCAGTGATGCGATGGTCCAGTTCACGGATGAAACCAGTCAGTTCTTCCTGGTTGATCTGCACCCGTCCGGAGGAAAGAGCGGTGTTCTCACCGAACGCCAGCTCCTTCACATGGATATTGCCAATCTCTAGTTTCATTACACTCTCCTGAATAGCCTGTTGACCGGGCGCCGGAGCGCCTGATCGATCAAGCGATAAAACCGGATTCCTTCAACACCAGACGGGCCTGCTCAAGATCATCCTGCGCCACCATGACGACAGGACCGGTGCAACCCATACCGGTGCGTGCAAAGATCTGTTTTGCCCAGAGGGCGTCGCGAGCGGTTTCGATATCAAGGATATCGATGCCGTTGATATCACCGTCAGTGATCTTCTCCGGCGGCGCAGTCACGGTCTCAGTCTTCTCGGCGGCTGCCTTGGGCTTGAGGCCCTGCAGTACATCGTCAAGACCGGCGTCTTTCGCAGCCTTCATTTCACGACGGTAGACATCCAGAAGTTCACCCTGTGCGCCGTCAGCCATCAGGCGCATGGCCCCGGCGATAACGGGCGCACCGGAAGCGCGGGAGATGATGCCGACCAGGCGGCGGGCTTCTTCACCCAGGCCCGGGCCGTAGCCGTAGCCTAGTGCTTCGTAGCTGCCACCGGTGTTGAAGGAAGAGAACACCTTCATCATCAGGTTGCCGGTCAGGCTGTCCGCGACCATCACATCGGGCGCGCCCTGCAGCAGGTCATTACCGCGCATCAGGACACCACCGTCTGCACGGGCAGATTCGGTGAAGTTCATGCGGTAACCGTTGTCGATGAGCTGACGCAGTGCACGTTCTACCTGTGCCGCACCTTCCACATTCAGGATGCCCACGGTGGGTTCCTGGATGCCGGTGGCCTTGGCCAGTGCGATACCGGCGATGGCGTTCTTCACCATGGCGATATTACGGATGGTGTCGCTGGTGCCCGTGGTGGTGGCCAGGATCATCTCGCGGCCAACCGCCGGCGTGATCACCTTGCCCACGGTGCTGACACCCAGCGGGAAGCTGTAGTGCAGAGTGACGCAGGCATCGATCTTGCCTTCGTCCAGCAACGTTTCCATGACCTGGTGGCACTCAAGCAGATCAGAGGCCGGATGCAGCTCGAAAGGCGCCTCGGCAACGTCACCGATCAGAACCGGTTCGATATCTGCGTATGTGCGTGCTGCCAGTGTGGCCGCTCGCATCAGTTCATCAGAACCGTGCTCACTGCCGACCAGGGTCAGGCCGATACGCTTCTTGCGTCCGAAACTACCACTGACCAGGCCGTCGGCCATGTCACTGAAGGCACCGGCCAGGGCTTCATTAAGATTTGCCATGACCTTCTCCTTATTGCTCACCGGCTTTTTCCAGCAGACGCTCAGCGACGTCTTTCATGGCTTCTGCAACCAGCTTGCGGGCTTCGCTGCCGTCAAAACTGCTGTCAGAAGAGATACCAGTATTCTTTTCAATCAGAGTGGAGATACCGTCGAACTGGTTGGTCATACGACCCAGGAACAGACTGCCCTTGCCGACCACCATGAAGCTGTTGATCTCACCGTTGAGGATCGCATCGCGGCCGTGGCCCAGATAAGGAACACCTGATGGGATGTGACCCTGGGTCAGTGCGTAACCGGGAATGCCGTGCTTGCCAACAAAGCTCATCAGTTCGCTGCGTTCCAACTGACCTTCTTTAACGGCCAGGGCGGCGATCATCTTGTAGTTGGCTTCCGGTACGTTACCAGCACCAGCAGGCTTGGTGATCTCGGCGTTCTGCATTTCGGTGGAGAACTTGTCGACATCCGGAATGGTACGGCCAACACGCTTGAGCGGCGCGGAGATCAAGCTGGTCATAACGGCTTGCGGTGCAGAACCGGTGCCAATGGTGTGACGACCCACGATGTCGGTATTCAGAACCGGGCTGACACCGTCGTTTTCGCTGATGATGGTAGCGAAACCGGCCAGAGCGTCTTCCAGAACCGGCAGACCTTTCTTGACATGGTCACGGCCGTTCATGGCCAGCTTGGCGACAGCGCCGCCGGCAACGACCATGACATTCTTGAATACGCCGCCTTTGACCAGCGCTGCCGCGTGAATCAGAGCATGTGCAGGTGCCGCGCAGAAACCACGCAGGTCACTGCCGGTAGCGTTGACACAACCAACCAGTTCACCGATAGCCTTGGCAAAGTTGCCACCACCACGCTGGTTGATGTCACCGCAGGCTTCTTCGGAGCATTCGATGATGTAATCCACCTGGGACAGGTCCATTCCCTGCTTCTTCAGGTGCAGTGCCGCCAGGATACCGGAGGCTTTAACGCTCAGGTTTTCCAGAATGAAGTGGGCACTGAGGTTTTCATCGTCATCGTGGGCGCGCTTGACGCAGCCGACCAGCTCACCGTTCATGGTCAGTGGCTCAGCGATGTGCTCTTCCACCAGGGCGTGCATATCAGTAGCAGCCATGGCGCACTTGTCGTCCAGCACGATATGGCTGAGCAGCGGATGGGTGCTCAGGCGCTGGTTAGCCTGCTCGATAAATTCGGGGGTCAGTTTGACCAGGTCAAACACATCAGAGTGCTTGATCAGGGCGAAGAATTCGTCCTGGGGCATGATTTCGCCGAAGCGACCCTGACGCTCGGCGCCTTCCATCTGGTTTTCATACCAGGGAGCAGCCATGCCTTCGAGGGCTTCAGGGGTGACGTTACCGATAAAGCACTGGTTTGCCGGATAGGCGACAACATCTTCAAAAGGACGCTGGTGCTTTTTCAGTGAAGAAAGGTATTCCTGATCATTCGACTTCCGGGCAAATACCTGGGTGGAGCCGAAAGGAATAAAATCAGGTGTATGTGCAAGTACGTAACTTGCGCCTTTAATAACGGGGTAGTCCACGGCACGAACTCCATCTGGTCAGCCGCAAAGGAAACAAACCAATGTTCCCGTTGGATCTATGTCTGATTACCGCGGCAATTTGAGGAGCTGTACAGCAGCTAATTAATCATCGCCGAAATAATCGCCGGATACTGGTCTGGCAAATCACTGCCCACCGGCAGTCCTGCCATCACACATCTACCCCATCCGTTACACTGAACCGATGCCCCTGGGGACACCCGGTTCGAACTCTGTCGTCTGCCTGGATCAACACAGGCTGGTCCCGGACAGACGACAGATGCACAAACCTTACGGTTCAGTGCAACATCCGGGTGAATGGTTATCCAAGAAACTTACAGAATTTCTCGCGGTATTCCTTAACCTCACCGGTGATTTCATCAACCGGCATAACCATTTCCATCATTCCAACCTGCTCTTCGTAAACTTCCGGATCAACTTCTTCCTTGATTTCCGCGTCTACGATGTGGTGTACACGAAGTCCCAACGGGACTCCGGCCAACGGACCTGCAAAAGTCGGGTCGCCGCTAGTTACGGTTTCAGCTGCAAGGCCAGATGCTTCGGCCTCTGCGCCGCCGAGAACAACTACAATGTTCTCAGGGCCGTACTTTTCGGACAATTCCTTGACCCGCTTTTGATTTTCAAGATCCATTGCGCCTGCGCTAGTTCAGACGAAACACTCGGTAGTACTGAATACAACTTCGGCACCAGCGGTCTTGACACATTCTTCAATGGCAGGACCTGGGACGCCGTCGCGATCACCGAGTATTACGACTTTCTTGTCTTTCAGCATGGCTTTCTGACCTGAAATATCGCAATAAAGCGAACTCGAAAAATCAATCCCCTGCAAAGGAGATCACCTTACAAAATGCTGTCATCGAATGAATCGAATCCAGCGTCGGAATAACAGTCTTTCAATCATTCATTAATAACTGCAACGATGATGTAAATTCTGTTATTCCTGTTTTAAAAATTTCAGCAATGAAACTTTTAAAATTCTTTACTCAATTAAACGTATTGTTTAATTGCGTCTTCAATCTGCTGGGCATCCAGTTCTTCACCGGACAGGTGCGCCTGCTTTTCGCCGTCTTTGTAGAAGACCATGGAAGGCAGACCCATGACACCCTGACCCATGGCAACACGACGGTTGCCGGCAATGTTCAGTTTGGTGAACTTAATCTTGTCACCGTACTTTTCGGACAGGGCAACCACATCGGGCATCAGCTCCATGCAGCGACCGCAGCTTTCACCCCAGAAGTCGACCATGACGATGCCCTGGTGCTGCTTCACTTCCTGTTCGAAATTATCTTTACCTACTTCGATCATCTCACTCACCTCAAACGAGCTTTTCGAGCTGGTCCGCTGCGGGGGCGTCGAGACGGCTGGCCGGCTCACCCTGACTGAAGCGGATCACTGTGGGAATCTGGCTGACTTCGTAGCGGTCAGCAATATTGCGGCTCTTGTAAGTGTCCATGGTCACCAGACGCAGACTGTTTTCAGCTGCCATCTTTTCCAGGTGCGGCATCAATTCCAGGCTCTTCGGATCGACCGGGCTCCAGAACGCTACCAGGACATCCTTCTCGGCTTCCAGCACGGATTCGCTCCAGTGCTCTTCTTCCTGAACGTAACGATCAGCGGCTACAGCGGCTACGGCACCGTCACCTGCAGCGGTGACAACCTGACGCAGGAACTTGTCGCAGACATCACCGGCACCATAGACACCAGGCATGGAGGTTTCCTGCTTGTCGTCGACGACAATATAACCGCCCTTGCTCAGTTCAATGGTGTCTTTCAGGAAATCTGTCATCGGTACGGTGCCGACGAACATGAAAACGCCGTCGCAGGCTTCATCGGTGATTTCACCGGTCTTCAGGTTCTTGATCTTGACACCGTTAACCAGTTCGTCGCCGCAGATTTCGTCAACACAGGAGTTCCAGATAAAGGAAATCTTGTCGTTAGCGTAGGCCTGTTCCTGAGCGGTACGATCCGCATCCAGAATGCCTTCGTCGTGCAATACGACCATGCGGACACTGTTAACGAACTTGGTCAGGAAAACGGATTCTTCAACGGCGGTGTTACCGCTGCCTACCACGATGATATCCAGATCTTCATAGAAGTCAGCATCACAGGTGGCACAGTAAGAAACGCCCTTGGCAGTAAATTCTCTTTCGCCCTTGATACCCAGGACGCGTGGGTTGGCGCCGGTGCCAATGATGACACTCTTGGCCAGCAGCGTTTCGCCGTCGCGGGTAGTGACACGCTTGTGGAAACCGTCGCTTTCGAGCGCCAGGCCGGTGACCTGTGCACGCTGGAATTCAACACCGAACTTGTCACAGTGCGCCCGGAACATGTTCATCAGGCCAGGACCGGTGGATTCAACAATGCCCGGATAGTTTTCTAATTCTGATGTCTTGGCGCACTGGCCACCGGTGTTGCTGCTGGATTCCAATACCAGCGTCTTCATTTTACCGCGTGCACAATACACACCAGCAGACAAGCCGCCAGCGCCGCCACCAATAATGATGACGTCATAAACTTCTGACATTGTTGCGCTCCGATCCGTTAAACGAGTGGCACAGGCTGGAACGCCGATTACGTACTTATACCTACGTAGCGGAGGCGCCATTTAGCCCGAAACCATCAGTTCCGACTTGCTGCGTATGGTGCTACTCCGAACGTCCGTATGTATTGATCTATAACAATATCTGTACCGATCACTGTAAAGGTCTCACAATATGTACGACATATGATATTTATTGGTTTTTTCCGGTTAATATCTCTAGATTCCTAAAAAAAAGAACGAATACTTTCTGTAACACCACATTTATTAGCATCAGAAAGGAGTAACAAACTCATCCGATATGCACATATACCTATTCGATAGGTGCTATTTACTATGCGGTAAACGCTTTTTCTGTTGCGATTTTATTACAGCTCTAAGTATTTTTGGTGGATCATTTACACAATCACACAACGCTTATCGGACGACAACTAAACACAACGATTGAAATCCACACATAAAAGAACGTTAGTTATTTTTATCTTTATTCCAGACTTTCCATGCACGTTCTTAATCTAGGGTCTAACTTTGTTCACGCTCTATTCCCGCTTCAAATAGCTGTCAACTATGATTCAGACAGAAGGAGTTGCACCATGCGTTGGTTATACACTTTTTGTTTACTACTACCATTTACTTTTAACACTGCACATGCATTTTCTGATCAATCCAAGGTAACAGACAATCTGATTAATGAGGATATTAAAGCCTTAACCACACTTATCGAAAAGCAATTTTCTTTTTACCCGATCTACAGTAAAAACGATTTAGAACAACAGATCAGTAATCTTTCACGATATACATTACCAGAAGATAACGTCCCCTACCGCCTGACATTACAGAAGATAATCGCTTCTTTTGGTGACGCCCATGCCCGGGTGAGGGATCTATTTGATACCGAGATACCTGAAAACGATGATATCTATAAACGTGTTATTGGTGAGATTAAAGTTATTCCTGGGAAACACCCTCAACTCGTTTTCATGAATCAAGGCACGTTCGTGTATGAAAATAATAAAACCTATTGTATGCAAGATACTTTCAACGCAAATCATCCCTACCTTGTAGCGATTGATGATATATCTATTGATGAGTGGGTTACACTGCTGCAGCCCTCAATCCCCTCATACAATCAGGCACGCATATACGACAAGGCAGCTCGTTTTCTCAAGTACCTGAATCAGGCGCGCGCGCTGACTGGACACCCGGTATCAGATCGAGCAAAGCTGACACTGGCGGCTGAAGATGGTCAACAAATCACCCAAAAGGTCGACCTCCAGCGCTGGCACATTGACTGCCGGCTAACCTATAACAGCGAGCTTCATACCATTGACCTTACTCCATCGAATCAGCTCACAACCTCTGGTAAAAGCCGAATCATGTATCTGCGGGTATCTGAGATGTTCGATATCACAGATCCTCAGGAAGGCCTGCAACTGCTTGATATTCTATCTCACTTTAGACAGGTTTCAGGACAACGAGGGCTCATTCTCGACATGCGCAATAATGGGGGAGGCAGCCGAACCACTCTGATTAGCCTTTACCCCTTCCTTATACATAAAGATGCCTTCCCGCGTATTACCAATGTAGCCACCTATTTACTGCCAGAGAATGAAATGGCAACGCCATGGGGATACCCAGACAGCGACAAGCTGTTTCCCCGTTTTATGTTCAGGCAGGACAACGCAATCTGGTCTCAAGAAGAGCAACAGACCATTGACGCTTTCCAGTTAACCCGATTCACGCCCGATCTCAGCCCGGTTTCCAACAAGAAACCACAAGCCTGGTATAAAGAAAATGTCTACAGCGCCTGGCATTATCAAGTGCTGTCACATCAGCAAGCATTCTTCCGCACACTCATCAAGGACTTCACTGTTGAAGATGAAGAAGACGCCCTCATTAAAAAAAACCTGCATGCGCTGATGGCATTATGGGATGAGTTATTACCAGACTATAAGCGTCCCAAGCATATTGTTGTTCTGACTGATGCCGGAGTCTTCAGCGCTGCAGATATTATGGTCAGTGCTCTCAAGGGACAGGACGGAATTACACTGATGGGAGCCCCTACTGGCGGTGGCAGCTCAATGGCCATCCCTTATGCACTTCCCTCAGGCATAGAAGTCAAACTTGGCAGCATGCTGTCGTTCACCCCCGAGGGCAACCTATACGATAGCAATGGTGTCACACCGGATAAAACACTACAAACATCCCCGTCATCGTTTTATTTTAAAGGGGTAGAAGATCAACTCTCAGCCCAAATCACACACCCTGAAGATGACTTGTTGAAAGCAGCTATACGCTTTATCAAGGCACAAAAAGTGGTCAGTCGAAGCTTTAAAGCAGGTCCCATTTGGGATCACGGTGATGCCAAACGAAAATGTCCATCGGTTTGTTACAGTCACGATGGTCGCTGGAATAATGTCTGGAGGACCGTCATCACTAATGAAATGTCGGTTTGTCAGTGCGATGTACCGATAGATCCCGCCCAATAATCACTGCTTGGATGAATGCTGGAATTCATGTCACGACAACTGTGAATTCCAGCTTTCTCAAAGCCTAATAGTTCTCTATAAACTCAGGCATATTAACTATGTCGGTTATGCATAACCTCCTATACCTATCACTCTGCCGTAATAGCGCTTGTTCAAAAATAAATTGAACTGAATGTACTAATAACATGAAAAGGCATTTTCATTCACCCTTGACTATCTATCAACAAGAGGAGGAATAACTCTACGGCTATTATCTTAATCATTAAATGGGGTACAAAGCATAGATTGCCCGCTCCCTTCCACCCAAACACCTGCAGCATTTTCTCTCAATTGTAACAACAACTGTTTCTATATATTCACTACAGTGACCCGCTATTTTCAATCTAAGATCCAACTATTTGGCAAGCTATAACCAACTATTTAGGAGCGGACAGGAACCTGGTCTGAGCCAGGTTCCATCCACAAGTATTATTTAATAAACAGCTCCCGCGGATACTGACAGAAGGTTTCACAGCCGGTTTCCGTGATCATGATACTTTCTGTGATTTCGAGACCCCAGGCATCCAGCCACAGGCCCGGCATGAAGTGGAAGGTCATGCCGGGTTTTAGCTCAGTATCATCAGTGGGACGCAGGCTCATGGTGCGCTCACCCCAATCCGGGGGATAGCTCAGACCGATCGGATAACCGCAGCCTGCTACTGGAAACAGCGGCTGACAACAGCCCTTGTGTCTGGCTGGCACTGCCTGATTAGATGATGGAGCACTGCTTGGCACAGGGGGTTCTGGTCACACCCTGCCAGCAGTTCTGTCCCAGCCCCAGGCTGGCACCGCGCAGAGTTCGGGTCAGCCTGGGCGCAGAAGCGTATCGTCCTCGCCTGCAGGAAGGACTGCAGATCGTTCGTAACATTATCGAAGCTTGACCGCGGCGGGAAAGAAATCCCGGTTAATGAACGCCAACCAATAACATATATATTTTCTACACCTTTTACGTATACAAAGAACCATCGAGCTTCAATAGAATACCCAACCATATTTGTCAGGTAATACGCCTGAGTCATGCAGGAGGCTATCCAACGATGGTTAAACCCGTCAGTTTCGCCGATCCGGATCGGTGCAGTGAGATTTTTGATGCAGACAATCGGGTCGAGTGGCAAAACACGCCGCATGTTCTGAACAGTCTTCCGCTGAAAGAAGACACCCGCATTGCAGATATCGGCGCCGGTACCGGCTATTTCGCCAGTCAGTTTGCCAGACTGTCACCCCGAGGGCATGTCTACGCACTGGATACCGAACCCAATATGGTCAACCACATGGAACAGCGTTTCACGGCGGAACAGCTGACCAACATAGAAACACGACTCTGCCAGCCTGCTGATCCCTGTCTGCCAGCACCGGTTGATATTGTGTTCCTCGCCAATGTGTACCGGTTCATCCAGGATCGCATGTCCTTTCTCGCCTGCCTCCGCCGGCAAATCGATCATAAAACGAATGTTGTTTTTGTCGATTTCCGGGGTGATAACGCCAGGGTAACGCCTGTCCAGGCACTGGACGAAGTCCGCCAGGCCGGTTTTCGTATTGAAACCATGGACACCAGCGGCTGTCCTGACCATTACATCATGACCTTTAAAAAAGCCGTTTCATTGTAAAACCGAGTGAACACTATGAACTACAAAGTGACCATCGAAAAGAACACCCGGATTCCCTATACCGACCTGCTTGCCTTTGCCGATAACGGCATCGCCAGCAGTACCCTGCTCAAAACCGATACAGCCGAAGTTTGTGTCATGACCTTGGACGAAGGAGAAGAGATCAGCGAACACGCGGTTCCCAAGGAAGTGTTGATTCAGGTTTTCGAGGGGCGGATTGCATTTACTATTGATGGAGAAATACTGGACATTCGTCCCGGCGAAATCGTCCGTATGGCGCCACAGGCTCCCCATTCCCTCCGGGCACTTGAACCCTCCAGAATGATGCTGTCTCTGCTATCAGTCTGAAGGCGCATTTTTTTGACCATTAAAATGTATTTTTTATATATGTTATTGAGGTGAAAATGAGTTTTCGTGTATCCGGAAATATTCATTGGGTTGGTAAGCAGGACTGGGAACTGCGGGAATTCCACGGCAGTGAATACTCAACCCATCGCGGCTCCAGTTATAACAGCTACCTGATCCGCGAAGAAAAGAATGTCCTGATTGATACGGTATGGGCACCCTATGCCCAGGAGTATGTCGACAACCTGGCCAAAGATATCGACCTGGACAAGATCGATTATATTGTTGCCAACCACGGGGAAATCGATCACAGCGGCGCCCTGCCTGCACTGATGGCGCGAATCCCGGACAAACCCATTTACTGCACGGCAAATGCCGTCAAATCATTAAAGGGGCATTATCACCAGGACTGGAATTTCCAGGTGGTCAAAACGGGTGACACCCTGAACATCGGCAACGACAAACAGCTGGTATTTGTTGAGGCGCCGATGCTGCACTGGCCTGACAGCATGATGACCTATTTGACCGGTGACGCTGTTCTATTCAGCAACGATGCCTTTGGCCAGCACTATGCCAGTGAGCTGATGTACAACGACCTGGTCGATCAGAATGAATTGGCCGAAGAATGCCTCAAGTATTACGCCAACATTCTTACCCCTTTCAGCCATCTGGTCACCGCCAAAATCCAGCAATTTTTATCGCTGGAACTGCCCTTGAACATGATCGCCACTTCACACGGCATCATCTGGCGGGATGACCCGGCACAGATTGTCCGTCATTACCTGAACTGGGCTGATAACTATCAGGAAGATCAGGTCACCCTGGTTTACGACACCATGTGGCATGGTACCCGACAGATGGCGGAAGCTATTACCCGGGGCCTACGCGTTGCGAGCCCTGCGACACGGGTCAAAATGTACAACCTCGCGACATCCGACAAGAACGATGTACTGACAGAGATCTTCAAATCCAAAGCGGTCCTGATTGGTTCACCGACCGTCAACAACAGCATGCTGCCCCATATCGCCGCACTGCTTGAAGAGATGAAAGGGCTGCGTTTCAAGAACAAGAAGGCTGCGGCCTTTGGCTCCTATGGCTGGAGTGGTGAAGCCGTCGACCGAATTACCGAACGACTGAACGACAGTGGCTTTGACACCTTCAACGGTATTCGCGCCGAATGGAAACCGACTGACGACGCGATTGCAGAATGCATTGAATACGGCAAAACCTTCGCCAACGGACTGAACTGATCAACCGGACACCATCATCATGAGTGAAAAGAAGATAACTGACATGCAATCCATGCGTTGCCGGGTCTGCAGCTGGGTCTACGATCCAGAACTGGGCGAACCCAACCAGGACGTGATGCCCGGTACAGCCTGGGAATCGGTTCCCGAAACCTTCCTTTGCCCTGAGTGTTTCCTGGGCAAATCTGAATTCGATCCGGCCTGAAGGAGGCACAGTAGACAGCATGCAGTTACCTGTCGTAATCATTGGCAGTGGCTTTGCCGGCTACCAAGTGGCCCGTGAGTTCAGACAACTGGATAGCCAGACGCCGGTGATCATAGTGACCGCTGACAATGGCGACGATTATTCCAAGCCTTTGATCAGCCATGGTTTCAGCCGCCGACTCAGCGCCGACGCCATGATTCAGAAGCGTTGCGATGAACTGGCAGAAGAGCTGGCGATCACCATTTTGCCCAACACTCGCATTACAGCCATTGACGTACAAAACAAAGCCATCAGCTATGGTGATGCAACCATCACCTACCGCGATCTGGTGCTGGCAACGGGTGCAGAAGCTGCCATTCCCCCGGTGTGCAGCGATAGTGCCGCACAGATCCTGACGCTCAACAGCCTTGAGGAATACCGTCACGCCAGCGACTGTATCGCTGATAAACAACGGATCCTGGTGATCGGCACAGGACTGGTCGGCACCGAAATTGCTCTTGACCTATCGCTTGCTGGCAAAGATGTCAGACTGGTCGGTATGACAGAAAAACTGATGGGGCATCTGCTGCCAGATTTCATCAGCAAAGAACTGAAACAACGATTTCAAACATCAGGTTGCCAGGTCATTACCGGGCAAACGGTAGTTGAACTCACACAATCAAACTCAGAACTGCGGGTTACGTTGTCTGACGGTCGCGTGATTGAAACAGATGCCGTCATTGCTGCCACTGGTCTCCAACCACGGACAGTACTGGCTCAAGCCGCGGGCCTTCGCATCAATCGCGGCATCTGCGTCGATGCCGGGCTCCAAACCAGCAAACCTCATATTTATGCGCTGGGGGATGGCGCTGAAATCAACGGCACATTACTGCCTTACCTTCAGCCTATCGCACTGTCGGCCAAAGCCCTGGCAAAAACATTAGCGGGAAACCGAACAAACGTCGTGCTACCTGTCATGCCAGTCATCATCAAGACACCGGTCATGCCGATCCAGTTGAGTGGTGAAACCAGCGGCGCGCACCTGAGCTGGCTTGTTGAACAAACGGACAATGGCATGATCGCCAAAGCTTACGTTCATGATGAGAAAATGGTGGGATATGTTGTCACTGACAAACAAATTGCACAGGGATTCTCACTACTCGCGCAACTGAGAGCCGCCGCTTAGCGCATGGAACCAAGCAGAGTCGCTCTTTTTCGCCATGACGCTCAGACTTGCTGGTTTTCAACAGACGCGTTCAAGGCCACAGCATGGTTATATCGCGCATCCCGCGATGAATAGATAAAAGTGACAGGCCCTGCTTGCAAATGCTTAAAGATAGGTTCCAGCGAAGACGGTCGTATATGCAGTTCAGCAAAATAACGCTTTTTGAATTCCTCCCACTTTTCAGGATCGTGATTAAACCTGTGACGCAGTTCAGTGGACGGAACTGCGTCTTTATCCCAAAAGTTAATGCTCGCTTTTTCCTTTTATATGCTCCGCGGCCATAGCCGTGCAACCAGAAAGCAGGCATGTATCAGTAATGCGATGACAGTGACAACCAACGCCAGTGCGTTGTTTACCTGAACACAGATAAACCTCATCAGTTGAAACAGCACGGCATTCACCAGAGTACGCTTCATAAACAATGAGCTATAGAATCGAGTCACGGTGCTTTTTAATCGTTATACGTCGTTTGTTTTATCCCAACATACTGTGGATAACAATCATTGCTAATATTGCGATGTAAAAACGTCCACAATAAAAAATACCCCTTAAAACCCTGACTCTCGATGTAACACCGTTACGGCTTTTCGCCACCACCCTGCCACCAGGCTTTCCGATACACCATTAATCACAACGGCACCGCGTAACACACGTTCTGGCAACACCGAGCCGTCAGGCAAACTAAAGAACACCCGATAAGTCCCCTTTACGGGGATCAGTTCACGGTCGCGGTTTTCACGCACCGCCAGGTCACCACCAAACAGTGACGCAGAATACAGGCTGTCCAGCTCACGGATAGCCCGCGCCTCAACATCGTCGACGGTTATGGGAATCGGTGACCAGTGCCCTTTTTCTGGATAAAAGAATCCCGCCATCCCTGGCCGAATCCGCATCAGTGCTGACTCATCCAGATACCCGATCAGTTGTGGACGCTCTCTATCCAACACAGATAACAGGGGCTCTCCTTCTGTAACCCACTGCCCAGACCTGACCTCCGGTGATACATCTGTCACGATGCCGTCGTACGGCGCGTGTGCAATGAGTCGTTGCTGGCGGGCTTTCAAACTTCGGATATTCTGCAGCTGGGTGCTGAGTTCCGTACGGATAACCAGCGCCTGCTCCCTGAGTTTCGGATCAAAGCCGATCGCGCGGCCCTGCTGAGCCAGCTCTTTCAAACGCAGTCGGGATCCTGAAACCTCTTGTTCAAGTTCCGATGCATAGACTCGAAACAATGCCTCCCCCCTGGATACTGCCTGACCCGTTTCCGGTAATGATGTTGATAACCGGCCCGATACGGGCGCATAGAGTATCGTATATTGTCCCTGCAACCAGGCAGGCATATTGATCGATTCACGCCATGGCACGAGGAGAAGGAACAGCAAGACAATCAATAGTCCTGTTGTACGAACGGTCGTACGATTCCAGCGCATATGCCGTCGCCGGTCATGCCACTCACGGAGTTCATTCCAGATTGGGCGGACAATGAAATACCCGATTTCAACCACAAACAGGAAAATACCCAGTACCTTGAAAAAGAAGTGGTAGACCAGCAACGCAATCCCCAGGAACAGCAGGAAGCGATAGATCCAGACGGCAATCGCGTATCCAATCAGCAAGGCTCTCGGCTGCTCGGGGGGCGCTTCACCAAGACCGAACAGACGCTCTCTCAGCCACCAGCGCGATAACGCAAAAGAACGGGATTCCAGGTTGGGTACCCGCAAGGTGTCCGATATCAGGTAATAGCCGTCAAACCGCATTAACGGATTGAAGTTAACCAACACGCTCAACAGCCAGGTCGTGGTCGCCAGCAGGAAGAAAACACTCCGCCACACGCCTTCCGGTGTGAGGCTCCATGCGAGTAACGCTATAGCCGCGACGCCCAGCTCAACAGCCACACCTGCTGCACCAATGGCCAGCCGATCGTTTCGTCGGGTAACCCGCCACGCATCACTGGTATCCGTATACAACACTGGCCATCCCACCAGCAGTGCAACTCCCATAACCGATACACGACACCCTTTGGCTTTGGCCACCCAGGCATGCCCCAGCTCATGGAGAAGCTTGATGACAAACAGTGTCAGACCATAGGCTGCCAGCCCCTGCACATTGAAAAAATGTTGGAATGTTGTCAGGAACTGATCAAATTGACGCCCCACCATGATCAAGCCGACCACGGCACACACTACCAGGGCCATCCGCACATAGCGGGAACCCAGCCAACGCACCCAGGGCAAGGTCTGGGTCAGAAAACGATCAGGCCTGACCAGTGGTATTCGTACAAACAGGTAGGTTTTCAGGAGCTTTTTGAAGAACTGCGGCTTTTGCGACAATTGACGCTCAAACCACGTGTGCTGGGCACTGTCAGCCTCAACCAGGTGATTGTTGCGCAGAAACGCAAAGATCGTCTCAACATCCGCAACGGAGACAATATATCCCGAACGCGATGCCGCTTTTTGTGCAACAGTTTCGGCATCACTGCCATTCAGGCAAGAGAGGATATCGACCTCAGCCTCGCCCAGCCGGAAAAACCGGTTTGACAATGGATCATGCAACAACCAAACCGGTGAACCATCAACTTCCGGCTCACCGGGTAACAGCTCCAGGTCCTGCCGTAGCGCCGGCACTGGCGGCTTGGGCATGCTCTCCATGGCTAAAGCCCCAGCCACTGCCGTGCCGCAGCAAACGGACGTCTGAAGAGGTAATAGAACAAAGAAACATTCTCTCCACTGATTCGGGCGGTTCCCCGCCATCCCAATACTCCAGCACGCCCTGCTGAGGCAGGCTCCGGATCTTGAACCAGAGGTCATCCGGCAACCCTTCGATATACCCGACAGAATCAGTATTCTGACTCTGCGGCTCCAACGGGAAAGGCAGTGCATGGAGCCTGTCAGCCTCCAACGCCTTTCCATCCATCTCAACGGTCAGTCGGGCGTCGCCCCCATTTTCCCAATACACCAGGTCAATGGGATAGAGCCCGGCCTTTGCTGCCGTGAAAGCTCCCTGGCTTTTGGCATAAGCACGGTTGCCGTCGTACTGGCTGACAGTCTGGCCATCAACGTTCAATCGAAAGCCATCATCCGAGCCAATAGTGAAATGATGCTCACCCGCAGTCAGGTCAATGTAACCGCGAAAATGAAATGCCATGGTCGTTAATGCGGCCTGCTTATTCCCCCCTCTCAGGCTCTGGGCATCGGTTGTACCCAGAAAATCCTGCAGGCTGTGACGTCCCTGATCCGTGTAGTGAAAACTGGACGCCTTGAAAACACTATCCGGCGGTTCTGACATCAGTCGTTCCGCACTGGCGATGCTGTTGAGACTGGCCAGGGTTTCAATCCAGTCTCCCAGAAGACTGCCGCCCGTATCGAAGACTTCTCCGAGTAGCCCGCCCTGGCTGACCGAAACGGATCGTCCATCAACATCGGTTAACTGTTGATAAGTCTCCTTCCCTTGAGGCTCTGCCGCAGCCCTGGGCTTGAACAGGGTATCCGGGTTAATGGACTGGCCATCCAGTTCCACATCCAGTGTCGCCTTGCCGCCATTTTCCCAATAGATCAGCTCGACGGGATAGAGACCCTCCCGGTCAGCATGGAAGTCACCACTCCCCTTGTTATCACGACTATAGGGCCGGTTTCCGTCATACTGGCTGATATCCCGGCCACCAACACGCAGGACAAAGCCGTCATCTGATCCGACAGAGAAGTGATGATCCCCAGCTTTCAGGTCAATGTAACCGGTGAAACGGAATGCCATGGTATGCAGGTGTGCATCCG
Source organism: Kistimonas asteriae (assembly GCF_018263925.1). Lineage (GTDB taxonomy): Bacteria > Pseudomonadota > Gammaproteobacteria > Pseudomonadales > Endozoicomonadaceae > Kistimonas > Kistimonas asteriae. The sequence goes on from NZ_JAEVHF010000005.1 coordinate 162,933, forward strand.
GGTTACCAAACAGGGTATGACTGTCTTCTACGCCCAGAAAGTCTGACAGGGTATGCCTGCCATGGTCTGTGTAGCTGAAGGTTGTTGCGGTGAAAAAGCTGTCCGGCTCCTGATGGGTCAGGGTATCAATATCTGCCACTTTGCTCAGGGCTGCGCCGGTATCATAGACCTCGGCCAGCAAACCGCCCTGCCTGACGGCGACTGGCTGCCCCCTGACATCCGTAATGACAGGATAATCTTCACTGCCATCCACATCCGTCGCCATGATCTGTTTGTCCGTAATGGCAGCAATGCCGGTCTGGGTACCGGCTTTTTCAATCACCGTCAGCTCTCCGCCCCTGGCGACCGGCCGATCATTGACCGGAATGGCACCCAGTCCAAGGATTCCATAGACCCGGTTTGGACCGCCATCTCCAACGGAGAACTCAAAGCTGCTGACATGGTCCTCACTGCCGTCATGCACAAAACGAACACAGTTGGAATTGATGTTCTGCTGGGTGAAATAACCATAAGACTTGATATCGTTTCGTTCATCGCCACAGTGATGGTCACCTATCAACCGCGTACCCACATCATCCCATTGCACACCATCGTAAACCTGCAGCTGACCATTGGGCGGTAACCGGGTCACGGTAAAGATAACTTCCGAAGGCGGTGTTTCTTCAGTGCCATCCTTGCTAATCATGCTGTAGTCGAGGTTCACGTTGGTGATCAGCGCTTCTCCCCCTTCGATCGTCATGACAGGCTTGGGCGCACCCTCGTTATTATTCACAGGAAACGTCGGTTTCAGCTCCTCCAGCCCGTCCTCGGGTAGCAATCCCTCACAGGGTTTTGTTGAAGGTTCCGGAATATGAATAGTAAAGCGGTTATCAGTGGCTATCGGTTGCCCCTTACCGTAGCGCACACCGCCTTCCTCACCGGGATTCGGCCAGGCCTTGAGCGTGGAATCACGCACGCTGAACATAAAAGTATCGGTGACATTTCCCGACACACTGACGGTTTGAAGATAACGGACCTGCCCTTCGTCGATCTGCTTCTGCGTAAACCGTGCGCCAACCGATACCTCTTTTGGGGTACCGCCGATATTGACGACAACCAGACCGTATACTGGTGAACTTTCGAGGGTATACACCAGTTCAGAGGGGCGATTATCAATATCGTCTGAACGCAGGTGGTCGCGATCAATCCGGGTGGAACTGCAGGGTGTGACAGTTATTGGATTATTCGTCACCAGAACCGGGTCATCATCGACGGGCAGAATATCAAGCACAATGGTTTCACTGGCAGTCAGTTTACCCGCATCACCGGTGCCACCGCCGGCATCCGTGACAGCCAATGTAAACGACAAATCACCATTACTTCCGGTTTCCCCGCCATGATGCTCATACGCGACTTTATCCAGCTGATCTGCGGTAAATACACTGCCGATCGTCAGCTCGGTATCTCCGGCCCCGAAAACACCATCGCCATCATTATCCAGGAACAGTCGGCCTTCACTGACCAGCCCTGCCGACAGCCCTGTAACATTGATCTGCACCTTCTCCGGCGTATCCGCATGACTGATTTCAGGATCCTGCAGGGATAACGCCAGCCTCTTACCCTGGCCTTCAAACAAGGTGTTATCACCGACACTGATCGCTGGCGGCTGGTTTTTCGGCTGCAGATCAATGATGACCTCGCCATTGTCCGACGTCCCGGCACCATCAAAGACCGTGACACGGAACCGATCGGTTTCTCCTGCCTGCACGTCCTGACCATTATGGGTATACACCAGCTTATCGAGCTGATCGTAAGAGAACGTGGTACCCGCCACCATCCGATTCCCCTTGAAAGTCAGCTGCCCTTCCAGCGGTAGGCTGTCAATGCGAACGGTCATCTGCTGCAGGAGCTGGTCACCGGTATCAATATCCGGATCACGCAGACCAAACTGGTCTGCCACAAAGGTAACTGCCCCGCCCTCCTGGGCCGAGAGATGAATGTCATCGGAGATCGTTACCGGATCGTTCACCGGGCGAACCACGATGGCAACCGCCAGGGGATCACAGGAATCACCACTGTCATCGGTCACCTGGAAGGTCAAGGTGATGGTGCCATTGAAATGGCCTGTGGGCAGAATCGTCATCCCCGTCAACGCATGATTCAGCGCAACTGATGTGCCGGCCAACGTAAGCCCGTCGACACTCGGGGTTACAGTCACATCCGTCGAGTCCCCCAAGATCAAGATACGATCCAGACTGCCAGGATCAACCCTGGGGTTGTTATCCGCCATCCGGATGGTCAGGCTCAGCGTCTCCTCCGCTATGGGGTGCGAGACACTGATACCGTCGATTGCGAGGGGGGTTGCTGAATCCTCCTGCATTCTTCGGGACGAGGCCCCTGCATCGGATATGGCAGGCACCGTCGTCTCTGCAACGTTGCGTAGCAGTCTGTCGGCCGCGTCCCGGTAATCCGTATCCGTCGAGATAAAGTCGGTATGTTCAACCGGAGCGGGGGAAGTATCCGCCAACGTGGCCAGACCCGCCGCATCGAGCAACACCCGGGGTTCCAGCGCCTGCAATAGAAATCGCACAGCCATGCCTGATAACACCTGACAACAGTGAACAACGAGGCAATTGAATGCTCAGGGAAGCTGCCGTCATGAACGACAGAATGAAAAGCACCATCGTATAACCCCTCCCAGCATAGAACCGGAAGGCCTGAGTTGCACAATGGCCATGAAGGCTTTCTATCAGGAGACAGTGTCGAGTTATTGCATGCGCTGGAAAACCACGAACTGGTTGTTAGCCGGCATGGCGTGATCGGCCACCAGCGACATACCAGCATCCCCTGCCCAGGCGATCAGCTGTTCAATATCACGGATTCCCTGGTGATCAGCACGCTGCTTCAGCTGCAGGTCAAACGCGGCATTGGAGGCACTGGTGAACTGCCCATCATACTTAAAGGGGCCATAGAGAAACAGGTAGCCTTTGTCTGGTAGTTGCCGACCGGCTCCCTGAAACAACCGTTCAACCGCTTCCGATGGCATGATATGCGTCGTGTTGGCGGTAAAGATATGATCAACAGCCAGACCTTCTGGCCAGGGCTGGCAGACATCCAGCGCTAGGGATTCCAGGAGATTGGCCAGACCGCTCTGCTGACGCCAGGCTTCAACCTTTGACAGATTGGCTGACAACTCGGTTGGTATCCATGTCACATGAGGTAGATAACGGGCAAAATGCACGGCATGCTGGCCAGTGCCACTGCCGATTTCCAGTACTGTCGACGATTCCCTGAGATAGCGCTCCAACCACCTCAGTATGGGTTCACGATTCCGGTGTGTCGCAGGCGCATCAGGTAAGGACATGGTATGCCAATCCTAACTAATAAGATGAAACGGTAACGCCACAAAAACTCGCATCACAGCGTAAAATAACATAAATAGCCACTGATCATTCATCACACGTTGTACAGTATCAATAACACTACTCTTAGCTCTGCCACCTTTTATGACCCCAAAAAGAACAATCCTGCATGACATCTGAGGAAACTAAATACAACTTATTGTTGTCATAAGCTTAAACATACCTGTCAGGAAAATGCTATGTCAGTGGCAACCGACTATTGCACACCTCCCAAAATTGATTCAAACGCAAAAAACTGCGACATACCCGCAGAGTGTTTTTATCATTTCCCAGTAAAAAGCGTAGAAACGGCTTGTGGCAAACTGCTTAAACAAGATTCAATCAGAACACGATGCCGGGCACTGGCTGACCGAGCTATTGCAACAATGAGCAGGATAAAAACAAAAATAACCCATCACTGGAAAAGCGAGTCCATAATACGAAACCTAAAAATCGCTGCCTATATCGCTGCAGCCATTGCGGTTTTCATTCTCATTAACGCTGTAACAGTGGGACTACTGGCGCCACTAGTATTATTAGGTAGTATTGGCGTAATACTGCTTATTGAATTCGGCGTTATACTCTTCCCTCTATCCATTGCACTATCAATTTATGCTGCTTATAAAGTTGCTGAAAATATTAATAGTTTGCCACGACTTATATCTCCAACCTTCAGGGAAGAAAACAACAACACCCATCGAGAGAATGTTCCTGCAATATTGTTAGATGGCATCAAAGAACTGCATCAAAAGCTGCTAGTAGTTGCAGACAAAGACGTTCAAAACCTTTCCCAAGAGGATATATCAACACTTTTCCATATACTTAAAGAAGTGGACGACTTATCGAAATTAGCATCAGGAAACAAAGACTACGAAAAAGCCAAAAAATCTCTCACACAATATTTACAGAAAAATGCCAAAGCTCGACTTAAAGACAAAAAAACACTTTTAGAAAAAATCAAAGATCATGCGTTAATGAAAGATACAAAAAGATTAGAGCACCTTATCGAAACCATCAACAGGAACACTAACAATAAGGAAACCACCCTTAATTATCTGAACGAAATCACTGACATTATAATGGCTTATATGGATGAGGAAAACATACACCCCAGCATTGAAGCATTAGTCACAAAATTACGTCCAATATTACTTGACCAGCTCGATAAAGAAAACAAAGCGCTATTACATGAATTTACAGAACTGACTGAGCTTAAGGTTTTAACTGGAGACGACAATATGATTGCGTTTATCAATGCTGACGGCGATAAAGATGAAATAAACCTCTATGATTTGGTAGATAAACTTCATACTATCGAGAAATTACACCAATTATTACCTGTATTAACTGCCTATAGTAGATCATGTATTACAGCTGTTGAAAACGATCCAGCGACTGATGACACTGTATACATCAGTGCATCCCCAGTGTCGGAGATACCCTTTTCAGTCACTGCTAGCAAACCTGACTCCCCCACCAGGAAAGCAGAGAAAAGGCTACCAGAGTTTGAAACCAAAGAGGACTTATTCAAGATAAATCGCATCTACATATTACTACGAGAAAAACTACTCAAGCTCACCGGTCGTGATAATCAAGCAGCAGGTTGTAACGGCCCTCAAAGAATGTGGGCAATGCGATCTGCGACAAGAAGAATCAAACATTTCTGGGAGGATAGAAAACATCCGGTTAAGCTCAATACCGTTGAGACGAACGAAGACACTTATGAAAGCCCAATAGACAGGATCCCATTTGATGAAGTCGCTCCCACCCTGAAAACCGCTGATAATATTGTACTATTGCTTAAGGATGGCAGAATCTATGCCCGTGACGAGCTGAGAAAATGGGCAGAACAGCAAAACTTCGATGATGGATTGCTTATCAGTCCTTTTACAAGGGAGACTGCTCATGTTTTAGATATGTGCCCCTTGCCAGCCATGATCCCTGCAAAAGCATTCACGCTTGAGACATTTCTACCGCAAGCGCTCCCACTACACTTCATCATGCAACTTCCGTATGACTAACCCGTTACCTCCACCGGAACAACAGATTTGGATACTCACCTCATCACCGCTACACCCATTGTCGGGAATCTCTCATTAGATCAATGAAACAGTTAGGACATTGACACGGGGAACAGTGAACTTTCCTCACATTGTCTCGTCAATAAATAAGAGATCACCCAGTACTGAAACCCCATCAAGGTTCCTGTCGGCATGAATAGCTGCTTCTTGGCACAACCGGGCACGTCATTCAGAAAAGCGTCTCTTTCATACCCTACCACGGCGAAACAGCGATATGGCTATTTGCTGACACCCGTTATCCAGCAGGCGCTTGACCCACATTTTTTAGCACAACCCTCACATCCAAGTACGCTAAAACGTAAATTATGTGATTTCGCCATAGCAACCCACAAAAAGGTCCGGGCTTATTTTTCCGACCCAGCAACGGCAGATCGTATCCGACTGGCTTTCCTCACATTTATCACGTTACTTGCCATTAGCGCCTTGATTTACCTACTATTTCTTGGCATTGGCGCACTCTTACTCAATTCACTGGCCGTGATTATGGCATTTTCAGTCTGCTGCTCGATTCCCGGGCTCTTACTGGCGGCCATTTATGTTCCGATCTATCTTCGTGAGCAATATCCTTGCCGCCCGCGCCAGACCGTACCATCCGCACCTCCCCTGGAGCCAGAACCGCCTTACGCCCTCGCTAATGTTCAGGCTCTACTCCAAAATGCCAAAGCGTGCACTGAAGAAAATTTTGAACCTTATGTTACCTTGATGGTGGAGCTCTATGCCCTTGGCCATTTTAAAACCTTTGAACGGTACCACGTATCAGCCACCTGGCTGCACAGCCAACTCCTGGACAACCCTACCCTCAAGCAATGGCTCTTAAGACGCTGTATCGAACATGATAGAAATCGCATACAGGAAACCTATCAACGCAGCCTTACACTTGATGACATAGGCTATCTTTTACAATTTATTAAAGCTGATAAACACTGCCTCAGTACCGAAGAAAAAAGTACACTCTGCAAGTATATTGGTGGTCAACTATGCAATTATTTAAGCAGTAACATTACCTTGTTACACGATGAAATAGATAAAGATTCTTTTGAAAATATTCTTCGGACCGAAGCCCATAATATCGACACACTGATGGAGGAAGTTTTTCAACTTTCCCAGTTCATACATCTTTGTGACACTGTCACTGATTTATCAAGCAGTGACAATGAAAGCTTCAGCTTACAATCTGGAGTAAGAGAGTACGCTTTTCAGCGCTATCAGAAAATACGTGAGCCTTTTGAAACATACTGCACCCAAAAACGTATCACCTGGTTTAAAGCGCCATTAATCAGGGCGATCAGGCAGCATCCACTTATAGGCATGTACAGACCTTTTGACGATTCAATATGGCCCCGCTTGAATGCGATAGAAACCCCTGCTATAAACTTGGTAGATAACAGCCTTGTCGATTACACCCAACTGCAACATTATTTAAATAGCTGCAACGATGATGAAGTCAGTTGGATCTCTCCGATTACTGGTAACAAGTTTGCACGGGAGGATATTATATGCCTTGATAAAATCCTACCTATTCAACAATACAGAACCACCCAGCAGCTATAGTACCCATATAAAAAATATATTCAGTCACCAAATTATTCCGCCAACCATCACATTCATCTATTTGCAAGATTTTCTAGAAAGTACTGAGACTGAATAGTACATAAACACCTATTACCGCAGACACTTTTAAATTGAATCAGCCAATATAATCACCTGATAATCAAGGAGTTTATTGTACGCATCGCTATAATGTCAGAGAAACAGTGGCATTTAGCAATGCTATTCATTTAACAGCAGAAAACCCATCAAATTGACATCCATGCATCGTTTATTTCCATGTCAACTGAAGCTTAACGGGCTTATTTCCATTATGTTCTAAAACTACAGCACGAGCTCTTCCCCCCAAAGGCCTTTCTCTACGATACTTAATAGATATTGATCTCATCAGTCAGGGACGAAACGATGTTTAAGCGCCTCGCCCTCTTTTCCATGCCACCGGTCGTGATGACCATTGTGCTGCTGGGCAGCCTGACCCTGCTTTCCTTTTATTATGAAAAACTGCTGATTGATTCCAGCAATGACCGTTTGAAGCAGGTGGCGGATGTCGCCGCCATGGTATTCCGCAAAGAGGTTCACCACGACGAAGGCGCCCACGCTCACGAAGAAGAGGCCGCAACGGATGATGCGTTTCTTGATGCCTTGATCGCCGAAGAGGACGGCACGGCATCCATGCCAGCGGTTGAGGAAGATGACGCGCATTACCAGGATACGGTCAACTTTGACGCGCTGATTGACCAGATAGCCACCACGACCGGCAGCCGGATCACCCTGATCGATCAGAATGGTGCGGTCCTAGGGGATTCCAGGCTGGATGAACTGGACCTGTTATCCGTGGATAACCATGCGGAACGCCCCGAGTTTGTTCGCGCCCTGGATATAGGGCTTGGCCGCCATCAACGCTATAGCGAAAGCCAGGGCGAGGATATGCTCTACGTAGCGGTCAAAGCCTATATTACCGACCATTACGGCATTACAAGCCCCTACATCATCCGTGCATCCCTGCCGAGAACCATGATCTCCAACCAGATGTTGCAGATCTGGATGTGGGTCTCGCTGATCAGTTTTGTCGGTATCGCCTGCGTTATCGCCATCACCATTTTCTTCAACCAGATGATGAACAGGCAGTCCGCCCGGGAACAGGCGGGCCTGAAAGCCGAGGTCAAGGAACGAACCCGTGAACTCAGCCTGATGCAGCAGCTCGGCAGCCTGATGTCAGCCTGTACTACCATGGACAGCGCCGCAAAAGTTGTACACCCGGTGGCCGCAAAACTCCTGCCCGGTTGCAATGCAGGGGCCATTTCCCTGATTAAATCGTCCCGCAACCGACTGGATATGCTGACCACGTGGGGGGAAGAGTGGCAGGGTTCTGACCGGTTCGAACCCAGCGAATGCTGGGCCTTGCTGAAAGGCCATGCCCACTGCAGCGACGATGACGGTCTGGAGATCCGCTGTAACCACAGCCACGATGGCCATGACGTACAGATCTGTATTCCCCTTGTCGCCCAGGGGGAAACCCTGGGTATCCTGCACCTGAGCTACCCCGATAAAGAGCACCTGGAAGCCAGCCACGCCATGGCGGAATCCATGGCCGAGCAGATCGGCCTGGCACTGGCCAACATGCGTCTGCGTGAAGACCTGCGCCAGCAGGCCATCCGCGACCCGATGACCGGCCTGTTCAACCGCCGCCACATGATGGACTTCCTGGAGCAGCAGGTTTATCAGACCGAGAATCAACACAAGCCACTGTCGCTGATGATGATCGACCTCGACCACTTCAAGCGTTTCAATGACACCTTCGGCCATGATGCCGGTGACTATGTCCTCAAGCAGGTCGCCATTGAGCTGCGTCAGGCGGCTGGCAAGAACGACCTGGTCTGCCGCTACGGGGGCGAGGAAATCTGTATTATCTGTCCCGGCCGAGACCTGGACGCTACGCGGGAGTTGGCCCTGGAACTTGTGCATCGCATTGCCGGCCAGGGCATGCAGTTCAATGGTCAGGCACTGGGTAATATCACGCTCTCAGTCGGTGTCACCACCCGGCGTGACAACGAAACCTCTATTGAGAAGATGCTCAAGGAAGCCGACGATGCGCTCTACGAGGCCAAGGACGGGGGCAGAAACCGGGCGGTCGTCAACAGCGACAACCTGCCACCGGTCAGCAACATCACATCCATCGACGATGTGAAACCTTCAGGCCACGATGCCGGGTAACACGGCCAGCCACAGAATTCTGCGCTTCTCGTTACAGCCTGAATCCGTTGATGCGTTTACGGCATCAGCAGGGTTTTCTGCCATACCCCATCCACCCAATCATACTGCTCACGACGATGCAGCCGGTCATCCTCAGAGCCGGTCCAAATCTCGACCATCTCCGGCAATAACTGCAATACCCAGACGCCCTTAGGAAACGGCAGCGCACCATTCGCCCCGTATTGCTGCCGCAGCACTGCGGCGCCCTCAGCGACGACCTGGTGGGACGGAATCACGCTGCTCTGCGGTGCCACCATTTCGTGGAGCACATCAGCAATCTGGCTGTAGACCGGCTTGCCTGCCCAGCCGTGCCGGAACGCCTCATCCTGCCGATAACAGTAACCGCCGCGAATACGGAACTGGATAAAGTCCTGCGGCCAGAAAATATGCAGTTCATACCGGCCGTTTTCCTGCAAATGCTGCGCCTTCGGACTCTCCCGGTTCACGTAAATATCAATGCCCGCTTCTGACACCGCCCTCAACGTCACCATCCGGGTACGGGGAAAGCCCGTTTCATCCACGGTGACCAGGTTGCCTGAACGGGCCAGAGGGTCCCTGGCTCGGATCGCGCGTTGATAATGGTGAACCAGTTGGTCGATCGGGTTGTCTGACATAAGGATTCCACACCGGCTGCCGGTCAATAGTAACTACATTATCTGGAGTGTATCTCCATCCATTCAGGTCGCAGGCAGAAGCACACACCATGAGAGTTGCAGAACCATCGAAATTGTCCATCGATACGCCGGCCCTGGTGCTGGATCGTCAGGCACTCAGGGACAATATCCAAACCATGCAGGCCTATGCCGAGGAGAAAGGGGTCGCTGTCCGCCCCCATATCAAAACGCATAAATGTACCCATATTGCCCGCCTGCAACGCGAATATGGCGCCATCGGTATCAGTGCCGCCAAGGTTAGTGAAGCAGAAGCACTGGTCAAGGCCGGGATGGATGGCATCCTGATCACATCGCCGGTTATCACCGAACACAAGATCGCCCGGCTGATCACGCTACTGCAGCGAACGCCGGATCTCATGGTCGTGGTGGACAGCGTCGCTAACGCCTGCCAGCTGAATGACGCCTGTCGTCAAGCGAACCTCACGCTTTCCTGCCTGGTCGATATTGATCCCGGCGTCCATCGTACCGGCGTCAATTATGACCAAGCCCCGGGGCTTGCGCGCACCATCCACAATCATACCCACCTCAGCTTGGCCGGGCTGCAATGTTATGCCGGCAATCTTCAGCATATTGCGACTTTTGCGGCGCGTCAGGAAGCCTCAACACAGGCGATGACACAGGCTGCCGCCGTTCGCCGGCAATTGCTGGAAGCCGGGCTGCCCTGCCCTATCCTGACCGGCACAGGGACCGGCACCTTTGAGATTGACAGCGCCATCGACGGCGTGACCGAGATTCAGCCGGGTTCGTATACGGTCATGGATCAGGAATACGCAAATATCGAAGGCGGTAATCAACAGCCTTTCAACCGGTTCCACCACGCCATGACTCAGCTGGTGACCGTCATCAGCGCTAACCATGACACCCATGTCACCGTGGATGCAGGCCTGAAAGCACTGTACATCGACCCGACCCACCCACGAATTATCAGCCACCCGGGCTTGAGGTATGACTGGAACGGCTTTGGTGATGAGCACGGCAAAGTCACGGCAGCGCCCGGTGTTCCGCTCCCCGGGATGGGAGAGGTGCTGGAACTGATCGTCCCCCACTGTGATCCGACCATTAACCTGTTTGACCGGTTTTATGTGGTGGAAGGGGATCAGGTAGTGGATATCTGGCCTATTGATCTCCGTGGCTGTTCCCAATAGGCCAGGCGACAATATTAGTTATCAGAAGGATCAGTCGTCAGGGATTCAACCATAGAGGCCATCAAAGCCACTGCGGAACCCAGCACCGCTTCATCAATATCAAAACCACTCTTGTGGTGGCCCTCAGGCAAGTCACTGCCCATGATGAAATACACACCCTGCCCACCCTGCGCCTGGACAGCCCTGACCATCCAGGTGGCATCCTCACTGGCGCCAAAAGGGCGTTGTTCAACGACATCATTGATGCCCGGCAACTGCTCCGCCTGTTGCCGGAGACGCGCGACCAGTTCAGGGCTGTTGTCACAATCCGGCGCTTCGCCCTCAATGGTCAACTCAACGTCCACACCATGCATGACGCCCGCCGCCTGAGAGATGCGCTGGACGGCATCCATCATGTAGGCATCCAGCGCCTGCGTTTCTCCCCGGGTTTCACCACAGAGACGAGCACTGGCAGGTATGACATTCCGCCCGCCATCAGAGACCAGGCTGCCGATGTTGATGCGGGTCATGCCATCACGGTGGGAGGGAATTGCCAGCATCTGGCTGATCGCCGTACAGGCGCAGGCCAGTGCATTGGCGCCCGCATTGGGTTCGATGCCGGCATGGGCCGGGCGTCCGGAGAAGGTCATATCAAACTTGGTGGTCGCCAGGAAGCCAGTTGGATTCACCACCACCGCGCCACTGGGCACATTGATCCCCAGGTGCATGGCCAGGAAATAATCCACACCTGTGAGTACCGGCCCCTTTGCCACTGCCTTGCCCCCACAGCACCCTTCTTCCCCGGGCTGGAAAATCAACCGGATCTCACCGGCCAGCCGCTCCCGGTTCTCCACCACCCAGCGCGCTACCGACACGCCAATGGCGGTATGGCCGTCATGGCCGCAGGCGTGCATCTTTCCGTCAATGTCTGACGCAAATCCGCCACAGCAGGGCGCGTGCGCGGAAGACTGTGATTCGTTGACCGGTAACGCATCAATATCAAAACGGAGCGCAATGACCGGTCCCGGCCGGGCCATGCTCATCGTTGCCGCCAAACCGCTATAGTCGCCCATGCGCGCCAGCCAGGCGGGATCCGCCCCCTGCCCGGCCGCCCGTTGTTTTTCAGCGGCAACATCGATAGTGCGCCCCATGACCGAGGGTAGATCCAGGTAATCCTCGCCAAAATGCAGCTGATACCCCAGGCCATCAAGGATGGCCGCCACCTTTGCGGTTGTGCGGAATTCTGTCCAGCTCAGTTCAGGGAAACGATGCAGGTCGCGACGACAACGGACAGTGGCTTCGATCAGATCCGGGGATACATTCATGCGGCAGGGTTCCATTACAACAACAAATGGCTGAAGCATAGCGGATCGATAGTACCGGTAAGGTCGTATTTCCGTCCAGCATCCCGGAGCTGGAGTAGCGCTTTACCTGCGACAACCTGTCGCACCCTGAAAACGTATTGGCCGTATTACAATTCAACGAAAAACCATCAGGCAAACCGGTGCCACGGCCGGCCGACGGAATCATGAAACGACTGTTATTGCTGTCAATGCTGCTACATCTCGTTGCTGCCTGGCTGCTGGAACCCCCTGTACCTGACATAACAACCGCCAAGGCTGACAAAACTTACCGCATTCAGCTGCTGGCACCGCAGGCAAACACGCCCATGACCGTCACGGACGTCCCTGTCACGCCACCCGCCGCTGACGCGGCCCCACAAAAGCCACTGCCGAACAAAGCAGCCCAAAAACCACCCAAATCATTGGCAAGCCCCCGCCCGGCAATCGTATCAGAGACCCACTCCGTAGCACGCGCTTTGCCTAAAAAAGAACACACCACGAGTGATGAACCGCATCACGTCAAACAGGTTCCACCTGCTATCAGTGAAGCGCCGCAGCGTGGTGTCTCCTCCAGCGGTGAAGAAGACAGACAGCAACACTGGTTAGACGCATTACACGCACGCATCAGTGCGCATCAACGCTACCCTACCCGGGCGCGTCGGCGAGGGCAGGAAGGGAGTATCACCGTGAATCTCAGCATTGACCGAACCGGCTACCTGATGAACGCCGTCATTGTTGACGGTAAACGGGTCTTCCATCAGCCCACACTGAGAGCCATCCAGGCGGCTTTACCGCTGCCACCGCCGAATGGCCCTGAGCACATTACCCTGACGATCAACTATCGGCTCAAATCCGCCGTTTCGGCGCTGTGACCGGTATCCCTGCGACAATCTGTCACACTCTCAAACCCACTTCCCCCCGGTAAGATTTTCCGCATAAAACAAAGAGAAAGACGGAAAGACCATGGGGAAACACACACCACTGGCGCTGGCATTGTCAGCGACCCTGCTACAGGCGCATGCCGATACCCTGTTAACCATTGATGTCGAGGCCGAACCGCTGCCCGGTGAAAGCCAGTTGCCTGTCGACAGCACCATCCTGCAGCCGACCACCGATGCCGGCGCCCTGCTGCGGGAGCTGTCTGGCGCCACCGCCACCCGGCGAGGCGGCAAAGGGTTTGAACCGATCATCCGTGGCCAGCAGCAAAACCAACTGAACGTATTAAACGACGGCGGATATCTGTTCAGCGCCTGCCCCGGCCGCATGGATCCGCCGACCACTTACACAACCCTGGCCGGCTACGATACCGTCACGGTCATCCGTGGCAACCGTACTGTCATTTACGGCGGTGGCGGCAGCGGCGGCACCATACTTCTGGAACGTACTCGTCCCTCATTCTCTGAACCCACCCTCCAGGGAACGCTGACCGGCGGGTATACCGGCAACAGCGATCTTAAGGATTTCTCTGCGGATATCACGGCAGGCAACACCGACGGTTATCTCCGCCTGTTTGGCGAATATGCTTCCATGGACAATTATGACGATGGCAGCGGCAATACTGTCAGTTCAGGCTATGACAGCAAAGGCGGCGGCGCGGTGGCGGGCTACCAACTCACGGAAAGCACCTGGGCTGAAGTCAGCCTCGAATCGGTCCGGGAAGAGGATATATATTATGCCGGCAATGGCATGGACAGCCCGGAAGCCGACAGTGACAGCTGGCGGCTGAAACTGGAGCAGGAACTGGACAGCGGCTTTTTTGAGAGCACAGAACTCCAGCTCTACGGTTCGGATGTTGCCCATCGGATGGATAACTTCACCCTGCGCGACAGGAACCCGTCCGGCATGATGGGCATGTTAACCGATTCCACGTCGGACACTCAGGGGGGGCGCCTGCTGGGCTATGCCAGCTGGGGCTCGTCTGACATTACCGCCGGGATTGACTACCTGGACAATCGCCGTAACGCCGAGCGCTACATGGTCAACAAAAATTCCGGCGCATGGATGGCCAATGCCCTGATGTGGCCAGATGTCCGCCAGCAGCAGACCGGCGTCTTTGTTGAGGCTGATACCGCACTCAATACACAGAACAGCCTGCGCACCGGGCTGCGTATTGACCGGGTCAACGCCGAAGCCCGCGCGGCCCATCAGACATTTGGCAGCAGCACGCCTGCCGACCTGTACCAGACCCATTACGGCACCCGCGATGACAGTGCGGATGAAACCAACCTGGGTGCAGTTGTCAGCTGGACGCACCGTTACGATAAGGACGCGCAACTGGAGCTGGCCTTCAGCCGAAGCGTCCGAACGGCCGACGCGACCGAGCGGTTTATCGCCGCGCCGGGTATGTCCGGCAATCCGGACTGGGTGGGCAACCCGGAACTGAAGCCGGAAAAACACCATCAGGTTGATGTGACCTGGCAACAGACCCAAAAGCTGGGACAATGGTCTACCACTGTCTTTTATAACCGGGTGGACGATTACATTAACCGGTATACCGATACCGGCGCCATTCTGTATGACAATGTTGATGCACGCCTTTACGGCCTGGAAGGACAGCTGAAGTCACCACTGACCGAACAGTGGACACTGACTGCCGATATCGCCTGGACCCGTGGCCGCAACCATTCTGATGATCGTAGCCTCGCCCAGATTGCCCCGCTGTCCGGCCAGCTGGCACTGGACTGGCAAACCGGCGCCTGGCAGGCAGGCGTGCGCTGGCAACTGGCAGCCAGCCAGAACAATATTGATGAAAACAGTGGACTGGATGCCGGGGAAACGGCAGGTTATGGTGTCGTGCATCTTCATGGCAGCTGGCAGGCACATCCGTCACTGCAGCTGTCAGCAGGCGTGGAAAACCTGCTGGATAAAACCTATGCACTGCATGTGAACTCCGCCAGCATGGATCCATTCAACCCGGATGCCATTCGGGTCAACGAACCCGGCCGCCAGGTCTGGGTCAAAGCAAAATGGCAGTTCTGAGCACTGCCAGACGTGTTGACAATGGCAGGCTGTCTCTGTTGCCATGACGGCCTGCCCTGTTCGACAAATAAGGATGTATGAATAAACCGCTGAATGCCGGTGCCAGAAACCTGCAACGCCTCTGCAGTGTGCGCACCATTGTCCTGTTTGCAGAAACCACGGGGTTACTACTGGCCGGATACCTGCTGGCGCTGCCGGTTCCAGTGCTGTCGGTCAGCCTGGTATTGAGCCTTAACGCCCTGGTGATTGTAGGCACGCTGCTACGGATACGATTCCCACAACCAGGCGGTCATCGTGAGCTGTTTACCCAGCTGCTGTTCGACCTGTTTTCACAGGCGACATTGTTCTATCTCACCGGGGGCTATACCAACCCCTTCATTTCTGTGTTCCTGGTGACCGTGATCATGGGAGCGCTGCTGTTGCCATTGCGCTACAGCTGGGGGCTAAGCTGTTTATCCATCGTTGTCTACACACTGCTGATGAAATGGTATCAGCCACTGACAGGGCACACCGCCGGACATGGTGGTCAGCACACCATGAGCACCATGGCCATCATGCACCTGAGTGGTATGTGGCTGACCTACACACTCAGTACCTTGCTGATCAATTTTTTTGTGGTGCGCATGGCGGAAGCCCTGCGGGAAGAACGGGCTGTGGTCGCCCAGGCCCGTGAACGACAGCTGCGGGATGAACACCTGCTGGCCGTCGCCACCACCGCGGCGGGAGCCGCCCATGAACTGGGCACCCCGCTGGCGACTATGGCCGTGGTGTTGGGAGACCTGTCAGAGGAACACCAGGATAACCCCGTCTTATCAGACGACATCAAACTCCTGAAAACCCAGGTGGATGAATGCAAGAAACGTCTAAATCGCCTGGTCACCAGCAGTCAACGCGTTGAGCCCAACACACTTGCCGCCACAGAATTTCTGGCCGATGTACTGGATGAGTGGCAGTTGCTACGCCCCCACCTAAAACCTGTCACGACCCACGTTGATCCCTGCCACCAGAGACAGATCAACCAGTGCCAGATTTCAGTCGATTCCGCCCTGCCAATGGCCCTGATCAACCTGCTGAATAATGCTGCGGATGCCTCGCCGGAACCGATAACGGTCACCCTGAAACTCGCAGAGCAAACGATCATCATCGAAATCACTGACAATGGCCCGGGCTTTGACCTGCCGCCAGGCAAAACAATAACATCACCGTCGATTTCAATGAAAAAAGAAGGGCTTGGGCTCGGGCTGCAACTCAGCCAGGCAACCATTGAGCGCGGCGGGGGCGAGGTGAGACTCTATCGTCGTCCGGAAGGTGGCACCCTGACAGCCGTGGCCCTGCCTGTCACGCCAAAGGACGCCGCATGAGTCAAAGGATGAACACCGAAGCAGACAACGCTCTCATATTACTGGTGGATGATGATGTGACATTCCATCAGGTGCTGGCCCGTTCATTACGTCGAAAAGGATTTGAGGTTATCGTGGCAGATGGGGTCGACAACGCCCATTCACTTCTGACACGTTACCAACCGGATTACGCCGTCGTCGATCTCAAGATGGAGGGCGCCTCCGGCCTCGCATTAATACCGGCATTACAGACGCTGGCGCCCGACTGCAAAACCGTTGTATTAACCGGTTACGCCAGTATTGCCACCGCTGTTGAAGCCATGCGTCTGGGTGCAGTGGACTACCTTTGCAAGCCTGCCGATACCACTCAGATTCTTGCCGCCCTGCAGGGCAAAGCGCCTAACCCCAGCCTGTCGCCTGCCGAGCAACCCATGTCTGTCGACCGCGTGGAATGGGAGCACATCCAGAAGGTCCTGTATGAGCATGAAGGGAACATCTCTGCCACGGCACGCAGCCTGGGCATGCATCGCAGAACCCTGCAACGAAAGCTCGCCAAGCGTCCTGCACAAGCCTAGCCTCATGCCATGATACGGTCATACCCAGACCCGCCAACTCTCTGCCGACACGGATGCTGGTACAGCTGATTTGACTAGCATCATGGCAACCCCAGCCTCCATCGCAAACACACGTGCATATCCTGACTTGCATCCGGCGGGTTATCCCTGACAATACCGGCATGACAGAATGCTACATCGCTCCCCCCTGCCTGGAAGCACTCCGGGAACTGTACCGTGACAATGACATCGTGGTCGTCGACAAACCGGCTGGCCTGCTCAGCGTACCCGGCCGCCACCCCGACAACTACGACAGTGCCCTGACCCGCCTCCAGGCCATTGAACCGGAAACCCGTGTCGTTCACCGGCTCGACATGGCCACATCCGGCATCATGGTCTTTGGCCTGCATGCTGACAGCCACCGGGCGCTGAGTCGCCAGTTCCAAGATCGTCTGGTCAGCAAGGCCTATGTGGCCGACGTCTGGGGTGAACTGGAACAGGAAAGCGGTGAGATTGACCTGCCATTGCGCTGCGACTGGCCAAACCGGCCCCGGCAAATGGTCGATCATGAACAGGGAAAAAGTGCATTCACACGGTATCAGAAGATGGGTAGCCACAATGGCTACGGACGAGTCTGGCTGGAGCCGGTGACTGGCCGTTCCCATCAGCTGCGGGTGCATATGGCAGCTATCGGGCATCCGATTCTTGGTTGCAGTTTCTATGCGCATGAAGCGGCTCGCTCTGCAGCAACGCGTCTGCATCTGCATGCAACCAAACTTTCCTTTGTCCATCCTGTAACCACTAAAACCTTAGCGTTTGACTGCCCTGTGCCATTTTAAGATACATATCATGGTTGCAAGAACACCTGCTTCAAAAGTGAAGCCTGATTGAACAGTATCCATAGTTAAACCAGAAAAACCCCAAAGCTATAACCATTATTGGCTATCAGTACTGCTGGTAGACTCATCACTGAACAACTGCCCAAAACGATAAGAG
The DNA here is from genome assembly GCF_018263925.1 of Kistimonas asteriae. Taxonomy (GTDB): domain Bacteria; phylum Pseudomonadota; class Gammaproteobacteria; order Pseudomonadales; family Endozoicomonadaceae; genus Kistimonas; species Kistimonas asteriae. Next base: position 181,205 of record NZ_JAEVHF010000005.1, read on the forward strand.
GTCGATGACGATGTCGAGTCAGAGGAAGTAGTAATATCACTCGCTACTTCCTGAATCGAAAGGGCATCCTTATGTTCTAAATATTCAGGCGCAGATGGAAATATGTCCCATTCAATAATCTTTTTATCAGCACCACAGCTTAGAAATTCCATCTCACTAAACTTTAATCCATAGATCACTTCATTAACATGTTTCTCAAGACCTGCGATTTTTTCCCATTCATCCTTCTTTTCCTGTGGGATAGGTTCAGCGTCACTCGTAGAAGGCACCACACTATCGGAGGCTTTAATGCCAATATTGGCAGCTCCAATGAAACGAGGTTCTCGTCGCCCCCAGACAACCGCAGACCAATCCAGTGAACAGGTGATAAAACATCTGGAAGAGATAATCGTTATACTATTAATTAGCGCTTCATGCCCATCAAGCACTTGAACGATTTCCCATTTTTCATGATTCGAAGCATCGTACTGTTTTTTTATAATACATATTTCATTTTCATCTGAGGCCGCGACCAGTCTATCCATCCCCAGAGATTTGCATTGAGTAACCCCATTATGAGTTAAAGAATATGAGCTAAACCACCGGTTCATTCGACAATCAAATTTCCAGAATCGTAAAGTAAAGTCAATTGAAACGGACACCAGCCTGCATTGAACTAATTCAAGTACATTATCATAAGGCTTCAGTATTTCCAGTGATTCAACAGAATCCGTATGCCCTGTTAAATATTGCACTGGAGACCATCGTTTTTTTATTTCACCCCACACACCAATGGATTGATCTACGGATGACGAAAATACAAACATTCCCATTAAAGAGACGAGCCCTGTTACAGTGTCAGTGTGAGAAAGCTCTCTGACACAGCGCCAGCCCACAACAGGAAAAGACTTATAAAACTTAATTTTATTATGACAAGCATAGGAAAACGAATCACTATCCAGCCTCGTTAAATGATCAACAATACCCTCTGCGTTAGAGATAGTCTTTACACAGCGCCATTGTTCCTGAAAAATCCTTTCCCAAACTTTAACGTCTCCCCCCTGCGCGCAGGATACCATTACTGAGGGACTCAACACCTCAACGCCATAGACTTCATCTATATGGTCACGTAACTCATTCCTGCAAACCCATCCTTTTACTGTTTTCACCCAAACACGAAGAGAGCAATCATCAGAACATGATATCAAAGAAGGTGATTCATTTTTTTCAATTCCAGGAACAACAATCATTCTTCTTATTTTACCCGTATGCTCTGTGAGTATTTCTTTCGCCAGAACACTTGAGTCTGTATTATTCGAACTTACTGAAAAAATTCTTTTACACCTCAACACCTCAACCTGTCTCTTTAGCATCGGTAACGTACAACCAAAAGTACGCTGTGCGTTCAATACATACAACACAGAATTTGTATTCACTTTGCGAAACCTGAAAGCCGAGCGAATCACAGCATCACTATCAAGATAGTTAACTTGCGCTCCCTGATTCATTCCTACACCTGAAAACTCCATCAAACACCCTTTCAATACATGTAACATAGACTCCTATAGACAATGGAATCTTTATTTTATTCACGGTTTAACAACACCGGTCATGGATCCTGACTATCTTTTTTCGCACCCAGCCCAATTAAGTAAAAACCCCTAGAGACACCCGCATAGATAATCCATTAGCGTTAGATAAAGGCTTTCTTGAATGCAGGATCTTATCAAAAACATGAACTCGGTTACGTTACATTCAGACTCTCAAAATGCTGTAACCGGCATGTTGTCCTGTGTTGCCCTGCTACTATCTGCTGCCCTGCTACTGAGACGCGGGTTGGCAGTGTAGTATTTACAAACACTGTCGGCCCTTACGGAAAGGGCCGATGGTTGTCGCACCGCCTTCATACACGCAACCAGAATCCCCACCCGTAACGCTGACAGTCTCCATCCATCTGATGACACGAGGCTGCTGTGAAGACAACGAACATCGCCGCATTGGGACTCATGACCTTCTCCTTGTTTTTAGGAGCGGGCAACCTTATTTTCCCCCCCATTATCGGTTACCTTGCTGGCGACCAGACCTGGCAGGCCGGCGCCGGCTTTATCCTTGGTGATGTGGGGCTGACCCTACTCGCGCTGATTGCGGTTGCCGTGAGTGGCGGCCCTGACAAGGTGGTCAGGGATTTTTCCCCAGCGATCCAAAAACTCTTCTGGGTCGTGCTGTTCATTGTGATTGGCCCGGCTTTTGTCATCCCCCGCGCGGTCATGGTCGCTTATGAAACCGGCTTCATGCCCTTTTTCCCCAACACGGGGGATACCGTATTCCATGGCTATGTCGTGATTTACCTCGGTATTACCCTGGCCCTGACGTTGAGACCGGGGCAGTTAGTCTCCACCATCGGCAAATGGATGACCCCGTTGCTCGCGTTGATGTTGACCACTATAGCGGTGGGCACATTGATCAATCCGCAAAGCGCCATTCAGTCGGCCCGCGGCGTTTATGAAAGCCAGCCTGTCGCTGAAGGCCTGATCCAGGGATACCTGACCATGGACGTGTTGGGCGCCCTTGGCTTTGGCTGGATTATCACCACCGCCATCAAAAGCCTGGGGGTCAGCAGTGGTCGGGACATTGCCCGTTATACAACCATGGCCGGCCTGATTGCCGCCATCGGTATGATCCTCATTTACAGCGCCCTGTTCTATCTCGGCGCCACCAGTCATGGATTGGTGCCGGATGCCAGCAACGGTGCTCATATCTTGTCCACCTATGTCGCCGCCTTATTTGGCCCAGCCGGCAATATGGTGCTGACTCTTGTTATCACGCTCGCCTGTTTGACCACCTGTATTGGCGTCACCGGAGCCAGCGCAGAATACTTCAGTAAAACCTTTACATCGTTTAGCTATCATCAGTATGTGGCCGCTATCGCTGTAGCCTCAGCCCTGGTTGCAACCGTCGGTCTTGACCAGTTGATCGTGCTGACGGTTCCAGTCATCGTGACCATCTACCCGGTGGCCATCGCGGTCATCATCATGCCATTTATCCGTCGTTTTCTGTTTTACCCGACTGTGATCACCCGTGTCGTCAGTGCGACAGCCTTACTGTTTGCTATCCCTGATGGCATCAAGGCCGCTGGATTTATGCCCGAAGCAATTAATACGATTTTGAGCCAGCACCTGCCGCTGTTCGAACAGGGTATGGGATGGGTCGTTCCCGGCATGATCATGCTGATTGTGAGCATTGCTGTCAGCCAGTGCTTGGGTTGGAACAGACCGTCAGAGGAAGCGCCCTGCTAACCAGCCATGCCCCTCCAAACCATTAACCGTTTGGAGGGGCTGCTACTGGCAGGATTTGGCAGCGGGGAGCAATAGTGTTAAAAGTGTCGCAATAACAAAAACAACAAACGACAGGGACATGCGCCGTGAGCTACATTCTTTACGCCATCCCGGTTTTCTTTCTGCTGATCACGCTTGAGATTCTAGCGACAGTCATTCGCAGAAAAGACTATTACCGTACGAATGATGCCATCAACAGTATCAGTACCGGCATGTTCAGCACCGCCGCCAATCTGACGACAAAAGTTGTCACTTTCACGATCTATGTGGTGGTCTTTGAATACCTTGCACCTATTCAGCTAGACGCCAGTCACCTATGGGTTTGGGTACTTGGCTTTTTTCTGAAAGATTTTTTCTATTACTGGTATCACCGCGCCGGTCACGAGATCAATATCCTCTGGGCCTCACATGCGGTGCATCACCAGAGTGAAGAATACAACATGACAACCGCCCTGCGACAAACGTCCACGGGGTTCATCTTCAACTGGATTTTTTATGTGCCGGTCGCCTTAGCGGGCATTCCACCGATGGTCTTTTTTGCGGTCAGCTCTATCAACCTGCTCTACCAGTATTGGGTTCATACCCGCCATATCCCGCAGCTTGGCTGGTTTGAATGGTTCTTTATCTCGCCCTCCAACCACCGTGTTCATCATGCCAAGAATCGCCGTTATCTGGATAAAAATTACGGTGGGGTTTTTATTATCTGGGATCGTTTGTTCGGCACCTATGCGGAAGAAGATGACAATTATGAACCTATTCGCTACGGCACACTGAAGCCTTTGCGCAGCTGGAATCCCTTGTGGGCCAACCTGCAACTCTATGTGCAGCTGTGGCAGGACGCTATCAAGACCCGTAGCTGGAAAGAGAAACTGACGCTATGGTTTCGCCGAACCGGTTATCGGCCAGCGGATGTTGCCGCACCGATGAAAATGCCGGATATCCATGCGTATGAAAATTACAATCCCTGCGTCAATCCTGTTCTGCAGGCTTATGTTGTTTTCCAGTTTCTGATCTTGATCATCGGCACTGTTCTGTTAATTGCAGCCAACGACATACTGTCGGTTGGGTTAACGGTCTTGTGGACAGTGATGCTGGGTTACCATCTGCTCATCATCGGATGGTTACTGGAAAAGAAAGGTGGTTTTGTCTGGCTTGAGATGTCCCGTTTTGTGGCTGTCATTCCCGCACTGATACTGACGCAACGTGAACTATCACTGACGCATGACAGCATGCTATTCCTTGCGGTTTATGGCGTACTGTCACTGGCAGCCATCTCGATAGTCGGGTCAAAAAAGACAATTGTCAGCTACCAGAATTCCTGAGACTATGGCGATCCAATAAACATGAGCGGCTCCTGCGCAGTAAGGAAAGACAATGGCTAAATGGATGATTTACGGCGCCAACGGTTACAGCGCCAGACTCGCCGTTCAGGCGGCTAAAGAACAGGGGCTTCAGCCCGTTGTGGCCGGACGTAACAGGGAAAAAGTCGAGGCCATCGCCCAGCAGACCGGCCTCGAAGCCCGTGTCTTCAGCCTGGACAACAGCGCAGATATCATCACCAACCTGCGCGATATCAAGGCAGTTATTCATTGTGCAGGTCCCTTCTCTGCCACCGCTGCCCCCATGATGGAAGCCTGTCTGCAAAATGGCACCCACTATGCGGATATCACCGGTGAGATTCCGGTCTTTGAACATGGGCAGACATTGCATGAGCGTGCCCGTGAAAGCAATGTGGTGCTCTGCCCCGGCGTCGGCTTTGATGTCATACCGACAGACTGCATTGCCGCCTGCCTGAAAGAAGCCCTGCCCGATGCCACTGAACTGAACCTGGCATTTAATGCCGGAGGCACCCTCAGCCCCGGAACAGCAAAAACCTCTGTTGAAATTCTGGCGGGCGGCATAAAGATACGTCGCAATGGAGAGCTGGTGACAGTACCGCGCACCTGGAACATCAGGGACATTGATTATGGCCGCGGGCCTCGCACATCCGCCGTGATTCCCTGGGGGGATGTCTCCACTGCGGCATGGACGACAGGTATCAAGAATATCGCCGTCTATATCCCGGCACCGGGCAGCCGAATGATGCTGAAAGCCACCAGCCTGGTGGCACCGTTACTGAAGCTGAAACCCGTACAACAGTTCCTTAAAAAACGTATTGAGAAATCCATACCCGGCCCTACCGCCGAACAACGGTCTGCCCGGAAAACCCTGCTCTGGGGCGAGGCCATCAACGCCTGCGGTCAGCGGGTAGAAGCACGGCTGCAAACAGCGAATGGTTATGATGTGACGGTCGCCGGTATTCTGGCCGCCGGTAAGATGCTGGCCGATTACCAGGGTGAAGGCGGTTATTTCACCCCATCACAGCTATTTGGGCCACGGATCATTGAGTCCTTACCGGGCTCAGGCAAGATTGAAATTCTCTAAAAACCAGTGGGCATACCCGTCGTAAGTATGCCCTTCCATCACCAGGCTTTTTTCATTCGCCAGGTCGTGGCTGAACTCAACAGGCCCTGCGTATACACCTTGTAATCAATGGTCAGATAAGCGCCGGACACTGTGATTGTCCTGACGATTTCACGCACGGTGCTTAACCGCTTGAAGCGAATCTTTTCCTCTTTATCGTCCGACTCTTCATCCTCTATCTCTGGAAGAAGCGACACTTCATCCTCTATCGCTGGCAGAATCGACACTTCATCATCCACTGGTAAAATGGACACTTCCCCTTCACCTTCGTCGTCCTTATCGCGTTTTATGGGTTGACGGTGTGTCACCCGAAACGTCTGGATGAATGTCAAATGCTGGTTGTCGAGCGAGACCAGCGCAACATCACCGGATGCATTGTTCACATCAATGCGCAGAAAATCGCGACTGGAAAACAAACGCAGGGTTTCACGACGGCTCGTCTTTTTTTGCGGTGAATACAGATCGGCTTCCAATCGGATATTGCCGGATGAATCCTGCTTGACGGTGGCGGTTAGCTGGTAATTATCAGGCTTCTTACGCGGTGTATTTTCAGTCCCCATGCAAAAGTAGCCATGGGTCTCACCTTCCCATTGCTTCGCCATCTTACGAAACAGGGTATCTATCTGACGCTGTTCGCTGCTGGTCAGCTTACGCGCCTCGGTCGGCTCAAATGCTTTCCCACTGGCAGCCAGGGGAGAGGCTGAAAAACAGTCAGCCGCTGAAACCGGCGTCAGGCCCAGTAAGCCGACCAGCATGATAAGCCAGGATAATACGGGATTCCTGATCTTTCCCATTTCCGATTCCTCATCACCCATTGTTCTTATTGCCAGGCAAGCGCTTTATCACTGCCACGGGCACCGCCGGGGAAGCATAATAACGAAACCGGCATGTAAGTGCTAAGTTCTCCTATGCGCGTTGTGACAGCGGTAATACTTATCCACGCTCAATCAACATCATTGTCAGCAGGAGTGACTATCCTGTCAGTTCATTCGCTCAAACCCTGTTGAGTAATCCCTTGCCCTGTCAATAACTGACTCATCGCCAACAACGGAGACGACCATGGCACCACTCACTTACCAGACAGCATTGGTCACCGGTGCATCCAGTGGCATTGGCGCCAGTATTGTCAGGGCGCTGACTCAGCAGGGTGTCACCGTTTACGCGCTGGCAAGGCGCGAAGATCGACTCACCGCCTTGGCGGCAGAGACAGGCTGTACACCGATAGTCCTTGATCTTTGTGATAGCGATGCACTGTATGACCGGCTCTCTGGCCTGGACGTCGACATATTGGTCAGCAATGCGGGAATGGGCATTGGCTATACCACACTCTGTGAAACCACACGGCAAGACATAGAGTGCACGATTAACACGAACTTGATCGCTGCTATGCAACTCATCAATGCCATCGTTCCAGGGATGGTCGCCCGCGGGAAAGGCCATATCCTGCATATTGGTTCGATTGCGGGACTCTACCCTTTGTTTTCATCCGTTTACGGGGCCAGCAAAGGAGGGATCCATCTGCTGTGTCAGAATCTTCGACTCGAACTCAAGGGGACACCGATTCGCTGTACCGAAATCTGTCCAGCCCGGGTGGATACGGAGTTTTTTGATGTCGCCTATAAAGACCCGGACACCGTTAAAAAAATAAAGACGGAAATCGACCTGCTCAAACCCCAGGATATTGCCGATGCGGCATTATATGCCTTATCAGCCCCTCCTCATGTGAATATTGGATTGATTGAAATCACACCGACCGAGCAAATGGCTGGCGGACTGGTGACGTATCCGCTGAATAGCGCTAAATAATGCCGCTGGAAACCACCAGTAACATTGAGCCCTTTAACCTTTTGAGACCATGACCTGAAATGCAGTATTGACAACAGTGGACGCGAACGGGATAAAGACTGTCTTGAGCAGGCATTCAGATAATAAAGACGTAATCCATGGATATAACATGCTCAGCTTCCCGGAACGCTTCACTGCTTGTCTGTCTTCTATTACCCGTTTTGCTGCTATTCAGCACGGGCTTGTCTGCGGAATCGGTCAAACAGGCTGCTACGCCAGATAATGCTGATTATGTCGGCAGTCAGGCTTGCGCCAGCTGTCATCAGGAAGCCTTTACCGATTGGCAGACCTCTGATCATTCTCAATCCATGCAACCGGCGACCGAAGACACGATCTTAGGCAATTTTGATCATGCAGAATTGACCTATAACGGTGTGACCAGCCGATTTTATCAACGTGATGGGCAGTTTTTTGTCCGGACGGATAATGAAGATGGCGAACTTCAGGAATACCCTGTTTCGTACACTTTCGGTTTCGATCCTTTACAGCAATACCTTATCCAACAGCCCGATGGCCGGCTGCAGGCATTAAGCATTGCCTGGGACAGTCGCCCGGAGAAACAAGGCGGGCAGCGCTGGTTTCATCTCTATCCTGATGACGCCATTGACGCTGCAAGCCCCTTGCACTGGACTAAAGCCTTTCAAAACGCCAACTCCCGCTGCGTGGATTGCCATACTACCAATCTACAGAAACACTATGACAGCCAGAACAATACCTTCTCCACAACCTGGTCTGACGTGAATGTTGCCTGTGAAGCCTGCCATGGCCCGGGCTCTGGGCATCTCAAAGCCGTTAAAAGCACACACAATACTGAAGAAGAAAAAGCGCTGATTTACAGCAACATACTCAGGTTAACGAATAAAAACCGCTGGGTTCATACGCCCGACAGCGATACCGCACATAATCTGAATACAGAATCAGGACAGCAAGTGGACACCTGTGCGAGTTGTCATGCATTACGTGCCAACATCGCGCCGATACAACCCGGAAACCATTTTCTGGACCAATTCCAACTTCGTTTTCTCGAACCCGGTTACTATCAACCTGATGGCCAGATAGACGGTGAAGTGTTTGTTTATGGTTCCTTCCTGCAAAGCAAAATGCATCAGAAGGGTGTCGTCTGCTCAGACTGCCATAACCCTCACTCCGGCAAGCTGAAAATAGCGGGTAATCAACTCTGTACCACCTGCCACAAGGCAGATGTGTTTGATACGGAGCAACACTCCCGCCATCCCCTGGATAGTGAGGGAGCACAATGCGTCAGTTGCCATATGCCATCTAAAAACTTCATGGTGGTTGATCCAAGACGGGATCACAGTTTCTCTATCCCCCGGCCAGATCTTAGTGTCGATCTGGACACCACCAACGCCTGCACAACTTGCCACACCGACAAGACAGACCAGTGGGCAGCCAATATCGTAAAAAACCATTGGCAGGTAGACCTCTCGCAACACCCGTCACCGGCAAAGGCTTTTGCCAGTGCACGAGACAGGCACCCAGAGCGTGTGACGGAACTGCGCTATGTGGTGGCGAATGAAGCACTGGCTGATATCGTCAGAGCGACCGCCCTGCACCTTCTGGCCAATGAAACGGAGACAGATAACCGACAGCTTGCCCAGCACTACCTCAAACACCCCTCACCGTTGATGCGGATCGCGGCTGTCAGAGTGCTGGAAACGTCTGCCAATCAGGAATACCGACCGTTACTGGATGCATTGAAAGATCCCATCAAGGCTGTACGTATTGAAGCGGCACGGGCATTGATGCCCCTGCACCCGCAACTGGTTCGCAGCGGCCATGCCGACCTGATTAATCCTGCCATTGAAGAATATAAACACACCCAGCGGTTAAACAGCGACATGCCCAATGCCCAGTTAAACCTTGCCGATATAGCCCTGGCGCAAAACAACCCGATCGCCGCAGAAGCCGCCTGGCAACTGGCCATCAAACAGGCGCCCGACTATGGCCCGGCCTATATTAATCTGGCGGATTATTTCCGCCGGAGTCATGATGACACGCAGGCGCGCCGTATCCTGGAAGACTTCCTCAGTCGCGTCGACGACTATGCTCCAGCGTATTACGCACTGGGACTTTTAGAATACCGACAACAACAAAACGACAAAGCGTTGATCAAGCTACAGCGTGCCTATCAACTGGATCCTCACACCTTTAACCATGCCATTGCCTATGTGCTGATACTGGAAAAGGTTGGCCGCACTCAGGATGCTATTCAGGTGATTGATGAGGTTGAAAGTCTTTATCCTGAAAACGCGACCCTCAATAACCTGCATAGCCGCCTGACCCAATAGTCATGCTTTAACGGGTAATAAGATGTGCCACTGAAATAAAAGCGAATGAGTCCGCCTCCTTACTCATAGGCTCAGAGAGAAACCACGACGGTGTGACTCACATTAAAAAGAGCGTTCCAGAAACCAGAATGTCCCCATACCCGCGATAACCGTAATGGATACATTGGCATAAAGACGAGGCAAAGCGCCAAAGGCTTGTCTATAAAACCAGGCCGCTGACACCAGTATCAGCAAAAGTAACAACTGCCCTATTTCAACCCCAACATTGAAAGCAATTAACTTGCTGAAGAGGAAATCACCCGACAATCCCATGGAGAGAAAACCACTGGCAAAGCCAAACCCATGAACGAATCCGAACATGGACGTCAGCAACGCCTTACGTCGATGGGAGATTAACCCCGTTTGCTGGCACAAACGCAGATAAGCAATACAAAAAACACCCATGAACAGTATGCCGACAGTCATAGCCACCGGATAACCCAGCGATATTCTGGCAATAACGACAGCCAACGGCAGCAAGGTGACCAGCATCAGAACCTTTCTGCTGTTACGGTTATTGATCAGGCACTCACAGGCCATCACCAGGATGCTGAACCCGATAAAGACTTCGACCAGGGGCACCTCCGGCGAAGCAAACTCCAGCACCGCAATCGACAGGCTCAGGCTATGGCCAATGGTGAAGCCGGTTACCATCCAGGCCAGTGCCACAAATGAGCGGGCCACCAGCAAAATCCCGAGTAAAAATAACAGGTGATCCGGCCCCATCAAGATATGCTGGCTGCCTATCGCGATATGGTCCACAACCACTTGGGCAAGGGACTCGTTCGATACCATTTCACCGGTGGGAGTAAACGACAAAACCTGCTCACGACGGGCATTGGAAAACAGGTATTCTGATTTTCCGGCCTGATCCATCAGGTTTACCGTGGCGTAGTGCACATGGTTGTAGGCGTAATCCTGAAATACGCCCATGACAACCGACACCGCCCGTGTATCCGCGGGACATTGAAAGCGTGCTTCCAGGCGCGAAAAACCGGCACGTGCCGCCATCACCTGAGGTTGGCCAACTGGACGACAGGCATCCCCCGAGTTTTTCGACTGGATGCTGACAGACTCCGAGAAATGATCAACCAGTTGCTGATCCAGCGCCTGTTTATTCGGTACCCCCCCGGCAACAGGCAACCTGCCAATTTCACGGGAAAGCACATTAAACGAAAGCGCCAGTTCACCATCCGCCTGAAAATACCAGTGAGAGAATGATTCGCTACGGTTGTGTGCCTGCACTGACGGCGCAATACCGGCCGTAGACAGGAAAACGGTCAGGCAGAGCAGGGCCAGACACCAGCGCTGACACCACATCGCGGGATCAGCCCCGTCACCACTCACGCAACCAAAAACACTATTGAGGCGCATAACCATCCTCAACCATTAACCTGGACATTGCTGAAAACTTCAATCTCGGCGCGCTTCTTTAACCATTCCAGGTAGTCCCGCAATGCCGTATCACTGCGGGTGCGAATGAACTCCGATTCCACCAGCTCACGTACCTCCGGGAAGGGGCGCAACTCACCGGCTTCTTTTTCAGCCAGGTAGTAAACGGACGCCTGTTGTGCGTTTTTGACCACCATCTGGGTATATCCGACCTGTGCATTCATCATCGCGAGAGTCGGTGTCGGGCCAATATATTCCCGAAGCTTCAGTGGAGGGAGCAGTGCATCAGGCAGGTAGCGGTCAATGGTAATGTGTGTGTCCAACAGGCTTTCCAGTGATTCCCCACCCAGAACTGCCTGTTCCAATGCGCTGGCAGAGGCCTCGGCGTCAGCACCGGAAACGTCCAGCTTTCGGACTCTCAGTCTTTCCGTTTTCTGGAAATAACCGCTGTTCTCCTCATAGTACGTTCTCAGTTCCCGCTCAGACGGTTGATAACTATTGGCATCCGCCGTAACCATGCTGATCATCGCACTGACAATCGTGCCACGGGTCTGTCGATCGGTCTGGGGTAGCAAAACCTCCAGACCTCGCTGCACCAGCAATTCTTCTTCAATAATCCGCTGCAGGACAAAATCGGCATCCAAATTGGTCAACGGATTTCGTTTATCGTCCGCCAGCGCCCTCACCTGATTGATATAGCCATCACGGTCAATGGCAACGCCATTGACTGTGGCCACAGGCATTGCCTGATCAAAGGTGGCCAGTGAGGAAGCAACGTTATCCCAGAGCAGGCTACCCAGAAACCCCAGGCTACCGACCAGAATGCCGAGCCAGAGGAACATCGTCGGAAAAGCCTCTGTGTGTGACGGATGATTGTTATTGTTCTGCGACGTCATGACAGACCTCATATGACAGCCGTTGCCTGTTCCTGCCAGACATCCAGCAAACGCTGTTGATTGTTCATTACCCCGATATCTGTGACAGGGCAAACACCAGAAATGCACTGGCAGTGATCCATGACCCCACGATTCGCACACCGATGCCTTTTAAGGCCGTGCTGCGGCACCAGGTAGCCAACCCCATGGCATAAAGGAGCAGCAGGCAGATCCCGATCAAGGTACCGGCCGCAGACAGCAGCCAGGTGGTCCCACTGAGTTCTGCCTGGGATGAATCTATCCCAATCACAAGCACCAGCAAGGCACCGACAATCACACACCAATGCCAGCGAAGCGACGGCTTACTGGCAACCAGGAGTCCAACCACCGTGGCACCTGCTAATAAGTAGACATCAACGTTTATGACCGGGACCCACAGGGTAACCAGCAGTCCCACAACCGCAGCGGTGGGAATAACAAGGGGAGCAACACGAACATCCGCAGGCTTCTGCTGCCCCAGCAACAGACCAAGGGACAACAGAACCAGCAGCTGGGTCGGAACCAGCAAAGGATGCAGCAGACCATTGTAAAACTGGTTCAATCCTGCCACAGGGCTATGGGCCAGCACGGAGCCCGAGACAAGAGACAACAGAACAACCTCAAAAACCCGGCGCATACAATCAATTACCCCCTGCGCTGGCTGGATGTTGTTTCGAAACGGCCACACAGGCGAATCAATTCCTGTCAGCCTGTATTTCAATCATCCGTAATCCAACAACAACCGGTGCTAAACGGCGCCAGTCAGAAAACCAATGCCAGCAAGCGCAATCACTGCACCGCCGACTTTGATGGCTATCTGCCCCAGGGGCCATTTCACCAGGTAACCCAATGCGATACCGCCAAGATGGAGCATTCCTGTGGACAGAACGAATCCGAGACTATAGGTCAGCGCATTGGCCGCATGAGGCAATTCTGTGCCGTGTGCGTGCCCATGAAAAATGGCAAACAGGCCGACTAATACCGCCGCAACACCAAGGGGTGGACGCACCGCAAACGCAACCATGACACCGAGAACCAGCGCAGATGCAGCAATCCCGGTTTCAATGCCTGGAACAGGTACACCCAAGACCCCCATCGCCCCCCCCAAAGCCATCACCAGCGGGAAAACGACAGGTAACACCCAGATGGCCGGCCGGCCCAGAAAGGCACCCCATAAGCCTACAGCCACCATTGCTGCTACATGATCCCAGCCAAAAAGAGGGTGAAGTAGGCCCGAAATAAATCCTGATGCAGCATCCACATTTTCATGGGCACTGGCCGACATGGAAAAAACCAGTGAGACCAACACGATAGGTATAATTCTGGTGATTAACATTGCGTACCACTCCTGCCAGAAAATTTTGTTGTTCTTATCACTGAACCTGTACGCCGGAATGACAGAGCTTGCTGTTTTTATAGAGCCAGTCTGCGTTGATAATTGTGATTTCTTTTGCGCATACGGAACCAGCTCAGCGCAATATAACAGATTAAAAATGGAATGTAGCACCCAAGTACAAACACCTAGCCGATAATTTTGTCAGTTCTTTGTAAGGCCATCTCAACCACACGTTTCTGTATTTGAAAGCCGGCGACCAACTACTTATTATCGAGCCAAACAACAAGCACAAGCATTCATAACCGGAAGCCAATATAAAAAGATGTACCTGTGACTATCATCGATGTTTTATATGCCTTGGGCATCATTCAGGGAATGACACTCCTGATCGTACTGCTATCCATCAAGGGAAGCAGGCAACAGGCCAACAGAATCATGGCTGTCATGGTGGCAGTGCTGGTTCTGCAGCTTGGGCATTACCTGTTGCTCCGTCACGGTTTCTTTCTTGATCACCCGGCCACGGCGCTAACCCATATCCCTCTCGACTACCTGGTGGGTCCCCTGCTCTATTTTTACGGGCTTGCGCTGGTGCAGCAGTCATTCCGACGTATACAACTGCTGCATTTTCTCCCGGCGTTGCTGGCACTAGTGCCGATGATTACCTTCAATAATCTCCAACCGGATTACCAGGTCGCATTTCTCAAATACCTTTGGTTCAGGGAACTGAGTCTTAACCAGGTGAACCTGTCACAACTGCCTTTGCCAACACTCTGGAGCCTGTGGATCAAATATGCTTTACACGGCACACTGTTCCTGATGCATGTAGGTTTTTACTGCCTGTTGCTGCACAAAACCATCAAAATGCATCGCCGGCACCTGATCAGACACTATTCGTCTATCGAGGAAAGGGATCTCAAATGGCTCCAGAATCTAAACTTGGGATTGATTACCTATCTGCTGATATTTCTGGTATTCAACCGAATCCCAAGACTGATCACAACCCCTGGAAGCCCGGCCAACTTCAATCCGCAACTGGTACTGGTTCTGCTGGTACAGGCCATTGCACTGGTTTCCCTGTGGCAGCCTGACTTGATTCATGGGCGACAGTCTTCCAAAGACCGACAACCCGATAACACTCCAGATCCAGATAGCGACAAGACGGAAACCGAACCCTCCAAGTCCCCTGCTGAAGATATTTCTGTTGCCAGGCCAGCCGAAGAGTTTGATGAAAAAGAGGCCTATAAACGATCCGGATTGAGCCTGGAAATCGCACAGGAATACCGCATAAAAGTCATGCATGTGATGCAGGAAAGGCAACTGTACCTGGATAATGAACTGACGCTGAATGATCTGGCGGAACAGGCGGATATTCTCCCCCACCACCTGTCCGAAGTTCTGAACAGACAGATGAATCAGAACTTCTACAGTTTTGTGAACGACTACCGCGTTCACTACGCTAAGGAGCTACTCTCCAATCCTGAAACCCGGGATATGCCCGTGGTCGAACTGGCGTTCGAGGCTGGCTTCCGATCCAAGTCATCGTTTTATGATGCGTTCAAAAAGGCTACCAGCAGCACCCCGACGCAATACAAGAAAAAGTGCCTGGCTTAACTTGCATCGGTACCCAACCAAAAATGCGCCTTTTCAGGCGCATTGCCATCTTCCTTTCATACCATTAAAACTGGTCGGTCAATGTTTCCAGCTTGTCGGCCATGGCCAACAGCTGTGTAGAATCCGAGGTGATGGTTTCTTTCTCCGCTTTAATCAGCCGCTGCATTGCATCATACAGCGGTTGACTGATACGCCCTTCCGCGTGGGCGACAGGTAATGCCCGTAAAGCTTGATCCAGCAGCTGGTTAATCTGAAAGACATCCTGTTCAACTACCGCAGGATTATTCAGGGTTGCCGCATTGCGGGCGCGTCCCGCGGCTGCCCAGAGTGCATCACGAACAATAAGCTCATTATAGATCGGCTTATATTTGGTAATCCCCCCCATAACAGACTGCGGACTTTTATCCTCACCCAGGATAACCCGTGTTAATACACGGCGTAGCGGTGAATTACCGATATACAGTGCACCATCTGGCCCGGTCACGGTAGACGAAACTGAATCTTCGCCCCCCTCGACAAAGTATTTGATATCACCGGTTTCCCGATCAATAAACCCTGCTCCGACTTTATAGGGAAAGCGCATCTTTCCCATTAATACGCCGACAGTGGCGGTGAAGGTCAGCCCGTTTGCCCCCAGTTCAGCCCCCAGTACATTAAAGTTTTGCTGAAACAAACCGGGCTTAAACATATCCAGCCTGGCAAACCAGGCGATCTCGCCACGGTCACCCCGGTCAAACAGTTTCACAATGTCGCTTTTGGTATTGGCATAAATTTCACTGTTATCTGCAGCAACGACCAGTGAGCCGGTCACCTTGTTACCTACCGCTTTGGACCAGATAACGTCCCCATTGCTGGCGTCCACGGCATACACGGTGTCAAATGCGTTAGCGATGTAGATCCGTTTTCCATCAGCACTGATCGTAGGCGTAGATGCTGTTCCGCCTGGCACCTCAGTCACCGAGTTGATCTTGAACGTATAACGGTCTCCCTGCCTGACCAAATCCAGCCCATACAATGCCGCGGATTCTGCCCATCCATCCACAGAACCATCGGCTTCATCGGGCAGTGTGGCGGCGATCCAGACACGGCCACTGTTACTGTCCACCGAAAAGAAATTGGTCACCTTCTGCTTTTCTCCGGCAGCGCCATGAAGGACTGCGCCGAGAATATCAAAATCGTCACTGTAGCCACCGAACATATGGGCAGCATCCTGGTTGGCTTTTCTAGCGACGTTTTCCGGCAGGGTAAAATTGTTAACCGGTGCTTTGGCCCCGGGCATCACATAGGGTTTATCGAGCAGTGGTCGTCCGGTTTTACGGTCCAGTACATAGACAGAACCATCCCCCATGGACGCAATCACCGCATCATAGCTGGCGATGTAATTCATGCCGAAGCTATGCTTGGGCGGCTCCATGATGTTTCTGTCCAGCGGAGGCAACCCAGTGGGAACATCCCATATCACTTCTCCCTCGGTAGTGACGGCCATGGCCCGATCATAGGTGCCCAGGTAAATTACATCCTTGCCTGTCTCAGGATCAATCAGCACATAGGGCGTACCACAACCGAAACTAAAACCTTCCAGTGCCCAGCGCCGCTCCCCTTTTTCCGGCTCAATGGAGACCAGCATTACATCGGTATTGTTAAGAATGGGGCAGAAATAAATATTGCCGGCGCTGTCAAACACTGGTCCCTCGGTAATGAACATGTCCTGTTCTACCGTCCAGTCCACGGCAAATGCCGGTGCAAAAACCGTTGATATCTCATCAGAGCCGTGGGTATCGGTATGCAACGCCCGCCCGATGGTCACCTGTCGGGCATTGGGATTATTACTGCTGGAAATACGTTTTTCGCCCATGGGTTTCCAGTCCGTTTTTCCGGGAATCCCATACTCCCTGGGAATAGACTCCGTCGTTGGAAGTAGACGTATCACCGCTATCTTGACCTTATTCGATGCGGTCCAGGCAATTGAAAACGCAATCACCAGCAGGGCCGCCACAATCAGGAGCAGCCATTTTCTGGACATTGTTGCCATGATTAAGAACCTTTTTATGTTTTTATTGTTCTGCACTGTGTCCAATAACGTGCTTAAACCGCTGCTCCACCGAGGGTTTTGCTATAGCCGACGGCTCATGCTTTCCAGATTATCTGCCAGTTTCAGCAATTTTTCGGAATCAGTACCCAGCGCTGCTTTCTGGCTGATGATATTCCCCTGAAATTCGGCCAACAGCTCATCACTGATAACGCCTTCCTGCAGGGCAACCGGCAGCACACTGACCGCCTGGTCCAGTAATTGATTAATCTGGAAGATATCCTGTTCAACCACCGCAGGATTATTCAATGTTGCTGCATTGCGGGCCCGCCCTGCGGCAGCCCAAAGGGCATCACGGACAATCAGGTGGTTGTGGACGGGTTTGAATCGGGTGATTCCCCCCTGAACCGGCATGGGACTCTTGGCCTCACCCAAAACGGCACGGGCGAGTACACGACGCAGTGGTGAATTTCCAATGTAAAGGCCGCCTTCCGGCCCTGTCACCATGGATGACACGGAATCCTCACCACCTTCGACAAAGTAGCGCACCTCACCCGTTTCCCGATCCAATATTCCGGCACCGATCTTGAGCGGAAACTTTTTCTTGCCAGCATTCAGGCCTACCGCACCGGTAAAGGCAATGCCATTGGCTCCCACTTCCGCACCAAGCGCCTTGAAGTTGCTCTGGAATGGGCCAGCCTCAAACATATCCAGCTTGGAGACCCAGGCTTTTTCAGCATGATCCCCGCGATCAAACAGCTTCACGATCTGTGTGCGGAGATTGGCATAAATTTCACCATTATCTGCCGCGATAGTGAGCGAACCCGCCACTTTATTGCCCACATTAAACGACCATACTTGTTCACCGGTATTGGCATCGATGGCATAAACACTGTCAAAGGCATCTGCAATATAGACACGCTGACCATCCGCACGGATAGCCGGTGTGGATGCAGTGCCACCGGGAACCTGTGTCACCGAGTGCACGTCAAACTGGTAATGCTCCCCTTTTTTCTCAAGGTTCAGGCCATAGAGAGCGGCATACTCTGCGAATCCGTCGACCTTGCCATCAGCGTCATCCGGCAATGTGGCGGCAATCCATAACCGGCCGGTATTGCTGTCTATGGAGAAAAAGTTGGTCACCTTCTGTTTTTCTCCGGCAGCGATGTGCAACACGGCAGAAACAGGATCCTGCCCGTTCAGGTTTTCCTGACCACCAAACATATGGGCCGCATCCCGGTTGGCTTTAAGTGAAACCACTTTTGGCAGGGAGAAGTTTGTCACACCGGTTTTGGCGCCGGGCATGACATAGGGCTTATCCAGCAGGGGTTGACCGGTTTTCCGATCCAGCACATACACCGAGCCGTCACCCATGACAGCCACCAGCGCATCATAGCGGGCCAGGTAATTCATACCAAAACTGTGCTTGTTGCCATCAATCACGGAGGGATCCAGTGTCGGCAAACCGGTGGGAACATCCCACAGGACTTTCCCCTCCGTTGTCAGGGCCATTGCACGGTCATAGGTGCCCAGGTAGATGACATCGTCACCGGTGTCTGGATCGATTAGCACGTAAGGTGTGCCACAGCCCAGACTGAACCCTTCAACGACCCAGCGTCGTTTACCATGTTCCGGCTCAATGGAAACCAGCAATGCATTCTCGGTAGGATAGACTGGGCAAAAATAGATATTCCCGGCACCGTCAAACACCGGGCCTTCAGTAACGAACATATTGGGTTCGGCAATCCAGTCCAGCTCAAAGGCCGGTGCAATCACCGTAGATATCTCATCCGATCCATGGCTATCCGTATGCAGTGCGCGGCCAAAGCTGACCTGGCGGGCATTGGGGTTATCACTGCTCGAAATCCGCTTCTCGCCAACGGGCCGCCATTCGGTGAGTCCCGGCAACGGGTAAGTTTTCACCGGTGACTCCATCGCCGGTAACAAACTCACCAGCAGTATCCGAGCCTTGTTTGACACCGCAACGGCAACCGCCAGTAACATCAGCACCAACACCCAGAAGAAAGCGACACGCATTATTATTGTTTTCATCATCAATGACCGTCGTTATTGCATGTTGGACAATGAGCTCGCCGTTCGTAACGGAGCCCCGGCGAAATCCACAAAGATCGGTGATGACCAGGCCCGGTGCTCACTGTCAGCCAGACAGTCATCATCAGCACTCGTGCGATCATCGGAATAGCAGGCATTCACTCGACGACACTGGCCGGATTCATCGTACTCACAGCGCAGGTTGCCTCCGTTAATGGTCGGCGTTGCCTGCTGTACAGCGCGCACATAATACAACGCATCACGACTGCCCTTATTGAAGTCCGGGTCTTCAAATTCGATCGTGCAGCCATGGCCATCCGCCGGGCAGTCAAAGGTTTTCCAGGTGTCGAGAATCACGGTTTCCAGCGGCTCGTCGGGCGAAATCTGTGGCGTGATTTTCACTACTTCCATCCGTACGATGGGGATCCGCTCATCGGTCGGGTTATAGCATTCGCCCCGGCATAACCGCTGCAGCTCGTTAGTACCGAGAATATCCGCCGTCTGCTCAGGACAACCAGGTTTCTGCTTGAATGCGCCGAAAGCACGGGCCCGGAATCGGGGTATTTCACTCATGGCCAGTGATTGGCCCATCCCGTAAACACCCTGATTATTTTCCTGTTTCGGGCCATTGAGCAGCTCAAACCAGAGCATGATACGGGGGCCACTGGTGCTGTAGACTTCATTTCGCTTGATGGAGTCCCAGATGGATTCACGGTCCCGTCCCGTGGCATGCAGTCCAACCAGACCGCCTGTGAACATAAAGGAGTTGGAACGTTCTTTGTTGGAACCGCGGATATGTTTGGTGCCATCCAGCGGAATGGAAAAGGCGACCGGTTCCACTTTGCCGCGCATCTTGTTATGCAACCAGGTGGAACGCGGGCCGTGGGTATCGGTAAAGGACATGCGGTCCACCTCTTTGTAACCGTTACCGGCCATGGCTGAGTGGTTATCGCTGGAGCCGATAAAGCCAAAACGGAAGCGTTCTTCCTCACCTTCACCGTCCTTAAAGTTGCGAATGGCCAGCGCAGCCTGGGCACTCATGCCCGGACGGTGATTGTAGTTTGGCAAAAAACAATCGTTACACTGGCCTGCATCCTGCCATTCATCGGCCGTGGCACCGGGCACAGTTTTATAGCCATTTTTCCCGGCCAGCACATGATTGCCCCGGGCGGTAATTGCTCGACTCTCACATTCCCGGGCCGACTCACCTTCCGCCATGCAGCGCTCCCTGATGATTTCACCGGCCTGCCAGCAACCCGGCGTAAAGTCTTCCGTCGGTTCAGGACAATACCATCGGCCATTGTCATCGACACCAACCGCACGCCAGGGGCGATATTCTTCGGAGTTGCCATGGCCTGAATAGAGTTCAATGGCCGTCTGCAGGCTGGGGTCATGATTGCCCTGGCTGAGCTGGGCATTCCAGTAAACCCCGGCTGGCGCCGTGTTGCCCCAGGCGGTGCCATGGGGAATCACCACCGATGGCATATCCCACTGTCGCAGTTTTTCAAATAACTCGGCAGGTGTATCCGCCCGCTCGATACAATCAGACGGTAGCTCTCGTACATCAACCCCTTTGGGGCAGAGCTCCGGCAGCTTGGTGTCGCGAACAAATTTATCAATGTTGTAGTATTCCTGCCGGTTGGATGGATCCAGTGCCGGCCCCAGGATTTTGAATGCACCGGCATTGGCAGAGCGCATGGCATCAAAGGCCTGACCTGCAGCGGCAATCGGGCGGGTGGGTACTTTGTCGTCTTCCGTCTCTTTCAATACGACATTCTTATGACCGTAATGTTCAGATGGCGTGCTGCCTATCTGGGTCCACTCCCAGCCAAGAAAGGCCACAAGATCCGGATTCGCTGGATTCTCTGAAATCGCATTACATTGACGTACGCTTTCCTTGGTTTTCTGCCAGCGATCCGGCGTCAGGCTTTCAGCATGGTCATTGAGGGAAAAGAAATCTATCGCGGAACAGAACCGTGCAAAATTACAGGCATCAGAGGGAGGATTTACTCCCATACCCTGCATAATGGGCAGGCTGTTCTGGAAGGCATCCATGGACAACGTGGTATGAACATGGAGATCACCGAATAGAATCTGTTTATTCAGTGGACGGGATTCCTGTCCCTTTCCTGCAGCATCCGATGCTGTCCCTTTAAGCTGGCGTTCGGTGTTGGAAACCTGTTCTGGATTCGTCGCAGAGACAATACGTCCATAATTCTGCTCCTCTCCGTAGAAGCCAAACCAGGCTCCGGCAAAGTAGATAACGACACTCGCAGCCACTGTTAGCAGTACGATTGCCGTACGACCTATCCACGACATATTACCTCTCCTGTACAGGTGCTGTTCTTATTGTTAGCGAGGATGCCTCTCATCAGCGGCCTACGCTACCACAAACGTCTGCCCGGGGAGTCTCAGCCGATAATCCCGTACTTCCGGAATCGTGTTTTTTGTCCGTATGCACTGGCTAGGACGCCCAAAATCCAACGATGTGAGATTGTATCGCCATCTGTGAACCGGTCGACTGGACAACCGTCAAGCCAAGCTTGTTCGGTGCAGTCAAAACAATAATAAACAGCACAGGTAGGGATTCATCATGGAGCGTCGTATGACACAAAGACGAGCAGTGGCTCTTTTTGTTAGTGCTCTTGTTCTCTCAGCAATAACCTATCTGGCACTTGCCTATATGGGCATCTTCGGCCAACTGGAAACGGCTGGCGAGGTCACCGCAGTGGCTCGCCCTCAACAGGTCATTACCCAGCAACAGCAGCAGCAAAAAACCACGGCCCTGCAGGCAGGTATTACCGAACCCAAACAGATCCTGTTCGGCGATCTTCACGTTCATACGACATTTTCCATCGATGCTTTCCAGAGCAGTCTGCAACTTATGGGGGGGGAAGGTGCAAGCCCACCATCCGATGCCTGCGACTTTGCACGATTCTGCTCCGCGCTGGATTTTTTCTCTATTAATGACCATGCCGAAAGCCTGACCAGCAGCAAATGGAACCAGACCCTGGACAGCATTGCCCAGTGCAATGCATCCTCAGCCGATGCATCGAACCCGGACCTGGTGGCCTTCAGCGGTTGGGAATGGACACAGGCCGGTACCGAGCCGGGCAACCACTTCGGCCACAAAGTCGTGGTATTAAAAAGTGATAAAAAAGAAGAGCTGCCTAAACGCCCCATCTATGCCATTCAACCGTTGCGGGTAGAGCGTGAAGCAACACCAGCGCAGCGTATTGCCTTACCCCTGTTGCATTTCAGTGACCGGCAGCGCGCCTATGACTTCTTTGAACTGACGGATTCTGTGGCAAGGGAACCAGTGTGTCCTGAAGGCGTCAACGTCCGTGATTTGCCCGACAATTGTCGTGAAGGTGCCACAACACCGCGGGAACTGTTCGACAAGCTGGATCAATGGGGCGTTGAATCCATGGTCATTCCCCATGGCAATACCTGGGGGTTATACACACCACCAGGCACAAGCTGGGACAAGCAGCTGAAAAATGATAACCAGGACTCTGACTATCAGTTCCTGTTTGAAGTGTACTCTGGCCATGGGACGTCAGAAGAATACCGTGACTGGCGGGCCGTCCGTTACGATGAGAAGGGCAAGCCCTACTGCCCGGAACCCTCCGATGACTATACCCCCTCCTGCTGGCGTGCGGGTGAACTGATTGAGCAACGGTGCCTGAATGAAGGACTGGCCAACAGCGAATGCACCGCTCGGGCCAAGACGGCAAGGCTAACCTATGTCCTCAATGGCATTGCCGGCCATAACACAGCGGTGGGTACACCGTTTGAAGAGTGGCTTAACGCAGGCCAGTGTCAGGACTGTGATCGACCAGCTTTCAACTATCGTCCCGGGGGCTCAGTGCAGTATGCCCTGTCACTTACTAATTTTGACAACGAACCTGAAAACCAACGCTTCCGTTTCGGCCTGATGGGCTCCAGTGACAACCACAGCGCCCGACCCGGCACCGGTTACAAGGAGATCAGCCGTTACGGTATGGCGGATATCGCTGGCGTTCAGAATACCAGTACGCACAAGCTTATCTACCAGAAACAAAAACCCAGCGCTGTTCCATCAGACGATGACAACATGCTAGATCTCGGCCCGGTTAAACGATACGAGTTTGAACGTGGCTCTTCCTTTTATTACACCGGCGGACTGATTGCCACCCACGCCAATGGCCGGAGCCGTGAGGCGATCTGGGATGCCATGCAACGGCGGGAAGTCTACGCAACCACGGGTGAACGGCTGCTGCTGTGGTTCGACATGGTGGATGCGCAGGGCAACGCCCTCCACCCCATGGGCAGCGAACTAAAAACCGGACAAACACCCCGCTTCCGGGTTACCGCTGTCGGCGCCTTCAAACAAAAACCGGGCTGCCCGGCGGATGCCATCAGTGATTTTGGTCCGGACAAGATTGAATCCGTCTGCCGTGGCGAATGCTACAACCCGTCTGATGAACGACAGCAGATAGAGCGTATCGAGATTGTCAGGGTTGAGCCGCAGATGTACCCCGATGAGCCCATCATCACGGCAGAAGGTGACTCCCGTATCCAGAATGTCTGGAAATCCTTTACCTGCCCGGCTGACAGCGATAGCTGCAGCGTGACCTTTGACGATGACCGTTTCCTCGAAGAAGCGAGGAATGTCGTGTATTACGCCCGGGCCATCCAGGCGCCTACACCCAAGATCAATGGCGATACGCTGCGCTGTGAATATGATGCGAACGGTAACTGCATCAGGGTCAGGCCCTGCTATGCCGATGAGCGTACGGATAAAGGTGACCAGTGTCTGGCGGAAGTCAGCAGCAAGGCCTGGTCATCGCCCATCTTTGTCGATTATCTCGACCCGATACAGGAGGTGGCCCATAACCTTTGACATACCTTCTGACACGGAAAAAACCAATACAACAACAATAGAAAATAATAACAAGGAACCACGATGATCGATAAAACCTACCGAGGGACATGCATTGCCCTGCCCTTGCTGATGCTGTCCCCACTGAGCCAGGCCTTTCAGGTGGAGATGGACGGCCCGGGTTCCCTGAGTATCGACAGCAGTATTTCCTACGGCCTGCTCTGGCGAATGGAAGACCAGAACCCGAGTAACGATGGGGTCAACAACAACGACGGCAACCGCAATTACGGTAAGGGGCTTGTCTCACAGGTATTGAGCCTGTCCACCGAGGTGAACTGGGATTTCGATAATTATGGCTTTTTCCTCCGGGGTGCAGCCCACAAGGACTTCGAAATGTCCGGGAACACGCACTTTGGCAAAGAGAGCTTCCATGACGACCAGCCCAGTGCCGCCAGTAACAGCGGCACAGAACCCAACAACCGGTTTACTGACGACGCGAAGGACTCAGTGGGTCAGGATGCCGAGATTCTTGATGCTTATGTCTATGGCTACACCGACATTGGCAACAGCACACTGAGCGGCAAACTGGGCCGACACGTCCTCTACTGGGGTGAAAGTCAGTTTTACCGGAATGGCATCGGGGATATTAACGCGGTTGATGCCGCCAAACTGAAACTGCCCGGTGTCGGGATAAAGGAAGCCCTGCTGCCATCCAATGCGCTCTCACTGAATCTTGGGGTCAATGAAAATCTCGACCTCGAAGGCTTCTATATGTTCGAGTACAGGGAGACCCGTCTGGCGCCGGTTGGCAGTTTCTATTCAACCGGCGATATGTTTGCGCCAGGAGGAAACGCGGCCTATAGAGGATTCAACAATCCGGTTTCTGATGCGGTGTTGAATGCCCACCAGTCGATGGTCGACGGTGGCCTTCTGACAGAAACTTTCTTCGATGCAAACTACCTCAAGGTGGCCAATATCACTGACCCGGAACTGGCGTCTGACAGCGGACAGTTCGGTGTTGGCATGCGTTACCGGATCCCGGAATTAAACGAAACCGAGTTCGGGTTTTATTATTCGAATTACCATTACAAGGCTCCGATCGTCAGTGCCCGTATTAACGACGCCTTCTTTCAGAATGTCGGCAACATCAGTGGCCCCGCAGGACTGGTCGCAGCCCTGACCGCCGCAGAACTCGGCGCCAATACGGAAGCCCATCGCAAGTATCTGGAAGATGTTGAAGTCATGGGCATCAGTTTCAACACACTGATTGGTGAAACGGTGGTTGCCGGTGAACTGGCCTTCCGCCCTGATATGCCGATCACTGTTGCCTCGTCTGACGATCTGATTGCTGACCTGCAGGCGCAAACCGCAGATATGGTAGCCGGTCAGGACATTATGCTGGGGGGGCAGAGCTTTAACCCTTCGCTGGGCGAAAGCATGGATAACTACACAGAAAGAGACGTTTACAACGCCACTCTCTCTGCCACCCATAACCTCGGTTACAGTATCTTCTCGGACCAACTTATTGCTATCGCTGAAATCGGTTATGAGCATATCAGCGGGGATCTTTCCTATGACGTCCATGACGGTTCAACACGCCGTTTTGTCAGCAAGGCTGGGTGTGCATCCACCAGTGACTGTGCTGAAGATGGCGAGATCACCCGCGATGCCTGGGGCTACAGCCTGGCTCTCAGCAGTACCTGGAACGGCGTGTTTACCGGTACCCAACTCAAAGGGGTGATTCGCTACAAGCATGACGTCGATGGTAATTCCCACCGTTCCGGCAACTTTGTTGAAGGTACCCAGGCGCTGACCGTGGGTGTTGGAGCCACCATTTACGGTGACTGGAGCCTTGATGCCAAGTACACAGACTTCTTTGGCGGTACCAACAATAAATTACGCGACCGGGACAGCCTGTCAGTCACAGCGTCATATGCGTTTTAACCTTTGATCCCCCTAAGAACAGAGGCTGGGAAGTGTGCAGACATTCAGGCGACTTCCCGGAAACAAGATAATAAATAAAACCAGAGATGCAGGTTATGAATAAAAACATTATGCCCCTGGCGCTATCGCTCCTGCTGATTGCACCACTTGCAATGGCAGGACTGACGCCGGAACAGACTCAGCAACTGGGAACCACACTCACGCCGGTCGGTGCTGAACAGGCTGCTAACGCAGCAAACACTATCCCTGCCTGGGAAAAACTGTCGGATAACGTGATTGAGCAGGGGCAGGATGGCACCCTCGAGCTGTATGCCGATGAGTCTCCCCTGTTCACAATCGAACAGGCCAATTACAAAGAGCATGCGGATAAACTGACCGCCGGACAGATCAAACTGTTTGAAACCTATCCGACCTTCAAGATGCATATTTACCCCTCTCACCGTAATGCAACCTGGCCAGAGGTTGTGTACAACAATACCGTTAAGTATGCGCCGACAGCGACCCTGACCGAAGGCGGCAACGGTATTCAGGGAACCTACAACGCCATTCCTTTCCCGATCCCGCAAAACGGCCTGGAAGCGGTCTGGAATCATATTGTCCGTTTCCGTGGTATCTACGAGGATCGCCGCTACAGCAACATCATTACTTACAAGAATGGCAGTTCCACCATTACCGATGCAGAAATCCAGAAACTGTATAACTTCAACCGACTGGATCAGACCGAAGAAGAACTCAACAACATCCTGCTTTACTTCAAAAGCACCAGTCTGGCACCGAAGAAAGCCGGACAAGCGACACTGGTTCACGAAACCATTAACCAGGTGGAACGTGCCCGGGATGCCTGGATTTATAACCCCGGATTCCGTCGGGTCCGCCGCAGCCCCAACCTGAGCTATGACGCACCGGTCAGCGGTGCTGATGGGTTGCGAACAGCCGATGAGACCGACATGTTTAACGGTGCTACTGATCGTTATGACTGGGATCTGAAAGGCAAGAAGGAGATCTACATTCCCTACAATAACGAAAAACTGGTTCGTGAAGAGGGCAACCCCAAAGACCTGGTCATGCCTGGCCACCTTAACCCCGACTATGCCCGTTATGAACTGCATCGCGTGTGGGTGGTCGAAGGTACCCTGAAAGAAGGCCAGCGCCACATTTATAACAAGCGTACGATGTATATCGACGAAGACTCCTGGAGCATTGCCGCCGCCGATATGTACGACAAACGGAATGGCCTGTGGCGCGTAAGCATGTCCTATCTTCGTAACGCCTATGAGATACCGGCCGTGGTTTCAGCGACGGATGTCTTCCACGATCTTCAGGCACGCCGCTATATGGTTTATGGCCTGATTTATGGTCAGCCCAAACGTCCGACGTATGCCAGTAACTCACCCTCCAGAAATG
The DNA here is from genome assembly GCF_018263925.1 of Kistimonas asteriae. GTDB lineage: Bacteria > Pseudomonadota > Gammaproteobacteria > Pseudomonadales > Endozoicomonadaceae > Kistimonas > Kistimonas asteriae. The sequence continues at coordinate 208,721 of NZ_JAEVHF010000005.1, forward strand.
CATTTACACCCAACTCACTGAAACAGCGAAGCGCCAGGTAACACTGTGATAATGGTGTGGCTATGTCTCTTTGGCGTAGCCACATCAATCAACAGTGACCGTTCATCTCTGGATAGGGCCATTGGATTGTACGGTAAAGGCGCCTGGTTAACCGTTTGAAACAGCCAGACCGGGTACACCCCTCTGTCATGGCGATTGGCAAGTCAGAAGAGATTTAAACAACAGCGGGTATTCACAATGACAAAAACAATGAGACGCTACCTGGCAGGTATGATGGTTTCTGTCACCTGCACAGCGGTACATGCCCAGGCTGAAGCGAGTGATCGTCTATCTCTGCCATTGAAACCTTCAGAACGGCCCAATATTGTTCTGATGCTGTCGGATAACCTGGGATATGGTGATCTGGGTTCTTACGGCGGCGGCGCGGTACGCGGTGCCCCCACCCCGTCTCTGGATGCACTGGCCAATGAAGGCACACGGTTCACCAATTTCAATGTGGAATCCGAATGCACACCATCCCGCTCTGCCCTGATGACCGGCCGCATGCCGATTCGTTCCGGAACCACGCGGGCGATTCCCGTTCCCGGACTGCCTGTAGGCCTTGCTCCCTGGGAGTATACAATCGCCGAAATGGCTTCAGACCAGGGTTATGACACCGCGATTTTCGGTAAATGGCATTTGGGTTATGTGGAAGAACGCCTGCCCACCAATCAGGGATTTGATGAATGGTGGGGATTCCCGTTCAGCACCGACATTGCCTCTTACCCCCAAGCCGTTGGTTTTGATCCCAAGCTATTCCCACCATCAACCTTCTTTGAAGGTAAAAAGGATGGCGAAATCAAGGCACTGGAAGCGTACAACATCAAGACACGTCCTTTTGTTGATGAAACCATCGCACAAAAATCGGTTGCTTATATAAAAGACAAAGCAAAAGATGACAAGCCGTTCTTCCTCTATATTCCATGGTCGCTGGTGCATCATCCCTCCATTGCCCATCCGGACTTTCAAGGAAAATCTGGCGCCGGCAAATTTGGCGATGCCATGATGGAACATGATTACCGGATACAACAGGTGCTGGATGCCATTAAAGAGGCTGGTATAGAAGACAATACACTAGTGATTTACGCCAGTGACAATGGCCCGGACCGTGCAGAGTATCCCTACATTGGCGGCACCGGCCCCTACCGTGGCTACCTGGGCACGGTTCACGAAGGCTCCATTCGTACCCCGCTGATCATGCGCTGGCCCGATATGATACCCAATGGCCGGGTTACCAACGAAATCGTCAGCATCAACGACATCTTCCCGACCATTGCCAATATCATTGGCGGGGAAGTGCCTGATGACCGAACTATTGACGGCATTGATCAGACCAATTTCTTCCTTGGACAACAGGAGAATTCCAACCGGGAGAGCGTCCTGTTTTTCGCTGGCGACCAGATGATGGCGGTGAAATGGCGACAGTTCAAAATTTACCTCTATGGTGAAAAGGCAGAATTTGAACGGATACCTCACCAGACCGGTGCTCTATGGGCACCCCAAGCCTATAACCTCGAGCTAGACCCGGGTGAACGGCACGATATCGGCCTGCAAAACCTGTGGCTGCTGGCTGCAGCACTGCCCCCAATGTTTGAGTATGCCTACAGTGTTGAAGAGCATGGCTTGCTATTACCCGGCGGAGATGAACCGGAAATTTTCAACACACAGTTGCCTTTCTATACCCCCGAAGCAATGGAACTCGCGTTAAGTTCCATCAAGAAGGATTACATCAAGAAAATGATCGAAGAAAAACTGGCTGAATTTAAACAGGCTATATCAGGCGACTAACGAAATCTCATTTGATTAAACTGCCCCCAGAATTCATGTTGGGGGTAGTTCTAACTTTCATTTCACCATCAATACGTTTGATCAAATCTCAATATTGGATATTTAATCCATAACTATTACGTCAGGAAAAACGCTATCATTCTGTAGTGACCATACAGCGTCATATCACAATTCAGATGTCTAATATCCCACAGGCAACATCTTTTAACTCGTGGGGTATATTCATGGAAGCAAGAAGGGCATCCGGAAACGAACAAGTACACTATGTCGTCGCACCAGCGGATAATCCACCACATGCTGTGACATCGGGTTCTCATACTGTTACTGTGGCTGTCCATTCTTTGGCTGATCACACATCCAACTTAATAACCCGATCAGTTTCTGATGGTGAGCTGACCAAAAGGCCTGAATTACGTGCTATAAGCCATGTTTCTACACCAACAGCACCCCTTTCAAATAAAAGTAAAAGTTTTCCGTTCTTTCCGGAGCAGGAAACACACGAGGCAGGAAAAAGCATTATTGCCTCTACTGCGATTACCCCATTATCATCAACCATCAGACCAGCCACTTATGAATCAATGATATTTATACTACGCGGTCAACCACCACATATTGGCCATATGCATGCCATAAGAGCAATGTGTAAAAAAACGCATCACGTCATTATTGTTTTAGGATCGATCAATGAAAAAAGAACTCAAAAAAACCCATTCTCATTCGATGAGCGTAAAACAATGATGACGCAGTCTACTGACAAGTTAAAAAATGAGCACCCTCATACAACATTCAGCATCATTGGTATAGAAGATTATGATGATGATGAGAAATGGCGTCAGGCATTGATATCTAAAGTTAATTCAACACATCCGGATCACGATAAACAGGTACCGCCATCAACCACACAAAAACAAGCTATTACAGGATATAAAAAAGATGCCTCAAGTTATTATTTAAATATTTTCCCAGAGTGGGAACCAGAACTAGTCGATTGCGTTCAGCATAACAACCAAACCATCAATGCAACCGATATAAGAAAATTATTGTTTCGTAAGTTCATATTCCATCATGTATTCAATGAAACAGAACAACAAAGCCTCTGCCAGCTATTACCTGATGTTGTCTTTCACTGGATTGAGCAAAACTCGCAGGCAATCGCCAACTGTATATTAAGCTCCGAGAGTGTTTAATCGGAGCTTAATGCCACATCAGATAGACACGATATCAGCGACCTCCAACAACGCCTTATCGATCGCATTATGCTTGCTGATCGCTTCAGCAAACGGAGTCAAAGCAACCGCATTGTTGCGCACGCCCACCATGACACTACTGCTTCCTTCCAGCAGTGTTTTTACCGCTGCAACACCCAGTCGGCTTGCCAGTACCCGGTCAAAACACGACGGACGGCCACCACGTTGGATATGGCCCAGCACGGTCACCCTCGCTTCATAATCCGGCAGTCGAGCTTCCAGAGTTTTCGCGAGTTCGAATGCTCCACCGCCCTTTCCGCCTTCCGCCACCAGAACGATACTGGAGGTTTTACCGGCACGGTCACTGCGCTCCAGCGATTTAATCAGGTGATCAATGCCACGGTCAGCCTCAGGAATCAGGATTTCTTCCGCACCACAACCGATGCCGGAATTCAGTGCGATAAAGCCAGCATCACGCCCCATGACTTCAATAAAAAACAACCGGTTGTGGGATGTGGCCGTATCACGAATCTTGTCCACCGCCTCGACCACGGTATTCAGCGCCGTGTCGTAACCGATAGTGTAATCTGTACCGAAGATATCATTATCAATTGTGCCAGGAACACCAACGACAGGTATGCCGAATTCCTTCTCAAAGAGCGTTGCTCCCGTAAAGGAACCATCACCACCAATCACCACCAGCGCATCCAGATCGGCGCTGCGGAAATTCTCAAACGCCGTCTGTCGTCCTTCCGGCGTCCGGAATGCCTGAGAACGGGCAGATTTGAGCAACGTCCCGCCCTGGTTGACGATATTCGCCACCGAACGGGCATTCATGGGTTCAATCTGGCCGTCAATCAGCCCCTTGTAACCCTCGCGAATACCGTAAGGCTTGATGCCATGATGGACACAGGCCCTGACTACAGCCCGGATAGCGGCATTCATCCCCGGTGCATCACCACCGGATGTCAGTACGCCTAACCTGCGAATCTCTCTGGTCATGTTGTAACACCCTGTTAAACGTTCATCACCGGAATGGATTTAAACCGTAATAATTTTCACCGTATTGGTAGACCCACTGCTTTCACCCCGGGTCAGGATAACCCTGTCGCCTTGTTCAACATGCCCGCCCTTGACCAGTTCTTCAATGGCGCGGGACTCAACTTCCGGGTTATCACTGCGCATGGAGAACGGCAAACAGTGTACGCCTCGGTACAGCGCCAGACGACGACGAGTTTCTTCCAGGCGACTGAGCGCAAAAATCGGCAAGCCTGAGTTAATACGGGACATCCACAGAGCGGTACTGCCACTACGGGTCAGACAGACAATCGCACGCACACCTTCCATGTGATTGGCCGCGTACATTGCCGCCATGGCAATCGCCTCATCATTTTCCTGAAAGGAAAACTCCATCCGATGCTGCGATACAGTCGCTGCCGGTTGCTTCTCTGCACCACAACAGATACGGGACATCGCTTCTACGACACCATGCGGACATTTACCCGTCGCTGTTTCAGCAGAGAGCATCACCGCATCCGTGCCATCCAGTACCGCATTAGCCACATCAAAGACTTCAGCACGGGTTGGCAGGGAGTGTAGGATCATCGACTCCATCATCTGGGTGGCAGTAATCACCGGCCGGTTCAAAAGCCGGGCCGTGGCAATCATGTTTTTCTGTACACCAACCAGTTCAGCGTCACCGATTTCAACCCCCAGATCCCCACGGGCAACCATGACCGCATCAGAAGCACGAATAACCTCTTCCAATCGCTCCTGGCTTCGAACCACTTCAGCCCGCTCAATCTTTGAGAGGATTGCAGCATTGCCACCGGCCGCCTCCATCAGACGACGCGCCTCTTCCAGATCCTGACCATGACGCACAAAGGATACGGCGAGGTAATCCACACCAATATCGGCCGCCACCTGGATATCATGCTTATCCTTGTCAGTCAGGGCCGGTGCCGAGAGACCGCCACCCTGGAGGTTAATGCCTTTGTTATTCGACAGTACCCCACCGTTAATAACGCGGCAGTGAATTTTCATACCGTCAATATCAGTGACTTCCAGACTGACGCGGCCGTCATCCAGCAGCAGAACATCACCCACCTTGCAGTCATTGGGCAGCTGCTTATAGGCAATACCCACGGCTTCACTGTTGCCCTGATCTGTCGCCAGGTCACCATCCAGCGTAAAGCGATCACCGTCTACCAAGGTCACCTGTCCGTCACGAAAACGGGCAATCCGGATTTTGGGGCCCTGCAAATCACCCAGAATCGCCACCGTACGTCCCAGTCTTGCCGCAATGGACCGCACCCGCTCAGCGCGCAACCGGTGTTCTTCCGGCTCCCCATGTGAGAAATTCAGCCGCACCACATCCACACCGGCAGCAATCAGTTTCTCCAGTGCATCTTCACTTTGAGTCGCGGGTCCCAGGGTGGCAACAATCTTGGTTCGTCTCAGCATATTCATTTCTGGCCGGAAAGTTAGCAGGGCTATGCAGGCAGAATAGGGCAGGAAAACCATTGTCGTTAGTCTGACGAACAAGATTCTTCACTACTCAAAACAACCTGCGGCATAAACAGACGGCTTTTCGCCACCTGTAGTGAGGAAAAGCCGCCTATTTATGACTCATAAAACGAGAGACCGTTCAATGAACGGCCTCTTTTTTCTATTGGGCAACCATTAGGCGTTAATCAACGCTTTGGCGGTATCCAGCATACGGTTGGAGAAGCCCCACTCGTTGTCGTACCAGCTCATGACCTTCACCAGACGACCCTGAACGCGGGTCTGGGTGGCATCAAAGTTGGAAGAGAACGGGCTGTGGTTAAAATCAATGGACACCAGCGGCTGGGTGTTGATATCCAGCACGGTATTCATCGGTGCCTTGGCGGCTGCCGCAGCAACGATCTCGTTCACTTCTTCCACGCTGGTATCGCGTGCAGCGATAAAGTTCAGGTCAACCACGGATACGTTCGCAGTCGGAACCCGTACCGCCATGCCAGAGAAACGGCCCTGCAGTTCGGGCACAACCAGGCCAACCGCTTCAGCCGCACCGGTCTTAGTGGGGATCATGTTCAACGCCGCGGCGCGGGCGCGATACAGGTCAGTGTGATAAACGTCGCTCAGACGCTGATCATTGGTGTAGGCATGAATAGTGGTCATCATGCCGCTTTCAATACCAATCGCGTCGTTCAGGGGCTTGGCCACCGGCGCCAGGCAGTTGGTGGTGCAGGAGGCGTTGGAGATAACGCTCATGTCTGCCGTCAGGATGTCATGGTTCACGCCATACACGACGGTCGCATCCACGTCCTTACCGGGGGCAGAGATGATGACTTTCTTCGCGCCAGCATCAATGTGCGCCTGGCACTCTGACTTGGAACGGAAAATACCGGTACATTCGAACACTACATCCACACCCAGGTCAGCCCAGGGCAGATTCGCGGGGTTACGCTCAGCAAATGTGCGGATTTCATCGCCATTGACGTACAGGGCATTCTCGCCGGCTTCGACCAGGGCATTGAAACGACCATGAACGGTATCGTACTTGGTCAGGTGTGCGTTGGTCTTGGCATCGCCCAGATCGTTGATCGCAACAATGCGGAATTCATCGGTACGGCCTGCTTCATACAACGCGCGCAGTACATTGCGTCCGATACGCCCGTAACCATTGATGGCGATGTTGATCATGTAGTTTCTCCCGGTTTTAACCAGTGTCACGGTTAACTGTGTCTGTTCGGTGACAGTGTGATGGCTGTTTCGATACCATCGGCCGAAAGCCGTTGTCGATTACCCTTCACCTGCCTGCTGACTGACCTGGACCAGGTTTCTCCAAATACCACTGCCACCTGACCGGTACATCATCAGCCAATACACAAATGGTATTACAATGGTATTTAATCTAGCAACTCATTTATTGATCAAACAAAACCATTTATTGACACGAAACAATACCTTACAGAATCAAACAGGAGCCACCATAAGCTGACATAAAATCGATAGAACAAGCACAAGAAAGAATCTTCGACAGCAGCAAAAAGAAAGAACCATTTACAGACCTTTTCCAGAAAATCACCGCATAGGTATTACCCGAAAAGGCACGTATTCGGCGCTCACCTTATTACCAACCCGAAAATCACAATGGGAATAAATCATTGGAGCAGCCAAAAAAAAACCTCCAGTGAATAACCGGAGGTTTTTTTTGGCTTTAGGGCTGGCCAGCGCCTGCCCTGTTAGCAGAAATTACTTGAATTCTGCACGACCACGGTAGCTCGCCTTACTGCCCAGCTCTTCTTCAATGCGCAGCAGCTGGTTGTACTTGGCAACACGGTCAGAGCGGCACAGGGAGCCGGTCTTGATCTGGCCGGCAGCGGTTCCTACCGCCAGGTCTGCGATAGTCGCGTCTTCGGTCTCTCCGGAACGGTGGGAAATCACCGCCGTGTACCCGGCTTCACGGGCCATACGGATGGCATCCAGCGTTTCACTGAGGCTGCCGATCTGGTTGAACTTGATCAGAATGGAGTTGGCAATGCTCTTGTCGATGCCTTCCTTCAGAATGCGGGTATTGGTCACGAACAGGTCATCACCTACCAACTGCAGCTTGTTGCCGAGCTTTTCAGTGAGCACTTTCCAGCCGTCCCAATCGGACTCATCCAGACCGTCTTCAATGGAGATAATCGGATACTGGTTCGCCAGGTCGGCCAGGTAATCCGCGAAACCTGCGGAATCGAAGACTTTGCCTTCGCCCTTGAGGTCATACTTGCCATCGCGATAGAACTCGGAAGCCGCGCAGTCCAGCGCCAGAGTGACATCATCACCCAGCTTGTAGCCGGCATTCTCAACCGCTTCCTTGATCACCGCCAGCGCATCGGCATTGGAGGCCAGGTTCGGCGCAAAGCCACCTTCATCACCGACAGACGTGCTCAGTCCCTTGGCGGACAGGACTTTCTTCAGGTTGTGGAAAATTTCCGCACCCATGCGCAGCGCTTCGGCAAAGGAGCTGGCGCCGACCGGCTGGACCATGAACTCCTGGATATCCACATTGTTGTCAGCGTGTTCACCGCCGTTGAGGATATTCATCATCGGCACCGGCATGGAGTACTGGCCGGAGGTGCCGTTCAGATCCGCAATGTGCTGGTACAGGGGAATACCCTTCTCGGCAGCTGCCGCCTTGGCTGCAGCCAGGGAAACCGCCAGAATCGCGTTGGCGCCGAGCTTGTTCTTGCTCTCGGTACCGTCCAGCTCAATCATCAGGTTGTCGATCGCACGCTGGTCTGCCGCATCCTTACCCAGCAGGGCGTCACGGATCGAACCGTTGACATTGCCGACCGCGGTCAGGACACCCTTGCCCAGGTAGCGGCTCTTGTCGCCATCGCGCAGCTCCAGGGCTTCGCGGGAACCGGTGGACGCACCGGAAGGCGCGCAGGCCCGCCCCATGGCGCCAGACTCGAGAATAACGTCTGCCTCAATGGTGGGATTGCCGCGGGAATCCATGATCTCCCGGGCTTTGATCTCTTTGATGATGGCCATTACGTTCAACTCCACACAGAAGAAACCTGTCGGCTGGCTGGCTGAGCTAACTGACAAGCGGGCTGAAAAAGTGCGCCAATGGTATACGACAAGGATCGCTCTTTAAATACCACTGTTTGATTGAAATCATGAAAGAGCAATACCACTGACCATAAAAAGACAAAAAATGGTATTGATAGCTCAGAAAAACCGGATACACTGATACGCAGTCACGCATAATGCCGATCTGCTAGTAACGACACAATATAGCCCTATCCGTGCGAATAGCGACGCTATTTTCGCTGAATGCGATTACAGGCAAGCAGACGCCATGGCCGTCACAGTCTGCCCTGACCCGGATTGGACACATAACCGTCGAAAAATGGTATGGCATTACGCGTTTGAATAGACCGTCCGCCAAACCTGACGCTGCCCGACGATGACTGATACCACACTGACAAGCCGCCTGGTCGAACAGATTTTTGGCCAACCCGAAGCGCTCCGAAACAGCGCGACACCGCTCTACATCCAGCTTCAGAGCCTGATCCAGGAAGCGATCAGCAAGGGTATCCTGCAGTGCAATGACGCCCTGCCGGCGGAGCGTGAGATCGCCAGCACCATGAAGGTCTCTCGGGTGACGGTCAAACGCGCCATCGACGACCTGGTCAATGACGGCATCCTGACCCAACGCCAGGGGGCAGGAACCTTTGTTAATGAGCGTGTCGTCCATGAATTGAACCGATTAAACAGTTTTTCGGAAGTGATTCTGGCGGTAGACAAACATCCGGATTCCCGCTGGATTGAGCGGGGCGTCGGTCTTGCGACACCCGATGAAATCCAGAAATTGCGCCTGCAGCCCGGTGACGAGGTGGTTAGGATGTTCCGGGTCAGAATGGCTGACGACAAGCCGGTCGCCCTGGAGCACGCCACCGTTCCCCGTAAATTCCTGGATAACCCCTTTGGTATCACCGGTTCACTCTATGAAGCGCTGGACGAAGCCGGGATCCGGCCGGTCAAGGCTATTCAGCGGCTGCGGGCGGTGGCTGTCGATGCAACCTATGCGGATTACCTGGAGATTCCAGCCGGCAGCCCGGTAATATTCCTGGAACGTCATGGCCTGCTGGAAGACGACACCCCGGTGGAACACACCCGATCCCACTTCCTGGGGGATACCTTTGATTTTGTGACTGTGATCCGGGAGCCCTGACACAGGCGGCGTACCAGCTATCATCAGCTTTTGTGGGATCCCGCAAACTGACGTTCATTTGACATATCAGTCTATACGATAGGACACCAGGTTATACCTCGCTATCGCCCTTTTCAGTGCCAAAGAGATAACGCTGACCATATTACTGCCCATGCCATTTATGCCATGGCTTTTTCACTAAACTAAAAGACAGAAGCAGTAGCAGTACGCTGGATTCATAAGGATATGAAGTGCAGTAACGTAGTTTTCCTGGCGATGATCAGCGGTATGGCGGCCATGGGCGCCAAAGCCGGCAATTATTCGACACCAATGGATAACACCATCTGGCAGGTGGAGTCGTCGATATTCGCCTGTAAATTGACCCAGCCTATCCCCCACTTTGGCTCCGCCACCTTCATTGACGAAGCTGGCCTCCCTCTGATGCTGCAGATTGAATCCCCCGTATTGAGAAAGCAGGCTGATACCATCACGGTGTTTTCCAAACCCGCCCCCTGGCATCCGTTTGGCGCCAATGTCGAGCACGCCAGTAATCCGGTTCAGGATCATGCCTACCGTCATGAACCGGGCACCACTGAATTACTGGACAAGATGAGCAATGGCCTCTGGGGACAGTTTGATATCCTGGCCAATACCCAGGTCAAGCATCGGGTCACGCTATCCTCCGTGGGCATTGCGGATGTGATTGAGCCATTCAGTGAATGCCGAAAAACCCTGCTACCAGTGAATTTTGGCCAGATTAAACACACCATTGTCTATTACGATTCCGGCCAACAGGGCTACCGGAAGGACCATCACGCGTTCCTGCACGACATGATCACCTATATCCTGGCCGACCCGCGAGTGAATCGCATTGATATTGACGGCCATACCGACGGGATTGGCGACTCACTGGCCAACCGAACCCTGTCCATGGAGCGAACGGATGCCGTTCGCAACCTGATGCTCAAGCGCGGTATTGCGACATCCATGATCACGACCCGCTACCATGGGGATCGCTATCCGGTTCGCTCCAACAACACCGCAGAGGGCCGCGCCAAGAACCGGCGGGTTGAAATCCGTCTTTATCGCGATGAAAAACTCAAACATACGCCCAAGGCAACGGAAAATGCCAACAAAGAGCAACCTGCACTCTCGTTGACAAAAGAAGAAAACACGCCCACCCAGCACACCGATGAAACAGAAACACTTGAAGCAGCTCCGGCCGCCTCACTGGAAGAAGCTCCAGCCGCCTCCCCCCAAGAAGAATAAATACTTGACGCTTTTTCATTAAAAAAACACCAAAGTATTTCTCACTACCTCGATTCATAAACTTGCCAGAAAACTTTAATGTTGTTTAGCAATAACCAATCACACCGGCATCGTGAATTTGTCTATTTGGGCCGACGAATCTGAACAGGGGATGTTCTATATTTCAATTGTTCATAATTAAAAACATTTGATATGTCGTTGTTTTATTGAAGTTTTCATGGATATGAAAAGTCGTCAAAACCAATATCAATACTGAAGCGCATTCTTGCCTGTTGCATACGGAAATGACTAAACACAGCGTTCTCATGGTGGGAGAAACAGGTTTTGACTCGCCTGTCAGCCAACGACTGACAACGCTGCCGTTCACCCTCGAAAAAGTGGTTGATTGCCTTTCCGCAATAAAAGTAATTCAACAGAAGAAAATTGACCTGGTCATTGCCAGCGACCAGCTCCCGGATGCCACCACCCTCGAATTCATCCAGCAGGTTGGCCGTCATAATCCGACGCCTGCGCTCGTCATCGCCTCCCCTGATGCCTGCGTTGAAGATGCCGTTGCCGCTATCCATGCCGGCGCCAGCGACTTCATTGCCGGCAATATCACCCTTGAACGTTTGAACACGCTGCTGGAACAGCAACCCGTTGCCGATGAAGGTGGCGGTCCCATTGCGGCATCTGATGCCAGTCGCTCACTGTTGGCCATGGCCAGGCAGGTCGCCGGCACCGATACCACGGTGCTCATCACAGGTAACAGCGGTACCGGAAAAGAAGTGCTGGCGCGTTTCATTCATCAGCACTCTCCCCGAAAAGCGCAGACCTTTATCGCCCTTAATTGTGCCGCCATACCGGAAAACCTGCTCGAAGCGGAGCTGTTCGGCTACGTCAAAGGCGCCTTCACCGGCGCCTATACCAGTCGACCCGGAAAGTTTGAGTTGGCCAATGAAGGCACACTGTTCCTGGATGAAATCGGGGAAATTGCCGGGTCACTGCAGGCCAAGCTGCTCCGGGTTTTACAGGAACGGGAAGTGGAGCGTATTGGCAGCCACCAGAGTATTCGACTGAATATCCGGATTATTGCCGCCACCAACCAGGATCTGGCCCGGCAGGTCAGCGAAGGTACCTTCCGTGAAGATCTGTTTTACCGGCTGAATGTCTTCCCACTGCATTGCCTGCCACTCAGGGAGCGACGGGGGGATATCCTGCCACTAGCCCACCATTTTCTTGCCCGGACGGGTCGCAACCTTCATTTCAGCCCTGCAACAGAACAGATGTTGCTGAATCATGGCTGGCCCGGAAATGCCAGGGAACTGGAGAATGTGGTGCAGCGGGCGCTGGTGCTGGCAACAGGGAACAGTATTCAACCGGAAGCCTTGATGCTGCCGGAACCCAATACCCAGCCAGACACAACAGCCAACACCCGCCAACCTTCCCGTTCTGACAAGCTGCACAAACGTAGCCGGACGCTGGAGCAGGAGCACATCATCAGCACGCTGCTCCTGCACAAGGGGCACCGCACACGCACGGCTGAAACCCTGGGCATTACGACCCGAACACTGCGCAACAAACTGGCCGATATTCGTCGTCAGGGCATCGATATTGAAGCCCTGATCGCCCAGTCAAAAACATCAGACGAACCCCGATAACAGGGAGGACAAGGGAATGATCAAACCTATCGGTGATGAAGCATCGCTGCTCAACCTGGGACAGCCTGTCAACCTCGGCCAACGTATGCCCATCGACCTGAGTCAGTTTGGCCGCGCTGATGATCAGCCTTCATTCAGCTCACTGCTCAAGCAGGCACTGGATCATGTCAACAGTCTGCAACAGGACTCCAGCAACAGGATGCATGCCATTGAAACCGGTGCCAGCACCGACCTGGTGGGCGCAATGATTGCCGCCCAGAAATCCAGTCTGTCGTTCCAGGCCCTGATGCAGGTACGGAACAAGGTAGTTTCCGCTTACGAAGAAGTCATGCGGATGCAGATTTAACCGAATAGCACAGGCAGGACGCCATGGCAGACGAGCATACACCGCCAGCAGTAAAACACGAGTACCAGAGCCGCTGGCAACAGGTACTCACCCGGGTCAGCGCCATGATCCGGGAAAACCCGAAGTACCAGGGCCTGATGCTGATCAGCCTGGCGGGTTCGCTGGCGCTCGCCATTGTCCTGGTAATCTGGTCCAACAGCACCGACTACCAGCCCCTCTATGGCAGCCAGGAGATCTACGATGTCGGCGGTGTCACGGATGCCCTGGAGCAGGCGGGCATCGCCTACCGGGTACACCCCGGCAGCGGTCAGGTACTGGTTGACGCCTCCCGCCTTCCGGAAGCCCGGATGCAACTGGCAGCTGCAGGCATCAAGCCAGAAAAACCGGAAGGTCTGGAAGTGCTAGACAAGGAACAACCACTCGGCACCAGCCAGTTTCTGGAAAATGTGCGGTATCGTCGTGGGTTGGAAGGCGAGCTTGCCCGCACCATCATCAGCCTCCGGCAAGTCAGGAATGCCCGGGTTCACCTGGCGCTGCCTCGTAAGAGCGCCTTTGTCAGAAAGGCGGAAAAGCCTTCCGCTTCAGTCTTTGTCGATCTGCTTCCAGGACAAACACTCGACAAAACCCAGGTGGAAGCCATCGTCAACCTGATTGCTGGCAGTGTGCCCGGCATGGTGCGTGAATCCATTACTATTGTTGACCAGCATGGCACCCTCCTGTCCCGGGAACTGTCCATGAGAAACAATGGTCTGGACTTGGCCGAACGCCAGCTGGATTATATCGACAAGCTCGAACAGACCTACGAAAACCGGGTCAGTACCCTGCTGGAACCGATCGTGGGCTATGGCAATTTCCGGGTTGAGGTGTCTGCCGATGTCGACCTGAATCGGATTGAGCAGACATCCGAAGAATACGACCCACAGGCGCAGGCCGTAAGGAGCGAGCACTCCAGTGAGCGGCGAGAAACCGGTGGCAAAACCGGTGTACCAGGCACGCTCAGCAACGAACCGCCCTTAACCGGTGAAGAACAGCCTGCCGGCAAGGAAGTGGGCCAGAAAGAGTTTACCCGTAATTATGAAGTCGACCGGGTGGTCAAGCATGTTACCCGGCAGCAAGGCACCATTAACCGCCTGAGTATTGCTGTCGTCCTGAATGAGAGCGCCATGGCTGGCGGTAGCGTGCAGATGGAAGACCTGAAGCAGCTGGTACGCGATGCCATCGGCTTCACCGAGGCCCGGAACGATCAGATCAGCATTCATACTGCCAACTTTGTCGTCAACGATGCCATCGCCGAAAGCGGGATTGCCTGGTGGGAATCCCCCCAGATCCTCTATTACTTCCGCTACCTGATTGGCGGCATTTTAAGCCTCGCCGTCATCATGTTCCTGCTGCGTCCACTGGTGCAGCGGATTGTCAGCCCGCCAGAGCCGCTGCCTGCGCCTGTGGATGACGCCGCCGAAGCCGCCGCAGCCTTCAAGGCTGCACACCCTGATCTGGGGCTATTCAGCGACGAATCCCTTTCCCTGCTGCCACCCGAGGTGGCGGACTTTGAAACCCAGCTGGTAAGTGCCCGGAAGCTGGCTCACAAGGAGCCGGAGCGGGTGGCACAAGTCGTTAAAATGTGGATGAACACAACGGAATCATCATGAGTACCGACAACACTAACAAGATCAGCCAGACAGCTCGAAATGTCGCCATACTGCTGCTGAGCCTGGGCGAAAAAGGCGCCGCCCATGTGTTCAAGCACCTCAGTAAACAGGAAGTTCGCCAGATCACTATGGCCATGGCCACCATGCCGCCCCTGCGCCGGGATGAAGTGCAGACCATCCTGAGTCAGTTCTTCCATGAATATCGCTATGAGGCGGGATTCATCGGCGGCACCCAGCAATATCTCGAAAAAAGTCTCCAGCTGGCCATGGGCGAAAAAGACGCCACGAAAATGCTCGAATCCATCTTTGGGCATGAAGAAACCGGCAACGGCCTGGAGATGATCAAGTGGATGGGGGCATCCACTATCGCCGAACTGATTGCCCATGAGCATCCGCAGCTGCAGGCCGTGCTACTGGCCAACCTGGAATCCAAGCAGGCCTCGGATGTGCTCAAGCGGCTCCCCATGCATACCCATAATGATCTGCTGTCTCGGGTCGCCAAACTGGAAGAGCTGCATCCAGCCATCATTCAGGAACTCAACGCCATGTTTGATGACAACATGGTCGAGCTGAACTCCGGTCACAACACCACCATCAGCGGTATGCGACAGGTTGCCGATATCATGAACCGACTCAGCGAGGATGAAACCAAAAGCCTGCTGGCGCACTTCAAGGAACAGGATGAGACCCTGGCTGTTGAGCTTGAAAACCACATGTTTGTCTTTGACAACCTTGCAAAGGTCAATGACGAAGCCATCAACCGAATCATTGCCGAAGTGCCTCAGGATGTTCTGGTCATGGCACTGAAAGGCGCGCCGGATGAACTGATGGACATGGTCATGGGCAACATGGCCAAGAGTTCCGCCAAGTATCTGCAGGATGACATTGATAACCTGGGTAGTGTCAGGGCCAGCCAGGTGCAGGCCGCCCGTAAGGAAATGCTGGATACGGCTCGACGACTGGCTGATGAAGGCGAGATCGAGCTGAACTTCAGAGATGAAGAGATGATTGAATAACACGCCACACACGCAGGGATCGCGCCATGAAACAGTCAAGTCGTGTTATTCGGGGATCAGAGGAACAGTGCCAGCGGGTCAGCTTTCCGGCCTTTCGCCGTCCGCCCCGACAGGACGCGCTGGAGGTCCGGCCAGGCGAAACGGAAGCCCCTCCATCAAGGGTTGTACAGGAGCCCCTGGCAGCAGATTCTGATTACCCTGACATCAACGCCCTGATTGACCAGCATAGCGCCTATTTGCAGGCCAACGGCGCCGAGGGCTTTGCCGACGGTTACCGCCAGGGCATGGCGCTGGCGCGCAAGGACGGCTACGAACAGGGGCAGCAAAAGGGGCTGGAAGATGGCCGGACTGAGGGGCTGGCAGAAGGCCGCCAGGAAGGTTTTGAACAAGGCCTTCAAGAGGGCATCAACAGCGGACGAGAACAGGCCTATAAGGAAGCACTGGCGAACAGCGAACAGGAAATCAACGCCCTGGTGACCCAGCTTAACGGCCTTCTGTCGAATGTTCGTCACCTTTATGAGAACCGACGGGATGAAATGAGCGAATGGTTGTCCACACTGATTGAGACCATTGTCCGCCAGATCATCCGAAGCGAACCCAAAAGTCGCCCCGAACAAATTTACCGGGTTGTCCGGAATACGCTGCAAAGCCTGCCGGGTAACGATGGCACCTTCCAGATTTATCTCAATCCTGTTGATTCTGAGCGCCTGTTGCAGTTCAAGCCTGAACTCCGCGAACAGTGGGAGATTTTCGCTACACCCGAAATTGAACCGGGAAATTGCCGGATTGAAAACGGCGAACTGGAAGCGGAAGCCAATATTGAGCAACGCATCCAGGACTGCCTCGACATGGTGCGTCTTTACATGCCCGATGAGGTCGAGGAACGACTGTCATGACCGCCTCCGGTGAGGCTGCTGCTTTGACACTGGCAGAACGGATCAACGCACTGCCG
This sequence comes from Kistimonas asteriae, assembly GCF_018263925.1. Classification (GTDB taxonomy): domain Bacteria; phylum Pseudomonadota; class Gammaproteobacteria; order Pseudomonadales; family Endozoicomonadaceae; genus Kistimonas; species Kistimonas asteriae. The sequence continues at coordinate 225,298 of NZ_JAEVHF010000005.1, forward strand.
GTTGCCCGTATCTACGGCCGGCTGACCAAAATGACCGGACTGGTGCTGGAGGCTTCCGGCTGCCAGCTGGCGGTGGGTGACCGTTGCCGGATAGAGTCCCGCCGTGAGCAACGCTGCATTGAAGCCGAAGTGGTGGGCTTTAATGATTCCGTCCATTTCCTGATGTCACTGGGCAATGCCAGCGGCCTGCAACCCGGCGACAGGGTACTGCCCCTCGGTCACGACATGGCCATTCCGGTCGGCAACCACTTCCTGGGGCGCGTCATCAATGGACTGGCGGAGCCACTGGATAACCATGGGGCCATTCGGCCGGACGAAACCATCCCCCTGAGCAGTCCGCCGATCAACCCGCTGCATCGCAAACCCATTACTGATCCCCTGGATGTCGGCGTCAGAGCCATCAACGGCCTGCTGAGTGTCGGCAAGGGGCAGCGGCTGGGACTGATGGCCGGCAGTGGTGTCGGCAAAAGTATCCTGCTGAGCATGATGACCCGCAATACCACGGCGGATATCACCGTTGTCGGCATGATTGGTGAGCGGGGCCGTGAGGTGAAGGAATTTATCGAACAAACCCTGGGACCAGAGGGGCTGGCACGAACGGTGGTTATTGCTGCTCCTGCCGATGAATCCCCGGTCATGCGCCTGCGTGCCGCACAGCTCTGTCACCGCATGGCAGAATACTATCGCGACCGTGGTCAGGATGTTCTGCTGTTGATGGACTCCCTGACCCGCTACGCCCAGGCACAGCGGGAAATCGCGCTATCCGTTGGCGAGCCTCCTGCCACCCGGGGATATACACCCTCCGTTTTCAGCCAGATTCCCAAACTGGTAGAACGGGCTGGCAACGGGATAGAGGGAAGCGGTTCCATCACCGCCTTTTACACGGTCCTGTCGGAAGGTGATGATCTCCAGGATCCTGTCGCAGATGCCGCTCGCTCAATTCTGGACGGCCATATCGTCCTCAGCCGTGAGCTGGCCGACAGCGGTCACTATCCTGCCATTGATGTCGAAGCCTCCATCAGTCGGGCCATGCCGCAGGTCGCTGATGAAACACAACAGAAAGCAGCCCAGGTCTTCCGACACTATTACTCACGCTATCACCAGTTCCGGGACATGATGGCCATCGGCGCCTACCAGCGTGGTGCCGATCCCGAGCTGGATCGTGCCATTCAGCTCTACCCGCTGATGCAGGGCTATCTCAAGCAGGGCATGTATGAACGGATTGACCATGCCAGCTGTATCCAGCAGCTCTACTCACTGTGGCAGGGCGGCACCACGCCCACGCCAGCCCCTGATAACGATACGGAGGTCGCATGAGCACATCGGTACAACTTCTGGAGAAATGCCTGGATATTCAGCAGCAACGTTACCGTGAGGCGATGAAAAAAGCGCTCCAGTCGGAGCAGAGCCTCAATCAACAGCGTGACCAGCTGACCTACCTGCAACAGGCCATCAATGACTACAGGACGGACACCAATACCCAGGTGACGCCAATGTCCGTGGTCAACCTGATCCGCTTTCGGAACCTGCTCCAGCAGGTGGCTGACTTGCAGCACCAGCGGGTCAACCGTGGTGAAGAGGAATACAACCAGCTCAGCCTGCAGGCCGCGGGTGAGCACCGCAAGCTCAAGGCGATGGAAAAATTACTGGAAAAAATGCACCAGAAAAGTCGCCTGAAGCTTGTAAAGAATGAACAGAAGATGCTGGATGATCATGCCATCCGGCAATATATCGATCAGCGTCAGGATGCCTGATCAGGCACGGTCGATATTCCTAGGGTGGCTGGCGCGTTCCAGCTGCCCCCCCTGGTTATACCCGGCCCTGGCGACCGAGTTACCCCAGAATAACTCCACCAGCCGCGCCGTGGCGGAACGTAACCGTCCCTGCAGGCGGCCATTCATCAGGTTCATCTCACGACAGCGTACCATCTGCTTTCGGATGGTTGTCCACAGCTCACGTGCGTCTCCCTGAACCCCTGCAGGCAATCCGGCAATCCACTGATTCATTCCCGCCATATCAGCCGTCAATCCCTGGGATACCAGGAGCTGGTTTCTCTGTAATGCATCCGTTTCCAGCTCTTCAATCAACCCTGCCAGCCGACTGCTTTCCTGCTCCAGGGAGACCATATCCCGCGCCAGCAGGTACTGGTATTGCTGCTCCAGTAATTGCTCCATCTGGGTCAAAAGGCGGTTGGTTTGACGCAGGGCTGTGAGCGTCGCGTCGGAGGCTGTAGCGGTCATGAGTCGATATCCTGAAGGAAACTCTCAAATTGCTGAATCTTTTTGGCCAGCAATTCCCTGTCGATGGGCATTTTTCCGGACTGAATGGCTTCCCGTAGTGTCTCTACCTTGGCCATATCAATGACCGGCAGCTGTTCAACCTCATCTTCCAGAATGCCCAGCAGACGTGCCTGGTCACTCAATTCCAGCCGATCCGTACCGGTAATGGCTGAAGGGGCTGGTACCTGCCGGGTAGCCGTCATCCCCGACAGCCGAGCGCCAGAACCCGGCTTATTCACTCCACTTACTCTGGACATGGCAGACTCTTTTTTCCTGATCGTTCTGAATCAAACAATCGGTAATTTTCTGTAAATCTTGAATCTGCGAAGGCCAAAACCGGCAAACTTTCGCTGCTTTTCTGACAGCCCTACAGGGGTTCCCTGAGCCGTTTAGCGCATGTAATCAAACAGGGACATCCCCTGAATTTTGACAAACGTCTGCTGCGCAGCACTAAGGGCCGTCTGCTGCAGGTTGAGCCGGGAGATCGCCTCAGCATAATCCAGGTCTTCCAGACCTGAGCGCAGCGTCTGATTCATCAAGATGACATCCTCATGGCTGTTGCCAATGGATGACATCGTATTCAGACGCCCACCAATCCGGGTCTGTACCTGCCCGACTTTATCGATCGTGTTATCGAGGGTTTTGAGCATGTCACCCAGTACCTCTGCCGGTACAAAGGTTCCCCCGCTGGAGATGTCTGAGGAAAAAGTCGCCAGTGCGGTAAAAGTATCAACGGCTGTTAACGTAAAACGATCACCTACAGCGGTTGCGCCATCAATTCTGGCCGAGACCACACCGGCAATCGTCAGCTCATCGCCCGTGACAGTCGTTGGCAGCAAGACTGCCGGCCCACCATCCTTGGGGGTGGCCGTTGTTGTCCAGGTACCAGCAACATTTTCCACGGAAATACTGTCGTAAAGACTGAATGCCTGCAGGTCAAGAATGTTCACATCTTCCAGGGTGGCCGTTCCTACTGCGGTGGCTGCCTGAACCCCACTGTTGAAAAAGAGGTCAGACCCCGGATCATTAGCCGCGATATCCGTCGTGCCGCTGACTGACACCAGTCGCTGGCCTTCTGAGCCCTGGTATTCATACACCCCCGGCGTTGCTGTCTCGGCTACCGGTACCGTCTGAGACGTCGTGCCTGAAAAAAAGTACTGGCCATCGGATCGCCGGTAATTAACCAGACTGAGTAATTCATCCAGCTGTTCGCCAATCACGCCGGCCATGGACTTCAAACCTTCCGGCCCCACGGCCACATTACCGGTCAACACGACGGTTTCACGTATACCCTGAAGGACATTGACCATGTTGGTAAGCAGGGTTTCCTCCTGCCGTAGCTCATTATCCAGAGCATTAATATTGTCACTGTACTGCTCAAGGAAGGCCACTTCCTTGTTCAGATGCAGTATCTGTACGGCAGCCAGCGCATCATCAGAAGGCTGCTGCAGCCGTTTGCCTGATGTAATGCCATCATAAGTCTTGGCCAGTTCACTCCCCTGCTGCTGCATGGAAGCAATCATCGTGTTATTAAACTGCACCGTGCTGACACGCATGGCGTTACCTCCTTGTTACAGCAAACCGATCAGGGTATCGAACACCCGTTGTGCCGATGCGACCACCTGGGCGCTGGCAGCATATGCCTGTTCAGCCCGGATCAGGGTCATGGCTTCTTCATCCAGGTTGACGCCACTGTAGTTGTTGCGCTCTTCCTGTGCCTTGAGCAGCATGGAGTTGGTGGTCTCCATGGCCGTGTTGGTTTGAAAGGTCATGACAGCCACTCGCCCCACCAGCTGGCTATAGCCCTCAGACAAGCTGAACTCGCCGCCAATGACATCACTGGCCTGCAGATCAGCCAGGTTTCTGGCTATCGTGTTATCGCCGGGTGTTGACGTGATGCCGGCCAGCGCCAGCTGTGCCGGGTTGTCATTGACGACATCAATCTCATCCCCTCCTTGCCGGGTGGGTTGCAGGAGATAAATCTCACCGGTATTGAGGGTGCCGCCATTAATCGTCAGTTGGAGTCCATCGAAATCCGCAAGAATAGCGCCTGGTGGCGCCGTCGTCGGCACCGTACCGGAACCGACTTGCTGCCCATCGGACTTACGGGTAATACGGTATTCTGGTGTACCGCCGTTATCGAGAACACGCAATTCATAGTCGCTGGCCGTCAGCTGCTGCGAATCCTGTACGGACAACAGCATGAAAGCATCACTCCCCGCTACACTGCTCGCCACTCGAATCCGCTCTGCCGCCGGGATACCGCTGAGAGGAAACTCCACGGTATAGACATCACCGTTCTGAATATTGGCAGGATCCGTAAACAACGCCATCTCCAAGCCATCAAAAGAAGGGTTCGTCGAAGACAACGAGGCAACCGTACCACTGGCTACGCTGACACTGTCGATGCTGCGCACAATGTCATAATTGCCCCCAGTGACCGTCATCACATATTCACCACCCGCAATAATGCTGGTCTGGCTGGTGACGCTGACCCCAAACTCCGCAGAGCCGGTATTTCCATCTGCCGGCACCACTCGGTCCATAGCTGACTGCCAGTTGATATCTGCCATCATCTGACTGGATGGCCAACCCTGTCGGTCTCCAAGATCGAATCCAGCCGAAAGAATATTGTTTACCTGGTCCGAAAATACCGTCGCCACCCGACCAATCTCATTAAGGGCCGTGCTCAACACACCCGTCTGAAACTCCTGCAGACCACCGATGGTGCCACTCACATTGCCTGTCAGCGGAACAACTGAAAACGTATTATCCAGCCCCAGACCTACCACATTGGGATCCAGCGGATCATCAATCACCGTAAGGCTGTTGTACTGAGATTCCAGTACCAGCGGATGGCCAGAATTCAAGTACACACCTGCCATGCCATCGCCCTGATCCAGTACAGTAATACCAATCAGCCCCGATAACTCTTCCAGTGCGCGCTCCCGCAAGTCCAGCAGATCATTCGGCTCACCGATCGAATTCTGGGAAGCTCGTATGCTTTCGTTGTACCCGGCAATACTGACGACCAGCGAGTTGACTTGCTCAACAGCTGCTTCCATCTGGTTATCCAGCAAGCTGGCCTGCCCTTCCAGCTGCTCATACACGGCGTGGAATTGCTGCGACAGTGAGCCTGCCTCACTGATGATATTCTGACGCGCGACTGACGAAAGCGGATCAACCGTCGCGGCATTGACAGCCGAAAAAAAACGCTCCAGCCCCGTCGTCAACACAGAGCTTTCATTCCCCAGATAACTGTCCAGGGAAGACATATAGCCGGCCGCCGTGGCCTTCTGATTGTATACCGTGAGGTTTTCCCGGATCTGGGCAGTCAGGAACTCATTATTAATCCGGCGTACATTGCCTGTCGTTACACCATCTCCAACGACGACGCCTGGCGAATTGTAGAGCTGTACATCCTGACGGGTAAAACCCGGCGTATTGACATTGGTGACATTGTGACTGCTGGTCTCCATCATTCTCTGGGAGGCCAGAATCCCGCTTTTACCAATTTCCAGCAAACTCATTGGTGTACTCCTTTACAGCACCCGGATCAGATAGATTGATCAAGCAGGGTGCCTTTCTGGTTATCGGCACCCGCATCCTGCTCATAACCGAACTGACGCATCATCACATCAGCAAGGCCGAAGGCGCCGGTCTTGCTCATCTCCGTTGCGATCCGGCTGTCCATCAGCGAGTAATACAGCGACATCTCGGAACCGCCCAGCAGGTCGTCGCCCCCCAGTGTTTCATTGGCCGTTCTGGCGCTTTTGAGCATCATATTGATAAACAGCGACTCAAATGCCCTCGTCGCCTGCTCCATGGATTTAGGCTTGTTTTGATGTGTCAGTAAATCGGCGCCTGACACCATGCCTGAATAATCAATGTTCATCCCTGCCTTCATATGACGATAAGCTCCGCTCTCAGTGCACCGGCCTGTTTCAGGGCCTGCAGAATAGACATCAGGTCTGCCGGGGAAGCGCCGACACTGTTGATGGCAGAAATAATATCCTGCAGGGAGGCCTCCTCTGGCAGCATAAACAGCGCCCCTCGCTGCTGTTCAATGGTCACTTCAGTGTTCGGTGTCACTACGGTCTGACCGAGTGATTCCGCTTCAGGCTGGCTGACATCGGCTCCCTCATTGATTGTGACAATCAGGCTGCCATGGCTGACCGCTGCAGGCAGTACCGTGACATTCTGTCCAATAACCACCGTGCCGGTACGGGAGTTGACAATCACCCGGGCCGGCGGTGCGGCTGCATCAACATTCAGATTTTCCAGCACAGCCATAAACGTCACACGTTCACTGCTGTCCGGTGGTGCAGCAATCACAATGGAAGCGCTGTCACGGGCCCGGGCGACATCTGGACCAAACTTGTGATTGACAGCCTGAACAATCCGGCGGGCTGTACTGAACCCGGGATCACGCAGGTTCAGGACAATTTCACGGTTTGAGGCAAAGCTGCTCGGCACACCGCGTTCAACGATCGCACCATTAGGAATGCGGCCAACGGTCAGTGTATTGATCATCACGCTGGCGCCCCCGCCGCTGGCGCCTGCGCCACCGACCACAAGATCGCCCTGGGCCACGGCATAAATTTCGCCATCGATCCCCTTCAGCCCCGTCATCAGCAACGTACCGCCACTGAGACTCTTGGCATCCCCAAGAGAAGAAACGCTGATATCAATACGCTGTCCTGGTCGTACAAATGGCGTTAGTGTGGCATGGACTGAAACAGCGGCAACATTCTTGGACTTGAGATCAGTCCCTGCCTGGGTAACCCCGAATTCCCGTAAAAGATTTTTCAGGGACTGATCAGTGAATTCAGTGGATTTATCACCCGTGCCATTGAGTCCTACGATCAATCCATAGCCAATCAGCGGGTTATTCCGCACGCCTTGAATATCAACCAGATCCAGCAAACGCTCAGCTTTTACCGACGCCGCAGTCAGTAATAACAGCAGGCCCAATACAAATGTAATCTGTCGTTTTAAGGCATCCATGCCCATAACAACTCCTTAGCCTAAAACGGGAAAAATGGACTGTTCAGCACCTTCATCAACCAGCCTGGCTCATGAATATTTTCCTGATACCCCACGCCGGAATACGTAATTCTGGCCTCTGCCAAACGCCGCGAGGAGACCTCATTGTTGGTATCAATATCTTCCGGTCGGACCAGGCCGCTCAAGCGAACAAACTCGGCTTCATTATTCAGCTTCAGCCACTTCTCGCCCTTCACCCTCAACGCACCGCTTTTCATAACTTCCATGACCTGAACGGTGACATAGCCGCTCTGAATGCTGTAGCCCCGGGATAGCGCCGTGTTACCGGTAAAATTTCTGTTGGGAGCCACATTAAATGCCAGAGAGTTAGCACCTCCCAGAATATCAGCCCCTGTTTTACCAAAGATGGTGGGGTCCGCCATGCTGAGAGTCCCTCGCTTATCAAGGGTCGTATTGGAATCCTTGGTAATTCGGGTACCGTCTTCCAGTTTTACCGTGAGAATGTCCCCGGAACGGTAGGCCCTGCGATCAGAAAACAGTTGCATGGAGTAGGCTTTGCTAAACAGGCTGCCATGATGATCAACAGACGTATTGACGACGGGTTGCTCCGGTGCCTGTGCCACAGCCTCTTCTGCCACCGGGATCTGCCGCAGTATTTTCTGCTGTGGGGCGGTGGAACAGCCCACTAATGCCACCAGCCCAATCAACGTCAGAAAGCAAATACTAATCCTCATGATCACCCCAGCGACTGATTGGCAAATTGCATCATCTGGTCGGCAGCGGAAATGACCTTGGAATTCATCTCGTAAGCACGCTGTACCGAAATCATGTTAACCAGTTCTTCCACCGCGCTGACGTTAGACATTTCCAGGGTAAACTGCTTGATTTTCCCGACGCCGTTGGCGCCTGCCAGATTCTCCACCGGCGCACCACTGGCAGCGGTTTCAACGTACAGGTTGCCACCCTTTGACTGCAGGCCTGCAGGATTGACGAACGTAATCAATGGAATCTGTCCCAGGTCAACTGGCTCGACAACACCCGGCAGGGAAGCGACCACGCTGCCGTCTTCACTGATAGTGACAGCCACTGCATCACTGGGAATCTGTATACCGGGCTCCAGGGGCAGACCGTTGGCGGTCACAATCGTTCCCTCAGCATTCATGTGAAACTGTCCGTTACGGGTATAGGCCTGAGATCCGTCTGCCATCGCGATCTGGAAAAAACCGCCACCAACAACCGCCATATCCAGTGCCTGTTCGGTCGTCTGGTAGTTCCCTGTGGTGAATATTTTCTGGGTGCCCGTGACCCGGACACCGGTGCCGACCTGCATCCCGGAAGGCAGGATGTTCTGCTGATCCGCTAACGCCCCCGGCTGCTTTTCAATGTGATAGAAAAGGTCTTCAAAGCTGACCCGGTCACGCTTGAATCCAACGGTATTGACGTTAGCGAGATTGTTGGAAATCGTCGCCATATGGCGATCCTGAGCCGCCAGGCCGGTCTTACTGATCCATAAAGCCGGATTCATCGTCCCTGTACCCCTCTGTACTCCCTGTTATTCTGTACGAATCAGCTGGTCGCCACTGGCAGCCAGCGTCTCCGTCGTCTTCATCACCTTGAACTGAAACTCAAACTGCCGCGCCAGGTTCATGAACTGAACCATTTCCTCGACCGCATTGACATTGCTGGCTTCCAGATAGCCGGGCTTCACCTGAACGGAGGCATCCTGATCCGCCTCCTGTCCGTCAATGCGTCGAAACAGACCGTCTGGTCCTTTGATAATGTCCTGAGAATCCGGATTGACCAGTTTGATCTGGCCTATCGCCACCGGCTGAATCGTCGCGCCGCCGACCGGTACAATATTGATCGTTCCATCACCGCCAATCTCAATGTGACGGTATTGTGGGATATCGATAGCGCCGCCCAGGCTTGCAACCGGACGACCACTGCCGGTGACCAGCTGGCCTTCCGCATCAAGACGCAGATGACCTGCCCGGGTATACGCTTCCTGCCCCTCGTGATCCAAAACAGAAATCCATCCTTCATCCGAAATCGCAATATCGAGATTGCGCCCGGTATGAATGGCTGGTCCTACCCCCGTGGCGCTGCTGGTGCCCGTTGCTACGGTCATCGCCCGACTCTGATGACCATCCCCCTGGAGCGGCACAGCCATGGAGTGAACAAAGTCCTTTCGGAAACCCCGGGTGTTCAGGTTTGCCAGATTGTTGGCATGCACCTGCTGTGCCCGCATGGCGCGGGTCACACCTGAAAAACCGATGTACAGGGACTTATCCATGTCGTCGGGCTCCTGTCTGTCCCATCATCAGATGATATTCATCAGTGTCTGGGTCAGGCTGTTAGATGTCTCAATGGTCTTGGCATTAGACTGATAGTTACGCTGGGCCTCGATGAGTCGCACCAACTCAATCGACAGATCAACATTGGATAACTCCAAAGCGCCTGCCTGCAGCGAACCCAGCGTGCCTGTGCCAGCCAGGCCATACGCTGGATCTCCAGACTCATAACCTGCTCGCCACAAACTGTCTCCAACCGGTTGCAGCCCCTGCTCATTGGTAAAACCTGCAAGAATGATCTGCCCCTGAGTCAGTGTCTGACCGTTAGAATAAATCGCCTGAACCTGTCCCTCTTCACTGACCTGGATGCCTGCCATCTTTCCCGGAGGAAAGCCATTCTGAATAGCACCGTTAACCGACGAGCTGATACCCAGCTGCGTCATATTAGTAAGATCAAGGTTAAGGTTTAATGCATCGGCACCGTTAGCCAGTGTTGCCGCTGGAACGGTTTGTGTATATGAGCCACTACCTGTAGATATCTGACCGTCAGTATCAAAGTTCAGCGTATTTGCTGTGCCAACATCCGCGCCATCCAACTGGTAATGAATGCTCCACTGATTAGCAACCGTCTGGTCTTTAGCAAAATACAGACCTAGCGTATGGGGGTTACCCAAACTGTCATAAACATTAAATGCCATGGTGGTGTTATAACTGTTAGGATCAGATGAACTAAATGTGGCAACCGAAGGAATATCGCTACGGGAATCCAGATTAATGAGTCCCTCCAGTGCGGTTGTGGCCTGAGCCGGCATATCGGACGAATCTATCTGCAGGTCCGTAATACTACCCGACAGTATGTTACCACTGGTATCCGAGGCGAAACCCTGTAACCGGTTTCCCAGGTTATCTACCACATAGTTATCGCGATCAAGATCAAAATAACCGGCACGGCTGTACAGGTATGAACCATTATCATTCACTACAAAAAAGCCATTACCTGTTATCGCCATATCCAGAACACCATTGGTATAATTGAAGTTACCCTGCTGGAAACTCTGGGAAATGGCTGACACTTTAACCCCCGCGCCATTAACAACACGACTGTTACTACCGCTATAAGTTGAAGCATACACATCTGCGAATTCAACCCGAGACGACTTGAATCCAACCGTATTGGAGTTGGCAATGTTGTTACTGACCACTTCCAGATCCTGCTTTGCGGCCTTCATACCGCTCAAACCAATGCCGAATGACATGGCGTACCTCCTCTGTACTGACGTTACTGATAAATACTGCTACTGCAGTTTTCCTTACTCGTTATTCCTGTATTTTGCTGACCTGCGAGACCGCCATCGCCCCGATACCTGCAAGGTTAAGCTCTATCTCCTTTCCACCACCGGGTATTACGACGCTATCCACCTTCGTGCTCAACGCTATGGGTATGGACTGCTCTTCCGTGCCGTAAGTCGCAGAAGCAGATATTGAATACATGCCTTTAGCCAGGCTATCTGTAGTGAAAGGCACGGTGCCGGAGGCCTGCGCACCCAAATCAATGCTATCCACTATCTGTCCAGAGGCATCCTGGATGTAGAGTTGAACCCTGTCGGCAGACACCGGTACCTGCACCTCACCGGTCATGGTACCGCTGCTTTCCAGCTCCATGATGTTAATAGGGACTGTAACCGTTTTGCCCACCAGGTCTGTGGCCTGCATAGCCTGTGAATATTGCAGCGAGCTGACTAAGCCCGTGATTTGACTATTGAGACTACTCAGGTTTTCCACACTGGTAATCTGGGCCAACTGTCCGACAAACTCACTGCTGCTCTGGGGATTCAGGGGATCCTGATTATTGATCTCCGCCAGCAGCATCTGCATGAATTCCTCCTGTCCCATGCCGCTGGTGCTATTCGCAGCACTAACGCCCGTAGTACCTGACGAGGATGAGCTGCCTGACAGCCCAGGGATATCCAATGCCATGACAACCTCCTTATTGTCCCAGCGTCAGCAGCCGCTGCTGCATTTTCTTGGCGGTCGACATCAGTTCGACACTGCTCTGGTAACTGCGCGATGCCGACATCATGTCAGCCATTTCGCCGATCATGTTGATCTTGGGGAAAAAAACATAGCCTTCAGCATCGGCGCCAGGGTGATCCGGCATATAACGACGGTCTTCATCCGATGCTTCGATTTCCATAATTTCACTGACCGTCACCTTGGCAACCGGCCGGCTCGGACCGTCCATCGATCGGAGCTGGTCATCAAACACCAGGGAAAAAACCGGTTTGCGTACCTTGTAGGCCTCATCCGGTGTAGCCCCGGCGCTTTCCGCGTTGGCCATATTACTGGCTATGGTGTTAAGTCGGATGGTCTGCGCAGTAGCAGCCGATCCGGCTATGGTGAAAACATCACTCAGCGACATACCTGACCTCCCTGTCAGCGCCCGTTAATTGCCCTGTCGAGGCCTTTGAATTTCATATTGAGAAAGGCGAAGCTGGTCTGGAAATCCAGCGTATTGCGGGCAAAGGCTGCCTGTTCAATGCCCAGTTCAACGGTATTGCCATCTGCTGTCTGCTGGTTGGGAATGCGATACTTCGTCATCCCATCGACAGACTGTGACGGTAAATCCATGTGATGGTTGTCTGATGAAGACAAGCCAACGCTATTTTCCAATGCCCGGTCAAAAGCAAAGACCGCATCCATGGCCTTGAACCCGGGGGTATCCACATTTGCCAGGTTACTGGCAAGTACCGTGCTGCGCTGTATCCTGAACTGCAGGGCTTGCGGATGAACCCCAAGTCCCTTGTCAAAGCTGATTCCCATAAAGACGTCCTGTCTTTTATTGTTATGGCATCAAGTCTCTAATGATTTGCCAGAAGCGTGCCAATCTATCCATCAAGAAGAATAACAATGCTGCGGTGACCCACGGTGACACGCTCATCCCCGAGATAAAGCCATTCCTATTCTTTTAACAACTCACCTTGCAGATACCGGCCGGTCAGATATCTTGAAAAGATGGGCCGGATTTTCCGGAATGCACTTTCCGCCTGATCCGGTAAAGCGGAACCGCCTTTCCGGTGATGGCCGGTATGAGGGACAGCGTATGAAAACATCGGTTAAGGCATTGCCAATCATCGCCGCCTTCTTGCTGGTGATTCCCGTGGCAATACACGCGGAGAATACGCAACCTGACACTGACGCGGCTACACAGATTGTGGATGCCGCCACTGCGGCACTGATGGAAAAGACCACGGCCTACATCCGTGATCCAGCCACCAGCCTTCAACAGGTCACAGTTCCCCCGCCCTCCGTCGATACGCTGGCTCCGTGCCAACATACTCCCGAGATTATTATTCCCGGCCAGAACCGCCTTCTGGTGGGTAATATCACGGTGAAAGCCGTGTGCCGTGAACCCCGCTGGTCCATCCATGCCAAAGCGAATATCCGCATTGAGCTGCCTGTCGTTAAAAGTGCCCGCACGATAGACCGTGATCAGCTGATCCGGTCCGATGACCTGATCATTCAACCGGTGAGCCTGAGCCAGATACGGGGTCGCTATTTTGCCCATAAAACGGAACTGACGGGGCAAATGGCCAGCCGGAGAATAACGCCCGCACAGATTGTTCGTCCGGATATGGTCGAACCGCCCAGGATCATCCGGAAAAATGACGATGTAATGATCGAAGCCAGAATCAATGGTGTCACGGTCACCATGAAAGGGATGGCGCTCGAGGGGGGGGCAATGAATGAAACAATTCAGGTGAGAAACAGTTCATCGGGCAAGGTTGTGAAAGCAAAAGTGATCACTTCCGGGAAAGTCGTCACGGGCATGCCCTGATTATTCTTCCACGGATTCCTCCGTGACGGGCGATGGCACCAGGTCAGCGGGTAGAGTGTTCGCGTTGGTTTCCTCCTTGATGTCCTCCATCGTCTCCTCCGACACCGGTGATTCTTTGTCTTTTCCATCCGTGTCAATGGGCGAAAACAGCCTGCCCAGTTTTTTTTCTGTTTCTTCATTGAGCAGGAGCAGTTCAATCCGACGGTTCGCGCCGGACTCCGGATTACCGGGATGGATCGGCATATGATCTGACAACCCCGACACCATCAGGAACCGCTCATCCGGAATCCCCCCATAAGCCAGAGTTCTCTGCGCCACCTGCGCCCGGGCACCGGATAGTTTCCAGTTACCGTGAAAATGGTTTTCGGAAAAAGAGGCTCCATCTGTATGGCCGCTGACCAGGATCTTGTTTTGGGTCTTGCCCAACACCTGCGCCATCATCAGTAAGAGGTCTTCATAGTACGGTGTCAGCCGACTACTCCCCCGGCGAAACATGTGCTTGTCCTCAAAATCTAGGATAACCAAGCGTAATCCTTCCGGTAACACTTCCATATAGACCGGGTCATCTTGCTGGTACTGGGTTTTCTCACTCCCCAACAGCATTCGGAGATCCCCCATGACGTCATCAAAACTCAGTTTCTCTCCCTTGGGGCTTGGCTGGCTATCGCCTATCACATCGGGACCAGCTCTACCCTGCAAGCTGGGGCCCTTGCTGGAGATTTCCTTCACCGTGCTGGGTGAACCCGTGAGTTTGATCGGATGGGGGGAGCCAGAGTGCCGGAAGGCACCGGGATCCTTGAAATAGGCCGTGATACTCTCAAGCTGTTCCTCGTCGGTCACACTGAGCAACCAGAGCACCATGAATAGAGCCATCATCGCCAAGGCCAGGTCTGCCATCGCCACCTTCCAGGAACCACCATGGCCGCCACCGCCACCTTTGATGACCTTCTTGACGATAACAACCTTTCCCTTGGACGATGACACGGCAGCAGTTCCCTTTTAATCAGCCTTCGTTAACTACTTTTTCCATCTCAAAGAACGTGGGCTTGATATCATGGAACAATGTGCCACGACCGGCATCCACTGCGAGCACCGGCGGCATACCATTGCGATAACTGCTCAGGCAGACCTTGATACACTCAAGTGCCTTGATTTCATAGCTGACAGAATACCCGATGGCCTTTGAAATCGGGCCAACAAAGCCATAACCGAACAGTACACCCATAAAGGTTCCCACCAGGGCAGCCGCGATGTGGTTACCGATTTCCTGGGCTGGGCCATCTAACGATCCCATGGTGATAACGATACCCAGTACCGCGGCAATAATCCCGAAACCCGGTAAGGCTTCAGCCACTTCGTGCAAGGCATGCCCAGGGTGCTCGGCTTCCTCGGCAAAGGTTTTGACCCCCTCATCCATCAGGGCATCAAAATCATGAGGTTCCAGGTTATCGGCGAGCGAAAGACGCACATAGTCACAGATGAAATGAACGAGGAGATGCTTGCTCTGAATGGTTGGAAACTTGGCAAACAGGGCACTCTTTTCCGGATCTTCGATATGCTCTTCTAATGCTTTTTTTCCACCAGGCTTACGCGCTGTCTTGAAAAGGTCATGCATGAGATGAAGCAGATTCATGAACAGTTCAGCGTTATATCCTGAACCGGTGAACACATACTTGGAATGACGCCCGGTATCCTTGACCACATGCATGGGGTTTGCGAGCACAAAGGCACCGAATGCCGCCCCCCCGATGATCAGCACCTCAAAAGGCTGCCAGAGTGCCATCAATTTACCGTGGGACAGCACATAGCCGACCCCGACCGACAAGATAACCGTCAACACCCCTATAATCTTGGACATAGTTTCAGGTACTCCGCCACGATTCCATATAGCTTCTGAGTTTCAACACACCCTGACGATGCAGCTGACACACTCTGGATTCTGTGATGTCCAGAATCAGAGCTATTTCTTTCATGTTCATTTCATGCACGTAATAGAGGTTCAGCAATTGCTGTTCCCGCTCAGGCATCAGCCCAATAGCATCAGCCAACGCCTTGCCGCAGCTGGCCTTGAGAAAGCCTGCGTCAACCGGCGCATCTTCCCTGCCAGGCTCACTGTTCTCTTCCAGCACATCCAGGCTGAGGAGACGAGCACCATGGGTATTCATCAGCATGTGCTGGTAGTCCTGTAAATCCATCTCCAGCTCGGCGGCAATATCCCTGTCCGTCGCTGGACGTCCCAATCTTGCTTCGACAGCCGAGATAGCCCGGGTGATCTTCTGGCTCTCCTCCCGGATCCGGCGAGGCCGCCAGTCTCCCTCCCGAACCAGATCCACCATGGCGCCCCGTATCCTCGGGCGGGCAAAATACTCAAACGCAACATTGGTGCTCTGATCGTATCGTCCTGCCGCTTCCAGCAAGCCCACTACGCCGGACTGGATTAAATCCTCCACCGGCGTACTGTGTCCCAAAGAGCCAGCCAGGTGATAGGCAATCTTCCTGACCAACCCCATATGCTTGCGCACAAGCGCATTGACACCGGATTCCTGGATATTCCGGTAGTTGTTGACGGCTTCGGACTGATCCTCTGCTTTCATCGGCGGTTCACCGTCATCCCTGCTCACCGTGGCGCCCTTACTCCCGTTACTGGATCACCAGGTTAGTTATGAGAATATCGTCAACACCCGGATCTTCGACGCCCTGCTCTTCGAACAACTTATTCAAGCTGTTCAACGCATGTTCTCCAATCTTGTCCGGCGCTTCGGGCTGAATCACATCGGTGTACGGCAATCCACTGAGCACTTCGATCAGCCGATGGCGAATCATCGGACTGTAATCCACCAGAACTTCACGGGTTTTCTCATCACGGATTTTGATCGACAGCTCTATCTGCATATACCGTGCACGGCGGTCACCGGTCAGCGAGAGAACAAAGGGGCTCAATGGATAAAAAATCGGTTTGGGCGGGGGCTGTTTTTCGTCCACAGTCGGTTCCGCCGAGGCAGAGCCACTCTTCTGCATCATGAAAAACGCTGCCGCACCACCGCCAATGCCCACCAGCATCAGCACAATCAGGATGATCAACAACAGGTTGGTCGACTTACCGGAACTCTCCTGTTCCTTGCCGGCTTCCTCTTCACTCATGGATTGTCCCCTAACCCACTCATTCTTTTAGTGATTGTTCCGGCTCTCAGGCAAACACATCCAGGAGTCCGGTGGAGTACTGCTGCATAGTCACAGGCAATCCCCCCTCATCACCGGAAACATCGGCGGAAAACAGGGGAACTGAAGCGTCAGGTCCATACTCCTGAGCGGGATGACGTGGGTCTCGCCCCTGATCGGTAGTGACATCCACACTGACCAGGTTCAACTGCTGACTTTCCAGATGCTGACGCAGCCGGTCAGTCTGCTGGATGATCAGCTCACGCAAGCCTGGCTGGCTGGCGGTAAACTGTACGGAGACCTGATCCCCATCAACGGCCAGTGCAATTTTCAGGTGACCCAGCTCAGGAGGATCCATGCGAATCTGGGCCTGCTGCAGATCACGATTGATCATCACCATGATGCGATCCCCCAGTTGCCCGGGACCAGCCGGGTCCAGCTGGTGCTTGACGACAACAGGCTTCTCAACAGAAGTCGGAGCGGATAACGATTCTGAGGCTGTCACAGCACGATCCGGTACGGATGCCGCGGCAGCGACTGCAGCGTCAGCAGGACGTCCCTGTAATGGCACCTCTGGCAAGGCGGGTGCGGTTGCCCGTCCGAGTCCCTGCTCAATCTCGACCGTTCCCTCTGCTATCTGGACAGGGGGAGCAATGCGTGAAGGTTCCGGCATGTAGGGTAAGGTATCTGCCTCTGGCTCCCCCTGAGTCGCTGCTGCAATCGGCAGTCCATCCTGCAACAACGGTTTCTGGAATGGCGTTACCGGCATCGGGGTACCACTGCGCAAGGTCAGGTCATCACCAGCCCCCCCCTCTGCCAGGGAAGGCTCTGTGAGAGAAAGCGGCTTACCCGCTGGCGTCTGCTGTTCGGAGAGAATACGGGAGATCAGCGCCGGGAGGCTGTCAGGCAACGCCGAAGGCTCTGCAACCTGGGCCTGGGCCTGAACAGCCTCACCCGGAGCTGTTGCGGTAGCCACATCCGGTAATCCCTGTGCCAGCGGTGCTTGTCCCCCCTCTGGCGTCAGTAATGACGGAAGGGTTGCCAGCTCAGCAGGCGCGGCCTGCGGCTGCGCCAGGAGAGAAGTCGTTTCAGGTAAAAGAGAGACCTGTGGCGCAACTTCCGCAGACGGTGCCAACTCACCGGATGCCAGAGTGGTTTCGGCCGACATAATCCGGCTGAACAGGTCAGCAAATGTCAGCGTTTGCCCAGAGCTTTCGGTACCCTTCACTGCCACCGGTGTCTGTAGCGGCACCGGCATACTGATTGGCAGAAGGCTACTGTCCGTTACTGTCGAACCTTCCATGATAACTTAACGCCCGATTTTCCCTAATTCATGGCCCGGGTAGTCTGGTAAGACGAAATGGCCGCCTTGTTTTCCCGGACATTACACAATTCTTCCCTGATCCGCTCTTTTCCAGCCGCACTATCAGACACAATCCTGCGATACAACGCCTCTAGCGCAGTCAGTGCTTCCAGCAAGGCTCCCGTTGGCTGACGATCGGAAAAACCCTGTTCTGCAAGCGATATGGCTCGACGTTCAATCTGTTTCAACGCGATCCAGTCCGATGCCTGCCAAGCCGTAATCAGCTCTTCTCTCACGGCGTCCAGCGCCTGTGACAATTCTCTATCATTGAGTGGCTGCGGCATCACTGTCACCGGTCTTTCCTTCAATGGAGTCCCAGGCTACCTTGATCTCCAGCATAAGACGCTGGACTTCCTCCAGCTTCTCCATGGAGCACTCCTGGTTAGCAGCGATCAACTGCCGAATGCAGTAGTTGTAAAGGGCCCTCAGGTTGCCGGCCAGCTCTCCGCCTTTTTCTTCATCGATGGCCTCATCCAGCGCCAGCAGAATCTCAATGGCATGAGTGATGGATTTACCCTTCTCACTCATCTGCTTTCGTTCCAGGAACCCCTTGGCCTTCTGCAGCGTCATCATCAGGTTGGCAAACAGCAGCTGAATCAACCGGTGCGGGTCGGCTGTCAGAGCCTGGGCCTGGTTCTGTGCGGCGCGATATGCGTTGAGTCCTGCCGTATCATTCGGCATAAAGGGCTCCTCCTTGTGGAAACCGATCGACTACGTCGTATTAATTATTACTGTTGTTATTGTTGGTATTATTCAAACTACTCAGCGCCTGCGTCAGATAGGACGCTGAACTATTGAATTGTCCCATCGCCTCTTCCATCGCAAGGAACTGGTCTACCCAATAGCTGCGAACCTTTTCCATCTGAGCATCCAGCTCCAGAGTTTCGGCATCAATATCCCGCAGATCATCTTCCAGGCGATCCATGCGCTGCTTGATTAGGCCAGACGAGCTGTCATAGTTATCCAGCGTTTCCGACAGTGTCGACATCAGGCCGTTGTCGCCAGTAAAAAAGCTCTCAAGCTGGCTGAAATGGGTAGAGACGCCTGCGCTGAATTTACTTTCATCAATTTCGAGGGTGCCGGTTTGGGTGGTGATAATCCCCAGCTGGGCAAGACTCAGGGTATCGGAGCCCACGGTATAGGAGTCCCCTACTGCACTGCGCAATATGCCGGATAAAATCCGGGTCTGGGAGTCACCATGCAGCGCTGCTGCGCCGGCATCCTGGGAATAGCTGGTCACACTGTTTCGGGTAGTAACGAGGTCATTGTACGCAGCGACAAACCGCCGAATCGCATTGGAGGCCGCAGACTCATCCTCGAAAACAGTCACCGATACCGGTGTTGCGCTGACGGATTTCAGTTCGAGGGTTACACCATCGATAAGGTCTTCAATGGTGTTATCGCCATGGGTCACCTGAATGCTGTTCGGGTTGGCGGGATCGCCTATGGTGACTTCCGCATCAGCGGCAGTCTGCAAATCGCTTAACCCTGTCGTAATTGTCTGATCACCACCACCGATAGTCAGGCCGGTAATATCGATGGTCACGGTATTGGCCACACCGGTGTTATCCCCGGTAATCAGGAGTCGCTGCTGACTGCCACTATTAATCAATGCCGCACTGATACCGGGATTATTGTCTGCATTATTGATAGCATCACGAATACCCTCCAGCGTGTTATTGCTGCTATCGAGGGTGAGATCAAGGTCTTCACCACCGACGGAGAGCTTGAGTGTTCCGGTACCAAAGGTATCGGTACTGTTGAAGTCAGCGGTCGCCATCTGGTGATTAGTGGCCAGCGCTGAAACCGTGAAGGTATAGCTGCCGGTAGCGGATGATGCAGAAGGCGTAACCCCCAGTACATCAGTATCGCTGACC
Organism: Kistimonas asteriae; assembly: GCF_018263925.1. Taxonomy (GTDB): domain Bacteria; phylum Pseudomonadota; class Gammaproteobacteria; order Pseudomonadales; family Endozoicomonadaceae; genus Kistimonas; species Kistimonas asteriae. The sequence goes on from NZ_JAEVHF010000005.1 coordinate 245,109, forward strand.
GTTGCCCTGCGCTTGACCAGAGAGCTGCCATCCGAAAGATCGGAGACAACCGTATCAAAAGCATTGAGGGCGCCCTGTAACTGCCCCAGAGCAGATAACTCGAAGGTATCGACATTTTTCTGGCGCTGCAGCTGGGTTTCTTTCGGTAACCGCTGAACTTGCACCAGTGTGTCAATCAATGTCTGGGTATCCAGACCTGAATTGATGCCATTAAGGGTAAACATGGCCTTCCCTGACCTCTAACTTCAATACCGCACTGATAAAAAACTATAGGCAAGAGAACGTGCCCCTTGCCTATATTTTTGTCGACCAGATTCGGATTTACTGAAGCAGTGAAAGTACGCTCTGTGTCTGGGCGTTAGCCTGTGACAACATCGCTGTACCGGCCTGCTGCATTACCTGGTACTTGGCCAGATTGGCTGTTTCCACGGCAAAATCCGCATCCATGATCCGGCTTCTGGAAGCAGAAACGTTCTCACGGATGTTGCTCAGGTTGGAAATGGTGGTGCTCAGACGGTTCTGAACCGCACCAAGATCCGCTCGCTGGTCATCCACGTCAGCAATCGCCGCATCAACGATGGCAACAGCCTGCTGAGCACCACTGGCAGTGGATATATCTACCTTGGATACGTCCTCGGCCGTAAAGGCTTCGGAAGCAACACCGGTACTTGCCGTCGTATGCGCTGCCATCACGCCCGCAGCAACATCACCCGTAACAACGATGTTATTACCTTCAGTAATAACCTGCAGCCCCGTTGCATTCGTCGATGCCGCCAAAGCCGTTCTGATTTTATCGGCTAAGGTATCGATCGTATCGGACGCGGCAACATACGCTACAGAGAATTCTTCATTCGCAGCAGCACCTGCACCATCAGAGTCATAACCAAAGGCAACCGTTTCAGTATCCGCAATACCGGTTGTGTCAAATACAGCCATACCACGCTTACCGAGATCAGAAGAACCCGCTGCTGACATGACGATATCCAGTGTTTCACCGGCATTTGCACCGATCTGGAACTGCTGGGTACCGTAAGTGCCATCCAGCAGAACCTGTCCACCGAAGGTGGTGGTTTCAGATATACGCGTCATCTCTGACTGCAGTGCTGTCACCTCTTTCTGCAAGGCTGCACGGTCAGCGTTAGAGTTAGAGCCGTTGGCTGACTGGAGAGACAGTTCCCGGATCCGCTGAAGGATGTTGGTCGTTTCCTGCAGCGCACCTTCCGCAGTCTGCGCCAGGGAGATCCCGTTGTTGGCGTTGGAAATGGCGACTGTCAGTCCCTTGGCCTGTGAATTCAAACGGTTGGATATCTGCAGACCTGCTGCATCGTCCGCCGCACTGTTGATTTTCAACCCGGAGGACAGACGCTGCATCGCCGTCTTCAGGCCATCCGATGTCGCCATCAGGTTACGCTGGGCGTTCATCGAATAAACGTTGGTATTTACTGTAAAGCTCATGTGTCTATGTCTCCATCTAATGGACTTACTTCCGATGGACTGCTCCCACAAGAAAGCAGCTTTGTCCCCCAGACCGGTTTTCACGGCCCGTCACTTACTTACTCGGAAAAAAATTCCAGAAACTTAAATGGAGCACAGGCATTTTTTTATTTTTAAAATCAGTCAGTTAAAACGTCAGGCAAATGGCTTTTCCAGCAATATTTCCAATAAACCGTTGTTCACTGTCATTTAATGGTGGTCTTTTCTACATTGAATAAATGGGAATGCGATAAAAAGGCGGCGTGAAGTCAGCAATCGAAATAAACAACATTTCCCACCTATATAAAGGAAGCAACAAGTGATCAGGAAGGTCTTCACATGACACCGGAAATGGTTGTTGACCTGTTCAGGGACGCGCTTTACCAGATCGTGATTTTCGTTTCGGTCATTATTCTGCCCAGTCTACTGGTCGGCTTGCTGGTGAGTATCTTTCAGGCCGCGACACAGATTAATGAACAAACCCTGAGTTTTCTGCCGCGTCTGCTGGTCACCCTGATTACCGTTGCCTTTGCCGGCCACTGGCTGCTGCGGGAGTTCATGGAACTCTTCCGCCGGTTTTATGACATTATTCCAGAGATGATTTTCTGACATGGAACTGACCACGGCACAGATCACCGCCTGGCTCGGTCAGTTCCTCTGGCCGCTGTTCCGTATTGGCGCCCTGCTCATGGTGATGCCGCTGATTGGCTCAGCGATGGTACCGATGCGTATTCGTCTGGTACTCGCACTGGCCATCAGCTTTCTTATTGCGCCGTTATTGCCCGCCATGCCCATGGTGGATCCCCTGTCTGGCGACAGCCTCCTTATTCTGTTGCAGCAATTATTGATCGGCTTTATGGGCGGTATGTTGCTGCACATCTATTACGCCATTTTCGCCATGACCGGCCAGATGGTCTCGCTGCAGATGGGTCTGGGTATGGCGATGATGTACGATCCCATCAATGGCGTCAGCATCCCTATCATCGGTCAGGTCTTCCAGATACTCACCAGCCTGATGTTTCTTGCCATGAATGGCCACCTGGTGGTGATTAATGTGCTGGTTCACAGCTTCGAGACCCTGCCGGTTGCCCCCATCGGCGCTGACATGCTGGATCTCAATACTCTGACCCGCCTGATGAGCTGGGCTACGGGCGCCGCCCTGATCATTGCCCTGCCAGCCATCACCTCCATGCTGCTGGTGAATATTTCCTTTGGTGTCATGAACCGGGCAGCACCACAGCTCAATGTGTTCTCCCTCGGTTTTCCCATGAGCATGATGGCCGGCGTACTGGTCCTCATGATCACGGTGTCTGGTATCGCCGGCCTCTACCTTGAGCTCACCGGTGAGGCGCTGGAAGCCCTTGACGTTCTCCTGCGAGGTGGCTGATGGCAGAGAATGAAGACAGCGGTCAGGAGCGTAGTGAAGAGCCCTCGGAGAAACGCCTTAAAGACGCACGCGACAAAGGCGAAGCTCCCCGCTCACGAGAACTGGTCACGGTCGGCTTGTTCCTGGGCAGTTGTGTCGCCCTGCTGGTGTTCAGTGACCAGATCAGTCAGCGTTTCCTGGCCGTCTTTGCTGAGAACTTTTCCGTTGACCGTGCCAGCCTGCTGGATACCGGCGCCATGTCCGCCCGGCTGAAAGACAGCTTCATCACGATATTCGGCACCCTGTTACCCGTTTTCGGTCTGATGATACTGGCCATTATTGCCAGCTCACTTGGCCTGGGAGGCTGGCTATTCTCCGCCAAGCCCTTACAGCCACAGTTATCAAGAATGAGCATCCTCAAGGGATTAAAGCGGATGTTTTCACGCCGTTCTATCGTTGAACTCATTAAATCCATTCTGAAAGTGATGCTGGTGACCGGAGCCCTTTATCTGATCATCAACAATGTCATGAAAGATATCCTGACGTTAAGCATGAAGCCCGTCGCCATGGCTATCCGTGAAAGTCTTAGCATCGTGACCTGGAGTCTGTTGGGCTTTGCCGCCGCACTGGCGGTTATTGCCATTATTGATGTGCCTTTCCAGGTCAGCGAATACCGCCGCAAGTTGAAAATGACCCGGCAGGAACTAAAAGATGAAAGCAAGGAAACGGAAGGGCGCCCAGAAGTCAAAAGTCGTGTACGTGACCTGCAACAGGAAGTGGCCACACGCCGGATGATGCAGGAGGTTCCCGAAGCCGATGTCATCATAACCAACCCGACCCACTTTGCCGTCGCGTTGAAATACGACAAGACACGTTCAGAGGCCCCCTTCGTCGTGGCCAAAGGTGTCGATGAAATCGCCCAAACGATTATTGAGGCGGCGCAGCTACACAAACGCCCCGTTGTCCGCACCCCGGCCCTGACCCGTGCAATTTATTACACAACAAAGATCAATCAGGAAGTGGCCTCGGACCTTTACCATGCTGTCGCCCAGATTCTTGCGTATGTCTATCGTCTGCGGGAATTTAAGGCCGGACGGGGACAGGAGCCGACACCATTACCGAACAACTTTGACTTACCAGAACATTTCCAGCAATACGCCAACCGGGGAATAGCCGGTAGTGAAAACGACTAAAGGATTGATGCATTACCATGAACAAGGGATTAGGTAATCTTCTGACACTACAGCAGCTGCTAAAACTGGGAAAAGCGCAAATCGCGATTCCGTTAGCCGTGCTGGTGCTGATGGCAATGGTCACACTACCAGTGCCGCCTATCCTGCTGGATATGCTGTTTACCTTTAACATTGCCTTGTCATTACTGGTATTGCTGGTCAGCATCTATGCCTTAAGGCCACTGGACTTTGCGGTATTTCCAACCATCCTGCTGGTTGCCACATTGATGCGACTGGCGCTCAACGTAGCATCCACAAGGGTCGTTTTGCTGAAGGGGCACCAGGGCGGCGATGCGGCCGGTAAAGTGATCCAGTCATTTGGTGAAGTAGTTGTTGGCAACAATTACGTAGTCGGTATGGTGGTGTTTGCCATTCTGGTCATTATCAACTTTGTTGTTGTAACCAAAGGCGCTGGACGTATATCTGAAGTATCCGCCCGTTTCACGTTGGATGCATTACCCGGCAAACAGATGGCAATTGACGCTGATCTTAACGCCGGTCTCATTGATCAGAAGCAGGCGCTGGAGCGCCGGAGCCTGGTGACTCGCGAAGCAGACTTTTACGGTTCCATGGACGGTGCCAGCAAGTTCGTTCGTGGTGACGCCATGGCGGGCTTGCTGATTCTGGCCATCAACATTATCGGTGGCCTGCTGATCGGCACCCTGAAACACGATCTCAGTTTCAGTGATGCGTTCACCATCTTTGCCCTGCTGACCATTGGTGATGGTCTGGTGGCACAAATTCCTTCCCTCTTACTCTCAACGGCTGCGGCGATTATTGTTACCCGTGTCTCCGAATCTGCCGATGTCAGCGAGCAGATCAGCGAACAGCTCTTTTCGTCACCCCGCGCGCTGTCAGTGACGGCGATCATTCTTATTATCATTGGTCTGGTACCAGGCATGCCGCATATGGCGTTTGTCGGACTGGGGCTGGCCGTCGGCGGTATCGCGTACTGGTTATTCCAACAACACCTGTCGGATGATGGTGATGATAAAAAGCCGGATATTGAGCCTGCTGAACAGCCTGACGCCAGTGATCAGCCGCTTTCCTGGGACGATGTGCCGGCAGTAGACCCGCTGGGTCTTGAGGTTGGTTATCGACTGATTCCCATGGTCGATAAACAACAGGGTGGGCAAATGCTCAACCAGATTAAAGGGATTCGTAAAACGCTTTCCGCCAAGCTTGGCTTTCTTGTACCCAGCGTGCATATCCGCGACAACCTGTCTCTCAAGGCAAACACATACAACATTACCCTGATGGGTGTCAGTGTGGCGGAAGGTGAAGTGGAACCCGACAAATATCTGGCCATTAACCCGGGTCAGGTATACGGCAATCTGGAAGGAAAAGCCGTCACAGATCCTGCTTATGGGCTGGATGCCATCTGGATCACCAGTGAAATGCAGGATCAGGGGGTCAGCCTCGGGTACACCGTTGTTGATGCCTCAACGGTGGTTGCCACACACATCAGCAAGGTGGTAGAAGAGCATGCCTATGAACTGCTAGGGCATGATGAAACTGAGCAGTTGATTGAAAAGCTGACGCAGCTTTCCCCAAAACTCTCAGAAGAACTCACACCCAAGAAATTATCGGTCAGCCAACTACAGCGCGTACTTAAAGAGTTATTGATGGACAAGGTCCAGATCTCTGATTTACGCACCATCGCCAACACGCTGGTTGAAAATGCGGATCAAACCACTGACGCACTGCTACTGGCAGGCAAAGTGCGGGAAGCGTTAAAACGCAGCATCGTGCAAAACCTGATTGGAACAGGGACAGAACTTCCCGTGGTAACCCTGGATGAAAAACTTGAACAACTATTATTGAATGCCCACCAGCAGGCACAGCAATCAGGGCAGTACGCGCCAGATGCCATTCCACTGGAGCCTAATCTGAATACCCAGTTGCAAAGCAACCTTCCGGAAATAACACGACAGTTACAGTCTGAAGGGCGCCAGCCCATCATGATTGTTTCACCGGTTTTGCGACCTATGCTAGCCAAATATGCCCGTGTCTGCACCCATGGTTTAAATGTGTTGTCGTTTAATGAAATCCCTGACAACAGAGAAATCCTCATTGTCGGGAAGGTAGGCTAATATTGTTAGTTACTGGTGATCGATTTATAGTCAGTTTATTCAGGTAGTCAGACTGCAGGGAACACAGACGATCTATCGCGTCGCAGGAGGCACCGTGAAAACCTCGAAGTCCAGGGAAGCACTTGAGCAGCTCAGGAAGATTGATTGGGACAGCAAACGGATCCAGACGGATTCTGATTTTGCTGATATCAAGCATTTCGATCTCACCAACCCTGACTACAAAATTCTGGACATGCAGCCGACACTGGAAGTGTTGTATCGGCGCTTTGCCCAGCAGCTGCGTTTCAGCCTCTATAACCTGTTTCGTCATAAAGCGGAAGTGACATTTAGTTCTGTCGTTTCCATGAAATTTGGCACCTATTCCCTTGATACCCGAGAAGCAGCCAGCCTGCATGCCTTCAAAGTGACCACGCTGAAATTCAATGGTTTCGTCAAAATTGACCGATCCATGATCACAGCGCTGATTGACCTGTTCTTTGGTGGCAGTGGTGACACCCTGACCTCAGAGGATGAACGGGAAATGTCACCGACAGAAAAAAGGATGCTGCACCGTTTTCTGGATGCTTCCCTGGAAAATCTTCAGGAAGTCTGGGAAACCATCATCCCGTTCAAAATTCGAGAACTGGACACCAGTTCAACACCCGTGTCGCATTTTTTCTACAACGATTCCGAGCTGATTATCATTAGCCGCTTTACTGTCAAGATTGCCGATATTGAGGGACAGATGGAAGTGGTGCTCCCTTATCGTGCCATGGAGCCTATTCGGGAAAAAATTCATTCTTACAATAACACGGCACAGGATCCCAAGTGGAAGAGCACATTACAGGAGAACATCATGCTGGCGCCCGTTGATATGAGCGCCACGCTCTGTCAGGTGCCTCTGTCATTAAAGGAAGTGCTTGATCTTCAGGCAGGTGATGTCATCAAGGCCGAAATGCCACGGCAGGTCACCGTCAAGGTGGCAGGCATCCCTTGCCTGAAAGCCTCAGTCTGTACCATTGACAGCAACATGGCATTAAAAATCGTACAAAAAATCAGACAACAAGAAAAAAAAGAGAAAAGCGAATAACCCCTCGGCAAAGCAGTCCGCCCTCAGAGAGATGAGTGAGACCAAGGATGAGCGACGAAGAAAACAAGGACGAAACCACCAGCACCGAGCCTGAGAGTGGTGCCAGTGAAAACACACAGGCAAAGTCCGATACGGTCAGCGTGGAGGATATTGCTGGCGACAATGGTAGTGACGAGTCTGGCAGCGACGGTGACGCCAGGCCCGATCTCGGACTTATCCTGGATATCCCTGTCACCCTGTCACTGGAACTGGGCAGCACGACCATTAATCTGGGAGATCTGCTCAAGCTTAACAAGGGTTCCGTGGTAGCTCTGGAAAAGGAAGCTTCAGAACCGCTGGACGTGAAAGTCAACGGCACCCTGATTGCGTTTGCTGAAGTTGTGGTGATCAATGACCGTTACGGCATCCGGCTGATTGATGTTGTCAGCGAATCCGAGCGGCTTAAGAAACTGTCCTGATAACAATGAATAATGCACGTTATCTGCTGCTTCCACTGCTTCCGTTGTTAACAGGCGTGGCGCAGGCTGCACAGGAAACCTCCAAGAGTGCAACCGGTTACCTGGTTCAGATTGGTTTGCCGCTACTGCTGATTGTCGGAATGATTGTCGGCTTTGGCCTGTTGGCGAAACGGTTTAACCTGCACAGTGTAAACAACAAAGGTCCGGTAAAAGTCCTCTCCTCAACACCGGTATCCGGACAAGTCAGGCTTTGCCTCATTGAGGCTGGGGATAAACAATTACTGATCAGTGTGTCAAATCAACAGGCCAACTGCCTGCATGTGTTTGATTCACCGGTTGTGGATAACACTGAAAAAGAAACCCGGGATTTTGCCACCCTCTTTTCTCTTGCTATTAAACCTCCGCAACAGAAAGCCAGAACAGGAGATGATCCGTGAACCGGACACTGTCCCGGCTTTATACCAGTGTCGTGTGCATTATTGCACTCATACCTTTGACCGGATGGGCTGATCCCCAGGGCATGTCCGTTCTGACCGTGACAGAAACCGGCGATAACAGGGAATACAGCGTCAGTCTGCAGGTTCTCCTGTTGATGACCGCCATCAGTTTCCTGCCGGCGGCACTACTGATGTTGACCAGCTTTACGCGCATCATTGTGGTCCTGGCCATTCTCCGACAGGCGTTGGGATTGCAGCAAACCCCTCCCAACCGTGTTTTGATCGGTATGGCGCTGGCACTGACCCTGCTCATCATGATGCCGCTGTTTCAGGACATTTACGCATCGGCGATTACCCCTTATCTCAGTGAACAGGTGACATTGTTGGAAGCCGTCAAACTGGCTGCTGCACCGATCCAGAGTTTTATGCTCAATAACACGCGCGAGACAGATCTTGAGCAGTTTCTGGCCATTGCCCGTATAGATAATCTGGCCAGCCCGCAGGATGTCCCTTTTTCGGTGTTGATTCCTTCTTTTATTACCAGTGAGCTGAAAACGGCGTTCCAAATCGGCTTTATCCTGTTTATCCCCTTTCTGGTCATTGACCTGGTGGTTGCCAGCGTACTGATGGCGATGGGGATGATCATGTTGTCTCCCCAGATGATTTCACTGCCGTTTAAGTTGATGCTGTTTGTACTGGTTGATGGCTGGGCATTGACGATGGGGACACTGGCTAACAGCTTTAACTAACTATTGACGCTGATACCGCCTCCTCCACACTTCAACTATTCTCTGAAACGACTGAGCTAAGCGGTTAAATTTTATAACTTTCATTACACATAACAGCGTCTAATACGCTCTCAGTTGCACATTACCTCTCCTGCCTTAAGGATCAGACTTATCAATATTCCATACCAATGTCGCTCGATTCGTCAGATGATTGACGTCAAATCCCATACGCTCACAGTGAATGACACAGCAAAACAGCCATCCGCCAAATGCTGACCAAGTGGAAACATCCCCCTTTTTGGCTTCCAAATATCACCGGTGACACTCTGCTCTCAGTGAGTATTTTGCTTTGACCCTTCCGATTAACAGCAAGGTCTATTGGGCCTATATTCGTCAAAAGAACGTCTACTGTACGACGATCAAACACCTATTCAATTAATCAGCGATTTACTATTTTTTTTTATTCTTGAGTTTTAAATCAGATTGTTATTAAAGTTATAGTAAGGTGATAATTTTTGAAGATTGATGATTACGTAAAACGGCTTAAAAAGCCCCAGTAGGGACAGTCAGTAAAATCCGGAAATAAGCAAAAACAGACAATCAGGGAACCCTGAGAGGAAACAGCCCTGTTATGGGCACCCAACCGGGCAGGGAAAATCGAGTCGTTCAAGGAAAATGGCAGGAGGCCTTCCATGAGCACAGACGTTATCTTGCGCATGATCGATGATAACGACAGGGATGAAATCTGGTATTGCGACCAACTGTTGCTACTGGGTCAACTGATCGCCTGGGCCTGGCTGGAGAAAAAGCACCTTTTACCGTCCTCCCTCTCCATACTTGGCTTACAACCCGCGACGATCAGAGAAAACCTTACCCGTCTGTCAGCATTGGAGGATTCTGCCTGCCATCCCGAGATTTTTGGCTTTTCCTGCCTGCAAAGTATCCCACAGGACAAGGTTGATACGCTGATTAGCAATCTGAACAAGGCGCTGCAGGCTGAACTCATTATTTACCCGGAAATACCGCACACACTGCAACAATTGATTAACCGTGCAGGAACACAGACCCCCTTCTGGACTCTCCCCGACGATATTGCCGAATTAATGACACTATTGCTGGCACCTGAAAAAAACTCCGCCTGCTACTGTCCTTTTAATGGCACTTTGTCAGTGGCTCATCAGCTCGCGGCGCAACAGCAGAATGTGTATACCGAATTACCCCTGGCAAGCCCACTGCCTTATATCACCAACCTGCTGGCAGATCAGGCCATTGAACACCGTGTCAGCCACCCCATTTTTAGTCCCGTCTGGTTGAAACCCGGTGCATTGGTACAGTTTGATTACTGTTTTGCCTGTCCACCCTCAAAACAACGTTACAACGTTAAACAGATTAATGATCTCTATGGCCGTTTTCCGGAGCAGCCGCTGTATGGTGATATTATTCACATTCGGCATTTATTAGCACAGTGTCGTAAGAAAACCATTGCCGTTGTGACTGAATCAATCCTGCAGCGGACAGCGGGTAAAGAGTGGGGATTTAAAAAGCAACTGCTGGAAGAAGGGATAATCAAGGCCGTTATCCGTCTCCCTTCATCATCCCTTGCGCCTTATCGGGATACGCCCTGTCTGATGATCTTTGATAAGCAACAGCATCACCATGACATCATGATTTTCGATGCTTCCACAGCGTATTTCCGTGCTCACACCAAACGAAACCAGATTTATCCCCAGCCCAATACGCTTCGAAATCCGGATGTCATTTATCAACAGATAGAAGAACAGGAAATCACCGCTCATTCACGTCTAGTGTCGTACGATGAGCTGGTTGAAAACGACTACAACATGCAGGTTGATCGTTACCTGACGAAAACACCACCGAAGCGATTGCAAGCCGTATCCAGTGAAACCGTGCCACTGTCTGAACTGGCAGACCTGATTCGCGGCCAATCCGTTAAATCTGACAATATGCTCAATGGCGATCAGTTTCTGGAAGTGATGGTATCCGATATCAGTGCCGAAGGTGTCGTTGAACAAGCAGGCAAGCCCGTCATCGTGAATGAATACCGGGAACGCGCGATTCAACAACGCCTTAAGCCGGGTGATATTCTGCTGGTTATCAAAGGACATACCGGAAAAGTTGGCCTGGTACCTACCATTTGCGGCAATAACTGGATTGCCAGTCAGTCCTTCCAGATCATACGACTAAAGAAAGGTACCTGGATTAAAGATCCCGTAGTTCTGTTCCAATACCTCAGCTCCTCCGCCGGTCAGGCAGTACTCCAACAACTTCGCTCAGGTGCTTCTGTGCCCTTGCTGCAAACCCGGGATATCAAGAAGTTGCCTATTCCCAAAATGTCAGATGACGAACAGGATATGGCCCGACAGAACTGGGAAGAAATTCGCAGCATCCATGCGGAGATTCGTTTTCTGCAAGATAAGGCATTAACCTTTCAGCGAAAAATCTGGAAGAACTAATCAAAGGGGTGCGGTATAAAGAAAGCTATCTTACGCAACACGTTACGTATTTATTTAACAGTAACAGTCTATGAAGAGCGAGAGGAAAATATCTGACTAACGACCAAGAGTGAAGGTAAAAAAAGATAAAGGACTGTGCTTCCCTGCATGCCCCTTGTCTCTGCACATCCTGTGCTGTATTCATTCCCTGAATACTTCCTGCTACTTCCGTGTGGCACATCCTGCGCCAGCACTTCCCTGCGCGATACTCCTTGTCCTTGATGAGCTTCCTTACTCCACACATCCTGTGTGTCTCATCCATGGCTCTATACTAACCCCGTTAAATAAACGACAGTAAGCCGTAATATGCTCAACATGCTGTAGGAGATATCGCACACGTCTGGAGCGATCAGACCGCTGCCCTGCCTGCGTTCAGCGCATCTTGGTGCGCCTTCTGAACCGTCACATCCGTAACATCAATCAATTTATCCAGCTGCTTGTTTAACTGTGTAATCGGATATTCGCCACAAACGGACAATGCCAACTGAATCTGGGAACCGGATACCTGGGGCATGCTCATGGCGGTCAACTCAAACCCTCGATGGCGAACAACCCGAAGAATGCGTTCCAGTACTGCCGAGCGGTTATTGGCGACAATGGATAACTGATGTTTCATGCTCCCTCCTCCAGCATTTCGTGATTAGCAGCCCCCGGTGGCACCAGCGGCCAGACATTGTCCGTGGCATCAATCGCCACATGCAGTAAATAGGCGCCTTCCGTATTACGCAGTCGATGCAGCGCTTCACTCACCTGGTCGTTACGCCATATGGTTTCTCCGGGAATGCCGAACGCACTGGCCATGGTGACAAAGTCCGGATTATCAGACAGGTTGGTCTCGCTGTAGCGCTCGTCATAGAACAGTTCCTGCCACTGGCGCACCATACCCAGTCGTTCGTTATCCATAAGAAGAATCTTGAGCGGTAACTGCTTGCGCCTGATCGTGGCCAGCTCCTGAACATTCATCATGAAAGAGCCATCCCCGGTGACATTGATGACCAAGGCATCCGGTCTTGCCAACTGAGCCCCAATAGCGGCCGGCAAACCGAATCCCATGGTGCCCAACCCACCACTGCTAAGGTGATTTTCCGGGCGATCAAATGTCATATGCTGGGCTACCCACATCTGGTGTTGCCCGACATCGCAACTGATGACGGTATCGGTAGGTAATTCGTTGTTAAGCTGCTTCAGCAGTCGTGGCGCATAAATCCTTTCTCCAAGATGATCATAACGCCAGGCGTAACGGTGTCTGAGCGCCCGACACGTCAACTGCCACTCAAAAATCAGCAGTGTTTCTGTTAGTCCAGGAAGGACATCGGAAAGGTTGTCAGTAATGGAAACATCCGCTTGGCGTCGTTTGTTATGCTCAGCTGGATCAATATCCATATGAATAACCCGTGCATCAGGCGCGAACTGATCCAGCTTACCGGTCACGCGGTCATCAAAACGAACACCGATACAGACCAGCAGGTCACACTGCTGTATGGCCAGATTGGCCGCCTGGTTACCATGCATTCCCAACATACCAAGGTGCTGCTCAAAGTGATCAGGAACGACGCCAATCCCCTTTAATGTCGTCACTGATGGCATACCGGTTTCCAGGAGAAATTGCCGTAATTCACTCACTGCACCCGCCATCCCGACACCGCCGCCCACATAGGCAATGGGACGTTCAGCCTGTTGTATCAGATGACGCGCCTGCTCAATCCCGTCCCTATCAGGTATCGCCACCCCGTGGGGAGTCGGGTAACGCGCTGCAGGCCGAATCATCAGTGCCTGTTGAATATCCTTGGGGATATCCACCAGAACAGGTCCCGGCCGCCCACTTTTCGCCAGGTGAAACGCTTCGTCGAGCACTTCAGGCAACTCATCCACACTGGTCACCAGATAACTGTGTTTTGTCACCCCCAGCGAGACACCCAGTATGTCGACTTCCTGGAATGCATCTGACCCTATGGCAGCAAGCGGCACCTGCCCGGTAATCGCTACAACGGGTATGGAATCCAACATAGCATCCGCAAGCCCTGTAATGAGGTTGGTCGCACCAGGGCCTGATGTCGCAATACAGACACCCACACGATCACTTGCCCGCGCATACCCCACCGCTGCCAGAGATGCCCCCTGCTCATGACGACACAGCACATGTTCAACAGGACTACCATAAAGCGCATCGTAGACCGGCATAATGGTGCCACCCGGGTAACCAAAGACCGTTGTTACCTGATGACGTGCCAGGGTTTCAACCACATACTCAGCCCCCGATAACGGCTCTAAAGATGTTTCAGTATTGTTATTCGATGCTTCATTGTCGTTTTCTGACTGCCTGCACATGCCCTGGTCCTCGGGGTCTGGAAACACATTTCTTATCGTCAAAAAAACCCCCGGTCCTTTCGGAGCGGGGGTTTTCGGTATCCTTTGTCAGCCTGTTTTCAGCCCATGGATGTCCCCCGCCGTGATCCCAGAATCACAACGACTAGCAGAACAATAATCAGGGTGGACAGGTTTTGGTTCATGTTTTTCTAATCATTAATGTTGCTGTAACTTCTAACACAGCATGCCAAAAATAACAAACGCTTTGACCTTGTTTGCATGCTGACAGTTTTCCGTGACTTAGCAAACAGAAAGCTGACAAAAAAGACCATTCACTCTGAAAAACAGGCCAGTTGTCTACCTACCCATCGACGTACACCGCCAGTTCAGAAAAATAGTCATTACAAACACAGCAAACAGGGCAGCCGGAAAGGAACACCACTGATTAGCTGCCGGGTTCATGGAAAACCCAATAATACCAACAAACCGTGGCTAACCCGTGCGCGATAACAAGAACAGAAGACACCACAAGGCCAGAGGCTTCACCCTCGTTGAGCTGATGATCACATTGGCGGTATTCAGTATCCTGCTGGGTATCGCGGCACCGTCGTTTAACGACTTTCTTCTGAATGAACAGGTTTCCGGAACCGGTATGGAGCTTGCCGGTGCCGTTCAGTATGCCCGCAGTGAAGCGGTCAAACGTAATACCTCCATTATCGTCAAGCCACTCGGCGGGTTGCCTGGCAACTGGCTGACAGGCTGGGAAGTGGCGGTGGTTAGTGGTGTCACACTAAAGCAGTATCCAGCCCCCGACGACGATGTCATCATCACAACCACTTATGACGCAAGAACAACCTCTGCCCTGATTTACGAAGGGAATGGCACAACCCGTAACGCGACCAGCTCATTCCGGATATCTGCCAATGACCTCTCCTCCACCGGGGATCGCGCCCGATGTCTGAGCCTCTCAGCAACCGGTCGTCTTACTACCCAAAGAATCAATCCCGGGGAAGGATGCTGAAACCATGTCGATACCCTTCTGCAAACCCCGTATCAACAGACACCGTGGCGTCGGCATGGTTGAAGTGCTGATCACCATTGTGATCATGACCATCGGCCTGCTGGGCATGGCGGCGTTGCAAATTACTGCGGTGCGCGGCAACCAGGACGGGGTTCAACGCTCCCATGCCACCTGGCTGGTGCAGGATCTGGCTGAACGCATCCGGGGCAATATCAATGCCTACCAGGATGACGTTGCAGGTACGGCCCGTTATGTCACCGCAGCCAATGCACCAGACTGCACTAACCGACCCGCCACTGTCTGTGCTGACTACTACAATCCATTGCCTGCCCCCAGTGGTGTAAAGGTGAATGCTGTCGCCTGCACACCCGCACAAATGGCCGCCTGGGATTTGTGGGAAACCAGTTGCCCACGTCCTTTTAACGGATTTTCATCCGGCAGCCCCGATTACCTGAACAGCGGACAAGTAACCTCTGCATTGGCCAACGGCAGTTACACATTAACGGTCGACTGGCTGTGTCGTAACTGTGAGAACAATAACCAGCGGCTCAGTACCTCTTTATTGATCAGGCCATAATCATGCAGACGACAGTAATCCCACAAAAAAGGCTATTGCATCACCAGCAGGGACTCTCTGTCATTGAACTGCTGATTGCCAGCACACTCAGCCTGTTGCTGTTATTGGGCGTCAGCCAGATTGTGATATCGAACAAGGAAACCTTCAGCGTCAACGAATCTCTGGGTTATATCATGGAAAACGGCCGGTTCAGCCTGGGCTTCATCGCCAACAGTATTCGCATGGCGGGTCATACGGAGAGTGACGTTAACGCGCCGCGCCACTTCCCGGCGCCCGACTGCAATATCCCAACAACATCCGATGCAGCCTGCAACGCTGCCGGTACGGGCAATACGGCAGATCGTCTGGCGGTACAGTACTGGCCGGTTGCCGGCACCTCCGGTACCGCCACAGACTGCATCGGTAATGATGTTACCGGTCAACAAATCACCGAAGTCTTTACGATTGAACCGGCTGATGCGCCGAATGGTAACCCTTATCCGTCCCTGGCCTGCCGTGCTTACAGCCATACCAATAGTGCCTGGACCGGCACCACGCAACGTCTCGTGGACGGCATTGATAACCTGCAGCTGCTCTACGGTGTGGATACAGACAGCAACGGCAGCATCAACCAGTACGTTTCCGCCGACCGGGTGAATGCCAATGCCTGGGATAATGTTCGCGCTGTACGTATCGCATTACTGGCCAGCGCCATGACCAGCACAGATAACCCGCAGCAACAATTCCTTCTGCTGGATGCGCCGACTATCACTACCAGCGACGGCATTACACGGCAACTGTTTACAACCACCGTAACGGTCAAGAACTAAACATCATGATGAACAACAAAGACCGGAACATGCGCGAAACATCTAGCACCAACGCCCAGCTTGGCATCGCCATGCTGAGCGCACTGATCTTTCTGACCATCCTGACGATTGCCGGTATCACGGCGGCACGAATGGCCACACTGGAAGAGCGAATGGCCAGCAATGCCCAGTTCCAGGGCCAGGCCTTTCAGGTGACCCTCAGTGAACTGGAAACCCAGGTTGATGAAGTCAACAGCGGCAACCGGGAACCGGAAATGAACAGCGCTCGGGCAACCTGCAATGCAGTGATGCCGACAGCCATCGCCTTTGCTGGTGCAAACCCCAATTCCTCCATGCGCTACATAGGTGAACGGCCAGTAGAAAATGCTAGCCTGAAAGATTTTTCCTATTACCTGTTTGAACTCAACGCCAATACAGCCATGAATAGCGGCGCGACCTCGAACCAGTCCATGGGGACCCGGTTCATGGCTGGCAATTTCTTCTTTGATGTGGTGAATGCACCGGATTGCACCTGACCGGGAATGAGGCATAACAATGATAAAACACTACCTGAACCGGTTACTGGGCATTTGGCTGCTCGCCACTGGTGTGGCTGCAAACAGTGCGGTAGCAGAGACAGTCGATCTGTCGCCATATGACACCTATGAAGAAGTGACAATCTACCTCTCATGGTATGACGAGAAGGATGCTGAAGGCAGCCTATTGATATTGCCCTGCAAAAACTGTTCTTCAAAACGTTTTGCTGTGGATGATTCTATAGACCTTTATCAGGGCAACCGTCTGATTTCATTCACGACGCTAACACCTAATCGCGCTTACACATCCAACCTGACGATTGATCGGAAATCACAGTCACTGCTGAGTATCCGTCTGCCGTTACAGGATGAGCAGCCATGATGATTAAGAATATGTATAAAAAACTGGCCTACGCTTTCGGCGCCTTTATTTACATGACAGCTTCTCTGCAGGGCGTACAGGCAGATGATACTGAGGTATATGTGGGACAGAAGCTAGTAGCTGGCTCTGTGATCCGACCGAATGTCCTGTTCATTATTGACACATCCGGTTCTATGGATGCAAAAGTCAACGGTAATTACTGCACCAAAGCTGAATATCAGTTCAACTCTAATGCCTGTAAACGTGTTCAAACCGGAAAAACCTGTATTCGCTGGCGCTGGGGTAGATGCCAAGAGTATGCCTATGAATATAGCTACATCAAAACGCGAATAGAGGTCGTTCGAGAAGTTACCAAGAATCTTATGGATGATCTAATCGCCTCAGGAAAACCCGTCAATGTTGGACTGATGCGTTTTGATAGTGATTCAAAGGGAGGCTTTGTTGATGTAGCCATTGATAAAATCGAAGACGCTAACACTTCAATTAAAAACAGCCTGAATAGCTATTATGCTCAAGGTGGCACACCACTGTCAGAGTCACTCTACGAAGCGGCACTCTATTACAGAGGTGACAGCGTCGATTATGGGGATGACCCAAGAGGTTGCTATATTGACTCTACTGGTAGGGCAAGATGCAGTGACTTACCAACCGATTCAGCGGCCTTATTGAATAGCCGAACGTATCAATCCCCTATCAGCCACTCCTGCCAGAGCAACAATATTATCCTGCTTACTGATGGTGAGCCGACGAATGACTACGGGAGAAACCGTGAAATAAGGCAATGGGCACAAAGCAACACTAACAAGAGAAGTTGTTCGTCAGACAAAAGCGGCGACTGTCTGGATGAACTGGCCGAATTCCTCTTCACTAGCGATCAGAGCAGCACCATCGACAAAGATCAGTTTGTCAAAACCTATACTGTCGGTTTTGCCACAGATCAGGAGCTGTTAAGAGAAACAGCACTGAGTGGTACCGGGGATGCCAAGAATTACTTCACCACCAATAACACCTCAGGCTTGGTATCCGCCCTGCAGGAAATCATCCAGGATATCCTTTCACAGGATGCCAACTTCGCCGCACCCGGCGTCGCCGTCAATGCCTACAACAAGCTGACGCACAAAAACGAACTCTACTACTCCATGTTCAAGCCGGAAACCGGCGCCGCCTGGACCGGTAACCTCAAACGTTACGCGCTTGAGGAAGTCTGCCATAACAGCAATAACACCACAGTCGACTGTGACAGCGACACCGTCAGCGGCAGTGAAACCTTGATTGTGGACAGCTCTGGCGAGCCTGCCACAGATATGGAGCCTTCCAGTGAGACCGCCGGCTTCTTCAAAAAAGACGCCCGCAGTTGGTGGTCAACGGTGGACGATGGCGGCAATGTTGCCCTCGGCGGCGTTGCTGAACAAATCAATCCAGCCAACAGGACACTGCTGACTTACACAGCCACACCGCCAGGCCCTCGCGCCAATGCACTGAACGACAAGAAAACCCTGAGTCCACTCAGTACCGCTACCGTGGATAACACCCTGCTCGGTATTGGCATAGAACCCAGCGACAGCAACTACACACTCAACGAAACGACGCTGGTTGAGTTTGCTGAAGGTCGGCAAGTGACCGTACGCAAAAGTGGTGAAGCAGACAAATCCACTCAGATGGTCATGGCGGATGTCCTGCACAGCCAGCCTCTCGTCATTCCCTACCGGGTACAGGAAACCCAGGATGGCGATATTCTGAAAGACAGCGAGGGTAATCCCATCACCGGCAGCAATGGACTGGCCATTAGGGATGTCAAAGTCACCCAGGCGGATTACCTGTTTTACGGCGACAACATGGGCTTCCTCCGCGCCGTCAACACACAGACCGGCGCTGAGAAGTTTGCCTTTATGCCCGGCGAACTGCTGCCCAATATCAAGCACTATTTCAAGAACCTGCAGGGTAGCGAGGAAAAGCGCTACGGTATTGATGGCCCTATCAATGCCTGGGTCCAATACACCTATCAGGAAGATGCAGCGGGTGATCTGGTCGATACCGTCGGCATTCGTCGCAGCACGGGTACGATTGAAGCCGGCAGCAACGGAATTCCCGATCTGCAGACAGCAACCCGTGTGATCCTTTACTTCGGTATGCGTCGCGGTGGCCACAATTACTATGCCATGGATGTGACAGATATCGACCAGCCCAAACTGTTGTGGGCCATTCGCGGCCTGACTGTGGACAAAAAGGGGAACCGTCTGGATCGTTACGGGCGATCACTGGATACCAGCAACCGGGTGATCAATTATGCCAACGGTGACCTGGCTGCCAGTGCCATCACTTCAACCCCGCTTGCGCCAGACAGTGGTTTTGAAAAGCTCGGCCAGAGCTGGTCACGGCCCGTGCTGGCCAAGGTGCCCGTCGGTAAGGATGCCGATGGCAAACCGGTCAACAAGCAGGCACTGATTTTCACTGCGGGCTATGATCCGAACCAGGATAACGACGATGACAACTTGCCGGCCAATGATCATCTCGGGAACGCCATCTATGTAGTGGATGCGGAGACCGGGCAGCTGATCTGGTCTGCCGGTGGCCCTAATACATCCCACTACACCAGTCGCTTTAATGATATTGATGGTGACAATAGCAATGATCTGGATACCAATGGGGATAACTATAACGACAGCCTGAGCCTGAAGATTACCGACATGACCAACGGCATGCCCGGCGATGTCGTCGCGGTGGATGTGGACGGTGATGGCGTCATCAACACCCTGTTTGCCGCTGACACCCGCGCCCAGGTATTCCGGATTGATTTTAATCGCAACAAAGACACCTCCGCACAAAACTGCGTGACCGACTGCCTGGCCAGTTATGCCAGTGGCGGCCGGATTGCCAGCCTCGGCGGCAGTAATGCGGCCAGCAACCGTCGTTTCTACGGCACACCGGATGTGAGCATTTACAGTGAACGGGGCGAAGAGCCTTTCTATGCCGTCGCCCTCGGCAGTGGCTGGCGAGCTCATCCGCTGAACACCGATACCCGTGACCGCTTCTACGTGTTCAAGGATTATAACGTACTGACGACACCCGCCAGCTACACCTACGCCAACAGTGGCACCAGTGTGATCACTGAATCACATCTGGCGGATATCACCGGCACAACGCTGTCCGATGCCGAATGGGCAGAACTGAACCGGGAACTCGAATGCATCCAGCACGGAGAGACCACTGGCCGTAACTGCAGCGGTTTCACCCAGGCGGATGGCAGTGTGGCAGATTATGCCAACGAGAATATTGATGCGCTCGTCAACGCATCGAAAAAGGCACAGGAAGTCCTCGATGCCTATCGCGAAGCCTGGGGCGTCACCGCCTTGATGGATCAACGACTAGCACTTCAGGAACAGCTTGATGCTCTCCAAAAAACACTGGATACACAGGCAGAACAGCTCGCCTATAACCAGTCTGTGTTTGATGATATCGCCAGCCAGGCACAACTGCAGGAACAGGTTGTCGCTGTTCAGGATATCTTTGAGGATTATGATGCACTCTCTACAGAAATAGAGACTGTGATTGGCCCCGTTTATCAGACTACAGTCACGGATTATAACAATGCACAGCAAGCCGTAACTGACTATCAACCGGTAGTCATGGAGAAAGAGCAGCAGTTGAAGGATGCACAATCAGCTGTTGCAGCAAAACAAGAGATTGACCGCCTAGCCCCTAGTATCCAGGAAATTGAAGCAGACCTGGCACTGCTAGAGCCTTATCTTCAACCTTCCACAAACAGTGAGTACGAAACCAAGCTGCAAGAACTATTTAGTAATCTAGTGGATCAACAAATTGCTTATTA
Source organism: Kistimonas asteriae (assembly GCF_018263925.1). Classification (GTDB taxonomy): domain Bacteria; phylum Pseudomonadota; class Gammaproteobacteria; order Pseudomonadales; family Endozoicomonadaceae; genus Kistimonas; species Kistimonas asteriae. The sequence goes on from NZ_JAEVHF010000005.1 coordinate 265,918, forward strand.
CTGGTCCGTCCACAAAAATGCCAATATAACAGCGCAAGAATTAGAACAACGCAAAGAACTCTATAATGAGTATCTAAAAGTTTCTGGATATATTGAGTTAGAGGCTTTTCTTAACAAAAATACTCCGGTCAATCGTGCTCAATATACAATCTACATCACTACTACTGATAATCTGCTCAATCTTTATCACCTATCGGAAACCGAATACACACCAAGTTACGCTGACATCAAAGCTATTACGAACCAGTTGGCTTCTGATAAAGCATCATATGATCAAGCACAACAAACTCTCGTTGATCTAAACATCTCCTATGATGACGTAGAAACGGTGCATGCTACAGCAACTCAAGAATACGCAGATGTATCGCATCACCTATCTGATTTACAGAACACCCAAAATGAGAAGCTCACGGCCAAAACTAATGCATGGAACGATTACAATAATGCGTTAAAGGAAAAAGCTGACTACGAAAGCGCCTTCAATGATCCCGACGGCCTATTGACCCAATATGCCCGCCTGCAAGCCTTCCAGGCAGAGCTGGCACAAAGCTGGACGGCAATTACAGAAAAGCAGGCCGCCATCAATGAAGCCCGCCTGAATGGCGACGATACATCAGCGCTCGAAGCCGATCTGGCCACACTGGAAGCTGCCTACTACGGCACGCCCGACGATCCGGATACCCCGGATGTGGATGAAAGTACCACCGGACAGATTGCCCAACGCGATGCACTGAATGACCTGACCAGTGAGATCAAAACACTGGAGCAGGAAATCGCTGACCTGAAGTCAGCCGGTCTGGACAGCAGTGCCAAAGAAACTGCACTCCAACAGAAACAGGCTGAATGGCAAACCAGCGTACTGGATCTAAATACAGCGAACGCTGGCTCTTTAGCTGATGCATTGGCTGCAGATGAAGATGGTCAGTTCCAGAGCATCAATGATTCCGTTGCTGATCTGGAAAGTACCATCAACACGCTGAAGACTGAAATTGATGCCATGCAGCAACAAAAGCTGGCCACACTATCGGAGCAGTCGGCGCTTGAACAGGCCATCACCTGGCAGGCAGAGGAAACCAGCCCAGAGTCGGTCCTTGAGGCTTATCTTGAAGAAAGTAAGCTCAACCAACTTAAAGCCGCCGATCCAGACAACAACCTGACGATGGCGGAAGCACTCGCGTTTCTGGATGCCCTGAATGGCGGTAGCAGCAATGATCCCGATCTAGCCTGGATCTACAGTGAAGCCGCAAACCAACAGGCCTATATTCTGAATGACCTGATGGGCAGCACGCTGCTCAATGAGGCCACTATCCATGGGGATGTAGACGGCGATGGCAAACTCACACTGGCTGAAGCCCTGTCCTATATCAGCAATAAACTGGTATTGGATCCGGATAACAGCAGCTTACAGTCTGTCTATGACAGCTTGTACGGTGTCGACCAGGGGCGCCTTGCACTGGCAGCGCTGAAGGATGCCGCCGATGCCTCTGCTGCCCTGCAAGCCGCCTTTTTGCTGGAACATGATCCCGGTGACAACGGTATTCTCGAAGCCTCGGATATTCTGACCAATGAGCAGCTGGCAGCGGCCCTGGCGGCCGATGACAATGGCGTGCTGACTGTCGAAGAAGCGTTCGCCTGGTTGGTTGATGAGGCGGAACAAACAGCTGCGACGCGAACCGCCGCCCTGCAGCAGCGTCTTGACGAGCTGATCCTGGAGCTGGAACCCGGTGATACCTACACCCTGACGTCGGATTACTTCAACAACAAGGATGGCTGGTATCTCTCACTGGGTGCGACTGAGAAGGTGTTGTCTAACTCAGTCACCATCAATGGGGCCGTCTTTTTTAATACCTATAAAACCACGACAAACAGCACGGTGATGAGCTGCGGGCCGGATGTGGGTCAGGCCAATGCTTATGCACTGAACCTGCTGGATGGCACCGCCGTTTATCAGGATGAAGATGGCAACCCGATCCGCTCCGTTGCACTGCTGCGCGGCGGTATCGCACCCGCGCCGGTTATTACCATCAATAACAACGGCGTTAACCTCACTATCGGAACCGAAGGTAACCCCTTCACCGGCAACCGTCGTGGGGATCAGGGTAATATCACTCCCATCAATGGGGATCCGTTGAGCCAGCTGGAAGTGATGGAGTCTACCTACTGGAGAGAAAATAAATGATAAAACCGTCGTCAGGTTTTTCCCTGATCGAATTGATGATCGTGGTAGCGATAGTCGGCATCATTGCCACTATTGCCTACCCGGCCTATACAGAACAGGCCGCCAGGGGACGACAGAGTGATGGCCAGGCCATGCTGATGGAAGTCATGCAGGCGCAGGAACGTTTCTATTCACAGAACCAGACCTATACCACCAACCTGACGGCACTCGGCTATGCGGTGGCGAACCCAGAGTCCCAGGGGGACTTTTACGCGATTGCGGCCGCCGCCTGCCCCGGCAGTGCCGTGGCCCAATGCGTCCTTTTAACAGCCACAGCCCAGGGTGCACAGGCCGGACAACCCAATCTGACCTATAACAGCGTCAGCGGCCCATCCTGGTAAACGAGATTACCTCCCCAGTCGCCGGGGTTGACTCAGAAACTGACAGATAACCCACGCCACCAGGAAGGTGGCGACTCCAGGTACCAGCCAACCGACACCGCTGCTAAACAGCGGCAACCGACTGAACGTCGTCAGTAACCAGTCGGGCAGCAGCCCGATGGTGCTGAAACTGTCCGAAGTGCTGATCACAAAGATCACCGCGACAGTAACCACCACTGTGGTCCGGGGAATCGTAATGAAACTGCGGGCGATGGAGAACAGCACCAGTGCAATCGATACCGGATACAGGGCAACCACCACGGGCAATGACAGTGATATCAGTGTCTCCAGCCCGACATTCGCCACCAGCGCCGACAACGACGCCAGCAGTACAATCCAGAACTGGTAGGACGCCCGCTGGAATTGATGATGAAAATAGTCACCACAGGCGGTCGTCACGCCAATCGCCGTCGTCAGGCACGCCAGGACAATGACCGCCGTCAGCGCCAGTAATCCGCCAGAACCCAGCAAATGGTAGACATACGCACTGAGAATCTGCGCACCATTGGTGGCGCCGGGGGCAATCGTCCGGCTGGTCGCCCCGAGGTAAAACAGCCCAAAATACACCAGACAAAGAAACACGCCGGCAATCACAGAGGCGATGATGGTATATTTCACCACATCCTCACGACGTTTTACGCCAAGCCCCTTCACTGATGACGCAATCACAATACCGAAGGCCAGTGCCCCGAGGGTATCCATGGTCAGGTATCCCTGTATCATGCCCTCGATGACCGGATGCGAGGTATAGTCATTCCACGGTATTCCCGGCGCTTCATGGGGAGTAAGGAGCATGCAGAGATAAATGGCCATCAACAAACCGACCAGCAAGGGAGTAAGAATACGTCCTACGATGGTCACCAGTTTGCCAGGAAAGATCGAAAGCCAGATCACAATAGAAAAGAAAATGATGGAAAATGCTGTCAGGTACCAAGGCTCAACCTGACCAAACCAGGGCGCAATACCGGTCTCAAAGGCCACCACTGCCGTTCTGGGTACCGCAAAGGCTGGCCCAATGACCACATAAACGGCCACCCAGAACAGCATGCCGATACGGGGCGGCAGATCACGGGTCAGGGCGTTGGGACTGCCCTGAAGGGCAATGGCAATGATCGCGAGAAGGGATAATCCAACATCAATGGCAAGGAAACCAATCAGCGCCCACCAGAGGTTTTCCCCGGACTGCTGACCGGCCATCGGTGGAAACACGAGGTTACCGGCGCCCAGGAAAAACGCGAACGTCATCAATGCCACGGCGAGAATATCATTCTTCTGCATAGGGTCTCCCTGTTTGGGGAAATACGCTGGATTAATGCGATCAGGCTACAGATAACAGCGTCAATCGTGATTAACTCAAGCTATTGCAATATAGACAGCTATAGCGGTATTTCCTGAAAAAATTCCTCCCTCCTCTCTTTTTTCGACGCGTTATCATGCAAAAAGTTGCAAAAAAACTGGTTTAAGTAACCTGTAGTTGTAAATGCATAACGGCATTTCTCCTGGTATCGGCCAGACAAACCAGCACAAACCTCCAGGCATAAAAAAGCCCCCATCAGCGCATGATGGGGGCTCTATGTTGTCACTTCTCGATGTGCTTTACAGGCTTAGCCCAGGCGCCAGATTGGCTGGCAGTGAGACCTGATCTGTCTCAAGGCTCGCGACCGGATAAGAACAGTAATCAGCCGCATAATAGGCACTGGCTCGATGGTTGCCACTGGCACCAATCCCACCGAAGGGCGCAGCACTGCTGGCGCCTGTCAGCTGTTTGTTCCAGTTCACAATACCGGCACGGATGCGGCTGTAAAAACGATCGAACTTATCACGATTGTCGCTCAACAGGCCGGCAGAGAGTCCGAAGCGGGTACAGTTGGCCAGTGCGATCGCTTCATCAAAACTGTCATAGCGAATCAGCTGCAGCAGGGGTCCGAAATATTCCTCATCCGGCAGCTCTTCGATGGAGGTCACATCAATCAATCCCGGCGATAACAGCCCCGTGCCTTCTTCCAGCTTACGGACTTCCGTCAACACCTGACCACCCAGCGCTACCAGACTCGCCTGCGCGGTGAGAATACCGTCTGCCGCCTGCTCTGAAATCAACGAGCCCATAAACGGCTGTGGTTCATCATGCTGGCGGCCGACCTGAATCTTGCCAATTGCGGCTACCAGCGCATCGACGAACTGATCACCCGCTTCGCCTTTCGGCACATACAAACGACGGGCACAGGTGCAACGCTGGCCTGCCGTGATATACGCCGACTGAATGGTATCGTGTACGGCGGCACGCTGATCCGCCACTTCATCCACAATCAGTGGATTGTTGCCGCCCATTTCCAGCGCCAGGATCTTGCCGGGATGACCGCCGAACTGCTGATGGATCAGTTCACCGGTACGGGAGCTGCCGGTAAAGAAGAGACCATCAAGCTCCGGATGCTGGGCCAGCGCCATACCGGTTTCTTTTTCGCCCTGTACCAGGTTGAGCACACCGGCAGGCAGACCCGCTTCTTCCCATAAGGCGACCATTTTCTCGGCAACAGCTGGCGTCAGTTCGCTGGGCTTGAATACCACGGTATTGCCTGCAAGCAGTGCTGGGACAATATGACCGTTCGGCAGGTGACCCGGGAAGTTATAAGGTCCGAATACCGCAACAACACCGTGAGGCTTATGTCGCACAAAAGCCTTGGCACCCGGTGCTTCGTTTTCCCGGACACCGGTACGGTCATGATATGCCGTCACGGAAATACCGATCTTACCTTTCATGGCACCCACTTCCGTCCGGCTTTCCCAGATCGGCTTGCCGGTTTCATTGGCAATCGTCTGCGCCAGACTTTCGCCATCACGATCCACTAGCTCGCCATACCGTTTTACGATCGCTTCACGGTCAGAGAATCCCAGGTCGGCCCATTCAACCGATGCCGCACGGGCCGCCGCAACGGCGTCAGCGACCTGGTCAGAACCTGCCGAATAGCCTTCCCAGACCGCGCTGCCCTCGGCCGGATCCAGTGATGCAAACGCCTGTCCATTGCCGTCCAGCCAACGGCCATTGATAAAGAGAGATGCTGTCATAAAGACTCCCTGAAGAACTGAAAAAATTAAACGGCCCGGTGAGGTAACAGATGAACGACCCGTAAGGTGTCGCCTTCATCGACCCGTAATGCGTCCGCCTGTTCAGCAGTCACACACACAATGTTATTGCCGCAGAAGGCCACCTTGCTCATGGCGCAGCGGTATTCGTGAAATTTGGTGTTGGCCAGCAGCCAGGGTTCGCCGTGCGGCTCCCGCTCATCATCGATATGCACTTTGAAATAACGGCTCTCACGCACCAGGCGGATATCCTGAATACGTGATTCCATAAGTGGACCAGCATCGAAAATCGCCACACAGCCGCTAAAGCGCATGCCTTCACTTTCCAGCAACTTTCGCGCTGGCGTGGTCGCATCATGGGTCAGGGCCACGACCTGCTGCGCTTCTTCCGGCAACAGGTTGAGATAGATGGGATGGCGTGGCATCAGCTCGGCGACAAAGACTTTGCTACGTGCTGTCGCCTGGTCCGCATCGGCAAAATCCACCGAGAAGAAATGGCGGCCCAGCGCTTCCCAGAAAGGCGAGACACCGTTCTCGTCGCTGTAACCCCGCATCTCGGCAATCACCCCTTCGGAGAACCGCCGCGGGAACTCCGCCATGAACAAGAACCGGGACTTCGACAACAGATGTCCATTACGGCTATGCCGGTATTCAGGTAACAGGAACAAGGTACACAGTTCTGAATAACCGGTATGGTCATTACACAGCGTCAGCGTTTCCACCTTGTTATACACACCCAGTTCGCGGGAGGCATGCACCTGGGTATTGACCCGGTAGTTATACCAGGGGTCACTCAGGCCCACGGCCGATTCAATGGCGCAGATACCTGCCACCTTGCCGTTGGTCGTATCTTCCAGGACAAACAGGTAGAGCGCCTCCTCCAGCGCCACGGGTGAATCAAAGCTCTCCAAGGCCCACTGCAGTTTTGCCAGCACACGCTCTTCGTCCGGCTGCAATGAGGTAAACCCAACCCCTGTCTTGTGAGCCATATCCCAGAGGGCATCCCAGTCACTTGCCTTGATTGGCCGAATTACCATCATAGAGATTACCTCACTCCTGACATTGTTATCCGGGAACCTCGCCGGTTCCTCTATCTGTCGTTATCGTTCCGCTAATACCACCATCAAAGATATACGGCACAAGCTGTTCAGTGTTCTGGTGTCACGGTAAAAACGCGGTTCACACAATAATGCGGTTTACACATCGGTTGCCGGTCGCAACCTGAAAAAACGAAACATTCCTGACTGGATCAACGGCCCCGGAGAAAGGGGCCTGGCGCCTGGTTAACGTCCGGTGACGTTAGTACTTTCAAAAATCTTGTCTGCCGATGCCGCTACAAACCCCTGGTAGAGGGTTCCGTCCGGCAAGGGATAGCGCAGGGCAAACTCATAAAAACAGCTGGGAATTTCCACTGTACGATCACTGAAGTCGACAGCAATACGATTCGCCATGGTCGATGACTGCTCCAGGAACACATCCGGTGAGCCTTTGATCAGACCACCACTGTCATTCAGGGAAAAGCCTTCATCCAGCAGCAGCTGGTTCAATGCCTCCATGCTGTCGTGTGACTGCAGGTGGTTCACCGACACGGTGAAGTGGTTAGCCCGGTAACCAAAAGCAGACATCCAGGCGGCGTATTCACTTTCCCCCAACAGCTGACTGTAGATCGCAAAGGGAATGTCCCAATGCCGGCCGGAATAACAGAAAATATCCTTGTCCAGATCCCGGGCATCCACCTGATCGACCAGGCTGTTAATAATCGCCTGAGCCTCATCCGACAATTCTTCTACCAGCAGTTCACTGATAAAGACTTTCGGCAACTCAGGGTCTTCATGCTCAAAATGCTTGGCAACCAGTTTTTTGGTGTCGAACCGGTAGTCGCCTTTCGGTTGGTAACCGGCCTCCAGGAAGGGACGCGCAATCTTGTCGAGGCAAACCTTGTCATTGTTGAAAGTGCGCAAGGCAATATGGTCATTGATGACCACACCATTATTCAAACCCGCAAACAGGTCATGAATTCTGCGGGCATCCGGATTCAGGGTCAGGTAATCCTCCCACATGGCGTTGAGTAACGAATCAATCCTGCGCTCAGTCATGACAATGGTCTCCTGTTCTTTTGAGGGTGCCTGCACATTGCTTATTGTTATCGGCCGCCACCTGCAACACCGGATCACCGGCAGATACCCGCAAGGCATCCGCCTGCCCGGCACTCAGCGATACCTTGCCGGCGTCAGCTGTCGCCTGCAGGCAACGAAAGTCCAACAGACCGGCATTACAGACCAGGTGCGTGACTTCAGTGCCATGGGTGTCCGCAATATCCGCTTCGGCCATGTCGGCTTCACGCAGTGTCCGCAGCTGACCCAGTCTCGCCTCCAGCTGTGGACCGGCATCGAAGATATCCACATGATCGGCAAACTCGAAGCCTTCATCTTCCAGCAGCCGCAGGACATCACGCCGATCTGGATGAACACAGCCAATGGCGCCGCGGGCGTCCTCGTTGAGTAGAGGCATGTAAACCGGATACTTCGGCATCATGTCCGCAATAAAACTACGCGCTTTGGTGCCTGCCAGATAAACAGCCCGGTCCAGCGCCATACTGAAAAAGTGCCGCCCTAGGCACTCCCAGAACGGCGACTGACCGTGTTGATCTCGCACGCCCTGCAGCTCCACCATGATCCGGGAACCAAACCAGGCCCGGTGAACGGCGATAAACAACAACCGTGCACGGCTCAACAGTTCCAGTTTTTCCAGGGTACGGTGCTCGGGTGCCAGAAACAGTGAGCAGAGGCTTGCTGACCCTGTGTACTCATGACACAGCCGCAGTGCTTCGACCCGACTGTGCATCTGCAATTCATCAGAGGCATGAACTATGTCGTCTATCCGGTAACTGTAGAACGGATACCGGAGCCCCACCGCCGCATTGATGCCGGCCACACCGCAAAGTTCTCCCGTCGTCGAATCCTCCAGTACAAAATGGCAGCTCTCCGTGGACAACTGCCGGGTATCCGAGAGGGTTCGCCGGGTAATGGCAATGATTTCCGCCAGGTGATCCCGGTTAGCCGGCAGGGTCGACATGGAGCCGCCAGCCATCACCGCCAGCCGTTCCAGGTTATGCAGATCGCCAAAGACTACGGGACGCACCAACAGCATAGGAGCTACTCCTGCCGGTTGACGGATTTCAGCCAGAGAATGTCATCGCTGGCCGCCAGTTTCATCAGCATCAGGGCACTCAATTTCGCGCGGGGCACCAGGCTGTCAACCACCAGGTATTCATCGGCACTGTGGATCTTGCCGCCCTGAACGCCCAGGGTGTCGATATTCGGGATCCCCGCTGCCGCCAGGTTGTTACCGTCACAGCAACCACCGGTCGGCAACCACTCAATGTGCATGTTCAGTTCTGCACCACATTCACGGGCCAGCGCCAGCAGGCGCTCATTGGCCGGTGTGAGAATCTTGGGTTTACGACCAAAGCCGCCGTGCAATTCCAGACTGATCCCATCCCGGGCATTGATCGCTGCGACAATGGGCTCAATCTGGCTGAAACACCAGGCTTCATCTTCCGGCTTCTCGATACGGATATTAAACCTGAAGACACAGGTATCAGGCACCACGTTGACAGCACCGCCCCCATGGATATAACCCGGGTTAATGGTGACGCCCTCACACTGCCCGTTGAGGTCATCCAGCGCACTGACAAAGTCGCTCATGGCACGAATGGCGTTACGGCCAAGATGGTGTTCGCGACCGGCGTGGGCGGCACGCCCCTGACAGACCACCGCAAAATTACCGCTACCTTTACGTTGCCCGGCCAAATTGCCATCCGGAAAACTGGGCTCATAGATCATACCCAGATCACAACGGGAAGCGGCTTCACGGATCAATGCGGCAGAGCCGGGTGAACCGATTTCTTCATCGGGATTAAACAGGATTTCCCAACCAATCTTCCCTGCCCAGGGGCTGCGCTCGAGGGTTTCCAGCGCGCGGATCATCACCAGAAGACCGCCCTTGAGATCAGTAACACCGGGGCCATTCAAGGTATTGTCATCCAGCCAGCGTACGGACTGGAACGGATGATCCACCGCAAAGACGGTATCCATATGGCCGCAGAAAAACACCCTCAGAGGCGCATCCGGATGTTTGCTGATTTTCAGCGCCTTGCCCAGTTCATGGTGGATCACTTCACCGGTGTCGTTGACCTGTTCCCAGGGCGCGACCTCAATGATTTCCTGGGTTCCCCCCAATGCCTGAGTCAGGCCTTCAAGTGCATTACGTACACGATTGACGCCCTCTACATTGAGGGTGCCGGAATTGATTTCTGCCAGCCGGATGGTTTCCGCCAGCATGCTCTCCTGCTGGCCATCAAGCCACTCCAGCCAGGGGGTAAACTGCGATTGACTGCTCATGGAATTCACTGTCGGCTGTTGATTATGATTGTGACCGGACCGTGGAGATTGGTCTTGTATTACAGGTGTTGCCTGTGTCCGGATCGATGCGTGCAGCGCGATATTCTCTTTGTTACCTGCATTCTACGGAGGGGGGAGCTACGGGTTCTGTTGTTATTGCGACAGCAAATTTCGCATTGAAGACATTTGGTAGGGATTTTCACGTAACGGCACGGAATGTACCACGTCTTGTAAGCAACAGCCTTATCGCCAGATATGTCATGCAGAGCTAACACAATTTGTTAGCAATATCCTTTCAGATTGATTGTCAAATCAAAAGCCACGGCTCTGTTCACATTAAGTGTTGTTTTACCCAATGAATAGAAATCTGATCTAAAAAGCCTTCTTCTGAGAAGATATGGGTCTTTAAATATCGCTTCCAAGCTAGGTAACGAGAGAGATATTTTGTTG
>NZ_JAEVHF010000006.1 GCF_018263925.1 Kistimonas asteriae
AATCTAACTGATGCTTAAGGCATCAAATCTGGCTCATCAGTTCGCAAGAACTACCTATCATTCGTAATGAATTAACAAGTGGTGCTTACTCATGATGAAAATCTTTGGTTATTTCCGAAGAAATAACGTTTCTCATCCGAGCAAGCGCCCACACGAATTGCTTGATAATTTGTTAAAGAACGGCTCGTTGAAGATGTCCAGGCTGCGTTCCGAAGAACCTTGCCCGCTTCAGCGAGGCCGCCATTCTACAGTGGCGGACTTCAGTGTCAAGCGCTTGTTTCGTCCGGTGAACCGGAGAGCGAAGCTCGTTGACAGGCGGCGCATTCTACAGCGTTTCGGCCTTGTGTCAATCGCTCGTTTCATCCTGTGGATAATCCTGCGTTTGACGACCGGGTCGCTAAGAAGCTGACCGCAACAGGAGGCGCATTATAGAGTGCTGGCGCCTCCCGCCTAGTGTGTAAATACACCTATCTTCCAACCAGCGCCTATTTCAGGCGCGATGAAAATCAAATGCCAGAACATCCGCAATCTGCCGGGTCTCCGCCATCAACATATGTAGCCGGTCGATCCCCATGGCCACACCGGCACAATCCGGAAAACCTTCTTTTAAGGCATTGACCATGCGTTGATCGTAGGGATAGACCGGACGACCCAGCGATTTCCTTTCTTCCTGATCATTACAGAAACGCGCATCCTGTTCCTCACCATCCGCCAGCTCATGGTAGCCATTGGCCAACTCAACACCATTAATAAAGAGTTCAAACCGCGCAGCCACCTGCTGACCCGCTTGATCAGTCATAATGCGGGACAGCGCTGACATAGAAGCCGGGAAATCATAAACATAGACGCCTTCAAGCTGGCCATTCTCACATCCGCCCAGCTCGGGCTCGATAACTGTTGAAAACAAAAGATCCAGCCAATCGTTACGTGCCAGCCCCTGAAGTGAGGCATCCACCTTTTCATGAACGAGTTTTTCGAGTGCCTGATCACTGGCCGTATGAGGATTAATCTCAAAATGCTGTTCAAACAGCTGCTGATAACTGTAGCGACCGACTTCCCGGAAAGGTGTTACAGAAGCAAGAAGTGCGGAGACATCATCCATTAAGGCATGGTGATCAATACCCAGCCGATACCACTCCAGCATAGTGAATTCCGGATTATGGCGACCGCCGGCTTCACCGTTACGAAATACCCGCCCCAGGTAATAAATATCCTCTGAACCTGCTGCCAGCAGCCGTTTCATTGGAAATTCCGGTGACGTATGGAGATAAACCGTCTGCCGTGCACTGGTTCCTACGGGGCAAAATTCTGCACTGAAACTGTCGATATGTGGATCTACCGTGGCTGCACAGGAAAGCATCGGTGTTTCCACTTCCAACACCTGTTCGGCATGAAAATACTCCCGGATGCCCCGCAACAACTCGCCACGCCGACGCAATTCAGAAAACGATGCAGACGGTTTCCAGTCGTCATGCTCTACAGCCATGGCAGCCTCAATACTAGTCAGTTAAAGGAAAGGTCAGGAGAAGATAGCGGATTTCTGGCAAGAAAAAAGGCGGGACAGGCCCGGACACCAGTCCGGGCCGGACAGATTACTTCACACGACCGACGTATTCACCGGTACGGGTATCAATCTTCAGCACTTCACCTTCAGTGATGAACAGAGGCACCTTGACCACAGCGCCAGTGCTGAGGGTCGCGGGCTTGGTCGCGCCGGTAGCGGTATCACCTTTCAGGCCCGGATCAGTCTGGATGACTTCCAGGAACACAAAGTTCGGCGGCGCTACAGACAGGGGAGAACCGTTATAAAGGGTAACTGTGTAAACTTCCTGCTCTTTCAGCCAGCTGATGGTATCGCCTACGGCTTCCTTGCTGGCAGCGTGCTGCTCGAAGGAGCCATCGGTCATCATGAAGTGGTAGAACTCACCGTCGGTGTAGAGATATTCCATGTCCAGATCGATGACGTCTGCCGCCTCGAGGGATTCACCAGACTTGAAGGTACGTTCCCAGACTCGGTTGGTCATCAGGTTGCGCAGACGCACCCGGTTGAACGCCTGGCCCTTGCCTGGCTTAACGAATTCGTTCTCCAGAATGACGCAGGGATCACCCTCAAGCATCACCTTCAGGCCGGAGCGGAATTCGTTGGTACTATAATTAGCCATCAGGATTACACCCTAAAAAATCCACAATTATATAGACTCAATACTCATCCGTGAATTTTTATCCCTGCCGCTACCGAGGAGAAGTGGTAAATCTATACAGACAGAGCGACCCACAGTCACATACCGAACACTCCAGATACCTTTGAGCGCATGTATTTTATGAAAAGCATCATGTTGCGAAAAAAAAGCTATAGCACTTTTTCGTACTAAAAGAGATTCTTCAACCCCCTTCTCACCTAGAACCCATTGGGATTATCTATCAAATAGAGCCAGCCACCGTCCTTGTAGATCATCACTTCCAGCGCCGTACCGGTAACCTCGCTGCCGCTTATCCTCCAGATCGATTTAATCAGTGCAGTTTCGTCATTAATATGGATAGACGCAGATACGGTTTCAAGCGCAGCCCCCGCATCCATATAGCGCTTTATTTCTTGAATAATTGCCTCTCTGCCTTCCAGCAGGGAACCCTGTTCGTCAACGACATAAACCGCTTTTTCATCAAACAGTGAGCCGATACCTATCAGATCTTTTATGGAAAAATAGTTGCCAAACAAAGTATGAAGTTCCGATGGAGTCTGAGGTTTTGGGTACTCCACAGCCTGAATCAGGCCAGAAAACAACAGCACAATGACAACCATTAATCGCTTTAACATCATGACCTCCGGAAATCACGACTTATATTTGTCCCCTGTCACTCACGATGGGCTCCTCTATTAGCGGGAGAAACGGCTGGCTACACGACACTAGAAATGAACATGTCATTTATTCAGCAACATTCTTATTCATCGGTATATTATTCTATTTCTCCGGTTTCTAAGACGCTCAGAAACCAGAGAAATGATTTTGTATTCAAGTGTGAGAAACCTGTTACGAAGCACTCTCTACATCCATTCGTGCAGCTATAGCCTGAAGAACAGCTTCTTCTGCTTCTACCGCAGCAGCCATGGCCAGTTCAATGCACACGCCTGCATAATCTTCAGCACGATCTGCGTGCTTGACGAGCTTGTCGTGTTCATGATTTGCCTTCCACTGCGCAACCTGTGCTTTGATATCGCCTGTCTGTACCTCGATCAACGTTTTGAGACGCTCCCTGGCCACATCAGCTTCCTGTTTTTTTGCCTGAACCTTTACCCTGGCGTCTTCCAGTTTGGAATGAATCCCCTCATCAATGGCACCTGATGCTGCTTCAAGATTATTCTTTGTCGTTTTCAGTTGCTCCATGACAGCACCCAGCTTGGTGTCCAGCGTCGTGCGCATGCGTTCTACTGTATCGCTCACAATCGAACTCCTCTCTGCTTTTAATCAAGCAGACTGACTTCACGGTAACGCCTTAACAGGATAGATGAATAAACAACCAGTCCTTCCCACTATAGAGTTAGCCTCTCAGTTATCACGAGGTAAACCGTAATAGTCTGGCCCCAAACCAACCGATCGTGAAGCCAAGCGAACCTTCGATGAATGAAGCCTTCCGTTATCCATACAGGTTCGTGAAAATAGTTATGAAAATTCCATAATTCCCTGTTGACCCGTCTACAAGTGCAGGGCTGAGAATGGCTCTTGTGCTCACGAAGGACGTCATATGCTCACTGTTACTCAGTTGGCCAGAAAGTACGATATTTCACGCACCACACTGCTTTACTATGAGCGTGCAGGACTGCTGCGCCCCCGCCAACGGTCAGAGAACGGTTACCGCTGGTATGGCGAGGAAGAGATCAAACGACTGGAAGCCATTATTGCGTACCGCTCTTTTGGGGTACCCATCAGGAACATAGCATCACTGCTGAACCGTGAGGACGACCTGTCACAAGAGCGTCTTCTGCGTGACCAGTTTACGGCGCTTGAGAAAGAGATCCAGACACTGCGTCAGCAGCAGAAAGCGATTGTCATACTACTGGAACAACCCGATTTATTGGAGCAAACCATGGTCAACAAAGAACGCTGGGTAGAAATCATGCAGGCCGCCGGCTTCAGTGAAGACGATATGAAGAACTGGCATCAACAATTTGAAAAAATGGAACCCGATGCACACCAGGAATTCCTGGAATCGCTGAAAATCGATAACGATGAAATTGCTGATATCCGAGCCTGGTCGAAACAATAATTAAGATGTTGCGTGTAGTGCCTGTATGGTATTACACGCAGACGACACTCTATTCGCCAAAAAAAACTATCACAAACCATGATAAAGCACTGAAACTTTTTACCACTGGCTCACTCAAAATAAACTGATACAAGAATGGACAACACAATGCGACACTTATTATCTGAAGAAGACTCAAATTTCAAAACACAGTTCGAAACCTGTGTATTCCCAGTTTCTGACTTTGATCACAAGTCGCATCTCCGACTGGCCTACATTTATCTGGTTGAGAATACGATCGAAATGGCGGCTTCAATGATGCGCGAGGCATTGAATCGCTTTATACGCCACAATGGTGTCCCTTCATCGAAGTACCATGAAACGCTGACTCAGGCTTGGTTACTGGCTGTTCATCATTTCATGCATAACACCGAACGGACAGATTCGTCCCTTTCATTCATTGAGCAAAACCCGGAGGTGCTCGATACAGACATCATGCTGACGCACTACACACCGGATGTACTTTTCTCTGAAGAGGCTCGACAGACGTTTGTCCATCCAAATATTGAGATGATCCCACGACATGGTGCATAAGACACCCGGCCAAATGTGGTAATGCAAACATCGAAACACTGACGCAATCCTCATGTTGTGATGATGGAGCACCTGACGTACTCAACTTTGACCATACAATTAGCCCCGAAAGCATCACCGTTATCATGGCCGGAATCCCATCCATCCAGGTATCAAACCGGAGATGGCAACAACAAAAGATGATTATCAGACTGCAGATGTCTTTATTGGGCGTTGCATTCATGCTGGATGTTAATTATTAGTCACGCAACAATGCTGAAGGCATTCTATCGCACAGATATGATTGGTATTAACTTAACTTGTACACCAACCCTACGTTAAATGCCGGCCATTTCTTTAAAAAAAGAAATATAGCAAAGAGGTATAGATATTAATTGTTTATAAACTATTAGAGCAATTCGCGATATATAATTTATATTATATCTAATTACTTTTTTAATTTCACTTTATGTCTATAAAAAACACCTGCCAAGCATTGTTTTTATTGACTTTTTCATACAGCCCCAGTAACTTATAAACATTAATTAAAAGAAAGAAACTTTTAATTTAAAAAGCTTATTTTTCAACTTAACATTTTTAACATTCAAAAAATCACTACCAAGTTGTTTCATTCTCACCAATAACGTTAAGAAGGAGATCTATGACTACATCAATGATGAAAAAGAACCGTGGCGCTGCAGTGATTGAAATGTCATGTTTATTACTCATTGTTGTTTTTATTGTATCAATGGCTTTCTATTCAAATACCGTTTACAACGCCAAACCTGAGAATCTTGGGAAAATATTGGCATCCTATACCATGAAAAAAGATGTGAATCCTGAGCGTTAAAGCCAGCATGCCCTACCTTATGAAGCACTTTAAACCGAGAGTTGTTTTTGATGCGGAGGCCGCAAAACATTGCATACCGATTTCAAGGTAAATGCTTACCTGGCCTTCTCACCCTTCAGATCCAAACCGGTTATACCCTCAACCATTCAGCAAACTTTACCCTGAGCCTGTCCCGCAGCAACAGCACTGCAGGCGTTATCTGTTTACGGGTCGGACAAATAAGGTTCAAATCCACACCTGATGACTGATACTCCGGCAATATTCTCACGACCCGACCAGCACGAAGGTCTTCAGATATATCGAGTCGTGACTTGAAGGAAATACCTTTTCCCGCAATAGTCCACCGTCGTACAACATCCCCATCATTGGCGCAGCGGTTACTGGACACTCTGACTTTAAAATGTTCCACCCTGCCTTTTTGCCTACCGGTAAATTCCCAAACATCATTCAGACGGTTGTTAAGCTGAAAAAGCAAACAGTTATGTTTTAACAGATCATTAGGTTCTGCAGGCATACCAAACCTTGCCAGATAGGTCGGGGAAGCACACACGATCCGTTCAATGGTTGCCAGCTTGAAGGCCACCATGGACGAATCCGGCTGACTACCATACCGGATTGCCAGATCCACCCGATCCAGGTAGAAATCCGCAATTGAATCCCCTAGCAGGACGTTGATTGATAAATCAGGATGCTCCTCCATGATCTCGTCAATCCAGTCTAACAGCAGGTTACGCCCCAGGTCCGATGGTGCAGAGACCCGCAGTTCACCCGCCACTTTTCCTTCCAGTGCATGCATGGACGCTCTGCCTGCCTCAAGGCTGGTCAGTGCTTCGCGGCAATAAACCAGGAAACGCTCGCCTTCTGCAGTAATCCGTAGCTGTCGTGTAGAACGGATAAACAACGGTGTACCCAGTTGCTTTTCAAGGCGCTTCAGGGCTGCACTGGCTGCCGTAGTACTCATATCCAGCAGCTCAGCGGCACGTGTGATACTGCCACTGTCAGCAGTGTGGACAAAAAGGGCAAGATCGCCGGTATTCATTCTCAAAAATATTTTGAATATGTTTAAAACATTGCCGCGTTTATACCATTCATCCGGTGCCCAATAATAGTTTTACACCGCAGTCTATTCTGCCTAATCACTCACAGCTGACAGGAAGAACCCAACATGAAAGCCATCGGATATTTAAAAGCCCAGTCCATTGATCAGAGCGATGCACTAATCGACATTGAATTACCAACACCTCAGGCATCGGGGCGTGATCTGCTAGTAAAAGTCAAAGCCGTATCGGTCAATCCGGTAGACACCAAAATACGGGCCGCCGTCTCCCCGGAAGAAGGGCAATTCAAAGTCCTGGGCTGGGATGCCGTCGGTGAAGTGGTTGCGACCGGTGACCAGGTCGAACTGTTCAAGGAAGGCGACGAAGTATGGTATGCCGGCGATCTGACCCGACCCGGTTCCAACGCCGAGTATCAGTTGGTGGATGAGCGCATTGTTGGTGTGAAGCCCAAAACCTTATCCAGCTCAGAAGCCGCTGCAATGCCGTTAACGAGTATCACAGCCTGGGAGCTGCTGTTTGACCGTCTTGGCTTTACCCCACTTCTACCAAACAACAATGGTCAGGGTGAACACGTTAATGATGGCGCTCCACAGCCTCGCATTTTAATTATGGGCGCCGCCGGTGGTGTTGGCTCCATTCTCACCCAACTGGCTGCCAAAATAACCCATGCCATCGTGATTGGCACCGCGTCTCGTCCGGAAAGCCAGGCCTGGGTCCGTGAACTGGGCGCCAACCATGTCATTGATCATTCCCAGCCATTGCTGCCACAACTCAAGGCTTTAGGGATTGAAGATGTCAGCCATGTCATCAGCCTCACCCATACGGATCAGCATTTTGAGCAGCTGGTCGAGACACTGGCACCACAGGGCAAGCTGGCACTGATCGATGATCCGGAAAGCGGCATTGATATCATGAAACTGAAAACCAAATCCCTCTCCCTGCACTGGGAATTCATGTATACCCGCTCAATGTTCCAGACGTGGGATATGCAAAAGCAGCATGATCTCCTGAATAGCATCGCCAGTCTCATTGATGACGGCCTGCTAAAAACGACGATGGGTAATCATTACGGTGCCATCAATGCCACCAATCTCAAGATGGCTCACACACATATTGAAAGTCACCAGACTGTCGGAAAAGTTGTGCTTGAAGGTTTTTAAGATCGCCAGGATAACTACTGCTCTACTGTCTAATGATGGCGGATATCTCCCCTATCGTTAGAGGGCAGAGCATGGGACATGACTGAGCTAATCACTGCTGATTCAATGTTGCATATTAACCAAATATCCGAGGATTCATCATGAACAAGCCCTTAACCATTATCGCTCGCATTGAAGCCCGGCAGGGAAAGGTCGATCGGGTAAAAGCAGCTCTCTTAAAGCTCATCGAACCCACCCGCCAGGAAGCCGGTTGCCTGCAATATGATCTGCATCAGGACAATGAAACCCCGGAAGTGTTTATTTTCTATGAGAACTGGGAATCACGCGCTTTATTGCAACGCCATATGAACAGCGATCACCTGAAAGCGTATATGGAAGAAGTCGAAGGGTTAGTCGCCAGTTTTACGCTGAATGAAATGTGCCAGATTGGCTGAAAGCGATAGGTTACTCATCAATACTCCGTACACCGTGACAGAGAGTAAGGTTCACTTCACTATTACAAAGAATCACACCGTTTCCCCGGCTCTGAACGTCGAGATGCCGGGGAAATATAAGTCAATTGAAGCCACCGGGTGCAATGGACATCCTGCTTCATTCAGATTCCCATAAGAAAAGGCCCATACTGACGATCCGTATTTGGGATATGGCTATCAAGCCAGTTCTTGATGTACTGCATAGTCTCAAGCGTAATGTCGTCCTGACCTGCGGCAAACTGTTCCTGCAAATTGACACAGGTTTCGACAAATTTATCGTGGGAACGCTTATGGGCTTCATAGCCCTCAAATCCTTTAGCCTGCATCATTTCTTCTTCAGATCTAAAGTGCTCCACCACATAGCTGACCAGCGCATCAAGATTGTGTTTCACAATACTTCTTTCCTGGTTTTCTACAATGCTCCGATGCAACTGATTAACGAATCTAAACAGGTTCTTGTGCTCTTCATCAAACTTGGGAACCGTTGTGCCATATTGTTCCTCTGTCCAACTCATTAATGGGGTGTATCCTCTAACCTGCCCACAGGCAAACACGGGGTGAAAGAAACTGGAAAATAAAAAAAAGCAAAACCACGCTTTAGCCTTAACCATGTCGTCAACCTCCGAATATTACTCACAGGTAAAGACACTCCTAATGCCTATGACTCACTGACTTCCCACATTATCAATAAAGCTTAAGCAATCAGTCGTTATGTTTGTATCTTTGTATGTCTGTAGTTATTACATTCATTTGATAAAACACAAGGCCGGATGGGAGAACATCACACTGATGTTGATCTGGAACAATAAACACACATATAGAAAAGACGAAAAAAAAGTAATGAGCAGGAGCTATAGTACATCCGGTTCTTAAGCATCAAGCGCTGCTTAATCCATATCAATCAGCAGTGATGTTATGGGTATCCTCTTTTCTTACGATATATTTCAAGTTTCACAGATTTCCTTCAACGTTTATCGATATTTCTTCATCACCAGCACAGACAATACATCCCGTATTCTGAAAAAACGACGCTGCCTGAAATACGACTCAAATGCTCTTTCACCCGGCATGGGGTAGTAGATGTCATCCTCGTC
The DNA here is from genome assembly GCF_018263925.1 of Kistimonas asteriae. Taxonomy (GTDB): domain Bacteria; phylum Pseudomonadota; class Gammaproteobacteria; order Pseudomonadales; family Endozoicomonadaceae; genus Kistimonas; species Kistimonas asteriae. The sequence goes on from NZ_JAEVHF010000006.1 coordinate 9,451, forward strand.
ATGAGTATGGACGATATGCAGGCGTGGATCTTGCCCTGCCATCAACCGTTTCAGCACCCGACTCAGCAGCCTGGCGCCAATCACGGCGGTAAACATCAAAACACTTTCCTGAGTAGCATGGGCGTTTAACCTGAACGACTTGCGAGCCAGAATTTCCCCAGTATCTACTCCTTCATCAATCCAGTGAATAGTCACACCGCCCCGGTCACTGCCATTATTTAACACCCAGAAATAAGCCATCGCCCCTTTGTAGACAGGCAGCCAGCCAGGGTGAACATTAAGCACACCGATTTTAGGCAGAGAGATTATGTCCTGTTTAAGTATTTGCGAAAAATAGGCGGAAATCAGCAAGTCAGGTTGCAATTTTCTGATGAATTGCTGGCAGGCCACGTCATTGATATTACCGCAATGGAACACGGGAATATTATGATCCACCGCAATTTTCCAGGCGGGCTTTAATCGTTTACGCAAGAAGGGAAACACCATGGTAATGAGGTAACCCAGTATCTGGATACAGCGTTGCCAAAGGAGTAACCAGGCGAATTTCCACCCTACCTTTTTCAAGTGGTTGATGACACGCGCACGACCACGAAGAGACAGGGTTAACGGCTGAGCTTTGACGACGCCAACAATGTTAACGCCCGGCATGCTCAACAACTTGTTCATGATCACTGCGCTACCCAGATGACCTGCTGAGTACAGAATGACCACATTCATCAATAACACTCTCCCTGTTGCCTATGCACGTCATGTGTCGTTGTTAGCGCCGTATGAGCCCCCTGCGTTGTAACGATGATAACTAACCCAGGCAAAGCGGGACAAGGTTATTGAAAATTCGGCTATCCGCTACTCACTGACAATCCCATTCAAAACCTCAGGGATACTTTGAATAATAGGTTTTCTAAGGCATGAATAAAGCGCAATCAATCGATAAACAGCTGAACGATGTTCATGAACGCTCAATGTAATAGTAAAGAAAAATGCGCCAGAAAACTTGGCTGATGAGGTTTTCTTAACAACAAACTCACAAAAGACTCCGAAGGGATACGGAAAGAGTTCGAGCCTGATCTGACACTGCATACGATAATGCGTCGGACTGTGTCAGATCAGATCTCAGTTATTGCTGTTAGGTTATAGCCTTTCTCAGTACGAACATCTGGTATCCAAATTCACCCAAATGGTGCCGATAGATGTTCAGCTCCGTTTCGATATTTCTCAATGCAGCTGACTCTGGTATGGTCGATCTAAGCGCATTAACACGCGCCTCAAGCGGTTTGATGTAGCTCTGCCAGGATTCATCGCTGAGACTAAAGGTATCGATTACCGTATAACCCGCCTCATTAGCCTGCTCAACACGCCTTGCGACTGTCGTCATATCCGGATATTCCTGTTGCCAGAACGTCAAAGCCTCCTGACTCGGAGCACCGTTAAGCCACACAAGATCGCTTAGCACCAGCACCCCCTGTGGTTCAAGGAACTTTTGCCACTGAGTAAACGCGTTGGCGACACCCATGATATATGCACTACCTTCTGCCCAGATAAGATCAAAGCTGGCCTCATCAAACGACAAATCGGTCATACTGACGCAAATCGTTTCAATGCTGTCAGCCATGCCGTCGTCCTGGACTCTTTCAACAAGACGTGCCAGAGCAGGCTCATCATTGTCGACAGCGGTAATATGTGCTGACGTATGTGCAGCAAGTAACGTTGTTGCGATCCCCTTGCCGCAGCCAATGTCCAGAATGCGTGCAGGTTCAAACGGTACCCTGGCAAGGGCTTCCAATGTATCCTTCTCCGAGCCCGGTCCCCATCGGTCCAGTGCTTCGAATACCTGCATAAAGTCGTTCATATACTGTTCGTGTGTGTTCATGTCTTTTGATAACCATTTGAGCCTGAGCGCTTCCTTTTGCGTGAAGCCCTGATTCATTAACCACTCCAGGTGCGCATCCGGTGCGACCTCGTCCAGGGATTGATGCCACGCCTTGAGTTCTCCTTCACCGAGCATCGCAGCCAGCAACTGTCGGGACTGTTGTTTTTGGGCAATCTCGTCATCTAACTGCTTCAGGCGTTTTAGCAATAAAGAACGATCCACCCGGCTATTGAGGCAGGCCTTGCACTCTTTCAGCGTCAGCCCACCGGCCTGCAGTTTCTGTATCAACCGCAGCCGCTGGGCGTCTTTTTCGCTATAGATACGGTATCCGTTAGCCTGCCGTTTCCCTGCTATCAGCCCCTGTTTTTCGTAGTAGAGCAAGGTACTGCGGGAAAGGCTGACACGTTCCGCAAGTTCAGCAATAAAGTACATTCGTAGGCTCCGGTCTGCGGCAATGTGCCCGGTGAATATGAGGCACCTTAAACTATGAAGCTATAGACAGGTCAAGCTAAAGCGTGCTGTGAATAGGCACCAACAAAAACCTTTGTGGCTGACAATTGAATGTGGAGGGGAAAGGGGATAACTAACGCGGCTGATTAATCGCCAAATATTTAACTATGCGCTTACCTATCTTGCCTTTACAGGGCATGCCATACACGTCTCCGTGTTCTGAACGATCAGAAACCGGAGACGTGAGCTTCAGCAGGATAAGATATATCCAGAACCTCTCTTTTTTTGGTTCTGACCAATGCCAATTATCCTCTAGAACGAGAAGTCGGCAACGTCCTTGCCGTCAACTTTGATCAGACAAACGGGTCTTAGTAACGTACTGCTCGGTGTGCCCAGTCCACATTCTGCAATGACTGTTTTTGTCTGCCACTCTCCGGAAACTGGTTTAAACACTATAGGCTGACGCATGTATTTCTCATTATTACCCTCATATTCAGGGAATAAAGGATTACCAATCGACTGATCGATCACCAGGGTTCCGTTAAGTTTGACGCTCAAATGATTGGCAAGCATCTCATTGAACGAAGATGTGATCTGTACCGTTTCGTGGTTAATGGTAGCAATGGATGAACGGTAGGTTACCGGGGTTAAACTTACACAGCCGGAGACAAAAAGACAGGCTCCTGAGACAACTACCTGCCTGAAACTCATTATCGGGAAAAATTTCATTTCTATAATCCCTGTTTTTGAATACAGCCTTATCCAGTTTACTCCCGTAAACTCAGAGATGGAACGATAGTGTAAAAAATGCTGCCAGGACGACAGAATCTAACGCTGGATCGTGACAAGTCATGATGTTTTTCAAGAAACAGCTATATGGCAAGCATGCCACCTGCTTCGGAAAGCTCATTACGCAGATCGCGACAGTGGAGCTGACACATATGTTAGAACCCCACGAATTATGTGATTAGTTAGCTGTCAGACTTATATATCGCCAATACACTCCGGAAACTTCGTAGTTGCATATGCCCTCAATTAAATCGTAAATAATTTCTTGTTTTATATAACGTACGTAGAAAAAGGAAGTCAAAAATGTTAATCACCTACCCTAGCTCATCCATATCAACAGCAGCCAGCATTTTTCCAACGGCTAAAAGCCCTTGGGAATTACCTTGCGGGCACAAATTAGAAAGTAATCAAGATTTAACCTTACTGGCATTCACAATCCGATGTCCTCAATGCTACGTAAACCTTGAAATAGACAACCGTCTTGAAAATTTCTCCATCCAACAAAAAAAAGCTTTACACGATAGGAAAATAGATATCAGAAACGCTCTTATTCAGGCATCGATAAGAGCAAACCCTAACTGGCTAATAATCAGCTGGTCCGTATTTGAATACTATCTTGAGAACGATCTTTTTTATGCATTCATCAATCGATCAAGAAATGAGGAATGCCCTATCTGTCGTTTATCTCTAGAAAACTTTTCAACAGCAATCGTTTTGAGCTGCCATCACTCTTACTGTAAAAACTGTCTGGAAAGTTGGCTTAAAACCCCAGGATCCAAAAAAGAATGTCCTTTATGTACAAAAGAAATAGTCACTGAAGAATTGACAATACTTCTCCCACATATAAGACACCATCCAAGAAACCATCGTCCAAGAGATTTTTTCCAAAACCTATTGGCTATTTTTATCCAACTAATTGAACAACCTCATCTTATTGGCATAGAACCCCGTCCAGCTATTCATCAACACTTGCCTTTCGGTGATCCACAAATTAATCGTCTGGATGAAATAAGAGACATATTTAATAGAGTCCTTGAAGATAGATGGCTTCCATTACGCTTGATGTGGAATCGCCCAATTATTCTGTTCGCACCGGCATTACTGCCATTACCGTTATTTCCTATAGAACATTTACTATATTTAGTACAGTTACTACCAGCGTTAGCAGTCCTAAACATGTATAGACTCGCAATTTTTGATGTAGGCCATGAATTAGTAATTAATTACCAAGCTGAAAGAAATCAATTCCAAGCTAACAATATGGGACTGGCTGATTATGCTACAGCTGTAATACGAACAGTTGGTAGAACATTTGATAATTTAGTTCTAGCACCGATGATACCACGATTAAACCCAAACAATAATGCTGAAATAAACAGAGCTGCTGACGTTGAGAGATGGCCAATCAATAATGCACGCGCAGACGCTCATGCCATCATAGAAAGGGTAAGAAACGGAGATATCGAGCAAATTAAACACCTTATACTGATTTTCGGGTCAATTGTTATCGGCCTTATCATGACCATAGCCTATGTTGCACAAATTAATGACGCATGAAATGGGTACAATCGTATACAGTTAAGCTTCTTCGCTATCACCTCACAAAATCCGTCCTGCTGCGGATTGTCCAACCGAGCTAAGCCCTGTATAAAGGGCGGTCTACCGAGGGAACCGGCCTTGCCGCTGACAGACTTTCCGCCAGGAAGTTTCAGTCACCGGCTGCAACACGCTATTGTTCTTACACTGCCAAACTGCGGGAACCTGAACGTCGCCTATGATCACGCGATCCGCACACAATCTGACTACCGAACCTGTCGCACCGGCCCACCGGCCAGCCTGGCAGCACATTCTCAGCGACGCGATTACCGATCCCGCCGCGCTCCTGCGCCTGCTGGAACTGGATCCCGCCCTGCTGCCCGCCGCACAAAAAGCCAGCGAATCCTTCCGCCTGCGCGTACCGCTGCCCTATATCGCCCGCATGCAGAAAGGTAACCCTGACGACCCACTGCTGAAACAAGTGCTGCCGGTCGCGGATGAACTGATCAAAACCCCGGGCTATTCCGCTGACCCACTGGGAGAAGCACCGAAGAATGCCAAAAAAGGTATCCTTCACAAATATCGCAACCGCCTGTTGCTGATGCTGGGCAGCGCCTGTGCCGTCAACTGCCGGTTCTGTTTCCGCCGTCACTTTCCCTACGACGACAATAAAATGAATCGGGCCGAATGGCAGGAAGCGCTCGATTACATCGCTGCGGACACCTCGCTCACGGAAGTGATTTTCAGCGGTGGCGACCCACTGGCCGTGAACGATGCCCGCCTGCGCTGGCTCACCGAAGCCATAGCCGAGATTCCCCACGTCAAACGGCTGCGTATCCATACACGGTTACCGATCGTGGTACCCCAGCGGATTACCGAGGAGATGCTCAGCTGGTTCACTGGCACCCGTCTGCAGCCAATCCTTGTCGTGCATTGCAACCACGCCCGTGAGATTGACGCGGATGTCTGCCACAGCCTGAATAGCCTGCGCAATGCCGGTGTTACCCTGCTCAGCCAGACCGTGGTGCTTCGCGGCATCAACGATAATGTGGAGGCGATGGTCGAACTGAACGAAACATTGTTCGACAACGGCGTGCTGCCTTATTACCTGCACTTATTCGACAAAGTGCAGGGCGCCGCTCACTTCGATCGGGACGAAACCCACGTCCGCCGCCTGCTGGGCGAGATGAGCCGTCGTTGTTCCGGCTACCTGGTGCCTCGTCTGGCCCGTGAAAAGGCCGGTGCCCCCTGCAAGATTACCCTCTCTCCGCTATACGAACACTGATCAGCAAGCACCGTACCGGAAACCGGCTCAGCCTCTGACAACGGTTTCCGGATGACAACTGCGTCACACTTTCATTACCATGGACAGATAAGAATACGAATTCACGCCATCCGGCACCCAGCATGGAGAGGGGCTCATGGATACGTCAGTGCAGAATCTGGCGCTCAATGTTCCCGCGCACACGCAAGATACGCTGCAATTTTGCGCAGCGGAAATGCCTGCCATCCGTTACTGGCTGAGTCAGCTGCCCAAGGCCAACCTGGGCGAGACCGCCCGCCAGCTCTACCTGGCATTGCAGGACCTGAACCTGACCCGGCTCTCCTCTACCCTGCGCCTCGACATCCTTGAGCAGATGCGCCCCTGTGTGCATTACACCTGCCAGGCACTGGGCAAACACTTTCTCCAAAAAACCGTGACGCTGGATCCGCGCGAACAGAAAATTGCCAATTTATCCCAAGCGCTCAGGAATCACCTTCTCTGCGGTTACAAACAGGTTATCCTCGCAACACACACAGAGAAGCAACAAAAAGCCAACAGGTTATCCACAAGGCGACCAAACCCTCATCGACAGCGCCGTCTGCCACTGGCGCTGCACCGTGCGCTGTCGGAAAGCTGCGACCACATGCTGACCGCTTACCAGCTTTATTCACAACTGCCGAGACACTTCTGGCTGGAGTTACACACACTGTACCGGCTGGCGGACCAGTATCAGTTACTGTCCATCAAAATCCATGAGCCGGAAGCGCCCAAGTCTCCCGAGATGTCGATTGAAGATGTTTACAAGCGCGCCCTGCTGATGGCCCGCTCACGGCCAAATATGCTTCGCCAGATGGAACTGCAGCAACTCTCGGATACGTTGAAACGCTGGTCAGGCGCAGCAAGCATTATTGATGACAGCGTAATAGAAACACCTTTCGTGGTAGATATCACAGCCAACCATGGACCGGACTACCCGACGGACAACGAAACCGCCCGTGACACGAACCTGCGCGGACTCGACACTGGGAGTCTGATTAACCTGCTGACAGATTCACTGGCAGAACCCAACCCTGCCGACAGCACGCTGACACCACCACTGCCGGAACACCTTACCCGTCACCTGCTGTCCGCCTGGAGTCACAAGACCAACCGCAAGTACAACCGACAACAAACCGAGGGCCGGCTGTCGTTTGTGACCGGGTTTACCGCCTGCCATTATTACCTCAGCAACCAGATGCCGTTTGACCGCTTCCTCACCCGTACCATGGGTTATACCGCTATTCTGAAAAACCAGACAGCCATGGCCACGGTGGATCGGGATGTGTGGTCCCATGTGGATAACGGCACCGGTATCTGCGGTGAATCCCCCATCACCAAAAGCGATACCATCCTGTTTTCAGGTGCATCTTCGACATCGCAGAAAGCCAAAACCCGAGAACATACGATCCATCAGGCATCGCTGGAGAACATTAGCCCGGAAGGCTACTGCCTGCGTTTGACCGGTGTGATTCCCCCCCAGATCCAGAGTGGGGAACTGATTGCAGTGCATGACAAAACCAGTCAGCAATGGACACTGGCCAGCATCCGCTGGCTGAAGCGTACCGATGACAGTACGGTGCTGTTGGGTATCCAGTTACTGACACCCGGCGCGCGGCCCGGTGCCGTTTCACTGCTCAGCAAAACGCGGGAACAGAGCGCCTTCATGCGCTGTTTCCTGCTGCCGGCCTTCCGCACCACCCACAATACCGAGAGCCTGATCCTGCCCCGGGTCGCATTCAAACCCGGCAATAAGATCATATTGAATAATGGCCACCAGCTTCTGCGCGCAAGACTGATCGACTGCCTGCAGACCACCGGCAGTTACAGCCATTTCACCTACCGGACGTTTGAACAACTGGCAGAACAGTCACAGGCACAGAAGGCCGCCTCAGGGGCGGATGATGACTTCAGCAGTATCTGGACATCCCTTTGAAACCTGACCTGAAACACAGTCATGCCCTTGTACCACCGCACTAATCCTTTAAGATAACGGGCAATAACAATGCATAGCGGTACCCATGGCAGATAATAATCAGACCATTCGCCTGCTCCTGCTTGAGCAATCCCAGAATGATGCCGAACAACAGGTCAACCTGTTTCGAAATGCCGGCCATGCGATTCGTATGCATCGCATCACCTCGCCGGAGGATCTTGATGATTCACTCACCAGCCAGACCTGGGATTTGCTGATAGCCGCAGAAGAGACCGACACCCTGAACGCCCGTCAGGTACTGGACCGCATCCGGCACCTGAAGCGGGATATTCCCTCGATCATTCGCGTAGGAAACAGTGAACCGGAGACCGTCGAAGCCTGGCTGCAGGCCGGCGCCATGGATGCCATTCCTGCCGGTCGAGATGTACACCTGCTGCTGGCGTCACTGCGGGAAGTCGCTCACCTGAACGACCGTCGTCGTCGCCAACAGGCGGAGTCTGTGCTGTCGGAAACTGAAAAGCGCTGTGAACTGCTGCTGGAAAGTTCCAAGGACGCCATCGCCTACGTCCACGATGGTATGCATATCTATGCGAATCCTGCCTACCTCACCCTGTTTGCCTGTGATGATCCTGATGAAATGATCTGCATCCCCGCCATCGACCTGATTCATGGCGAAGACCAGGCGGCGTTCCGGCAGTTCCTGAAGGATTTTCATCAGGGCAATGACGTCGGAGAGCTTACATTTCAGGGCATGCGCAGTGATGACAACACCTTCAAGGCCCGGATGACACTCTCCGCCGCCAGCTATGAAGGCGAGCCCTGCACCCAGATTGTCATCCGTATGGACCGGGTAGACCCGGAACTGGAAGCGCGCCTGCAGGAACTCAGCCACAAAGACCTGACCACCGGGCTCTTTAACCGGCAGTATTTCGCCGAGCAACTGGCTGGCGCGGTTGAGCTGGCAGTGCAAGGTAAGAGTAATAGTACATTGCTGGATATTCGTCTGGATACCTTCAATGACGTCAAGCGCTCCCGCGGTATTGCCGATGCAGACCTGCTACTGGCGGATGTCGCCAAGGTCATGCAGGGATATATTCGGGAACCACAGCTACTGGCTCGTTACGGGGATGATATCTTCCTCGCACTGATTTATGGGGATGACGAAGACACGCTGGATAATCTGACCACAACCCTGCTGGCGGCGGTTGAACGGCATCTTTCTGAGGTATCCGGACAAACACTGCAATCCACATTGTCGATCGGCCTCATGCCGGTCAACGGTCAGCAACAGGATATCGAGTACCTGCTGACCCAGGCAGAATACGCCTGCATCAAGGCCCGTAAGGCCGGTGGTAACCAGACGGCATTACACGATCCGAAGGAAGAACTGGAACGCAAAGCGCGGGAAGGCAACATTGTCGCCATGGCCCAGAACGCTATGGAAAACAACGGTTTTACACTGCTGTACCAGCCTACCGTTAACCTGGAGCATCCGGAAGAGCAGTATGAAGTGTATGTCCGGCTGAACAATAACGATGAGGAAGATAGCATCACCACGGCAGAGTTCCTGGAAGCCTGTCAGAAAGCCGGACTGGCCCGAAAAGTGGATCGCTGGGTGATTCTGCAGGCCATCAAACAGCTGGCAGAAAAGCGCAAGACACATCCAGAAACACGACTATTTGTGAATATCAGCGGAGAGTCGGTACGCGACCAGACATTGCCATCATGGCTGAACATTGCCCTTAAGGCAGTCAATTTGACTGCCAATAGTCTTACCATCCAGATATCAGAAAGTGAGTTGGTAAAATACCTGAAAAAAGCGGAACCGGTGTTCAGTGCATTAAAAGAAAATGGCTTCGAACTCTGCATTTCCCACTTTGGCCTGGCGGACAAACCGCTTGCCACGCTTTCACATATCGCTGTTGATCGCGTAAAAATCGATGCCAGCTACATTGCTGATATCACGACGGACGAAAAGAGCAAAAATCAGCTGCAGGATCTGGTCAACACGTTGTCCGATAATGATATTACCGTAGTAATGCCCCGCGTTGAGTCGGCCAGCGAACTGTCCTGCCTGTGGCAGATGAGTGTGGGTTATGTGCAGGGTTACTATATTCAGGCGCCAGAACCGGACATGCATTACGATTTCGAGCAGTAACCCGATAAAAATGCTCTTCTTTTCTTACCTATTCTCCTGGCATTTCTGGTGTCAGGAAAACCTCTCCTATCGCTTTACGCCCACGATCTTTTTGGTTTCTAGCCTGTGATCTCAACTGCTGCGGCGTAACACCAAAATACCGCTTGAACTGTTTACTCAGGTAACTGCTGTCGTGAATGCCGATCTCCAATCCGAGCAGACCAATAGGGTGGGTGCTGTTTAACAGACGCCAATGGCAATGCTGCATGCGCATCCCATACCAGTGCTGCCGAGCACTACGGCCCAGGTTATCCACAAATAAACGATCCAGCTGCCGTCGGCTCACCCCTAGTTGATGAGAAAGTTGTTCAATGGAAAGCGTTTTTGCCAAATTCTGTCGCATCAATGCAATAGCACGTCCGACCAGACGACTCTGGCCAGGCGCTTCACTCAGTGAACGCAGCGCATGGTGCGAACCCCGGCTTTCATCCACCAGCATATCCGCCAGCCCCTTCAGCGCCAGTTCACGACCACTGTGACGAGCCAATAGCTCAACGGCTAAATCAACCGTGGCACAGCCACCTGCACAGGTAGCCCGTTTGCCATCAATACAGTAGAGGTCTCTCTCCCTTATACGGCTATTGGGGAAAGCATTTTTGTATTCCGCTAAGTGCCGCCAATGCACCACCACCTGATAGCCCTTAAGCAAACCGCACTGTGCTAGCAGGAAACTGGCGTTATCCACTGCCACCAGTGTCAATCCACGCCGAGCAGCCTGCCTTAGCAGTGTTTGGTAAGACGGTGCCATAGCCTGGGCCGCTTGGGTTGTACGGGGACCAAATATCACAAGATAGTCATAGCCCGTGAAACCCTCAGGTGCCATCAGCGTCTCAACCTCAACCGGTACCCCACTGCTGGCGTTAACAGCACAGGCCTCCAGCCCGACCAGTTGCCAACAACAATAACGCTGCTGGCTATGGTCTTCTTCATCCGCAGAAAAGCGCAACTTATCGACAAAGCCGCCCAGTGCCAGTAACGAAAATCCCGGCAGCGGTAAGAGCAGAAAACCTGCTTCAAGCGGTGGTTTAGGCGTCGTCATCCAACATCCCGAGTTGTCCTGAAATTACCAGCATACGACCAGAACAGACCGTCTAGTCAGAATCGGGAGTCAGTATACTCGTGATTCTTTGATTCAATGATGTGAGATGTTTTCGTGGCGTTAGAAACCTGGTTTTTGTTTGCTCTGGCGATGATTGGTCTGGCTCTGGCTCCCGGTCCCAATGGCTTACTTGCCTTGTCCCACGGTTTGATATATGGCCATCGTCAGGCACTGTTTACAGTGCTTGGTGGTACCTGCGGTTTTATTCTTTTAATGGCGATCTCTGTTCTTGGCGTTGGTGCGATTATGCAAACACATGGCAGTTTGCTGATGATTATGAAGACAGCAGGTGCACTCTACCTGACCTGGCTCGGCCTTAAGCTGTGGAAAACAGCTGCGCCAGAATGCCAGGAAAACCAAGCCAGTGACCGGGTCAGCCGAAGAATACTCTTTCGGCAGGGGTCATTGACAGCACTGGCAAATCCGAAAGTCATCCTTGTGTTTGCTGCTTTTATTCCGCAGTTTATTGATCCAACCCGCCCACTGTTTTCACAGCTGCCGATCATGATCCTGACATTTGCAGCCTGTGAGTTCATGGTCGAATATACATTGGCGAGAATTGCTCACTGGTTACGTCCCTGGCTCAACGCTCATGGTCGTATTTTTAACCAGTGCTGCGGCAGCGCCTTCATTCTGATTGCCCTGCTCATGGCCTTTGAGCAACTCGCCTGAACGTCATCACCACCTTCTGTGAGAAACAGCATGAAAACCTGCAAGACATTGTTCGCGCTATTCATGCTGGGTTGTTTGCCACTGAACCACTCAGCAGCAAAAGAGAATAGTATGTCTACTTCACTGGAAAAGGCTCGGCAAGAAGCAGACGCCATCAAGCCCATGCACCTGTTGGATGGAACGTCTGTCGAGTATTACTACCAGAACGGTAGCGGGATACAGCTTGAACTCTACGACGGCATGCTGCGATATGAATGGATTGCCGGGCCGAGAAAGGGTAACGGGAACAAGGATTTGCCCTACCGGTCACGGAAGATCGGTGACCGGTTTTATGTCGTCAGCTGGCTGGAGCCATCCCACCCTGATTACACGACGCTGATTTTTAATTTCAATAACAACGTCATGTATTCCTCCGGTATTTTCCGGTTTGGCACACCCGATCAGTTTATCCGGTTTGACGGTGGGATTATTGAAACGGTCCATCTGGTGGAAAAGGAAAAATAACCCTTCATTCGCGGGGCCGGACGGGAAAGCCCGGCCTCCAAAGACAGGATTCAGTGATGCAATGCATCCAGGTCCGTATCACGCCAGCCAAGCAGATAAAGAATACCATCGAGTCCCAGCGTGGAAATGGATTGCCGGGCCGACTGCTTCACCAACGGCTTGGCACGGAATGCCACACCTAAGCCTGCGGCGGCAAGCATCTCCAGGTCATTGGCGCCATCGCCGACGGCAATGACCTGCTCCAGACGACACTGTTCCTTTTCTGCCAGCTCACGCAGGAGTTCGGCCTTGCGGCTGGCATCCACGATCCGTCCCTTCGCCTCACCCGTCACCTTGCCATCGACAATCTCCAGGGTATTGGCATGGATATAATCAATGCCCAGACGCTGCTGCAGATATTCAGCGAAATAGGTAAAGCCACCGGAGACGATGGCCGTCTTGTAACCCAGTTGTTTCAGGGAACCAATCAGACGCTCCGCGCCTTCTGTTAGCTTGAGCCGTGCTGCAACTGTCTCCAGAACCGCTTCATCCAGCCCTTTCAGCAGGGCCAGGCGCTTGCGGAAACTTCCGGCAAAATCCAGCTCTCCACGCATGGCGGCTTCCGTGATGGCAGCCACCTCTTCGCCAACACCGGCTTCGATTGCCAACTCATCAATGACTTCCGCCTCGATGAGAGTGGAGTCCATATCAAACACCACCAGTCGTCGGGTACGCCGGTAGATAGTGTCTTCCTGGAAGCCGATATCGACATCCATTTCAGACGACAACTGCAGGAAATCCGCCCGTACCCGCTGCAAATCTTCCGGCGTTCCTCGGACGGAAAATTCCACACAGGCGCGGGCATCCGCACTATTTTGATCCAACGGTACACGGCCTGAAAGGCGGGTTATGCGGTCGATGTTGAGGCCATGTGCTGCGGTTATGCCTGAGACCCGCGCCACTTGCTCCGCTGTCACGCAACGCGACAACAGGGTAACGATGTAACGATCCTTGCCCTGCGCCTGCACCCAATCCTCATACTGGGATTCGGTGACCGGTTGATAACGCACCTGCAGGTCCATTTTGTGGAAGTGAAACAGCAGTTCCTTGAGGACGGGATCACTGGCATCTTCATCCAGCAACCGCACCAGGATGCCCCAGGTCAGGGTGTCATGAATCACGGACTGGCCAATATCGAGGATTTCCAGGCCATGTTCGGCCATGATCGACGTGATGCCGGAGGTCAGCCCCGGCTTGTCCTGCCCGGTGACATTGAAGAGGATAATTCTGCTCACACCCTGCCCCTCAGAGGTACCATCGGAAATTGTTATGGCGGCATTCTACCAGTCCCTGCGGTTGCTTGCGCATGCAAATCCACCGGGCGTCAGGCAAAATCGCCGGCATGAGTGGAATGAAACGTTCCTGAAAGAAAATAGTGTTTGCACAACACCTGCAGACACAGACAGTATTAACAGATAACCCGTAACAAGCGCAGACCTCCGTGAGTCAAACCAGCGATTCTTCATTGTTTACCCGCCTCAGCCGTCGTTTCCGTCAGGTTGTCAGCCTGTCCGGACTATCCCTGAGCCAACAACTCATTACTCTGTTCATGGTACTGGTGCTGACCAGCCTGACCCTGTTCACCGCCGTAGCCACCCGGGAAATCAACAGCGCCAGCCATCACCATGCGGACCTGCTAGGCTCCGCACTGGCACAACAGACCGCCCGTTTTGCCACCGACATGCTGGTTACCGGTGACCGGCTCAGCCTGACCGTGCTGCTCAACGACCTGGTCAAAAAACCCTATGTGGCACGGGCAGCCATCTACAGCATCGACAACAACCGTCTCGCGATTGCAGAGAAGGATGATGTCGATCTGAATGACCGCTATATCACCTATTCCGAACCGATCAATTATCAGGAAGTCATTGCCGGGTATGTCCGCATTCAGCTTGATGAAGAGCGACTGACCCAGCCGGCAACGGACGCCACCATCATCATCCTGGCGCTGACCGCCCTGTTGCTAATGAGCGGTGTGGTGCTGATTGTGAACTACAGCCGTAACCGAACCCGGCTCATGCAGCGAGCCATCCACCAGCTGGAGGGTCTCTGTGATGGCGAAAAAGCCTGTGACGAGAGTGTTAAAGATGAGCCTCGACGTCTGATCAAACAGCTGGAGTTACTGATTACCCGTGGTGCAGTGCCGACACCTCAACCCGAAAAACCGCTGGAACCGGCCAACAGCCCGGTACCGGCGCTAGAGCCACTTCCACCTGAAGCCTTGGGTGAAACTGCCCTGCTGGCGGTCCGGTTCCGCAACTTCGGCAAGCTGCGCCAGTGCCTGCCCGCTATGGAGCTGCACCGGCTGATTCGACAGCAAATTCCTTTGGTCGCTAAAGCTGCTCAGCTTTATGGGGGCAAACTCGCATACTCTGCGGAAGGCAATGCCTTTATCAGTTTCCATGAAGCGGAAAACAGCGATTATGCATTTAATGCCGTCTGTTGCGCCCTGCTTGTCCGCACCCTGCTCGGCCACCAGCCGGAACACGCCGTGGCGCGTCTGGAAAGTGGTACGGGCATCACCATCGCCGAGCCCCTAACGCCTGGTGATACCCACCCCGCACTGGCGGACTCTGCGGCCAGTAAAGCGCTGCTACTTGCCAGTCTGGACGACGATGAGCAACTGCTCGTGGATCAAACGATGATTCAAACAGCGGGTGTGACCACTGAGGAGACGACGCACGAAAGCGGAATCTGGCAGGTCACCGGTGTGGATGAAGCAGTTGAAAACCTGATCAACCAGCAGTGCGCTAATCTGCTGGGGCAACGGGAAGTTGAGGAAGCCTGATCATTCCTCTCGACTTTCTTCCCATCCCACACATGGAACATTAGTACCGGTTAATTTCGGACACCCTCTTTACATGACCTGAGAAGGCGGCATAATCGGAACGTTAGTACAACAATAAAAATAATAATCAGGATTTCCCATGCGCCGTCTTTTCGGAACGCCGCTTGCCAGACTGCTGGCAGGATTCTGCGGTTGTCTTACCCAAGTCGCTGTCGCCCAGTTGACGCCGCTTAATGATGATGAGCTGGCCCTGTCTACCGGGCAGGCCATGATCAAAATTCAAGAATTTAATGACCACACCCAGTCCGACGGCTCCACGCTGGATTTCACCCGTATCTCTTTGGGTGGTGTACTGGAAGTTAACGCCAACATAGACCGCGCAACAGTCATGCGTTACGACCGAGATGATTGTGGCGACTGTGGTGATGGTAACTATAAGACCGCCTCCACCACTTACCCGGATGGCGCTGTGAATTTTGAAGATCTGCTGGCCGGTTTTGACCGGGAAGCGGGTAAGGAAGCAGATGCCCAGCTGCGTAATATCTCTCTGGGAACCGTGGATGAAGACGGCAACGTTATCCCGGTTGTTATGGAAGATCCGTATATTGAATTTGTCTGGGATGAATTCGAAGGCGAGAGGGTCCTGGTCGGCTTCCGTATAGGGCAACACAATGCCAGCGGGGTTATGGGTAATACCATTGATACAATCAGTGGCACCGTACAACCACTGGTTAATGTACTGGCCTCCGCCATTGGCATTAACCTCCAGTCAAAAATAAACTTCGATTTCTCTGGCGTCAGAACAGGCGGCAATATCAACAAAGACCAAACTACCTGTGTCACAAATCAAAGTGACTGTAACACCATTCTGACCCTGGCCGGCACTGAAGCCCAGCTGCGACCAGTGGAATACAACCTGCTGGATAACGCCAGCAAGCTTTTCATGTCACTGTCATCCATTGCTGTTGATTATCCGGAGATCATTCCGGGAAGCGGAACATCGCCAACTGCGCAATCCGGCTTCTGGGTCAATATGCAGTATGACATTGCAACAGACACTGGCTTGAAAGCCTTCACCGAGCTGTACGAGCACCCTGATAACTATTTTGAAGGGAACCCAATTGCGGATGCCGTTTATAACAGCGCCGTGCATCAGTATTAACAGGCTGGACTTGAATATGATGAAGACCACACCACTGCTCATCAGCTTCCTGATCGCCCCCAGCCTGACCAGTGCTGACCTTCGCCCCATGGATGATAGCCAGATGTCCGACATATCCGGTGCCGGGGTCGGATTGGTGATTCAAAACATGGCGCTGGAAAGTGATGCCAACAGTCGTATATCGGTGGATTTCAGTGATTACAACAATCTCACTCTGAGCGACCTGGATATTACCGGCAAGGGCG
Organism: Kistimonas asteriae; assembly: GCF_018263925.1. Lineage (GTDB taxonomy): Bacteria > Pseudomonadota > Gammaproteobacteria > Pseudomonadales > Endozoicomonadaceae > Kistimonas > Kistimonas asteriae. Next base: position 26,038 of record NZ_JAEVHF010000006.1, read on the forward strand.
GTGGCACCTTTTCAGTCGGCAATGCTGATGATCCGATACAGCTTGATGTGGTCGAAGAAGCACTGCCCGCGAATGGAGGCCAACCTACCGACATTGTCAGATTGCAACTGCCCAATACCGCCGATGCCATCGATATGAATGCCCAGATTGATTACACCTTTGTCGATGGTTTCTATGAGGAAACGGGTAGCTATCAGAGTCCGCACCCCATTAACCTGGCTTTCAACGGCCTCACCTTTCAAGACAGCAAAATTGAACTCTGGGGTACGGAGAACCAGGGACCAGGCATGGCCATTACCATTGGTGGAGACATCGAACGTGTCTGTATTCAGGAAAACAATGCCGCGTGTCCCCAAGTCGCTACCGATGCAGGCGGTAAAATCATCCCGGTTGCGCCCGGTATCGCGGCCGTGACGGGCATTGAAATCCGAAACCTCGAACTTGGCAACCAATACCAGCCCCTGACGGTCAGAACCATTGAACAGGCCAAAACACAGATCAGAGTCAGTTCACCCACCCTGAAAAACCCAACCAAAAAGAATGTGACTGGTGGCAATGTCGCTCGTTCTGTACTGGATGGACCCACACTGGAAAAGCTGAATAATCAGTATTATCGACTGGGCGAAATCCAGTACCGCGATAGCGCCGGTGCACCTGTGCAGACTACGGTGGTTCCCAGCCTGCAGTTTGAGATCGCACCACTGACACAGGAACTGGCAACCCAGAAATACACCAACCCGGAAACCGGTGAGAAATATACTGCAGAAGAGTACCGAGCAACGCTTGGCAGTATCAAGATCAAGGAAATCCAGCTCAGTAAGGTCAATAAAGATACCAATCAGGTGGAAGCAGTCGTTTTCTCGACCGACGGTCTGACCAATCCGTCACGAACACTGGAGACCGGTGGTATGACTTACGATATCGGTCCCAATGTCATTGAGATAGAAGGGATTGATATCCAGATGCTGCGCTTTACCAGCCGCGACGTTCTTTACTGACAGGAGCCAAACCATGAAAAAACATCACCTGCTTCTGTTCCTTACCTGCCTGACCAACGCCGTCTGGGCTGATCTTACGCCTATGCTGGATGATGAACTGCAATCCATTGATGGCCGTGCAGGCATTACATTGGCCTCAGATCAATGGTCAATGTCAGCGGACGAACTGCGTTACCGTCATGAGGGAATGTCCCACGATCTGGTCATGGCAGATATCAGTGTTTCATTAGAGAATGTCAATATTGGTCTGGATGTGGTCGATGATCTGGCCGGCAATGGCGGAACGCCGAGCGATACCCACGCACTAGCGCTCAGTTTTCAAACACCGCTCAATATCACCTCCATGTCTTACACGCTGGATGCCACGAATGGCTCTGCCAGTGGCCTAAAAGGTGACCTGAAAGCTTCCGTAATCCCTACAGACCCAGTGCATACCTATTACCTGGTTCCCATGAACTATATAGCCAGAGACTTTGGCGGAAACTTTACAGTTTCCATCTCAGGTGCTGAAGCCGGTAATGCAGTGACACTGGATGAAACGTTCCGACGCGATGGTTCTGGACAGCCCATAAGCGTCACAACCCTGGCGCCGGGAACCACTAGCGTAGACTGGAGCTACGGCTCCGATGGTACCCAGGGATGTTACAATTCAGGCATCATCGGTGCGGGGTTGTGTGACCGTTTTAATCCCAATGCTACCAATAATGACTATATCAAGCTGACGGTAAATAGTTATGACAGCCAGGTCATAACCCTTCGCTATGAAGCCTATGATTCCGATAATTGGGCTAGCGCCAAGGAAGATGAATTCCTCTGGGTATTGAATGATGATTACAGCCGGTATCGCTGCGCAGGAGCCAACAATGAGGAATGTGTTGATGTCAATGGAAACCGCGTCTGGAACAACGTATCGGGACTTGCTGACAATAACGGTACAGAAACGATCACGCTGCGAGTGGGAGAAGATCAACCTGTTTATCTGCCAGATAACAACATTTTCGTGGGCGACCCGTCTCAGCAATACCTGATGAAAGTGAATGCCAGCGGCTCATTCAATATCAGTGGTACTGTATATACCTTCGCTAATTAGGAAAACATGAGATGCGGCTTTAAAGCCGCATCTCAATACCTCGTTCTGCCATATACTGCTTGGCTTCCGGAATCGTGTGCTGACCAAAGTGAAAGATACTGGCAGCCAGTACCGCATCGGCCCGTCCTTCCTTGATCCCGTCCACCAGATGATCCAGTGTGCCGGCACCGCCTGAAGCAATCACAGGAATGGTAAGCGCATCACTGATTGCCCGAGTGATGCCAAGGTCATACCCATTCTTGACGCCATCCTGATCCATACTGGTCAGCAGGATTTCACCGGCACCATAATCTTCCATCTTTCGTGCCCATTCAATAGCATCCAGCCCGGTGGGTTTCCGGCCGCCGTGGGTAAAGATCTCCCACCGATCAGGCTCTCCAGCCTGGCTGACCTTCTTGGCATCAATGGCGACTACAATGCATTGGGCGCCAAATTTGTCAGATGCCGCACGAACAAAATCCGGGTTAAAAACAGCAGCTGTGTTAATGCTGACCTTATCCGCTCCCGCATTGAGCATGGTGCGAATATCGTCCAGTTCACGGATACCGCCACCAACTGTCAGCGGAATAAAGACCTCGCTGGCCATCCGCTCCACCGTATGCACCGTGGTGTCCCGATCTTCATGGCTGGCGGTGATATCCAGGAACGTAATCTCGTCAGCGCCCTGTTCGTTGTAACGGCGGGCGACTTCCACCGGGTCGCCGGCATCCCGGATATCCACAAACTGCACGCCTTTGACGACGCGGCCGTTATCCACATCCAGACAGGGAATAATGCGTTTGGCCAAACCCATGACTTACTCTCCTGCCGACTGAACACAGACCTGATCAGGTTGGTCACAGAATGCCTGAGCCTCCGCGACATCCAGCGTACCTTCATAAATCGCGCGACCGGTAATCGCCCCCAGAATGCCTTGGTCTGAAACCGCTTTCAGGGCACGGATGTCATCCATATTGGTGATACCGCCGGAGGCCACTATGGGAATGTTCACACATTGCGCCAAACGCAGCGTCGCTTCCACGTTGACACCTTGCATCATGCCATCACGGGCGATATCGGTATAAACAATGCTGGAAACACCATCGCCTTCAAACTGGCGAGCCAGATCGATGACATTGATATCCGAGACCTCTGCCCAGCCATCGGTTGCCACCCAGCCATCTTTGGCATCCAGACCAACAATGATATGGCCGGGAAATGCCTTGCAGGCTTCCGCCACAAACGCCGGTTCACGCACGGCTTTTGTGCCAATAATCACGTAACTGACGCCCGCTTTCAGGTAAGCATCAATGGTTTCCAGTGTACGGATGCCACCACCAATCTGGATGGGTAGCTCCGGATAACAGGCTGCAATCGCACGCACCACTTCACCGTTAACCGGCTCTCCGGCAAAGGCGCCATTAAGGTCCACCAGATGCAGCCGTCGACAACCCGCCTCAACCCAGCGCTGGGCCATAGCGACGGGGTCATCGGAAAATACGGTGGAATCGTCCATCAGTCCCTGACGCAGGCGAACACAGGCGCCGTCCTTGAGGTCTATCGCAGGTATGATAAGCATGGAACGTGATTAACTCCCTGATACTTCTTTTGGTATCTCAACAACACAGCGTTGCGCAACGCGTATTCATTCAGATTTACGGATTCCAGCGCAGGAAGTTACCCAGCAGGGAAAGCCCGTCGTCTGCACTTTTTTCCGGATGGAACTGGACGGCAAACAGGTTATCCCGCGCCAGCACTGCATCAAAGGTCTGACCATAATGGCAGTGGCCGGCCACATCGCCAGTGTTATCCGCCGTGACATAATAGCTGTGGACAAAGTAGAAGCGGCTGTCATCAGCAATACCGGACCAGAGTGGATGATCCTGAGCCTGACTCACCTGGCTCCAGCCCATATGCGGCACTTTCAGTTTCTCGCCGTTTTCCTGAAGATCACGACCGAAGAACTTCACATTGCCCGGTATCAGGCCAATGCCCTCGACGCCGCCATTCTCTTCGCTGTGCTCCAGCAACACCTGCATACCGACACAGATACCCAGCAGAGGCCGGTTCTGCACCACCTGCTGCACCAGTTTGTCGACACCCTGCCGGCGAATTTCCGCCATACAATCGCGAATGGCGCCGACACCGGGAAGCACCACCCGGTCAGCTTCGAGAATCACATCCGGCGAGGCAGTCACTTCCACCCGCATGCTGTCCGGCGCCACATGCTCGAGTGCCTTGGCCGCCGAATGCAGGTTACCCATGCCATAATCAATGACCGCTACTGTCTTCATGCGCTCTCCATTGATAACCGTTTGCCTTATACGGTATTACAGGCAGCCTTTGGTCGACGGCATCTGGTCCGCCATACGAGGATCGGCTGTTAACGCCATGCGCAGGGCTCGACCGAACGCCTTGAAGACCGTCTCAATCTGGTGATGGGTGTTCATGCCTCGCAGGTTGTCCACATGCAGCGTGACCTGGGCATGATTAACGAAACCCTGGAAAAATTCACGAAACAGATCCACATCGAAACCGCCCACAATAGCGCGGGTATAATCGACGTTAAATTCCAGACCAGGACGACCGGAGAAGTCAATTACTACGCGGGACAGCGCTTCATCCAGCGGCACATAGGCATGGCCATAACGGTTGATGCCTTTTTTATCGCCTACGGCTTTGGCAAATGCCTGTCCAAGGGTAATGCCGATATCTTCGACGGAATGGTGGTCATCAATGTGCGTGTCGCCTTCACACCGGACATTGAGATCAATCAGACCATGCCGGGCAATCTGGTCGAGCATGTGTTCCAGGAAGGGAATACCGGTATCGAAAGCAGCCTGCCCGTCTCCATCCAGGTTGATTTCTGCCCGGATGCGGGTTTCAAGCGTATTGCGCTCAACGGTGGCCTTGCGGTCAGCCATAATCTGCTCCGTTTGGGATAACTGTCGCCGGCTGTCACGGTAAAAATCAGCCATCAGCAACAGGCCTCTGGGGCGTTTGAGTTATTCTGGTGGGGGCATTATATAGTCTTGCGCAGGGCGTGACACGAATTCCTTGTCGCCAATGCAGACTTGCGATCAGCCGCGCTGGCCGTATTATCCCTCTCTCCTTTCATACATCGTGTTTTCAGGTACTGCCTCATGCCCATTCTGCTCGAAGTCCTCCCGATACAACCAACGCCCAGCGACCTGAATGACCTGCAGAAGATTTACCAGGATGCACCTGACGGACTATTACCAGAATCCTGCAATATTGAAGACATTGCAGCCCTACTCACAACCCTGCGTCCGGATGCCAGCACACAACTGTATGGAGCCCGTTTTAATGACCGACTGCTTGGCGCCGTCGCCGTAAAAGAAACTACGCAGGCCCTGACCACCAGCTATTTGTGCGTTAGAAAAGTAACCCGTAACCGGGGCGTGGGAAAACGGATCATGGACGTACTGAACCAGATAGCCGACGAACAAAACCGCGCCCTGCACTGTGCAGTACCCAAAGACCTGCAACCATCCGCACTACCAGCCTGGTTAAAGGCACAACTTTAACCGTCGTCTACCAGCAGCCCATGATTTCATCCAGATTCTCGTCATGGGCCTGACGACAGGATCGCCCAGTGACATCACTGAGCGTCAACAACTCCCGCGCCAGACGCTCCAGCTTCAACGTCTGGTAATGCAGTTCCTCGGTAATATGAAATAACTCCCGAGAAGCCGGCGCAGCTTCAAGTTCTGACGACAGAGTCGCCATCAGCTTTACCAGTTCGGACGTCAGTACACGCCCTTTCACCTGCAATTCACCATACGCCATTTACCCAGCCTCAAATTTTTACAAATCAGGCAAGCATAGTGTGTGACAAGAAAAACACTGCATATAAAGTGGTTTTTGTTACTTCCTGTGCATAACACCCTTGAAGCACCATCGCAGCTGGGCTGGCGCAGGCTTGCAATCACCCACCAATCAGATAACTTAAAAGAGTCGACACCGGAATAACACAATGAAAGGACGCACGTTCCCGTTACCAACACTGCTGAGCATCAGTGTGGTGGCTGCCGTAGGCGGCAGTGGATACGTTTCGCCTGTTTTAGCCCTGTCATCCCCCGTTGGCTACACCGCCGCCTGGCAGTGTATGTCCACCATCAATGAGGACTGGCGCTGCAGCCCAGGCCCCGGGCAACCCTATACCCTGACACTGGCGGAAGTGAAAGAACTCCGCTCAGAGATTGCCAATTCACTCGCCAACCTGACTCTGAAAGAAACCAACCCCCGGCATCCGGCTGTCGATCCGACCGAAAAGATTCTGGCGCTGAAAAAATACGAAGAACATCCCATGCGCAGCCTGGCCGAACAGGACTGGGTGGATCGTCTGACCACAGCATCCTCCTGGCCGGAAGATCAGAATCTGGTACCTGAGCCGGATCTACCCGCGCCTTCAGCCGGTGATATCTCAGAAGATGAAGTCCAGAATTCCATCCTTCTTTCACAATGGCTGAAACGGGCCAAGAAGCGTTCATCCTGGAAAGAGGCTGAAGAACCTGAAGCCGTCAGCCACCTGGACGATACCCGGCTACTTCATAACCTGGTCGACAATTCACGGGAAACCTACGAAGAACAGAAGCAAGCGGCCAAATCCGGCGCACAGGATTTATCCGCAGATCAGTGGCTGGACAAGGCAACAGCCCGCTCGTCCCTGACAAAGTCAGATGATCACGAGCATGAACTGGCTCTGTCCGCACGGGATAACGATTCCGATACCTCAGGTATTCTTTCCGGACTGCAGCCCGGACCGGCGTTTCCGCAAAAAACAATCACGTCACCGGATTCTCTGCTGCCACCCGGCATGGTGCAATCCGCACCTATCACCAGGAATCCTTATACGGTTGCGAAGCAACTGACTCAGTCACAGTCCCAACCAGTAGCGCCTGCACCACAACCAGCACAAATTGCTCAACCTCAGCCAGCATCACCTCCCAAGCCTATCGGCGTTGGCGGACAACTGCTGGTCAGGCAGGCTACCGGGCAGCCGCCGGTTCCCCAGGGATATGTCCCGACACCCGAACCGATGCCTGAGCCCGCAGCAGCACCGGCCTATGCAACCGCTCGGACAATATCCCAGCCACTCCCCCCCCTGCCGGATGTTGAAGTGACACCCGCAGAACGGGAGGCACGGGCTGTACGACCGAGTGTGGCGAGTCAACCTCAGCGTCGCATGCCCTACGGCATGGACATGCCGCCTGACCGTTGGCGTTATGCACCTCACAACACCCTGCCTCCCAAGACAAATCATCCTCTGGCATCAGCGCCGCAGCGTCGCAGTGATCCAAGGAACGTCAACATTCCGGGAATGGCTGAACAGCAGCAGCCACAGCAACCCTATTACAATTACAAAACCGATGACCGTTCAACACTGGCACCACCGCAATCTGCAGGCAACTATCAGCCATCCATGCAGGCTCAGCCAGGTAACGCCGTATCCCATGGGCAGACAAGCTGGTCTCTGACGGGACAGCCGGTAGCAACCTACGCACCCGCACCACGCCAGGCACCAGCTCCCCAGCAAACCTCTCAACAACAGGTAGCGCAGCAACCTTATCGCTACCGGGCAGACGAACGGTTAGCGCCGTCGCTGCCGAAATACAGCACCGAGCCAGCATGGCCCCAGGCAGCGGCAGAGGATATTCCCAAGCAAAAGCCTGAGAATGCCTATTCGCGGATGCAGCAGTTCAACCGGCCGCCGCCCATATCCCCTAATGACATTTTCAAGCTGGCCTCCAGCGCGCCAGAGGCAAAACAGCCTGCGACAGAAGCCAAAAGAAAACCGGAACCACCGTCAACGCCAGTCAATTCCATTGAGCGTTTCCGGCAGAAAACTGCTGAACCGGATCCGATACGGTCACCCTATCAGTCCAACGCACCGCAGCAACCGGCTAATGACCGCTACAAGCAGCCAGCGACTGATGCCTACAATCGTTTCACGGGTAATAGCCAGACGAACACCCAGCTATCGACGCACAACACCTACGCCTCCAATTCCTATAGCGGCGGCGCCGTGCAACCAGTCAGTTTCAATCAGCAGTCGGAAGCAACCGGGTCTGCAACACTGAATCAATTTCTCAAAGCACCCAGGAATCATCTGACCATCCAATGGCTTGCGACCACACAGCCGGCCAAGATCATGCGTCTGCAGCAACGCTTCCCGGCATTACGGGATGCGAGTGTTGTACGTTTCCGCCGACAGGGCCAGACATGGCACATTCTTCTAACCGGCATCTACCCGAATAAACACAGTGCCAGCCAGTTACTGAATCAGGAACCCTGGAAACACATCGCCCGTGCACTGAATCCCTGGACACGATCCCTGGCTGGTATCCACAAGCTGGATCTGGTCATGCCCAACACGACTCATACCGCACCAGATGTAGGACACGCACCGGCAGCCTTACCCCAGGGGGACTACACCATTCAGTGGGCGATTGCCCAGACTGCCGGTGAAATCCGTGAGATTCAGGCACGTTATCCTCAGCTTTCCGGTGCGGATGCGATTGAGATTCCACGCCGGGGCGGCAGCAGCTATGCCTTGGTACAAGGTCGCTACCGGGATAACCTGACCGCCATGGACGCCCTGCGCCAACCGCGCATGGCAATGCTGGCCAACGACCTGCGCCCGGTCACCCGCCCTATGGCCAGCATCAGGAACAGTCGTCCCCTGCCTCAGGCAGTGTTCTCACACATGAGCATTCCCATAGATGACTCGATCCAGCGCCTTATGCAGGCACCTGACGGCACTTATACCATTCAATGGCTGGCAGCCAATAAACCGAATGTTCTGGCAGACCTGCAATACCGTTATCCGGAATTGAACGATGCTGTCACCGTCCGCTTCCGCCGTAATGACCGTGACTGGTATGTGCTGGTTCAGGGACAGTATCCCAATAGCCGGGCCGCACAACAGGCATTGCAAAAACCCGGCGTGAGGGAACTGGCTAACAAGCTGAACCCCTGGACCCGCTCCGTCGCCAGCCTTCGCAACGCTGTCGGTTCCTAGAACCGATAGAAAACATTGAAGTAGTGCCCTACACCGTTGGAATCGGTTTTCTTACCATCAAGAACTTCACCATTCTTCCACTGGGTCATATGGTGGTAGAGCTTGGCGCCATAGCCCGCTCCCCAATGTTTGTCGTGATACCAGAGACCCAGATAAGCCTGAAAGGAATCATCCGTCCGATAGGCTTTCTCAAAAGCATTCTCTTTCTTCGGAATTTTGCTGTCGAACTCCCAGTCAAAGTAACCCTGAAACGCAATCATCCGATCGCCATCCAGCATCTTGAGCGGCTTGAACCAGTTGGCATGCAGAACGTAGCCATCCCATGACCGTTCATTGGAAGCGCCATAGTTGTCGTATACATAGCGTTTGTAGAAATCCACGCCGGTCTTGCCCAGCCATGGCACCATCACATCGGCACCAAAACCGACCCAGAGGTTCTGTCCACCGCCGTTTTTATCGATAACCTTGTCGTTCGCATCCAGCTCATACTTATCCCCATCCATGGCATTAAGCGTGAACGACAGATACCACTCCACAATAGGGCCAATAGCCAGGTCTTCCCTGAACAGACCATCCAGAGAGAGTCTTGGTGACACCTTGGCAAAGAAGTTGTCCTGTTTATTCTTGTCGCTGTGGGAACTGCCCAGGATATCGAGGATATCCACATACCCGTAAATCGCGACGATCCCGGAACGACCGCCGAACTCAATTTCAAAGTAGGTGTCATCAAACTTGTAGGGACCACCTCGCTGGTCAATGCCCCGGTACAGGTGCCAGTTCATCCACAGATGATCATACTTCCGGGTATCTTCTGAATAATCTTCTGCCTGAACCGCACAGGCCATTCCCAGTATCAGACAGAATCCAGCCAGTCGGCGGAAAACGCGCAAACCTTCAACTTTACACACGGGACTTCTCCGGAAAAAACAGGGCGAGAGGGTGTAGAGATCAAGACAGCAGTAACCAACGCTTCAGCAGCGTCCTTGAGTGTAGACAGGAACCGTCAGAACAGCCGCCAAATACCCTGCAACAACCGGGATCAGGTGTTAGGATCACAACCGGGAAACTATGGATAACCGGCTAAAACAGCATCATGGAGAAAGTTGATACCGTCATTATCGGCGCGGGTGTTATTGGCTTGGCCATTGCCAGGCAACTGGCCCGACCGGGGAAGTCTGTGTTTGTGTTGGAACAGCATGACCACATCGGTGAAGAGACCAGCAGCCGTAACAGCGAGGTGATCCACGCCGGTATCTACTATCCTTCAGGATCGCTAAAAGCTTCCCTCTGTGTACGTGGCAAAGCATTGCTTTATGACTATTGCGACCAGCACCGCATTCCCTGTCGCCGTACCGGTAAATTGATTGTTGCCACCGCTGCAGAAGAGATCGACCAGCTTGAACGCATCCATGTTCAGGCAACAGCCAATGGTGTCAGGGATCTCCAGTGGTTGTCCCCGGAAGAACTGAAGGAGAAGGAACCAGTAGTCACCGGTATTGCCGCGCTGTTTTCCCCCTCCACCGGGATCGTCGACAGTCATACCTATATGCAGACCCTGTTTATGGAAGCTACACAGAATGAAGCTGAACTAGTGACAGGGACTCGCGTTCTGTCAGTGACCTGCTACAACAAAGAGGATGGTTTTCTCGTAACGGCCATGACCAATGGTGAAACTTACCAGTTCCAGAGTCGTACTCTGATCAATGCTGCCGGGCTCAGCGCCCAGCAGGTTGCAGCAGATATACCTGGTAGCGTTCCCATTCCTCCTCTCTATTTCTGCAAGGGACACTATTATTCCCTGCAAGGCAGCCAGCAGCCCTTTCACCATCTCGTTTACCCTGTGCCAGAGCGCAACACCACAGGGCTAGGCATCCACGCCACGCTGGATATGGCAGGCAATACCCGCTTCGGCCCCGACACGGCGTATATTGATAAGGTCGATTACCAGGTGCCTGCCGAGGCTCCGGAAAGCTGGTATGCTGCCATACGCCGTTACTGGCCGGCCCTGCCAGACGGCGCACTGCAGCCGGCCTACAGCGGCATACGCCCCAAACTGCAACAGGCCGGTGAAGCGTCCCGGGATTTCATGATCCAGGGTCAGGAAACCCACGGTCTGCCGGGGCTGATCAATCTTTTCGGCATTGAGTCACCAGGACTCACCGCCTCTCTGGCACTGGCCGGATATGTTGAATCACTGTTAGAGGGACAAGATCCCAGGGAACACTTGCAATGAAGACACTGTTCAAGTGGCTGACAGGTATTGTTGTCAGCCTGATCGTACTGGTCATTCTGGCTGCGGTGCTGTTGCCCGTCGTCATCAACCCGAATGATTACCGGGAGCAGCTTCGATCTGCAGTCTCTGAAAATACCGGTTACGATTTACATCTTAACGGCACGATCAACTGGTCTCTCTTCCCGCGGCTGGGCCTGAGTGTGGCGGATATCCAGGTTGACGATATCCACAACCAGCCACTGGCAACACTGAAACAGGCGGATATCCATGTTGCGCTGCTCCCGCTGATTCTTAATCAGCGTGTGGATATGCAGGCGCTGGTTCTGGATGGGCTGACCCTTAACCTCTCGCGCGATACCCAGGGAAAACCGAACTGGATTGAGCCCGAAGGCAGCGCAAGCACAGCGGCAACGGCCAGTGAACCGACCCAGACTGAACCCTCATCATCAAAGAAAACGCTGAGCCTTAACATCGCCAGCGTGGATATCAGCCAGATCAACCTGAATTACCAGGATCAACAGACCGGACAATCACTGTTGATCCACAACGCCCACCTGCAGACGGATGCCATACAGGCAGGCCAGCCGTTTAACCTGAAAGCAGGATTTTCACTGCAAAGCAGTGAACCGCCACTGCATGCAGCGGTGTCCCTGGAAACAGCATTAATGCTGAACCTCAGAAACAACACATTCAAAGCTGATCAAATCGACCTGACCATCACCCCGGAACAGCATAAGGAGCCAGTAAAGCTCACCATTACTGCCACACTGGAAGGAAATGATGGTCAGCTAGATGGAAACCTGACCCTGGAACCGGTCAATTTTCAACGTTTTCTGCAGCAACTGGGTATGCCCTTACCCGAAATGGGCAACCCAAAAGCACTGACCAAGGTCAGCCTGACAACCACGGTAAACACTGCCGATAACCGCGCCAGCCTGCAGGACGTCAATCTGGTGCTGGACGATTTCACAATGAGCGGTAAGCTGGCGGTGACTGACATCAGCAGTAAAGCGCTGCGCTTCACCTTGAAAGGCTCAGACCTGCAACTGGATGATTATCTGCCCCTGGTGCCAGCCGAACCTTCGACAGAGATCTCTACGAGTACGCAGGATCAACCGACGACAGAAAAATCCACCGTCAAAAACGCCTCCAATGCCCCCGTTATCCCGGTTGACCTGCTGAAGCCACTCAACCTTGAGGGAAAGCTGTCACTGTCAGCCCTGACAGTCAAAGGCTTCCGGTTTGACAAACCCACCCTGGCAGTCAAAGCCAATAATGGCGTACTGTCAGTCAGTAAGCTCAATGCCGGTTTCTATGACGGCGTCATCGATGGTAAGGCCAAAATCGATGTCAATGGCATACCACAGCTTTCCACAAGAAGCACGATACAAGACATTGATCTCCACGCACTGTCTGAAGCCGTTCCCGACCTCCAGGCGGTCACAGGAAAGACGAATGCCAGCATTCGGCTACTGACCCGCGGCCTTACGGAACCTGAGCTGATCCAGCACCTCAATGGCGTGATAGAGTTCCATGTCGATAACGGCGCACTGCACGGCGTCAACCTCAACAAGACGGTCTGCAGCGGTATCGCCAAAATACGGAAAAAACCCATCAGCAAGGCTGACTGGCCTGACGAAACTCAGTTCACGTCCCTAAAGGGCACGCTCAATATCAGCGATGGGGTAGCGACCAACAACAATCTCTGCGCGGCAATGGATCAGCTCAACCTCTGTGGCGGTGGCACAATTAATCTGGTTAAACAAAGCCTGGATTACACCATGGGTGTCACAGTAACCGGCAGTACAGCCGAAGAAGATGAGCCCGCCTGCCGCATCAATGAAAAGTATGCCGACCTCACCTGGCCGATTCGCTGCAGCGGAAAAATCGGAGACAGTGATCTGTGTGGCATCGATGAACAGCGCCTTGGTGAGCTGGCTGCCACCGTGGCAGAGCGGGAGTTGAAAGGGAAATTACAGCAGAAACTGGACGACAAGCTCCGCAATAAATTCGGTGACCAACTAGGTGAAGAACTTGGGGATAAATTAAAAAATCTCTTTCAATAGAAAGAGTTAGATACAACAAAAGTTATCCACATCCATCCACAGCTTTTGCTGTGGATGGATACTGTCAGCACTGGTAATACCCCGACTGTTCCCATGGCAGCCATAAGCGCATAGTGCCCACAGATAACAAAAAAGAGAGAATCAACCTTTACCTTGAATGCCAAATTAATGAGCCAAACCGCCGGAAACTTCAGCCAGCGTGTCCTTGACTGGTACGACCAGCACGGCCGCAAACACCTGCCCTGGCAGCAGAACATCACCCCATACCGGGTCTGGATCAGCGAAATCATGCTGCAGCAGACCCAGGTGAAAACGGTCATTCCCTATTTTGAAACATTCATGGAACAGTTTCCGGATGTTCACGCTCTCGCCTCGGCACCGGTGGATGATGTCCTGCACCTCTGGAGTGGGCTGGGTTACTACAGCCGAGCAAGGAATCTGCATAAGGCTGCCTGCCAGGTGGTTGAATGCTTTCACGGTGAATTTCCCCAAACTGTCGAGCAACTGTCAGAATTGCCAGGGATTGGCCGTTCTACGGCTGGTGCCATTGCCAGTATCAGCATGGGTATTCGCGCCCCGATTCTGGACGGCAATGTTAAACGAGTGCTGGCCCGACATCACGCCATTGAGGGTTGGCCAGGACAAAGTGCCGTTGCCAATAAACTCTGGGATATCGCCGAGCATCATACCCCTGATAAGCGACTTCCCCAGTACACCCAGGCAATGATGGATCTGGGTGCGATGATCTGTACCCGTACGCGCCCCACCTGCCACCTCTGCCCCCTGCAGGAAAGCTGTATGGCCCATGCCATTGGCGACACCAGCGCCTATCCGGGGAAAAAGCCCAAGAAAACCCTGCCGGAACGTCAGGTTCGCATGCTGATGGTCGTGAATCATGTAGGTGAAGTCCTGTTACATAAAAGACCGTCACAGGGCATCTGGGGTGGACTCTGGAGCTTTCCTGAACTGAGAACAGATGATTCTCTGGATGAAACGGCAGAAGCTATTGCCGGTACTGAACTTTATGGTATTGAAGCATGGACACCCTTTCGGCACACCTTCAGTCATTACCATCTGGATATAACGCCAGTAAAAGCATTCACAGCTATGGAAACGAAAACGATCCAGCCTGTGGATTCAACATGTTGGGTTTCTATCGACAATCCTGGGAAATTAGGACTGGCTGCACCAGTCACAAAACTACTTCGAAAACTCGCGCACAGCTTGTGATGCTCGCTGATGAGCATAAGAGAACTCATTATTTTTTCTGGATAACAAGATTTCTGCCTTGCATCAGCAAGGCAGAATCAAATTCCTGTATCCATAGAGAACCAAAGAATCAATAATAGTATAAAAACATTATACACATTTAAGAAAACGCTAAGACATCCAATTAAAAAACGCGTTCTTTTATAACTACGATTAAAGTATAATCGTCATACCATTGCAAAAATAAACAATAGATGAATTAAAAGCAATCAACTTTATAAATCAGCGGCTAAATCAACCATTACTTATTACATAAGCTATGTCTTAACAGCCACCATCACAATGTTAGCTATAGCTATGCCCCTTCATTTCATCAGAACATTCTTTACATGCTTTTTGATATTTTTCAGTAAGAGACGGGTAACTCCCATCAAAATAACTATAGTTGTCAGGATCAAGCGTTTTCTTGACTAATCGATACCCTCCTGTGGCCAAGCCATGTCCTACACCACCAACAACATCAACGACAAAAACAAAAATTGCAGGTATCATAACGCATGGAGCACAACAGCAGAAGATTAATGACACACATACTGACCCCATAAGACCATTGAATGCCAGGCCCAGCTCAATAATTGGAGTAACCACGGTGCCAACAAGGAAAACGACCGGAATGCATATATAAGTAACAACACGACCACACAAAGGCTTGGGCTCTGTAGGCAGCTTATATCCACCACTACCACTTAAGTGAGGTTCGGAGTCGGTTGTTCTGTGGGGGTATCCCCTAGCAGAGTCTTTTCCCGGACCACTTAAAGGCCCTTGCATACCTGCCTGAAGAGAACTGGAAGAATCAGCGCGTTCCATATTATTAACCTCTTTCAAAAAGCCTATTGATAATCTGAGAAATCAAAAAGGATAAAATATCCTTAGTCCCTATTAAGACCCTGACACAGAAAAATAGTTTCCATTTATTCATTCTCCAGTATGGCATTAGCGTGCCTATGAGTGGGTTATCAACGATAACCTGGGTTTTAATAACGACAAAGTCAGTAAGACTAACAATATCTGCTCTATTATTGTCCTCAATAACAATAGCAACTACTCGACCGGCATGCTGAATAAGAAACCATGACCAAAATGTCCTCTTTTAGAAAATACAAGCCTTAACCAGAATTATGCCATCAATAGCATATAGGTATATATCGCGAAGCTGTTATACGACCACACAAAAAACATTTCATGAAAAACTATTAAATCAAATAAACAAACATGAGCATTACCATCAAAACATGTGCACGACATATTTTATACAATCTTAAAAAACAACAAGATCAATATTGATATTAAAAAGAATATATATTTAAACATCAAAAAATAACAGGACTACTTTATTAAACCAAAAAGAAAAACATCACGACACTAAAAAAATCCAAACCGGATCAGTTAGTTTTTGTACAGTAACGCTTACCATAAGCATATAAAACTAACCATTCCTCACTCTTTATTTTCAAACCTTTTAAAACCACACCCACAAAAAACAATAACGATTAAAACTAAAACCGCCATCCTAGTGACTATAGAGCTCGTCAGCACAAACAATTCATCTGCAGTCATTACTGCTCAGGAACGATTTAATTAATTATCTGTCTTAGAAAATACGAGAAGAGGCCGTGCAGGCGCATGGCAAACCATTTACTTATATACCTAGAGGAAAAAATTATGGATTTTAATGTAATGTGCATTGATAGATATCCTATGACGAAGGCAGAACGAGTAGCTAGTGCTCAAGAGAAAAGGAGAGCCGCTGTTACTGAAACAAAAGAATTTACGCCTTACGAGTACCCTGAAGAAGGTAGTAGTAGCCGCTGCCCAATAAAGCTCCGTAAAATCTGCTGCTGCCTTCCTAAAATTGTCCTTTTCGGTCTAGGAGGTACACTTGTTGCACCAATCAGCGAACTAGTAAAGTCAGTATTCATACGCCCCTGTAACACTCTCACTCTACTATGCAAAGATGGTTGTTCTCTAAAAAATTGCTGTCGTTCACTAGCAACTGTTGTTTTGACTCCTGTCGATCTTGGAATAGGTTTGATATGGGGAGCCACCACAGGTGGCATCCGAGCCTGTATGGATGCGTTTGATTGTGGAGAGAGAGGCAAGTCATACTTCAACGATGTGGAAGCTTTCTCATTTGTTTCCTTGATACAAGATAAATGGATTTTGGAAATCAGAAGATCTCAGGAAGAGCTGTAGAGGACGTTTAATAAGAAAAACATACTAAATTTCGATTTACTATAAAACAAGGCACGGCAAATATGCCGTGCCTTGCTTATAAAAGGCATCGAGTAAAATATAATTATGTTAAATATTTATTCTTTGATTCCTGCCACACTTCATTAATATAAAGTTATCTTCGTCATAGATTCCTGAGAAGTCCTCCTTGAGAATAATCTGGCCATCAGCCACGCTATCCACAAAATAAAAACAGACATTGTCTCTAAAATTGACTCCTACTCTCTGAAAAATACCATTATCATGCTTCCCAGCGTTAACTCAGGAGCCCAACCATGAGCCGTACCGTACACTGCGTGAAACTCAAGAAAGACGCCCCCGGGCTGGATGTCCCCCCTTACCCCGGCGAAAAGGGCAAATGGATTTACGAGAATATCTCCCGTGAAGCCTGGACGCAGTGGACCCAGCATCAGACCCGCCTGATCAACGAAAAGCACCTGAACCTGCTCGACCCACAGACACGCAAATACCTGGGCGAACAGATGGACAAGTTCTTTGCCGGCAACGACTACGACATGGCCGAAGGTTTCGTACCGGAAAAGAACGACTGAACACTGCATGCGGATAAAGTGCACGCCTGTGCATTTTATCCCTGCTAAAAAATCCCGCCGGGGGTGTTGACTCCCAGAACGTAAAACAGTTTAATACCGCCGCATTCACGCCAATGCCTGGGTAGCTCAGTTGGTAGAGCAGCGGATTGAAAATCCGCGTGTCGGTGGTTCGATTCCGCCCCTAGGCACCATGCTTCCGCTTTACGGAAACACCTCCACGCTGGCGTCGATTGCACATGTTTTGTGCCTGGGTAGCTCAGTTGGTAGAGCAGCGGATTGAAAATCCGCGTGTCGGTGGTTCGATTCCGCCCCTAGGCACCATATCAGGAAAGCCCCGTTGCTAATCAGCATCGGGGCTTTTTTCGTTCTACTTCCTGATATTCCCATTGCTTCATAACCCAGTGAATCCCCACACCGCCTCGTTCACAAACCTGTCCGCCAAAGGCCAAAACTCGGCCGCCACTGGCAGGCTATAAAACAATACCGGCGATACCCTGAGTGCGCTGAATGCCATTAATAATTCCAATAAAAGGACATAACTTTCTCATGAAGCGCAAACTCCTCGTGGTGGCCTTAGCCGCCATTCTCGGGACCGCCGGTTACGCGACCCTCAAGGGCCCCAACCTGCAGAAAAAGAATCCGGATGCCGGCATGACCATGCAGGAAATCAAGGCGCGCGATGACCAGAGCAAGGAGAACTGGGCCTATTCCCTGGGTGTACAGGCTTACGTTTACGGCTTACCACTGAAAATCTTTGACCGTGAGCGTCGCCTGCGGCTGAACGAGCGCAAACTGGACTTCGTTATGTCCCGCAAGATCTGCCCCTGTGCGCCCGTCAATGAATTTGGCCACATGACCAAACTGGCAACGTCTGATGATACCCTGCCCTACACCCCCAACAACGACACTATTTATAGTGGCGTTCTGCTGGAGCTGAAAGACGAGCCGGTCGTTGTGACCATCCCGGATGTATTCGACCGCTACTGGAGCGCCCAGATTGCAGACGCCTACCTGGAAAACCTGCCTTATATCGGCATCCGTTCAACGGGTGGCAAAGGCGGCAATTTCCTGTTCGTCGGCCCGGACTGGCAGGGTGGGGTACCGGAAGGCCTGAGCCTGCGTCGTATGCCGACCAACAGCGCCGTCATCGCACTGCGTTATGGCCTTGCCAAGGACAGTCCGGAAGAAATCGCCAACGTCATGGATATCCAGAAGCAGGTCTTCACCACCAGCCTGAGCAACTGGGGTAAGGAAGACGGCTTCGGCAAGGTGAATCCCGTACAGATGGAACGCAAAGCCTACGACGGCGACCTGGCTTTCTTTGAAAAAATGGCCGACCTGCTGAATGAAAACCCACCCCGTGAACACCAGCGTGATGCTGTCGGCATGTTCCAGAGTATTGGCATCGAACTGGGCAAACCGTTTGCCGGTGACGCATTGGATCCTGCCATCCAGCGCGGTTTGAAGCGAGCCATGAATGATGTGGACAACATCATGGTCTGGAAAGTGAAATACCGGGGTACGCCTTATGCCACCCGCTGGAACAACCTGCACGAAGGCGAGTACGGCTACCACTTCATTAACCGGGCAGAAGGTGCACTGGAAGGCCTGCTGGTTCACAGCCGAGAAGAAGGCGTTTACTTCAGCACCTATGAAGATGTCGATGCCAACCTGCTGGATGGTTCACAGAAGTATGTACTGCATTTTGAAAAGGATGAAATTCCCCAACTGCAGGATAAGGGTTTCTGGTCCCTGACTATGTACGGCACCAACTTCCAACTGATTGATAATGAAATTGATCGCTACTCCATTGGCGACCGTAACACAGACCTGCAATATAACGACGATGGTTCCCTGACGATTTACATCCAGCACGAGAAGCCGGAAGGCGTTGAAAGCAACTGGTTGCCCTCGCCGGACGAAGGCCTGTTCCGGATCAACTACCGCATTTACCTGCCAGGTGAAGAAACCCGCAATCCGGATACCCTGCACAAGTTCCTGCCGGGTATTCAGAAAGTAGGATAAGGGTTACACCTAAAAAGAGCGACTGGTGAGTCGCTCTTTTTCTCTTAAACCACTGCTCAATGACAACATCAAAAGAGGTTCAGGGTTCAACCTTTGATACCCAGCCTGAAACGAATAGTCGCTTATACAGCGCTTAAGACAGGACAGCTTCAGGCCAAAGCCAGTGACGAGGTTGCTGATTGCCATGAAGCATTCAGAGAATACATTCTTGACTCGCAGCCATTTATTTTTCTACTGTTTATAGGTCAATGCCCGCCACTTGAGATCGGGCGTTATCTCCCAACTTTTCGATGACCTGATCACGCACCTGATTAAAGACGTCATAATCCAGTTTGATCGTTTCGTTGTGGCTTTTGATCCACGATTCACCCTCTTTAACACGTAAAAACAGAATCGTCGTACTCAGATCTGTAAATCCAACAACCAGATAGCCTAGGTTCATACTCACCAAACCATGCTGATCCGTGGTCACGAAAGATGACTGAAAGTTGGCCCGATTCGCACCAATCGCAGAATGGTTGAACAGAGAGATAAAAGGACCTTCTTTTTCCAGTTTCTTCAAGGCAGATATCGCAGCATTCACCATCGCCTTATCAGAAGGGTCAGTGAGCGCTGTTTTCAGAACATCAAAAATCGCTTCACTGACACTCAAATCCGTAGAAACCGAGGCCAGGGCACTATCATCGAAATCGCTGATATCCCAGCCCTGAATGCTCATCACCTCAGTATATCTTTTATACCATTGAGCCAACTGGGTGTTTTTATCATAGTCATGACTAGCGGCTAACTGAGCAAACAGTGTTGAGTTAATAACATCTTTTGTCGCCTGTTGCTCAACATGCTGAGACAGCACAACAAAACTGCCACTATCAACGAACAGTTTCTTACTGTAATCAGGCTCCTGAGCCAAAAACAACGAGTCCGTTTTCATCGCCTGACGTTTGACAAGTTTTATTTGATTAAGCGCCTCTATCCGGGCTTCAACAGTCAGTCCATGAACCTTCGCCAGGCTATCACTATGGCTGGCCGCGAATACGCTGGAAACCATTGCAGAGAAAAAGAAAACAATAGAAAAAAAAACGCTATTTTGCGATATGAACGACGGCATTATGATTCTCCAATTAAGTGGATTGGAAAGTGAGTCGCAGCCATCAGTCTATAGTTGACCAGAGCATCAGCCCTTGTTTATCTCAAATAAGTCTAACCTCCTAGTTTCATATTATTTAACACTGGCCGACAAGCATAAGCCTGCCAGAATCATTTTTTCAGTTACGCCATCGAATCCCCCTGTTAACGTGGTGTCCACTGACGCTAAGGAAAGGATGACAGAACAGAGTTGGAGTGCAAGAGTGATAGATGCATGCAGACCTTTTGCCCTGCCTGCACAGTCATATGAACGACTGAGACGCTTACGCAGGGCTACAAGGACAATCTCTTTCAGCCTCTTCCGATATGTTATGACCGAACCGTGCTTCAATACGAAGCGTTAGTTTTTACCCGCCTTTCGTCGTAGGGAAGACGGTTTGAATTCCCGCTTGTTCATTTCACCGCCAAATTTAAATTCGCTTTTTACTTCATTGCTCAGGCCACTGACCAGGTAACGGTTCGACGTCAGGTCATACACAGCCTCTGCCGTATACCAGGGCACCGAGTCATTGTGGAAATTAATGTGGTAGGCCTGAGCGATACGCCAGAGTTCGTCCCGGTTGTCGTAATGATCGGCTACAGCAATCTGCCAGGTATCCTCATCAATGAAGAAGGTGCGTTTTTTATAACTATGACGAACACCGTCTTTCAGCACACCTTCCACTTCCCAGACGCGATGCAGCTCATAACGCACCAGATCGCTGTTCAGATGACCGGGCTGGACAATCTCGTCGTATCCCAGGCTTTTATCGTGCAACTGGTAGTTGTTGTAGGGAATATAAATCTCTTTCTTGCCAACAAGCTTCCACTCATAACGGTCCGGCGAACCGTTATACATATCCATGTTGTCAGACGTAGCCTGACCATCGGCATTGTTCTGGGGAGAGTCGTAGGCAACCTGCGGCGCACGACGCACACGACGCTGACCGACGTTATAAATCCACGATTTACGGGGCTCGACCAGCTGATCCAGCGTTTCGTGCACCAGCGTCATGGTGCCGGCATTACGGGCCGGGGACAGCGTTTCACCCAGGAAGTAAAACAGCATATTCTCATCAGACGACGCATTCTTGATGTTGCTGTTAAACACCATGGTCTGCCAGATCTTGGACGCCACATATTCACCATTGGCCTGGGGCGCCATCCGGTGCACAACACGATCAATCATCCCACCGCGATAACGGGTGATATGGTTCCAGAGAACTTCCTCAGCACTTTGCGGTACCGGGAAGGGTACGCCTTCAACGTAGCCTCCCTTTAATCCACTGCTCTTGTCGTTTAATTCAACCTGTGTCGCATTCTCCCGGGTGGCTTCATAAATCGACTGTGGATAAGCAGCACTGCGACGGGTCGGGTACACATTGATCTTGAAGTTCGGGTATTTCGCAATCAGCGCCTGCTGGCCAGGTGATAATTTGTCTCGGTATTGCTCAATATTGCTCTGATCAATAGTGAACAGAATGGCGTCTTCTGCGAAAGGATTGTCCAGCGAATCCGATTTATCGTCTGGCTCAAAACCACCCTCCCACGCCGGTATTGATCCATCCGCATTGGCACTTTTTTCAGCGCCCATCCAGGTCAATTCAGTCCCCAGTTTCTGTGCTTCCTGTTCTGATACCTTGGCATGGCCGTTAACCGCCAGGAGCATCAGGCTGAGAGCGCTGAGTTTACACATGGTCTTTCGGGTTTTATCTAACATCATCAAGCCACCTGTTAAAACTTCATGCCAACGGTCATGGAAAGAAAGTCGCGGTCGGTTTGGGTATTGAACTCGCCACCAAAGAAATCTGTGTAACTCAGACCCGCGTTGTAAGTACCGAGGTAATCCAGGTTGACAGATACAGTGACGGCCTTGCGTCCTTCAACAAACTGACTGCCTGGCGCATAGGAGTAACCACTGACATCGTGTTTAAAGGCGACACCCGGCGTGATATTGATGCCTTTGAACACATTGCTGTACATCAGCTTCGACTTGACCCGGTAACCCCAGGACCAGTCCGTGGTAAAGCCATCCAGCGTGCAGTATTCGGCATTCATGTCGTCGTTCTGACAGGCGATCGCCACCCCTTCCTCGCCGGAACCAAACAGGGCGGAACGGCCGTATTTGATCTCACTGTCATCTTCCAGATCACCCACATGGATGGCGCCGACCTCGGCAACCACACTCAGACGATCACCGCCCAGGATATCGCTGAAGGTCTGGATCATCGTGACCTGCATCTGGGTGACCGGCTTTTTGCGGTAGCTGTCTACCCGCATCCCATAAAGCCCTTCGTTACGGGCAATAATTGGCCCTGAACCCGCAGACGGCAACGTAATGTCGAAAATCTCATCCACAATCGGTGATTCGGTATCCAGGAAACCGGTGGCGTAGAGGAAATCCTGTCCGTTGATAGCAATCGGCATATCCGGGCGATGGCTAATCTCACCGGACAGCGACATACCGAACGGTCCGCTGGTATTGAAACTCAGGCCATACAGGAGAATATCCTCAGGAAATGCCGCAAGGTATTCCGGTCCCTGTGCAAAAGGACTACAGGGAGCGCCGGGGGGCGGGCAGTAAGCAGGATTATTGGTAACACCGTTCAGGAAAAAACCATTACCGGGGCGGTCATCATAGTCCGCCGTGATAGCACCGACATAAGGCAAACGACTGTGGTAGCTAATAACGTAAAGGCCAAACTCCGTGTCATTCAGCCACTCAGCAAAATAACGTAGCGCCAGCCCCCACTGACCACTGTCGCTGGGGGTGTCATCTGCTCGGCGCTGCAACACCATGTTGGCGGTATCAGGCAGGGCTGGATTAACCAGTGACATATCTTCCTGCTGCTCTTCCGTCAAACCGGATACCGCATAAAGCGGTCCACACCCTGGCTGGATAGCATCAGACTGCGAAAAAAAGGTACCGCAACCGGGCAACACCGTACTTTGCCATTCCAGCTGATAGAAGGCTTCTGCCGACAGGTTTTCCGTCAGTCCGAATGACGCACTAAGCATATTGACGGGCAGTAGTGCTTCTTTCAGCTCTACCCCCGGACGCGTTATAGCATTGGCATCAATCGGGTTAATGACATTAATGCCGCCCTGGATAAAGGTGCTTTCGCCCCAACTCAAGACCTGTCGCCCGAAACGGATATCCAGAGGCCGGTCTGCCACTTCGAATTCCCCCCAGACGTAGGCATCCATCAGCGCAACACCGGAGAACTTCGCCAGCGAATCAAAACCACTGTCGTCAAAGTCCTTGAAACGCCCCTTACCGTTTTCCAGCACATCGTCATACCAGTACTTGGCGCTGACAAAGGCGCCATAGTTTTCATAGCTCAGTGACAGTTCAGTGGATCCCTTGAAAATCCGGGAGATGGCATCACCACGGTCGAAGTTCTGGCGGCCATCGTTGCTGTTAATGCCGCCCGCCCGGCCACCATAAGCCGTTGGCATCAGATCCTTATCCGGTGCTGCCGTGCTGTAGCTGGTACCAATGGAAAGCGTCGTATTCAGGCGGCCCTGGATGTCACCATCGGCCAGTTCAAAAGTCAGTGCGTTAACCGGGGAGGATTGTGCGGCGCTCAGACTGATCGCAAGGGCAAGCAGCGTCGTCTGACCCGTTCGCGTACGGAAAGGGTACTTCATGGAAAGGCTCTCGCTATTTTCTTTATTGTTATGGCGGGAAGGCGTTACAAAACGTTGTGGCCAAACAACGCGCTTCCCTTAGAATAGCGACGATAACGTTTCCCGATTTGTCCTGCTGGCCCGCACAGGCCAAGTTTTTGATCTTTTCAGACACAAGCCGGTCGTACATGAACAACAACGCAGAGACCCAAACGACTCTCGCCAGCTGGGCACTGGCGATTGAACGCGCCTTGCAGAAAGAAGGCGCAGACAACGCTGCCATCTTTGCAGCCGCCGGCATTGACAAGGAGCACCTGCGTCAACCGGAAGCCCGTATCCCCGTGACCACCATGTGGCGCCTGTGGCGGGAAGCGGTTGCAGCAACCGGCAATGAAGCGATTGGCATCCGGGTGGCGGAAACCATCTTTCCGACTCACCTCAACGCATTGATGTTTGCCCTGCAGGCCAGCAGCACCCTGCAGGACTGTATTGAACGCATGGTGCGCTATGCCCGTGTGGTATCAACCATTGGTATGATTTCCATTGAATACGGCGAGCAACAGGTTGCCATCCGCATGCATTCCAGCGAACAGCCCGAGCGCCCGTTTCAACCGGTGGATGCCTTAATGGCCGTTGTCGTGAAAGTCATTCGCGATATTCTGGAGCCGGGCGATTATGACTGTATCCAGAGCATACACCTGTGCCGTCCTGAACCAGACGATCGCCTTCTATTCGATCAGTTCTTTGCCTGCCCGATCCTGTTCTCGTCTGAAAACAATGAAATCATTCTGGATGCAGCGGCCATTGAATCGCCCCTGCCCAGCGCCAACTCTGAACTGGCCCGGGTGAATGACCAGATCCTGAATGAATACCTCCAGCGCATGAATAATGAAACGACCAGCCTTCGGGTACGCAAGGAGATCATGCGCCTGCTCGGCACTGAGCACCTTAACCAGGAGTACATTGCCTCCTCGCTGAACATGAGCGCCAGAAACCTGCATCGCAAACTGGCTGATGAAGGTAATTCCTTCAAGGAGCTGCTGGATTCCATTCGCCATGAACTGGCGTTGGGCTATCTGGAAGTCTCCAACATGAGTATTGGAGAACTGACGTTTACCTTGGGATTTGTGGATCAGAGCAGTTTCAGTCGCGCCTTCAAACGCTGGACCGGCATGACGCCAAGCCAGTACCGGAAAACCCGGGCAACTGCTTAATGATAGACAGCAGTCGTTAATTTCTACAGACGGTTGTCATCCTGTTTACCGATAGGTTGACTGCGTACGTAATACTCAAGCAGCCCTACAGCCAGGGCTACGCCCAGAAGAATCGGAAGACTGTGCCACCAGTCAATTTCAAGCGTAAAGATATCGGGAAAAATAAACAGAAAAATACTCAAGCCAAGGACTGTACTGGCGGACAAGACTGACAGCCATGCAGCGAATGCCCCAGGTACACGGAAGGGTCGAAACGTGTCCGCCTGCGTGCGACGTAACCGTAGAAATACGGCAAAAATAAAATAATACGTTGAAAAGTACAGCACCATGGAAAATGCAAAGATAGACCAGAACAAATCATCAGCCGTATCCGCCATGAAACCATAAATAATCAACAGCAGCGTCGACCACAAGCCTGTCTGAAATACCGCACCAGCCGGCTGCCAGGTATGCAGATTGCGTCGTGCAAACAAGCCGGGCATTTCACCATTTTCTGCACCGGCAGCCGCAGCTTCCGAGCCTCCCAGAGCCCAAAGACTCATATAACAGACAAACGTCACCACGGTCGCCAGACCGAGCAGGCAAGTCAAAAGTTGCCCCACAAAACTACTGCCGCAAATAATCCGAAACGTCTGAACCAGTCCGGATACCAGCCCAAGCTGATCACGGGGAACCGCCGACAACACCGCAAAGGTGCCGCCAGCATGCAGAAACAGCAAAAACAGCATGCCGCCAAACAGCCCTATCGGGAGATCATGCCGGGGATTTCCGACACGGAAAATCAGGTTGGCAATCAACTCCGCGCCAATCACAGAGAACACCAGGGTTGGCAAATACATAATGGCGTTATCCAGCTGGGGGGACAGTGTCTCCAAGTTCACCGGATTAGCCATCCCTTGGGTAACGGCATGATAGATTCCACCAACAATCAATGTCACAACAATCATCAGCCGGGTCAGCATGCCAACGGTATTCAGGACACGGGTCAGGTCACGGTCGCAATTTACCAGCCAGACAGACACCCAGCTCAATACAATGGCAACAGTGACATGCCCCCACAACGGCAGCTCCGGATAAAACAGCTCTGCCAATACCCCTGAACAGACGAGAAAGGTTGACGGATACCACGCTGGAAGATTCAACCAGTAGTACCAGCTGAACCGGGCTCCCCAGCGGGAACCGAAGGCCAGTGTCACCCAGTAATGGATGCCCTGGGCACTGGGCCAGGTCGTACCGAGTTCACACAAAATCGCCAGGTAAGGCAGCAGAAACAGCAAGGCAATCACAGGCCACCAACAGAACACCGATACGCCCAGAGAGGCCGCCGGCACAAACACCGTCAGCCCCTGAATTGTTGCAACAACCCAGAAGCAGATCTGAAACGCACCCAGTTGGCGAGTCATCACGGCAGCCTCTTTCAGCTGTATTGACCGGTTACTATCCGGCGATGACAGTTCCCTTGTGTCCAGCAGCCTTCAGCTACCTGTATCCATTGAAATCGTCTATTTATCGTCTTCATTTCAGTTTGAAGGCCGAGAGTATGGTTGATGACAGAAAAATTTCCTGAATTTTCTTACTTAAAAGCTGGAATATTTCATTATCCCCCCTGCGTGCGTCTTTTCGGCTCAGGTATAATCCGGCCATGGCCTATCAACTTCGCCCTTATCAGCAAGACGCTGTTACCCACACTATCCAGCACTTTCGCAAAACCTGCGCACCGGCGGTCATTGTGCTGCCAACCGGTGCTGGCAAAAGTCTCGTGATCAGTGAACTTGGCCGCATCGCCAGAGGTCGGGTGCTGGTGCTTGCACATGTCCGCGAACTGGTGGAACAGAACCATGCCAAGTACGAAAGTTATGGGGTGAAGGCGTCGATATTCAGCGCGGGCCTGGGGAAAAAGGATGCCGTTGAGCAAGTGGTGTTTGGCAGCGTCCAGTCGGTCGTCCGCAACCTGGACGCCTTTTCAGACAGCCACTTTACCCTCCTCATCATCGATGAATGCCACCGGGTTTCCCTGGAAAAAGACAGCAGCTACCACAAGGTGATTCAGCACCTGCAATCCCATAACCCGACGCTGCGCATTCTTGGTCTGACCGCCACCCCCTATCGACTGGAGCTCGGCTGGCTATATCAGTATCACCACAAAGGTGCAGTCAGAACCGACGATGAACGCCTGTTTCAGGACTGTATTTTCGAACTGCCCTTATCCCATATGATCCGGGAGGGTTTTCTTACGCCGGCCACTCTTCTGGATGCCCCGGTTGCTTTTTACGACTTCAGCCGTCTTCCAAGGGATCCGTTCGGCCGATACCGTGAAACCGATCTCAATCAACTCCTGCAGGGAAAAGGCCGCGCCACCGCCCAGATCACCAGGCAAGTCATCGCGGAAGCGGAAACCCGACAGGGTGTGATGATCTTCGCGGCTACGACGGATCATGCGCGGGAAATTATCGGTTACCTGCCACCCGATGAAGCGGCACTGATACTCGGCGATACGCCCGGAGCAGAACGCGAAAAACGGATCAGTGCATTCAAAGACAAACAACTGAAATACCTGGTCAATGTGGCTGTATTGACCACCGGGTTTGACGCTCCCCATGTTGACCTTATTGCCATCCTTCGTCCCACGGAGTCTGTCAGCCTCTATCAGCAGATTATCGGCCGCGGGCTACGTCTTTCGCCCGGTAAGGAAGACTGTCTGGTCATGGATTTTGCCGGTAATCATTTTGACCTATTCAGCCCTGAAATTGGTTCCGCCAGACCGGATTCCCGTGCAGTGCCAGTCACGATTCCCTGCCCGGCCTGTCGCTTCGATAATCAGTTCTGGGGACTGGTCGACAACGACGGCGACCTGGTTGAGCACTATGGGCGACGTTGTCAGGGTTTTGAGGAATACGGCGGCAAACGGATACGCTGTGATTTCCGCTACCGGTTCAAGGAGTGCGACCAGTGCCAGGCTGAAAATGATATCGCCGCCCGCAAATGCCATGACTGCGGCAAGGCACTGGTTGATCCGGATAAAAAACTGCGGGAAGCACTGAACCTGCACCATTGCATGGTCATTCGATGCGCCGGCATGACGATGGTATCCACTGCCGATCGTCAGGGGAAAGAACGAATAACCATTACCTATTACGATGAGGACGGTGCAGAGCTGCAGGAACACTTTCGGCTGGATACCCCGGCTCAACAAGGGGCGTTCTACCATCACTTTGGTAAACACGCACTGATTAACCGGGGAGAAACGTTCCGTGCGTCATCGGTTCAGGCCGTGATTGATCAACAGAAGAAATTTCGAAAGCCGGATTTTGTGATTGCCTACAAGGAAAAGAAGGCCTTCTGGCGCATTCGTGAAAAGCTGTTTGATTATGAAGGGCGCTTCCGCCAGGCAGAAAATGCCGGTTGAGGATCTAATATTATGTCCATACAACCCATTCATGATCCCATTGTTGAAATGCGGTTCGGATTTGTTTGATTGCAGGTCGCTTTCCAGAATCAGGATCTAACATCATATGGAGGTCTCATCACTCAATTCTCAATACTGGCAGCAGAAGCGCCTGCATTTTTGACCTTCGTAAACCCAGCCATCTGAATCTCATAAAACGACCATTAACCATGATTTTATTGCATTACATTTAACTCTAAACAACAGGAGTAAACGATGCGAAGCCGCGTTTGACTGCCGTATTATTCAGCTACAATTCTGATGCAAGTACTGCCCATACATTCTCCAATAGCTCATGCTGTGCTGATGCCTTTGGGTGTATACCATCAGCTTGATTTTTTTCGACATGCCCCGCGACACCATCCAGGAAAAACGGCAATAATCGGATATCATACTGATCAGCAATCTCACTGAAAGCACCCTGAAAACGTCGGCTGTACACTGGCCCGTAATTAGGTGGGATACGCATCTCGAATAAAAGAACGTCTGCATTCTGCTGCTGTGACAATGCAATCATTTGGGAAAGATTGTTCTTCATTCCCTTAAGCGGCAAACCGCGTAATCCATCGTTGGCGCCAAGTTGAAGTAGCACTAGATCAGGGGTATGGGTTTCCAGTGCCTCGGGTAACCGGCTTAACCCTCCCGACGTTGTTTCACCACCGATACTGGCATTTACAACCTGCCACTCAGAATGCGTCTCTGCCAGTTTTTCCTGTAGCAATGCGACCCATCCCTTGCGAGAATCAATGCCATATGCAGCACTCAGGCTGTCGCCAAAGACCAGCAGTATTTTCTGGTCTGGCAGCGCGGATGCGTGAGCCTGCGCAGCCAATACCAGACAACAGATCAATAACAATCCGGATCGGCGAATGCGTGATAACAAACAGGTCAGTGACATCATGGTTGGGGCCCAGTCCCTGTGCAAGCAGGTTGATAATCCGGGTGGCGGACATCTGGCTATCCTCTCCGACGTGTCCCTCGAAATCAAGACAGGAGAAACAGTTGCCATTGTCGGGACATCAGGTTCCGGCAAATCGACACTGCTCGGGTTGCTGGCAGGGCTGGATCAACCCAGTACCGGTACGGTGACGCTCGCAGGGCAATCGCTCAAAGACCTGGATGAGGATCAACGGGCCGCCCTCCGGGCAAAAACGACTGGCTTCGTGTTTCAAAGTTTCCACCTGTTACCTTCACTGACGGCGCTCGAGAATGTCATGCTGCCGCTGGAGCTAACCGGTAACCCTGATGCACGGGCAAGCGCTGAACACTGGCTTGAGCGGGTCGGCCTGGCAGACCGGATGACCCATTACCCGGCCAAACTGTCCGGAGGAGAACAGCAGCGCGTCGCCATTGCCCGGGCCTTTGTCGCCAGCCCACAACTCCTGTTTGCCGATGAACCGACTGGCAACCTTGACCAGAAAACCGGTGCGCGTATTTCTGACCTGCTCTTTTCCATGAACCAGGAACAGGGCACCACGCTGGTTCTGGTGACCCATGACCTTACCCTGGCGCAACGCTGCCAGCGAAGGCTGACGCTCAGCGGTGGAAGGATGGAGGACGTCGCATGACGTTTGCTTCATTATTCAACACCGCCTGGCGGCAGACGCACCGGGATCTGCGCAGCGGCGAGCTAAATTTGCTATTAGTCGCCCTGGTGCTGGCAGTGACGGTCAGTACTGCAATTGGTCTATTCGGTGATCGACTGCAAAAGGGACTTGGACGACAGGTCGCTGCCGTTCTGGGTGCTGACCTGCTTATTCAGGGTTCACGCCCCGTCGATGCGATGATTGACCAGAAAGCCTCGGAAACAGGACTCAGGCATAGCCGAACCATTGAATTTCCGAGCGTCATTCTTGCCGGCGATGAATTGCAGATGATCTCCGCCAAAGGGGTGGAAAGCGGATATCCCCTGCGTGGGCAGGTGCGTATCGCCGATCAACCTTTCGGGCCGGATCAAGCCACCCATGCGATTCCCGCCTCCGGTGAAGCCTGGCTGGAACCGCGACTCTTCCCCCTGCTGAATATTGCCATCGGTGATACCGTCACCCTCGGCGAAAAAGAACTCCGCATTACCCGCGCCATTACACTGGAAAGCGATAGGGGCAAAGGCTTCTACAGTTTTTCTCCCCGCTTACTGTTTAACCTCGCGGATCTGGATGACACCAACCTGATACAACCCGGCAGCCGGGTCGCCTGGCGCAACCTGTATGCCGGGCCGGAAAGCGCGCTCGCCCCCTTCCGGGGCTGGTTGGCAGAAAACCTTCCCAAGGACTACCGCCTGCTTGATTTAGAAGATAATAGTCGTGGACTAAACCGGAGCCTGACCCGGGTGACGGGATTTCTGGCCCTGGCCAGTCAACTGGCCGTATTGCTGGCAGGCATTGCCATCGCCATGGCGGCGCGCCGCTTTGCACGACGTCGTTATGATACGGTCGCTGTACTTCGCTGCCTTGGCGCCAGTCGTTCAGATATCCTGACCATGGCCATTCTTCAGCTGTTACTGATCCTCCCAGTTGCCATTCCCCCGGCACTACTGTTGGGATGGCTTCTATCAGAAGGCACTGTACTGCTATTGAAAGACCTGCTGCCCGCCTGGCTGCCAGTTGCCGGCATTTCGCCGATACTCATGGGCGCGGCCACCGGCATGATTGTACTGCTCGGTTTTGCCCTTGCCCCCCTATTGCGACTGGGCGGGATTACACCGCTGCGAGTACTGAAACGTGAACCGGCACCGGCGCCCGCCTCTGCGTGGATTGTTTACAGCCTGGCACTGCTTAGCCTTGTCAGTCTGTCCTGGTACATGACGGGCAATCTCTCACTGACCCTGTCCCTGACGCTGGGTGCCGCCGCGATACTGCCACTGACAGGATTGCTTCTGTCGTTCATTCTTCGCCTGTTCAGCCGGAGCTTCAACCAACGCCAGGTCACGCTGGTCTGGCGTATGGC
The DNA here is from genome assembly GCF_018263925.1 of Kistimonas asteriae. Lineage (GTDB taxonomy): Bacteria > Pseudomonadota > Gammaproteobacteria > Pseudomonadales > Endozoicomonadaceae > Kistimonas > Kistimonas asteriae. Next base: position 57,886 of record NZ_JAEVHF010000006.1, read on the forward strand.
CATGCGACGCCTGACCCGGCAGCAATCCCTGGCGCTTGCACAACTACTGGCCTTTTCCCTGACCCTGATGGTCATGGCCGTCGCCGTACAGGTAAGGACTGACCTGTTGAATCAGTGGCAAGACCAACTACCGGATGATGCCCCTAACTACTTCAGCCTGAATATCCAGACACCCGATGTCGAACCACTGACAGCATTCATGGAAGAGCGGGATATCAGCACCAGCCAGATGTATCCCATCATCCGGGGGCGTTTGACGGCGATTAACGGTCAGCCCCTGAACGAGATACTGGATGAAGAGCAGCAACGCCATAATGCAGTCAATCGTGAGCTGAACATCACCTGGTCAGAGACGCTACCGGAAACCAACACCTTGATCAGCGGCGACTGGTGGTCACCCGGTGAGGAAGGTGAAGTCTCCGTCGAATCCCACCTTGCCGAACATCTGGATCTTTCCGTGGGGGATACACTGAGCTTTAATTTCGCGGGTCGCCCATTAACCGTGGATGTCACCAGCCTGCGCAAAGTGGAGTGGGAAAATTTCCGCCCCAATTTCTATATGGTCATGCCGAAAGCGACCCTGGAAGACTATCCCGCCACGTGGCTGAACAGTTTCCACCTACCGCAGGAACAACGCCGTCAACTGAACGACATGATTCGGTCATTTCCCTCCCTCACACTTATCGATATGGATACAGTGATTAACCAGGCAAGACAGATGATCCAACAGGGCATACTGGCGCTGGAAGCCATGCTGGTTGTCCTGTTTCTGGCCGGATTACTCGTGCTGTGGGCCAGCATAGAAACGACACTGGATGAACGCATCAAGGAAAGCGCCCTGCTCCGTGCCCTCGGTACCCAGGGACGACAACTTCAGCGTCTTCAGATCGGTGAATTTCTGTTACTGGGAGGCCTGTCGGGACTACTGGCAGCGATTGGTGCAGAACTTTGCACCTGGCTGGTCTTTACCCGGGTACTGGAACTGTCATGGGCGCCAACACCATTGCTCTGGCTGCTACTTCCACTACTGGGTTCACTGTTGATCGGTGCAGCTGGCTACCTGGGCACCTTACGGGTGGTACGCAGCTCTCCGCTGCGCCTGTTGCGTGAAGGACTCTGATCAGAAGGAGCTCCGGCAGTCTAAAACACTGCCGGAGTTGTTTACTCAGGATTTGCCGGTCGAATTCCGGATTAACTGGTAATAAATCTTCACCGCCTGCAGGTAGCTGTCAACCGACACCCGCTCGTCCGTACCATGGATGCCCTTCAGTTCCTTCGGCCCCAGCGTGACGCCCAGGAAACGGTAACTGCTGTCCGTCAACGCATCAAAATGTCGGGCATCTGTCGCCGCGATCACAATCCTGGGAGCAACACGCAGTGATGGATCGGCAATCACCTCATGGATACTCCGCTCCAGCTGCTGGTAGCCAAAGCTGTCCGTCGGCGACACCCGGGATGGGTTACTGCCAAAGCCATAATGCTCCAGTGTAATGCTGTCATCATCAATGACCTCCCTAACCCGCGCCGTGACAGTCTCCACGGTTTCGCCCGGTAGAATCCGGAAATTCACCACCGCACTGGGATTGAGCGGCAACACATTATCCTTGACGCTACCGCTGAGCATGGTCGGCGCTGTCGTCGTACGCATACCGGCCATCAGCGCCGGCACATCGGGTACCAGACCATCGGCAAACGGTTCAAACAACCAGCGATTGGCAAACAGCATACGCTGCTCAAACGGAACTTCCGCCCCAAGCTGTTGAATGAAATCTGCCGTATATTGCAAATTGATGGGGAAGGGTTCTTCCTCCAACCGTGACAGAGCATTTGCCAACCGCCCAATGGCCGTTTCCGAAGGTGGCTGTGACGAGTGACCACCGCCACCTTTTGCGGTCAGTTTGAGTGACAGGTAACCTTTTTCACCTGGTCCAATAACTGCCACCAGCCCTTCAATACCCGGCACAACGCCTTTTGTGACAACTCCTCCCTCGTCCAGAACGTATTCAAAACGCAATCCACGCTCCTTCAGCAGTGACGCAATGGTCACGGCGCCCTTTTGCCCACCGATTTCTTCATCGTGTCCAAAGGCAAGAAACACACTCCGTTCCGGTTGATAACCTTCGGCCAACAGCTTTTCCGTTGCTTCAAGAATGCCCAGTACACCGGATTTGTCATCTACCGTACCACGCCCCCAGATGTAACCATCTGCAACTTTTCCTTCAAAGGGCGGCCATGTCCATGACGCTTCCGTTCCGGGAATCACAGGCACCACATCCATATGCGACATCAACAGGATAGGCTGAAGCTTGTCATCCTTACCTTGCCACTCCATTAACAGGCTGTAGTCATTGATCTGTTGAACCTTCAGCTGGCTATAAACCCGGGGAAAGCTCTCAAGCAGGAAATGATTGAATGCAGCAAACGCTTCGGCATCAAAGGCGTTACCGCCATGGGATATCGTTGGGAACTGAATCGCCTGCGACAACCGACGGACAACAGGGTCAGCATCCAGTGAGACATCCACCGCCGGAATATTGGACTCAGAGGCTTCGGTATCGGTATACAGCAAGGTCCTGACGACTATGACAGTCATCAGCAATGAAAACAGGACAGCCAAACCTGTAACGATTTTTTTCATTATTATCATTCTCTGTCGTTATCATCCGCCTGCACTCTAACGGAAGAGCAACCATAATTTAAGCCGTTTTATGTAATGCCCAACACGCCCGCCTCTCGCTTTATTCAACAGAGGAACCTGACTTATGCGTTGCCCTGCCCTCAAAACGACATTCGTCTTACATCAATGTTTACGCTTAGCGATAATGTCCCTTTTACTGCCATTGCTGATATTGAGTTCAGTGAATGCCCATGCTGCAACGGCATCAGATACCAACACATCGAGCCTCAACCACTACTACCTGGTCACCTGGGATCCGAAATCCGTTGTTAACCGCAAGGCCTTCGATGAACGCCTGTCAGAACAGGCGGGCAGCCTGCTAAAACACTGGAAGGCCGGCAAGATTGAAAATGTCTACCTGGATCCCAAGCCGACAGACCGTGAAGGCCAGCATATCGGTACCGTTGCCTTTTTTGTTCGTGCCGCAACACCGGCTGATGCTCATTCAATTCTGGCAGAGATGCCGTTTGTTAAGGACCGGATTGTGACCTATCAGCTGGATGAAGTGGGGGCATTCTGGCTGGGTCGCCCAGAAGACCTCAACAAGGCGGTAAACTGAATTAGACCGAGGATCTCCGCACCGATTGGACAGATCTGTCTAACCGTTAGTCTCTGGCATGGCGTTCTGCCGGCAGGCATAATCACCCCCACTCCAATGATAAAGGCTGGCCACCATTCACCCGGCCAGCCAATAACACATCGAAGCTGTATGGGAGAAACGCTTCATGATTGTGGCCATTATCGGTCTGCTCATTCTGGTACTGGCCTGTCTGCCTCAATGGTGGGTCAGACGGACACTGCGGCGTTACGGCACTGAACGGGCCGATATGCCCGGTACCGGTGGCGAACTGGCCGAGCACCTGATTGAACGATTCGGCCTGGACGTAACGGTACAGCGTGGCGGCCCCCATGAAGATTATTACGATCCGGAAAAACGGCTTGTGTCGCTTTCTCCGGATCATTATGACGGCCGATCTGTCACAGCCGTTGCCGTCGCTACCCACGAAGTCGGCCACGCCTTACAGCACCATCATCAAGACCCGCGTTTCATGAATCGCCAGAAACGTATCCAAACCACTCAGCGGATTGAACGTTTCAGCACCATTGCCATCATGGCAACGCCACTGCTCCCCCTGTTGACGAAACTGCCTCACACCGCCCTGGTAACCATTCTGCTGGCTCTCGCCGGTATGCTGGCCGCCACCTGGGTACAGCTGATGACGTTGCCCGTTGAGCTGGATGCCAGCTTCAACCGGGCACTGCCGATCCTTGAAGAAGGCTATCTCAGTCCGGACGATATGCCCGGCGCACGACAGGTACTGCGGGCCGCGGCCTACACCTATGTTGCAGCAACCCTGGCCAGCCTGCTGAATGTGGGACGATGGATCGCCATACTGCGGCGCTGACAACGTCAGCGCCTTCACGCCCCGCGTTATGATTGTGGCTGCAATGCCCGGCGATACCGCTGTCCGGCCCAGGTCGTTACCAGGGTCACGGCAAAGGGCAGCAACCAGCCCAGGCCAGCATCAAACAATGGCAACCAGTGACTGAGTGCTTCTGTCACTACCGTTGGCAACAGGCCAGCGGCTTTCAAGCCATCCAGAACGGCGAAACAGGCAGTGACCAGTGTCACCGTAAAATACACATCACCAGGTGCTGACAGGCCTCGGCGCAGCAGTCCCAACACCACAAAAGCGACAGCCAACGGATACAGCGTAACCACCACGGGAACGGATAATGTGATCAGCTGCGTCAGTCCAACATTGGCAACCACCGCTGATGCCAACATGATAACGGTGATAGCCGTCGTATAACTCAAACGCTGGCTCTGGGTACTGAAGAAATTTGCACAGGAGGCGCCAACACCGACCGCTGTCGTCAGACAGGCCAGCATTATGACACTGGCCAGCAGCACTTTGCCGGGTAAACCAAACAAGGCCGCTACGTAGAGTGCCAGCACCTGCCCGCCGTTCGTTGCCTGCCCGGCCACTTCATGACTGGTGGCGCCAAGGTACATTAACACCAGGTAAACCAGCCCTAACCCGACAGCGGCCATTAACGCGGCATACACCGTATAGCGCGCCATCATGACTGGCTGGGTCACGCCCAGGCTGCGTACGGTATTGGCTATCACCGCGCCGAAACCCAGCGCCGCCAGGCAGTCCATAGTCATATAGCCCTGGACAAGCCCTTCACTGAACGGGTGATGGACATAATCGCCAACCGCAAACACTATCGCGCCCTGGGGGTTACTCAAGGTTCCCCAGGCAATGGCCACCAATAACAGTATCAATGCCGGTGTCATCAACTTGCCAACCGTCTTGATCAAAGAACCGGGGTTCAAGGCAAACACCCAGGCCAGCAGGTAAAAGACAGCCGAGTACAGCGCCAGATGCCAGCCCTGAGGTTGCTCGACAAAGGGCAGGAACCCCATTTCATAGGCGACGACGGCCATACGAGGTATCGCAAACGCAGGGCCGATGACCAGAAATAACGCTGTCCAGAACACCTGGTGCCAGCGCCGGGGGATATCGGCTGTCAGCTTTTGTGGGCCGCCCGCCAGCGCCATGGATACCAGCGTCATCAGTGGCAAGCCAACCGCCGTTATCAGGAAGCCGGCGGCTGCAAACAATAAATGATCGCCTGCCTGCTGGCCGACCATGGGTGGATAAATCACATTTCCCGCCCCGAGAAACAGGGCGAACGTCATGAAACCAAGGGCTAATAAATCTTGTCGTCGCATCTTCAGACTCCAGTCAATCAATGGAGCCGGACCTTGCGAAGGGGGGGGACAGGGATGAAATTCGATGATGGGTTCTGCCGCCGGCCCTTCGGTTCGGGCCGGCAATACAATAGCTGCCGACCCTAGATGATAATAATCAGGGTAATAATGGCAGCCACAATGACCACTACCGCATGGTTGGCGGCATCTGCGTAAGCTGGATTCAGGCTTTGCAGGGAGGTCATTGTTTCAAAGCAATCTTTTTAAACGGTAAGGATTATGAAAACTACCGGTTTTAGTCAAGAGTCACAATGCGAGATATACCTATCTCCACCCCATGCGTTCACCGATTAATGTTCCAGGCCATGTTGGCCAGTTGGCTCAACACAGCCCGAATCACCCATAACATTGATCAAACGTTGTGTAATCTGCTGGCATGCAGGGACACAGCTCCCACCGTCTGCTGCCGGTATCGTAGATAGAGGTAAAGACTTCCCGCCATTGTCATCACTTCAGCAAAGGGTACCGCCAACCAGACACCTGCTTCAGGAAACAGTGCCGGCAGCAACATCAGGCCCAGCACCACAAACCCAAAGCCTCGCACCAGTGACAAAACTGTTGCCGTCATGGGGTGTTCAATGGCCTGGAACAGCGACGCAATCAACAGGTTCACCGCCATGCAGGGGAACGCCAGGAAATACAGGGGCATCGCAAAACCGGCCAGCTCAGACAACGCCGGGTTGTCGGAGACAAACAAGCTGACCAGCCAGTCTGAGGCAAAAGTTGCCAACAACAGCGCAGAGACTCCCACAGCAATGGCCGTTTTAATCCCCAGCATTAACGTCTGCCGTACCCGGTCAGAGGCACTGGCGCCATGATTGAAGCTGATGATGGGCTGGCAGGCCTGGCCAATCCCCATCAGGATAAACAACACCAGCACGGCAACGTTGATCACGATACTGTAGGCAGTGACATAGAGATCCCCACCCGTACGAATCAGTACCCAGTTGAACACCAGCGTACTGACGCCAACGGTCGACTCAATGAAAAACGTCGGTAGTCCGGTACTGATGATTTTCGGCATATGATCAAAGCGAAACTCAGGCATCTTCAAGCGCAGGACACCTTTCCCGCCAAAGAAGTGCAGCAGCACACCACCAAACAAGACCAGCTGGGAAATACCGGTTGCCAGTGCCGCCCCCTGGACGCCCCAGTGAAAGACAAAGATGAAGAGGTAATCCAGCACCAGGTTGGTGAGCGCACTCGCAATCAGTGCAACCATTGCAAGGCGCGGGTTGGTGTCATTGCGCACAAAACAGGACATGACCCAGCCCAACGAATAGACAACAAAAAATAGCAACATGATGCCAAGGTAGTCGCGGGTCATTTCGAACAATGCCCCACTGGCGCCGGTTATTAACACCTGGTCATCCAGCCAGTAAAGCCCGGTAGCAACCAGCAGAGTGCTGATAATCAGCGTCAACAGCATGGACTGCGAGAACAGCGCCTGACCCTCTTCATACTCCCCACGCCCAAACCGGATCGACATCAGGGCCGAACCACCGACGCCAATCATCAGAGACAGCGCCAGAAACAGCGCAAAAAACGGAATGGTCAACGCCAGCGCCGCCAATGCATCCGGCCCGACGCCACGGCCAACCATGATCGTATCGACCATGACATACAGGGATTTCACCACCATGCCGCTGACAGCCGGCAGCAGGTAATGCAGGAAACTTGAACCGATGGGATCGGTTCTCAGGTTAATTGATGCCATCGTTGCCATTACACCTTATGAAACGACGGGTACCTAAACAACAGGCACCACAGGATTCATGGCATTATCCGGCACAGAAAATGGAACAGAAATGGATGCATTGCCCGTTTTATGGTGTTTTTAGCACCTGTCAGGCAAACACCTGTTTGCGAAACCCCAAAGGGGAGACGCCGGTCTCCCGACGAAAAAAACGACAGAAATAGGCGACATCCTCAAAACCCAGCTCATAGGCGATGGTCTTGATCGTTTTGGGGGTAAAGGTCAGCTCCCTGCGTGCTTCAACGATCACGCGTTCATGAAGCAACTGGGTCACGGTTTTACCCAGGTTCTGACGGGTTAATTCATTGAGTCGCTTGGGCGTCAGGCCAATCTGCCCGGCATAAAACGACGTATGCCGTTGGTTTTTATAGTGGGATTCCAGCAGGTCGAACAGATTCATGATGCGTGGATCAATGTAGACAGACTCTGGCGTAAAATCTGGCAGATAGCGCGTCAGGTAATGAAGAAAGGCTGTCAGCAGTGACTCAAGCAGATCCCAGTCTGGTGTTTCACGGTGAATTTCATCATCCATAATTTCACCCAGGTGATCGAGATGCCGATACCCCAGATGATCCAGATGGATACAGGCACGTTCAATACTGAAAGTGGCAAAAGCTTCCTGAAGCAATAGACGATTGCGGTAGCCTGACTCGATGAAATCCGCCTGAAACGTCAACACATACATCAGCTCCGGCGGCGTGACTATCTGGTGAACCTGTCCCGGCGCTATCAGGTAAAGCGTTCTTGGCCTGAGCGGAAATGCCGTGAAATCAATGCTGTGTTCACCTTCCCCCGTTTCTGTCCAGACCACCTCAAAATAGTCATGCCGGTGCGGACGCCGCTGAAAGCTTTGCCGATTCGTTTCATCCACGCGAATGATTTGAAGAGGTTCTTCATCGGGAAGCCGGTAATGCTCAATATCGGTGCTGGCCATGATCGCCATGTATCATCCGGGAACAAACTCAGGCGTTGTGCACAGAGATGTGGCATTATGCGGCACGAACCGGGGCTTGCCTATCCGCTTCGCCCACACTCTCAACCCTGATAATTCCAACAACAAAAGACAGGAGCACATGATGACAACCGCTTACTGGTGTGTCCTGGCAGCTGCCATGATGCCATTCGTTTTTACCCTCATCTCCAAAAGCACGACACCGGGTTACAACAACCGTCGCCCCCGGGATTTTTATGTCGGCCTGGAAGGTCTCAGCGCACGGGCAAACTGGGCACAGCAAAATTGCTTTGAAGCACTGCCTATCTTTGCCGCAGCGGTGATCATCGCGCACCAGATCGGCGTTGCCAGTCAAGCCACCATTGACCAGCTGGCTCTGGCGTTTATCGGCCTGCGTGTCCTGTACGGTGTCTTTTACCTGGTGGACAAACACATGCTGCGCTCACTGTCCTGGTTCGCGGCCTATGGTTGTGTGATCGCCCTGTTTGTTGTCTCTACCTGACCACCCAGACAGGTATATCAACTGACTCTCTACACAATTTGATGACAAAACATGCACCTTTATGTGACACATTGTTGAATTTTTTCTACAACTGATTAACACTAGCGCTTCGTTATGTACGTATGTGCCTGGCCTCGGGGAGGCATGCTGTTTGCATGTGGGTCAGCGCTTCTAAGCATAACTACCAACAAAAACAACATACCTTGGAGTGGGTACACCATAATGAAAATGTTGAAAAAGAGCGCATTAAGCGTTGCTGTCGCTGCGGCATTGGGGGCAACTGCTGCACAGGCTGACAACAGCTTTGTTGACGACAGCTCGCTGAGCTTCACCTATAAGAACTATTTCTGGGAAAATGATGTATCCAGTTCAAATGACAGCGAAGAATGGGTACAGGCCTTAGTCGCTGACTATCAATCTGGATACTTTGCAGATGTCATTGGTATTGATATTCAGGCAGGTTTTGCAAATGATATTAATTCCAAAACTCAGGGCGATGGTTATCCCAGCAATCCGTCAAACGTTCCTGTTGGCGATAACGGTAATGTCAACGATATCGCTGGTTTCCAGCAGGCTTACCTGAAAGCAAAATTCGGTGATGACGATCTTAGCCTTTACGGTACTTATGGCGTTAAGAAACGTGGCCTTGAAACCTACGGTGACAGTGGTTCACGTATCCTGAACTCATCCAGCTACGGCGTTGACCTGGCAGCCAATGTTTATGGCGTAGATCTGTACGCCACTCGTCTCACTGGAGCCAGTGCCCGTAACGCATCAACCTTCAAGCATGACTTGGAAAATGAAAACGGCGAGAAGATCGATGACATTAAGATCTTTGGTGCCGGTTATGAAATCAGCGGTCTGAGCCTGGTGGCTGAACAGGCCAACTCCAAGGACTACCTGAAGAAGTCCTTTGCCAAGGTTGGCTACAGCTTCGACGTTGCCGACAACATGAGCGTTGACCTTGACGCCCGTTACGGAAAAGTCAAAGAAGACGGCCGCCTCTATGGGGATGACGGCTACAAGTCTTCCTACACCAACTACAACGCCACGCTGAGCTTCGGCAACGCTTATGTTGGCCTGGGTTACAACAAGACCAAAGACGGCGACTATAACAACGCCCTCTACGACGGTGACCACGGTACTTATAACTCCTCACTGGACCAGTGGGAAGGTTATAACTACGAAGATGAAAAGGCATTCCTCTTCAGTGCCGGTTATGACTTCAGCGACCACGTTCCAGGCCTGAGCGTGGATGTATGGTATGCCAACGGTGAAGACGCCAAAGACATCGACAACTTCAAGCAGAAAGAGCTGGGTGCCTATGTCAACTATGATTTCTCTGGCAAGCTCGAAGGCCTGTCTCTTGCCTGGTACCACGCTGCTTACCGCACCAGTGGCACCTCTACAGATCCAAATCGGGATGATCTGCTTGGCGCCCTGTATGACGCCGATATCAACCGTGTCTACCTGACCTACACCTACGAAGTCTTCTAAGCAATTCTTTGCTTATTAACTTCAACAACGCCACCTCCGGGTGGCGTTTTTTTGTGCAGACAAATCCGTACGAAGACAGTAACCCGTCAAGAGAGGATACGTTACACTGGTCGTCCGTGATGCCAGGGTGATTAACGTGCAAGCAGAAAGTTACCAAACGCTTTATCAACGCGCCTGCGAGCGCAAAGGTGGCGAACAGGCACTTGAAGGGCTGTTACCCAAATCACTGCCCCAAAAAGCACTAACGCAGCTTGGCGAAGACCGCTACCTGGCAGAATTCACCCGCAAGGTTTTCCAATCCGGCTTTGTCTGGCGTGTGGTGGATAACAAATGGCCGGCTTTTGAAGAGCTGTTCTGGCACTTCGATATTGAAAAACTGCTGATGATGCCGGACGACATGCTGGAACGAAAAGCCGCTGATCCACGCATCATCCGGCACCTGAAGAAAGTCTGGAGTATTCGCGATAACGCCATCATGATCAGCGATGTGCAACGCCAACACGGCAGCTTTGCCACATTTATTGCTGACTGGCCAACCGACAACATCATCGGATTATGGCAATACCTGAAAAAGCATGGTTCCAGACTGGGTGGCAATACCGGCCCTTATGCCCTGCGGGCACTTGGTAAGGATACCTTTATCCTCAGTCGTGATGTGGAAGGCTATCTGCGCGCGCACAAGGTCATCGATGGCAGCGCCAGCACCAAACGCTCTCAGCAACAAATTCAGGCATTCTTCAATCAGCTGCAGGAAGACAGTGGTCGTTCATTGTCCGAACTCAGTCGTCTGGTTGCCTTGAGCACTGGCGACAATCGCATACAGACCACCCAGACAGAAGAACCTGCACCCGCATAAGGAATCCGCGATGACCAAGCTGCTGACAATCCTTCTGGTTCTCTTCGCCGTGCTGGGCGTACTGGTCATGGTACTGGAGCGGTATGCCAGGCCCGTATCGGCTGAAACGCAAAGCAGGATGTCCAGCACCATTATGGTACTGGTATTCATTCTGCTGGTTGGGCGACTCCTGATGGAACTGTTTGGCGGCTAACCACTGACTGGATGAGATAATCAGGCCGTTTGTTCAAACACCGCAATATCGTCGGGCTGTAACACGGCTAATGGTTTTCGCTCTGCCAGGGACTGCTGGTACATCGCCTCTGCCAAAGCGCTGATGCGTGTAGGCCGGTACTGTCGGATTGCCTGCAATGGAATAGCAGTAAGTACGGACAATGCATAAAACCCGATTTGCTCTGCCGGCCGGAATTCATCCCGTTCGCCATGCAGCAGAGAGGGTTGATAAATCACCAGCGACGCCAGCCCCATGGCTTTGAGTGAGGTTTCCACCTCGCCCTTCACTCGCATATAAAAGGCGCGGGATTTTGAGTTGGCGCCATAAGCGCTGATCAGGTGCAGACGGGGTTTCTGGTTGGCACAAACCCACCGGGCAAGAGCGATAACATAATCATGATCAACCTGCCGAAAAGCCGCCCGACTTCTCGCACGACGTATCGTTGTACCCAGGCAGCAGAACACTTCATCAACCGATGTGTCGCAGTGGAGCGATCCCAGTTGGTCCAGCGATAGGATCTGTTCAGTCACCTTGGGATGCGTTGCCCATGATGTGGGCCGATAATGAATGACGATCACTCTTTGATAGACGTCACTCGTCAGGAGGCGCTCCATCAAAATACGCCCCGTTGCTCCCGTTGCCCCCAGCACCATAGCGGTTAATGACGCCGTTTTTTTACCTTCAGGGCAAGACACTGCATTCATTCTGTCATTCTCGCCAGTTTACATTTCTTCTGTTTATTTGCGACTCAGTGCTGCACTCACTCGCTGCCCTTTAAGAACGCGTAATAGCGTTCCATACCTACAATCAATTGCCAATGTAAAATGCGGAAAATTTGGCATAAGCCAAGCAACGGCATCTCCCACCGGTCCCCCTATTGCCTCTCCAATAGTTATGTCAACATTAACAAAACAAGTATCATCTAACCCTTTATTATTTTTGAATTCTTGCACCTTATCAACAAAAAACTGTAAAGTTTCACTATTCATCTTTACAGCGCCTTTCTTTTCAGAACCACCTTCCTTTAAAGGATCTGTTTCCCTGAAAACTGAATTTAACATCGCCTCAACAATGATATCTTTATCATGATCATCGGTAATATTCAGCAAACCGAATAATCTATTGCAGTCCTCCTGCATAGAAACAGATCTCTGATTCATTGTGCTAATGACCGGTTGTATTTTACTTTCTGCGTAACTCTTTCTTCGATACCATTTAATTTTATTGACCTCCTGAAAATGATGATTCAATTCAATGAGATCGGTAAAAAACTCTCTCGCTTCGTCTATTGCAGAAGAGAAGCAGGCACGCTGTTCCTCATTCAATCGTTGAGTAAATCGCTCAACTTGAGACAATTGCGCTTGACTGCACAAACTCCCCAAACCAGATTGAGTACCGCAGGCTCCTGCCATTTCATCATCATGCGCACTTGTTGTGGGGAGTCTGTCCATCGAATGACTCGGTGAGAGTCTCGGTAAACTAGCACCTTCGTCATCAATCAGGTCGAGTGTGTGTTCACAGCCTTGAGGGCCACTCACCTCCAAGGTTTGTTCGCCACAATGAGCTGGATCACTAGCAACATCTGACTTATGACCTTCAGCTTCCAGATTTTCTAGTCGCATTTGATGATCACCCGTCGTCACCCTCTGAAAACTTGAGACTTCACTATTCCCCACATCCTTTTCCAGAGGAGTGCACGGAGCATGACTTCTACGTGACGTACTCATTGGAACAACCAAAGAGTCGAGAGCTCTATATGAAGTCAACTCAACACACAACGAAGCTTCATGAGGATTATCAGATTCGTGCTGTCGTAGAGATGAATTGTAACTACTGTTAAGGGATTGCATTGCCAGTATTGCACGACGCCTTTGGTCACCCTCTGCGTCATCGGTTTCTTTTCCTTTCCCGGCCTGAGCCCCCCCCTGTGGAGATTCATTACCCTGAACAGGTCCCTTATCCTTATTACCGGTATCCTTGATTGATGCTGAGGGTGAAGGTCTTTGGCCACCGCCACTTCCTGAAGGGCCATCATCACTTGTTTCAGTACAGTTAAATAATGCCAGTAGCTTATCAATTAGCCCTCCAATCAACTGGCCCAATTCTGACATAGCGGTCTTAAAACGCCTCCAAAGCATTGCTCCGCACGATTCAGGCGGACTACTGCCCCCCCCCGGCGAGGCACCGTTGTCGGGACTAAGAGTAATTACCTCATCCACACCATCAGTAACAACCGACCTATGACTGATCGAACTACCGGCATTTGCCTTAACAGCATGTAGAAAAGGAATATCTTCACCAGCTTCTGAGCTGGTCGATCCTCTCCCTTCACCCTCTACAGTAATGGGGATTACAGCAGGGCTGTCTGTGCTGTTCAAATGAGCTGCAGGTATAGTGTCAGGTTGTTCTAGGGAGGCATCGTGCACCACAACTTCAGGTTCTATGAGGCATCTCGCCCGTTCTTCCGCATCTTCATCTTTTGACGCATTTCCTGCATCACTACAGGCTTCAGGTCTTTCTTTTAAGTGACGTTCTTCTGGCGTACCCAAGTGCGAGGCACAAATAATGCTACTGGGCACAGCTGAAACGACCGTATCCTCGACTGCTGCTGTTAAAGTTGGATAATCGGATGATGACTGTCCATTATTTACTGAAAGACTTCTGTCGTCAGCGTTAGTATCGCCCAACATATCGGTCTGTAGTAAAACTGACGCTGTATCTGCCCCTGAGGTTGACTCCGTATCTACCAGTGAATTTTGAGCAGTTACATACACTCCTGATGTAAGTGTTGACGCAGTATCACCCGCCCCCACTCCGGTGCTACCTGTTTCTAAAATATTTCCCCTAGAAGCAGTAACACTTATCTGGCCGGGGTGAGCTGCTGTAACGTCAGACTCAGGGGGTAGTGTAGCCAAAACGTCCTCTGCAGAATCCGTTTCTATGTCATCCGAGCGTCCTACACTACTTGGAAAAGTGTTAGGGGAGCCTACCCGTTGAGATATGGTGAATATTCCTGGACCTTGGCGTGTATTGTTATTGCTGCCTGATGAAGACTCCCGACTTTTAAATCTGGATACAAAACCCTTTACTTTTGCCACCTTGGCATCAGCATTCTCCTTGGCTTTTCCCCATTTTTCCTCAAGAACCGCAACTTTACGTCCTACCAGCGCCCGAAACTCCCCGAACCTTTTTTTAGGGGGAGGCATCTGGTTTGGCACGTCACCAGCTTGATCTACTGTCAGTCCTGCCATCTCGGCTGAGTCTGTAGATCCACTGGAACACCTTCGATCCGGGCTTGGCAGTGAATTGGCCCCCGAGAGATCTACTATTGAACCCTTGGGCGATAACGAGGGAGAACCCATGAAAACATCCTTTTATAGACTTCTTATACATCTGACAAAGTCTGTCATGATCGGGTTAACACCATCACTAACCACACTGTCCAGTATTACTAACCATTGAATGGTTCTGGCAAACATCATCACTTTTTGACATAAAAAACATGAAAATAGATATCTTTCAGATATGTTCTAACGCGAGAGCCAGTCCTTCTCCTACCGCCTGTAACGAACAGTCAATCCTGATTGCATGCCCGAGGATCGTCTTCTCAACCTTTCGGCTCATATCCTTGCTTTTATCCTCAGTTGCCCCGATAAAAAGCTTCCGAATGGTTAGGATACTCTTGCGGTCCATGGATTTGGACAGGATAGCCTGTGAGATGACGTGCGCCGCCGCCTCATCCCGCTCACTCTCAGAAAACTGCGCCAGCCAACCGCCCAGCGGTTGCTGACAGGCATTCATATCCTTCATCAGGCCCGGCCCATAGCGCAGCATGTTGATCGGCCCGCGAGCGGCCTTTGGTATCAGGGCAAACACATTGCCCAGCTCATCCAGTAAGTCAGCAGGGATGTTCCGGTAACGCTCGTCCGTGCAACAGTCAGTCATGGTCAGGAAATTATCCATTATCAAGGGGTAACGTCGCCGATCTGGCCAGCTTATGACCCTACCGGGGACAGGCAGGATAATGCCATCCCCCGGCGGCGGCAAGGCGCTAGACACGCTCGCTGCCCTCCGACACCATCCGGGCACCAACATGCTCAATGATACGCTCCCGCAGCCAGATATGGGCGCTGTCATTATCATAACGCTCATGCCAGACCAGCAGATAGGTCACCGGTTCCAGGGAAAGCGGCAGTGGCAACTGCACCACAGCATGGTGTTTCAGGGCCTCACCGGCAAACAGGTTCAGCGCTGTGAAGATCAGGTCACTGTGTTCACAGATACTCAACGCGGCATAAAAGTCCGGTACCCGTACGGTGATGTTGCGCCGCAGGTTCATCTGGTCGAGGCGATAGTCCAGCATCCAGTAATCCCGGCCTTCACAGTAAACCTGAACATGGGACTGCCTGAGATAGGTCGCCAGATCCCATTCCCTGCCCAACGACGCCGGGTGCTCCTTCCGCATCAGGCAGACATTGCGGTCTTCCGCCAGCTCACGATACCGCAGGGAACGGGGCAAACCCGACGTGCCGTAGGTCGGGTTGTCCGTCACCTCCTTGGCAATCACTGCCAGCTCAATGCGCCCCTGCTGGAGCTGGTTGATGGAGTCTGGCTGCCAGTCATAACAGTTCATGGTCACCCCGGGCGCCAGTGTCTGGATGCGCCCAAACAGGCCCGTCAGCAACACCGGGTAGGCACTGCCAATGCTGGCCAGCACGAAGTGGCGCTGGGAGCGTTCTGGTGAAAAGATCTCCGGCTCTACCGCCGACATCAACTGCCGGAGCGCCAAACGGATACCGCCTTCCAATTGGATCGCCCGAGGCGTCGGCTCCAGACCGTGGGCCACCCGGACAAACAGCGGGTCATCGAACAGTTCCCGCAGTCGGCCCAGCAGCTTACTGATCGCCGACTGGCTCAGGTGCAGACGCAAAGCCGCGCGGCTGGCACTGCGCTCTTCAAGCAACGCAATGAAGCCAACCAACAATTTCAAATCAAGGCGGAACAGACGGTCCAGGGTCATGACAACTATTCCAAAATGGAAAACACGACGACAGGTTATTTCATTAGGATTCATATCATAGCGATCGTATCATTCCCGGCAATACCAGACGTTCGCCTTATATTTCCGGGAGACTTCCTTGCCACAACGCAGTTTAATGGGCGTACTGATCCTGCTCGTGCTGTTCAGTCCGCTGGGGGTGGATATTTACCTGCCTTCTTTCACCACCATCATTGAGTATTTCAACACGACCGCTGACAAGGTCCAGTATACGCTCAGCCTGTTCATCCTGAGCATGGGACTCGGCCAGCTGGCCGCAGGACCGTTGACCGACCGCTTCGGACGACGCCCCATCGCCATGGCTGGCATCGTGATGTACATGACCAGTTCCCTGCTGATCCTCCTCTGCCAAACCATTGATCAGCTCATTGTGCTACGGATGCTCCAGGGCGCCAGCGCCTGTTGTACGACCACCGTTGCGTTTGCCGTGGTGCGCGACAGGCTGCCTCCCCGTGATGCGGCGCAGGCTTACAGTTACCTGAATGGTGCCCTGAACATCGCACCGGCACTCGCCCCCAGCCTGGGTGGTGCACTGGCGGCCGCGTTCAGCTGGCAGGCCAATTTTGTGTTCCTGGCCCTGTTTGCACTCGCCAGTCTTGTACTGGTCACCGTCAAGCTGCCGGAAACCCGCCCGGATGTCACCAGCCAGCGCCCGTTAGGCGTACTGGCCAGTTATCGCGAACTGTTGGGGCATCGTACCTTTGTGCTGTACAGCCTCTGCTGCATGGGGGCTATGTCAGTTATTCTCAGTTACGTGTCGTTTGCCCCGCAGGTCTTGATTAGCAACATGGGGATTTCTACAACAACATTCGCCCTGTTGTTCGGCGCCAACGCCCTGGTCATCATGGCCGGCAGCTTTGCCGCTGGGCGCAGCATGTTTCTGCTGGGAGAATCCGGCTGCATGATCATCGGCAGCCTGATGATGCTGACAGGGGCAACCTTGATGGCCGGGGGATACTGGCTGGATATGCAAACCGCGTGGTCATTCATGGTGCCAGTGATGGTTGCCTGCTGTGGGTTTGCCTGGCTATTGGGTGCAGCCACCAGCCGTGCCCTGGCCGACTTTCCCCATATCGCCGGCACAGCGTCCGCCCTGCTGGTCTGTATCCAGATGCTGGGCGCAGCACTGGTCAGCATCCTTGCCCAGGCCAGCCCTTTCGCGCACCGGTTGACACTGGCCATTCTGATGCTGGTGATGGCAGTCTTCGCCTGCCTGGTCACAGCCACAGGCAAAACACAAAGCGACAATAGACTTGTAGATCCAGTAACCAGTTAAACTCAGAGCGCCATGGCAGTCATCCCCTGCCTGCCATGGCGATCATGCCGGAAAACCCATCGCTCAACGCTGATAAATTACGCATTGACTTCCTTCACGACTTGCCTTTAGATTGCCAACGTCTTCCCGAAATGAGCATGACCTGAGTGAACATTGCGTTCAATCGTGATTACCTGAAACACTGCATTGCAGGCCATAACCTGCCTAGTCCTATGCATTGCCTGCCCCAGTCCCCCATGGACACGCAATACGACGCCATTATCAGGATCAGAATTCGCAGATAGTCCTAACCACGACCCAAACTGACCACAGTCTTCGACTGTAACGCAACACGCGTCGTTGGGGAGTAGTCGCCCACATAAAGTGGGACCGTTGTCGTCAACACGGAGCAATCCCGGCAACGGTTGAGCCTCACAAGCTTTGACGAGACCAGCACCACACTAGCCATAGTGCGCGATTTCGTGCGCGCCGGATTTTGACGGAGCTATACCGTGCTGAACCATGCCTGGCCGATCATCGGCTTTAACCTGTTTGTCCTGGCCATGCTGGCCCTTGACCTTTATCTCCACCGTAACAACAAGGAAGTATCTCTTCGTCATGCGCTGGGATGGAGTGCCGTCTGGGTCGCCATGGCAATCGCCTTCAACCTGATTATCTTCTTTTTCTGGGGAACCCTTTCACCGGAAAGTACACTGTCCAGTCATGAGGCGGCCCTGGCGTTTGCCACCGGTTACCTGATTGAGAAATCCCTGAGTGTCGACAACCTGTTCGTCTTCGCCATGATCTTCAGCGCTTTTGCTGTGCCCCGCGCCTACCAGCACAAGGTGCTGTTCTACGGTGTCGTCGGCGCCCTGGTGATGCGGGGAGTGATGATTCTGGCGGGCAGTGCGTTGATTGCCCGTTATCACTGGTTGCTTTATGTCTTTGGCGTGCTGCTGATCTTTACCGGTATCAAGATGGCGATGCACAAAAACGACGCAACCAATGACATCAGCAACAGTCGCTGGCTGAAAGCCCTGTCACGTCGTCTACCAATGACCGATGGGTTTCGGGGAGCTGCGTTCTGGGTACGTGAACATGGTCGCTGGATGGCAACACCGCTGCTGCTGGTTGTCCTGGTCGTCGAACTCAGTGACCTGATGTTCGCCATTGACTCCATTCCGGCCATTTTCGCTGTGACCACCGATCCGTTCCTGGTCTATACCGCCAACGTGATGGCTTTGCTGGGCCTCCGTTCATTGTTCTTCGTACTGGAAAGCCTGATGGATCGCTTCCGTTACCTGAACTACGGCCTTGCCGTCATGCTAAGTTTTGTGGGTGTGAAGATGTTGCTGCTGGATACAGCGTGGGCAATCCCGACCCCGGTCTCCCTGCTCGTCATCGCTACGGTATTGGGCGCTTCTATCAGTCTGTCACTGCTCCGGAAACCGGCGGTTTCTCAGGTCATGACATTACCTTCGGTGGGTGTCTCACTGCCTAAATAATCAGGAACGTTGTCTAACTGACACTGCAGCCGCCAGCCATTAAGGCTGGCGGCTGTTTCTCCCGGCTGACCATGCACGCTATCCATGAACTGTTGCTACAAACCCAGTAACCGGGTTGCCAGGCCGAAGTAAATCAGCATTCCCGAAATATCAACCAGTGACGTCAACATCGGGCTGGCCAGTACTGCCGGATCCAGCGATAAACGACGAGCTGCCAGTGGTACCAATGCTCCGGTCAAGGTTGAGAAGATCACCTGTACTGCAAGCGCCAGGGAAATCACAGTGCCTACACGCACCAGGGTCAGCTCACTCGGCAAATCAGCGGCAGACGTGAGCAGGGCCACCTTCAAAAATGCCAGTCCTGCAATCACCAGCGCCATCAGGGCAGCAATACGGAATTCCTTCCAGAGGATACGCAGCGCCACACCCCGGCCAAGTTCACCTACCGCCATGGCGCGGATAATCACGGTAGCCGCCTGACTGCCAGCATTACCACCACTGTCAGCGATCATTGGCATATAAATCGTCAATATTAATAAAGACGACAGGGCATCTTCATAACTGCTGATGATGTAGCCCGAGAGAAACCCAAACAAGGTCAGCAAAATCATCCAGTGCACACGGCTGGAGAAATGTCCCCAGACGGAGGTTCCCAGGTATCCAGTGGATGACCCGGTGCAGGCATCATTGCCATTCAGGCAATACGGTTCAACCTGCGTGGCAGATACGGTTGCTTCTGCCGGTTGCAGCAGCGGCTTGTTGTTCATCATAAAAATTCCCACCGATCAGGTTGTATTCAGGCAATGTTATTTTTCAGGCGGGAATAGCGCAGGCCGCGCAGGATGGGAAAGAGCGTGCAAAAAAGGCGTGTCTTACCGTAAAACCAGCGACCGGAAGCTGCGGGTACCCGCGTCAATACTGGGAGGTTGTTCAGACATTGGTTTACCCATTGTTTGCTCAATGAAGATCACAGACGCCATCCATGGCAATCCGCGGCGCATTGTATTCCTTCCTGCCTGAACGCTTCATGAACACATCAACAGATCGGTTGCAGTTATGGCAGGAACAGGCATGCTTAGGGCTCTGCTTCATGCCGGATTTCTTTTATGTCTGACGCCCGATTCGTCCGTGGCGGGCTTATGCGCCATATCGTTGTCATGTCGTCTACCAGTGCAATCGGGCTGATGGCCCTGTTCCTGGTCGACCTGCTGGATATGTACTTCATCAGTCTTCTGGGGCATGCCGAACTGGCGGCGGCTGTCGGCTTTGCCGGCTCCCTGGTCTTTTTCAATACCTCGGTTTCCATTGGTGCATCCATTGCCATGGGTGCCCTTGTATCCCGCTCACTGGGCGCCCGGGACATGGCTTCCGCCCGTCGTTTTGGTGCCAGCGCCATGCTGTTTTCCCTGATCATCGGCTCGGTGATAGCGATGGTCATGGTGTCCAATGTTGAGGAGCTGCTGGCGCTTATCGGCGCCAAAGGGCTTGTTGCCAAAAAAGCGGCTGACTACCTCTGTATCCTGATGCCCAGTGCACCGATCCTGGCCATGGCCATGGCGGCCAGCGCCGCCCTGCGCGCCACCGGTGATGCCAAGCGCGCCATGTTCGCTACGCTGGCCGGTGGTATTGTCAACGCTATCCTGGATCCCCTGTTCATCTTCGGACTGAACATGGGCATTGAAGGCGCCGCCACGGCGTCTGTGCTGGCGCGTATCTGCATTTTTGCCATCGCCGCCTATGGCATGGTTTACCACCACGGATTGATGGCACGACCACACTGGCAGGATTTTCAGTGCAACCTGAAACCCATCGCGATCATTGCCCTGCCCGCGATTCTTGCCAATATCGCCACGCCGTTTGGCAACGCCTTCGTGACACGATTTATTGCTAACTTTGGTACGGATTATGTGGCCGGGTTTGCGGTCATCGGTCGTCTTATTCCGGTGGCATTCTGCCTGCTGTTTGCCATCTCCGGTGCTGTCGGCCCGATCATTGGTCAGAACTTCGGCGCCCAGCGTTTCGATCGGGTGCACCGAACCCTGTTCGACGCCCTGCTGCTTGCAGCACTCTACAGTATTGTCGTGTCCCTGCTGCTCTGGCTGCTACGTGATCCTCTCATTCATGCTTTTGGTTTACGGGGAGATTCCGCGGAACTGTTTGCCCTGTTCTGCCCCTGGGTAGCCATGAGTTTTGCGTTTAATGGCGCGCTCTATATTGCCAATGCGTCGTTTAACAACCTGAATCGCAGTTATTGGGCAACCTTGTTGAATGCAGGGAAAGCCACCATTGGCACCATTCCGTTTGTCGTCTTTGGTGGAAAAACGTTCGGTGCCGAAGGTGTGTTGATCGGTCAGGCCGTTGGCAGCATTGTGTTTGGTATCGCAGGATTCCTGTTGGCCGCCAGGCGGGTGCATCAACTGAAAGTCTGCCATGAGCGGAAAGAGGAAGAAGCAGTGATCGAGCCGGCCATGCCACTCATGCCCTTCTGTTCATCTCGCGCTTATATGATGGAAGATGCCCAACTTGACGTGGAAGCTGCGGAAGATACTGACACAAAGCAGCTTTGAAGAAACAAGATCAAAACTATACTACCGCAAACGTCTATTTAACCAATGAGGTTTGTGAATGAGCGCGGATATTGTTAATCAGGCCAGTGACTGGGTCGCCCGCAACGATACCATCTTGCTGCAGTACATTATTAACCTGGCCGCTGCGCTGCTGACTCTCCTGGTGGGCTATATCGCTGCCAAAATGATCAGCAGCACCATGGTTCGGGTCATGGAAAAACGACGGGTCGACACCACCATCACCCGTTTCTGCGGCAACATGGCCCATTACGCCATCCTGACCTTCGTGGGCATCGCCGCACTCGGACGGATTGGTGTCCAGACCGCTTCATTCGTCGCCATCATCGGTGCCGCCGGCCTTGCCATTGGCTTGGCTCTGCAGGGTTCACTGTCCAACTTTGCCTCCGGCGTCCTGCTGATTCTGTTCCGGCCTCTCAAGACCGGTGAATATGTGGAAGCCGCTGGTACCGCCGGTACCGTGGAATCCGTACAGATCTTCACCACCGTGTTGATGACGCCTGATAACAAAATGGTTGTTATTCCTAACGCCAATATTCTCAATGGCAATATCATCAACTATTCCCGTACCGGCACCCGCCGGGTGGATCTGGTGATTGGTGTCAGCTACAAGGCCGATCTGGCACAAACCAAGGCAGTGTTGCAAAGCGTACTGGAGAAAGAAAGTCGTCTGTTGAAAGACCCTACCCCCACCATTGGCGTCAGCGCATTGGCAGATTCTTCTGTGAATTTCGTCGTACGTCCCTGGGTGAAGACAGAGGATTACTGGGATGTGTACTTTGACCTGCACCAAAACATCAAGATTGCGCTGGATGAAGCCGGCATAGAGATACCCTTCCCACAGATGGATGTTCATCTGGAAAAAGTGGCGGCCTAAAACCAATCCCCCTTAATCCGATTAAGGGGGATTATATTACACTTGTATAACGACGCAGCGAAATAACAAAGCTCATTCGCTATATAAAAAAAACTTACTATTAATATTAAGCCTATAAAATAAAAAAACATTATAAAAAAATCTTAAACAAAAAATAAGAAGCATTAAAAAAAGAAAACGTCCCTTAAAACAACATCAATACAAGAACAACCCCAAAAAATCAAATATCATAAACAGTATACGGGCACTTAATAGAACATCTGTCTAATAACAAAAAAAACTGCTTACGATAAAATCTAAGCAAGTCAGACAAAAATAAATTTTTATTCATAAATCATATAACTTATAAAATGAGGACGAACAATGAAAATCAGGACCCCTCCCATCATTGGAAAAAACGTAAAGGAAACCGAACGGCCAGATTTTAATTTTAACAAAGGAAAAATAATCAGCTCAAAAGGCAGATGGAAATCGCCAACAGGAACTAAGCGTGACATTTCAACCTTTTTTCACAAAAAGTTGCTTCCGAAACAGCATCGCGTAGACACCTTAGACAAGAAGAGAGAGCTTTGTGACGATTTTTCCATTAAAGTTCTAGGCGTTGCTTCGCCAGATAAACCCAAAGAGATTGCCGAAGAACTGGACTCAAAAACATCCATGAGTGGTGATGGCGACTTCCAACTTGACCCCCTTGAAAATCCAATTATTGAAAGGCTTCTTTCTCCAAGTGAACAATTGGTAGAAGAGTTAGAAACAGCCCATGATGAGTTAAATAAATTTAAAGGGCAACGATTAGATGATACTGATTTCACACTGGTAGACACCATCACGTTTCAGGACAATATACAACGAAACCTGCACTTCAGAGTTCTGGAAGAAACCATTCATCACGTCAAAAGCCCAAAAAGCCTGAAGTATATTTTAGATACTATGAATAGCAAGGTAATGAATCATTGCCTGACTAAAAATCAGCGATCACAGCTCAAGCAAGCACTACAAGACAGGATGGCTGATTTATACCAACCGACACTCACTACACTGCTGGACCAGCAGACAACGGTATCAGGCAATAACCACGAACGAATAGCGGCCTGGGAACAGTCTCTTGCTGGCATACACGATTTCGTTGTGGCAGTGAAAGCGATAAATCCAGATCTTCTGAACAAAAAAACAATACCTAACGCTAAAGCACAAGATAGAAGCCTCATAAGAAACCGCATGGAACATGGCTTGCAACAAGTCGTTGTTGAAATGGTCAACATGAATGTTGGGGTCGATAAATCACAACAGTGCGTTCAGCATGTCAATGCGCTCATGAAAACCTTCGTTGATCCGGTGGTGCATGCAACCTCAAAAGGTCCAACGAAACGCATGCAACAGGTTTGGAAAGGGCTTGAGCCTGGATATGACCAGCTTTCTCAAAAAGCCCTATCAGAACAAACCCTTTGTGAAACGTGCTGGACTCAAATGAAAGCTCTGGACAGTGTATCCGATACGCTGAAAGAGATGAGAGAAAAACGCAATCTGTCGACCCAGCCAGACTTTCCCAAGAAAAATAAGACTAAATGGCGTAAAGAAGCCGATAAGCTTGAAAAAAAGTGGAACAGTCAAATAGCTCAGCTTAGAGCGAATATCAGCACACTGGAAAGATCGGAATTACCGGCACTGAACAAATTTATTCTTGAGTTCCAAGAAACTTTCTCAACGCTACACCAAATGGGATCGGAAGCCATTCATATGAATAAAGAAAGAATGGCTGAGAGTTTGTTCCAGTTGGAACACAATGAACTCGCCACCCACATTGCATTCGACCCCAATAAACCGTTATTCATGCCTCCAAAAAGTATGGCTATGGATGCAGAAGATAATACACCACCACCTCGTCCACCCAAAATGCCTAAGCGATCTGCGCCTAAAAAACCAACAACACCGCCCCCAGCAATACCGGTGGCGGTTTCAACCAAACCTGTTATTACGCGCCCTGAACACACCGAGGAACGCGGTTCATATCCTGACACCAAAGCGGCGGCAGCCATGCAGCCCTCCTCACCTCCGCCGTCTACAGAGCAAGAGACCCAAAAAGCGCCGGTCACTGTAATGGATGAGTTAAAACAGCAGCAGGCTAGAACACATGAGGCGCCAAAGGCCAGCGAAACTATAGTGCCTCAAACAACGACACAGCCACCTGCGCCACCAATAACACCTGCACCTAAGGATCCAGCGGCGCCACCACCACCACCACCACCACCACCACCACCGCCGCCACCGCCGCCACCGCCACCAACGGATCAAGCGCAGGAGACAAAACAAAACACTGCGGCGCCACAGCAGGATCAACCGCAAGTGCCGAAACCAAACGTGGGGGCTGCAGCGTCAATGGATAGTGGTCTCCGTGATGCAATCCATAAATTTAAAAAAGAAGGGTTAAAACCGGTAGCTACGAAATCAGAGAAAAATCCCACACGCTCAGACAAGGATTCGGTATCTACAGAAAATGAGTCAGACCAAGATTCGGTATCTGCAGTAAATAATAGAGTGCATAACCGCCGACTAGACATTGCGACTGTTTTACATGAGAAATACGCAGATATTGACTGGTCACTCTCTGAAAAGGAGATTATTAAAGAGTTCGCAGATGAAATTAAGGACTATTACAAACTCGACGAAGCGGTTCTTAACGCCTATGCAAAACAGCTCTACGACCTTGGTGAGTTTGCAGATGATGAAGATGTTGAAGACATTATAAAACCATTACGCCAACCACCTTCTGCAACAGTATAAGTAATATATGCATTGGTATAGATTATTCTATACCAATGTTTTTTCTGTTTTTATGCTGACACAAGATGAAGATTAATCTCAGCTTTTATTAGGGTTTCATGACTGTAATCCGGCAAATGACTGTCTGTCACCACCAAGTCAAATTTTTCCAGCCCCATAATCCGATGAAATGAATAGCGGCCATACTTTTCGCTGTCAGCCACCAGAATCCGGGTACCCGCCCGTTCAAACATCTTGCGCTTCAGTTCTGCCCGATCTTCTGTCGGCGTCGTCACACCACGTTGCAGGTCCCATGACGTACAGCCAATAAACGCCAATTCAACATTCAAATCATCCAGGAAGTGCTGCACATTACCTCCCAGGCTCGACTGAGTTCGTTCATCCACCTGGCCACCAGCGATATGCACTTCAATGTTACGGTAGCGGCACAGAAACAACGCCTGGGCAAGGTCAGTCGTCACCACCCGAATGCGGCGATCCACCAGCTGGCGCGCAATTTCCATGCAGGTGGTACCGGCATCCAAAAGAATGGACTGACCATCAGACACCAGCGACGCCGCATAGCTGGCAATGGCGTGCTTTTCTTCCGGGCAACGGCTCTTGCTCTCTTCACTGTGCGGCTGCGTATTGATGAACTGACCGATCGTCGCACCGCCATGGGTACGGCGGATCATTCCCTGCTCTTCCAGCTTGCTCAGATCCCGTCGGATGGTCATGCTGGATACATCAAGAATACCTGCCAGTGTTTCCACATTGGCATATTCATGCTGACGGAGAAAACTGAGAATGCGCTCGCGTCGTTCAATCGCTAACAATGGACTACCTATTCGTTTGTCTTAAGACCTGAGTAACAAGACCGATCACGCCGGCTAAAACACTTTAGTCTACTCGCAATGTGCAGGCTTTCCTGTCCGTGAATGCCGAGCATTTACACAACATCAAACCCAATGATGTTCGAATTACGACAAAGGGTATGGTATCGATCATTGTCCCCATGGCAACCGTCTGTATGGAAACCCTGTAAACCGTTATCATCACGCCACTAGACGACTGAAATACAACCTCCCATGAAACTCTATCGCCCCCTCGCCCTCCTGCTCATCGTCAACCTGCTGTGCAACTACTGGTTGTTTATCTTTGCTTTTCGCTGGCAGCCACTCACAAGACTGTTTACCGAAGGACATTGGGACGGTGAAAGTGTAGGCGTCGCCATCGGATTAACGGCGCTGATCTGGTGGCTGGTAACAATTATCGGTCTGTGGCGTCAGTACCCCTGGGCTCTGCCTAATTTTGCGGCTTTCGCATCGGCTCTGGTCACATGCCTGTCTGTTTCAGTGATTCCCTTCATACCGTCGTTTTTTTCTGCCAAGGCCGGCAGTTTTGTCGCCATGACGCTTAATTTCGGCCTGGCCTGCCTGGCACTCGCAGTCTGGTGGAATGAAAAAACAGACACCAACACTTGATGCGACTGCTTCTCCCCAGGCCTGTGATACTCGAACAGTGTAAAGCGCATCACAGGCCTGACGGGCACTCACTAAGACGTGACAAGTTAACTATCTCCACGTAAATAACGTCATAAACAATATTCACTGTTCAAAGAAAGCATCCCGTCTTGACCTGACAGGCTCATGGTCTACTTTTGACTAACGGTTGTTTTTATAGCGAGGTGGGTTTATGGCAACGATTTGAATCGTCGATCATTACTGAAAAAGGGCAGTCTTAATGCCCGTGTTTCTCTTGATAAAGTCGCACAGAGAATTGTCAAAAATCAGAGAGTAATCTCAGGCCTTATTGGTATTCCCGTATGAGAGGGCTACCTGTTTTTATTTCCTAATCACACCACCCAAAAAGCTAAACAATGCTAAAGAACGTTGTTTCTGCTTGTCATTTCAAACGTCAAATCATGGCCTGAAGAGATTCCCAGAAACCTGCCATATCGGCAAAGGTCAGTCGCATGAAGTCCCCCGTTCTGTCACTTGCGCCCCTCGTTGCAGCGATCAATCTGCTGTCATTGTCTCCCGGCTCCGAAGCCTCTTCCGTTGATATCGAAACCAGCCTGATTCATGGTCGTCAGGCAGAAGAAGTTCTTGATGGCAGCCCCCTGCCGCCCAGTAATCCCCACAGAAAACTGAAGAATCGCGAACTTGAAGAGCAGCTGGAAAACCAGAAAGCTTCGACACTTTCAGTTCTGTCTGGTGCAACAGGATCCACCTGCTCTACATCAGAGATAGCCCGCCTGGATGGACAACGGCTTACAGAGACAATACGAAAAGCGGATCTGCAATGTATCAATGGGCTGTTCAGTGCAACAGGTTCCACCAGCAGGGATCTGTTCCATCAGAACAAAATGATCACGGTAGCCAATGCCGTTTATAGTTATGCCCAAAATTATCCGGGTAACAATTCACAGGGTATGGAACAGCTCTTCCTTTATCTGAGAGCTGGCTACTATGTGCAGTTTTACCAAAAAGACACGGTCGGTGCATACGACATTCAGCTGGATACGATTATTCAGTATGCACTGGATGCCTTCTTTGCCAATCCCAAAACATTCACAGTATCGGATGAAAACGGCAGTGTACTGGGTGAGGCTGTCACTCTCATTGACAGCTCCGTTCAAAATGCCCGTTATATCTCAATCGTTAAGCGACTGTTAACATCCTATGACCAGCGCTTTGAAGCCAGTAGAAACATGACGGCTGCTGTCAACAATGGTATGACCGTACTGTTCCGCGGCCATCAGGTGAAAGCCTTTGTTGAAGCAGTGGAACAGGATAACTCCCTGCTGGATGAACTGTACAACTTCTACAACACAAAGCAGCATCTGCTGGATACTGATAACGAATACCTGTTGACCAACGTCGTTCGCGAACTGGGACGCTTCCTGCAACACAAATCACTGCAACCCAAAGTTAGCGGACAGTTAAAAGCCATTGTGAGTCAACAGAAAGGATCGGAAAAAGGTCAACCACTCTGGTTAGTTGCCGCCGAGATGACCTCCTATTATGACAACAATAACTGTGACTATTATGGCGTCTGCAACTTTAAACAGGACGTTGAACGTACCGTTCTTCCCTTCCGGCATACCTGCAGCCAGACCCTGAAAATCCGGGCACAGAATATGTCCGTGCCACAGGCACAATGGGCCTGTGATCAACTCTCAGAACAGGAAGCGTTTTTCCACCGAAAACTCGTCACGAATCATCAGCCTGTGGCGAATGATCAGAATCAGGACCTGGAGCTGGTCATCTTTGACAGCACCCAGGATTACAAGATGTACGCGGGGCTGCTGTTCAACATCAGTACCGATAACGGCGGTATGTACCTTGAAGGTGATCCGACAAAAGCCGGGAACCAGGCACGTTTTGTCGCTTATGAAGCGGACTGGCAACGGCCTGAGTTCCACATCTGGAATCTGCGCCATGAGTATGTGCATTATCTGGATGGCAGGTTCAACATGGCCGGCGGCTTTGGTCGGTCGACGTCTGCCGATACAATCTGGTGGATCGAAGGACTGGGTGAATACATTTCACACCGCGACGAGTACCCGGAAGCTATAAACTATGCACGCCAAAAGAGCTATCCGTTAAGCACCATTTTCCGCAATACCTACAGCAGTGGTCAGACGCGCGTCTATCGCTGGGGCTATCTCGCGGTGCGTTTTATGTTTGAACGTCATCCGTCTGATGTCACGGAGATGTTATCCCTCGTTCGCAATGATCGTTACGATGACTATAAATCCTGGTTAAACCAGATCGGTAGCCAATATGACAACGAGTGGTATGACTGGCTGGCCTCTGTAAACAGTATAAAAAGTAACCTTCCTGACCATGGTCCGGCTGACGATGACGCCGTCATTGATAAGGGGGATGAAACCATCCCTGAAATACCAGAGCCAGACGATACAACCCCACCGGATACCGCCAGGCCGGGCGTTGATAAGGATGTTAAAAACCCCGTTTTACAGAATGGCGTCACAAAGGTCGGCCTGCATTCAGACAAAAACAAGTATTTCTACATTCTCGTACCGCATGGAGCCAAAAATCT
Organism: Kistimonas asteriae; assembly: GCF_018263925.1. GTDB lineage: Bacteria > Pseudomonadota > Gammaproteobacteria > Pseudomonadales > Endozoicomonadaceae > Kistimonas > Kistimonas asteriae. The sequence continues at coordinate 87,231 of NZ_JAEVHF010000006.1, forward strand.
CACCTTTACCGTGGATGGCCGAACCGGAAGCGGTGAGCTGGAGGTATTTGTACAGTCTGTTAAATGGCCGACAGAGAGCGTCTATGAGTATCGCGAGCAATGTGGACGGGATAAGAAAACCATCACCGTCAGTCCGCTAAAAACCAATGCCTATTATCACGTGATGATCAAAACCAAAACGCCGTTCAGCGGTATACAGCTGACAGCTACCTATAAATAACAGCTGAAAAACTCTCACCGAAAGACCGGGATAAGCGGCAAATACATTTTGCTGTTTCTCCCGGTGAATCCTTACAATGGCATCCGACGTATAGATTGGAATTAGCACAAGGGATTGCCCATGCCTTATGTCTTACCCGCAACCGTATTGGCTGTTGCACTGATCTCGCTGGCCTTATCCCCCAACGCCGGAAAAAACGACAGTTTCTTTCGGGGACACAACATCAACGGCCAGGCACCAGGGTTGTTGATGCTGGTTTTTTCCCAGGTCACCACCTGGATTTTTGCCCGATCGCTGATGAATGCCGCGATCCTGGGATATTACTATGGTCTCTGGGGCACACTGGCGTATGCCACGTATTACCTCTCCTTTCTGACCGGTGGACTGATCATTGACAGTCTGCGATTTCGCCATAACTGCAACAGTGTGCAGGATTTCCTGAGGCAACGCTTTGGTACGGTCGGGACACGCTGTTACAACCTGGTGATCGGTGTGCGGCTGATCAGCGAAGTCTTTGCCAATTTACTAGTATTCGGCCTGCTGTTTGGGGCGGCAGGTAGCCAGCAATACATTGGTGCCATTGCCGCCTTCTCATTATTAACACTGTTCTACGCAGGGCGCGGTGGATTACACGCCTCTCTTCGCACCGATGTCTTCCAGATGGGGCTTTTCCTCGCGGTGCTATTGACCCTGGTCGCCCTGATGCTGGGACACAGTGAGTTCTCGACGACAGATTTCCTGTTCAAGCCCTTCGAGTTCTCTGACCCGGGCGTGGTATTGATTGCTGTTGCCCTGCTTCAAGTCATTAGCTATCCCATGCATGACCCTGTGATGATGGATCGCGGTTTTATTGCCGATCGAAAAACGACACAGCGCAGTTTTCTCCATGCCAGCTGGATTAGCGTGTTCTGTATTATCCTGTTTGGTTTATTAGGCGTATTTGCCGGCGCCCATGCCCAGTCCGGTGAAGCCATGAATGCCGTCTTGACCCGGCTGTTGGGTGAAGTCCCCATGCTGCTGTTCAGCTTTGCCCTGGTAATCTCTGCCATGTCGACACTGGATTCGACGCTTTCCAGCGCAGCAAAGCTGATTGTCAGTGACATGAAGCTGGGCGTAGAGAGCGTAGCCAATGGTCGCAAAGTCATGGTGCTGTTCATGCTGGCAGGACTGGTCATGATCTACCTGGGTCCAAATGATCTGTTCAGTGCGGTCGCGGTCAGCGGTACCGCGTCCATGTACCTGACACCCGTTATCCTGTTCTCACTCTGGGGTGGACGCATTGATATACCGGTATGGAGTTACCTGGTCGCTTTTATCGTGGCATTAGCCGGCGCCGGGCTCTATTTCACAGAAACCGCCGGTTACCTGCACCTGATGGAACCTCTTTTTGGCACCGTACATAAATACAATAAGCTGCTGGTTATCTGTCTGGCCGTATTGGCGGTTGGCTGCGGTGCCTTTGCACTCGGTATGCAGTTATCGCGCAAGAAAATAGCAAACGTCGTTTATTCCGCAGGTGATGCATGATTCGCGATCTCGGTGAATTGAAAGGACCCGTTCTGCTATTTGGAGGCCCTTACAGCAATTTGCAGGCAACCCTAGCGATACGTCGTGAAGCAGAGCGACTGGGCATTCCTCCAGAACGAACCATATGTACCGGAGACGTTGTCGCTTACTTTGCCGATGTCGAGTCAACCATAGATATGGTTCGAAACTGGGACATTCATGTGCTGATGGGTAACTGTGAAGAATCCCTGGGATTTTCTGCTAACGACTGTGGTTGCGGGTTTAATGAAGGCACCACCTGCGACTTGCTGTCCCGACAGTGGTACGCCCATGCAGATCGCCAGATCAGTGAATCCAACCGGCTCTGGATGCAAACGCTACCCCGAACCCTTCGTTTCACTTGGTGCAACCTTACATTCACCGTCGTACACGGAACATTATCGTCCATTAATCAGTTTGTATTCCCATCAACGTCCGATGCCGTTAAACAGGCGGACATAAAACGTGCAGAAACGGACTGCATTATCGCTGGCCACTGTGGTTTGCCCTTTGCCCAGAAAACCGAAGCGGGTTATTGGTTGAATGCCGGTGTCATCGGCATGCCTGCCAACGATGGCACCCGTGATACCTGGTATGCCCTGCTTGACAGCGACAATGGTCAACCCGTGTTCCAGTTACAACGGCTGACTTACGACTGGCACGCTACCGTTGCCACCATGGTAGAACACGCTATGGATAATGGTTATGCGAAAGCACTGGCTACAGGTCTTTGGCCCAGCTTGGATGTTCTGCCAAACGTTGAACGTAAACAGCAAGGTATCCCACTCGCACCTCTTGCATGGGAAATCAGCGCCACAAAACAACTGGATTATTGATCGTCATCACAGGCATTAGATGCAATCTAATCATCTAATGCCAACGCTTCCATGCTCATTCAAGACATCAACTATTACTCACTAAACAAATAAGGAAACAAACGACGTTTTTCCTGATCGTCCAGTAATAACATTCTGGAAACATTCGTCTCTGGAATCCGTTCAGAATCAGGGTACTTACTCAGCACCTGTTCCAGCTGTTCTTCCCGAATAATATGCAGCAACGGGTAGGGGGACCGATTGGTTAAATTTTCGGCATCATCCGGATCACTGCCGGCAAAACAGTAGTCAGGATGAAAACTGGCCAGCTGGTATTGACCTTCCCAGCCACTTCGCTGAAGTTGGAAATTGGCCAGATCAAGAAACAGGGTATAGTCCATGAAATCGGACAATAAATGTGGAATCACCAGTAGCGTGGTTTCAATCTCAGTGGCCGGGGTCTTATCAATGAGTTCCAGTTCCTGCTGAAGAGCTTCCAACAGAACCTCTTCGCTATCGGTCTGGGTGACGGTAATGCGTATCCGTTTCTGACGGCGGGGCCTGGCTGCAAATGGGCACAGGTTTAAACCAATCACCACATCATCAAGCCACTGCTGTATACGCTCAACTTCCTGCACTCTGCTTATACCTCGCCTATGAGTTATACACACCTCTGAAGCAAATCATCACACAATATTGACGATACCTATGTCTTTCGGAGCCTGATTCCAAGCTTATATTAAAATCCCACTGTCGTACGTATAAATCTGTAGCCAAACCCCTTCAGAACCCGTCGTTCATCCCGTATCCTTTGCAACGATTACGGACAGTTACATATCCCTGCCCGCAAGAACATCAAAAAAGACAAACAAGGAGTACACCATGACTGTGCGCACTTTCGCACGTTCCGTGATTGGCTTGGCCGTTGCGGCGGCAATCAGTGGTACAGCGGTCGCTGAAGGCGTTGTGGATAAAGGCGTGACCTTTACCATTGGCGGTGCATATACCGATTTCGACAGCTATCGCGGCCTGGATAACAAGTGGGCGCCGGAACTGGGTATCGGCTACCGTTACAACGACCGTTTCAGCGTCGAAGGTATTTATTCCGAATTCAAGACTGATCAGAAAGGTGGCAACGATGCCCGCCTGAGAAATTACCGTCTTGATGCTTTCTACGATCTTCAGCCTTTCTCTGGCGGTGTGACACCTTACATCGTCGCCGGTATCGGTGAACTGCACGAGAACCTGCAGCACGCCAGCGACCGAGAAGACACCCGCATGAACATGGGTGTAGGTCTGCGCAAGGCCCTAACGCCGAACCTGTCTGTCCGTGGTGACCTGCGCGCCATCCGCAGCCTGGACTACAACCAGACGGAAGGCATGATGAATGTCGCCCTGACCTGGACCTTTGGCGAACCAGCGGCACAACCCGTTGAGGCCGTGGTTGAGGAAACCATCGTTGAAGAAACCGTTATCGCACCGCTGGATAGCGACAATGACGGCGTCCTGGATGCCGACGACCTCTGTCCGGGTACACCGGCAGGCGCCACTGTTGACGCTACCGGCTGTGTACCCCAGGAAGAGATTGACCTGCTGGTTGAGTTCGATTTCGATTCCGCCAACATTACCGATGGCGCAATGACCCGCATCGCTGAAATGGGTGAATTCCTGCAGCGTTATCCGGAAATCAGCATTCGTGTCGAAGGCCACACTGACGACAGTGGCCCTGCTGCCTACAACAAGTCTCTGTCTCAGCGTCGCGCCGATTCGGTTCGTACCGTGTTGCTTGAACAGTACGACATTGACGGCAGCCGCATTGAAGCCGTTGGTGTGGGTGAGGAAGATCCCATTGCCGACAACAGCACACTGGCTGGTCGTAAGCAGAACCGCCGCGTAGTCGCAGAAGTGCTCTAAACGGCATAAGCTGGTAATCCTAAAAAGGCTGGTTAGTACCAGCCTTTTTTATTGGAGAAAGCAAACCCGTACCAAATGAACCTGTTCAATATATAAAACAGCCGTTATGCTCACTCTTCACCCTTACTGAGCCACAGATAATAACCACAGGATGTTTCAGTATGAGTATTGCTATCAGCGACATTGTATTCTTTGATCAATCGACCGCTGAAAAAGAATCCTATCAGGCTGAAGAAGAGAAGCGAATTGACGGCAATCCGCTTCAGGCCGTCATCAATCATTACTCTGACAGCAGCAATCAGTTCCACGCCGGTCTCTGGGAATCTGAAACCGGCTGCTGGCATGTTCACTATACCGAACATGAGTTCTGCCAGATTCTGGAAGGTGTCTCCATTGTCCGCGATAAAAACGGCAACGAACGTACACTGAAAACAGGCGACAACTTTGTCATTCCCGCAGGCTTTGAGGGTGAATGGGAAGTGGTAGAACCCTGTCGCAAAATCTATGTTATTTTTGAGCCTACCGCCTAATCATCAGGCCTATGGTCGCACATGCGTTTAAACGACAAAGAATTGCTATCTTGTCTGGTAAACGGGATGAAACGAGCATTGTTCTGCAGTATCGCCGTCGTGGCAGCAAGTGCCATCGCCAGCCCTCCCGAATGGGAGGGGCTGTACACCTACGGCCATGAGGTGAACAGCTTTCATCCCTGTGGAAGCCGCCAGGAGTATTGGGTCAGCACCTCCCCTGCGATCAATCGCCAATTACGCGACTTTGTCACACAGCATACGTCAGAAATCTATCAGCCCGTTTATTTACGTTTGCGTGGACGGCTCAGCATGGAAAAAGGCGATGGTTTTGCAGCCGACTACGATGGCTTAATGAATATTCAGGACGTTATCACTTTCAGTGAATACGCCCCTGTGCATTGCATACCACAAGAATCACAATGATCTTTCACTGGGTGACCTATCGTACTGCGGTACTCTTAAGCCATAAGCGCAGGACTTATTCAATTATGCGATTAAGGCATTCACGAAATTTTTCTTCACTCGCCATTAGACCTACAACTAGACAGAGCGGCTTCAGCACAGACTGAAACGCCCTTGATAAGCTGCTCCAACGACATAAATGGCTCTTTACCTTGCAATGCCTGTTCGGGAAGTAAAGGGATATGTATGAAACCTGCCGGGATTGGGTTGGCACATAGTGAATGCATAATGCCATAGAACAAATGGTTACAGACAAATGTACCCGCACTGTTTGATACTGATGCGGGTATCCCGGCCTGCCTCATCGCTGCCACCATCCTCTTAATGGGTAACCTACTGAAATAGGCAGCAGGTCCACCGTCGACTACCGGCTGATCAGTGGGCTGATTACCCTCATTATCAACGAGTCGAAAATCATCAATATTAATCGCAACCCGCTCCGGCATAATTCCTGATCGCCCTGGAGCCAGACCCAACATGAGCACCGCATGTGGTTGATACTGTGATATAGCTGTATTCACAATCTCAATCGACTGTTTGTGGACTACCGGAACGGTAATCGTCTTAACGACACCACCTTGCGGTAACTCAGTCCCTTCAAGAACCTTTATGACTTCCAATGCAGGGTTCGTCGACATACCGCCAAAAGGCTCAAACCCACTGATTAAAACCTTTTTCATAGCTATCACCCCAATCACAGAAGGCATTGATTGAACAATCAGAATAACGTTCATCAGCAAAGGTAGTCCAACCAGTAAACCTGTTAAAAAGCGACCAGCCTTCAATGGGCTCACCGTAAATAACTAGCCGACTGAGATGCCTACGCCAATCAACATATAGCGTTATACAGGAATGGCATGCGCTTAGTGTGAAAACGGTCAATTTCTAACCACCCCCTGATTTGGTACATTGGTACACAACTAAAACTCTATGAGCACAGGGTTTTAGTGATAGGCGGAAAAAACCGTGATCACACATAGTGACAATAAAAACAAGAATTGCTGAAAAAGGAGTTTTACACCATGCACAACGCAGGACGTATGAGTAGAGGACGATTATGGCTATTTGCCATCGTCGTTTTATTGCAGGCCTCCCTCGCCCGAAGTTATGAACACATCATCCGCCTTGACGCTTCCGATGACCTCCAATACAAACTCCAAAGTGCCTTCATTGGCGCCAAGCCTGACACCTTGATTGAACTCCCTGCAGGTACCTTCAAGTTTGACGATGAAGTGGTGCTGGATGTCTCCCATGTCACCATCCGCGGCCAGGGTATGGACAAGACCATCCTCAGCTTCAAGGATCAGCCCGCCGGCGCCCAGGGCATGCTGGTTCTGGCTGATGCCTTTACGATTGAAGACCTGGCCATTGAAGATACCGCCGGTGACGGCCTGCGGATGGAAGGTGCCAACGGTATCACTGTACGCCGGGTGCGGGTTGAGTGGACCAATGGCGCCGATGAAGAAAATGGCGCTTATGGCCTCTATCCCGTGCTCAGCCAGAATGTGCTGATTGAGGACAGTGTGGTAAAAGGCGCGTCTGACGCTGGTATCTACGTCGGCCAGTCCCGCAACATCATCGTGCGCCGCAATATTGCTGAATACAATGTGGCGGGTATCGAGATTGAGAACAGCCTGTATGCTGACGTTTATCAGAATGTAGCCCGGTACAATACCGGTGGCATCCTGATCTTTGACCTGCCGGGCCTGTCACAGGCTGGCGCTTACAGCCGCGTTTACGATAACGATATCTACGAGAATAACACCGGCAACTTCGCACCGGCCGGTAACATCGTCGGCAGTGTCCCCGCCGGCACCGGTGTGATGGTGATGGCAACAGACCATGTTGAAATCTTCAACAACCGCATCACCAACAACCGAACGACAGGTGTCATCATAACCAGTTACGTGGCGATCTCTGTTATCAACAACCTGCCCATACCGGATGGCTATGATCCGTTTCCGGAATTTATCAATATCCATGACAACCGGATCAACCGTCCCAAAGTACCCTACTACGACGGCAGTGATGTAAACCTGCTGATCAACATTCTGCATATGAACAGCTTCAAGGTCGTGGGCGATACCATCATTGATGGCCTGTTTGCCTCCAGCCGTGAAGCCGCAGGCATCTGTTACCGGAAAAACTATAGGGACAAACTGAAAGTTATCCCGTCTGATTTCAGTAACCTGCAGCTGGCCAACGACAATAACTGGTACAACGACGCGCTCGGTATCCCTGGCGGTCCTGTCGACAAGAACAAAAGACCGTTTAACTGTCAGCAACTGGCTCTGGCTGACGTCGTACTGCAACCCTGGCCACCCGTGCCTGCAACCGGCGGCGACGGCTACACCGATGAAGAAATTGCCGCACGCTGTTCCGCAACCGGCACCGGCGTCAATTGGGCAGCTGCTGACGTTAACTGCCCGAACCTGTCTGATTACCGGCTGTTTGCAGATGTCAGTGATCCTACGGCCAACAGCAACGGCGGTTTTCCCTATGATATGACAACACCGCTGTTCTCGGATTATGCCAACAAATACCGTTTCATCTTCCTGCCACCGGGCACACAGGCACAGTATACCGAGACAGGTCCATTAACCTTCCCGGTGGGTACGATCATCACCAAGACTTTCGCGATTCCTGCTAACGTTGCGCAACCAGGTATCAACGAAAATGTGATCGAAACCCGCCTGCTGATTCGCCGTATAGACGGCTGGGAACGTCTGCCCTATATCTGGGAAAAAGACATGAGTAACGCCTATCTGGCACTGGGCGGTGGTCGTGAAATGGTCACGTTTGTGGATCTGGAAGGCGAAACGGTTACAGCATCGTACGGTGTTCCGAACGCCAACCAGTGCACCAGCTGTCATGGCAACAAGGGCCAGGATCTGCCCGTTGGCCCCAAGGCCCGGTTACTGAACAAGACCTATGCCTATGCTGAGCAACTGGGGCTTAATGGCAGCATGAATCAGTTGGATGTGATGGCATCACTGGGTCTGCTGGCAGGCTCACCGGGCTCTGCAGCGGCACCGAAGACACCGATCTGGAATGATCCCACCACCGGCAGCCTGGAAGCTCGAGCCAAAGCCTATCTGGATGTGAACTGTGCCCACTGCCACGGTGGCGGCGGACGCGCCTTCGGTACCGGCCTGCTGCTTAACGAGTTCCTGTCCGTAGACCGCACCTATGGCCTGTGCAAAAGTCCGGTGGCCGCAGGGCGGGGTTCCGGTGGCCTGAGCTACGATATCGCGCCGGGTGATCCCGATAATTCCATCCTGGTCTACCGGATGGCCTCTAACGATCCGGCAATCCGGATGCCGGAACTGGGCCGCAGCACCGTGCATAAGGAAGGGTTGGCGCTGGTGCGCGACTGGGTCAGCAGCCTGGATGGCGCCTGCGAGGCACCACAAGCCCAGGCGATGCTGACCGGGCACTGATAAGCCTTTCCACCTACCCTTCATACGACAGTGACAATGCTCCCGCATTGTCACTGTTATTCAGCCTTTTTCATTCGGTCATTACCTAGTGCACTGGAACCATCGTCTTTGCTAAGTTGGTATTGCCTGGGAATAACTGTAACCACGAGGCATGTACTGATCATGACCATGCATACTGACAACAATCGTCGTACCGAAGCTGTAAAAGCGGCCTGCATGGTTATATCTGGACTTTTCTTTACCATCGCTATCTGTGGCTTTTTCTTTTTTAGCCAGATCAGGCTGATGGTCTAAAACAACGACTGCCGGCCTGATCTGAAGCGCCGGCATGCAGAACTCCCACCTGAATTCTCTCAACCGGCCTCCAGACAGTCCGCCAGTCCCTAAGGGGGTGTACTGTGAAACGCAATGATCTACTCGCTATCTGTCTGGCGATTTTCTCCATGTTTCTCGGGGCAGGGAATATTATTTTTCCACCGATTGTCGGCCAGCAGGCGGGCGAATTTATCCTGCAGGGCGGACTGGGTTTCATGGCTGGTGATATCGGCCTGACCCTGTTAACGCTGGTCGGCGTCGCCATGGCTGGCGGCCCTGACAAGGTGACCCGTGACCTGCCGGCCTGGGCGGGAAAAGCTTTCTGGATAGCGCTGTTCGCCGTCATGGGGCCTGCCTTCGTCGTACCCAGAAGTGCCCATGTTGCCTATGAGATCGGACTGCAGCCATTTATTGGTAACCCGGGCGCACTCACCCTGAATCTATACGCCGTCGTTTTCCTGGCCATTGCCGGCTGGTTTGCAATCAACCCCAGTCGTTTGATTGTTTCGGTGGGAAAAAAGATGGCTCCCCTGCTGTTGTTGATGTTAACCGTGATTGCCATCGCTACCCTCTGGCAGCCCCAGGGCGGTATTGAAGCGGCGACCGGCGCCTATGCCAGCAATGCGTTCTCAGAAGGAATGGTGCAGGGTTACCTGACCATGGATGCCCTGGGACCACTCTGTCTGGGCTGGATGATTGCGCAACTGTTGAGAAACCACGGCGTGCGCAGTGACCGGGATATCGTCCGTTATAGCGCCATGGTGGGCCTGTTCGCAGCTCTCGGAATGGCACTGGTCTACAGCGCACTGTTGTACCTTGGCGCCACCAGCCATGGTGTTGCACCGGAAGCCACCAATGGCGCCCATATCCTGACCGCCTACATTACTGCTTTGTTCGGCACATCCGGCACGTTGATCATGGGTATTATCATTACCCTGGCCTGTCTGACCACCGCGATCGGTACACCCAGTGCCTGCGCCGAATACTTCCACACCATTGGCCCGCGCTTCACCTATTGCCAGTACATCATTGTTATCTACCTGGTTGCCGCCCTGGTCGCCACCCTTGGCCTGGAGCAACTGATTGCGGTTTCCATTCCAGTCATGGTGATCATTTACCCGCTGGCCATTGCCTTGACCGTGGTTGGGATGGTACGCCGTTGGATCAAGCATCCCGTATTGGTTACACGTCTGGTTGCTGCTACCACGCTGTTGTTCGCAGCACTGGATGGGTGGCAGGCATCCGGATTAATGCCGGCCATGCTGAATACCTTGCTGACAGATAACCTACCATTGTTTGCCCAGCACATGACCTGGCTGGTGGCAGCCGTCATCGCCTTGATTATTGGCGTACTGTACAGCCATATGAAAAAGCCAAACAGCCATGTAGACATTGCAGCAAGTGTAAGCACTGCAAAATAATGCGATAAGCCGGGGAGCATAGCCCCCGGCTAGCATCTTCAGAAATCCGGACAATAGCAGAGTACGGCTATCCACCGTGACACCTAAGCGGTAAATGACGTTTAACACCCTTAACTGCAGCCATCACGCAGTTAATCTGCTGATAAAACATCCTTTGAAATGGATAACAGCAGCCGGGATGACAGTCTGGTTATTGCAGGATAAGCCTTTTTTGGGGTGCTCTGTACTGCACTATGGCTGCAAAAGGCACTCAGGAAAAACATATTTAAACGGCAATCGCCTGGCTCAGCACACCTGCACGGCACCTTGGAAAATAGGCGCTAAACTTAGCAATTTTATTTCTCGGTCTCTGTGCCATGGGCACCATTGCAAGTCATCCCGCCGGCATTGGTTACGCACGCCGGGCGCTTGAATATCTGCTGTCAGGCAGCGGTATCCATTTTGATGGCGCAAATCCCTGGGATATTCACGTTCACGACCCCCGCTTTTATTCCCGTGCCCTCAGAGAACGCTCTCTGGGACTGGGAGAGTCCTATATGGATGGCTGGTGGGACTGCGATCAACTGGATGCCTTGTTCCAAAAGCTTCTGCAGCACCGCGCCGACCGGCTGGCGCATCGCAGGTTTGGGTTTATTCTGGACTCCCTTAAAACACGCCTGTTCAATTTCCAAAGCCGTCGTCGTGCATTCGACGTAGGTGAACAACATTACAACCTGGGCAACGACCTGTTCTCTGTCATGCTGGATCCCAGCATGAGTTACAGCTGTGGGTACTGGAAAACCGCATCAACGCTCAAAGAAGCCCAAGCGGCCAAACTCCGGCTTATTTGTGAAAAGCTGCAACTCACTCCCGGCATGACCCTGCTGGATATCGGCTGTGGATGGGGCGGGCTTGCTGAATTTGCCGCCACCCATTACGGGGTAGAAGTCACTGGTATCACCATATCCGATGAACAGATGAAACTGGCCTGTGAGCGAACCCGACACCTGCCGGTCAGTATCATCCTGAAGGATTACAGGGAGATGGACGGCCAGTTTGATCGCGCGGTTTCCGTGGGCATGTTTGAGCATGTGGGTGAAAAAAACTACCGGTTGTACATGGAAACTGTCCACCGACTATTGAAACCCGATGGTTATTTCCTGCTCCACACCATCGGCAATAACACCACGACACATGGCCGTGATCCGTGGATTCACAAATATATCTTCCCTAACGGGGAGATCCCCTCACCGATACAGCTGACCCGCAGTATTGAGCCATTGTTTGTTATGGAGGACTGGCAAAACTTTGGCCCCGACTACGACCGGACGCTCCTGGCCTGGCATGAAAATTTCAAAAACCACTGGTCTGAACTGAAGTCTGCCTACGATCAACGTTTTTACCGGATGTGGACGTATTACCTGCTTTGCTTCGCCGGTGTTTTTCGCGCCAGGGAATTGCAGTTATGGCAGCTGGTTCTGTCTCACGGCAAACGACCCAACCGGTACGACGCCGCCCGTTAGTACACACTGTCAGCTACCCAAAAACACTGTCATGATCTGCAGCTGAAGTGCAGAATAAACACTGCGGTTGCCCTGCATCACGGCGTTCATCCGTCGTATCATGATAATAGGGATATTTTCAGTACAACAATCAGAATCCATCACCATGCAACGCCTGTACATTCATGGCCGGGAGATCGTCATTGATACGGTCAAGGTCAGCCTGACGCTGTTTCGAATCATGATTCCGGCGCTTATTGTCGTCAAACTGCTGGAATTAGTGGGCTTTATTGAGATTCTTGCAACATGGATCAGTCCCCTGATGCAACTCATGGGCCTGCCAGATGCCGCCGGTCTGATCTGGGCCACCACGATGCTGGCCAATATTTATACAGGCATGGTCGTTTTTTTTACCTTGCCGGGTGATGTGGGCTGGACCCAGGCACAGGTCACTATCCTGGGTACACTGATGCTGCTGGCACACAGCCTGCCGATTGAGATCCGCATTGCCCAGCGAGCAGGCTGTCGCCTGCTGACACAGCTGGTGCTACGTATTGGCGGTGCTATTGTTCTGGGGATACTGCTGAACCAGCTCTACCGTTATGGTGGCTGGCTGGAAGAACCAGTTACGCGCCTGTGGCAACCCAGCGTCGGCGATGACAGTCTTAGCGCCTGGGCCCTGACGCAACTGGAAAGCTGTTTCTGGATCACTGTCACGATCATGGTGTTGCTGACGCTGCTGAAAATCCTCCGTGCCATCGGGGTTGAGCAGGCCATCAGTTACCTCCTGCAGCCCGTACTGAAGGTGCTGGGTATCAGCCCCAAGGCAACCACCATTACGATTATCGGTATTACACTCGGGCTATCCTACGGTGGCGGTCTATTAATTCGGGAAGCAGAAAGTGGAAAAGTTGATGCCGCTGATATTTTTGCAGCGATCAGTCTCCTTGGGCTTTGCCATAGCCTGATTGAAGATACGCTGCTGATCATACTGATGGGCGCAGACCTCTCGGGCATTCTCTGGGCAAGGCTGTTGTTTGCCGTCATTGTTGTCGCCACCCTGGCCCGCTATCAGCAAAAACGCAGTGCGGGATTCAGTCAACGTTTCCTGGTGAACCCACCCAAAACAGGCTTATAACGTATCCGTTGGCAGCTTCAAGCAACCTGTCATAGGCTGACGTAGTCTTTTATCAAGGTATTGGCAATGGCAGTTAAGCAGTACAGCCGCCTTCTCCTTGGACTCCTGGCAGGGCTGATGACCATGGTAGTCATGGCAGCCCCTGCCGAGACTCCTACCAACGGCATCATGAACCTGGCGCCTCCCAGTGTTCGGATAATCAGGGATTCTATGGAGCGGGTTCAGAAAGACCCTAACCGTTCAGAAGAGAACCGGACACAGCTGACAGAGCTGTACCAGCAAACCCTGCAGTATCTTCAGGAAAGTGAAGAGAACAGTGCCACTCTGGCAGCGCTTCAAAAACGATTGCTGCAGGCTCCTGCTGAACTCAGCAGCCTGAAACAACAACAGAAGTCGCTGAAAACACCCACAGACACTGAACTGAAAAAAGACTATAGCCGTCTGCCTATGGCTGTGCTCGAAAAGCAGCTGCAGGAAAGTCAGGACCAACAGCGAACCCTGCAACAGCAATTAAGTCAGCTCAATGAACAAATCACCAATGAGCAGGCGCGCCCCGATACGTCACAAACCCAGATCGATGCCATTGGTACGCAACTGGTATTAATGTCCGATGAACTGGCAACACTGCTGAACAAACAGGACCAGCAGCCTTTCCCCAAAACCCGGCAGCAGATGTTATTGGCCAAACAGACTGCACTGCAAAGTAAAAGTCAGTTACTGCGCCAGGAAATACTGGCCAGCAGTACCATCCTTGACCTGATCACCCACCGTCGGGACCTGGTGCGCAAGCAACTGCAGATTCTCAATAATCAGATTGCGCTGATGCAGTCTGAAGTCAATCGCAAGCGCCGCCTGGTTACGGAAGAGACCATTGCCCATATCAGCAAAGTGACCGGACAGGACAACCCGTTGCTGGCAGAGCAGTTACGGCTGAATGCCGGGCTTGGGCAGGAGCTCTTGCAACTGAATGACCAACAATCCCAGCTTCAACAGGAAGATAATCGTATTAAGGACCTGCAGCGACGGATGCAGGATCTGCAGCAGACCATCGAACAGCAAACCGCCGTTTTGGAAAACAACCCGTTACTGGGCAAGATTCTCAGGGAACAGCAACAGGCGTTGCCTAAGCTGCGACTGTACGACGATATTGATACCACCATCAGTGATATACGTCTTAAGCAGTTCAGTTATGGCGAGCAGAGACAGCGACTCAGCGATCCTCAGGCAATCATTACCGCCCTCTTTCAGGAACACCAGATACCGTCTGATCAACAGACCGGCCTTGGCAGGGCTATTACGGATCAACTTCAGACCCGGAGAGACCTGCTGGATCGAGTACAGCGGGAACTGGGCACCCTGCTCTCCATCGCCATTGACCTGAAGCTGAACCAGAAACAACTCCAGCAGAGCAGCCTGAAACTTGTCAAGTCACTGGATGACCAATTGTTCTGGATTCCAACCAATCCCCCGTTGGATATGGACTGGCTGAAAACCATACCTGCCGATATTCATGATCAATTTACCGCGCTGAATACCGGCAATATTCTCCCGGCTCTATTCCAGGGCGTCCACAAGCGTATTCCACAAACCGTCATCATCCTTGCGATAGTGATGGTTCTGGTGATTCGGCGTAAAACCATTCAACAGGCACTCAGTGATTTATCCGCGAAAGTCGGTGATGTTCGCCACGACAGTATCTGGGTCACACCCCACGCCCTGTTTCTGGATGCGCTACAGTGCGCCATTCCGCCGCTATTAATCGCGCTGTGTGGCTACCTGATCAGCCGGGCCGGCGGAACCTACGACAGCCTTCGTGAAATGGGAAAACTGCTACAGATTACCGGTGGGTTCTGGTGGGTGATGGCTTTTGCCACACGACTGCACTTGCCAGGTGGTATTGCTGAAACCCATTTCCGCTTGCCTGCCGTATTCAACCAGAAACTCTACCAGGTGCTCAACCTGACCCGCTGGGTCATGGCGCCACTGATCCTGCTGGTGCCAATGCGGGAAATTAATGACGTGATCAGTCAACTGCTGACCATGCTCGGCTGCGGGTCACTTGGCATTCTGTTGTACCGGTTATATCAGCAGGTTCCCAGTCTGTTTGGTTTCCGCCTTCTTGATAGTCTCATCTGGCTGTTTTTGATTGCCACCCCGCTGGGACTGATCATCCTGATCTTAACGGGGTATTACTACACGACGCTTGTCATACTCGGACACCTGGTCATCAGCCTGTTTGTGATTGGCGTCTGGGCACTGTTAAGGGCGGTCATCAAACGCGGAATTTATGTAGCCAGCCGTCGTCTGGCCTTCAGTCGAGCATTAAGTCGACGCGAAGCCATGCGTGAAGATCGGGAGGTAGAAATTCCCAATCTGGACCTTGAAACCATCAACCGGCAAACCATACGCCTGCTTAATGCTTTCATGATTGCCTTGCTGGTACTGCTGCTCTACTGGGTCTGGCAGGACATGATCACCATTTTCTCCAGTATCGATGCCATCACCATTACCACCACCGGGATGAAAAGCGACACCTGGCAACTGGGCGACATTATGACAGCCCTGTTGCTGATACTGGTGACTATGGTGCTGTCGCGAAATCTGCCGGGGTTACTCGAAATTGCGGTGCTGTCACGCCTGCAGTTATCTCAGGGCTCAGGGTATGCGATCAGCACTCTGCTCAGTTATTCGATCACTGCCATCGGGGTACTCAGTGTTCTATCCACGCTGGGTGTCAGCTGGGACAAACTCCAGTGGCTGGTTGCGGCTGTCGGTGTTGGGTTGGGATTTGGCCTGCAGGAAATCTTTGCCAACTTTATTTCCGGTATCATCATCCTGTTTGAACGACCGATTCGTATTGGCGACACGGTCACCATCGGCTCACTCAGCGGTACTGTGTCACGCATCCGAATACGGGCCACCACGATTACGGATTGGGATAACAAAGAGATCGTTATCCCCAACAAAGTTTTCATTACCGATCAGCTTATTAACTGGACGCTCAGTGATCCGGAAACCCGTGTCGTTATCATGGTCGGTGTTGCTTACGGCTCCGATCTTGCCAAAACCCGCGAACTGTTACTGCAGGCTGCCGATGAAGACCCTCGGGTATTAAAAGAGCCTACCCCCTCTGTCTTTTTCCTGAGTTTTGGCGACAGTACATTGAACCACGAGTTACGTGTTCACGTGAAAGAAATGGGGGATCGCCTGATCACACTCAATGACTTGAATACCCGCATCGATACCCTGTTCCGCGAACACAATATCGAAATCGCCTTCCCGCAACGGGATATTCACATTCGCACCACCGAGCCGCCACCTTCCCACGAAGAAAAAACGGCCAAATCCCAAAGACGTCCGCAAACGACAACCCATTCATCAGACGATGACCCCGGGCTGGATATCGGTTTCAGTGATGATGCAGAACCCATTTAACGCTTGAAACTAAACAGCCGTTTCCAGATTGGAAACGGCTGTTAGAAACAACGGAGATTGAACGGTTGCGTTCTATTTTTGAGCAACAGGCTTCAGATGCTCCCTGACTTCCTGGTTATCTCCTTTCCAGATCACGCTATCAATGAAGTAATGGTGCACATTGATAAATAACGTGAAGAGCACGTAGAACAGGCGGGTTCCTGTCGATTGCGAGTCATAACTGATACTTTCATCCAGCACGGATGGCAACCATTCAAAAAAGAGCGCACCAAACAACAAAGCCAGCCCCCACCAACGGGCCTGTTCTACCCAGTAACGTTTTCGCGCTTCTGCCGTATGACGTTCAATCTTGTTATGCATATAAACACCGCTGAACATCAGGTACTGGAGGGAATGGAAGAATGGAATGATATAGGCGTACTTTGGATTATAGAAAACAGGTGCCAGCCAGAGATAGGCTGTCATAAAGCCCATGATGGCAACATGATTGGGTAATTTTTCCTTGAGCCAGGCTCTTCGCGCGATCAAACCACAGCAAATCGCAAAACTGATAATCGCCAGCCAGACACTGGTCTGACCAATCCAGCCCGGAATACTGAAATAGCTATACTTGACTCCCCAGAAGTCATGCTGAGCAGATTCTGGCATAAAGAATAAAAAGCCGCTTTCATTGGCACGGAACAATTGCACATAAGAACAGACCCAGAGAAGGTAGAGCGCTGTTTTGAACAATATAATTTCAGTTTTCTGATAATAGGTACCACTGTTAGAGGATGTCAGAATGAAGCAACCAAAACACTGTTTGACATAGTGCCACCCTACAAAAAAGAACATTGCATGGATGAGTATACGGACAAATAATCCATCTTGAGTGATGACGGCCGCCAGGGACAACGCCATCAAAATAACCGGAACCACAACCCCAACCATAAAGAAACGCTTATCAGTCGTGATCCTGTTACGATGATAACGATAAAAAATCTGGTAACTGATCATGAAGTGAGGAAAGTTGACAAGAAACGCAAGACACCACGTCACATACCAAAGATCAAAACTGCCATAAAAATCCAGAAAGGCAAGCGTGGTCAGGTAAATGATAAATGCCATTCCTCCCACTAACAGGAAATCAATTACTGGCCCATAAAAATAATTGGATGAAGGTGTTGCCGTTGCTTTCATGACATATCCTTGTCAATCACTGATGATCAGTGTTCCGTCACTTTATTGTCAGATAAATATACACTCTCCAGTATAGACAGGCATTGTTGTTCTTTCCGGAAACATGTGCGCGATCCTTCCAGGCGTTACTGGTCAGACCGCATCCAAGCCTTACAGACCTCTTTGCCACTCTTCTCTTAACGCTATTCGCTCCGGCTGCCGAATAGCCATACGTACCTTGTCCAGCAGTGCTGCTTTATCCCTGCCGAGGACTCCCTTCAGGATCAGATAATTGGAAGCGTGATCACTGCGAAAGATCGTTTTATTGAGAGTCAGATGTTCCAGCAGGATTTCCATCTCATTGAATAAGCCCTGTTGATCCAGTGGCTCGAATCCCTCTTCAAATCCCTGCTGGAAACGCTCCATACCAAGAGGGAAAGAGACAACCAACGTGGAAAGATACTCCGGCTGTGCTGCATTCATCAGACGGGCAGAATGCAGTGCGTGCTGTTCAGACAACTGACTGCCACCCAAACCGTTCAAAATCATGACGGAACTTTTCATGCCAGCCTGGCGAATTTTTTCGAGTGCTACCAGGGAGGAGTCCCAGGTTTCGCCCTTCTGCACCCGTTGCAACACTTCATCGTCGCCGGATTCACAGCCGACGTACATCAGGCTGAGCCCCATCTCACGTAATTGCGTTAATTCCGCAACGGTTTTGTTCTTCAGATTTCTGGGTAAACAATACGACGAGATACGTTGAACATCAGGCAAATAGTGATTAATTGCCGCCAGTATCGCTTCCAGCCGCCTGAACGACAGCGTCATCGCATCACCGTCAGCAAGAAACACCCGGTCAACCGGCATGCCAGAATGCGAAACCGCTTTCAGTTCCTGTTCAATATCCCCCTGAGGCTTCGGCCTGAACGCCTTTTGATCTGCAGTATACATCTCGCAAAACGTACAACGATTCCATGAGCAGCCATTCGTGACCTGGAGAATCAGTGATTTCCACTCACTGGGCGGACGAAAGACCGGCTCGATATAACTTGGATACACGGCGTGATCCTCAGGACTTGTCAGGCAGTTGAATCAGAAGCACAAGAGTACACGAAAACCTGTCAACATCAGTAACCGGGTCGTCCGTTTACGGAATGCTATAAAGCAGACACCCGCCATAGTCGCGGGTGTCTGCTTAAGAACACGTTTTATTCCTTGGGCGTCAACTCAAGCACCATGCCATCACAACCACTGACGACAACTGTCGTTCCAACCTCTAATTCCGTTTCACTGCGTACCTTCCAAAAGGTATCCCCGATTTGAATCCGTCCCTGACCATTGGAAACAGGCTGCTCCAGAACGATCACTCGCCCCACCATCTGAACAGCACGATTATTCAGTTCAGGATGATCAGTCTGTTCGTTATAGCGTCGGAAGACTTTCCACCAGGCGACGGTCATCGCCAAGGTGCCGATACCAAACAGCATGAGCTGGACACCCCAATCCATTGATGGAACCAGCCACAGCAGCAGCGCCATCAATGCAGAAGCGATGCCCGCACCAATCAAAAAGCCCGAGGCTCCCAACGCTTCCAGGGCAAAGAGCACCAAGCTCAGAATCAGCCAGTGCCAGGGTTGTAATGAATCCAGCAAGCCCACATTGCTCTCCTTGTTGCGTTAACTCTTGTGGGTACCCGTAGACTGCAGCAGTTCTTTAACACCTGCCACAGAGCCAATAACATCCGATGCTTCCAGCGGCATCATAATCACTTTACTGTTCTCAGAGGTCGCCATTGCCTTGAGGGCTTCAACATATTTCTGAGCCACAAAATAATGAATCGCCTGAACATTCCCCTCAGCGATGGCTTTGGATACAACGCCTGTCGCCTGAGCCTCTGCTTCAGCCAAGCGCTCCCGCGCTTCAGCCTCTCGCCTGGCGGCTTCCAGCTCACCCTCAGCCTTCAGGATTTGAGCCTGCTTCTCACCTTCCGCAACCTTGATTGCCGCCTCTCTGGCACCTTCAGCTTCCAGAATTTGCGCACGCTTTTCCCGTTCTGCCTTCATCTGACGGGCCATAGAATCGACCAGATCCTGGGGGGGAGAAATATCGCGGATCTCTATACGGGTCACTTTGATGCCCCAGGGATCAGTGGCTTCATCCACCTTCTGCAGTAGGCTGGTATTGATACGATCCCGATTCGACAACATGTCATCGAGTTCCATGGAACCCAGCACGGCACGGATATTGGTCATCACCAGATTTTGCATGGCGCGACCTAAATCATTGACCTCATAAGCCGACTTCACAGGATCTTGAATCTGGAAGAAGCAGACAGCATCAGTCGTCACTTGGGCATTGTCACTGGATATCACTTCCTGTGGTGGAATATCCAATACCTGCTCCATCATGTTCAGCTTGCGGCCGATCATGTCAATAAACGGAATCAGCACATGAAGCCCTGGGCCAAGGGTGCGCGTAAACTTACCGAAACGTTCCACCGTATAGCTATAGCCTTGGGGCACCATATAGACCCCCTTGAATATGAATACGGCCACTACCGCCACAAAGACGATAGCAAACAGATTTTCAAGTCCCATTCGTTCTTACCCTCCCATTCCCAAATCGGTTGAAGCGACCTTGGTTTTTTGAACCCAATGCTTCTAGAGCACTATTTTCTGTATGATATCGTTTTTATAGTACCAGACGCCTGAGCACTCAACATAACAAAAAACCAGAACAAGTAAGTCTTTCAGGCAAATCCATTCAAGAAATTCATCCATAAAAGCAAAATGGATAACCACACCAGTTATGTATGAGACAAGCCATCACAAGAGACCAAATTAAGGCTAACTACTCATTCAGAAACCCTAAAATTGTCATGTATTCTTACTTATTGGTTAGTGCCCTCTCTTAACTTAAACCATAAAAATATAACTTTTTTAATAGGCATTAGGATATATTTAATAGCATGGATAAAACGAATCCAGTAAAAGGGCTTAGCCGCACACTGCAGGATCCTGTTTCAGCGGAGACAAAAGTACAGCCTTCACGTGCATCCTCCATAAAACATTCGATAGAAGTCAGAGAAGAGGATGACACACAATCAATTCAAAGGCAGTTCGGTGATGAGTCCATGCCTCAATCAATTACTCCTACAGAAAAAACAGAAAAAACAGAAAAACTGACTGAGAGAGATATTGAAGAATTACAGGAAGGAGAATCACTTAAGTTAGCTTTATTAAACAAACCAAAAGAATTCATCTTAAAAGTACTATTAAATAGACTATATTCAATTGTTTTTATTGCGGACATCCCCATCCCTGAAAGAGGCAGCGCAAAAGAAAAAATAGAGTTTTGCAAACAACATAGAAAAACATTAGTCCGCACCCTAATACTCGCCGAAGCACAATCAAGAGATATGTATAAAAATACTCTGCAAGCGCTAAAAAATGACACTGAATATCCACCCAAACCGGTTACTGTTAAGGTTGGATGTATTCAATACGAACATCATGACTTCCTCCTTGAGATGAGGGAGACTGAAATAGCATTAAAAAAAATAGTATTATCAAAAGATAACCCTAAGGATATAACGCTAATCTTTAATGCCCAGTCAACTGTGAGTCTGACCTTCACATTCAAAGACGATAAAAATCTTCAAGACCTTGAAGAAGAGGCTTGCCGAATAAGAGCAGAAAATCCAGATGAGTTTGAGAGCCTCCCTCATATCAGCCTGGTCGGGAGATCAGTGTCTGAAGAACCACAAGCCTATAGACTCGTTATAAGAATAGACATGAAAGATTTTGAGCTGTCACTGGATCCAGATGCGCAGGAGACTCCATCAGTTCATGGATTCCTAGATTCAGGGTATATTAGCGCCATTAAAGACTACATAACAGAATCAGAAACTTCTTTCGCTGATATATTTTCAGGTATTCAGCCGGAGAGGCTGCAAGAGAATATGGAGATCCTCATTAGAGTACTATGCATGGAGCTGTTGAATCCAACCTCAGACTCACCTTTACCAAAGGCAAACTTAACGCTAGTTGATACAACATTTAAATCTGAAAAAACAACCCAGGAAGAGCCATTGGAAGCAGAAGCATCTGCCTCCCATACTTATTTAAAACTAACACATAAAATTGAAACAAAGGGAGTTAGCATGACAATACCTGAAAATGCTGCAGAAGTCATGACCGTGCCCCCAAAATTACCGGCTGCAATTGCAGTCATCTATCACCATTTAAAGCGCACTGGAATAATAAACCTAGATGATTTTTTCACTAGCCTTTTTCCCAATGTAGGTATATTCAAAGAGGTCATAAAACCACTCATCAAACAGGCTCGCAAAAAGTTGCCCGATACTGTTGACGGTATTAGATATGAAGTTGCTGGAATAGGTTACTTACTGGACTCTTTAAGACAAATGTATCAAAGATCAATTAATCCAATACAAAGCGGGAAACCAGATAACCTATGCATTACAATAAACAATGTATGCGCAACAATAAATTCTCCAATTATGAATACCACATCTGTTGATGATAAATTACCCCCATCTACTGCGACGATAAAAGAAGCAACATCAAAAACAGTGGCAGAAATGGCGTTAGTAAGGAGTAATTTTTTTATAAGACATCCGAAAGCTGCTGTATTAGCTGCTGTCGCCCACGATTTTGTCGATGAAATAAAAGGCAGAATTTTCCCGAGAAAAAAACCAAAACGCCGCCGCGCCACTCAAGCAGCAGGAGCCAATGACCTGCTAGTGACTCTTGATAGGCTGACACTGACGACAAAGAGTCTTGAGTGCAAAGTAACGTCTAGATTGAAAAATATTTCACTGTCTAGTGATGGGTCTCCCGTTGTTCAACTTGAGGTCAAAGGAACACAGCCTGAAGACAGCGCCTTAACAGAATTGCCACCCCCAGAAATAATAGAGGAATCATTAACAACGCATACGTCTTCTGCACTTACAGAAGTTAGGCCTGATAGTGTTTGTGAACCTGCCATATGTGTAAAAATAAATAGCCAAAGGAAAACCAATACATGGCCATTTTCTGGCGTTATTGATATTACTAGCAAAGGACAACTTCATGTTGAGATGTCATCTACAAAAGAAGGTGGTCAATCCGACAAGTCGACAGGTGCTGGAAAGAAAATATCCACTGCAGAAGGTGCGCGTGCTGCAAAAGCATCAATAGTGGTAGCACAGGAGCAAAAGGAGCCTGTCAGCCTAAGATTACGATATCCGCTAGAGCTAACGGCAACTGTCATTGAAGATATCGATGATGAGTTTGAACGTGTAAGCCCATCATCAAAACTACAGGAAACATGGGAAGAGCATCTCACGGTACCAGATCCATCACAAATACTTCTTCTCGATACATCGGTAGAAAAGCCCAGGCTGACAAATCCCCTGCAAGCATTACCTGGAGATCTAATGGAGGATCTCCAGGCTACTGGTACACCGCAAAAATTGGAAAAAGCCGCAGGTGTCACTGAACATTATTCTGGACATATACCTAAATGCACTACGCCTACACGAAAGGAGTATTGCGCGACGCTAAAAATACTAAATATCGATGAAATCATTCCACCAAATGTGGATAACATTACAGCAGGTAAAGAACTATCGTTAATAACTAGAATCCTCGCACAATCTAGAGAAGGTTCACAGTGAGAGTGAGAAATTACTTTATAACTGCAAACATCCCTAAACAGGTATTTTTTTGCAATAAAAAATACCTGTTCTGTAAAAAAATAGAGGTTATTCAATATCGCCAACACTTGATATACCCAGAACATCCTTAAGGTAATAAGCATACCACATTAGACCATAGCGACTTAAAGGATTAAGAGGACGTTTCGCCACTGCGTTTGCTTTAGCATAAGCTTCACGATAACTCATACCCAAATAACGCATTTGATAAGCAGCTATTACTTCCCCTGTACGATCATGACCGGCTCGGCAATGTACGACAACCATTTGAGGCCTATCTTGAACCGTACTGATCATATGACCTAGATCATCCTGCAAGTCATTGATTTCCCCCATCGACGGCAATACTTCCAACCAGTCTTTTATCGTATCTGGGTACGCGTCAGGACTGGATAAAGCACCATAGATGGCATGATGGATGAACCTCCCCCTTGCAGGGTACTGTCTGAAGTACTTCTGCTCGACTTGTAGCGCTTGAGCATCTGTAAACCAATTTAGCAAAGACACATCTACGAGCTCAAACCTTGCAGGTAACGATGATCCAAAGCGAGTCCTATAGACTTTGCGCATTGATACTAGCAAATCATCGTAAGCGAACTTACCATTCTTCAAGGGCAAATTACTGCGAAATAAACAATTGCCTGAAACGTCGTCACAATGAACCAAATGTAAACGCTCAGGTTTGAATGTACTCTCCGCTTCACGCTCTAACGTTTTAAGCCATTCCCGGTCATAAGGTAAATTATTTACTTCACTGCTAACAAAAGGGCTATCACTTTCATCACGGGCGGCAACAGCATGTGACGATATGGCACCTAACAATGATAAATTTAAAAAAAGTAGTAACAACCTGATATTAAGCACGGCTTCTATCCCAACACTGAAACTTAAATTACATCAGCACTATGTTAGCAGCAAAATTTGAAAACGCTCCCAAATACACTTTAAACAATCGATATAATCTGCTTGGAAATTAGCAAATAGTTTTTCATGACATAAAGACATATTAAAGACTCACGACTAAAAACAAACGAAGTCAAACACTCAAAAAAAACCGTTACCTAATAGAATCGTTCCTCAAATATCATAGCCATTAAAGTCAGATTTTAAACTCACACCTTTCTTCGAGATTTCCATACCATTCCTGAAAATCCAATAGATCACTTTTTATTTATATTGTACTCACCACTATGCAAAGACAGTCTCACAGGATGTCTACCCAGTACACATACGACAGCAGCTAATTATTAACTGTGACATACATATTAAAAATGCAGAACGGAGGAAAGCTTCCCTCTGTTCTGCATATGCTGCTGTCAGATACTGGGCAACATTCCTGATACAACTGCCAACTGTGCCAATATGATTAGTATGCCTGCAACAACCGCTAATATTAGCATGGCTTTAGAGCTAAAAATCCAACCAAAGTCGTCCGCTTGGCTTTTACATAGCCTCCATACCATCACTACCGGCAAAGCAACTGCCAGAACCACCAATGCGATTGCAGCAAAACCTAATGCCGTAATAAAGCTATTGGGAAAATATAGAGCAACTAATAGCGGCGGCACAAATGTAATCACAGCCGTCTGCAGGCGACCACTGAATGTACCATTACGACGGAAGGCTTCGGCAATATAATCAAATAAACCAAGCGCCACGCCAAGAAAGGATGTCGCCAATGCGAGAATCGCAAACAGGTTAACGGCTGTTGAGATCCATACGGAATCACCAAACCGGGTTAAACCAATTACGAGTGCGCTGACAGGGTCCTGACCATTCTGTATGGCAACCAGACTGCCCTGCGGTAATACACCATTGGTGCCAATCACCCAGAGCAGGTAAATAATCAAAGGCAAAGTACTGCCGATTATCACAGCAGGACGAATCTGTGCCGGTTTATCTTCCAGATAGCGCACAATGCTGGGAACGGTTGCCTGAAATCCGAACGACGTGAAAAACAATGGTAATGCCGCCCAAATCACACTATCAGACACGGGCATGGTATTCAGGTAGGCGGGCTCCACTTTCGGCAACAGCAGACCGATCAGCATCACCAGCATCATCACCTTGAGCATAAACAACCCACGCGTCACGAGGTCAACGCTGCTGGTACTGATCACGATAACGCCCGCAAACAAGGCTGTGACACAGATTGCACTGAAACCTTGCGGAAGCGCGATGCTAAACCAATGGGCTAGGCTGCCATTAAGGTGGCCTGCAGCGCCGGTGATGTAGGCAGCACACAGTGCATAAGGCAGAAACAGGGTCGCCAGTGACGCAATAAACTGCCCTGGCCGGCCAAGTAGCTGGCCAGAAGCACCATACAATGACGTCGTACCCGGACAGGCGCGGCAGACTTCAGCCACCAACAAGCCAGAATAAGTCGCCAGCGCCCAATTAAATACCATTAATACTAAAGCCGGCCAAAAGCCTATCACGGCCGTCGCCAAAGGCATGGCGATCATTCCCGCCCCGAGAGAGGTCCCCGCGATAATCAGCGCGCTGCCTATAAGTCTGTTCTGCATACTGCCCCCTGGCAAACAGATGGTTCCTGATAAATGCAATTAATGCGTACGGGTTCTGGGGGAATATCGGAAGAAGGCAGGCGGGAAAAGTTCCATCAGCTGCGCCACTTGCGATTTGACCTTCGAACCCGGGTTCGGTCGATCAAAACGCCTCAATGACGCAGTTAAACGGTTACGCTCAACTACGCCATTGAGGCTGGCGATAGTCGGCGTAGTAATACGCTGTATGGAACATGTCAGTGTGGTTCCGAAAACCTGATGTTGATCTCGTGCGGGTACCGTAACAGGCTGCCCCATTCTGACACATACGTACAAATACCGTCGCGCTCATCATGCCTTGTTCCGGTTCTTATCTGGTACGTCAATACATCCACAATCATGCCGTTTGCGTATAGTGTCAGATAAGGATTCACAAGTGCTTTCAAAATGCGTAACAATGACTAAGCTATCTAAGGCGACTTAGTTGAACCAACAGGAAAATCAGTATGCCGTTACAAAGGACTGTAGAGGCGAACATGCGATGCCTCAGGGATTTACGTACACAACTTCAGGCGATTGGCGACGATACCTTCACCCACAGAGCTGATATTACGAACAGTACCATCGGGCAACACGTCCGCCATGTTCTTGAACATTATGAGCGTTTTTTCATCAGCCTCGGTGAACAAGAGGTCAATTATGATCAGCGCCCGAGAGATCCGTCACTGGAAACCATTCGAGAACTCGCGATCACGCGTATTGATGGGATTGTGCACCGACTGAAGCGGTTAGAGGAGAAAGGTTGTGAATGCCATATTATGTCAATCACCGCGTTTGCCTCGGACGATGACAAGGAAGATCCGGTGATGACCACCACCACGGTCATTCGTGAACTGCTGTTCTTACAGAGTCATACCATTCATCACAATGCCCTGATCTCTATCCTATTGAACTATCTGGATATTCCGGTTCAATTCTCACTGGGCATGGCACCGGCAACATTACGCCATCGCCAGACGCTTTGATATTACGGCTGTGGCGGTCTCTAGGCCGTCACATAACCATGCCGGTTTCGAAACAACGCCATCCCTTCATTGCCCAGATACTTCCCCAGCATTCGATCATCGACTTTTTTCAGGTCAACAACGATTAAACCATCCAGGGCATTATTGAAGTTCTTGTCCACATTGAAGCCGGCAAATTCACCCTGAAGTTTCAGGTAGTGTTTGATGAGTATGGGAACGCCTTTATCTTTCTCGATGGTTTGTATCAATAACGACAGCCCTTCAACATGACTCAACCCTTCCAGGTGATCCGGATCCCACAACGCTGTCGGTTCATCCGCCAGCGGTGAGGTGGGGCGCACCAGGTCTGCCAGTGTCTTATCGTAATTATTGGCCTGCAGGCAGCTTGCCATCAGCTGGCGGGATAGCTCGCTGTAATCATTACTGATACTGACCGGACCAAACAGAATCCGGTATTGGGGATGTTTGACAATGAATGCACCAATCCCCTTCCACAGAAACATGAGTGCGGTGATACTTTTCTGGTATTCAGGGCGCACAAACGAACGCCCCATTTCAAGGCAGCCGCCCAGCTTTTTCAGAAATGTAGCGTCGTATTGAAACAGACTGCGGGAATAGATGCCTTCCAGCCCCTGCTGTTCGTAAAGGCGATCCACCAGTCCGAGACGATAGGCGCCCACGATTTCCTGTCGGGTTTTATGCCATAAAAACAGGTGCTGGTAGTCACGGTCGTATTGATCAACATCCACTTCATACCCGGTGCCTTCACCGACGGTTCTGAACGTCAGCTCACGCAAGCGGCCGATTTCCTTCAAGACATGGGGTAATTCTGCGGCTGACGCACACCAGACTTCCATTTCCCCCTTCGCCAGAAGCCGTCGATCGACTGCCAGCTGACTGATATCTTCCGCTAGCAGCACCTGAGAAACCGGCTCGATCAAGGGCTGAAGCGTTCTCGTCTGTGTCACGGCAGCATGGTTTTCTGAATCCGAAGCATGCTCTCGCAACAGCAAGGTATTGAGTCGGAGAAAGTTGGTCAGCGCCTTGTCGTTATCCAGCTGTCGCCGGTCAGATGGTGTAATCAACTTGCCGGGCGACAGCTGAATAACCTGTCCACGTTTGTTAATCAGCTCTCTGACCAGACGCAGCGTCCGCAAGGCCGGATGCACAATACCCAGCAGATGAAACAGGCGACTATTGTTTCCTGCAACAAAAACCGGCAAGACGCTGGCACCAGTTTCCCGGATAATGGTAGCGGCCGTGGTTCGCCATGGCGCCTCTGTTACCCTGCGTTTCTTCCAGTTCCAGCTAGCGACTTCACCCGCCGGAAAAACCAGCAGAACACCGCCACCCTGAACCCATTCACGGGCACGTTCAATCGCCTCACGATTAGCTCGGCGACGATTCTGTGTTCCCAGGATATCCACACCAATAAAAAGCTCACGCAGTTCAGGGATGCCATTCAATACCTGATTCGCCAATACCCGCGTGTCCGGTCGAACTTTAAGCAGCAAATCAATGATGGCCAGTCCTTCAGCGCCCCCAAAAGGATGATTGGCCACCACTACCAGCGGCCCCTCAGCAGGCACACTGTCGACAATGTCACGGGTGGAGGTATAGCGAAGCCCAAGCAATCTCAAGACAACCCGGACAAAATCCTTGGGCGTTTCTGTATGCACCCGCTGCCGGTAAAGACGATCCAGGTAGCTGAGCCCCAGCAGTCGTTCCAGTAACGGTTGCAGGAATTTCAGCCGGGAGGGTACCGGCAGCCGAAATGGCGACATCGCAAGCATGGCGTCTTCCTGACAGTTTTTTTATGTTCTTATTCAGTCCGGAATATCGTCTTCCCGGAAAATGCTACGCCTTGCAAACACGCGCTTAAGCAGATGATTGGTCTGAATCAGATCCATCACCGTAACCGCGATAGCACTGGCGCATACAATACAGGCATTAACAAACAGTAGTCCGCCATCATCACCGATGATTTCACCCGCCTCATTAAACTCAGGCATAAAAATACCCAGCGGGGTAAACAGGTGAAAAAAGATCGCGCCAATCATAATGCACGATGCCATGGCTGCGCCATATAACCGTAACGGTGTAAACAACAGGATTGCGGCAATCAGCTCCGCAATTCCCACACCATAGGCGCCATACTGCCCAAACCAGTCAAACCCTGACCATTCGCCCAGTGTCCCGAAAATGAACCGGGTTTCAGGTGCACCCGAAAACTTGAAAAACAGCGACTGGATAAAGATGAATGCAATATAGGCGGACAGGATCCACGTTATCTTCCGGGACATGGTGCCTCCCTGGCGTTTAGTTATTGTTCAATGCCGGCCAGTGCTTATCGCCCTGGGTAATGAACCCGGGAATATCCTTCAACCAGCGATCCTGCACTGACTTGTCATAATTAAGATAAAGCTTTCCATCCACAATTTTCCAGTATTCGGGGTCACCTTTATAAAGATCGTTCCTTGCCGCGACCGCCCAGGCACAGTGTCCGCCGTATTGTGGCGCATAGCGTTCCGGCAATTCCTTGAACGTTTTCAGGTTCTCAGCACTACTGAAATACCAGTCTGCGCCCTGCCAGCGATGCTTGAAATTACTGCTGCCTTCGACGGGCCTCCCCTCGGTAAAATAAGCGACGGTGTCGTAACCACCCACCGCCTTGTTACTGAAGTAACCGGTATAGATAGTGTCTGCTGAAGCAATACCAGCCCCCCATAGCAACAAAGGCATCACCACAGCCAGATTAAACAGGATTCGTTGCATTTTTATGTCCTCATTCCATGACGCGTCTTATTCGGTATCCGGATAGGATCGTCCAAGCCGTTTTTCCCTCTGCCAACCCTTTATAAGAGCCAGAAGTCCATCCGACCTGGCTCCCCTGCGTCGATTGATGGCTCCAATACGAAACAACGTGTTGTACTGATGGAACAGGGTCTTATACACCTCTCGCAGGGAAGAATCGGCATCCCAGATATGCGCCGCTTCACTGCTGACGCCATTAATTTCCAGAATAGTGAAATCCTTTCCTTCTTGCAGGGAATGGGTATCCCGAAAGCGCACATCAAAGCGCCCGTAGTAAAACCCATCAATATCCTGACAAATCTGGTCCAAAGCTGTCGTCAACGCCTCCGTTATAAGAGGGCGCCCATCCCGGAAGATCGCACCCCGGCTATGGCTGCCGGCAAAGGCCAGCCGAAACGGCTGCCCTTCTGGAATCACCTGATCCAGAAATGCTTCATGGCGCTTGAAATACAAATGCGTCAACTGCCCGGCCCTTGGATCCTCTTGAATCAGGGTTCTCAAGGTATCGATACCATTGCCGTAGACGTAAGGCTGGTATTTCAGGGTGATGGAAAATAGCTGTC
Organism: Kistimonas asteriae; assembly: GCF_018263925.1. Lineage (GTDB taxonomy): Bacteria > Pseudomonadota > Gammaproteobacteria > Pseudomonadales > Endozoicomonadaceae > Kistimonas > Kistimonas asteriae. The sequence goes on from NZ_JAEVHF010000006.1 coordinate 117,730, forward strand.
CTTTATCCGCGCCCGGGATCCGGATATAAAAAATGCCGGCTTCCGCCTCATAAGGAACGAGTTGTTGAAACAGGATATGGCCACCATCCGGAAAATCCTGTAGATAGGCAGCCACTTCAACCGCATCACGCACAATACGGACGCCTTGCCCACGACAGCCCATATCCGGCTTCGCAATCAAGGGAAAATGCAGGTCTGACGCCGTAATGGCCTCTAATGCCGTATTCAGTGTTTTTTCTGCCTGGGCTTTGTCATTCTGCACCCGACACCAGTCAGCAATATGTTGACGGGCATACTCACCGGCACGGCCGAAATTCGCCGCTTTGGACTCCCCGACCATCCCGCCCAGGTAAAACCCGGGATTCGCACACAGGGGAAGTGTCAGGCTGCGATGCTGAATCGCCCGAAACAGCCAAAGAATTGCCACAGGGAAATAGACCAAAGGCGTCGGCCAGAACTCAAAAAAAGCAATGGCTCGCCGGGTCCGTGTCAGCGGCGGCATGCCAACATGGGCTTGTTTGTCTGAAAATGTCGGTAAAACGGCCTGCTCAATTAACGTATTCTCTGTCATTGTTCTGAATATCCATATAACGGCCCAGTGACCGACTGATCCATCCATGCCCCAGGTAAAACAGCACAACTACCCCCGGAAGCAGCAACCACTTCCATTCACCCAACGTCATCCAGAAGTGCTCGCCCAGCAGATACAGCCCGCTAAACAGTGCTCCGGTCCACAGTAACGACGCCACTAAGACGGTACCGAAAAAGAGTCGCAGTGACAGGGCAAACAACCCGCAGGCCAGGTAGCAGGGTAACCGCATGCCCGGTATCAGCCTGACCAGGAAAACCGTCATCACCATATTGCGCGCTAACCAGCCCCTTGCTCTTTCCAACGCGGGTTTCGCTGTCAGCCGCTGAAACCGACGAAAGCGCCGGATCAGGCTTCCCATCCCATAGAGCCATAAATCCCCGGTGAAAATCCCTAAAAACAGTGCGGCAAACGCGCTAAACGGGGCGACCACCCCTTCGGCTGCGAGCACAGCCGCTCCCACAATGGCGGCATCTTCCAGGATGTAGGTAGCAATGACGATCGAGACCAGCACCCCTAGCGGATGATCGGAGAGCAATAGCATCAGCGGGTCCATCATCGGTTTCGCTTCCTGTGTCGCCTGTGAAGGCACTCTTCCAGGCAATCGGGACCACCTCACAACATCCTCAACAGCGGGCCCCTGTTTTCTTGTTATTACGCATTCAGCCAACGATCAGATTCAACGGTTTCTGACTTAATCAGTATCCATTCGATCATCATGCTTCACTACAGCGTATCCTCTCGGACACTCAAACCTGCTGAATCACAATCTATCAAATGGATGCTATGCCAAGTGAGAATACCTCGTCTCTCAACGGGAGAACCCCATCCACCACGTTTCTAAAATGCATTCATCTATATAAACAAAGCAGTTTATTGGAGTAAAGCGCCTGCCGGTCAGCCCCGTCCTTACAGGGCATTGATGCATAATCTCATCGCCGCGTTTTTGATTGTGATGCATCATCGCTTTAAACAATCAAGGTAACGATAAAATGAAACAAGACTGTCAACGTAACTTAACAGAATTTCTTCTACACTGTTTCTGAACGTTCGGCCAGACTCACAACAATGGCTGCAGTCTGTGGTACAAGGGCGTCGATACGCCCGGCCATCACAGAAACAAGTCCTCATTCCTGCAGGCCAACTGTTTAAGGTGGTATATAACCTGCATGATCAGGAGAAGAGAGTCTGAGCAATCACAGGGATTTGTGCCTGCGTCACGCACTCACAGCCATCACAGGCACCGGACGACTCACTATGGTAACCGTAGAAAAGCAGTGCATGACTTAGGGAAGGAGCGCACAATGGAACACGTTACACGCGTCAAGGATCGTATTACGTACGAGGAAGGATGCATCAAGGAATACCTCAGTAACGGCTGGATTCGGGTCGAAATGGCCTGGGGAGAAATCCGTGAGTACCAGCAAAAAGACCTGATTCCATATATGGAATTACAACAAACTGTACCAGCCGCTGAAGAGATAAGGCTGCACTGATTGTCAGCATAATAGGAATACCGGCCTGTTGATGGTGCAAAACCATAACAGGCCGAAACCAGCGGGCAACCTCAACGCTAATTGATACGGCCCCTCATTTCCTTGTGATTCTCAAATCAAACAAGCCGCCCCTTACACCAGAAGTATCGCCATTTTCTGTTAACCCAACGCTTATATCCAAACAGTACGGTCTTTTCCCGTTGAAAGACAAAATAGAATTCTTCTGGAAACAACAAGCCATTTCAGGTATTAATAAAGCGAAATCGCGTTAATAATTAAGACCTGCCCGTTAATTTCACGAGGCATTATCAACGTTAAATATTGCTGATTGCTTTTTATTCACTTAAAATCGTTCCGCATGCAACCTAGGGGTTAATTTAAATGAATATTTTTGACGAAATTCAACATCGTCTGGCAAGCAAGACTCGTATCCGCGCCCTGTTCAAAGATGTCCATGTTGAGGATATCGAGCGCATCATCAGCCGTCTTGAAGGCATCCTGGCCGAAAAGAAAGACGCTGTAGCCGCTGATGAAGCCAAACGTCAGGCCAAGCAGGAAAACATTGATGAAGTGCGTCGCCTGCTCGAGGAGCGCGGTCTGTCCCTGGACGACCTGGATCCTTCCGAAGAAGCTGCGCCCAAAAAGCGTCGCAATGTTCAGAAGTTCACTTTCCAGTATGAAACCAACAGTGGCGACACTGTAACCTGGCACGGTTCCACCACCGGTCGTCTGCCAAAAGATTTCCAGACTTACCTGGATCGCACCGGCAAGAAGCGCCTTGATTGCGTTATCGAAGACTGAGCTGCTCAGATTTGATCCGATAATCGGCTAATCCGACTATCGGCAATAAATCGAAAAGAAAAGGGAGGCCAAGCCTCCCTTTTTATTGTCTGAACTATGGCTAGCCTGCAATCATGCAGGAGCCTCTGCCTGAGGCAGATTCCTCACCAGCAATGAGAACTCATCAACTTTCATGCCTTCAGGTATCGGCAGTCGGACCTTGTGCCCGGAACCCGGTGCCACAGCGACTTTCTCTCCACGCTGGTTTTCCATATGATCCAGGCGGAACGTATGGTTACCGGAAGGCGTCAGCAGCTCCAGCGTATCCCCCTGCTCAAACCGGTTTTTGACGTCTATGGTGATGAATTCCGTGCCGGCATCCAGAATCTCGCCCACAAACTGTTGCAGGCTCCCTTTGGAAGCACCCTGCTCGTAATTCTGGTATTCGTCATGGACATGGCGACGGTAGAAGCCTTCGGTATACCCACGGCTGGCCAGATTCTCCAGCGTATCCATCAGTGACATATCGAATGATTTGCCAGCGGCTGCGTCATCAATGGCCTGACGATACACCTGGGCAGTACGCGCCACATAGTAGTGGGACTTGGTCCGCCCCTCGATCTTCAATGAATGAACCCCCATACCATGCAGACGATGGACATGCTGAATCGCACGGAGATCACGGGAATTCATGATGTAAGTGCCATGCTCATCTTCATAAGCGGGCATGTATTGACCTGGGCGGTTCTCTTCCTGCAGCAGATACATCTTATCCGTTGGCTCACCACTGCCCAGCGTCGGTTCATTCGCAACCTCTGCGGGATCAAAGGTGGTCGCGATGACATCACCACTGGCCGTTTCCGTGGCCTCATGGGCCTGGTACTTCCAGCGGCAGGCATTGGTGCAGGTGCCCTGGTTCGGATCACGGTGATTGATATACCCTGACAGCAGGCAACGACCGGAATAAGCAATGCAGAGCGAACCGTGCACAAACACTTCCAGCTCCGTATCCGGGCATTCTTCACGGATCTCTGCGATCTCATCCAGCGACAGCTCGCGGGAGAGAATAATCCGGCTCACGCCCTGACGGGCCCAGAACTTCACCGTGGAAAAGTTAACAACGTTTGCCTGTACCGACATATGCACCGGCATATCGGGCCAACGGTCACGCACCATCATGATCAGACCGGGATCAGACATGATCAGGGCATCAGGCTTCATGGCAATGACCGGCTCCATATCCCGCAGATAGGTTTTCACCTTCGCGTTATGGGGCGCAATGTTACTCGCCAGGTAGAACTGCTTGCCCTGGGCATGCGCTTCATTGATGCCGTTTTCGAGGTTTTCCAACTTGAAGTCGTTATTGCGCACTCGCAGGCTGTAGCGGGGCTGGCCGGCATAGACCGCATCCGCACCGTAGGCGAAGGCATAACGCATGTTTCTCAGGGTGCCGGCGGGCGACAGGAGTTCCGGTTTGCTCATAACATCTCACTGACTCAGGCGAAGGCGCATTGTAGACGCTTTATAATTGTTCAGAAAATAGTCACTTACAGCTATAAAAAAACCCGCAAAGTGCGGGTTTCTTTAACACGTCCACCACAGTCCCCGATAACAGGGCTGCGGAAAGCCGATCTTACTTGATCTTGGCTTCCTTGAACTCAACGTGCTTGCGGACTTTGGGATCGTACTTCTTGAAGACGAACTTGTCCGGGGTGTTACGCTTGTTCTTGGTGGTGGTGTAGAAGTAACCGGTACCGGCAGTGGATACCAGTTTGACTTTCTCGCGAACAGCCTTAGCCATCGTCGTAATCCTCTGTTATCGAACCTTAGAAACGCTCGCCGCGGGCGCGGAGCTCAGCCAGAACGGTATCGATACCCTTCTTGTCGATGATGCGCATGCCTTTGGCAGAAACACGCAGTCTCACAAAACGCTTCTCGGACTCAACCCAGAAACGGTGATGGTGCAGGTTCGGCAGAAAACGACGACGAGTCTTGTTGTTAGCGTGTGATACGTTGTTACCGACAGCGGGACGCTTGCCGGTAACCTGGCAAACTCTGGACATATTTGAGCCTCTCTCTAAGCGTTTACCCAACCCGAAAGCTGGATTCTTTATTCATACATACCGGAACTACCCGGTCAGGCAGTAGCCGGCCCGCCCAAATGCGTTCAGCCGAGAGCCGGTACTCAAAGACCGGGCTTTATACCAGAAAGTAATCCTGCTGGCAATAATTGATTACTTCTTGCACAAACGCTGAACGATGAACAACGTGAACAAAACGCCCGCTGTTTCGGGTTTCAGGCAGTGGGTTACGGCAGCAATAGGCCACCCATTTTGGCGGTGAACTTTAATGGACTCTCAGGGTAATGACAATACGGCATTCCAGTCATCTTAAGCCTGTGAACAGTATTCTGATACTGCTGAGAGCCAGGTAAACGTCAATGACAAGGCAAATAAGGACTCATCACCTTGCCATGCTGCCGGATTGGCAGCTCCCACTCGCACTGCAAATTTCCTATCTATACTGCCCCTGCATCATTCAACCGTAGATGCAGAGAGGTTTCCAGCATGAAGTTTTACCGACTGTTTGGCTTGTCTGTACTAGTCGCCGGTGCGTCTACCGGTGTCTCCGCTTATATGAATGCCAACTGCGGCAGTGCCGATGACTGGCCTTCCCATCATCTCTGCTGTTCCCAACCAGGCGCATCAGAGAATTCCATCTGGGCTTCCGCGCCAGGATCAGGCTGGCATTGTACTTATCAGCAGCGCTCAAATTGTGGTGTGAATACGCACATCTGGGACAATGACGGTAAATTTGTCACCCAGGACACCATGTCTTCCTATTGCAAAGCCAGGGGACAAGGTGATCCTGTCTTCGATGGCAAACCGCCCGCCATTAAAATAGAAAGCGAGCCTGTCACAGCCGCAACCCACCAAACCCAATAACCCATGACTGACCATTACTGAAACGTTGTGAATCTGACACAGCAGGTATTTTTGAGAATCTCTGTAGAGATGTCTCTACATGAAGCCTTTCTGTAAGTGGCTTTCAGTACTCGCTATTTATTGATTCATCCCAGTAATCCAGTGAACCACAGGGGAGCCGGAATGCTCCCTGCACAAAGACAGATACCCTTGATCGTAAACGCCCATTGATAATGGACGAACACGCGCTAAACCAAAGGTCTGAGGAACAATGTCGACGCATACCTGGCTTAAACACCAGCCCTTGATTGACCCTCAATACCGGAAACCCATGACATTCCAGCCAATACTCTGAAACCAAAACCGATTAAGCTTGCACGATAGTACAACACAAGAATAATAAAAATGCCGCTATGTCACACAATAAAGGCTTCACCCTCGTTGAACTGATGATCACCCCGGCAATCGCAGGCATCCTGCTGGGTATCGGTATTCCCAGCTTTCAGGATTTTATGGCGGAAAACCGGGTACGCACGCATTCCACAGCGCTCCAGCATTCATTGCAGTATGCCCGCAGTGAAGCCATCAAGCGTAATGCACTGATATCTGTCGCTCGGGTCGACAACGACTGGAACAATGACTGGGCGGTTCTGTCAGGTGGACAGGCGCTGAAACAGTTTGCGCCTGACAACAACACCCAGCTGGCTACCAATAATGCCGCTACCCAGTTCATCTTCTTCCTGCCCGACGGCTCCACCCTCAACGGTGAAACCTTCACCATTACATCCGACGGTGAAGCCCGGCAAGTCAGTGTCAGTCTGGCCGGCCAGGTTTTGTAGCGGTGAGTCTGGGGTGACCAATGAAACGGCAACAAGGCATTACCCTGGCTGAAGTATTGATCACCGTCCTGATCACGGCTTTCGGGATTGTGGGTTTGGTCTCCCTGCAACTCAGCGCATCAACTAGCCGCCCAGCAAGCCAGTGAGAATGGCTTCTACATTGCAACGGCCGGCGCCTGTCCCGGCAGTGCAGCCATCACGGCTTGCGTCAGACTGACCGCAACGGCACCCGAACAGGCAACTGGAACTGAACCCACTTTTGACCAGACTCCCGACAGTGCGCGTCACTCGGAACAGGTCATCATAATGCCAAGTAATAGTGGGTACATCTCCAGCATTCGTATCTGGATTCCTAAAAGCACATTAATTTTTATTGTTTTTTCCCAAAAAAAAGATGCAATCCCCGATGGCCTTGACTGGATAGTCGCCCCTGACTAAAGGTTCACTATTCCTTGTCGGTGCATCAATAAGTAGACAACTCACAATCAAATAGGCAACAGGAGGGTATGGTCATGCCCAAATACCTCATTCAAGCTAATTATGTCGGTGAGGGTGTAAAAGGCCTGCTGAAAGACGGTGGATCAAAACGGAAAGCGGCTGTTGAAAACCTTATAGAGTCGCTGTCAGGTAAAATCGAATCCTTCTACTATTCATTTGGCGCTACTGATTTGTTTGTCATTGGTGAATTCCCGGACAACACATCCCTAACCGCTGCCGTTTTATCAGTTAACGCTACAGGCATGTGTGAGAGCAAGACAACGGTATTACTTTCACCTGAGGAACTGGATGAGGCGGCGAAAAAAAGCCCCGTTTATATAGCTCCAGGCCAGTAAAGGCTGTCCTGACCAAGGCATGGCATTGCTAACAGGCAACAACGCTCTCCAGATAGATATCAGTCCAACTCTCGTCGCCCTCTAAGGCTTAGCACATGGTTTAACGCAGCCAGCATGCTTATAATGGCCGTTTGACTCAAACCAAGCAGTTACACGAATGCAGCGGCTGAACAAGAAGCGAATCCTCGTCGGTATCACCGGCGGCATCGCCGCCTACAAGACGGCGGAACTGGTCAGACACCTGCGCAAGCTGGGTGCCGAGGTCCACGTGGTCATGACCCGCGCGGCCTGTGAATTCATCACTCCCCTGACATTGCAGGCGTTGTCCAGCAATGCGGTGCATACCGACCTGCTGGATCCGAAAGCAGAAGCCGGCATGGGTCATATCGAGCTGGCCCGTTGGGCGGATGTCATCCTGGTGGCACCGGCTACCGCCGATTTCATGGCGCGTCTCGCCAATGGTCATGGTGACGATCTGCTCACCACCCTCTGCCTGGCCACCAGCGCACCTCTATGCCTTGCACCAGCCATGAACCAGGGCATGTGGAACGACAACGCCACCCGCAATAATCGTCAGATCCTGGAAGACCGCGGCATTATCCAGTTCGGTCCCGCCGAAGGGTCACAGGCCTGCGGCGAAACCGGTCCCGGCCGGATGCTGGAACCCATGGAGTTGATTGAGCATCTTGCCAGGATGTTCAAACAGGAAACACTGACCGGCCGTCGCGTCATCATCACCGCCGGCCCAACCCGTGAAGCGATCGACCCTGTTCGCTACATTTCCAACCACAGTTCCGGAAAAATGGGGTATGCCCTGGCTGAAGCCGCCGTGGAAGCCGGCGCGGATGTCACGCTGATCAGCGGTCCCGTGAACCGGGAAACACCGGATCGCGTCACCCGGGTTGATGTCACCAGCGCCCGCGATATGCACCGCGCAGTCCATGAAACCATCGCTGATTGCGATATATTCATCAGTACCGCGGCTGTCGCTGATTATCGGCCTGACACCGAAGCCAACAGCAAGATCAAGAAAGACCCCGACGCCGCAGACGAAACCCTGCAGCTGACACTGGTTCGCAATCCTGACATCGTCGCCTCTGTTGCCGCCCTGGAACAGAAACCCTTTGTTGTGGGCTTTGCCGCAGAAACCTGTGACGTGATCAGTTACGCTACCGACAAACTTCACCGGAAAAAACTGGACCTGATCGTCGCCAATGATGTCAGCGACACCAGCATTGGCTTTAACAGCGATGACAACGCCGTCACCGTCATCGGTCCGGACTTTGAGGATACGCTGCCACGGACCTCCAAGCGCCAGGTAGCCCGGCAGCTTCTGGACATCCTGGCCCAGCACTATCACGACTGGTCAGAGAACAACAGCACACGAGAGCACCATGCACAGACTGAAAGCCCGAATTCTTGATTCCCGCCTCGGCAGTGAGTTTCCGCTGCCGGCCTATGCGACCGATGGCTCCGCCGGCATCGACCTGCGCGCCTGCCTGGACGAGCCCCTGACGCTGGAGCCCGGACAGACTGAGCTGCTGCCGACCGGCCTGGCCATTCATATAGGCGATCCCTCTCTGGCGGCCATGATCCTGCCCCGCTCCGGCCTCGGCCATAAGCACGGCATTGTCCTGGGCAACCTGGTCGGCCTGATTGATTCCGACTACCAGGGCCAGTTGATGGTCTCCTGCTGGAACCGTGGCAACACCACCTTCACCGTGCAACCCGGCGAGCGGATTGCCCAGCTGGTGCTGGTACCGGTCGTTCAGGCGGATTTCGAAATCGTGGACTCCTTCGAGGAAAGTGATCGCGGCGAAGGCGGCTTCGGCCACTCCGGTCGCCACTGATGCCAACCGACCCTGCCTTTCAAGGGGCGGGGTCGCGCATTTTCAATAATAAAAAACAGATACCGGGATAACGCAGTGAAAGGCCTCTTTGGGAAAGCTCGCGCCAGCAATCGACGTTCTCACTCAGCAGCCTCCGACACACCGGATCCCCATCCGCTCAGCTATCCCTCCACGCTGATAGCGACCGGCATCCTGCTCTTGCTTGGATTGTTTTCAACCCTTTACGTCTGGCAGACGCACGCTGAGGCACGCGCCACAGCAGAACAGCAGGCAAACCAGTTTGGACAACATACCGCCAATGTCCTTAGCCGGGAACTTCGGTTGATGCAAGACAACACAGACCGTCTAGCCACATTACTGCCCGTAGCAGAGGCTCTTCTGTCACAGGATCCAAATCAGTTAGTCACGCTCGGCAATCTGCTGCGCAACAGCCTGCCCGATACCATTAACCTGCAACTGACGCCAGCCAGTCAACCCATCGAACAAGACACCAGCTTTGCTGCCCGCGAGATGATTCGCCGTTCCCTGCGAGGGCAAACCGTGACACCAGAAGCTGCCCGCACTAACCAACAGTGGGTCATCAATACCGTGAGCCCGGTTACCGTCAACAATGAAAGACTTGGCACCCTGCTGGTTGCCTATGATTTACAGCGCCTGCAAAACGTTCTGACGATTAACGATGCAACCTGGGGACAGTGGCAACTACTGCAAACCATTGACGGGCCGGCACGGGAGTTACTCCGCTCCGGCACCACACCGGCGCCGGATTCGCCAATGCTTGAGTACACACTGGCGCAAACGGGCTGGAAGCTGACCTTCCAGCCATCACCGCACTGGATGACATCGCTCCAGCCCTCCCTGGTTTTCCTGCTGATCGCGTTAGGCGCCATTATCGTAGTACCCGTGCTGCTGGATCGCTTCTGGCGTAGCCAGAATCACCGTCTGATGGGGGACAACCATCTTCTGAAAACCCTGCTCAGCGATATCAGTGACGGCAGAAATCCGCAAATTGGCGGATATAAAGTCGCGATATTCCGCGAAATTGCACAAAACATACTGAATACGGCTAAAGCATCCAAAATCGATCCAAACCGGCAGGCATCCACGACATCGCTTGCATCGCCCCCCACTCCTGAAGTCTACTATGACCCGCTGGCAGAACCTCAGGCACTTCAGACAACGGTGGCTGTCGAGCAACCGGCCAATACGCAGCCATTGCCGCCAAAAGAGGACATCGCTGATGTATCTGACGATCCGTTTGAAGCCCCACTGTTTCAGGACAACGACTTGCTGGAACTGAGCCTTGCAGACATTGAATTACCGGATACACTGACGCTTCCTGAAGATGACACGACAATTGATGAAGACCCCTCTCCCATCACCAACACTGAGCAACCTTGCACCGTGACCGCTTCGACCTCACGATCCACTCCGACGGTTCCTGCATCCATTTTCCGCGCCTATGACATTCGCGGTGTAGTTGGCAAGGATCTGACACCGGAAACGGTGGAACTACTGGGCTGCGCCATTGGCACGGAAGCCCAGGCCCGGGGGGAAACCACTATCATCGTGGGCATGGACGGCCGCCTGTCCAGCCCGGCGCTGCGTGATCAGCTGGTTGCCGGTATCACAGGCAGCGGCTGTGATGTCATCACGATTGGTACCGTTCCAACACCAGCCCTGTATTACGCTACCCACGAACTGGGCGCCCGCTCTGGCGTTATGATTACCGGCAGTCACAACCCACCGCAATACAATGGTTTCAAGATTGTTCTGGCCGGGGAAACCCTGGCAAATGAAGCGATTCAGGGACTATATCAGCGCATCACCAATCAGGCGCTGAACACCGGTGAAGGACAAGTCACTGAACACAACATACTGGGCAACTATCACCAGCGCATTCTGGATGACATTATTATCCAACGGCCACTGAAGGTCGTGATTGACTGTGGCAACGGTGTGGCCGGTGTTATAGCACCAGAGCTCTTTGAAGCACTGGGTTGCGAAGTCATCCCACTCTACTGCGATGTTGACGGAAACTTCCCCAACCATCACCCGGATCCGGGAAATCCAGAAAACCTGCAGGATATTGTCGCCAAGATCGCCGAAACAGGCGCCGATCTCGGCCTCGCTTTCGATGGCGACGGTGATCGGGTCGGTCTGGTCACCAACCAGGGCCGTATCATTTTCCCGGATCGCCTCCTGATGCTGCTGGCCAAGGATATTGTGACCCGCAACCCCGGCTGCGATGTGATCTACGACGTCAAATGCACCCGCCGACTGAACAGCCTGATCAGCAACTACGGCGGCCGTCCTGTAATGTGGAAAACCGGTCACTCTCTGATCAAGGCCAAGATGAAAGAAACCGGTGCCCTGCTGGCCGGAGAAATGAGCGGCCATATTTTCCTGAAAGAACGCTGGTACGGTTTTGATGACGGTATCTACAGTGCAGCACGCCTGATAGAAATTCTGTCGGCCCAGGCTCAGAGTGCTGACGAGGTATTCAACAGTTTCCCGGACAGCGTCAATACTCCCGAGATCAACATCCAGGTCACCGACGAGAACAAGTTCGCCCTGATTGACCAGTTCGCCAGCCAGGGACAGTTCAAGGAAGGCAATGTCATCACAATCGACGGCGTTCGGGTTGAGTTCCCCTGGGGTTGGGGCCTGGTGCGCGCCTCCAATACCACGCCTGTGCTGGTATTGCGCTTCGAAGCCGATGACAACCAGCACCTGGACAAGATCAAAAACCTGTTCCGAGAACAGCTGAAAGCCGTGGATAATACCCTGCCGGTCAATTTCTGACCGGCGCTGCCGGAGCGATAATCCCGTATCGGAAGCAGGACCAAAAAAGGCTATAAATAGCCGATTGCAGGCATGGTCTGTTTTCTGATGCACCTGGCAGGGATGCATATACAACAAGCGCTATAGTTCAGGCAGCCGCGGCCATCCGTAGCATTGAACGCGCGACCAACAGCCATGACCACCGGGAAGAGCTATGAGCCACACCGAGGACAGCACCATCCAGATTGCCAGCGTACTGACGGAAGCCCTGCCGTACCTGCAGCGCTTTGCCGGCAAAACCTTTGTGATCAAATATGGCGGCAACGCCATGGAGAGCGAAGCCCTGCAAAATGGCTTCGCCCGGGATATCGTCCTCCTGAAAGCTATTGGCATTAATCCGGTCGTCGTGCATGGCGGCGGGCCTCAGATCGGTGATCTGCTCAAGCGACTCAACATCCAGTCCCGCTTTGTGGATGGCATGCGCGTGACTGACAGCGAAACCATGGATGTCGTCCAGATGGTGCTCGGTGGCTTGGTTAACAAGGAGATCGTCAGCCTGATCAACCGTAATGGTGGCAAGGCTATCGGCCTGACCGGCAAAGACGGAAATTTCATCCGCGCAAGACAGCTGAAAATTCACCGGCACACGCCGGAAATGCAGGCGCGGGAAATCATTGATATCGGTCTGGTTGGCGAAGTGGAAGCCATCAATACCGATATCATCCAGATGCTGAAAAAATCCGACTTTATACCCGTTATTGCACCGATTGGCGCTGATCATCAGGGCAAATCCTACAACATCAACGCCGATCTAGTTGCTGGCAAAGTGGCCGAAGTCCTGAATGCAGAAAAGCTGATTCTGCTGACCAACACCCCGGGCGTGCTGGACCAACAGGGCGAACTGCTCACCGGATTGACGGTAGACCGGGTCAACAGCCTGATTACCGATGGCACTATATATGGCGGCATGCTGCCCAAGATTCGCTGCGCCCTGGATGCCGTCAACCATGGCGCCCGCAGTGCACATATCATTGATGGCCGTGTCAAACATGCCGTTTTGCTGGAAATTTTTACCGAACGAGGCGTCGGCAGCCTGATTACCAACCACCCCGAAGAGATACCGCAATCATCACGGCTTGCTGATGAGTGCTGTGTGTCTGTCGAATAACGTTCAAGATCGCATACCCAATGGAAAAGGCACGCAACACCTCCCGTAAAGAGCCTCGCAAGGAATCCCGCAAGGAACAGATCCTTCAGGCCCTTGCCCATATGCTGGAAATCAGTCCGGGGGAGCGCATCACTACGTCTCGCCTGGCACAGGAAGTCGGCGTCTCGGAAGCCGCGCTTTACCGACACTTTCCCAGCAAAGCCAAGATGTTCGAGGGCTTGATTGAGTTTATCGAGGAAGCGATATTCACTCGCATTACGCTGATCATCAAGGAAGAGCAATCGGCACTGGATTGCTGCCGGAAGTTCCTGACCCTGTTGCTGGCGTTCTGCGAAAAGAATCCGGGCCTGACCCGCATCCTCAACGGCGACGCACTGGCGGGTGAAACCGAGCGGTTGCGAGTACGCGTGATTCAATTGTTCGACCGCCTGGAAACCCAGCTCCGGCAAGTGCTACGCGATGCAGAAATTCACGAGGGTCTCCGCACCCGCATGACTCAGCAGGAGACAGCCAACCTACTGCTGGCAACCGCCGAAGGTCGTATCAGCCAGTATGTACGCAGCGGCTTCAAGCGCAAGCCAACAGACAGCTGGAATGATCAGTGGGAGTGTCTGAGTCTGGTGATTTTTCGCTAATACAGAAAAGGGGCAGCCAAACTGTAGACGTTTGACTGCCCCTTCTCGTTAAACCATAAAATTATTGACGACTTAACTGAACAACCTGATCGTCCAGACTGACCAGCAGATCATCATTCTCCAGTCGATCCAACACCTGGTAACGCTCTTCACGCCCGACCGGGGATGACTGCAGGGAGCCGTCACCCAACCGCTGTTCCCGGCGATGGTAAACCACCACGATACGATTCCTACGGTCCAGCGACCAGCGCCCCAGCAACTGCTCTTCCTGATCCAGCTGCTCTTTCATCAACAAGAAGGCGCCATCATCCCTGACATGCCAGTAGCTAACACCTGTCTCACCCGTGTTTACCGGCTGCCAGCGACCAACCAGATCCTGTGAAGCCAGGATCAATTCACGGTTCCGTTCGATGCCAGTCATTTCTCCCAGCATCTGCCGGACAAGCTCACGCTTTTCGCCGTAACGCCCAGCCAGCAAGCGCTTTTCCTGTTCAAGCTTAGCTATTTTGTCCAGATGATGTACCACCTGCACATCAATTCCCGCAAACTCCTGCAGCAAACCTTCCGGCACGTTTCGGCCTGATCGCTCAATGGCCGCCGCACGGGCTTCCTTACCTTCCCGCTGAACACGCAGGCGCTGAATACTGCCCTGCTCAATGGCAATCTGGGCATCCATCTCAGCCAACTGGCGCGTCTCGGCGCGATCGACACCGTCAACACTGCCATACATTTTGAGCAATTCGCGCCCTTCCCGCTCCCTGTGCTCACGGGCGGTCCTCGCCTGCTGCTCCTGGGACTGCTGCCGCTCCCTTGCAAGCAGCGCATCACCGGCCAACTCAGGCTCAATGACCTCAAGCACTTTTCCCTTGCTATCAATAACCTCATACCCTGAACGGGCATAGCGCAATGGCACCTGCGTCGATATCACTAGCTGACCATTTTCGTCGTTATAGCGATACAACCGGATATCCGCAGACCAACCAGCAGACACGAACAGACTCAAAAGGCATCCCATACCCAAAGTCCGGCAACCACTGGACAAAGAGCCTGCTCCCATTTTACGTACTGCTGGCCTGCCTGCGTTCATAGTCAGTCTTTTACTCAGTCATCAATACCATACTGGCTGCGATACATTTCGATCGCGCCCGCATATTGCTGCAATTTATCGTCTTCCTTAATAAACTCCAGCACCTGGCGCAAGGTCACAATACTGGCCACCGGCACATTGAAATCCTGCTCTACCTGCTGGATGGCTGACAGTTCACCCTGCCCGCGCTCCTGGCGATCCAGCGCAATCAATACCACACCCGGCTTGGCGCCCGCCTGACCAATAATACCCATGACTTCGCGAATAGCCGTACCCGCCGTAATGACATCATCAATAATGGCAATACGGCCTTCCAGAGGCGCCCCGACCAGATTGCCGCCTTCACCATGATCCTTGGTCTCTTTACGGTTGAAGCACCAGGGCACATCCATGCCATGATGATCCGCCAGAGCTACCGCCGTCGTCGATGCAAGGGGTATGCCCTTGTAAGCCGGCCCAAACAGGACATCAAATTCAACACCGGCATCCACTAATGCTTGGGCATAAAAACGACCCAGCTTAGCCAGCGCAAGACCGGTCTTGAACAAGCCAGCATTGAAGAAATAGGGAGACTTGCGGCCGGATTTCAGGGTGAACTCGCCAAAACGTAACACATCATGCTCAATGGCAAAGCGAATAAATTCACGCTGATAGTCTTTCATAACCTTTCCAGACAGTACTTTAAACAAAGCCGGCATTCTAACACCCAACCGTGCCCTTTACATCAACACAACTTGACACCCTCATTAAAGGGCTAAGAGCATGAAACAAATAACAATAAACAAAAGACAGAAACAACAAAACTCTCCCAAAATAAATAACTCAAATAACAAACCCAAAAAAAAACAAATTTGTTATTCATTTAAATGAACAAAAAAATCACTAAATTGCCATAACCCTGTAACGCAAGACTCAACCACATTAATTAGAGGAATCAAAAATGCTGACATCTACTCGCTCGCATCAGCAAACAGCTGCTGAAAGAAAACCACAAATGGTACCTGAACATGTTGAACTTGAAATAAATCCATTATCCACACAAAACACTAGACTATTAAATGAACAACTTAGCACTCTTGCAAACTCAATCCCGGCTATTGCAAAACATTTAAATGAAAGAGACATTAATACCAGTGAAACCAAGATAGAAAAAACAAAAGAGTTAATTCACGCCATCAATCACTTTATCTCAAACCTTCCCGATTCTGAGCAGGACACCATAATAAGGAAATTTAACGCTATCTTTGAAAATAGCAACGATGATCCTAATGATGAAGATTTTCAACAAATACGAGAGGCTTTTACCAATCAACTCAAAGACCATCACTTTTCTCTTACACCGGAACCACCTGCAACACTCCTTCACCGCATCCTTACAATTGCAGCCTTCCTTGCTCCATCGATCAAGTTTCTGGCATACACATGGGATGTTAGCGCACCTCTTCTAACACGAATCACTAGCGGTCTCATAACAGCTGCAAGTGGCCTTGCTTTTTCCACTTTATCAATCAATGCCATAGCAGAACTCCCCACCAGCTTTAGCTTTATACGAAACGCATCACCCTCAGAAATTTGCCAAGGCATATTTGGCATTCTATTACTTCTTGCAGCAGCGACTAGCGATGGAGTAAGAACTGGTTACGAGGCCTCTTTAACTCTCGGAAAGCCTTTTGCCGCTTTGGGCGCACTGGAATTTATTTCTGTAGGAATATTGGGCTATGCCGGTTTGCTTAGTGCAAAAAAACTTGTTCGTAGCATAAAAGCCGCACCCAGCCTGCTACAAAAGCTCGCCAGATCAGCCCCCCTCATTATAACTATCCCATCTGGTATTTTTTTCGCCGGCGGTGCAGAACAATGGACAAACAACCTTCCCTGGTACCAGCCTAACTGCGTTGTTGACCATGTGATAAAAATGGCCGCCATGTCAGCGCACATAGTGACACAAACAGCATGTGAAGCAGAAGGCATGCTCGATAAAGCAACTCAGGCAATATCGCTTTCCAAATCCTGTAAAAACAAACAACCTGGCGGCTCCATAACAAAAAGATGTACCGACATATGTGGACTAACCAAAAACTTTCTTATTGGTTTCTTTGTCTTTTTAGTTGGGATACTCGCAATTTACGGTGTTGGTAATTACCAATACACCCTTGGGGAAGACGCTAAGAACTTTGAACCAGCATTGGGAAAAAATGATACCTACTATGCAACATGCAAACGATGGGCAGCATTTGATGGTTTAGCAAATCAAATTTTTCTCTTCTCAAATATTTTTATGGTATTGCTAGCCCTTGATAATGCACTATCCGGCATGCGAAAAGTCGCCGGGGCATTTTCTTACAGCCCCTGTTGCCGTCAACATTCATCAGCATCTGATCAGGTTCTAGCCTCGCGTGCGATTGAAGCAAGACAACAATCCCAAAGAGAATCTGCAGAGTCCGTACAAACAACATATTTGTAATTGTCTTTCTCCTGACTCTATCCCTAACGATAGAGTCAGGTATTTTCACCTCTCACTAACAATTGCGTGACACCAAAAACCGCAAAACCATTGGTTACCTTACGTTACAAGGTGGTGTAACGGTAACAGAACACGGTATCATATGGGCGCTAGCATTAAGGGCCCGGTATGAGAATTATCAGCTTCAATTGTGAAGGTATTAAAAGCGCGACTGAGAACGGTTTTTTTGACTGGGCACTCGCCCAAGATGCAGATGTCATCTGCCTTCAGGATATCAGGGCAAGCGAGTCCGAACTGGCAGATCCCATCTATACACCCGATGAATATTTCAGCTATTTCTTCGATGGTTATGACCCTGACAAAGAAAAAGGCGGTGTAGCGCTATACAGCCGCGTTCCGCCCAAGGCAATCATCACAGGTCTTGGCTTCCCGGTTGCCGACAGCCAAGGGCTCTGCATTCAGGCAGATTTCGACAAGATCAGCATTACCAGCCTGCTGGTACCGGAAGGCAATGCGGATGACGACTCCCAGAATGTAAAGTTCAAGTTCATGGAGGATTACCTCCATTATCTCGATAAGCAGCAACGCAAGCGCCGGGAGTTCCTGATCTGTGGCACCTGGCAGGTGGCCCATCGCAAAATGGATGTCGCCAACTGGCGTGATTTCCAGTTCACATCTGGCTTCCTTCCCCCGGAACAGGCCTGGATGGATGAGATCACAGGTTCACTGGGCTATGTGGATACTTACCGTGAAGTTGACCGTGAAAGCGGCAAGTTCACCTGGTGGGAAAATGACATGCTGCGCAGCAAGGATATGGGCTGGCGGCTTGACTATCAGATGGCTACCGGCGGCATGCGCCATCGAGTGCTGAATGGCGGCATTTATACCGGTGAGACCTTCTCCCGACATGCGCCCGTCATCATGGACTATGAGTGGGAACTCTCTTTCTGACACGATAAAAAAGCCCGGTTAAACCGGGCTTTTTTATCGTTGGGATATTCCCATCAAATCAGGGCGCTTCCAGCACCTGACGCTGGACTGTCAGAATCTCATCAATTCCCTGCTTCGCCAGCTGCATCATGGCATCCATCTGTGCCTGATCGAATGGCTCACCTTCTGCGGTTCCCTGAATTTCAATAAAACCACCTTTTTCTGTCATGACCACATTCATGTCAGTCTCAGCATTGGAATCTTCCGGATAATCCAGATCCAGCACCGGGTTGCCGTTGTACATACCCACAGAAATGGAGCCAATCAGCTGCTTGAAGGGATCATTACGGATCAGCTTGTTGCGCTGCATATGGCGAATGCAGTCTACCAGCGCCACACAACCTCCGGTAATGGATGCCGTACGCGTGCCACCGTCCGCCTGAATCACATCACAATCGATTGTGATGGTATTATCGCCCAGCATCTTCAGGTCAACGGCGGCTCGCAGTGAGCGACCAATCAGGCGCTGGATTTCCAGGGTGCGACCGCCCTGCCGGCCACGGGCCGCTTCACGCCCGGTCCGGTCACCGGTTGCCCGCGGCAGCATGCCATACTCGGCCGTGACCCATCCCTGCCCCATGCCTTTCAGCCAGCGCGGCACACTGCGTTCAAGGCTGGCGGTGCAGATCACCTTGGTATCACCAAACTCCACCAGTACGGAACCCTCGGCGTGCTTGGTAAAGCCGCGGGTGATCCGGATTTCACGCAACTGATCTGCCGCTCTTCCACTTGGACGCATAACTTATCTACCTGTTTAAACAGCGTATGAAAAATACAGTGGACGGATTATAACGAACATCCACCGCTAAGCAGAATCTGTGAATCGCGCAGCCACGGCATGTCCCAACTATCACCGCTTCGCCATCCGGTTTAGAATGAATGGTTTTATTCACCGCCAGGCATTCGTCTGCTGCTTCCCCCACTTAAAAGGGGCTGAAGACTGACCGGTTTCACCGGCGCCAGCAGGTACTTCCGTCTGGATAACATGAGATACAGGCCAATGACCGCAAGCATGACCGCCTTCGCCCGGGTTGAAACCAGCCATGAATGGGGCAGTCTCGTATGGGAAATTCGCTCCGTGAATCATCGTTATCTGGAGCCCCATTTTCGACTTCCGGAAACCCTGCGGGAAATTGAGTCACGTCTCAGGGAAATGCTGCGTCGCAATCTGAATCGCGGCAAGGTCGAATGCAGCCTCCGGATCATGCCACTGGATAACGCCCAGTCACTGAGCCTGAACACCGCCGTACTGGCTGACCTGAACACAGCCCTGGAGCAGATCAAGCAGCATATTGACCGCGTCGCCAAAACCAGTCCCCTGGATGTCCTGCGCTGGCCCGGCGTTCTCAAGCAGGACGAAACCGATATCAAGGAAATCCAGCTGAACGCACTGCAGGCCTTTGAGCAGGCATTGGACCAGATCCGCGAAACCCGCGCTCGCGAAGGGGCTGAACTCAAGCAATTCATTCTGCAGCGAATCGACAGCGTGGAAGAAGAAGCCGGCAAAGTCCGCCAGCAGATGCCGACGTTGCTCCAGGCTCAGCGCGACAAAATCATTCAGCGCCTTGAAGATGCCCGGGTGGAGACCGACCCGAATCGACTGGAGCAGGAATTGGTCTTCCTGGCTCAAAAAGCGGATGTCGATGAAGAACTGGATCGCCTGACCACCCATGTCACTGAAGTTCGCCGGGTTCTCAACAGCGACAGTGGCGCTATTGGCCGTCGACTGGACTTCCTGATGCAGGAACTGAACCGGGAAGCCAATACTCTGTCATCCAAGGCGATTGACGCTGGCACGACGCAGTCTGCAGTCAACCTGAAGGTGCTCATCGAACAGATGCGTGAACAGGTGCAAAATATTGAATAAAATCAATTTGTTATAAAAAACACAAAAGAGTTATCAATATATTACTCACAGGTTTGCCAATAACTTATCAACAGGCCTGAAACCGCTAACTACCGGAATTCAGGCTAATGTACAAACATGTTATCAACAGGGCAGACCAGACACAGAAATATCCCGTGATGCAGGCAGAGCCAGCTTCACGGAGCTAACCTTAAACAGATAGTAAACAGGTTTTTTGTACAGGCATGAGCAAAGGCACGCTTTACATTATCGCAGCCCCCTCCGGCGCGGGAAAAACCAGCCTGGTGGCGGCACTGGTGGAATCGACCTCGCATATCGGCGTATCCGTTTCCCATACAACCCGGTCTATGCGTCCCGGCGAAGTGGATGGTGTTAACTACCATTTCACGTCTGCCGACGCATTCAAGGCGATGATTGAGCAAAATGCCTTTCTCGAACACGCCGAAGTATTTGGCAACTATTACGGCACCTCTCAGGTCTGGGTAGAGGAACAGCTGAACCAGGGCAAGGATGTCATCCTGGAAATTGACTGGCAGGGCGCCCAGCAGGTTCGCCGCCTGATGCCTGACGCCGTCAGCCTGTTTATCATCCCTCCCTCAAAGCAGGCCCTGCACGAGCGTCTGCTCGGACGCAAAACGGATGACACCAGCGTCATCGAAAAAAGAATGAACCTGGCCGTCAACGAAATGTCACATTACGGTGAATTTGATTACCTGATCATCAACGACCAGTTCGACGATGCACTGTTCGACCTGAAGGCAATCATCCGGGCCCAGCGCCTGGCCATGCCCTTCCAGCAGGCGTATCGGCAAGCACTACTGCGTGAGCTATTGTCATAATCTGCTGTGAACCAGTAAAATCACTCTTTACACACTCATTAATGCTGGTTAGTTCCAGCCTGATCATAGACCGGAGCATAACGTGGCCCGAGTAACCGTAGAAGACTGCCTAGAAAACGTCGATAACCGCTTTGAGCTTGTTATGGCCGCTTCCAAGCGCGCCCGCCAGCTGACCATCGGCGGCAAGGATCCCAAGGTAGATTGGGAAAACGACAAGCCCACCGTCGTCGCCCTGCGCGAAATTGCAGAAGGTGTCATCGATCCCAAGGCCCTCGATAAGGAAGAGCAGGACGACGACGAAGCAGCACTGTTCCTCGGTCTTGAGTAAACGCTCCGACCGGTGGTGATGACCGCTTCCTGGTCAGGCTTCTACTGAACCAAACTGACGGCGGCCTGTAGTGCCGTCAGCAGCTGAGCATGCAGTAACCGCGATACCAGGGAGCGGACGGCTCCAATCAGCAGACCTCTGTAGCCGTACCCAACAGATGCAATAACTGCTGCAACCGTTAACCGGTACCGTGCATACCGTTCAGCGACCCAGAAGCCTGTAGCCAAAGGAGGCGGGCATTGCCGACCATTGACAGTCTTGCCCATCGTCTCAAAGCCTATCTGAACACTGATCAGATCAATCTGGTCAAACGTGCCTATTATTACGCGGAACAGGCCCACGATGGTCAAAAGCGCCGTTCCGGTGAACCTTATGTCACCCATCCGCTGGAAGTGGCCGGCATTCTGGCTGACATGCACATGGATCATCAGAGCCTCATGGCCGCCATGCTGCACGATGTCATTGAAGACACAGGCATAGGAAAAGACGCCATTCGCGATCAGTTCGGCGATGTAGTCGCCGAGATCGTCGACGGTGTCAGCAAACTGACCCACATGCAGTTTGAAGACAAGACACTGGCGCAAGCGGAAAACTTCCAGAAAATGGCACTCGCCATGGCCCGGGACATCCGCGTTATCCTCGTTAAGCTGGCAGACCGCCTGCACAACATGCGCACCCTGGGTGTTCTTCGACCTGAAAAGCGTCGCCGCATCGCCAAGGAAACCCTCGATATCTACGCGCCGATCTCGCAGCGCCTCGGCATGCATCAGATGCGTATTGAGTTCGAGGACCTCGGCTTCGCCGCCATGCACCCCATGCGCTCCAACATGCTTACCCATGCGGTACGCAACGCGCGGGGAAATCGCTCTGAAATTGTCACGAAAGTCGTAGACTCAATAACAAACAGACTCGAAAAACAGGGATTGAATGGCCGTGTCATGGGCCGGGAAAAGCACCTGTACAGCATCTACAAAAAGATGAAAGTACAGCGCAAATCCTTCAGCGAGATCATGGATGTCTTCGGTATCCGCATTATCGTGGACAGTATCGACAGCTGTTATCGCTGCCTGGGACTGGTTCACAACCTGTTCAAACCGATCCCGGGCCGGTTCAAAGACTACATCGCTATCCCCAAAGCCAATGGTTACCAGTCGCTCCATACCACACTGTTTGGATTGCACGGCATTCCGGTCGAAGTGCAGATCCGCACGCAGGAAATGGAAGACATGGCCAACAACGGCATTGCGGCGCACTGGCTCTACAAATCCGGTGATGAGGCGCTGCTGGGCTCCCGCGACCGTACCCGTGTATGGCTACAGAATCTGTTGGAGCTGCAGCAGAAAGCCGGTGACTCCCTGGAATTCATCGAAAACGTCAAGGTCGACCTGTTCCCGGATGACACCTATGTGTTCTCTCCACAAGGTGACATCCTCGAACTTCCCCGGGGCGCAACCCCTGTCGATTTTGCTTATGCCGTCCACACAGATATTGGCAGCAGCTGTGTAGCCTGCCGGATCGACCGCAAACTGGCCTCACTGAGTCAGCCCCTGGATAGCGGTCAGACCGTCGAGATCATCACGGCTCCAGGCGCGCGGCCCAATGCGGCCTGGCTGAACTTTGTTACCACCAGTAAGGCACGCTCCAACATCCGCCACTACCTGAAAAACCAGAAACGGACGGAGTCCATCGCCCTGGGTCGCCGCCTGCTCAGCAAGGTGCTTACCCCCATGGGTATACGGCTTGAGGAACTGGAAAAAGCTGATATTAGCCGTACCCTGAAACATACCGGCTTCGACAAACTGGATGACCTGCTGGAAGACATTGGTCTGGGCAACCGTATGGCCTATCTGGTTGCTCGCCATCTGGCTGATACCCACGAATCCATGGCGCATCAAATGGATCTCTCCAACCCGGAGAAACCCCTGACGATCCGCGGGACAGAAGGCATGGTGATCAGCTTTGCCAAGTGCTGCCATCCTATTCCTGGCGACCCGGTCGTTGGCCATGTCAGCTCCGGACGGGGGCTGGTCATTCATACAGAGTCCTGCCGGAATATCACTGAAATTCGCCATAATCCGGAAAAAGTACTGGAAGTGGACTGGGACAAGAATGTCCACGGCGAATTCTATGTGGATCTGGAAGTGGCCTTCGAACAGCTGCAGGGCATGATTGCCTCGCTTGCCACCACGGTGACAGCCGCTGAAGCCAGCATTGAGAAGATCAGTGTCGAGGAAAAAGACGCCCGCCTGAGCCAGGCGCAGCTGCTGATCAAGGTGAAAGACCGGGTACACCTGGCCCTGGTGATCAAGCGACTACGCACGATTCGTGGGGTTACTTCCATCTCGCGCCGTCGAGAGACGTAATCTCCCTCATTGACGATTTGTCTCCAACTAAATGGTCACTCTCCGGAACCTTCGCGGTTCCGGGCGCTCCAATACAGTAATAACTGACTGAGAGGAGAGTGACATGAACATGGATTCAATGGATCGGCTTACTGCGGCGGTCATCGACTGCTTTATCCTGAACAATGGGTTTGCCTTGCCTACAGAAGGCGGCTGGCAGACACTCCAGCTGACCCCGCAAACCTCTCTCTACAGTATTGATATGCCCGATTTCCTGGACGCCGACGGTCTGTACCGGCACTGGCAAATCCTGAAAGAGCGTGAGCAGCAGCACAACACCTGACACTCGCAGGTTATAACGTGCTTCACGCTTTCCTTTGGCGATATTACCGCAACGCCCGGGATGACCAACCTCACAAACTGACCTAGGCTGTCTCCAGCGCCTTTATGCCGTTGGAGAATGATCATGAAAACCATTATCCATTCCCTGCTGATTGCAGGGGCTATCTGCCTGTCCAGCATCACCTTTGCCGACTACACGGGCCCTGGTGCCAGCGGAGAACCAACCAGTGTCGCCGCCATCAACAAAACGCCCAAAGATGATATGTATGTGGTTCTGGAAGGAAAGTTGCTGAAAAAAAAGAAACACGAAACCTATATCTTCAGTGACGGCACCGGAGAGATTCCCGTCGAAATTGATGACCGGCTGATGCCGGCACAAAACATCAACGAAAACAGTGTGGTGGAAATTCGAGGTGAAGTGGATGCTGGTGTTATGGAAACCCCGGAAATTGATGTGAAGGAAATCCGTGTCATTAAACCATGACAAACACTACCCACTGTGACGGTTGAATAGCAAAGGGACTTGCCTCAATCCCTCCACAGACTGAAAGCAACCTGACAACCGCCAGCATGCTCTATTGCCTTCGAACAAGCGAGTACCCGAACTCACTTAATAGCGCCACTTTCTGCCATCACAACGTGTCTTCTCGTGTCCCATAATACTCAACCAACCAATAGGCGATTCAACCTCTCCGTAGTCAAAGCACACATACTTATCTCTGTCTGCGCCAGCAGGCTCGACCGTTCGCGCGCCTACTTCATACCAACACTCCGGGCCACTGCCAAAAAGCGCACATTTATCAGTTAGCAGATAGGCTTTGACAATAATTTCTTTTACTGGATTTTCAACACCTTTGGAAGATGACTGATTCAGAATACGTTCCTCATTCCAGTATTGTATGCGCTCATCCTTTGT
Organism: Kistimonas asteriae; assembly: GCF_018263925.1. Lineage (GTDB taxonomy): Bacteria > Pseudomonadota > Gammaproteobacteria > Pseudomonadales > Endozoicomonadaceae > Kistimonas > Kistimonas asteriae. Next base: position 142,800 of record NZ_JAEVHF010000006.1, read on the forward strand.
ACTGACGCCATCTCGAAAATGCGTAATAAAAACAATTTTTCCGTATCGTTTACCAACATTTAACACATTAATATTGGTCACCTTCCAATCTAATGGTTCTTCAGGAAGCGAGGGGGGCGCAACCGGCGGCAATACTGGTGGATTAGGCAATATCGGCGGATTCACCGGTGGTTTGGGCTGTGGAATAACCGTGGGATTTGGGGGCGGCGATACAGGAGGAGCCACTACAATCGTCACAGGATCAGGCGCAGGAGGCATTGGTTGTGCCGGAGGGATATCAACAGGATGCTTCACACACGCATCACCGCATTCATGCCAATCCATTTGATGGTTAATCAATTGACCATAAAGCGTGAAAATCTTTTGTATAGAACTCTCGGGGAAAGCTTCTCGCTTGAAATAAACATTAATGCGATATTGGTCAGAACTATCCAGCTGTGTGTCTGCCCGCTCTACATACTTCAGGTCACTGTATGTTCGATTAATCAGCGGAGGAAAGGTTCTATTCGAGATGATGTGCGCATCAACGCTCTGTCTGATCTCATAAGCAAGACGGGCCGCCTCTTCGATCTTGGCCTTGTCTGAAAATCCCTTATAAGTGAACGAGGCATAGAGAATGATAATGGCCAAAATCAATACCACGAACATGACCTCAATCAGGCTATAGCCTTGGACCGTATTTTTATTCAGTTTCACTAGCGCCTTGCCTCTTCCGTGGAACACGCGCAATCAGCTCTTCCTATCACTCCCTAAGTTAAGCAGTTGCCCACTCAACCACACATCCGATTGAGAATCGGTAGAAATCGATTCAAGCCGGCTTGAGTAGAGCAACCCCATGCTTCCTCCAACTTTGGTATAGTCTTTCTACGAACAAGAAACAGCGACCAGTGAACCAGGATTCTACTTATGAGCAACAAGCAGATTATCCACACCGACAAAGCGCCCGCTGCCATCGGCACTTACTCCCAGGCCGTCAAGGTGGGCACAACAGTCTACCTGTCCGGTCAGATCCCACTGGTGCCGGAAACCATGGAGGTGGTTGAAGGGGATTTCACAACCCAAACCCATCAGGTATTCCGCAACCTGCAGGCCGTTGCCGAAGCCGCCGGCGGCAACCTGCAGGATGCCGCCAAGATCACCATCTATCTGACAGACCTTGGCAACTTCCAGCTGGTCAACGAAGTCATGGCACAGTACTTCGAACAACCTTATCCGGCACGGGCCGCCGTCGGCGTCAAAGAATTACCCAAAGGGGTTCCCGTGGAAGTGGAAGCCATTCTGGAACTCAACTGAGTTCCAACAGCGCTCGATAACCGTCCCTGAAGGATGGATAAAGGAAGCGATAACCCGCTTCCTTTATCCGGGCATTGGAACAACGCTTGCAGCCACGGGCAGGGACATCATCTCCAGGTTTCACTGTGATCCCCAGTTGCTTCCCCAGCCAGTCAGTCACTTCATACATAGGTGCCGGATCATCATCAATGCCCAGGTACAATGTTTCCACATCGTCTCCCTGGCGATCCTTTTCAATTAAATAGTGCAGCATCCCGGCGCAGTCATCCGCATGAATACGGTTGCCATAAACAACCGGTGTCTTGGGATATCCCTGTCCGCTTTTTACGCGCCGTAAAAGATAATCTCGTCCAGGACCATAAATCCCGCCAAAACGAATACTGGTAGCGGGAGCAGCAGCCTGCTGAAGCAGCGCTTCAGCCTCCAGCATGACCTGTCCCGAAAAAGATGTCGGTGATGTGTCTGACGTCTCATCGACCCATTCACCCTTATTCTGGTGATAAACCGCCGTACTGGAGGTAAAGAAAATACGCTTGGGCAATGCCTTTATCGAAGCGGCTTTAGCCAGAACATGTCGTAAACCCTGCAGATAAACCGCGCGGTAAACGGACTCATCACGGCTGCCTGCCGCGGCGCAATACACCAGGTAATCCACCGTGTCCGGCCACTCACCCAGATGAATGTCACCGGCTGTCAAATCACCTGCCACCCCCTTAACACCTGCTGGCAGCAGATCAGGGTTACGACGAAGCCCCCAGACGTCAAACTGACCGGTTGCCAGAAGGCGCTCTGCCAGGCGACTTCCCACATCACCACAACCCGCGATGAAAACCCTTATCTTTTCTGCCATTGCACTGTTGCCAAAGTCGTTTACCATGGCAGGACATTGTAATAGAAATTTTCAATGGGCTGCAGCCGGCCCCGTAGCAATACTGTTTATTTTTACAGTACAATAGCGACCATGACACTGACAGAACTTCGATACATCGTAGCCCTCGCCCAGGAGCGGCATTTTGGCAAAGCCGCCGAGCGCTGCTTTGTCAGTCAACCGACGCTCAGTGTTGGCGTAAAAAAACTGGAAGATGAACTGGGCATTGCTATCTTTGAGCGCAGCAAAACGGCGGTTCGCGTTACACCGCTGGGTGAAAAGGTCATCGAACAGGCACAGAAGGTGCTCGAAGAAACCAGCGCTATCAAGGAAATCGCCAGCATGGGCAAGGATCAATTGTCCAGCCCGCTGCGTGTCGGTGCCATTTACACGATCGGCCCTTACCTGTTCCCACACCTGATTCCTCAACTGACAAAAACGGCGCCAACAATGCCGCTGTATATTGAGGAAAATTTCACCGCGGTCTTACGACAGAAACTGCGCATGGGTGAACTGGATGCCATTATCATTGCCCTGCCGTTTACAGAACCGGACGTCGTGACCAAACCCCTTTACGATGAGCCGTTTACCGTACTGATGCCCGGCAGTCATCCTTGGGCAAAGCAAAAAACCATCGATCCTCTCAGCCTTCAGGTAGAGGATGTGCTGATGCTGGGTGAAGGCCACTGTTTCCGTGATCAGGTGCTGGCCGCCTGTCCTGCGCTGACCAATAAGAAAGATAATACCCAGAACAATAATGGCCATATGGATATCGAAGCCAGTTCGCTGGAAACGATCCGCCACATGGTCGCATCGGGGATGGGTATCACGGTCCTGCCGATGTCCGCTGCCGATGACCGACACTATGCTGAAGGATTGCTGACCACCCGCCCCTTCAAGTCGCCTGCACCATCAAGAACGGTGGCGCTTGCCTGGCGAGCCAGCTTCCCGCGCACCAAAGCCATCGACGTGCTGGAACAAGCCATCCGCCTATGTTCCACCCAGCCCATTAAAGGCAAACCTGTTAAAAGGTAGTCCCGGCCATGGCGGATAAACTGCATGAAATCCCGGTCACCAGTCTGAAAGGCGTAGGCGCAGCGCTGGCAGACAAACTCGCAAAGATCGGGATTCATACCCTGCAGGATCTGCTCTTTCATCTGCCTCTGCGCTACCAGGATCGTACCCGGATCACACCGCTAGGCGCCCTGCAGTTTGGGATGGACGCGGTTATCCAGGGCACGGTTGTGGCCGCCGATATCGTCAATGGTCGTCGACGCAGCCTGCTCTGTCGGGTTCAGGATGGTACCGGCTCCATCAGCCTCCGGTTTTATCACTTCAGTGGAGCCCAGCGTAATACGATGAAACGGGGCGCCATCATACGTTGCTTTGGCGAACCCCGCCGGGGCGCCAGCGGCCTGGAGATGTACCATCCGGAATACCGCATTGTCTCTGACGATCAAACGACAAGCGTTGAAGATACCCTGACGCCTGTCTACCCCAGTACAGAAGGCCTGACCCAACAACGTTTGCGTGCACTCTGTACTCAGGCGCTGGGGTTTATGCGTCATGTAGATGCATTGCAGGAATGGCTTCCCACCACCCTGCTCAGCGCCTATCACCAGTGGCCCCTGGTTGAAGCCATACGCTACCTTCACAACCCACCGCCGGATGCTGACATAGAGACCATGCTGGAAGGACAGCATCCTGCCCAGCAACGCCTGGCCTTTGAAGAGCTGCTGGCCCATCACCTCAGCCTGCAGAAAATACGTCTCCGTATTCGTCGGCAAGAAGGGCATCCCATGCCTGCCCGGCAACGATTGACGACACAATTCCTTGAACAGTTGCCGTTCAAGCCGACCGGTGCGCAGCAACGTGTCGCAAAGGAGATCGGTCAGGATCTCAGCCAGTCTGCCCCCATGCTTCGCCTGGTTCAGGGGGATGTCGGCTCAGGCAAAACGGTTGTCGCTGCATTGGCCGCGTTGCAGGCTGTCGAGAATGATTTCCAGGCGGCCTTAATGGCGCCTACCGAAATCCTGGCGGAACAGCATTACACGAATTTCAGCCAATGGCTGCGACCATTGGGTATCACTGTCGCCTGGCTGACCGGTAAAACCAAAGGCAAAAAACGCGAACAGCAGCTGGAGTTGATCCGCACCGGTGAAGCGGCTGTCATTATTGGCACCCATGCCCTGTTCCAGGAAGACGTCACCTTTAACCGTCTTGGTCTGGCCATTATTGATGAGCAACACCGCTTTGGTGTCCATCAGCGGCTCGCCCTGAAAGAAAAAGGCCATGGCGCCACGCCACATCAATTGATCATGACAGCGACACCCATTCCGCGTACGCTGGCCATGAGCGTCTATTCAGACTTGGACTGTTCCGTCATTGATGAGCTTCCCCCCGGACGAACACCGGTCAACACGATTGTGATCAGCGATGACCGTCGCGACCAGATTATTGAGCGGGTTCGCAGCGCCTGTCTGGAAGGTCGCCAGGCCTACTGGGTCTGCACATTGATTGAAGAATCCGAAGCATTGCAATGCCAGGCGGCTGAAGTCACTGCGGAGCAACTACGAGAACTGTTACCTGAACTGTCCATCGGGTTGATCCATGGTCGTATGAAAGCGGCCGAAAAGGCTGAGGTCATGGAAGCATTCAAGGAAGGCCACCTACACCTTCTGATAGCCACGACGGTCATTGAGGTCGGCGTAGATGTTCCCAATGCCAGTTTGATGATTATCGAAAACCCAGAGCGCCTGGGACTTGCCCAGCTCCATCAGCTTCGCGGCCGGGTCGGACGAGGGAAAGTCGCCAGTCACTGCGTCCTGATGTACCACGGTCCGCTATCCCAGCAGGGAAAAGAGCGCCTGCAGGTCATGCGTGATTCCACAGACGGCTTTGTTATTGCTGAAAAGGACCTGGAATTACGCGGCCCCGGCGAAGTACTCGGCACCCGCCAGACCGGTATGATTGATTTCCGGGTCGCAGACCTACAGCGCGATGAACAGCTCCTCGACACCGTCAAACAAGCCGCCAGCCTGTTAATGGCTGAACACGCGGAAAGCATAGAACCCCTGATTCGCCGCTGGCTGCCACAGGGCGACCGTTACGCTGAAGCATGAAACTAGTCGCGCAATCTATTGTCCAAATAACTAACACCTTGGATTTATTGCAGACCGTGGGTAAACCAGCATGGAAGCGACGAGTGCTTACGACCAAAGTAGCAGGTTAATTGTAAAACCTTCAGATAAGAAGCCCGCTGAGAGTGGCTATTTTGCATGGCTTTCTAAACGCCAGGTTTCTGAAAAACATGGGTTAATGGAAACCTTTACTCAAAACATCCCGTGTTCCACTAATAGCAGGCCGATTGCAGATATGTTCTGTGCTCACCGCTATATTCCCAATGCGCTGAACAAGCCTATTTCATGGAGTGGAATAGGAGAGACCGCTCGCCGTTGGATGCCCAGTTCTCAAAAAACAGTCGTTATGCCTGAGCACCTTGCCGAGGAAATCAAGCAATACCAGAAAGAAGTACAAGCAGAAATGACCGATGATGGTGAATTTGTCTGGATTGATGAGCCCCCTGCGGGCATGAATAATTCAACAGAAAGTGTATTTCAATGCCATGATTGCAGAACATTACCGAGTATATATGCCACCGATAATGCACTACTGCAGTCACTCGGCCACGATCCGGAACACTGCCAAAGTATTATGGCACCGGTGACTATCGACGACATCAGCAGATTCCATATTCGCCAATCAAAACTACGCAGTAATTGCTATGTGCTTGCACCATTGGCTGCAATGCTCATTTCACCCATGGCTCAAAACCATATTCAGTCCATTATTTCTATTCAGACTCATACTCATCTGAATGATCAAAACAATAACGAAACCTACACAACAGCAACGGTTTTATTAAAAGATCATGAAACGCAAGAAACCGTTCCCGTGACAGTCACCTGTGATCCACTCGTGAGTGAACGTGGACACAATATCTATTCCAACAACCATCATGATTTATGGGTAACAATCATTGAAAAAGCCATACATGCTTACCTCATCGCAAAATGTAACCAGATCGAGACACGCCCTCCAAATCAAGATCCCAATACACGTGAACACGATATGTCTGACGATCCCGATGGCGTACTTCTTTCCCTACAATCACTGCAAGCAGATGCCTCACCCTACTCTGATACGGATGATTTAAAAGGCGACAAAAAAACGATATTCGACCATGGCGATGCCAACATTACCTATAAAGTCCTGCCCTATCACCCTGACACTAATAACAATCAATATCTGAAACCGTTAAAAGAGCTGGACGATGACCAAATAAAGAGTCTGCGCCGTCACATCAACGATCGAAAACCTGCCGTACTGGCCACCGATTTCTGCATCACCGGTGCACTCACAATGCCGGTGACAGGCCTTAAGCCAGGTCATATCTATGCCGTTCTGGGTGAAGGTCATGAAATGGTGGATGGGAAACCGGGACGAGCAGGCGTATTTATCTATGATCCTTATGGTGAACAACAAACAGAAATTCGAGACTTGAAAATTGATGGCAACAATCAGGTAACTGCCGACTTCAGCAAAGGGGCCATCTTGTTCGAACCCTATGACACACTTGCTCAACGATTTTATAAGGCCACTCTCTATTGACCAATAAAATGCATGAGGTAATACATCTAGAACGTTATTACCTCATTAATTTTCCATATTTTGATGTCACAGATACTGGCTAAATTGAGAGCGTGTCCGATTAGCGTATGCCACCAGAGAGAGCATCACCGGCACTTCAACCAGAACACCCACAACAGTTGCCAAAGCAGCCCCTGAACTCAAACCAAACAGACTGATCGCTACAGCTACCGCCAACTCAAAGAAATTGGATGCGCCAATCATCCCACCAGGTGCTGCAATGCAATGAGGCTGTTTCCACTTTCTCATCCAGACATAGGCAATGGCAAAAATCAGGTACGTCTGCAGCAACAGCGGAATCGCGATCATCACAATATCCAGCGGATTGCTGAGGATTTTTTCTGCCTGGAAACCAAACAGCAGTATTACTGTGCCTACTAACCCGACGATAGACAGCGGTTTCAGTTTCGCACCCAGCGTCTGCAGGGCTGACTCAGAGCGCATAACCTTACGCGTCAACCAACCGGCCAGCAGCGGGATAACAACAAACAGTGAAACGGACAGCAACAGTGTATCCCATGGCACAAAGACATCCGTCACGCCCAGAAGGAATGCGGCAATAGGTGCAAAAGCGATAATCATCACCAGATCATTCACAGCCACCTGTACCAGGGTATAGTTCGGATCGCCTTTGGTCATTTGACTCCAGACAAACACCATCGCCGTGCACGGCGCCACGCCCAGCAGGATCATACCAGCAATATATTGTTCACCCAGTTCTGCCGGAATCCAGGCAGAGAAAATGTGTCGCATGAACAGAACAGCCAATAACGCCATGGTGAAGGGTTTGATCAACCAGTTCACCGTCAGGGTAACCACCAACCCTTTAGGACGACGATGGACATTTTTCACCGAGGTAAAGTCCACCTGCATCATCATCGGGTAGATCATCAGCCAGATCAGCACAGCGATAGGAAAATTGATGCTGGCGTATTCCAGCTCGCCCAACCAGGCGAACTGCGCCTGAAAGATTAACCCACCCACAATACCGGCCAGCATGCCAAGGCCAACCCAGACACTCAGGTAACGCTCAAAAATACCCATATCATGTCTCCTATATGGACTGTTCGTGAATCTGTGCGAGAGCACTCAGCCATTCGCTGTCAGACAGGGCGTCCGGTAATGCGATTAATGCGCTGATCCGTTGCTCCAATTGCTGGAAAGTCTGTTCAAACGCAGCATTGACGGTTTTCTGGTCACCTGTCACCTCTGCCGGATCGGGTAATCCCCAGTGCACTTTCTGTGCTTTGCCGGGAAATATCGGGCAGGCCTCTGCCGCTGCGTTGTCACAGACTGTGATAACCAGATCAATGGGCGTTTCAGTAAATGACTCAAGTCCCTTACTACCAAGCCCGGAGGTGTCTACGTCATGCTGCTGTAAAACCGATAACGCACCAGAATTCACCTGACCGGCTGGTTGGCTGCCCGCACTGTAGCCAGTGAACCGCGTCCCACCGAGATGGTTAATTAATGCTTCACCGATGACACTACGGCAAGAGTTGCCTGTACATAAAACCAGAATATTCTTCATAACTTGAACCCTTTTTACGTTAATCGACGAATAACGATTAAAGAATGCTAAAAAATACCCGGAACATGGTCGGTCCAGGTACAGGGTCATCAGATTTACAGGTAATCAAGCAATGTCCGGAACTGCGCCACTGCTTCAGTGTTCAATGAAAAGCAGGTCCGCGGATGCTGCACTTCCGCATGGATAAAACCGGCTTCCCGCAAGATGCGCAAATGCTCAGACACCGTTGACTGAGCCAGCCCCAGCTGTTCCACGAGGTCACTGCCAAGACAGCTGTCACTGACTGTCAGAATCCGCAGCAGCCGGATCCTGGCAGGATGTGCCAAGGCCTTCGCGCAGGTGGCCAATGCCTGTTCCCGTGCTTCATCCACGGCAATATCGTTAAGGCTACTCAGACATTGTTGTGTCATGGCTATCAAACCCTTCATCGTCAATCGACGATGAAGGTATAAAACCCACGTTTGTCTGTCAATCGGTTTTCACCGCAGCAGACAACAACCCATCAAGCCGCTTTTTTGGGTTCGGCGCTTTTCGATTTTTTCTTTTTCCCGGGCTTCAGGTACTTGGTCAGTGACTGGAACCACATGACCAGCGCAGGGTTACCCTGGATAACGATATCCCTGTCCTGAATACCCTGCATGAAAGCGACCTGGGCATTCTTGGCTGTCAGCGCCTTGAGCCCTTTCTCGGCAGAGGTAAAGTTAATGGCAAACGCTGGGGAATCCACAGCCCCCCTGCGTGCACGGACACGCTCATCCTTCACAACGTAATGGCGGGCAACGCCATCATCACTGGTAATCTGAAATACCAGGTCTTTGTCTTCCAGCTTTTTCCGGAAATCCGGGTTAGTGCGGCTGGCGCGTGCCATTAACAAGCCCAGCGCCCAAAGCAGCAAGCGAAATTTCATTCTAAGACTCCCCCGTGGGTGTTTCCTGATTCAGCCGAGGCATTCTAGCGGGTGGCAACGATATGTACAGTGGCAGGGATGGTATGAGGGTCAACATCAAGGGTCAGTGACAAGACGACATACTGGCCGGCTTATGGCCGGCCAGATAACAGGAATCAGTCGTTTACCGCTTCCTTGAGTGCCTTACCGGGCTTGAAGCCAACAGTGGTGCTGGCCTTGATCTGGATCGGTTCACCGGTCTGGGGATTTTTGCCCATGCGAGCACCACGCTCACGGGATTCGAAAGAACCAAAGCCGATCAGGTTTACTGATTCCTTACGCTCAAGCGCCTTGGTAATTTCATCAAGGAGAACGTTCAGAGCATCAGTGGCTTTGTCTTTGGTGAGTTCAGTACGGTCAGCGATAGCATCAACAAGGTCTGGTTTGCGCATATTCTTCCCTCTCGACTCCTTGGAGTATTTTTTCTTCTTTTGGTTTTTCCATACCGGGCCAATTCCTGTACCCGGAGAGAAAGCTGCCTGACACCGTGTGTTGTGGTGCAGAACTCAACCTTAAAACAGTCCGCTACTGCAGGGCAATACCCTGAAGCCCTCTACTCTCTGGAAAAACTGTCAATTTATCGAAGCGTTGCCAGAAAAAACACAACAGATAGTCTGTCAGTGAAACCCGTGACTCGATATATGGGATTTTGATTTTTTCTTTACAAAATCAGCTTCATCTCAAAATCCTGTTTGCCGGTACCGCAATCCGGGCACAACCAGTCCTCCGGTACATCCTCCCAGCGGGTACCCGGCGCGATACCGTCTTCCGGCCATCCCTCGGCCTCATCGTAAATAAATCCACAGACAACGCATTGCCACTTTCGCCATCCTTCCTGTGGCGTGCTGCCGGTCTGCAAGCCCGGTGACATGACAAACCACGAATCAATGTATTACAGGCCACGGGCAAAAGGGGCGGTCAACGTGGCGGTATCGATGGTATGGGCATTGACTACGTAACCGGTAAGCGCACCAGACGCATCCTTGGGTACACTGACTTTATCCACATCAAGGGCATGCAACACGAACTCATACAGATGGACACTGCCTTGCGGTGGGCAGGGGCCACCATAGCCGTAAAAGCCATAGTCGTTTCGCATCTGTACGGCGCCTTTAGGCGCGACCTTTCTGTTAACGTCTCCCGCTCCTTCTTTTAACGCCGTCTCGCTGGCGGGAATATTGATCATTTGCCACTGCCAGAAACCACTGCCCGTTGGGGCATTCGGGTCATACATCATCAGCGCAAAACTTTTTGTACCCGGAGGCGCTCCCGTCCAGCTTATTGCAGGCGACACATTGCTGCCATTACAGCCAAAGCTGTTGTATTCCTGCTTCTTGGCCATCATGCGTAGCGGCGAAATATCCTGACTGCTAAGCTGAAATTTTTTTTCCTGGGGTGTCGATGCACAGGCCGGTAATGACAGCGCGACCGCACCTAACAGGAGACCTGTTAAACATTCCGTTCTCATGGTGATACTCATCAAGATGGGGGTATTACAGGGAAAGACCCCGTTGCCAGACAGGCCTTACAGGAATGGAAACAGCTGGCAACGAAGTACTGCCAAGATAAACGACATTTGCCAAAAGAAGATGGCACATAATCGCCATATGGCAAGTCGGCCGGTTAAGAAAAGGTCAACGCTAAATAACTGTCCTCAGCAACACTCCCGTCTCACGGCAGGAAAACGACAGGAGAACGTGCTGCCCTTACCTGGTTTACTGCTGACATCCAGCACGGCATTGTGACGCAGTAAGACATGCTTGACGATGGCCAGCCCCAGCCCCGTTCCACCGGTTTGTGAATGACGCCCCTTGTCCACCCGATAAAAACGCTCCGTCAACCTGGGCAGGTGCTGCGGGTCGATGCCGATGCCGTTATCCTTCACCTGAAGCGTGGCGCCATAACTGTTCTCCAGCCAGCGAACCTTGATATCTCCCCCTTCAGGGGTATATTTCACGGCGTTGTAGACCAGGTTAGAAAAGGCGCTGCGTAACTCATCCCGGTTTCCGGTCAAACAGGCACTGTCAGGACACTCAAGCTTTACACGGTGTTTGCCGTCACTGTATGCCATGGCGTCATTCACAACGGTACCCAGCAGTTCATGAACATTCACAGCGCCCTGATCAACCTGGTTGTCAGAGGTTTCAAGCCGTGAAAGGGTCAGCAGATCACTGATGATATTCTGCATCCGCTCAGCCTGGGTCAGCATCTGCGTCAGCGCGCGCTTCCAGACCGGGGGCGCTTTGTCCGGCATTAACGCCAGACCATCCTGCATGGTTTCCAGGTAACCCGTGATCACCGTCAGCGGTGTACGCAACTCATGGGATACGTTGGCAACGAAATCTTTCCGCATCACCTCAAGCTGATGCAACCGGGTGATATTACGCACAACCACCAGTCGGTTGTTCGTCCCGTAAAGCGTAATGGAGTATTGCAGACGGATGTTTTCAATCACCGGCGAAGGTAGCTCCAGCGGTTCGCCGTAGGATTTCTGCTCGAAATAGCGGATAAACCGAGGATCACGAATCAGGTTGGTAATATGTTGCCCTTGGTCGTCAGGGGAACGAAAACCCAGTAACTGTTCCGTAGCCGGGTTCCACCACTCAATGCAGCCATGGCTGTTGACCATGACAATTGCGTCACTGAGCGCACCGGTGGATGCCTGCACGCGGTCAATCACCGCCTGCAACCGTCGCCGGGATTTCTGCTGCCGACGCTGAAGGCGATAAATGTTATCGAAGATTGCGCCCCAGAGGCCGTGACTGCCAGGAGGCTCCTGCTCGGAAAACTCACTGGCTTCAAGCCAGTGACCAAGGCGAAACATCTGGATCAGGGTCCAGACCAAGTAGCCGGATATTCCCAGCAACAAACACAGGGTAACCTGGTCAGTGACCAGGCCCAGCAACAGGCAGGCACCCAGCAATAGCACCAGCCGCCGGACAACAGCAGACTGCCAGTTACGATTCACGTTGGATCAACCCTTTACGATAACAATCCCTGCCGATTATCCCCTGTCGGGATGCAGGCATTCGGCTTATGACTCAGACGATCAGGCCCGTGTAGAAAAACGGTACCCGGTTCCCCTGACAGTCTGCACCAGACGCTCATACTCATTGCCCAGCGCCTTACGCAGCCGGCGGATGTGAACGTCAACCGTGCGTTCTTCCACGTAGACATTACCGCCCCAGACATGATCAAGCAACTGGCCCCGGGTATAGGCGCGTTCCTGGTGGGTCATGAAGAACTGGAGCAGACGGTATTCGGTCGGACCCATCTCTGAGGGATTGCCGTCAATGGTCACCCGGTGACTGACAGGATCCATCGTCACCCCTTCCACCACGATCGGCTCATTCTGGTCAGCGGTACCGGCGCGGCGAAGAACCGCTTTCAGGCGCGCCACCAGTTCACGGGGAGAGAAAGGCTTGGTGATGTAATCATCTGCCGTCTCTAACCCCTGGATCTTGTTGTCTTCCTCACACTTGGCGGTCAGCATGATAACGGGGATATCGGCGGTCAGCTCATCCCGTTTCAGGCGGCGGGCAAATTCGATACCACTGCCACCGGGCAGCATCCAGTCGAGCAGGATGAGGTCAGGCCGCTGGTCAACAATAATGCCATGAGCATCGGTGCAGTTTTCCGCTTCCAGACAATGGTAACCAGCCATCTCCAGCGCCACCATGATCATTTCGCGAATAGGTGCTTCGTCGTCCACGATCAGAATATTGTTGCCTGTCATTACCCTGTCCCGTCTCCCTGTCGCTGGCTCTGAATCGCCAGATATTTAGTAGGGATTACACCGGCTGAATGTTACAGACAAATGACAGCCAGCTGAAAACGTAGTCATCAGACTAAACGGTGCATTTCTACCCACTGATCAGGTAGTTACCGAAAATACCGGCAAAGATTGTCATACCCACCCAGTGATTGCTCAGAAATGCCTTGAAGCAGCCGTCCCGATCACGGGTGCACGTCAGCCGGTACTGATACAAAAACAACCCGGCGGCACCCATCAGACCCAGGTAGTAGAACCAACCCAGTGACAGCTTCGCTCCGACAAAGAGTAGCCCCACTAATGCCAGTGTCTGCAGTACAGCATTAATCAGCGTATCCAGCTCACCGAAAAGAATGGCCGTTGATTTAATGCCGATGCGCAGATCATCATCTCGATCCACCATGGCATACTGGGTATCGTAGGCCACCGTCCAGAGTAAATTGGCCGTAAACAGCAACCAGGTAATCGCCGTCAGCTCATCGGTCTGGGCCGCCCACGCCATCGGGATCGACCAGCCAAAGGCCGCACCCAACACCACCTGGGGAAGGTGTGTATGCCGCTTCATGAAGGGATAGATCACTGCCAGTCCCAATGCGCCAAACGATAAGCCGATCGTCAGCGGATTGGTAAACAGCACTAGGATAAAGGAGACCAGCACCAGCCCGGCAAACAGGGCCAGCACCTCTTTCTCGGCGATTTTCCCGGTGACGATCGGTCGCATGCAGGTGCGCTTCACATGACCATCAAACCGACGATCGGCATAATCATTGATGACACAACCGGCACTGCGCATAAGCACAACGCCCATAACAAAAATCGCCAGCACACCGAGATTCGGCACACCTTCTGCCGATAGCCAGAGCGACCAGAGCGTCGGCCACAGCAACAGTAACGTGCCTATGGGCTTGTCCAGGCGCATGAGACGGATAAAGTCTTCGAGGCGAGGAAAATAGCGGGTAAGCGTCGCCTTCATGGGTCCCCTGAATTTGTACATTATTTCCGCCGCAGTCTAAAAGCCCTCACGGCGGGCTGCAACCGTTTAGGAATCCGGCAGGAAAAACTCGCTGACCAGCAGGGGTTGGTTCGACAGGTAAAAGACCGAGCGCCGTCCCCAGGCCACCTGATCAGCATAATCGAAGGGCAGACAGCTATTAAACGTCCGGGCAGCCAATGCGGAAACTTCGATCTCACCACGCTTGAGATTAGGGTCGGCAAACAAGACCTCACCCAACGGCCGGTCTTTCAACTGGAGCAGACACCGGTTACGTCCCTGCAGTGACGTCACAGGCAGAATACTACGGGCAAATACCTTGGGCTGGTCGTTACAGATCAACAGTACTTCCCGAATACTGGCACGGGTACGGTCATGGAGCTCCAGGACCTGACGCTCGTCCAGCTTTGGAATCCCCCAGTCATGCCGCAGCACCTCAACCCGGAAAGTACCGGGAAAATCCTGTTGAAGCTTCAGGGTCAACGACCCCCTGTGCAGCAGCCAGGGACGCCATTCCTCCGGCGTGGTCAGTGCCTGCGCCGGTCGCCAGTCCTGACCTGAGAGACAACATGAAGACATGGTATTTATCGTTCCTAGAGTTAGCGCGGAGCATGCGCTATCACCCGGCCTGATGCAACCCAGAAACGAGCCAGAATACATTGAATAAAAACGGTACACCCTGCCAGTCAAATCCGAGGGAACCACGTACACATTTTGTGGTCTTACTAAGACAGACGGCTGTAATCAGTCCCTTTGGGACGCCAGCCAGATATTTCCCAGGATGGAGATTAAAACCTCAATGGACACACTATTTCACCGCTATTCATTATCAATCCTGCTGTCACTTAGCCTGCTAATTTCCTCGTTTGTTGCCGCCCAAAGCATCGATGATGCTCAGGCACTTCAGGTCATAGGAGGACAGCCGGTTGCCGATGACAGCCAGCCCTGGCAAGTCTCTCTGCAGGACATGGGACAGCACTTCTGTGGTGGTTCCCTGGTCGCGCCCCAGTGGGTAATGACAGCAGCCCACTGCATGGAAGATTATGATAACGACCCGGCTACCCTGGAAAGCCTGGACATACGGGTTGGCGTCACGGATTTATCTGATACCTCACAGGGCGTTTATGCAGAAGCTGTCGCCATCTTTGTGCCAACCTGGTGGGAAGGTGAAGGGGACATCGCCCTGATCAAATTGAAAGAACCCATCACGGATATTCCTTACCTGCCGCCCGCTGACGAACGCACCATGCGGGAATCCGGCTACGATGGCGCAATGGCCACCGTTTCCGGCTGGGGCGTCACGGATGAGGAAAGCGCGGGCCTACCCAATGTGATGCATACAGTGAACGTGCCCATTGCCCCCTGGTACTTTTGCGCCATGTTTAACAGTGAGAATGGTGATCTTTCCGAGAACGAAATCTGTGCGGGCTATATCGATGGCGGCAAGGATGCCTGCTATGGCGACAGCGGCGGTCCGTTGATCATCAAACATCGCGGTCGCGCGGTTCAGGCAGGTATCGTTTCCTGGGGCAGTGGGTGTGGACAGCCTTACAAGTACGGTGTCTATTCCAGGGTGGCGTCGTTCTCTGACTGGCTACGGAGCACCATCCGCACGAACAGCGATTAAAGCGAAACGATATCACTGGATACAACGAGAGCCCTGGCTACCTGACAGACAAAGAAATACCCCGCACAGGGCGAGGTTCCAGGCTCACTTATTGTTGTTATTTCTGTTAGCGCCTGCTTGTTATTCGCTAAGTGGGCTCACTCAGGATCTGATGTCTTTCAAGCATCAGAGAGTCTCCCCTTCTGGCTTCCCCCTCACAGGCTTGAGCTTATTTTACGTATTTTCCGAATACACATAACTGACACACCTCAAAGCACTGGCTTGCCAATATCCGGATAATGAAAGGTTTATATTCAATAAGCCCTATCACCCTGTTCTCCAAAGCAACCTTCCATAGCAGAGCTCTCCGCCTGATCGCTTATCGCCTCCGCTCAACAGCCATTTTTCTGATAACTGTTATTTATGACCATGATTGAGATTATTGCTTTGTCTCTCCGGTAAAAACTTATTAAAAATACCCCTACTCAGAAATCAACGCTGATCTCCCGACTACGACTGGAGGCAACTGGGATTCTGGATCTGGCTCGTTTTTGCGGAGGATTGCATGATGCCACCACAAACCATTACACATTCACGTTTCAGCATGGCGGGAAAAACCGCACTGGTCGCCGAGGGCGGCGGTATGCGTGGTGTTTTTACGGCAGGTGTACTGGATGCATTCCTGGTGAATAACTACAATCCGTTTAACCTGTATATTGGCTGCTCAGCCGGTGCACTGAACCTCTCGTCCTATATTGCCGGGCAATACCGTCACGGCTACCACACGATTGCTGATTTCACGACGCGTCCGGAGTTTTACAACTGGAGTCGTTTTCTCCGGGGCGGTCATGCCATTGACCTGGACTGGCTCTGGGAAGCCACTGACCGGGAGAACCCCTTACGGATCGACACTGCCGCCCGCCAGCTCGGCAATCGGGAATTTCTGATTGGCGCCAGCCATGCCAGAGCAGGTGAAGCGACCTACCATCACGCGGTTCCCTCCAGCTGGCAGCAACTGCTGAAGGCATCTTGCGCCATTCCGGGGCTATACCGGACACCGGTCATGCTTCACGGGCAACCCTATGTCGATGGCGGTGTTGCGGACCCGATCCCCGTTCGTGAAGCCTGGTTACGGGGCGCTCGCCGTATCATTGTCATTCGCACCCACAGTCACACTTATCGAGAGCACCGCAGCTGGCGTGATCATATGGCACTGCTGTTGTTGCGACACCAACCCGCCGTCGCAGACATGATCATGAAGCTGGAGCAACGCTATAACCTGGCCTGTGAATTTATTGAGCATCCGCCGCAGGGTATTGAAGTGATCGAAATCGCACCAACCACTGAATTGGCAACCCCTATGCTGAGCCGTAACCAGACAACACTGGCTCAGGATTATCATGCGGGTTGTGAAGCCGGTATGCACTTTCTGTATCAGCAGGGCATTTGCCAGCACTGTCTGGCCGCCTGATCGTATCCAGCCCATCCAGGACTTTGCTCACGGCTAACATTTAGCCATACGCCTCGGTAAATCATGGCTACCCTTGCTCTACGTGATTGCCAAAAGCGCCTGCTGACATGAATGAGCTCCGCAAAGAGATTGGCCTGCTACAGGGCATCGGTCTGATGTCGACCTCGTTATTGGGTATGGGTATTTTTGTTGTACCGTCTGTAGCGGCCACACTCTCCGGCGAAACCTCTCTGTGGGCCTGGCCAATTCTGATTCTGCTGATCATTCCTGTTGCACTCACGTTTGCCCGCCTTGGGCAGCAGTTTCCGAACGCCGGTGGAGCAGCCTATTTTGTGGGCAGAGCTTATGGTCCGACCTGGGATAAACTGACTGCGGTCTTGTTTCTCAGCGTCATTCCGGTTGCTATTCCTGCAGGGCTGCATATTGCTTCCGGCTTCTGGTACGCCATGTTTGACCTGACGCCCATGGGCGAGCTGTTAATACAACTACTTACCCTGATGCTGATTCTTTTCCTTGGGCTGCTGGGCGCCAGAATCTCCGGCAATGTACAAATTGCCATCGCCCTGATTATTGCGGCACTGGTGGTGGCAATCTGGTACTTCGGCGAACTGACAGTAAAGGACAGTGTTCCCGGTGACTTTGAACTGATGGCCGTCGGCGAGGCCATAGGTGTCATCTTCTGGTGTTTTATCGGGCTCGAAGCCTTTGCCCACATGGGTGAAGAATTCAAATGCCCGGAACGGGATTTCCCCCGGGCCATGGTCATCGGCTTTGTGTTGTCCGGCATTGTCTACTGGGCCTATTCCGCTGCAGTTCTGAAGTTCGGCGCTTATGGTTCGCCTGAGCAGGAAGTGACCTCCATGCCCACCATCCTCTACCAGCTATTTGGTGACAATGCTCGTTATATTGCCGGCGTGGCGGGTTACCTGGCCTCTTTCGCCTCGATCAATATCTACCAGCAGGGCTTTGCCCGACTGGTCTGGGCCCAGGCTCGGCAAGAACGACTACCCGCCCTGCTGCACCGGACATCCGGAAGGGACGTGCCCGCCAATGCCCTGATCACCGTTATCAGCGTCAGTGTGATCAGCACGGTGGCTGCAGCCGTTTTCGCGCTTCCTCTTGATGACCTGATCCGATTCACCAACGGCAATTTCATCATGGTCTATGTGCTCAGCATGGCGGCTGGCTGGAAGGTGTTCCGAGGGTTTGCACGCTGGCTGGCAGGTTTCTCAGTGATCCTGAGTCTGATTCTGCTCAGTATGCTGGGCACTGACTGCTGGTATGTATTGGCTATTTCATGCGCCTACTGGCTGCTGGTTTTCTTTCACCATATTGTCCACAGAGAAAGTCGGTTCAAGAGAAAAATCACTGGAAAACCCTGATCAAAGATCAGCCATAACAATAACCGACCTGTTCGGGAGTAAGAAAACCTTGCAATCGTTTTTTTGTCAAACGCACTCATCATTAACCGCCGTTTGACAGAGAGTATCTTAATGCATTGTTGTACAAACAGATTTACGACAGGCTCTCACCCCTTGGACAATCCACCTGTAAATTTGCCGGAAAGGGGCGATGAATATGAGCTCAGTAGCACTACCAATGCCAATGCCAATGCCAATGCCAATGCCTGTGAGGATAGACCTGCCAATATCAGCCTATTTCATCGGTTCACAACCCTTTGTTGCAGCTGCTTTCTCAACTCTCCCTCGTCCACTGAAACTCCGCAAATGATACCTGATGGGGCAAGCAACTTTTCTGCCTGTTTTCAGGAAATAGATGAATGCGGTCATAACACAGAAGCGATCGCCGCAAAAATCAGTGATCTCTTATCCAAGAATAAAGATTTAAACTTACTGACTAATCATAGAAACAATAATTTAATTATGGAGTTTATAGAGTGCGGAAATCATTCGGCCGCTATGACTTTAATAAATACTCTAATCTCAAGAAAATGGACGGAAACACTAAACTACAGTGCATTAATACAGAGCAATATACAGAATGATACTGCTCTGACATTGGCACTAAAAAACTTTCGCCATGGTTGTGAAGAAAGCATAGGAACATTACTCGCTACCAACTTCCTAGCACAACTGGAAATTCCTGATGACAATAACGATACGCCATTAATGCTTGCAATAAAGCGAGGAGACATCGCCATTATTATACAAATACTTGAAAAGGCGAACTACGGAGCGCAATTATTTCAAGACTTCAATCAGGATGGATTTACGGCATTAATGCTTGCCGTTACACTCGGCCAAATGGATATCGTTAATCTGATTCTCGCGAGCCCTGCATTTACACTCACGCTGTTTCAGCAGGTGAATCCGAAAAATGAGACTGCATTAACATTAGCCACGCACTCCCCATCCATCAGGGAATCATTGCTAGACTATCAACGCGATCCAAAAAACCAAGCAAACATGCCTACTATCAATATGCTGGATCCAATTGCCAGACTGAATACAAACATCAGTGAATGGTCTATACCACGTCACGAAGAACATGTTTTGACTTCCGACAGGGACGTTCCCGCCCCCCCCTCTATTGGCCCCTCGGCCTCAATGCTCGGCGTCGGCGGGTCAATACACAGCACTGAGGCGTCAGTAACGTATAACGCGAACAACTGTTCGCCTGCCAGCGCTCAAGAAGAAATCATGTGATGCCTATGAGGGTACAACTAATTCTCACCCGCAATCACACGCCCAATCCAGTCTGTAAATGAGGCTACCCGGGTATAGACACCAAACATAAAAGGTCTGGCACAACCTGAACCCCAGGAAACAATCCCGGCCTGCACAAAATTATCCTCATGTTTCACTATCAGCGGTGCACCACTATCCCCCTGACAAGCATCCCTCCCCCCGTCTACATAACCCGCACAAAATTCATAATCGGCAATATCATTATCATATGAGAGCTTGCAGTAAGCTTGGGGCACCAGTGGTACTTCAATGGTTTTCAGCGTATCCGGCATGTTGTAATCCCCCTCTCTTGTCATACCCCAGCCAGAAACAGTCGCTAAAACACCGGGGTATCCCGATTCTTCCATCGCCGCATCGTCTGCAAGCGCCAGGTACGGTACATTTAAAACGGGCTTTTCCAGTCTGACCAATGCGATATCCGCTTTATCATCATCAGGGAAATGCACACTCATGGCGCGAGCAGACTTCCCATTGCCCTTACCATAAATTTTTACCGTATTCACCCGAATATCGATCTCTCCCAGAGATTCCTGGGTATAATTATCGAGACAATGTGCAGCAGTCAGAATCCACTGGGGAGCAATGAGGGAACCACCACAGAAGTGCTCTCTGCCATCCTGAAAAGACACCTGCCAAGGCTGTTTGCCATGAGCAACATCCCGCCCACCGATAATCCTTAAATATGATGTATCTTTTGGAAAACTGGCAATGGAAAACTTTGAAAACACCAATAATAAAAACACAGAAAAACACACTGAAACGCCAAAGGACTGCATATATCTCATACTCAACCGTAGAAAAAGCATCAGGAAATGACGTAACAAGAAAGATAAATCAGATTAACAACAAAGCAACCTCTTATAGACAAATCAGAGCAATTAATGAGCTAATGAAAACCATTTCCCCAAGAAACGGAAACACTCAGTTACACATCAGAAAAAACAAATAACAACTACTGTCGTTGAAACCTGCAAATACTCTATTTTATTTTTTTCAAATGCAATATTTCGTTTCATTCCATAGTTATGGTCGAATTCAGTATTTCATCCATTGAATACTGACTCATAATCAACGCTTCTTTCCGCTGACGTGATAACTTCTTGACCCTTATTTCAAGCTTCAGTGCCTCGTGTCGACCCTGCACTGGATACTGATACACCAGCTCAAGCGGCCCACGGCCTCGAAGATAACGGGCACCTTTACCCGCCGAATGCTCACGAAAACGGCGCGCTACGTCTGTTGTTATCCCTGTATAAAGTGTGCCTTTTGCACAGCGAATCATATAGAGATGCCATTCAGCCATGGAGGTGCAGTCCCTTCTCACCACAAACGATTGCGTCAATTACCAACATGACCCGGAACCTGCGACTGATATGCTTGAGCCACACCTCCGGCCATGCGTCGGTGTGAGAACTGTATCATCGTCAGGCTAACAGTGACTACCGGAACCTGGAGAAAACCATGAAGAGATTCCGTGTTTACTACCACCCCGCCCATGGCCACGAAGCGGTTAAACAGGGGTTCTCCTGGCCGGCGCTGTTCTTTGGTGTCTTCTGGACCCTGTTCAAACGACTCTGGAATGTGGCCGCAATACTGTTCGCCATACAGCTGATCCTGCACATGCTGGATCTCCAGGTTCAGCACTCTGGGAGCCTACCGATGGCCCTCCTGATTCTGGCGGGTTCTCTTACCGTGTGGTTATTACCGGCTTTCAAAGGTAATCACTGGCGGGAAAAAACGCTGCAACGAAAAGGCTACAGCCTGGTCAGCGAACTGGACGCACCATCCGCCCGTGAGGCGATTATGCGTTGTGATCAGGATTATCATGGGCAAATGATTGTGTAGTTTCAAACAATAACAACACGTCCAAAGCGCGACGTGTTCTGTATAAGCGTCGCCATGAAAAATAGCTATCTTGTTAGCAAGATAGCCTGACATACATGTAAGACCCAAAATATTTATTTGATCTCCGTTGTCGAATCTCAATAGAGGATTATTGTTCACATTTTATTGACTGGAGTAGATTTATCATGGATTCATTTCCAATTATCAAACCACACACGGCCTCCCGAATCCTGATGAAAGGAAAGCCAGAAGCGGAAAAAACCCATCCAAACTTAGGCTGCATAGAAACCGATAAGTTTGTTAAAGGGTATGTTCTCAGCAGAAACAACCCAACACCTAAAGAATGTTTATTTCAAAGAACAGCCCATGTGACATTTCAAGAAGACTCAATAGAAACAGATTCAAAAGAAACATCCTCAACATTACTATTTCATCAAACAACACATGCACTCAGCAAGCTTAACCCTGCTAACAGGCAACAATCTCTTTTAACACCGGAAGTGTCTCCTAACCATCGTCTTGGAAACATTATTGAGCAAGCCCATAAGGTATTCCATCTTTTTGAAGAACTCACCACTACTATTCTCGACCAAGGTCTTCACACTATACATACCAGTAATACCAGTAGTAGCTTTATGATGTGGCATACTGACAAAGAAGGCCCAGAGGAAGCTCCTCGTTATTCAAGCCCAATCGTTACCTGCTTTTTAGCTGCACTTTCAAATCTGCTTGAAGAGCATGTATACAAGAAAATCCCCCGACATGATGATCGTGAACAATTTTTCAATCTACTGCAGAATGAAATACACAAATCAAATTTAACACAACAACAAAAAGACATATTAAATGAGTTAATTTCAAATGCCGATCAAACTGACAGAGTGCTTTTCAACCTTTCCTGTTTCCCTCAAGCTACTGCCGTAGTCGAACATCATCATGATGAATTTTGTCCTCTACTTGTTGATGACCAACATACAATATTCAGTCGCCATGCAAATGACAATTCACCTTATCATCTAATAAAAATGGCGAACGCCTTTGAGTATGCGTTAAAAGCTGATTTATCTTCCGGGCTACAGGTACATCATCTGCGTGATATTATGGTTAAATTAGGTTTTTCTGCAGACTTTACCAAACCCTCCACAGAAACTTTTGTTCTGAGAGAAGGACATTTTTCAACACAATCTCTTAGTACCTTATTGAATAGAGCAGTATTCGTCACCAATACCCGGGCTCATACTGAAAAATGCATTAATTTTATAAGAAACAATATAACAACTGAAGTTGCGATATTAGCCTCTTCAGATAATGCGTCTTATCTGGAAGCTCAACCTGAAATCAACTGCCAGGCAAGCTTTAAGTTTTCTGACAAGACAACTGAGCTGACACTAAAGCGTATGATACCAGTGAACAATATACTCGAAAGACTCCAAACAATACTTGAAGAGTTTAATAAAGCGGCAATGCGTAACAAAAGAAACCCTGAGCAATTAAGAAGACTCGTTATAAAGACAACAGGTAGCATTTTATCATTACAGCCATTCCCTTCAGGAAATAGAGAGTTAGCAATCATTTTATACACCCTACTCTGCAGGCAAACAGGCATAAGACATGCTAGATTACCAATCTCTCATTATCTTTTGTTACCAGAGAGCGAACTTGAAAAGCTTGAGTCGGCGATGTTACTCAATCCAACAACAGCTCAGCCTTATATAAATACCCAAAACCCACTTACTCCCTTTATAAAATCAGGTAACCCAAGAATGTTAAGAGCATTATTAGATAACGGGCTTTCACATTTGGTTAATACCATGCATGATAACACCATACCATTGATGTACGCTTCTCAAAGAGACAATGTTGATATGATACGTTTGCTTATTGAGCATGGTGCAGATGTAAATCGTCCAATACATGAAACTGTCAGAAGAAATACTGAGGATAAAACTGTTCTACAAGAAGCGTGCCGTCAAAGGACTAGTTTCGAACAAATTGAATTACTTATCAGATCTGGCGCCGAAATAGGTAATGCTTTTGTTGAGTTGAGACAGTACCAAAATCGCCTGACAAATCCTCAACATAGGAGATCTCTGGAACATTACATTCAAAACATGAGCAATGAGATCAGACCTTCATCGATCAGCTAATTTCTGGAGTATTTTTGCCTAAAAGTCATAGTAAACAACACACCCGATGCATCTGGACGGTTATGCCCTGATGCATTTCCTTTATGAAATTCCATGACCAACCGAACAATATAGAGTCCTAGCCCTAAATGTAAGGAGAGGCGTTCACTTCTATCTTGCTGCTGTCGATTATCTCTATGAGTGTTTGATCCATCACGAACAGACACCATGGAATCAAACAACCGCCCCGCCATCGCTTCAGGTAACAGCGGTCCATCATTTTCTACATCGATGCACACAGTATTGCGTTCATGGCGCAGCCGAATCAGGATAGTGCCATCTGAGTGGCAGAAATCCACCGCATTGCTGACCAGTTTGTCCAGCGCCTGAACCACCAGTTCAGGCGCCACCTCGCAATAAACGACAGTGTCTGGCAATTCAATCTGCAATATTGCATCAGGATAAATGCCGCGGTATGCCTCACTCAATTCTTCCAGCATCTGCCGTATATCAACGGTTTCTTTCTCGGCATTGCTGATGCCAGCTTCTAGCCGGGTCGCCTCATTGATGGCCGTCAGTATCGCACTGAGGCGCGCGGCGCCCTGCTCAGCCCGACGCAGATAGACACCAGCCTGCTCACCCAACGGTTCATGGGACAGGTTATCCAGCGATGAACGCAGCACAGCCAGTGGTGTACGCAATTCATGGGAAAGTTTGCTTCCCAGCGAACGCAAATAATCGGTATGTTCCCGCAAACGTCCCAGCAGTCGCTCAAAACTACGCGACAACTGACCTATTTCATCCGACATATGGCTGGCAGGAAAATCATCCCGCACCCGCCCATCAACGCCAAAAGCCTGCTCAGCTGCTCGGTTCAAACGCTGAATACGCAGCGAGAGCCAGCCCGCATAACCCAAAAGCCCGACAACCGTCACCAGCATCGTCAGAAAACTGAGGGAAAAGAGCCGGTTGAACGCACGTCCGGCGAGTAACATGGCTTTTTCGCTGCCCTGTTCGGCCACCAGTGCACCGCCAATGACACCATCCCGGTACAACGGCCATGCTACCACCAGCCTGAGCACGCCATCATCCCGTACCCATTGGCTGGCGGGGCGTCCGGCCAGTGCATCGTTCACCACTGCATTAACCCAGCGCCCCTCACTCCAGTGAGAATGATACTGTGGTAGGCCACCATGGCTCAGGATAAGGTTATAAAGCCATTCGAGCAGCCAGAACATCTCCGGTTCATGCTGCGCGTCATCCTGTTGCGCGCTTTCTTCCACACCGGCCAGCAGCCATCCGGCATTGTTGATAACACCCAGCCTGACACCCGGTTTCAGAAACGCAGACAACGCCTCACGCAGTTGCAGGTCCGGTGTAATCAGCGGGCCAGTCCATTGAACAGCCGGTGCGACCGTGCCTGTCCATTGTTCCGACACGCTGCCATCAGCTGTTTGCGCGGCATCAATCACAGAAAAGCCCAGCCCAGCCCTGGCCATGAGCAATGGCATTGCCAGCTCCAGCTGATAACCGGTCGGTGTATCACGCCAGACGCCACGGATCAGGTTTTCCCGCTGCACTCGGTCACGTCCATTCACTCTCCGAACATAACGCGCCAGTACCGGACCGGGTGCTTCCGTTGCGATGGTATAAGTGACAACCTGACCGTTTTCATCATGCAGTTTCAGCAGGAGACGATCGCCGTTATTCAGGGAAGGCAGGGACGGGTTGTGATAGACAATATTTTCATCTGTCACTTTCCAGAACAGATAGAGGGTTTCATCATTCGTAGCAGCTTTGAAGTTGACCTCAGGACCGAAGGAGGTATTCCTCTCAGAAGGACTCTCAACCCGTTGCCCCGTTATTCCCTGCGCCAGCCAATCTTCATCATAACCATCCAGCATTAGCGGACTCTCCAGCCGCCAGGCATAGACGTGATGGTCAATCGGTGCCGTCACCAGCTCTGGTATCTGCTGGCGGACTTCAAGGCTGGTCGCGATCGTCTGCAGTGACGCTTCAAGCACCTGCGCCTGCGCATCCCGCAGGCTGGCTTCCATATCCCGCACAGACTGGACACCCGCCCAGGGCAATACCAGCACCAGCAGGCTGACCAGCATCAGCTGACGACTGAGTTTCACCGGCAATCCAACCCTGCTGACGGCAGCATCCGATCAGGCCACCTTCCAGCGATAGCCCATGCCATACGCCGTTTCAATGGCCGTAAACCCGGTATCCACTGACTGGAATTTCTTGCGAATCCGTTTGACATGGGAGGTGATGGTATTGTCGTCCAGCACCACCCGGGCAGCATCCATCAATTGCTGACGGTTTTTGACATGACCGGGATGCTGGGCCAGGGCATGCACCATCCAGAATTCCGTCACGGTGAGAGGAATCTCGGCATCAGCCCAGCTGGCCGTAAGGCAATCCATATCCAGCGCCAGCTTGCCCCGCTCCAGTTTATCCGGCTCGCGGTGCGGCTGCTGTAAGGCATCGACCCGACGGAAAAGGGCATTCACCCGGGCCAGTACATGGGCAATGCTGATGTCCTTGGTCAGGTAATCATCGGCACCCAGGCGCAGGCCGGAAATCACGTCCAGCTCATCATCCCGGGCCGTCAGGAAAACAATGGGCAACGTCGGCGCCAGGCTGCGCAGCTCCCGGCAAAGCGCAAAGCCCCCTTCCACATCGTCGCCCAGGCCCACATCAATGACGGCCAGATCCGGCAGCGTCTGGCAAAAGGCCGCCATCGCCGCAGGCCGGTTATCATAGAGGCTGACCTGAAACCCCTGCCGCTGGAAGGCATCCCGATAGTTCTCGGCAATCGCAGGTTCATCTTCGACAATGGCTATGTGGCGGACCATACACTATTCCTGGCTCCCAAAAATTCCGAAGGCCAAGTATCAGCTATTAGCTCAAAGTCATAAAGCCTGAAAATATAAATCTATGTAAGGACGCACACTCTAAAGATGCCAAGAAAACTTAAGATCGTCTCTATAATCAGCGTGACCGAGCTGTAGAACAGAACCATCATATACAGCCGATGTATCAAGCACCAACCAAGAAGAGAAACCACCGTTATCATCCACTCCTGTAATGAAAAAGATGGTTTCATTATGAGAAGGCTCCTATTCAAAGAAAAAGAACATTAAACGAGTGTAGCGTTCTTACCCTTTTAATAGAGATATTTATTTTTGAATTAATCAGAAGGTTAGAGCTGTTCTAATATTTCACTCATTAGATTTTTATCTCTAGGTTGAGCCATCTGAATCGGCGTTCTACCACCGTGATCTTTCATATTAACAACAATTCGACATTGATCAGGAGCTAGTTCAAGCATTTTCTTAACAACATTTGAATGACCCCATTCAATGGCTGAGTGCAACGGTGTTTTAAATTCAACATCACACGCTACCATGGATGCCAAGCCATCGCTATTCAACAGCGCTTCAACGTTTGCTCCGATCCCAACCTTAGCTGCTATGTGGCACGGTGTTCTGCCTATTCGTTTATTGACATCTTCTATTGTGAATATCCGTCCAAGCCTGCCATCCACATACGCAGCCAGCTCTGTTTGCACTGGAGTTTCTTTTACGCCAAGTACAATGGAACGCGCCTGTTTTTTCTCTTCTTCACTAAATCTTTCCAAGTCATATATAGCAAACTTCTCTATAGCCTGGTCCTCTCTCATGCCCTTTGCTACAGCAGACTTAATAGCAATATCTTTTGCTGTAGCTAATACTCGACTATGGAAATTGCCTCCCATACTTTCCCGCAACGGTGTTGCGTTAGTGGCCAGTCTTGCCATACCTGATTCACTAGAGTAGTGCATCTTTTCTACATGCTCTTTTAGTGTTTTACTCCCTCTTTGCGTCGTTTGTGCATTAGGCCTTCCGCCCTTGCTCAACAACAAGTTTGTCATCTTACCGCCATCATTAATAGCTGCAGCAAGGTGCAACGGCGTAGCATCAAATTCGCTGATATTATAGGCACCTCGACAATCAGGGTTTGCTCCATTCTCTAAAAGAAGCTTCGCGCACTCATAGTTCTTATATTGGAGAGCTTCCCACAATGCTGTTTGATCGTACTCATTCACTGAATTTACGTTAATATTTCCTGTTAATAGCGCAACCTCAATCTTTGCAGTGCGCTCTTCATCTTTGAGTGCACTATTGGAAATAATATTATGAATCGTTGAATCTTTGACCGGAATCGAGACCTGACGCTGAGCTCCCGATACGGAGGGTTGTTGCGCATGCCCAGTTGGTATTCTAGAAAATTTTGCCGCAACTCGAGGACGAGTCGCTATCGTAGCAGTGGAAGTTGTTGAGGTGGAAGTTGTGGCTGTGGAAGTTGTGGCTGTGGAAGTTGTTGGGGTGGAAGTCGTTGGCGTGGAAGGTTGAGTAACAGATTTCATAATGATCTCCTCTATTAAAACAATCTGATGTAAGAGTCTTGAACTCTTAATTATTCCGACCAGAAAATCACACAAAAATTCCATGATTTTACTAAGTAATGTCACTACTGTTAACAAAAGTGTTAAAAGTATCAATATTGGTTAGAAAGTAGTGTGGAGGTTTAGCTAATCACTAGACAAACAACTTCACACGATCGCTATTTAACGAATATCGTGATTAGCCGTAAATTAACCGCCTACCGTTTTTCTATAGATCTATAACAGAAACTTGTTTTGGCAGCCCACGAGTGAGAGTAGCAAAGCAAAACTCATAAATGGCTCTTACCCAATCTCGCCCAGGAAAACCACTGTTTCTCACTCTGAAGAAAGTAAACACCACATAAGATGAGTCCCATTGCCACCAGATCCAAGGGAGCGACAGGTTCATGCACCACAAAGTATCCAATAACCAGTGCAACCACCGGAGGAATATACGTCGCAGCAGACGCCGTTACCGCGCCTAACTGACTCACAATGAAGTAATAAAGGATAAATGCGCCACCCGTTCCCAACATACCCAAGCCTGCGGCAACACCCACGAGGGTTTTGGTATCCTCCGCAATCCGGGTGATCCCTTCAAAATCCGTGACAGCCGCAGAAACCAGCAAGGCAAATGCGACCTGATACGTGGAAAGCGCCACTGCAGATATGTTCAGGTCCGACAGGAATTTCCTGGCATAGACAAACGATCCCCCAATACTCAGTGACCCCAGCGCCATATACAAGACTCCCTCAAGATTCACGCCATTGATTCCGCCAACCCAGGGACGTGCGATTATGAATACCCCCAGAAAACCCAGCGCCACACCCACGCCCTTCTGGGCACTGACCGCCTCATCACGCAGAAAAATCAATGTCATCACAAAGGCAAACAAGGGGATGGAACCACTCAGCATCCCGGCCACACTGGACAGCAGGAGCGAAATCCCCAAGGCAAAGGCGTAGTAATACAGTACCGCTGCAAGCAGTGACATCATCAGGAAATGCGGCCAATAGCAAAGATGGGATAACCTGATTTCTTTCCGGTACACGGCATAACCCAGCAGTGGCAGGAAGCCAAAAAAGATACGCAGAAAAACAATCTGTGCGGGCGATATAAACGCTGAAGCCCATTTTACAAACAGGAAGTTACTGCCCCAGATAATCCCAAGGGCGGCAAAAGCAATGTAAGCGATACGCTGCATAAAGAAACAACTCAACAATAATTCGTGGTAGTGGCCAGAAAGCCAGCAGAGTGGTAAGAGTCTGGCTGAAAAGCAGGCTAGGTGGTGCAGGATTTTATAACGAACCGATCAGAATAACTGACAAAACACTTTTACAGAAAAAGCCCTTGTAAACCGCATGAAGACAAGGGCCGGTTTTTAGTCGCTCTATTGATTATGTAGAAACGCGTTTTCCCTCAAACCTTCCTGCGCCAGACCGTGCACTGCGCCAGCGTATGCTGGAATTTTCTGGCCGTTTCCCGAATGACAAATTGCACATCAACCGGTGGTTGGACCTCCTCGAAATGGGCATCCAGTACACGGCGCAGGCCGGTATACGTATCCAGCACCTCACCGTTTTCCCGGACACCTCCCAACCATTTGTCTCTGGGCGTATAGTCTTCCAGCCAGGTATACGGCGATGTCAGCACCAGCAGCCCACCCGGACGAATCCGCTCATGGATCATGCCAAGGAACTGCGCCGGATGATTCAACCGGTCGATCAGGTTGCCGGCGAATACCAAATCATAGTTGTCGTATATTGGCTTGAGGTTGCAGGCGTCTCCCTGGGTAAACCGGATACGGTTGACGTCGATGTCGTCCAGCCCCAGTTCCGCCATATCTGCCACACAATAATCCCCCAGCTCCCCTTCCGTCGGTACGAAATAGCGAATTTTGCCTCGCTGCTGCAACTCGGAAGCGGCTGAAATAAACCGTGCTGAGAAATCAATACCGTCCACATGCTGGAACCAGCGGGCCAGTTCAAAGCTGGTACGCCCGACGGAACACCCCAGGTCAAGGGCGCGGGTTCGGGGGCTTTCCTGGCTCACGTCACGACAGATTTGTGCACAGGCTACAGGGTAGTTGGGGACATCAAAAAAGGTCTCGCCGTAATGGAAAGCCAGATACTGGGCGACCAGGGCATCTGTCTCATAAGGGTTCGCAGACGTGTTTTCTACGGCAGTCGACTCCACGTAACGGAAGCCCGCATGCTGGAAGAAGTGCCGACGAAAAGCATAGCGGGAATCCCGAATCGCATAATTGCCGGTGGACATCCAGCAGCCGCCCTTGATCAGGTTATGCCGGCCATCAAACGTCGGGGTGGAGAAATCATCGTAACAGGGGTGCACACGGAAACCATCAAAGCCATCGATGGGCGTTGTCGTCCATTGCCAGACATTCCCGATGACATCGCACAACTCACCGGTGCGGAATTCATCCACAGGACAGGCGGATGCCCAATATTCAAGATTGATATTACCTGGCGCTTTGTCCCACCAGGGCTGATCAGTATCAACCACGTCCCGAAGACAATACCACTCCGCCTCACTCGGCAACTGAATCTGACGCCCCGTCACTTCCGACTTCCAACGGCAAAAGGCCTGCGCCTCATGACAATTGACGTCTACCGGCCAGTTCCAGGGCATGGCAATCTCTTCAAGCATGGTGCGATAACGATAACCGTCACCTTCTGGTACCCAGAATTCAGGATGGCGTGCTTCACTGAATGTCGCCCAGGCCCAGCCTTCATCCGTCCACCAGCGTTCAGTATCGTAACCACCGGCATCCATGAACGGCTTGAACTCATCATTGCTGACCAGGTACTCACTGGCACTGAATGCAGGGACTTCTACATCATAACGGCCGTATTCATTATCCCAGCCGTAGAGTGCATCATCGTACGCCTTACCCAGTCGCAAGTGGCGTCCCGGAATTGCCACCAGCCGGTTTTCCGGTGCATCCCCCGTCTCTCGACAGGGCTCCCAGTAGGGATCCGGCTTCACATACGACAGAGGCAACTGGCGGATTAATACGGAAGACGTTTCCAGATGTATCCGCTCATGTTCGATCCCCATCATGATGATCCAGGCTGGGCTTTCCCAGGTAATCGGGATATCCAATGGCATGGTTGCAATGAAGTCAGAGACCAGCGCCCGCACCTTACGACGGTAATCTTTCATCGCAGACACGGAAGGCCATTGGTAATGACTGTCATCCAGGTCATCCCAGGACATTTCATCAACCCCGATAGCGACAATGGCCTCAATATCAGGATCAACGCGTTCCGAGATGAGTTTGGCGGTCATCAGCTTGTTAATAAAAAAAGACGCCGTATGGCCAAAATAAAAAATCAGGGGATGGCGGAGTGGAATGGCTTTTTCATACCAGGCTTCGTCACAGGCCAGTGTTTCAAACAGCGTTTCATATTGATCAAATGTCTGCTGAAAATAATCTAACAACTCTTGTCGTTTACTTTCGGGATCGCCACTGTTCAACACCAGTGTACGCGTCACCCTGTCGGGATAATCACTGTAATTCACATCTTTCGCGGTATTTTCAGGCATGTATCACGCTCCTGAGAGTACGGGTTAGCGGGTTGTCCTGTACTGCCCGGACACGGTCATCCATCGCTTATTGCTATCAGATGGTATTGGCCGGTGCAAACCACAAAGCCGGTACACTGATAGCAAGATTGTTCAGCAATCATGAAATCAGCGTGACAAGGCGGCCTTATGGCATGGCTTTACTGCTTATTTCTGTGCAGTAATCATAGTTCGTCGTGCAACGACGGATTCGCTCATAGGCGGTCGGTTCACAAAACAGATCAAGACCTTGCAAGCTTTTGCCTCTATACGATCACTTTCTTATAATCGCGATTGACCCGTCGATCACTGCATCTTGCACAGGCGACCAAATGCCTGTGAACAATAACAATAAAAACACCCAGATTATTTATGATGCAAGACCTGTTACAGACGCTACGACACTGGCCTTTAGACAAACAGCTCACGCTGTTATTCCCCATCATTGTGTTGGCCATTGCCCTGCTATCGGGCTCCATTCTGGCCATAGAACCTATGGAAAACAAAGCAGCACTTTTTGCGGGCCTTTTATTTTTATTGCTCATTCTGGTCATACCGCCATTGCTGCAGCGGCATATTGTGTCCTCAAATACAGCGTGGTTCCTGCGGGAATTCTGGCCGGTGCCCGCGATATTGTTAGGCTATCTCACCATGCGTGTTTTCCGCCTGGAACTGGCCGTTGATTTCTTTCAGATACCCCTTGGATGATCCAGCTCGATATCCTGTTATTTGGCCAGCCAGTACCTCTGTACCTCCAGCAATGGATTACACCGGGCCTGACGTTATGGATGGAGTTCGCCTACCTGCATTTTTATTATCTGTTGCCCATTGGTTCGCTGTTCTATTTTTACTGGCAGGGACAACACCGGACATTTCTCCATCTTCGCAAAGCACTCATTTATGCACTGACCGGTGGTTTTTGCTTTTACTTCATACTGCCCGTTGTTGGACCTGTGACGTACATACCGGATCAGTTCGTTGTGCCACTACCGGCCAACCATGAAATACTGTATGACGCCGTTAACAGTTTCCGTTACCTCTATGACTGTTTTCCCAGTCTGCATACCGCCATTCCCTGGCTGACCCTGATCGTAACCTGGTCCCGTCATCCATGGCCCATTAAAAGCATCCTGTTGTTTATGGCGTTATCTATTACTTTTTCCACCCTGTACCTGCGATATCACTACGGTGCCGATGTCATCGCAGGGTTCCTGTGGGCGGTTCTGATCGCGCAATGGGTGAAACACCAGCCATCTGACCAACAAGACCGGTTAGTATCGACCGTTAAATTGACATGAGCCGGAAAATCGCTACCAACAGGCAAGGTTCACAGAAAAGCAGCAGTATTTTTAATATTAGATCTCTAAATCAATATGTATACTTTTCACTGTCCTACTCTAATATAACTAGCCCAGTCATCGTGAAAATTTTTGCTATAAAGCCAGATTGATCGCTATTTATTACACTGACATTGCTTCCAAGCAAGAATAACGCATTTCGTACTCGATCAGCTTCAGGATGTTTGATCACAAACTCTACCAGCTTACCACCATAAGGTATGGATACCGATGGGTGACTTGTGTCGCCCCAGTCAATAAGAAATGGAATGGCACCATTCATCGGCATCGCATATGGATCGGTTAATTGCCATCTAATTTCATTACCATCCGGCATTGTCCTGCTCCCTGATTCAATCGAACCAAGTCCGAGCTCAGTATGCTTTGCCTTCTCTGATAAATCTATGATGTTATTTGTCCTATATACCCAAGTCACTAATCCCGACCTGCCTGTAGGTGGAATATCAATAAGAGCACCGCGCAGAGGCGTAGGCAGTTGCGGATCTCGAGCTATTACTTCTAGATAGATTCCCGACCCTAGAGACAGGAGAGCATTGTGTGTCCCATACTGGGGATGATGCCCTCCAGGAACAGGTCTAATACCCAGTATGCATTCAATATCTTCAATCCCTTGCTCAAGCGTTGTGCTGGCATAAATAATGTGGTCGATTCCATTGGTCATTATTGTGATTTGATCGGAACTACTATTATGAGACATAGATAAAATACCAATGAGCACTAACAATAAAGCTCCTGAAATTTTGCTCTTAGACATAATATAATTATGTAACTACTAATTACTATACGGATGCTAACAGCCAAGAAGCATAGTCGGTATCACTAATTAGTGAATGATCAAATAGGAAGTAACACTACGAACAATAAAGGCAATTATGTTTGATAAGTTCAAACCTTTTTCGCCATCACCACTTCCAGACGGAGACGCTCAATCACATTCAGCAACATCATGCCCTGGTCACAGTATTTGGCAGCAAGCTGAAGCAACTGGAACAATCCGGCATCCCTCTCGGGTAATTCATGTAACGGATAGTGTGCCTTGGAACAACGCAGACCCGAGACAGCACCTCGCCCATGTAACAATCGCGAAAATATCTCATATGACCAGAATCGATAACGAATGTAGAGCTGTTTCAAACCTGCCAGATACTCTTTGAAAGCGCCGGTTGCACGACTGTCTGCGGCAATGCGGTAGCCTTTTGCCAACAACTGTGTCAGTACACGCTGGGTCAACTGCCGGGCAGCCACGACATCACCATTGCGTGTACGGGATTCTATGCTGACCTTGAGAGCCGTTTCCTCCTGATCACAGAGCCGAGCCACAATATCAGGGTCAAACTCACTGGCCATATCCAGCATACGTTCCAACCGTTTCTCCGCGCCTTTGATCTGCTCTGCCAGTAATGTCTTTGCCTGGCTATTCGTTGGCTGTTGTTGTCGCAATGCAGCAATCTGTTCATGCAAGTGCTCAATCGGCAATACCGTAGCAATGAGCAAACGCTTCGCCACTGCGACTTTCGCGGAGCGTGCCAACAGTCGATCAATACAGGCCAGCTCTGTGTTGAAGAGATAATGCTCCACCATGCGGGTCAAAACGTCATCGGGTAACAGCTGGAGCAAACGCCGCTGTTCCTTCTGTGAATAGGGTCGTGAGAAAGCCTCCAGGACTCGCATTTTTAATGGCAGTTGACCTTTGATAGAACGGAAATACCCGGCAATCATCGTGCAACGCGTCGCTTCCGAGAGCTGTAACAGCAGACCGAATGCTGTTTCTGAATCGGTCTTTGACAAGGCACGCTGGCAGCGGGCCAGCAATGCCTGATCAGCATCTTCTGGTACATTGAGCACCATCCCCTCCAGCCGCTGGGTAGGGTATCCACCGGCCCGATAGAGTGCAGCCAGCACTGTCAGGACATCAGGTGACTCAGTGAGTCGATACAGCCGCTCATAATGCTGGATAGCGTCAGGCATCTCTCGATGTTCAAGTGGGCAAATCATCTGTTCAACGTCTTTTGCAGCAGGATGTTGCGCCTTCACCTCTGGATACAGCACCTGTAACAAAGAGAACAAGTCTGCTAATCCATCGCCGCTTTCAGTCTTACGGTTAAACGGCGCCATGGAATGATGGGACTGAACATACGTTTCCATCAGCAACTGGTTTGACAGGGCAAGCAGTAGCGCTGCGATCTCCTGCTGCCTCTGCTTTTGCACTGCGACCTCACCCCCTAGGGGAGACAGATAGTGTTTTGATAACAACTTGATCAAGGGTGAGTCCATGACATTGTGCCAGTTAAGCGTACCCGCATTCATATGCGTCATGAGCAGCGCGATGGCTTTTTCAGGCAGCGTACGGTGCAACATCAACAACAGTTCAACCAACTGCGATTCATCCGCTTTACGAACCACCGACGAAGGCAACAATAACCGTAATGCCATCAGCGGCATGCGTCGTAGAAGGGAGGCGGACAATGCCAGTTGCCCCCGCTGCTCCATAAGACGGATGTCTTTGATCAAATTTACGGTCATCTGCCGCGCAATTTTATGCTCACGGGCATGAGCTTCACCGGCATTATCAACGATGTGAGTCAGCTGCTGTTTCACCGCATTCAGATGGCTCTCATAGTCACGATTCCGGCTGTTGACCGGTATCTGCAACACGTTCTCCATCAGCACTTGCAGGTGGGACACACCACACCTTGCGCCATGTTGCTGCTGTTGTAGCGTATCTGGTGAAATCAATATCTCGGAAAAAGCGCTAGCGCAATAATGGTGAGAAATGATGTCCAGACGGCAATCTGTCACATGCAAAGGGCGGGAATCACGCGCACCGGATAAAACCGTCAGTGGCTGAATCCGTAGATGGCCTATGTCCAATACACGGACACGCTCCTGTAGATGAACCGTGTTATCACGTGTCACAAGCCTGATATTCGCAGCAGACAGACGAACGACAGATTCATTGTCACTGGCCAGGGAGCGGTGTATGTCACACTCAAAGGTCTCTATGCACAGCTCTCCGGTTGCACCGTACGAGACTTGAGCCGCTACGGAACGCAGCTGGTAGTCCCCCAGCCATACGCTATCCCACTGCAGTCGGACGCTATTTTTATGGTTATCTTTCTCCCTGTGTAACGACATCCTGAGTACCTCTATCCCTTAAATTCAACAAGCCCTTTAACCGGGCAAATACGCATGATTTAAGATTTAGAGGGATAGAAAAGCAGCAAGTTCAGTGCCGCCGGCTAGACCATAGTCGGGATACCGAAAGGACTTAGACTAAAGGCTAAGATTGACTCACACGCCGATCTTAGCCTCAGAAGGTGATTTCAGCGGATTTTATTAATAAACAGCAACCGCCTCATAGTCACTTCCACCGGTCAGCTCAATCGTGACTACCCGTTCAAGTGCATAAGCATCCGCATCCCCTTTTTCGGCTTTAGACAGTCGATCACCATACGCATTCAGACTGATGCGGTCTTCGTGAATACCGGCATCCTGGAGGAAACGGCGGACTGAATCGACGCGTCGCTGGGAAAGCGCCAGGTTATACGCATCAGCGCCGCGGGGATCAGCATAGCCATCCAGCCGAACCTTAACCGATGGATTGACTGACAGGTAGCTGACCAGCGCCTTCAGTCGCTGAGTCGCTCTCTCATCGGGGGCGTCACCGGCTGTGCGAAACAGGACATCCTGCTGCAAGGTATCCAGCGCCAACGTTTCATACTGATGGATGGCAACCTGGGCATTGTGTAAGGCAATCCGCAACTGTTCAGCTTCCTGCTGTGCGACGGTCAGATCTGACTGCACGGCATCCAACTGGTCGGCCTGGTTCACCTGGTTACCGAGATAATCACCGGCAGCCACACCAACCACAAGACCAACGGGCCCACCAAGCGCTGCACCGGCAATGGCTGCACTGCCGACCGTTGCCCCTTTCTTCCAGGTCCACTCAGCCGCCTGGGCCTGAGCAAACGTCAGTGTGCAGATCAATCCCAGGACTGAGGCGGCCATCATCTTCTTCATCGTTGTGCTCCTTATCATGTGCGTTGTGTCTGTCCATGATTTAACGCCATGAAGGAGGCATTCCGATGGTTCAAAAGCGATCAATTCGTGCTGAATTATGATGAATTATGGCAAGGCAAAAACCGGTTATATCACTACTGACAGATCGCGCGACAAACAAACCATGCAAACGCTATAACTTAGCGCACTACCCGGTAAACCGTTTCCCCACTGCTACCTATCGGTTCATACCAGGTATCACTGGCTTTCCAGTAAATCCTGTTATTTTCCCGTACTTCCACGGCGCCGGCAGGCAGCTTGTCGATGACCGCTCCCGCCGGTGCGGGGACGCTGCGATATTGCCCTGACGATGTCCTGTCATAAAAAACACCATCGCGGTAATAGTAAAGCTTGCCTTTGACATACAGGCTTGTATACGACGCAACGTGCACATTAGGACCGGGAGACGCAACGGGAACCACAACGGTGACCGGTGGCTCGACCACAATATACGTACCCCCCTGGCGCTGGTAATACACATTGTCGACCACGTAGTAGGTGGCACCGGCAACAACCAGTGACCGCCAGCCTACGGGAAGCACTGCCACCCTCACACCGATTGCGGGTCTGACCACCGGGGGACCGGGACGATAAGCAGGGTGTCGATGTCCAGGCCCCACACCGTGCATTGGTGCGGCATGCGCAATGCCGGCGAGCCCCAAAAGCAATAGCGACATCACAGACAGCGACAAACGATGAAGACTCATTCTTTGATCCCTCTTCGAAACCTCTATGACAAATCCCGTTTTTCAGAACAATGCATACTCTATAGTCATCATGATCAATGAATGCATGGGTAAGTTGTCATAACTGTATCAGGTTGTATCAAACAGCTTCGGTGTATTGCCTGACCAATCCCCTTGAAGAAATGCGTCCTGTTTTTATTCTGATAAATCCTGTCCATCGCCCCTGCAAATAACGTCAAATGTCTTTTATTAACAAGGAAGTAATGAAAAAATACCGCCCGACATATAAGACATAAGACGTTAAATAATGAGACGTTCCTTATTCGCAGTCGTGTTGCTGACACTACTGACGCACTCCGCCTATGCCTACGTAAGCAATACCATCAAGCCCCCCCAGAGCTTTAGTCAGGCCAAGAGGGTGGCTGCCAGGTTATACGAAGACAACCCCTTCACCTTCTACTGTGGCTGCCCGCAATACCAGCAGGGCAAAAAGCTGATACCAGATCTTAACGCCTGCGGCTACCAGGTCCGAAAGCAGGAAAGACGCGCGTCACGCGTGGAATGGGAACATGTGGTTCCCGCGTGGAGCTTCGGCCACCAGCTGCAATGCTGGCAACAGGGAGGACGCAAGAATTGTTCAAAGAAAAGCCAGCAATTCCGGATTATGGAAGCGGATCTGCACAATCTGGTGCCAGCCGTTGGTGAAATCAACGGCGATCGCTCGAATTACCGCTTCAGCCTGTTGCCACAAACCCAGGGGCAATATGGTCAGTGCGCCTTCAAGGTCGATTTCAAAGCGAGAAAAGCAGAACCACCGCCGGTCACACGCGGCATGATCGCCAGGATTTACCTGTACATGGCCGATGAATACAAACTGAGACTGAGCCAGCAGGATCGCAAGCTGTATGAAGCCTGGGATCGCTCCTGGCCGGTATCTGCGTGGGAAGAGGAACGGGACAAGCGGATTGGTCAGATTACCGGCAAGCGTAATCCTTACGTCGACCGACGTATCAACGAAAACACAATGCTCTCAAACCGTTGAGAACAGACATAGTCACAACCTGTCAGTTACCACGACGTCCAGTCTTCTGATCTTATGGCAGCTGCTGGGAGCGGATGGCTCCCGGCAGCTGCTTTCCGCTAAAGCAACATCATTCGTAACCTGAGACCCAGCTCGGTGGTATAGCCCGTTGTCACCGAGCGAATCTCCCCATTTTTAACAATGGCAAATGCCGGTGTTGCCTGCACACCCCACTCTCTGACCATCATGCCACCCTCATCATTGATGGTGGCAAAGTCCAATGTATGCGCAGCAAGATAACGGCTGACACGATCATCATTACCGGATGCCATGGCAACGGATATCACCGGATAATCACTGGCAATATCACTGACCGCAGGGCTGACAACCCGGCAGACCGAGCACCAGCTGGCCCAGAAATACACTAGTACAGTCTCATCTTTGGATGCTTCCCCAAGATTAAAACGACTACCATCTAATGTTGTTCCCATTAAAACCGGCACGTCTCCTGAGGGCATATTTCGCTGCAGGTAGAGGTTGTATGCGGTCATGACACCCACTGCAATCAACAGGGTCAGCACGCCTTCCCGTATGAACTTACTCAGACGTTTTTTCATGGCGCGCTTGTCCTTGCAGATGGGTGCGAATCAGGTTCGTCAATGCCTGCTCATCTTTGAATCCAACAACGATCTGGTCGGGAAAAACCAGCGAGGGTGTACCACCAATACCCAGCGCTTCAGCAAGCCCAAGATTCTGGTACAGGTGCATCGTCACATCAGGTCCCATTGCCTTTTTCAGCGCTTTGGGGTCCAGCCCTTCCGCATCCAGCGTTGCCTGAATTGAACGATGAGTATGCGCACCGGGTTTGGCCATAAGACGTCGATGGAAATCGCTGTACTGCTCCGGCGTCTGGCGATAAACCGCCAGCGCCAGTTCCGCCGCTTCAAATGAAGAGGCTGTCAGAATGGGCATATCCTTGTAGACAACACGCACCTGCGGGAATTGCCGGGTTATTTCCTGCAATATCGCATCCTGTCGTTTACAGAAGGCGCAGTTGTAATCAAAAAAGTAGGCAATGGTCAGCTGGCCACCCTGCTTTCCCTGAAACGGATCATGAGGGTTTTCAAACAATGCCTGATGGTGTGCTTTGATAGCTCGCTGCTCCATGAGACGACGGGCTTTCATCCAATGATTGAGTGAGTCACCGGTTTCCAGATTGTCTGACATGTTGATCTGAACCGTAGCCTCGGCAGGGTTCACCTGAGCCGTCACTGTTCCTGCCATCAACACCAGAGATGACAGGAAGAAGCTCGCTATTACTTTCAACCATTGTTTCATTTGCCAATCTCCTGTGTACCTGCAGCCTGGTTCAGAGCATTCAGGACACCATCACGGGTCAGCAGTACCGGCAGGGCAATGCCTGCTTTTGCACCGGGTCCGTAGACGATATTGAACGGCACGCCATAGCGGTTGTGTTTATTGAGAAACTGGCTGATGACATCGGAAGGCCGGGTCCAGTCTCCCTGCATCAACACGACACCGGGCGCATTGAGGGCTTCAGCCACGGCGCCCCGGTTCAATACGCTGGCCTTGTTAGCCTTGCAGGTGATGCACCAGTCAGCCGTGACATCAACAAATACCACCTTGCCGGTCATCACGTGGGATTCTATTTTGCTTTCATCAAACGGCGTCCAGTTCAGCACCGATTCCTGTTGTGTGCCTTTTTCAAACGCGCCCAGAATCCAGCCGCCAGACATGACCAGTCCGAGTGACAGGCACAATGCGGCAACAAAAGCCAACCCCCGCCCGACAGCCGGCTGTCTGCTGCGAATCATCGAGAAAGCCAGCAGCAATACAGGCCCCGCCGCTACCAGCAGCACCCAGATCATCGACATGTGACTGTGCAATAGGCTGATCAGCCAGAATGTGGTACCCAACAACAACAGCGCCAATACACGACGAAGAACATTCATCCAGGGACCGGGCTTCGGTAACAGACGAACCAGACTCGGGCGGAGAGAGACCAACAGATAGGGGGCCGCCATGCCGATACCCAACGATGTAAAGATCATCCACAAGGTGAGAGGATCTGACACCAGCGCGAAGGCCACCGCTGTCCCCAGGAAAGGTGCAGAGCAGGGTGTCGCCAGCAGGGTTGCAAACATCCCCTGTATAAAGTGACCAGCGAGGCCATCATCACCCGTCTGGGCAATCCTTGACGACCAGGCGACCGGCAACCGAATGTCGAAACAGGACAACAGGTTCGCTGCAAAAGCCGTGGTCACCAGCACCATGAAGCCAATGAACCAGGGATTCTGAAACTGGATACCCCAGCCAATCTGGGCACCGAACGTTTTGAGAGCTAACAGCCCTGCCGCCAGCAGCCAGAATGAAAAAAGAATACCCGCCGCGACACTCAGGAACTGCCGACGGACCTGTCCCTGGGATTGCCCTGATGCCATCACCAGTGAAGAGAGCTTCATGCCCAATACCGGCAGAACACAAGGCATCAAATTCAGTATCAGCCCCCCGAGGAATGCAAGGCCGATAAGATATAAAAGGCTATTGTCATTGGTATCATCAGCAACCGTTCCGCTCCGGACAACCACCGGTATCTCTTTCGCGTAGTCGCCACTGATGACGGTAACGGCCAGTGTCTGATTATTGAGATCGACATCACCCAACCAGCTACTGACAGAAACAGTCGCCTTCAGTTGTTCGCCCTGATAACGAATGTCTGGCACACCGAAGATCACATCCTCCATGCCATCAATGATCACATCCGGTGTCTTCCAACCATCACTGCGCACTGCCGTCACACGCACGATCTGCTGACTGGCATCCCAGACAGCCGTTACTTCACCAATACCACTGTCAGGCATTAATGTCGGCACGCGGGACAATGCCTTATCAACCGCGAAAGCCGCTGCCGGGTCAGGCGTTAACGCTGACGGGATAAAGGAAAGATCCAGCTGATAATCGGTGAGGACACAGATGGTTGTGCAGGATGAAAGACGGAAGTCACCCAATAGCCTGACGGGCTGGTCGAAATCCTCAACCTGAAACACCAGGGGAAACACGACGGTCTTCTTATAGCCGAGCGCATGTATTCCCAGTAATTCAAAACGCTCAGGTAATGGCCAGAGCCATTCAACCTGCTTCAGGTTACCGGAATCCAGCCATTTCGCTTCAGGTGCAATCCCGCCTTCACCGGGCGATCGCCAATAGGTTTTCCAGTCATCATTCAGCTGAACTTCCAGACCACCGGTCACAGTGCCTGCAACCGGATCCGTTTCACCCGTGAGCAGCAACCGTACTTTGGCATTCGGCTGTTGCGGACTCACCAGCCATTCGGTGCTGAGCGCAAAACCGACCCGCGACATCAGGAGCAGGCATAGCGTGACCAGCCCCACATAAAACTGTTTTTTCATCGTTCTACAAAATCCATAGATAGCAATTATCCGGGCGACTATCAAAAGTCACCCGCCCTGCAGGTTGTATTGCTATCTATTCCCTGAACGTGCAGAACAGCACATGACGCCTGAGCAACGGTGGATCAGGCGAAGAGAGGACATGCCAGCCGATACGCTGAAGAAGGGTAACAAGCAGAATAACGGTAAACAGTGACAACAGCATGGGCAGCTCGACGATTTCACCACCACGTAACAGTTGGTCGGTCAGTTCACAGTCATCAGCATCGGCAGTAACCGCTGAATCCTGATGAGCCAGGTCACTCACAGTCACCGTTGTCGGACAGGCCATTACCAGCCCGGCGCGTTGCACCAGGCAGATTGTCATAACAACCAGCAACGCCAGGCAGGCCAGATAAAGCCCCTGATCTTTTCGACGTTGTGATTGAAGTAATGACATGTTCATAGCCGGCAAGCTTATGGCGGCGTACTGCAAATCGCAAGCGGGCATTGGTTCATCTGTCTGACAAAACTGGGAGGCGGATTTGACCAACACAATAGAGCCGTATGCGTCGTAAGGCGATTAACGCTAATGCAGGTCATGAAAGTGTACGATGATACAGAGAGAGCAGGAAGGCAGTTTCCGATCACACAGAAACTGCCTGATGGCACTAGCTGGATATTTTACCGGGAATCATAACCGCCGTGCGGCATTCGGGATAACTGCTGCAAATCCAGGCTTCCCGTCCGGCATGCTTACCCTGCTTCAGGGTATGACGCGCCATGCCACCGCCACACTTGCCGCAAATCCGCGTTTCCGG
The DNA here is from genome assembly GCF_018263925.1 of Kistimonas asteriae. Taxonomy (GTDB): domain Bacteria; phylum Pseudomonadota; class Gammaproteobacteria; order Pseudomonadales; family Endozoicomonadaceae; genus Kistimonas; species Kistimonas asteriae. The sequence goes on from NZ_JAEVHF010000006.1 coordinate 186,043, forward strand.
CCGCTTCGGTTGCTCACTGACAGCCTTGCGTACGGAAGCAGAACCGATCACTTCGCTGCCCTGATTACCGTGTTCAATCCCCGTCGCGATATACACATCTTCCCGCAGCGTCCGTACGTCCAGCAAACCACCTGTCTCATAGACCAGCAGCGGAAGGCCAGCCTTGTCAAACCAGCCCCGCATCTGATCAATGCGACGACGCCCTTTCTTGGTGCTGCGATCCGCCAGCAAAATCGCGCAACGTGGCGCCAGCGAACGGCGTTCACACAACAGGATGTCAAACCGGGCTTTTCGGAAACGTGCAGACATCGGACGCTGCTGCTCATCAGTAAAGAGCACCTCGCCCAACACAGGATTTCGAAACAGGCAGAAATGCTCCCTGACCGCCACATCCAGCAGGCCATAGAATGAGCGTTCCGAACCATCAAAGAAAGGTTTGCGAATATGTACGCCGGTGTCCCTGCGTATGCGCGAGACGATCGCCACGGTAAGGGTCGCCAACAGCGCGATGCAAACGACAATAGCGATATAGGGGATTTGGGTTTCAATCATCGTGCTATCCATTTCAGCGTCGTTTCCCAATCTCTCGATGCGTTATCCATAAAACCGCACTGTTCATAAATAGTACAACAGTTTCTGACTTTATTCGCCAGTCTCAATACCCAGCATGTCAGGCAGGATAGCGGGTGCAATAATCCGTATGCGCTTTTCCCGGCTTAATTCCCCCCCAATAATCTCAACATTCCGACGTGGCACACCAAAACATTTAGCCAGGAATTTCATCAGGTAGGCATTGGCCTTGCCTTCGACCGGTGGCGCCTTGATACGAACTTTCAGGCTATCGCCATGCAGTCCGGCAAATTCATCTTTACTGGCCCGGGGTTGTAAATGGCAGGCAATCACAAGGTCTTTACCCTGCCAGCGATAAAACGACATACAACTTCTCCACTGACGAACATCCCCGTTCCCTGTAGTATCGGTACACAACCCGATCACTGAATACTACCAGAAAGAAACTGGCACCAAGCCAGTATTCCGGTCATTGATGTCCGTCAACCCGAAACAGTGATTCAATCACTACTATGAGAATAAACGGGGAGGAGAACCGAATGCAGGAATTCAGAAAAATCCTGGTCGCCATCACCAACGCGCATACCAGCAAGGCGGAACTGGTGCAGGCCATTACCTTGGCCGCCGACAACCAGGCGGAACTGACCTTCGTGAGCATTGTTCAACCGGCCTGGTTTGAAAATCCGCTACTGTCACGCGATGACTTTCAATCCTTCTGGGATGAGCATCTACTGGCCATTGCCCAGCCAGCTATGGATGCGGGGATCTCCGTGACAACCCGGCAGATCTGTGGCCATCCATTCCACGAAGTGATCCGCCTGGTGGAAACGGAAGGGTATGACCTGGTCGTCAAACTGGCAGAGCCCAGCGGCGTCTTCAACAGACGTCAACTGACAGGTAATGACCTGAATCTGTTGCGCCGCTGCCCCTGCCCGGTCTGGATGATGCAGGATAAAGACGCGGAACAAGTGGCACAGACACCAGTCATTCTCGTCGCCCTCGACACCAGCACCGATACACCGGAACAAATCGCCCTCAACCGAAAACTGCTAGCCAGCGCTGACCATCTGGCCCTGCAGGAAAAAGCCAACCTGCATGTGCTTCATGTCTGGGATCTTTATGGCGAAGACCGCCTTCAGGGACCTTTCATCAATATGTCCCGCGAACAGGTCAATGAACTACTGAAGGAAACGGAAACCACCAACCGTGAACGCCTCAACGCCCTGGTCACCACCAATGGTATCGGTGATGCAGCACAGTGCCACCTGATGCGAGGCCGTGCGTCCCATGAAATTCAGAAACTGGCGGCGTCCATTAAGGCCGATCTGGTTATCATGGGCACGGCGGGCAGAGTCGGGCTAGCCGCCTTTGTGGTGGGCAATACGGCAGAGAACGTCTTTGCTGGTGTCGATTGTTCGATTCTGGCCATTAAGCCTGATGAAAAAAACCACCAGGCTGTCAGTGGCGAAACAGACGTCAATAACTAGGTTATCGTTCAAAACCACGGGGAAACTGTTTCATAAAGCGCTGGTCAAGCCAGTGCTTCCAGTGCCAGACCCAGCGCCCTGCTACCGTGACAGCTCCCCGTGATCCTATGGCGCGACCATCCGCCATGTTAAGGAGTGCCAGTGACTGACGTTGTGGCTTATAGTCGATGACACGTTTACCCATCAGCAGGTGACGAAGATTGACGTCAAGCACAGTGGCATGGCGAACCGCGTAGACGCCTGATTTCGGATGCGGTTGTGATGCCAGCGTCGCCATATCACCGGCAGCAAATACATTCGGATGACTGAGTGATCGCAGGGCGTTGTCCACCGAAACAAACCCCTGTTCATCAAGTGTAAGACCACTGCCCCGCAACCAGCCATCAGGCCGCGCCGACGTACACAGAACGACGGCATTCAGGAATATCGTTTTACTCTGCCCGCTTTGCAAACCACCCGGCACCAGCGATGCCTGGACATTTTCATGCAGCCGTATATGTCGAGCGCCAAGCTGTTCACGCACATACTGTTGCACAGTGAGAGGATGCCCGGACAATAATCCGCCGGCTCCCACAAGGTGGAGGGAAACGCCGGAAAAACGCTGGCAGAGACGGTGTTCAAGCGCCAACGCCACTTCTGTACCTGCTGCCCCCAACCCAAGAACCCCAAGTGCAAAAGACGGTAAAACCGGCAGCTGTACTTCAAGATCGTCCAACCATGACAGGAATTGCTTAACGGGCTTTACCCCTATCACCGTCATACCCCGGTCAGACTGACCAGAACCCGGAGGACTCTGTGGTAATGAACCGGTATTAATGGATAACAAGTCATAATGAAAACCGCGGCCCCCATTGATACTGAGAATGGCATTGTCGGCATCAAGTTTAACGGCATGCCCCTGAACAAACTCACACCCTGCAAGACGACACAGTTCGGCCAAGTTAATATGCATTTCATTCGGCTGGTAGTGACCGGCAATCAATCCCGGCAGCATGCCGGAATAGGGGGTATATCGATCTGGCGACACCATCACCACCTGTGCACCAGGCAAGGGTTTCCGTATCAGCTGATGTAACAGTAAGGCGTGAGCGTGGCCACCTCCCGCCAGCACAATCGTTTTATTCGTCACCGTGCTAACCACCCTGTCGTCTTGTGCTCTGTCGTTTACGGGTCCCCTTCTGTCGTGTATTGCCTTTAGTCTGCGACTGAGAGCTACCCAGCTGGCCATCGATAAAGGCCCGACAGGCATCAAAGCTGGATACTATCTCATCTGGTAATCCCAACTGTCTCTCCTGCGCTAATTTTCGAGCAAGTCCGAGCATTTTTGGTGTGGGCATACGGTTCTGTGACGCCTGAGCCTGATAAGTATCAATAAAGGTGCTGCAGGCCTGACGATCTGTCAGGGCATTGTCTGGCAGCGGTATACCGACCTGACGACTGATACTTCGGGCATAGGCGGCCATCTTCGGTGTTGGCGCACCACCACCGGTGAAACGATGGCGTCCCTGAGCACTGACTTTATCCGAGAGGGAACCCTGCAATTCCTGCAGCCAACTCTCTAGCCGGTCAATTTGCCGGTAAACGAAACGATCCCGCTTTTCACACGCCAGATTATCATCATTGCGCAGTTCGCAAACCCGGGTCAGATAATCCTCCCATACGGCTGTCGTCTCAGCACTGGTCATCCAAGCCGGCAACCCGTCCACCAGCGATTCACCACTGGCGGTTGACTCAAGACGACTGCCCTTGCGCACAATGAACTTACGAGCCAGTAACGTCTCAAGGATGGTGCTTCGGGTCGCTGGCGTACCAATGCCGGCACTTTCCCGCAGGATACGCCGCAGTTTCGGATCTTTGACAAAGCGCCCCACCGTTTTCATTGCCTTGATCAGTGTGCGATCCGTGTAATACGCCGATGGACGTGTGGTTCGGGTCACCATATCGACCTGCCTCAGCGGTGCCAGCATGCCCTGCTGCGCCGGAACAATCGCCTGATAAGACACCTCAGCCTGCTCATCCTTCCGACGGGGAAAGGCCTGCATCCAGCCTGGGTCAACTACTTCGGTACGAGAAGTCGTAAAACGGCTTGCCGGATGGCCCAGCAGATCCGTTACCGGCACCTGAAATGCCAGTTTTTGCTCCCGCAGACTGGCCGCAGGCCAAAGGGCCTGAATATAACGCCTTGCCACAATACAATACGCCATCTGCGCTTCACGGTTCATAGACGACAGGTTAGCTGATTTGCGGGTAGGAATAATGCCATAGTGCTCCATCGGCTTACTGGTGAAACAGGCAGGCTTTCTGGCGGGATAGTGTTGATGGCTTCCGTCGTGTATATCACGGGCCATCTGTGCCTGCTGGACAAATTCCGCTATCTGCGTCAGGTGTTCAAGTACGGGATTACGCTCATTGGGCGCATACAGTGAATCCGGCAACTCCGCATGCTCGGTTCTGGGATAGGTGACCAGACCATCATTATAGAGTTTTTCCAGCACTTTCTGCGCAGCCGCAGCCGTCATACCGCACGCCTTGTGCATCTCTGCCTGGAACTCGGCCAGATCACACGGCAATGGCGGATTACGCTGGCTGTTGCGCTCCTTGTTCTGGATAACTGTCGCCTGATCGCCCGCCTGCAGCAGACGCTGCCTGAACGCCTGCATTTCCTGCTCACCAGTGAATAATGGCGTATCCAATGGTTCCGGGTCACCTTCTTTGGCGATACGTCGACTGGGCTCCCAGGTAACACCGGCTGGTGCAGCATCAATAATTTCCGTCGTCACGGGGGGATGGTAACGAGCCTCTATCGACGGGTCAGAAACCGAAAAATGGCCATTAATCAGAAAATGATCGGTCGGTACAAAATGACGAATCTCACGACAACGTTCCACCACCAGTGCCAGCGTGGGCGTCTGCACCCGTCCGACCGAAACGACAGATTCACGTCCTCCGCCCTGCCCCAGGTTCGGCCCCATGGCGCCGCCCCGGGCATAATAGGTCAGCGCACGTACGGCGAACTGATAGCTCCAGTCAGCCCTTGCCCGAGCCTCTGAAGCCCGGAACCAGGACTTCATTTCATCGCCGCCTTTCAGACGTGCAAAGGTGTTACGGACAGCCTGCCTGTCCAGCCCGTCCACCAGCCAGGCATGGCGCACCGGGCCTCGATAGCGGCAGGCTTCCAGAAGATGCCAGGCAATGGCAGTACCTTCACGATCCGGGTCAGTGCTGACAATCACTTCACTGGCCTGCCGGAGCTGATCCCGAATGACTTTGTAGTACTGTGCTGGTGTTTTCCCCCCCCCGCTGCGGCGTGTCAGCCGCAGATCAAACTGGCGGGGAATCGGCAACAGGGTGGCAGGATTGTTCCAGGAGGCATCCGGCTTCAATTCCTGGGGCTCACGGATTTCCAACAGATGGCCAGACGCCCAGACCAGCGCCACCGGCTGCCCTTCCAGCGTACCGGTCGCCAGATCCTTCTGCATCCGCCAGCCCATGGCCGTCGCAATCTGCTGCGCCTGGTCGCGCTTTTCCGCGATGATGGTGATTGTCACGGGATTCCTTACAAGCACTGAGTCTTAAAACATAACAGGGTATATTATCTCTGTGAGGGATGTTGTGTAGCAAACTATGCATGTGCCGGTAAGCAGTTATCATCGCCATCAGCAATTAGGTTTTTGAAATAAATGCGCTTGTCTGCACCGTTTTATGACAGAGTTCCCTAACACATTTAAGTTATGTCATAAGTCGTATCGGAATGTGACTTCTTAGAAGTGATTTCTATCGTAACTTTTGAAGATAATTATTTAATAATATAGCGGCAATCTGGAGAAACACTGAAGCTTGACTTGCCCCGTACTTCTCCAGAAAAGCACAGCTATTATTCATCCACAGGCTGCTGACTCAACTTATACTTTCTTGCTTTTTCATCTTCCATTTCTCTAATAGCATCATAATAACCAGGAAGCTCAGCCACATCGTTTTCCTTTATACCACGGCGCCGATTAAATCCTTGAAGTTTCCAACGAACATTCTCTACCTCTGCATCACCTAACACCTTTTGATGCAAGTCCTTATCGCTGAACCTTTTAGCTTTTAGCTTGAATAACTCTTCTGCACGTTGATGACAAGGTGACTCAAACTTTTCATTCTTCTCCTTTATTAAATCAAGATTCATATCGACTTCTTTTTTTCTACGACATTGATTATAACTATTATAAGAATTCCCCGCTCCCGGCTTCTTCTGCTGGAAAAGAATTCTTATTTCATCGGCATATAGCAAACCATCAACAGTAGTTACAGTTTCAGAAAAACGAACTGTTCTAGTTTTATCTGCAAAATCTTTAAGGTGGCCTTCAAATTCTGCATCATTATCCTTTAACTTTTCTTCTTTGGGTTCAGGAAGATAACCAATAGAAGCTCTATGATTCCTTTCATCCATTAAATCCAGAGTTCCATCAAGTTCAGTTTGTTTCATTAACCCCCAATGTTCCAGCTTAGCTGCAAGAATTGCATCAGAACATAGTTTAAGCTTTTCTCTATATATTTCTTCTTTCTTTGCATCCATTTTAAATGGCCTTTCAGGAAGTTCTGATATTTCACCATTTAGAAATGCGATCTCATCCGATAGGATAATGCTTCTATTCCGAACTTCCATTATTCTATGACGTACAGCTAATATTTTCTCTACAAGCTTACTTTCTCCACCAGTCACTCTTACACCTTTAGATTCACCTTTTTTTGGCGAAACATTTACCAAACCTGTTGATTTAGTACGCATTTGATTTCCCGATATCATCCTCATTCTCCCTGAATAATATTGAATTAACGTCTAATCATTAATATTAAAAATATCTGCAAAAAAATAAAATTAGACATAAGTATTAAGTAAAGAAAATCTTAGAAAAAATAACAAATCAATCACTTAAGTTACACAACCATTAAACCTTTACCATGCTCATTATCCAATCCACTTGAAAAGAGCACATATATAGGCAATCCCAAATAACAGCTTCACATGGCCTAGTCTTAATCCAGATAAAAACACAATAATACTTTCAAAATTAGAGCCACTTTTCTCCATACGCCCATATTCACCCATGACAACCAGAGTATGCATCATTCATCTCATTTCTCAGCATACCAATCAACAGCTATTTCGATGTATCCATTCATATGCAAATGTGCCATATAATATGCTTTTATAAATCATAAAAAATACATATGTCACAGTTGCGATTAGTTACTCTCCTGATAATAACCCTGTTAGAAGGCTGCACATATACTCGCGATAGCACGGCGATCGTTAACCGCCTTGCCATATCACTGAATGCTGTGGCAGAGATAAGGGAGACTCGCCATTTTCACCTTCAAACTCTCCAAAACCTCGCAGGAGAGCAGAAAACACTGCGGGTTTACATCGAGGGAGACGGCCATGCTTGGGCCAGTCGGCGACGCCCTTCACTGGATCCAACACCCCATAACCTGATGCTTATCGACCTGATGCGTCGGGATAACTTTCCAGACCGTGTCTACTTAGCCCGTCCCTGCCAGTTTGTATCGAGTGAACACTGCAAAATTCCGGTCTGGACCAGCCTGCGCTACAGCCAACCCATGGTGGATACCCTTAATGAAGCCCTTGATCAACTAAAAGCAAAAGGACCGTATAACGACATTGAACTGATAGGTTTTTCCGGTGGTGGAACGCTAGCGCTGCTGATGGCAGCGAGTCGCAATGATGTCATTTCCATCAGGACTGTCGCAGGCAATCTGGATCCGGTGTTCGTCAATCAGTTTCACAATGTGAGTCCAATGCCTGACAGTCTTAATCCCATCGATTTCTCCAGTAAACTGGCCTCGATACCGCAATTACATTTTATTGGTGGAAAGGATACGGTTATTACACCGGCAGTCTATGATCACTACCAGTCATCCTTCAGCAAGCAGCATTGCCTGTCACGTTATGTGAAGCCCGCTGCACGGCACAACACGGGCTGGGAACAATCCTGGCCGGAGCTGCTTGAAATACCGGTTAAGTGTCGTCAATAGGCTAGCAACGTAAACGGTAAGCAAACACAGCAAGGCATTATTTGAACGTTTGACTCATCTACGAAATCATCTATTTTTTAACTGTTTTTCATGACACTCCAACGGCTCTCCGGCAGAACCTTTCTTGCTATCGCCGGGAGACCATCCTCTCTATCAGCGGTACAACACCATGCAACTGCCCAAAACCTGTGTCGCGGTTTACAAAACCCACCATGCCGCCGATGACGCCGTCAAACGACTGTCGAAAGCCGGCTTTGACATGAAAAAAATCTCAGTAGTCGGCAATGACTACCATACGGAAGAACATGTCGTCGGTTACTACAACACCGGTGACCGGATGAAAGCCTGGGGAAAAATGGGCGCCTTCTGGGGCAGTATCTGGGGCATTCTGTTTGGTGCTGCCTTTTTTGTAATACCTGGTGTCGGCCCCATGGTGATTGCCGGCCCATTAGTGTCAGCTATTATCGGTGGTCTGGAAGGCGCTGCAGTGGTGGGCGGTCTGTCAGCACTAGGGGCAGGTCTCGCCAGCTTCGGTATTCCCAAGGACAGCATCGTCCGCTATGAACAATCCCTCTCAGCCGGCAGCTTTCTGGTACTGCTGCATGGTACCGAGGAAGAGGTCGCTAAAGGTTCAAAACTGCTCATGGAAGTGACAGACAATGAAGCCGTCGATATTCATGAGAGAGACGAGTAAAACAAGAATCGCTGCGGCTGGAACAGTCAATGCTCAGCCGCAGCATTGTTGATCAGGGTAAAATCAGGCGAAACAACGCGCCCCCCATCGTCGAGGTATTAATCACCAGTTTACCGTCATAACTTTCTACAAGATCCAGCACCACGGCCAGACCGATGCCCTGTCCCGGGCTCAGGCAGTCAGCACGAACACCACGCTGAAGCACCTGTTCACGCTGATCATCCGCCAGTCCGGCGCCATCATCCTCAATCACCAGTACCAGGCTGCCAGATTCCCTTCCATTGTTATCCGCTGGCTGCACATAGCCACCGATACGCACCCCCTGCTGACAAAACTTGAAGGCGTTCTCCAGCAGGTTGCCCAGTATTTCCAGCAAATCGTTTTCATCGCCATGGAACAGGCAGGCAGCATCCAGGTTCACCTGCACCGATACCTGCTTGTCCCTGTAAACTTTGTCCAGCGTACGACAAAGATCATGCACCAGAGGGCCCACCTGCACGGCCTGACGCATCAGCCCCTTGCGGCCAGTCACGGCCCGGTGCAGGTGATACCCGATGATCTGGTTCATACGATTGATCTGCTCCATCATCGTTTGACGCAGCTCGGGCATCGACTGCCGATCAGGCCCATCCTGAATCCCAAGGGTATTGCCGACGCTCTGTAGCACCACCAAAGGCGTTTTCAGACTATGGGCAAGATCATCCATGGTGGTGCGGTAGCGTTCCCTTTGTGTTTTTTCTGATAACAGCAGGGTGTTAATACTACTGGTCAGGCAGCGAACTTCTGATGGGAAATACCCATCCAGCTGCTCTCGGGAACCCATTTCAATCTCCCGGATCTGCTGAATGACCCGGCGAAACGGCTTCAGCGACCACCAGAGCGCCAGCCAGAACGTAGCAAGAATGACCAGCGATACCATGCTCATCCAGAGCATCAGGTGGTTTTCAAAGACACTGATAATAGCGAAATAGCGCTGGGCCGGTACAACCGTGACGAAGCTGTATCCCAGGGAATCCTGACCGACCGGCACATCAATTTCGTAGACCAGGAATTCTTCCCCTTCCAGATCCATGATGCTGAAGGTTACCCGTTTTTCCAGATTGAAATCCGGCACATACGGTATGTCTTTACCCATGGTAGAGATGGATTGCCAGACCAGCCTGCCATTTTCGTCGTAAATATAACCATGCAGTTTTTCACCGGGTGTATTAAAGCGATTATCGATCAACCTCTCCGGCATGATCAGCTGACCGTTTTCTTCCCGCGCCGCTGCAGCCAGCATTGCGTTGGCATTGGCGGCCAGCTGTTCCCGGGCAGCCTTGTCCAGGGTGCGATTGAAGGAACTGAGTACACCGGCCAGAACCAGACCCAGGAACAGCAGCAGCAAAGAAGCTACAGCCAGTGTCATGCGCCCCTTGAGGGATTCAATCAATGGCATGGCAGATCAAACCGATAACCCTGACCGCGCACAGTCACAATCGGGTTTACCCCCGAGAACTTTTCAAGCTTCTTGCGCAGCCGGTTGATCAACACTTCCAGTACGTTACTGTCCGCCCCATGGTTATTACCGTATATCTGATCTTCCAGAATCGTGCGCGATAACACCTTCTGGTGATTGCGCATCAGGTATTCCATCAGAACATATTCATAGGCCGTCAATGACACCGGTTCATTGCTAACAAAAAATGTCTTGGTCAGACTGTTAATACTGAACGGCCCGACCTCAATCATCGGTTGGGAGAAACCGGCTGAACGCCGAACCAGCGCATTCAAACGGGCCTTCAACTCCTCCAGTTCAAACGGTTTAACCAGGTAGTCATCAGCTCCGGCATTGAGGCCATCGACCTTGTCACGCCAGTTACTCCTTGCCGTCAGGATCAGGATCGGCATGGCATTCCCCTCAGACCGCACCTGACGGATCAAATCCAGGCCACTGATACCCGGCAGGCCAAGATCCACGATGGCAACGTCCGGATGATAATCCATCAGGTAATGGCGGGCAGCTTCACCATCCGTTGCACCGAGCGTGCAGTGTCCATCATTTTCCAGCTGATAGCGTAAATGGTGCAGCAACAGTTCTTCATCTTCGACAACAAGTACATTCATGATCCGGCTCCGGCGATCAACAGCGCAATAACGATCGGGGTAAACACCGGGTTTAACGGAACGGCATCTGCTTGCAGACGTAGTAAGTCGCCCTGGGCTTATCGTTGTAGTTCAGGTCGATAACGCCAAACAGCAGCTTCTTGGGTGGAATATAGATATGGACATAATTAGCGCCTCTGGCTTCGGCGATCGACAGCGTCTGCTCGGAATCCGCATAAAAGCCGAGGAGAGCACCGGTATCGGTATAACGCTGAAGCAAGCTCTGTTCAAGCGTTTCATTGTGCACCATACGACACTCTGAAACGGGCTCAGGAGGAAACTGGCCGATCAAAATTTCACGGCCCGTTTCGGTATAACGGGTTTGCGTCGTCAGTTTAGCGCAGCCGACAAACAGCAACGTCACCGACAGTACAACGAATAATTTTTTCATGGTGTAACCCTGGAAATACTACCCATATTGGGGAACGCAAAAGGAGATAAATCAGAACCGGCGTCCGGCACTCTATGGCGGCCCATTGAATCAACGACCGCGACTCATCTCCATTATAAACCTGTCGTCCGATATCAGGCCGTCAAACGGCCTGATCCAAAACAACAACCCACAGATCAGAAGTGGTAGTTAATGGCCAGATAAGTGAGTTTCTGGTCTTTCAGCTTGAATTTGTACTGATCACCGTCGATGTTAAATGACACTGAGTTGTTCATCTTGGTATAGCGGTAACCCAACTCTGCCGAAAAATGATCACCGAGCTCTTGAATCAGACCCAGTTGAACACCATACATCAGGGCATTGTCTTTCTTGGATTTCTTTTCCAAAGGCGTAACACCCGTGCCTTGGTAAGTGCCCTTAAACTCCGCTTCCATCTGGTTCATGCCCAGCGTTCCGCCGACAAAATATTGGGTTGTCTGTAGACCAAACAGATTGTCCACATAATCTGCAGAGAAGCTTAATTCACGGTTTTTAGTGCTGTAGGTTTCCTTATAGTTCACACCCATAAATGACCCACTTTCACTCGCTTCTACGCCCCCAGCCCCGAGAGTCGCATAAACACGGACATTATCATTTAAATATTGACCCAGTCTCAGCGCGCCAAAACCAGGATCCTCCAGTTTGCCGGCAACATTTCGATCACTTGGGTACGTAGCTTTTTCACCATCCTGCTTGACGGAGATATCTTGCTTGACGGTACCGATGGCGGCACCGGCAAACCAGTCACCGGCCATCGCAGAGGAAGAGGCTGCTATACAGGCTGCAGCTAGAACACTTACTGTAAACGGTTTAAACATGTTTCCTGGCCCCGGATTACGATCTATTTGGTATATATTGAAAAACGGGCGCAGTATGTTGAGTGAAACCTTAACGGTTCCTTAACGAAAAAAACGCATAATTTGTAAGGAAAACAGGGAACGAATGTTCCCTGAAATAAGGTTCCTTTGTGACCATGTAACCCGCTAAAACCACATTATTGCGCAGGCACAAATCGAATCATCTGCCCATCACGGTTACGCACCAGTGCGGTAGAGAAGTCATCAGAATCACTGTAACCCACAGCCCATACACTGCCCGTCAATGCGGGATCGGCGTGAATGGCGCCCATTCGGGAATAGACGGCCTTGCCATAAGGAATTCTGAATCCGGTCAGATGATAGATAGTCTTACCCGATGCATTGACGCCAGCAGCTTTAGCCAGCAGATAGAAACCACCGGCATCTTCCGACAAGGGCTGGTGCCAGTGTGGACGATCACGATGGTATTCCAGATAAAAGCCTTTGCCCTTATCCGTCATGAGAAAGTTGTCCACATAATAGCGTCCCAGCTGCATCTTCCAGATAGGATAACTGTCGTTAGGAAACGCTACACGACTGCCAGCATCCACCAAGGTTGCCCCATAATACAGCAGGGCATTATCCTCAGCCTCTACAACAGGCACAGTGACCGTTGTATCAGCGCTATCAACGGCAAGAACGACATTATCTCCCAGGATATTTTCGTTACCACCGATATCGGCCTGATCGTTAATCCAGTCAGCAGTCACTTCTACATGGCGTGGCGCATCCACATTGACGCTGTTAGCTGCGACATAGTCTTCCAGATTGATCGAATCTTCTGTACATGCAGCTTCCGTTAATCCAGACGTAGGAAACACCGTATAACACGCTGTATTCTTTACATTTTGGTGTAATCCCAAAGCGGTCATATTGGAATCAGGCTGATTCCCCTGACGATCAACCATCATATTATCGACCCATTGCAGACTGGTATTTAACGTATCAGCAATAGTGGAATGATTGGATTCAAACACTACATCATCGGTGACCAGCACAGTAGCATGAGCGATTGAAACAGATAAAAAGAGCAAAAGAACAGAATAAATCTTGTTTAACTTCATTGAATTAACCTCAATAATACAGACCAAAGCACTCGCCGTATCAAACAACGACAAGACGTTGGACAGCATTCATCAAGGTGAGTTCAGAAAGTTGCTGAAATAAAAGCACTGATTTAAAAAGAAAAAGTGAATAGCGAATTCATACTATTTCATATGAACGGTGTTTTCCCATATATCGATATGTTTATTCATGCGTCATTCTCTCTATCTTCGTCTTTTTCTGAACGCTGTTGATTTTTTTTCTTTTTCTTTGAACTCTTACCACTCATACGATAGCTATCGATGGTTAGCAGGCAATCTTTGCTGGCAATGGCAGTGGTAGCGGTGGATGCACGCTTTTTCGCAGCTGCATGAAAAGAACCCGGTGCGGCGCGGCCTGTCCGCTCCTTCTGCATTTTAGCCTTGGCTTTTTCGACTTTATCCGTTACAGCTTTCTTATGTTTCTTATGACCCAGTTCCTTCTCTTCAATCTGGGAAATATACTTGGACATGGCGCTGGATGCTGCCTTCAGATCGTATTGCCCCATCTCCATTTTGGTCAGTTTGATATTGGTTTTCACCTGACGATTCGACAGGCTTTTGAGAATGACAGAATCATCCTTATTACTTTTACTGGCTAATTTATGACTCACCAGAAACAGGTTGATGGTCTTTTTATCTGCACCGGGAAGGATCGTCTGAATACTTTTATAAAATTGTGCGTCAGCTTCCTTGCCCCTGGATTTAAATAAGGTGCTCAATAATTGCTTGATTTGTCGACCACTCAAACCCAAGTCCTGACCGGAGGATTTTCCACCTTTATCCCCCAGCTGGCTGGTGCCGCCATCCGATGATTTAACGGCATAACCTTTCTTGCTGCCTTCCTCTACGGACGGTTTGGCTGGCATTGTCGAGTCTTTATAACTGGACGAACTACTGGTTCCAACACCTTTTACACTCATTTTCACCCCGTTTTCCAGAACATACGTCTCTTTTCAGCATAGCAATCCGCCTTCCCGCTCAATGTGGCAAGCGATGGAAGGCAGAAGCAATCCTGGCAAAGTTTTGGAACAGCCGATCACCCAGTGCTCCGGATATCTCCGGATGAAACTGCACCCCAAACTGTCTGTCGGCCGGGCAGGCCATGATCTCAACGCCATAGTGAGCAGACCGCCCCAGCAAACGGAAGTTTTCCGGCAAGGTCACGCCCTCACAATGATCGGTGGCAACATTGACACTACTATCAAAATCAGCCAAGAGCGGATGCTGCTTATCAAGCAAATCCACCATTTCACGCTCACGGCGCTCCTTTCCAAGGTACACATCCGCACCATGGCGCAGAGCTATTGCCTGATGACCCAGACAAATGCCCAGCACTGGAATCGTAAGGTGATCAATAAAGGCAAATTGCTCCAGAAGTGTCTGATGAATCGCTGGGTCGGTAAACAGACGCGCACCACCGGATATGACGACCGCCTCTGACTGGCATTTGAAATCGTGATCATTAGCCTGTTCAAGCAGGATGCTTTCTGCCGTGATCCCCAGTGTTGCAAGGGTCTGTACAATGTTCGGTACTTTCTGACTATTGCAGTCGATGACAGTCCATGCGCGCATTGCCTTACTGTTCCCCCTGCCAATATTCGATTTTTTTCCGTTCTATAACAGTCTAGACCGCCAAGATCCCTGCAGGTTCCCGAAAATCACCCACAAAAAAGCCGGGACAAGCCCGGCAAAAACCTCAAATCCCGACTGAATCAGGCCGCTTTATGCGAATCTGACTCTGGTTGCGGGTAGGTGGCGAGGATTTCGTCACCATCGACGGACTCCAGCTTCACATCAAACCCCCAGAGAAACTGCACGTGTTTTACCACGTTCTGGGTGCTGCGCTGGTCCAGCGGTTGGCGATTGTGCATGAAATGCCGTAACTGCATGGAACGGTCACCCTTCACATCCACGTCATAAACCTGAATGTTGGGCTCAATGTTGCCCAGGTTATATTGCGCAGCCAGGGTTTCACGCAGCTGCCGGTAACCTGGTTCATTATGGATCGCACCGACCTCTAGGTAGGGATTGTGATCGTCATCGGTAATGGAGAACAAATGTAAATCCCGCATCACCTTGGGAGACAGGTACTGAAGGATGAAACTCTCATCCTTGAAGTTCTCCATCGCGTAGTGGACGATTTCCAGCCAGTTGTCACAGCCGGCAAAGTCCGGGAACCACTGACGATCTTCCTCAGTCGGGTTCTGACAGATACGACGGATATCCTGGAACATCGCAAAACCCAGCGCATACGGGTTGATGCCACTGTAGTGAGGGCTGTCATACCCGGGCTGGTACACCACATTGGTGTGCGACTTCAGGAACTCCATGATCGCACCTTCCGTGATCAGCCCCTCGTTATACAGGTCATTCATGATGTTGTAGTGCCAGAACGTCGCCCAGCCCTCATTCATGACCTTGGTCTGCTTCTGGGGATAGAAGTACTGCCCCAACTTGCGCACGATTCGAATGATCTCCCGCTGCCAGGTCTCCAGCAGTGGCGAGTGTTTCTCTATAAAGTAGAGAATGTTCTCTTCCGGATGCTCCGGGAACCGTTTCTCTTGCGTCTTCTCCTCCCGGAAGGTTTTCGGGATGGTGGACCAGATGTCGTTCAGTGTCTGCTGAATATAGACTTCCCGATCCTTTTGACGGTTCTTTTCCTCTGCTGCAGACAACGGACGTGGCCGCTTGTATCGGTTAACACCCTGGCTCTGTAGTGCATGGCAGGCGTCGAGCAGGTCTTCAACGGCATCGATACCATGACGCTCCTCACACTCGGCAATATAGCGCTTGGCAAACAGCAGGTAGTCGATGATGGAGTCCGCATCCGTCCAGGTCTTGAACAGGTAGTTCCCCTTGAAGAACGAGTTGTGGCCATAACAGGCGTGGGCAATGACCAGTGCCTGCATGGTCATAGTATTCTCTTCCATCAGGTAAGAGATACAGGGATTGGAGTTAATGACAATCTCATACGCCAGACCCATCTGACCACGCTGGTAGTTGGCCTGGTTGCTGAGGAAATGTTTTCCGTAAGACCAGTGGCTGTACATCAGCGGCATGCCGGTGGATGCATACGCGTCCAGCATCTGCTCGGAGCGGATCACCTCGATCTGGTTCGGATAGGTGTCCAGCTTGTAGCCTTCGGCAATACGGGCAATTTCCTTGTTGTATTTGTCGAGTAACTCAAAGGTCCACTCGGGACCCGTTGAGAGAGGTTCTTTTCTCATACTGCGGCCTCCCGCTTCTCGAACAACTCACGGAACACCGGGTAGATGTCCTTGGCTGACCGGATATGCGACATGGCAAACTGGCCTTCATAATCGTTTTCCAACGACCGGTATTCATGCCACAGGTTCTGGTGGTGACGATCCGTGATTTCGATATAGGCGAAATACTGAACCAGCGGCAACAGGCTCTCCCGAATCAGCTTGGTGCACTTGGGCGTATCGGCTTCCCAGTTATCACCGTCGGAGGCCTGGGCCACGTAGATGTTCCAGTCTTTCGGATTGTAACGCTCTTCTATGATCTCGCTGGTCAATGATAACGCGGATGACACAACGGTACCGCCGGTTTCACGGGCATAGAAGAAATCATGCTCATCACATTCCCGGGCTTCGGCATGGTGACGAATGAAAACGACATCCACTGCCTTATAGTTCTTCTGCAGGAACATATACAGCAGGAAGAAAAACTTCTTCGCCATATCCTTGATGTCCCGGGTCATGGAGCCAGAGACGTCCATCACACAGAACATCACCGCCTTGCTCGACGGCATGGGCACCCGGATCAGGTTGTTGAACTTCAGGTCAAAGTCATCAATAAACGGCAAACGCTTTAGTTTGCCATTCAGTTCGGCAATACGATCACGCAGTGCCTGCGCGCGGGTTTGATCCGTACTCTCCGGACTGACCTCCATCTCGCGCAGCTCACGCTTGAGGGCGCGAACCTCACGACGATCCTTGCCACCAAGGGCAATCCGACGGGCATGGGCGCTGCGCAGTGAACGCACAACATTCAGCCGGTCTGGCGACCCGGCGCTGGTGAAACCCGCCCGACGGGTCTGGAATTCATTACTGTCTTTCAGGTCCTTGCGGACCATGTTGGGCAATTCCAGGTCATCAAACAGGAATTCAAGGAATTCATCCCGGTTGATCTGGAATTCGAAGTCATCCATACCACCGCCGCCATCGCTGGCTTCGCCGTCGCCGGAGGCAGAACCACCCTGCTTGTCCGGCCGCTTGAAGCGGTCGCCGGTATCAAATTCCTTGTTACCCGGGTGCACCTGTTCACGGTGTCCACCCTGGCCATGATGAAAAAACGGTTCCGACAGATCCTTGTTGGAAATACTGATTTTTTCGCCGCTCTCGGTATCAGTGATAGAGCGGTTATTAACGGCGTCATTCACAGCGCGGCGTATATGGCGGCGATAGCGACGCATGAAACGCTCACGGTTCACCGTGCTTTTGCCTTTGCTGTTCAGGCGCCGGTCGATAACGATACTGGTCATAATACGGCCCCGTGCGAAGTAGAGAGAATGCGGTAACACGGTGACGTGAGACGCTGGTCGTCCCACGTCACGTGTCAGGCATTACTGGGACTTGCGCACGCGGATATACCATTCACAGAGCAGTCGGACCTGCTTCTCGGTATATCCGTGTTCCATCATCCGTGACACGAAGTCATTGTGTTTACGCTGCTCGTCCTGGCTGCCCTTCGCATTGAAGGAGATCACCGGCAGAAGATCTTCGGTGTTGGAGAACATCTTCTTCTCGATCACCGAACGCATCTTCTCGTAGCTGAGCCAGCTGGGGTTCTTGCCTTCATGGTTGGCGCGGGCGCGCAACACGAAGTTCACTACCTCGTTACGGAAGTCTTTCGGATTGGCGATGCCAGCCGGCTTCTCGATCTTCTCCAGCTCATCGTTGAGGGAAGAGCGATCGAGGATATGGCCGGTATCCGGATCACGGTATTCCTGATCCTGGATCCAGAAGTCCGCATAGGTGATGTAACGGTCAAAGATGTTCTGACCATACTCGGAGTAGGACTCCAGGTACGCGGTCTGGATTTCCTTGCCCAGGAATTCGATGTACTTAGGTGCAATGAATTCCTTCAGGAAGCGGACATAACGCTCGGAGGCTTCCTGCGGGAACTGAGCCTGTTCGATCTGCTGCTCAACAACATAGAGCAGATGAACCGGGTTGGCTGCCACTTCACTCGGGTCAAAGTTGAACACCTTGGACAGGATCTTGAAAGCAAAACGGGTGGAAAGACCATCCATACCTTCATCAACACCCGCCACATCCTTGTACTCTTGCATGGACTTGGCGTTAGGATCAGTGTCCTTCAAACTCTCACCGTCGTAAATCCGCATCTTGGAGAAGATGTTAGAATTATCAGGCTCCTTGATACGGGACAGAACGATAAACTGGGCCAGCATGCGCAGGGTATCCGGTGCGCATGGGGCATTACGGAGTGAACTGTGCTCCAGCAGTTTTTCATAGATACGAATTTCTTCATCGACCCGCAGGCAGTAAGGCACCTTGACGATGTTGACACGGTCAATGAACGCTTCGTTGGTCTTGTTGTTGCGGAAGGTCTGCCATTCTGACTCGTTGGAGTGAGCCAGCAGGATACCTTCGAACGGAATCGCACCCAGACCTTCGGTACTGTTGTAGTTACCTTCCTGAGTCGCCGTCAGCAGCGGGTGGAGTACCTTGATCGGTGCCTTGAACATCTCGACGAATTCCATCATGCCCTGGTTGGCACGACACAGTGCGCCGGAGAAGCTGTAGGCATCCGGATCGTCCTGGGAGTACTCTTCCAGCTGACGGATATCCACTTTACCGACCAGGCTGGAGATATCCTGGTTGTTCTCATCACCTGGCTCGGTCTTGGCCACCGCCACCTGGTTCAGGATGCTCGGATACAGTTTAACGACACGGAACTTGGTGATATCGCCACCGTACTCGTGCAGACGTTTCACCGCCCAAGGCGACATGATGTGGCGCAGGTAGCGCCCGGGGATACCATACTCGTCCTTCAGAATGCTGCCGTCTTCATCGGAGTCAAACAGACCCAGCGGCGATTCAAAGACTGGAGATCCCTTGATGG
The DNA here is from genome assembly GCF_018263925.1 of Kistimonas asteriae. Classification (GTDB taxonomy): domain Bacteria; phylum Pseudomonadota; class Gammaproteobacteria; order Pseudomonadales; family Endozoicomonadaceae; genus Kistimonas; species Kistimonas asteriae. Next base: position 205,464 of record NZ_JAEVHF010000006.1, read on the forward strand.
CATAGAACGGCACCTGTTGCATGAGTTGCTTCAGGCGTTCTGCCAGGGAAGATTTACCACCACCAACCGGCCCCAGAAGATAAAGAATCTGCTTTTTCTCTTCCAGGCCCTGTGCGGCATGGCGGAAGTAGGACACGATTTGCTCAATGCCCTCTTCCATGCCATAGAATTCTTCAAACGCCTTGTAACGTTTAATCACCTTGTTTGAAAAAATACGGCTCATGCGTGAATCGCGGGACGTATCAACCAGTTCCGGTTCACCGATGGCCATCAGCATGCGTTCTGGCGCGCTGGCGTAAGCTCCGGGGTCGTTCTTACAGAGTTCCAGATACTCCTGCAGGCTCATCTCTTCCTGAGCCGTGGAGTCATAACGATCCTGGAAATGTTGGAATATTGACATACTCACCACCGTCTTTCCTGAATGAATCTCTGGTTTTTATTAAACCGGATATGTACGACGTGCCGAGCGTGCGTCTAACCCCTCTCCAAACCTGTTATCCATCCTATCTGCGCGCTGTAACCCGACAGTCTGTTTCACGCCATGGTTGGGCTTCACCGTCCCCTCTTCCATGGCATACCGTTTTGTTTTTTCAGCGACATCGCTTGTCGTTTTTATTCGATGTCACTTTCAAGGTTAGGGAAAACGCCCTCGGAAAAACAGTCTGTTTCTTCAGGATTTTCTGTGGGATACTGGTGAAATTGTGACCGCTGTCACAGCAGCACAAAGCATATCTTTTTCATTGCTGCATCCTGAAAATCATCTTTTTTTAGTACTTTCCTGCCAAGTTATTCCAGTAACAGGAGCAACAAACTCATTCTCTGCAACAGAGTTTTATTGCGTCCATCCGTTATTAAAAATCCGTATTGAAAGCACAACAGGAATGCAACAGAAACGCCTCAGGATTGGTCAATACTACTGACACGCTGGTCATGGAATTAACCCTATGGATCGTGGACTATTTACGCTCTCTCAAACAGCTGAACGGAGCGTATTGTGAGTACGAACGACCCTGAGAGTGACCCTATCAGTGGATCAACTCTGATTGCAAAAATGAAGAAGGAAGTGTCAGACATCCGCATTAGTTTGCTTGAGGCTGCCACTGACTACCTAACCACCATGACCGAACTTACCGAATACGAAGACAACAACGAAGATCAAAACACAGAAAAACATCCCTCAGAGCATAAAAGCCAATCGAATCACTGCGAAACGCCGGAACCAACCTGATGACACTGAATGCTGATAAGGTAGGGCTATACATCAGAACACCCAGGTGAACTCACCACTTAACTGTTGTGAGAGGGTATGCCGGGATTTGCCCACCCCATAACGCACCGTACTGTTAATGGTTTTTCCAACTACTTGCATGCCAATATTCGCTTCCGTGCGGTATGCATCCCTGCGAGCGCCTGACTGCCTGAGTTTCAAGGCCGGCTGATCATTACTCCATACGGTTACCGGCAAGTCCAGGTCCCCCCATGACGGTATGAAACGGACACTCACTTCCGGTATCGCTGCAATATGCCGTTCACCTGTCGAAAAAAGGTCATTGCCTCTCGCCGCCAGGCTGAGTGGAAGCGCCCAGTAGGTTTCGGTGCTACGACCATTACCGTATACCTGCCCCGATGACTGATCCAGCACCTCACCACGACGCTGGCGAGTATGCCAGTAAGACAAGCCGGCGCCGGGCATGACTGTCCATGAACCCAAAGGTACAGGCATCGCCAATGCCATCTGCCCGCCCCAGGTGTCCAGCTCACTGTCCGATGCCAGCCGGGACACGTCCGTGTTCTGGCGTAAACGGTGATCCGAATGCAAATAGACCAGTGCCGCTGTCACCAGCACGGGATTTAATGAGACACTGCCAAACAGCGCCCCCCCTCGATAATCCGCGTGACTGAGGGTTGACGGCACATCACCTCGTGAATCAATATCGCCGTTACCCGCAAAAATACCGATTCCCCAGCGACTGCTTTCCATTGCGTGAACCAGCCCAAGCGCAAGCCCCCGTAGATTGGCCTTGTAACCCACATGTCCAGCATCAAGGTCCAGATTCCTGGCGCGAATGTGCTCATAAAGAGGCAATGCCCAAGGGTAAAACCTGGGTTTGGTTATCTCCTGGCTGCTTCCTCTCACATTGCCCATAGGCAAGCTCTCCAGCGCTTCATGACAATCCGCTGCCGCTGGCATCTCTGTGAGCAACCGGGATGCCAGGCTCTGGTCAACCATCGCTACCGGCAGTAATCGCGTGAGCGCGGCGTTCTCAGGCAACGTCCACATCAGTGGGGGCGGGGGTGGTAGCGGCAATGGCTCAGGTTCTGGCAACAGTATTTCATGGGTTAATGTGCCATAGAGATACTCCTGGCTCCCCTCTTTCTGTTGACGTAACGTGAGCGAGTAGCTGTCCTGATCCGTCATGGCGGTAAGACTGGAAAGATCCAGCGACAAAGGGCTGTCCGTAATATCTTTTTTTACTAACAGGTAGGTAGCCTGTTCACCTTCCTCCATCAGGGTCTCAACATGACCTAACAGGGTGCCATGCCCCTGAATAACAAAATGTCCCTCACGCCCAATTGTCAGTGGCGCCACCGACAAGCCATTACCGACCCGATTCGCCTCCGACAGCGGTAACGCCCATACACCGCCATTGACGAAATCCAACACCATTGTCCCGCCACTTCCAATGACGGAACCGATACTGGTTGTCCACTTCGCATCCGGCTTATGGAAATGCAACCGAAAGGTTCCCTTGTCAGAGGCCTCCACAAGCTGACTGTTAATGTGCGACCCACTATCCAGATCCAGAATCAGCTGGTTATATTGACCCTGGATGATGATCCTGCCATCAATGTTAATGACCTGCGGATTCGGTTGTGTTGCACCAATACTGCTTCGCGTTGTCAACGCCATGGCCACATCGGGATCATCAGCTACCAGGGTGGTTGGCGAAGGGGTAAACATGTACTGGGATGATCCCATGGTCTGTATTGCATAGGCGTCATCACTGGCAGTAATGGTGAGCGCATTATGGATATAAACGATGCTGTTCCATCCACTGATACCCGCCGCATCGGACCCTGACACCTGAATATCCGTTTTACCGTTGAGCGTCACGACACCTGGCGTAGTAATGTGCCTGACAAACACCCCCTGGGCATGACTGCCCTCTGCAACAATGGTTAAAGGCCCATCAATCGTTACTGCACCGGGCTCAGAGCTGAGGGCCAGGGAAAACGCGCCCTTCGTATTGATATCCACAGGTCCCGTGATGTGGATACCCTTGCCAATCAATGAAGACAGCCCTTCTACCTGATCACCCTGCCCTGATACCGTTAATGGGCCTGTGAGTACCACCTCTCCTCCGTCACGGGCACGCATACCCGCCAGCGCAGGTTTAGACAGGTTAATCACCAGGTCATCCAGCGTACCGGTAATACTGCCATTATCATCCGCAAAGAATGCTGCAGAGCCACGATCATCCGACGCGTAGTTCATCGTAATACTGCCGGATAACGCCACATTATTACCGGCACCCTGCGCAACAATACCGTCGGTGTATGTACCCGATGCATAAGATGCGCAGTGGCCATTAACGGCTAAAGCGTTTGATAGGAATAAAAGTACAGGTGTTAAGAAGGGGATCGGGGAATAACTCCCCATCCTTAATAGAAGACCTTTATACATTACGCTTCGAACGCTCTGACGACGGCGTTCGAAGAGTGTAGTTTATCGTGCCAATAGGCAGCTTTTTACCGCATTCCCTCTTTATCCGTCAGATTCTTTTCGCTGCACAAAGACACTTAATAATGCCAGTCCGCCGGAAGCCACCATCAGCAACAGGGATACTGCATTCAATACCGGCGTGGAACCTTCCCGCATCCGGTCAAACATGGTGATGGTGAGCGGTGCATCGCTGCCAACCAAAACCAGCGTCGTATTGAAGTTTTCAAACGACATCAGGAAAGCAACGATAGCTGCACCAATCAACGCCGGCCGCAACCAGGGCAAGGTGATAGTCCACAACACATCAAAACGGCTGGCGCCAAGATTCAGTGCCGCCTCCTCTAACGCCTGGTCAAACTTGCGCAAGCGGGCAGAGATAATCAACGTGCAAATCGTCGAAATAAACGAGAACTGCCCCAATACAATCAGCAGCAACCCGGGACGCAGGAAGTTTAAATCCCAGCCCCAAAGGTCCTCTGCACCATTGGCAATATTGCTGCTGAATATCAGCACTGAAATCCCCAGAATAACGCCGGGAATCACCAGCGGAATCAACATCAAGGTATAGAGAAACTGCTTGCCCGGAAATTCATTTCGTTCAAACAGAAAGGCATTGGACAATGCCACCAGCACCGATAACAGCGCCACAAAAACGGCAACGACCATACTGATGCCGATACTGCCCAGTAACTTATCATCATGGAAAAGCCCTGTTCGTCCACCTCCGTCTGACAGGAACCAGTCCAGCGTAAATCCCTGCCAGGGCAGCGAGGGAAAGAGACTGTCATTAAATGAAAAGACCGCCACAACTACCAGGGGTGCGATCAGAAATATAAAGAAGAGGCTGACATAAGCCGCATACGTCTTGCGAAATGCCTGGCTCTGGGGAATAGATGCAATCATGGTTGGCTCCTCACTTACCCATGGTATCCCGGAATGACTGCCCACTGAGTTTCAGTCCGAGCCAGACAATCAGTGAGGAAAGCACTAGCAGCAGGACGCCGAACGCCGAGCCCTGTTCCCAGTTAAAACGGGTGATAAACTGCGTGAAGATCTGGTCGGTAAACCACAGGCTATCCTTACCCCCCAGCAAGGTTGGCGTCAGGTAATTACCCAACGTCAACATGAACACCACGATACAGCCCGAGACAATGCCCGGCATGGCATAAGGAATGATGACTTCTTTCAGTGCGTGAAAACTGTTGCCACCGAGGTCATAGGCGGCTTCCACCAGGCTGTCATCCAGTCCGTCCAGCGTAGTGATCAATGGAACCACCATAAACAGCATGGAGCTGTAGACCAGTCCCATCATCACGGTCACATCGTTGTACAACAGCTCCACCGGACCATCGACCCAGCCCAGCCATTGCAATACATTACTGACGACACCGGTTTCCCGTAACAGGATCATCCAGCCATAGGTGCGCACCAGCTCACTGACCCAGAAGGGAATCAGGCAGGCCAGAAACATCAGGCTTCGGGAGCGCCCCCGGGCCAGCTTGGCGATATACCAGGCAATGGGAAACGCAATCACCAGTGTGATCGCCGTTGCCATGATCGACATGACGGCAGTACGGAGGAACGTGCGCCAATACAGGGGTTCAGTGAAGAACTCCATATAATGGTCGGTGGTAAAACGGTATTCACCGTAGCTGATCTGCTCCCGCAGAGAGATACCGATCATGTCCAGGTGGGGAAAAAGAATCAGCAACCCAAGTGTTAACAATAACGGCGTCATCAGCAGGTACAGGGTCAGCCGGCTTCCTGTCATTCTCATCATACTGCCGCCTCAGTCACTTTAGTCTGAGCAGGCTCCGATACTGAAACCGCCTTGTCCCTGATATCGGAAAAACAGTGACACTGCCCGGTATTCCAGCTCAGGTATAACGTGTCACCTCGCTGAACACCCGTGAATTCGTGCGTCTGGGGTAACACAACCTGTAGTTCTGAACCGGTGTCCGCATCACGCACCAGCAGCCGACTGTTACCACCATCAAACAAAATATTTTCTACGACACCCGACACCTGATTATCGGCTGCCTGTTCAGGGGTTTTGCCAAGATGAATGATCTCAGGTCGTACAAAGACAGACACTGGACTACCGACGTCCATAGGTACACCGTTTGCTGCCAGTGCCTGAAACCTCTGGCCACAATCCGTCCTGACCTTGATAGCCTCCCCAGAAATCGCCTCTACAGAGCCCTGAAAACGATTACTTTCACCCACAAACCCGGCGACAAACGCGGTTTTCGGATGGTAGTAAAGTTCCTGTGGCGTACCGACCTGTTCAAAGCGGCCCTGATTCATCACCGCCACCTGGTCAGACATCACCATGGCTTCCGACTGATCATGGGTGATGTAGACAAAGGTGGTGCCAAACGCCTGCTGTAGTTTCTTAAGCTCCACTTTCATATGTTCACGCAGCTTAAGGTCCAACGCGCCCAGCGGCTCATCCAGCAGCAGTACATCAGGTTCCAGAACCAGACAGCGGGCAATGGCAATACGCTGTTTCTGACCACCGGACAACTGACTGATGGCCTTACTACCAATACCCGGCAGTCCGATACGGACCAGTGCATCGTCTACCCGTCGCTGAATCTCATCTTTTGGGGTTTTACGACGTCTGAGACCGTAGGCGATGTTCTCGTATACGTTCATCATCGGGAACAGCGCCAGATGCTGGAACACCATGTTAACAGGTCGTTTGTTGGGGGGGACACCCAGCATGGAGCGCCCCTTGATATCAATGTCTCCGCCACCGGGCTCCAGAAAACCCGCCAGCATTCTTAACAGTGTCGTTTTACCGCAACCGGAAGGACCAAGAATGGAAAAGAAAGAACCACGGGGAATCGCAAACGACACGTCCCTGACAGCCTGAAAATCACCGAATGATTTACAGACATCCCGACATTCGAGATCGAACTCTGGGGGCATGGGTAGATCCTGTTATTACTGATGAGTTAGAGCCAGAAGCATGTGGGAAGCAGGCAGAGAAACCCGCTTCCCGATCAGAATTACTGCGCCGCTTTTACGCGATCCAGTACTTTCCCTTCAATGGTTTCAAGGCCGGCCGGTACCGGTGGATACCACTTGATATTATCCAGTGCAGCCTGGTCAAAGCTCTGCTGATAACTGCTTCTCAGTCCCGCATCCACATACGCTTCCGCGCCAATGGCCGCAGTGAAGTTACCGGCAGATGTCGTGATTTTCGCCGCAATATCAGGACGCATAACGAAGTTAATCCATTGGTAGGCGGCTGCGTCATTACGCCCCTTGGCAGGCAGAACGAACGTATCGATCCAGCCCAAAGCACCAGAAGATGGAGCGACAAAGTTAATCTTGTCGTTTTCCTGGTTGAGCTTCCAGCCGCCAGCATCCCATCCCATCGCCATGGTTACTTCACCACTGCGCAACAGGTTGATCAGGGCATCACCACCGGACCAGTAGGCTTTCACATTGCCCTTACACTCAATCAGCTTGTCCTGGACTTTGCCAAGAATCGCTTCGTACTGCTTCCGGTCGTTATACGCTGCAAAGGGGTCTTCGCCCATGGCGAAGGCAAAACCGATCAGGGTCGGACGCTTCAGGCGATAGGAGACTTTGCCCGCGTAATCATCCGAGCACAGATCATTAAAACTGTATTCCTGCTTGCCTGCGGTTTGGTTGACAATCAAACCACTGGTCCCCCAGATATGCGGCACGGCATACACATCATCACCAATCTTTGAACTGGCTTCAGAGGCTTTCAACATGGAAGGAATAAAGCGGCTCGCATCAATCTTGCTCATATCTATTGGCTTGTAGATACGATAATTTTTCTGTGCGCCAAGAATACGGTCCTGACTCGGCTGCGCCAGGTCAAAACCCGCACCACGGGTCGCACGCAACTTGGAGATCATATCCTCGTTGTTTGATACTGTGACTTTGACGTCGATACCGGTTTCTTTCTCAAACAGATCAATCACTTCCTGAGGCGCATAACCTCCCCACGTCAGGAGTCGTAACTCCTCGGCCTGTACGGCAGCCGTCATACTGCAGGCAAGCAGACCGGCTGCGGCCAAAAATTTACGGGCTGGTTTACGCATTGAATCCCCCGGGATCATGTTTACATTCGTTCTGGTTCGAACATTATTTTTCTATTGTGTGACAGAATTGTTTCACCATACCCCGATAATGATCAATAAAAAGGTAATTTCCTGGTGTGAGTGCGGCAGAGGAACCTCTGCCGCTGTGTTGAAACGAAGGTCAGTTTCAGGCATTTCTGGCAGGAATCGCACCCAGTACCGCTACCAGCAATTCCCAATAGCGACCAACAGAAGCGATATCTACTTTCTCATCCGGAGAATGCGGGAAGCGGATGGTCGGGCCGATCGACACCATATCCAGTGACGGGTAGGGTTCCTTGAACAATCCACACTCAAGCCCTGCATGAATGACCTGGACAGACGGCAGTTTTCCGAATTTTTCCTGGTAAATATCCCGCACCAGCTGCATCACCGGAGAGGTAGCGTCTGGCTTCCAGCCCGGATAAGCACCGGAGGCCTCCATGTCCGCACCCGCCGTGAATGCCAGCGCCCGCAGCATGTTTTCCACCATGTTGCGTCCGGAGTCGATGGTGGACCGTACCAGGAACAGGATGTCCACCTGACCGTCAGTCGTCGTCACTACACCCATATTAGTCGAGGTTTCCACGACACCGGGGAAGGCATCACTCATCCGGATCACGCCATTGGGCGCAGCATGCATCATGGCCAACAGTATCCGCTGATCTTCCGTGGCGAACACCTGAGTCGGGACGTCTGCCGGTGACAGCTCAAGCTTGAGCGTCGGCTCAGTAGCCGCCAATTCAGACGACAAAATCCCACGATAGCGATCCACCAGGGCTTTCAGCGCATCGACGTGCTCTGCAGCCACAGCAATGGTTGCTCCTGCTTCACGGGGGATCGCGTTGCGTAGGCTGCCGCCACGAATATCTGCCACACACAGTCCCAGCTCTTCGGCATGACCAAACAGGAACCGGGCCAGCAACTTGTTCGCGTTACCGCGTCCCAGGTGAATATCGCAACCGGAATGGCCGCCTTTTAATCCTGACAGTGTCAGGTCAAAAGACTGATAGCCTGCAGGCAACGGCTTACGGTCTATGGTGCGGGTCAACTGCACATCCACACCACCGGCACATCCCATGTAGACGTCACCTTCCTCTTCCGAGTCGGTATTGATCAGGATGTCACCCTGTAGCAAGCCCGGCTGCAAACCAAAGGCACCGGTCATGCCTGCCTCTTCATTAATCGTCAGCAGTACTTCCAGCGGGCCGTGAGCCATGTCACTGGACGACAGCACCGCCAGGGCAGACGCCATGCCAATGCCGTTGTCAGCACCCAGGGTGGTGCCATCAGCACGCACCCATTCACCATCAATGATCGTGATAATCGGATCCTGTTCAAACACATGCTGCTTGTCCGCATTACACTGCGGCACCATATCCAGGTGCGCCTGAAGGATGACGCCCTGACGATCTTCCATACCCGCTGTCGCAGATTTTCGAATGATCAGGTTACCCACAGTATCCACCAGAGTTTCCAATCCCTGCGACTTTGCCCAGTGCTCAATATGGTCACGCAGGGCAATCTCGTGTCCGGAGGGATGCGGGATTGAGCAGATCGTTTCAAACCATTGCCACAGGCCGTTAGGAGACAGGTCGCGCAAGTGTTCCATATCAGGCATCTTCCAGAGTAAATGGACGGACATACTACCTGAAGGTTGTCGCATGCAATACGCTCTGTCAGGTAGCTGTCGTCTTGATGGTATTCCTGGTCAGAATGCGGTTATCCGCCCAGGAGTTCTTCGAGTTTTTCGAGGGTCGGCACAGAACCGGTGTGCACCAGCTGACCATCAATGGCAACTGCAGGCGTGCTGACCACACCCGCTTTCATGATGGCTTCCAGATCAGACACCTTGGTTAACCGGATTGCCTGATTCAGCTGTTGTGCCACCTGCTCGACCCGTTCAGCCGTGATAACACAGTTCCTGCAACCGGAACCATAGACATTGATTTCCTTCATCACACTACCTCTTTTTGCATTGATTTAAATCGCATTTGCTACAAAAAATTCACGGCGTTAAACAGCCAACCCACCAGACAGAAAGCCACCAGCAGATACGCCGCGATCATCAGTAGTAATCGATACTGCATCACCTGTTTCAGCATCATGAATTCCGGCAGGCTGACAGCAACCGCACTCATACAGAACGCCAGCGTGGTGCCCAGCGGCACACTTTTCGCCAGCAAGCTCCCCATAACCGGAATCACAGACGTTGCATTCACGTACAGCGGTATACCGGCCAGGGATGCCAGAGGCACTGTCCACCATTGGCCAGCCCCCAGATACGTCTGGAACCAGGTTTCAGGAATAAACCCATGGATAAAAGCGCCGATCCCAACCCCAATGAACACCCATTTCCAGATTCTGCCGACAACCGTACGGGTTTCCTCTAAAGCAAACTGATGGCGATCCTTCAGGGTCATTGCCTGAGGCTGGTAATCAATTGCTTCGGTGGTTTCCCGGGATTGATACTGCTGCGCCAGAAATGGCACTAACCAGCGTTCAGCCCTGATACGGTCCATCAGGAAACCACCCACGATGCCCAACGTCATACCAATCACAACGTATATGACGGTAAAACGAATCCCCAGTAACGACGTCAGCAGCACGACCGCGATTTCATTAATCATCGGGGAGGTCAACAGAAACGCCATCGTGACACCCAGTGGAATACGAGCCGAGACAAACCCCATGAACAGGGGAATGGAACTGCAGGAACAGAAGGGCGTCACCGCACCAAAGACCGAGCCCATGAGATAACCGGGAAAACGTCGGCGTCCTTGCAGATAGTAACGAACCCGTTCCGGATTCAGTCCTGCCCGGACAATCGCAATCACATAGATCAGCGTCGTCAACAGAACCAGTATTTTGGTCGTATCTTCGACAAAGAAATGAACACCGTTGGCCAGCGGTGTGTCTGGTGATAGCTGAAGCAACGAATATGTCACCCAGTCCGCCAGCCGGGTAAACCAATGCAGCATGGAAGGTCTCCGCTAGAGTCTTGTTTCTTTTAAACACGACACCAGCAGCAAAAAGATGCATCTTTTTTTAAGATTTTTTCAACTATCCGATACGGTGCCTGGGCGTAAAATCACAGACACCTGTGTCATCAAATTGAATCCGGCACTTGTTGACCATCTGTGTCCGGAGCTTTTGTCGAGCACGCTGCAATCGTGATTTGACTGCGGGGAGGGACAACCCAACAGAACGGGCATAGGCATCCTGTGACATCTTCTGGATATCACAACATTCAATCACCTCCCGGTCGTTATCATCCAGTTCGCTCAGTACCCGCATCATGCAAGACTGCAGTTCAAGGAGCAGTGGTGTCTCGGAAACCTGCTGAATTTGATCGAAGAAAGGCGTGGTTTCAGGATGAGGTTTTCTGACCGCATCAATCAACGTATTCCGGGTGATCGTAAAAAACCAGCTTCTGGCATGCGCCAGTGTACAAAAGCGTTCCTTGTTTTTGAGAGACTTCAGAAATACCTCCTGAAGTAAATCCTGCGTCTGTTCAATATCGCCCGTCTGTTTCAGCAACCAGCCCTGTAAAGCCTTTTCATTGTCACTCCAGGCTTTCATCAGACAATCCACACCGACGATCCTCCACACCAATACCACGGCCAAAAATAACAGGCAGGGTAAGTGGTCGGTCAGGATGGGAATTTGATAGACATCAACAGATCATCAATTTCGATGATTCTTTAAGGAAGACTTAAGGAAAGAACAGTCTCTATGGCGATCATAGAGACTGCCGCATTATCAAGCCATCCGAGGCAAGGTATAGGTGCGTAGCTGCACAGCAAAATCCTGCAATGAACGGATACCACTGGCTTCCGCCTGACGGCACCATTCACGGAGCGCTTCCAGACGATCATTCTTGTCTTTGAATGTTTGCCAGATAGCCTGCAGCGCCAGGCGCTTCTCATAAATCACTTTCAAGGCATGGCTGGATTCAACAATGGAATTGAGGCGCTCAACATGGTCAGGCTTGAGCAAAGCATCTTCCCGGGACAACAGTTTTTTCGCCCGACGCAGAATCTGCCTTTTCTTGCCTTCAGCCCTGGCCAGTTCATTTTTGACCAGCGGACCGATGACCGTACGACGGTAGTTGTCCATAATCTGGAACCGGTTATTGATCACTGCCAGAATCGTATCGTGGTCAATATCCTTTTTGGTGATATCCCGGTAAACCAGCGGACGGGTAAATTTCACCTTGGCCAAACCGAGCAGCTTAAAGGCACGAATCCATACCCAACCGATATCAAACTCCCAAAACCGGACAGAAAACTTGGCGGAGTTAGGATAGGTATGGTGGTTGTTATGCAGTTCCTCACCCCCAATGAGTATGCCCCAGGGCACAATATTGCGAGCATTGTCCTTACACTCAAAGTTACGATAACCAAAATAATGGCCAATACCGTTGATAACACCCGCTGCAAAGACCGGACTCCAGATCATCTGAACCGCCCAGACCGTAATACCAATCACGCCGAACAGGGTTACGTCAGCAAGAAACATCAGGGTAATGCCAAGGCCTGAGAAACGGCTGTAAACATTTCGCTCAACCCAGTCTTCCGGGCAACGCTGCCCAAAACGACGCAGGGTTTCTTCATTTTTGGCCTCGGCACGATACAGTTCTGAGCCACGCCACAGCACTTCATTCAACCCTCTGACAACCGGGCTGTGTGGATCATCAGCCGTCTCACAGACCGCATGGTGCTTACGGTGGATAGCCGTCCATTCCCTGGTATTCATGCCGGTAGTTAACCACAGCCAGAAACGGAAGAAATGCTGAATAACGGGATGAAGATCAATCGCGTTATGTGCACTGAATCGATGCAGATAGAGTGTTACGCTGAGGATCGTAATATGCGTGAGAATCAGCGTGGCGCCCACCACTTCCCAGGCTGACAGCTGTAAAAGACCTTTATACCAAGAGGGATCGATACCCATAGTCGTGTGCTCTCCCGATCTGTTTTTATCGTGATGTGATCAGTATTCAGGCAATGGTCGGATAGGAGCTAAAAATCAACATTACGACTCCATCATCCGTAAAAATTACCAAACCATAGTACATATCACATAAAAAAACACCGCCCGATTGAATATGGCGGTGTTTATTGCTGTATAACATGGACAGTATGGATGTCAGGCAAGCTCTATCATCGCATTCGAGCTGTCTTTGCTCGACTTCCGGGGACAGCTGGCGGTCCGCTTGACCTGATCCTCTTCATCCACCGACTCCAGTCGGACATCAAACCCCCACAGTTTATGCACATGCCGCAGGATTTCTTCCGTGGTTTCTCCCAGCGGTCGCCCCTGATGCATGTAGTGGCGCATGGTCAAGGCACGATCACCTTTGACATTGACGTTATAGACCTGAATGTTGGGCTCGCGGTTCCCCAGGTTGTACTGGGCTGCCAACGCTTCCCGGATTTCGCGGTAGCCAGGTTCATCGTGGATGGCATCCACTTCCATGTAGGCCTTTTTCTCATTATCCATAATGGAGAACAGCCGTAATTCCCGGATCACCTTTGGCGACAGATACTGTTGGATGAAGCTTTCATCCTTGAAGTTACGCATGGCGAAATGGAGGGTTTCCAGCCAGTCAGAGCCAGCAATATCCGGGAACCATTCCCGGTCTTCATCGGTGGGATCTTCACAGATACGACGGATATCCACGAACATCTTGAAACCCAATGTATACGGGTTAATGCCAGAATAGCGGGGATCATCAAAATCCGGCTGGAAAATCACGCTGGTGTGAGAATGCAGGAACTCCATGATAAAGCCATCCGTTACCAGGCCCTCGTTATACAGTTCATGCATGATGGTGTAGTGCCAGAAAGTCGCCCAACCTTCATTCATCACCTGGGTCTGGCGCTGTGGATAATAATATTGCGCCATCTTGCGAACGATCCTCAGGAGTTCACGCTGCCAGGTTTCCAGTAATGGCGCGTTCTTTTCCAGGAAATAGAGAATGTTTTCTTCGGGATGTTCCGGAAAACGTGTTTCTTTCTCTTCCACTTCCGTTTCCTGCTGCGGAATCGTGGACCAGATATCGTTCAGTGTGCGTTGGATGTATTCAGCCCGCTCTTCCTGGCGAGACTTTTCCTCTTCCGCCGAAATCGGCCTTGGTCGCTTATACCGGTTAACCCCTTGATTCATCAGGGCATGGCACGCGTCCAAAACATCTTCAACCGCATCGATACCGTATTTCTCTTCACACTGGTTGACGTAGTTTTTGGCAAACAGGAGGTAATCAATGATCGACTCCGCATCGGTCCAGGTCTGGAACAGGTAATTTCCCTTGAAGAAAGAATTATGCCCGTAGCAGGCATGGGCAATCACCAGCGCCTGCATGGTGATGGTGTTTTCTTCCATCAGGTAGGCAATACAGGGATTAGAATTAATGACGATTTCATAGGCCAATCCCATCCGGCCTCGTTCATACCCCTGCTGGTTACTGAGGAAATGTTTACCAAATGACCAGTGGTTATACATCAACGGCATGCCCACGGACGCATAAGCGTCCAGCATCTGTTCCGAACTGATGATTTCAACCTGGTTGGGATACGTATCCAGCCGAAATTTCTCCGCGATGCGTGAAATCTCGCGGTCATACTGTTCGATCAGCTCAAACGTCCATTCAGACTCTGTGGACAGCGGTTTTTTTTTCTTGCTCATTACGCTTCCTTCTTCTCGAACAGGCGCCGGAATACCGGATAAATATCGCTGGCGGACTTGATCTGCTGCATCGCAAAGGCATCCTGGAACTGGTCCTGGATAGTTTCGTATTCACGCCACAGGTTCTGATGCTGACGGTCAGTGATTTCCACATAGGAGAAATACTGCACCAGAGGCATCAGCTCATTCGCCAGGATTTTGGTGCAGACCGAGGAATCCCCTTCCCAGTTATCCCCATCCGAAGCCTGGGCGACGTAGATATTCCAGTCAGTCGGCGAGTAACGCTTAATGATGGTATCCCGGGTCAGTTCCAGAGCACTGGAAACAATGGTTCCACCGGTTTCACGGGAATAGAAGAAATCTTCTTCGTCCACTTCCTTGGCAGCCGTGTGATGCCGGATAAACACTACCTCAATCCGCTTGTAGTTCCGCTGCAGGAACAGGTAGAGCAGGATAAAGAAACGTTTGGCCATATCCTTGATTTCCTGCGTCATGGAACCAGAAACATCCATGACACAGAACATCACCGCCTTGCTTGACGGCTGGGGCACCTTGACGAAATTGTTGTACCGAAGGTCAATGTCATCAATGAAGGGCACCCGCTTGAGCTTGCCGTTCAGCCGCTTGATTTCTTCACGGAGAAAGTTGGCCCTTTCTTCATCGTAATCATCAGGCTGAACTTCCATTTCCCGCAATTCACGTTTCATCTGGCGGATATCCCGACGAGTACCGCCGGACAGTGCAATCCTGCGCGCATGGGCACTGCGCAGTGAGCGGACGATATTGAGTCGGTCCGGCGGCCCTGCCGTTACAAAACCTGCCTGGCGGGTTTTGAATTCCACCATGTCATGCAGCTGTTTTTCAGACAGATTAGGCAGTTCCAGGTCATCAAACATGAATTCCAGGAATTCATCATGGTTGATATGGAAGGTGAACTCATCCATACCATCGCCCTGATTGCTGGCCTGACCCGCGCCACCGCCACGGCCGCTACCGCCATTGGGGCGCTTGATCCGGTCGCCTTTGATGAAATCCTTGTTGCCAGGGTGAATACCGCGGTGCATGCCGCCCTGACCATGATGAAAGATGGGTTCCGACAGATCCTTCTGGGAAATGGAGATGTCGCTGCCGCTTTCGACGTCGGTAATGCTGCGCTTGTTCACCGCATCCGACACCGCTTTCTTGATATGCTTTTTATACCGCCGCATAAACCGCTGACGGTTTACCGTGCTCTTGTTCTTGCCGTTGAGGCGGCGGTCAATAATGATGCTCATTACACACTCCGTGTGGCAAGCAGAGACTCGTTGATACGAGGAAACAGCGTAGCCCTCTGCCATGCTCCGACGCCGAAACCGCAGTCCCTGCGGTTTCCATTGGGCGCCGGCATTGGCATGGCGGTGACTACACTACTGTGACTTCCGGACGCGGATATACCATTCGGCCAGCAACCTGACCTGCTTCTCGGTATAACCCCGTTCAACCAAGCGCTTCACAAACTCGTTGTGCTTGCGTTGCTCATCATTGCTGCCCTTCGCATTGAAGGAGATAACCGGCAACAGGTCTTCGGTATTGGAGAACATCTTCTTCTCAATAACCGAGCGCATCTTCTCGTAGCTGAGCCAGCTGGGATTTTTGCCGTTATTACCAGCCCGGGCACGCAGTACGAAGTTCACCACTTCGTTCCGGAAATCCTTCGGATTGGCGATACTGGCAGCTTTCTCGATCTTTTCCAGTTCATCGTTGATAGCAGAACGATCAAGAATATCGCCGGTTTCCGGATCACGGTATTCCTGATCCTGAATCCAGAAATCCGCATACGTGATGTAACGGTCGAAGATGTTCTGGCCGTATTCTGAGTAGGATTCCAGGTAAGCGGTCTGAATCTCTTTACCCAGGAACTCAATGTACTTCGGCGCCAGGAATTCCTTCAGGTAGCGGAGGTAGCGCTCCTGGATTTCCTGAGGGAACTGTTGCTGCTCAATTTCACGCTCCAGCACATAAAGCAGATGCACCGGGTTGGCCGCCACTTCCGACGGATCGAAATTGAAAACCTTGGACAGGATCTTGAAGGCAAAACGGGTTGAAAGGCCGTCCATACCTTCATCAACACCGGCGGCATCCTTGTATTCCTGCAGCGGCTTCGCCTGTGGATCGGTATCCTTCAGGTTTTCGCCATCGTACACCCGCATCTTTGAGAATACGTTGGAGTTATCAGGTTCCTTGATACGAGACAGCGTCGTGAACTGGGCCAGCATCCGCAGCGTATCCGGTGCACAGGGTGCTTCACGCAGCGAGCTGTTGATCAACAGTTTCTCGTAAATCTTGATCTCTTCCGAAACACGGGTGCAGTAAGGCACCTTGACAATATTGACCCGGTCAATGAACGCTTCATTGGTTTTGTTGTTTCTGAAGCTCTGCCACTCGGATTCATTCGAGTGTGCCAGAATGATGCCGTCAAACGGAATCGCACTCATGCCCTCGGTACTGTTGTAGTTTCCTTCCTGGGTCGCGGTCAGCAGTGGATGCAGCACCTTGATAGGCGCCTTGAACATTTCAACAAATTCCATCATCCCCTGGTTGGCGCGGCACAGGGCACCGGAGAAACTGTACGCATC
The DNA here is from genome assembly GCF_018263925.1 of Kistimonas asteriae. Classification (GTDB taxonomy): domain Bacteria; phylum Pseudomonadota; class Gammaproteobacteria; order Pseudomonadales; family Endozoicomonadaceae; genus Kistimonas; species Kistimonas asteriae. The sequence goes on from NZ_JAEVHF010000006.1 coordinate 222,596, forward strand.
GGGATCGTTCTGTGAATATTCTTCCAACTGACGGATATCCACCTTACCGACGAGGCTGGAGATATCCTGGTTATTCTCATCACCGGGTTCAGTCTTGGCGACCGCAATCTGGTCAAGAATACTGGGATACAACTTGACCACCTTGAACTTGGTGATGTCACCGCCATACTCATGCAGGCGTTTTACCGCCCAGGGAGAAATAATACCCCGCAGGTAACGCTGGGGGATGCCGTACTCTTCTTCCAGAATCTTGCCATCTTCCTGTGGATTAAAGAGTCCCAACGGCGATTCGAACACGGGAGACCCCTTGATGGCATAAAAGGGCACATCCTGGATCAGCGCCTTCAGGCGTTCTGCCAGTGAAGACTTACCGCCCCCGACGGGTCCCAGGAGATAAATGATCTGTTTCTTTTCTTCCAGTCCCTGCGCAGCGTGCCGGAAATAGGAGACAATCTGCTGAATGGCATCTTCCATGCCATAGAATTCCTCAAACGCTTTATAGCGCTTGATCAACTTATTGGAAAATATGCGGCTGAGAATCGGATCTCTGGAGGTATCAATCACTTCCGGTTCACCGATGGCCATCAGCATCCGCTCTGAGGCATTGGCATAGGTTATCGGGTCGTCCTTACAGAGCGCCAGGTATTCCTGCAGAGACATCTCTTCCTGCTTGGTTGACTGATAACGCGCCTGGTACTTATTGAAAATTTCCATTTCTCGCTCACCTGCCCTGTCTGAATAATATTGCAACCGCCAGTACCACTGCTGATGCAACAACAGGCATCAATGCCCTGCGATTTGCCCGGTCGTTCCGGTTCCTTATCCAAGCTGAACTTTTGTTATAAGCGGGAACGACACAGCCGCTCCCGGTATCTATCGGTTACTACCTTGCCAGCTTGATTTTATATCTCTCTTTTTTAATCTAGCCTTCTTTAGGTTTTAAAACGAATTTATGCACTCTGCAACTGCTTGATCACCGTTGCGAGGAATCGTGCGGCTTCTCCGCCAGTAACAGCGCGGTGATCAAAGCTGAGAGAAAGCGGCATAATCCGGTGCACTTCAACCTTGTCATCGACAACGACAGCTTCCTTCCTGATCACGCCGGTTCCTAAAATGCAGACCATTGGCGGCACCACAATTGGCGTCGCATAGCGTCCTGCCATGGTGCCAAAATTGCTCAAGGTGATGGTGGCACCTTTCAGTTCATCCTGCGGGACTGAACGGTTTTCCACATCCCGGCACATCGCATCCAATCCTTTACGAATATGCTGTGCTGACCGGTTACCGATATCCTGCATCACCGGCACAAACAATCCCTGCTCAGAATCGACAGCCACGCCAAGGTGCACCTGATCAAACAGGCGGCGGCTGAACGTTCGGCCATCAAACCAGGCATTTAACGACGGTTCTGCCCTGCAAGCCTCAGCAATGGCCAGCATAACCCTGACTGTGATGTCCGTGCCCTTTTCCCAGTGTCCAATATCGGCATCATCAAACAGTGTGACCGGTACGACGGACTCACCGGAAGCCGCCATATTTCTGGCCATATGTTTACGTACGCCGCGCAGGGTTTCTGTTTCATCACCCAGCGGACTAGTATAGGCCGCTTTTTCTACGTCTTCAGTGGTAATATTTCCTGTCGGTAACGATGCCTGCACTGTATTGATATCAACACCCAGCCTCTGCGCTAACGCCCTTACTGCCGGTGTTGCCCTTACTCGCTGGCTTTCTGCGGTTGAGGGTGAAACGCCAACAAAAAACTGCTCATCATCTGCCGATTCCGGTGCTTCCTCCAGCTTGCCGACAACGGTTCCGGTATCCTCTTCTTCAACGCCGGCAAATTCCACCAGCGGCTCACCGGTATGCAGTGTATCCCCTGGCTCGCCAAACAATTTTCCAATCACGCCAGTTTGTGGAGAAGGCACATCCACTACCGCCTTGGCGGTTTCCACAGATACCAGCAGCTGGTCTTCCTCAACGTGGTCACCAGGTTTGACATGCCACTTGACGATATCCGCTTCGGGAATGCCCTCTCCCAGATCAGGTAACTTGAAAAAACGCATTGCACACCCCCTTTGAAAGGTGACAGCAAAATCTGACTATTCCGCTACGGTCCCAGGTCTCTCTGTCGCCGCAGGCTATTGAAACATCACGGTTTCCTTGATCGCCCGAACGATACGTTCCGTATCCGGCAAATAATGATCTTCCATGCGGTAGTAAGGCATGGTGATGTCGTACCCGGTCACGCGCTTAACGGGTGCCTGAAGTTCAAAGATGGCCTCGGCTGATACCTGCGCGGCGATTTCAGCACCAACGCCGAAACTTCTGGCTGCTTCATGAACAATCACACAGCGCCCCGTCTTGCGTACAGACGCCAGAATCGTGTCCATATCCAGTGGTTTGATGGTTGCCACATCAATAACTTCCACGCTGATACCGTCTTCACCCAGCGCTTTAGCCGCTTCCAGGCTTTCTTTGATGGAAGCGCCCCAACTGACCAGGGTGATATCCTGCCCTTCACGCAGGGTAAAACAGGTATCCAGCGGCAAGGTCGTTCCAGCTTCGGGCAACTCTTGCTTCTGTAAGCGATAAATACGCTTGGGTTCCAGAAAGATCACCGGGTCAGGATCAGCAATGGCAGCCAGGAGCAGGCTATAGGCCCGCACCGGTGAAGAAGGGATCACCACTCGCAGCCCTGGAATGTGAGCAAACAGGGCTTCGGTACTTTCGGAATGATGTTCGGGGGCATGAATGCCACCACCATACGGAGCGCGTAAGACCATCGGACACGTCAACCGGCCCCGGGTTCGGTTACGCATGCGTGCGGCATGGCAGCAAAGCTGCTCCATACAGGGGAAAATAAATCCCATGAACTGGATTTCCGCCACCGGCTTGAGGCCCTGGGTCGCCATCCCGATGGTGACACCGGTAATCAGTGCTTCTGCCAGCGGTGTATCCATGACCCGCTTGAAGCCATATTTTTCCTTGAGACCAATCGTTGCCCTGAAAACCCCGCCGTTGGTGCCGACATCTTCTCCCAGCACCACAACCTCTTCATCCGCAGCCATCGCGTCGTCCAACGCCTTGTTGACCGCTTCTACCATCGTGACCTTAGTCATGACCGAGACCTCCCAACTTCATTTCCTCTTTCTGCTCGGCCAATCCCTTGGGTGTATTGGCGTAGTGGTAATCAAAGAGGTCATCGATGGTTGGCAAGGGAGTGGACAGGTAAGCGTCGACTTCTTCCTGAATCTGCTGGGCCACACGTTCCTGCAATGCCGTTTCCTTCTCGGGACCCCAGAGTCCTCTGGCATGCAAATAGTCCCGAAGGCGTTTGACCGGTTCTTTATCCCAGGCTTCCCGGAGTTCTTCAGAAGGGCGGTAGCGACCCGCATCATCGGCCGTGGTGTGGTCAGACAACCGATAGCTGATCGCCTCAATGACCGTTGCCCCACGCTTGTGACGGGCGCGATCCAGCGCAGCACTGACGACCTCATGCAAGGCAATAACATCATTGCCGTCGACCTGCACACAGTGCAAACCAGCACCAACCCCTTTCTGAGCCAATGTCGGGGCACCACACTGAATGGAACGCGGTACGGAGATCGCCCACTGATTATTGTTGATGAAAAAGACCACTGGTAACTGCCAGGCACCGGCAAGGTTCAAGGCTTCCAGAAAGTCACCCTTGGAGGTCGCACCATCACCGCAGGTCGTCAGGACAACCCGGTCCTCCCCCCGCAGCTTGAACGCGCTGGCAATCCCTGCGGCATGAGGCGCCTGGGTTGCAATCGGTACGCAATTGGGAAAATCCTGACCATATCCATCTACGGATGCGCTGCCGATTTCATCCCCCCCCCAATAGCGGTAAATGTCGGCATAACGAACACCGCGGGCCACCATCGCCGGATGGTCGCGGTAATAGGGAACCAGTACATCGCTGCTTTCAAGCAGTTTCCCATAAACAACTCCCTGGGCTTCCTGCCCCTGGCAGGAGGGATAAGTTCCCATCTTGCCGGTCCGTTGTAGAGCAATCGCTTTCTGGTCTGCCTGCCGGGCAAACACCATGGCTTCGTAATAATCGATCAAGGTTTCAGATTGTTCTGCCCAGCCCGGCAATGGCTGTGTCAGTTCGGCGTTTTCATCCAGGTACTGAACCCAGGGAATGGTCTCATGAGCTTTCGTCATATACCCCCCAGTCTTATCCGGTTACTGTTTCAGGCTGTCATACGTCCCTGATCATTTCCATAAAGCATTGTTTCGGCCATTCGGTCTGCAATCAGCGATATGGGCTCACCACTTTGCACCTGCCGCTTGAACAGTCGTGCCAGCGTCTCACCAATGCCGTCAATCCGTTTCCTGATCACCTTGTCGGATTCGCCCAAATGACGCAGCGACGCAAAGATCAGCCCACCTGCATTGACCAGGTAATCCGGTGCATACAGGATTGCCTGACGGTGTAAAGATAGACCGGAGTCCGGATTTGCGAATTGATTATTTGCCGAACCGGCTACAACACGGCATTTCAGCGCCTGGATCGTTTTATGGTCCAGAATGCCACCCAGTCCGCAGGGGCTGAACACATCACAGTTAACCTTGTGGATATCCTCGGGTGACACCGCTTCGGCATTGAAGGCTTTACAGCATTGGTCGACCTTGTCCTGGGCAATGTCTGCCACGATGAGACGAGCCTTGGATTGATGCAGCAGCTGACATAATGCGTAACCCACATGCCCCAAGCCCTGAACCGCCACCGTGACGCCATCCAGTGAGTCCGGCAGCTCCTTACAAGCCGCAACACAGGCCTTGATGCTGCCAAACACGCCCTGTGCGGTGTAAGGTGCCGGATCACCCATCGCTGTCGTGCAGGTAACATGCGGAGTTTCTGTCGCGATGGTATCCATATCCTCCGTGAATGTGCCGCAATCCATCGCAGTGATATACCGCCCGCCCAACTCATCGACAAAGCGTCCAAAAGCCTTAAACAGCGCTTCCCGGTCAAAGTCACCTTCAGGCGCCATAATGACGGATTTACCGCCGCCCTGAGCCAGCCCCGCCAATGCCGCTTTATAGCTCATGGCTTTCGCCAGGCGCACGGCATCCTGAATGGCTTCATCAGTGGTTTGGTAGGAAATAAAACGGCACCCGCCGAGCGCAGGCCCCCGAGAGGTATCGTGTATGGCAATAATGGCCTTCAGACCAGATGATTCATCATGCTTGAAATGAAGATCATTGAGCCTGGTATCGGTGATCGTCCTGAACACAGCGGAATCCCTCCCTTCGTGCCACAAGCGCTACGCAATCACTTGCTCCGACTATACGTTTCGTCACATTCAGAAAGGACGAAAATCGCATTGATCCTGCTTATGGCTGTTAGTTCGATATTATTGCATTCAGCTTAGTACAGGATTTCAGAGCCATGACAAAAATGTAAGACCAATGTCTTTTAAATAGTGAATGACGGTCACCGCTTGTGATCATTTTCCTACAACACTTTCAGTCAAGCCCTGACAGTCAAAAGCCCATTCTACTTGTTACAGAAATTTTGTGATCATATGAGAGAACAGGTATTCTGGATGGCCGAATAATAGAAATAATATTTGTCACTGCATGAACGAAACATTTACTGAACAACGCAGACATGTTCGCAAACGGCTTGATTGTACAGCGTTTGTCTTCGACACCATCACGGGTGAAAAGCTGGGCCGTCTGTTCGACATTTCAAAGGAAGGGTTCATGTTGCTCACGACACGGGAACTGTCTGCACAACAACAGTTGAATCTCACCATGGAATTACCCAACACCATCTCTGGCCAACATAACATCGAACTGTCAGCGGAATGTGTCTGGTGCCAGCCCTCCAGTTTTAGTGAGGACTTTGGCGCAGGCTTCCGGGTCAAGACCATTTCAGAACAGGATAACGTCGCGCTACAGTATTTTATCCGGGACTTTTAAGCCAGCTCCCGACAGTTCGCGCACGGTACGGTCAGTGCCCCGAAACCAGCAATCATGTCACGCACCACGGATGGAAACATGAATCCAAAACCGTTTGTCTCTGTCGAACAGGAGCGCTTAACCGGCGAGCAACTGGTCCGCCGTCACATTGAATGGTCATGGAACCGCGGTAAAGAGAGACTCTTGGCTCATTGCCATACCCGGGATTTTTTTTACTTCAATTCATTGATAGGACGGAAAACTGATTTCCAGGGCTTCAGTCAGACGATTCAACTGGTCAGGCACTACATGCCAGACCTGGAAGTCCTGACCGACGACATCATTGTTGACCACAACAAACTGGCGACAACCTCCACCTTTTACGGCACCCTGAAAAAACCGCTGCCCGGAGTAGAACCCTCAGACCGGGTGATTACACTCTCCGCTATCTCGGTGTGGTATCTGCAATCAGGCAGAATACGCAGTCTGACAACACTCTTTAACATGGAAGAATTACTGGAACAGACCGGACTCACCACATTGAAAAGTCAATTAGCCCCCGTACTGTCAGCTGTTTCCTGAACACAGGCTGGAGCAACAAGGGCAAAAACCGCCCGTTGCTCCTTCACTGTATGCCATGGATCAGCATTCGATCGGCAGGCTCAGAGTCTCCTTCACTTCTTCCATGACGATATAACTCTTTGATTCTCTGACGCCCGGCAGTTTCAGCAGGATATCACCGAGCAGCTTGCGGTATGACGCCATCTCCGAGATCCGAGCCTTGATCAGGTAGTCAAAGTTACCCGACACCAGATGGCACTCCTGCACATTCGGCAGGCTGCCCACTGCCTGCCGAAACTCATCAAAGATATCAGCCGACTTGGAATACAGGCTGATCTCTACAAACACCAGTAGTCCAGCTTCCAAAAAATTCGGATTCAGACGTGCGCTGTACCCCTGAATAACATTTTCCCTTTCCAGTCGCTTCACACGTTCCATGCAGGGCGTTGTACTAAGCCCCACCTTGTCAGCCAGGTCCACATAGGATATACGGCCGTTTTCTTGCAGAACCCTCAAGATATTCCGGTCAATCCTGTCTAGCTGTCGTGTAATTTCTTTCCTGTTTCTCATGATACGAATCGATACTCTGGAGCACTGAGAAGTCATCGACAGAAAGCGTCGCCCTGGTTAATAAGGCATAGTGTGAATACGTTAACTGAACAATGACACCGAACCTGCAGGAGATACTAGGCTCTGTACGGATCTGTCCACGACACAGGGATTCCAACTTGCGAAGCTCTCCCATCATCCGTCGGAACAGCGAGCCTATCGTAGGGTGAATACTATCACGTCTGCAGAGAAGTGATTCCATTTCCGGTGAATATCATGGTAAAACAATGACTCAGGCCATGATTTTATGCCCTGTCCGCCCGATAGATCAGTTATTCCCTGCTGTCGTCAACGTATTCATGCTGTACGCAGCCACTATGGAACGGAGCCCTGCTTTTCGATGAGCCGTCCAGCCCAGGCCACCATCAACCTCCAGGCACTGAGAGATAACCTTGCGTTTGCCCGCCAACTCAGCGGCAGCAAAGTGGTTGGCGTCATCAAAGCCAACGCTTACGGACATGGTGCCCTGACGATCGCCCGGGTACTGGAATCAGAGCAAATAGACTGCCTCGCCGTTGCCTGTATTGAGGAAGCCCTTGAACTGCGACATAACGGCATACAGTCGCCTATCCTGCTGCTCGAAGGATTCTACTCCGCGGATGAGTTACCGCTGATTGAAGCGTACCAACTGACGACGGTTATCCAACAGCAGGATCAAATCGACATGCTGCTGGCGTATCCTGTCAAACAACCGCTGAATATCTGGCTGAAACTGGATTCCGGCATGCATCGCATTGGCTTTCTGCCACAGGATTTCCCACAGGCCTACCAGGCACTGACCCAAAGCGGCAAGGTTCGGGATATTGTCTTCATGACCCATTTTTCCTGCGCCGATGATCTGGACAGTGACTACACCCGTCGACAACTTTCTACGTTCCGGCGAATCACGGCAGGACTGGAGGGTGAGACCAGCCTGTGTAACTCCCCCGGTGTACTCGGCTGGCCAGAGGCGCATGGCCACTGGATTCGTCCTGGCCTGATGCTTTATGGTGCGTCACCCTTTGATGTCAATCATCCGAACGCCGGGCAACTGAAACCGGTCATGGAACTCTCCTCCAGCATCATTGCCATCCGCGATCTTCCCGCAGGCGTTCCCGTAGGTTACAGCGCCACATTCATAACCAATCGCCCCACTCGTGCCGGCGTGGTAGCCATTGGCTATGCAGATGGTTACCCTCGACATACCCCCAGCGGTGCCCCGGTTGTCATCAACGGAAAACGTGCCCGCATCATGGGCAAGATTTCCATGGATATGATGACGGTTGACCTGACCGATCTGCCAGACGTCAATATAGGCGACAAAGTAACGCTATGGGGCTCAGGCCTACCCGCAGCCGAAGTGGCCCAACATGCAGGCACCATTCCCTACGAATTGCTCTGTAACATGAAGCGGGTTAACGTCAACTATATCGATACTCCTGTAACAACAGAACAACCTGCCACCTCTGAATTCATCAGCCTCTGACACTCCAGGTCACTGGTCGTCTGTCATCAAGGGGGATAAAATGCCTATCCCCCTGAACCAGCGATACAACAACAATGAAAACTGTATTGATTACCGGTTGTTCCACAGGTATCGGTCGAGCGCTGTCTATCAGTCTGTGCCGACATGGATTCAACGTATGGGCGACAGCACGCAACCCGGAATCCATTGCAGACCTTAAACAATCGGGGATTAAAACAGCCGTACTTGATGTCACAGATTCACAACAGGTCGATGCATTAGTCGACAACATACTGGCCACTGACGGCAGGATTGATATGCTGATCAATAACGCCGGTTATGGCGCCATGGGAGCTATCGCAGAAACTCCGATAGCCGAAATCGAACGACAATTCACAACCAATACCTTCGCCCCTGTCTATCTGATTCAGAGAGTTATCCCCTCCATGCGGAAGCAGGGCAGCGGTACACTCATCAATATTGGCAGTGTATCCGGAATACTCACCTCACCATTCTCCGGTATTTACTGCGCCTCGAAGGCGGCACTGCATACGCTATCAGAAGCACTGCGAATCGAACTGGCGCCATTCGGAATCGATGTCATTACCGTGCAACCTGGTGCCATTCAATCCAGTTTTGGTAAAACGGCTACACGGGAACTGGAGAACATCCTGCCAGAAAACTCTCTGTACCAATCGATTGAAGAAACACTGCGCCGACGAGCAGGCGCCTCGCAGGAGCGGCCAACCACGGCTGAAGCGTTTTCTGAAAAACTGGTATCTATTCTACTGCGTAAAAAAAAGCCAGCTATCATCAGAATCGGTCGCGGCAGTTTCGTTATGCCATTCATCAGACAGTGGCTACCACAACCACTACTGCAACGCTTGTTAAGTCGACTTTTCAACCTTAATAAGGTGAGCTGAATACGACCTATGACGTCTCAGACATTCTCACTCGCATTACCGGCATGGGCAGAAAGAGAACACAACCTGCTGCCTGAGTGTCTGCCTTCACTGGAAGAACGGATGGCCGCCGTTATTCGTTTTTCGCGACTGAATATTGAACATAAGACGGGGGGGCCCTTTGCCGCCGGAGTCTTTGAGAAGGACTCTGGACGACGAGTAATCATCGGCGTCAACCGGGTAATGGACAGTAACTGCTCCTCTGCTCATGCCGAAGTCATGGCATTATCGCTAGCACAAAAGATCCTCGGACAATGGGATCTGGGCAGCGCAGGCTTGCCCGCTTACCAGCTGGTTGTGAACTGGCGCCCGTGTGTGATGTGTTATGGCGCAGCCTTATGGTCCGGTATTCGATCCTTGGCCGTTGCAGGCAGTGGTCCCGAACTCGAACAAATTACTGGATTTGATGAAGGGCCAATCCACCCGGACTGGAAAAGTGAACTGGAAAAACGGGGGATAGAAGTGATCGACAATATCCTTACTGAGGATGCCATCCAGGTTTTCCGGCAATTCAGGGATGAAGGACAAATAGTCTATAACGCCAGGCAGGGGAGCCTGCCTGACGAAAAAGATAGTCACTGTCGTTTATAGATCATCCATACCTTTCAGTGCTTCCGCTTCCCGCTGCTGGAGATCAGCCCGTCTCGCCAGCCACCAGGCAATGAATGCGGCCAACGACACTACCAGGATAATCAGCGTCGCCAGTGCATTGATCTTCGGTGTTACCCCCAGTCGTACGGATGAAAAGACCACCATCGGTAACGTGGTTGAACCTGGACCAGACACAAAGCTTGCAATCACCAGATCATCCAGAGACAAAGTAAACGACAACAACCAACCTGCAGCCAACGCCGGAGCAATCGTCGGGATCGTAATCAGGAAAAATGTTTTCAACGGTGTGGCGCCAAGATCCATGGCCGCCTCTTCAATGGAAACATCCACTTCCCGCAACCGCGATGAAACGACAACCGTCACATACGCCGTACAGAAGGTCACATGGGCAATCCAGATGGTCAGCATGCCTCGATCCCGCGGCCAACCAATGGTTTGCGCCATAAACACAAACAACAGCAGCAACGACAGACCAATAATGACATCCGGCATCACCAGCGGTGCAGTAATCAAACTGTTAAACAGTGTTTTCCCACGAAAACGGGAAAAACGCGTCATGATATAGGCAGACATTGTCCCCAGCACCACCGCCATGGAGGATGTCCAGAATGCGATCTGCAAGCTGGTCCAGACTGCGGCCATCAACTGATCATCCCGGAACAGTTCCAGGTACCACTTGCCGGAAAAACCCGCCCAGACGGTCACCAAACGCGACTCATTGAATGAGTAGATCACCAGGATCAGCATCGGCACATAGAGAAAAACCAGCCCGACCACCAGCATCAGGTTGGTGAATGACAAACTCCGTTTCATCGTTCGCCCTCCAGCTCACGGGCCTGAAAGTGGTTAAACAGTGCGATGGGTAGCAACAGAATCAGCAGCATCACCATCGCCAGGGCCGAGGCCACCGGCCAGTCACGGTTATTAAAGAACTCCTGCCAGAGCACCTTACCGATCATCAACGTTTCCGGTCCGCCCAACAGCTGCGGAATCACAACTTCGCCTACCGCCGGGATAAACACCAGCATGAAGCCCGCAATAATCCCACTGCGAGACAGCGGCAGTGTTACCCGAAAAAACGACTCCCAGGGGCGCGCGCCCAGATCCTGTGCGGCTTCCAACAGTGAATTATCCAGCTTCACCAGGTTCGCATACAGCGGCAACACCATAAACGGCAAGTAGGCATACACAATGCCAATATAGACCGCCAGATTGGTGTTCATGATAATCAGAGGATGATCAATCACGCCCAGCCACATCAGGAAGTTGTTCAATAAGCCGTTGTTTTTCAAAATGCCCATCCAGGCATAGATCCGGATCAGGAACGAAGTCCACGATGGCAACAGTACCAGCAATACCAACAGCGTCTGACGTCGCCTGGATGTGCGGGACATGGCATAGGCCATGGGATAGCCCAGCAACAGACAGAGACACGCCGATATAAAGGCGATCTTCACCGAGCCAAGATAGGCGGCAAAGTACAACTCATCATCCGCCAGGAACAGGTAGTTCCCAAGGTTGAGGACGATGGTCAGCGCTTCATCAGCATACTCGAAAATCGCCGAATACGGCGGGATAGCAATCTCGGAATACGCGAAACTGATTTTCAGAACAATGGCAAACGGTACCAGGAAAAACAGCACCAGCCACAGGTATGGGGTTCCAATCACCAGCCCCCGGCCGAAACTGCTCCGGGTTTCATGCCAGTTTGTTAACCACTTCATGAGTTCAGTACCACACAGTTGGTGGAATCCCAGAAAACATACACTTCATCATCCCAGGTCGGGTTATCCGCAGTACGCTCCACGTTGGCCATGTTGCACTGAATGACCTTACCGGAGGGCAGTTCCACGTAATACACGGAATGTGCGCCAAGGTAAGCAATATCGACCACCACCCCTTTCGCCCAGTTATGCTCCTCTTCAGGCTTATCCACATCCACGAAAACTTTTTCAGGGCGAACAGCAACCCAGACTTTTCGCTCTTCCAACGCAGTCGTAATACCATGACCGATACGCACCGGCACCGGCAGATCTTTGCTGTCGATAATGACGTGGTCCGCTGCATCGGAGGCAATCTCACCGGCAAAAATATTGATGGAACCAATAAACTCCGCTGTCATACGACAGTTGGGGGTTTCATAGATATCCATCGGCGTACCGGTCTGTACGATCCAGCCGGAATCCATGATGCCGATTCGATCAGCCATGGTCATGGCTTCTTCCTGATCGTGGGTGACCATCAGGCAGGTGACGCCCACTGTTTCCAGAATCTCTACCACTTCCAGCTGCATCTGGGTACGCAGTTGTTTGTCGAGCGCACCCATGGGCTCATCCAGCAACAACAGCTTGGGCCGCTTGGCCAGGCTTCGAGCCATGGCAACCCGCTGACGCTGTCCACCGGACAACTGATGGGGCTTACGGCGCGCATACTTGCCCATCCGCACCATTTTCAGGAGTTCTGCCACACGGTCAGCAATTTCTGCCTTGGGCAGCCGATCCTGTTTCAGGCCAAACGCCACGTTCTGCTCCACCGTCATATGGGGAAACAGCGCATACGACTGAAACATCATGTTGATGGGGCGCTCATACGGCGGCAGGTCGGTAATATCCTGACCATCCAGGAAAATACGACCATCGGTAGGTTTTTCGAAACCTGCCAGAATACGCAACAGTGTAGACTTGCCAGAGCCTGAACCACCCAGCAGGGCAAAGATCTCGCCCTTGTGGATCGTCAGGCTGACATCATCCACCGCCACCGTCTCATCAAAATGCTTGCTGACCCGGTCGATGCGCAACAGCACCTCTTTTTTCTCCCGGGCGCTTAATTTCTTCTTGTAAAAGGTGGACGCTACTGCCATGAAAATACGTCTCCACTCGGCGGACGCCCTAAATGCGCCAACCGAAAAAACTGTGTAACAGGAAATGTTTCAAATGTAGTCCATGAGCATCTGCCAGACATGCTGCAAATGCTCACCGGATGGCCGGATTCATCTCTCTACAGACGACCATGACAGGGAAAAGTTCCCCGCCAGCCTTATAAAGACTGGCTATGGTGACTCAGGGGGACGAAGGGAGACCGGACATCCGACAGGCGACTACCGCCCCGATTTAATCCGGTTCCAACTTCGGGTAATCGTTCGGTTCAACGCCGGCGAGACTTCCCGGAAGGTGTATAGATTGGCCATGGTATCGGCATCCGGGTAAATGCCGGGGTTGTTGCGGATAGCGGGATCAAGCAACGGTGTCGCGGCATCATTGGGATTGGCGTACGCCACATAGTCAGAAATCGCGGCAATCACCTTCGGCTTCATCAGGTATTCAAGAAACCGGTGGGCGTTTTCAGCATTAGTCGCGTCCCTGGGAATGGCCAGCATATCAAACCAGACGCCCGCCCCTTCTTTCGGGATCGAGTAACGGATCTTCACCCCACTGCCCGCTTCATCAGCCCGATCAGCTGCCTGAAAGACATCCCCGGACCAGCCAACAGCGACACAAATCTCGCCATTGGCCAGATCGGAAATATAACGGGAAGAATGGAAGTAACGTACGTGGGGACGCACTTTCAGCAACGTCTCCTCCGCCTTGCGGTAATCGGCAGAACGCTGACTGTTCGGATCCAGCCCCAGATAGGACAGCGCCGCGGGCAACATTTCTGTCGGCGAATCAAGGAATGCAACGCCACACTGTGCCAGCTTTTTCATGTTCTCCGGTTCCATCACCAGAGCCCAGCTGTCCACCGGCGCATCAGCACCCAGGACTTGTTTCACCTTGTCCGGGTTATAGCCAATACCGGTGGTTCCCCACATATAAGGCATTGCATAGGTATTCTTGGGATCATGCTCCTGCAGGCGATTGAGCATATCCGGGTTCAGATGTTTCCAGTTAGGCAGACTGGCTTTATCCAGTGGCAGGAAGACACCGGCTTTGATCTGGCGAGCCAGAAACTCGCTGGTAGGGGCAACGATGTCATAGCCACTACGGCCGGACAGCAGCTTGGCTTCAAGCACTTCATTGCTGTCAAACACGTCATAGACGACTTTGATACCGGTTTCTTTTTCAAAATTGGCAATCGTATCTTTGGCGATGTAGTCGCTCCAGTTGTACACATGCACAACGTTCTCTGCTGCTACACCGCCACTCAGGCTGAAGGCGAAGACAATTGGCGCCAGAATATGTTTGAAGAAGGTCATTTATAATCCTTCTGCTTCCTGCTAACTCCCGTTGGACAACAAGCCACTGCGTGTGGCCACCCCCTTTACTCATTCACTGTCAAAGACAGTCATGAACAAGAAAAAACACGAAAAAGACAATCAATTATTGCAGGGCGCACATTGTCCTCATCAGACGTCATGGGTCAATTATTTATTGGTACAAATTTTGATCTTTCCAAAAATTTAATGACCATGATCATGTGCAGGTTCATTTCCGTTTTCCAGGGGGGGCTCTGAGTCCGTGCAGTAATCCTGTTCCAGCTGAATGGTGGCATGATCTACACCGAACCGTTCACGAAGCACATCATTAATCGACTTCAGTGTTTTGCAGTTACTGGCCAGTTCTGTAGTTTTAACATGCAGGGTCATCAGGATCCGTTCTGGCGACAATGCCCAGATATGCACATGATGGACATCCAGCGCTTCCGGCACCCGTTCAATAATTGCCAGACGTACTTCTTCAGCAACCAGATGTTCAGGCGCGCCTTCCATCAGAATATGCGCCGCCTGACGCAGCAATACCCAGGCGCTACGTAGTATCAGGCCGGATACCACGACTGAGAGGATCGGATCAATGGGTGTCCACCCGGTTAGCATGATCACCAATGCCGCAATAATCGCTGCCAGGGAACCCAGCAGATCCCCCATAACATGCAAAGCAGCCCCCCGCATATTGAGATTATGGCGATCCCCACCATGCAGTATGACGAAAGCGACGATATTCACCACCAGCCCAATGGTCGCAACCACAAGCATCGTGCCACTCAGTACCGGTGCCGGATGCCAGAGACGTTTACAGGCTTCAACAACAATGAATGCCACAATCACAAATAAGGACAGTGCATTGAGAAATGCTGCCAGTGTCGTCGTTCTGTGGTAACCAAAGGTTCGCCGCGCATCAGGCTTACGTTCGCTGTAGCGCAGTGCAATCAGTGCCAGAAAGAGTGACGCGGCATCCGTCAACATGTGTCCGGCATCTGCCAGCAGCGCCAGCGATCCCGATATCAGGCCTCCAGCCACCTCCACAAACATAAAGCCAGCGGTAAGCAGGAAGGCAATGATCAGACGATTGCGACTGTCAATATGCGCATGTGTCATGGCTTTTACAACCAAAGAACCGGGAAGAAGCTACAGCGATCTGGAAAGAGTATAGGCTGATGGGCAGGACGAAAACACACTCTCTATAAACGACAAAACCCCGAAAACGGGGTTCTGACGATCATTGTTTGTACGCTTCCGTGCGTCACACTGCCCTGTGCGTTTGCTGTCCTTGCAGGGTTAATGTAACCCTGCCGGAAATTTGACAATAGCCGACAACCTCCTTTTGGGGCGTGAGAGATATCCTACAAAGGATATCAATTGGAATAGGTTGCGAGCCTTGTAAACCATTACCTATTGATAAGCATTGCCTTAACACATGATTCACAACCTTCATTTCACAAAAAGATTCACATTGCTACTCAAATAACTGAATAGAAAAATAACAGACTAGGGTGTTGCCATCGCTGCCGATGCCGATGCCCCATGTACAGCGCGAGGTCTCTGCTTTAACCACTCATCTTGGTTATTTTTAATATATATCGGGGTAAGCCTTGATCTTGGTTCATATTGCATACACATGATGGCTAGTATTGCAATTTCTCTTTGAGCTAAGACATTGCATAAGGCAAAGGAGTTATCCCCTTTCTTGCGAAGATTAAAATAATATTCACGGTGTTTATCCAAGCTTTTCTCATTATCCAAACCTTGGATAAAAGCATTCTCATAATCAACTCCCCATATAGCAATTAAATCATCCTGAATATCTCCCAGAGTATAGGGGGACATCTCAGAAACTTTATTCTCTTTTGTTGCAAAAGCCTCTAACAACTTTCTATATACTATTTTTCTCTTAACCGCTGCGTCTTCCCCAAGGCACCCAACATCCCGAAGATCATAAAAAGAGACCTCACAATTTAGCAAATGCATCAGGGTTGCTCCAAATGCCCACACATCGGAATACACTGAATATCGCCAGAATTCAGATACTGGCATAATCAATTCAGGCGACGAATAGTCATAAGTCCCAACATATTTCGTATCGAAAAACTCATCCTGCGTCAGAACTACAGAAAAACCAAGATCTCCCCATTTACATATACCATCGTACCCATAAAACAAATTTTCCGGTTTAAGATCACGATGAAGAATTCTCTTTTCCTGCAGGAACATCAAGCCATCACTTGCCTCCCAAACGCGCTTTCGAAACTCTGTTTCAGAAAAACTTGATAATTTTTTACAATAACCGCTCATGTCTTGTTGACAATATTCCATGATAGAAACAGGAACAGCGTCTTGAAATACCCTTTCCTCAGTACGCTGATAATTAAATGATCCAAAAAAATTCAGAATGGTTTCATGTCGTGGAATTCCTGAGAGTACTTTAATTTCATTGCGAAGCGTTCTATCAGCCTCCTCATCAAAGATATCACTCCTTCCCTTGTTACAAGCAGACTTTATAGCAATTGGCATGAAGGCATACTGCCATCCAGTAGCCGTTGAACCCGTTACCGGTGGTTCAATTGACAAAACCCTGGAAAAAGCACCTTTACCAATTGTTTTTACCCAATAGACATCGCCCTCTAGTTCATAAGTGCATCCGATCTCACTAATATCAGGGTTTTGAATAATGTCATGTTTATCCAATAAATCCGCACACTTTTTAAGTGAATAGTCCTGTCGCTGTGTCTTTTCATATTCTGAGATCTTAAAATCCGATATATGTTTCCACGCCCCTTGCCGGAACGCAGCCGCAAAAAGGCTCCCAGCTTCCTCAAGAGGTGCCGTGTGTAACGTCATCTGGCTTTCAAGACTACGTGTAACAGCTCCTACTGCTCCGGAGCCAGCGTTAGCTGCCCATTCTTTCGGCTGCGACCCAGGCTGCAGGCGATCTCCCGATATAGTTGAATTCTCCATCTTTGCCTTCTAATCACTCCCAAAGTTTGGAACCTTAGTCGCGAATAGAAATGTAAAGTTCATCTGATCAACAAAATGACAGGCCTGCTAACATACTGACTGCGGCGACCCCAAGAAACATATGGATAAGTGCAAAGTTAAGGAATAATTTTCCACCATTTGCCCTCGTGACAGCATCACCAGCCATAACACAATACCTTGTCATACATCGGCATCCACCTATGCCAAAACTGACATAAATGGGATTAGATGTGCAAAACAGCAATTCATTGATCAAAACACCACCAATTATCCGATATTGATTACGATCAATGCTATTTTTTTACTAAAAATTGATAATGATTCTTAATTGTTACTACATTCGCAATTCGTTCTGATCCCTGAAGGGGTCAGCCACTGCGGGAGGATCACCATTTTATGGCATTGACACTGGGCGACCTGACCGTCGGAGACAGCGGAACCATCACCGGTTTTGCCTCCAACCATCGTACCTACCGGCGCAAACTACTCACCATGGGCATGACACCCGGAACCACGTTCAAGGTTTGCCGTGTTGCCCCGCTGGGCGACCCCATTGAGCTGGAGCTGCGCGGCTTCCAGTTGAGCCTGCGTCGTGAAGAAGCACGTATTGTCGAGGTATCCCAATAATATGTCTGACTCCTTTACCGTCGCCGTCGTCGGCAACCCGAACGCGGGAAAAACCAGCCTCTTCAACGCCATGACCGGCGCCCGCCAGCGGGTGGGCAACTGGCCTGGCGTGACTGTGGAAAAGAAAACCGGTGAATACCAGTTCCACGGCAAGCACATTACCCTGGTGGATCTGCCCGGTACCTATTCTCTGGATGTCATCAGCGAAGATGTCTCCCTCGACGAACGCATTGCCCGCGATTACGTGCTCGCCAGCCATGCTGACCTGATTATCAACATCGTCGATGCCTCCAACTTCGAGCGTAACCTTTACCTCACCACCCAGCTGCTGGAAATGAAGCAGCCGGTCGTGGTTGTCCTCAATATGATGGACATGCTGAAAGACAAGGGCATGGAGCTGGATGTCGAACAGCTGGAACGCCTGCTCGGTTGTCCGGTCGTACCCGTCGTTGCCAGCCGCAGCAAAGGGATCGAAGAACTTCAGGAAGTCATCAACCGGACGGTTAAAAACCCCGCTGCGACTGTGCAACACAACACCGTGCCGTCGGAAGACCTACATCGGGCGATTAATCAGCTGGCAGAGCAACTGGCACCGGTGGCCGCACAAAACCGTGTTGAGTCCGACTGGTTGACCCTGAAACTGCTGGAAGGCGACAGCGACCTGGAGCAGTGGCTCGACAGCGATATGCTGTGTGCGGTCAACTGCCGTCGCACTGCGCTGGAAGAAACCTGCGGTGAAGATGCCGACATCCTGATCGCGGATGCCCGTTATCGGTTCATCAGTAACATCACCACACAGGTGCTTGAGCGTCGTGGCAGCCTGTCCAAAACCATCAGCGCGAAAATTGATGCCATCGTTCTGAACCGCATGCTGGGACTGCCCATCTTCCTGGGCGTGATGTACCTCATGTTCCTGTTCACCATCCAGGTGGGCAGTGCCTTTATTGACTTCTTTGATATCTTCACCGGTACCGTGTTAGTTGATGGCGGCCGTTATGTACTGACCAACATGGGTGCCCCGGAGTTTCTGATCACGCTGCTGGCCGATGGTGTTGGCGCCGGTATTCAGACTGTCTCCACCTTTATTCCGGTTATTGCCTGCCTGTTCCTGTTCCTGTCCATTCTGGAGGATTCCGGTTACATGGCCCGGGCGGCATTCGTTATCGACCGTGCCATGAATGCCATTGGCCTGCCGGGTAAGTCATTTGTCTCCCTGCTGGTTGGCTTCGGCTGTAACGTACCCTCCATCATGGGCGCGCGTACCATGGAGAATCCCCGGGACCGGATGCTGTCAATCATGATGGCGCCGTTCATGTCCTGTGGTGCACGACTGCCGGTCTATGTCCTCTTTGCTGCCGCGTTCTTCCCCTATAATGGTCAGAATGTGGTATTTGCGCTTTATCTGATCGGTATTGCCGTGGCCGTTATGACCGCTGTCATCATGAAGCGCACTCTGCTTCCCGGTGAAACCAGCCCGTTCATCATGGAACTGCCGGACTATCATCGCCCTCTGGTCAGGCAGGTACTGCTGCGCACCTGGGATCGTCTGAAAGTCTTCATTCTGGGCGCGGGTAAAATCATCGTTCTCGTTGTCACCGTACTGGGTGTTCTGAACTCCATGGGTACTGATGGCACCTTCGGAAATGAAAACACGGATAAGTCGGTACTGAGCGAAGTCGGTCGTACGATTACGCCCGTGTTCTCACCCATGGGTATGACTGAAGAGAACTGGCCTGCGGCTGTAGGCATCTTCACAGGCATCTTTGCAAAAGAAGCCGTTGTTGGCACCCTGGACGCCATGTACAGCCAGTTGGCGGGTGTTTCATCTACAGATGCGGGTGATGAATATAGTCTCCTGGGCGGCGTTAAAGAGGCCCTGGCGACCATCCCTGAGAACCTGGTCGCCATTGGCGACAGCCTGTCTGATCCCCTGGGTATCGAGATTGGCGTCATCTCTGATAGCGGTGCCGTGGCCGAAGAACAAGGTATGGCTGCTACCAACCTGAGTGTTATGCAACAACTGTTTGCCACCAAGGCAGCCGCTATTGCCTACCTGCTGCTGATTCTCCTGTATACCCCCTGTGTCGCCGCACTCGGCGCGATCTACCGGGAAACCAGCATGCGCTGGACCGTGTTTATCGGTTCATGGACATTCTTCATGGGCTACCTCGCGGCCACGTTGTACTACCAGGCGTCAATCTGGACCCAGAATCCTGTCAGCGCGACCAGCTGGATCGCCGGTATGCTGGCAGTGTTCATCGCAGTCATCCTGGGACTGCGCCGGTTCGGCAGTATCGAAATGGACAACAAAGTGCCGGTAACAGCCACCTCTGGTAAGAGTTGCTGTAGCTCATAATGTTGATACCTCTGAAAAACTACCTGGCCGAACAGGGCCAGGTCAGCTTGGCCGATCTGGCCAAGCACTTCAAAAGCAGCCCGGACGCGCTCCGGGGTATGCTGGCTCACTGGGTAAGAAAAGGCCGGGTCTGCAAAGAGACACTGGGCTGCAACAAAGGTTGTGCCTCCTGTCCTCCGGAACAGACTGAAATCTATCGCTGGCTGGGTCCGCGTGCGGCACAACCCGGACAGATCCCTCTCTGCCAACTGGCCTAAATGATGACATTATCCGTTGCCCATGGAATCCATGTTCGTTTCGACGACATGAACAGGGCATCTCCCCCGCCTATCGTCTCTCTCATTCTGCAACACCAGCAACACTGACAAATATGCCCTTTCATCATGGCGATAGTGTTATTGGCTCACATCCGCCACTGCTATAAAGTAGAACTAAAGTACAACAATAATAAGACTGGAATTTCCATGACAGGATTCATACGACAGCGCTTGTATCTGCCCGGTATTCTTTTTGTTTCTCTACTGCTGACGGGCTGCGCCAATACTGAAACCTACCGCGTAGACTATGCCAAATCCAAACAACAAGCTGCCACTGGCCAGTTAACGGCTGGGGTCGCACAGGCTGATATCACACCGCCTCCCGGACTCCCCAGGGCGGGGTACTCCATGTGGTCAACCATTGGTGAAGGTTTCCGTAACCGGCTGGCGGCACGTGCCTTTTATCTGAAGGATGCAGAGGGTAATTCACTGGCCATCATTCAGACAGATTTGCTGGCAGGCTCACGGATACTTCAGGGTAAAGTCGCAGAAGTTGTCGCCAGAGAAACGGATATTGATGCCGGAAACCTCGCCATTACTGCCACACATACCCATTCCGGTCCGGGACAGTATCTGGGCAGTGCCTTCTATAACAAACATGCCTCACATAAGGATGGTTTTGATCCAGTCTATTTTGATTTCCTTGTCGAGCAACTCTCTAGCGCCGTCATCAGTGCCTACCAATCACAGAAGCCCGCTAAAATCGCTACAGGACGTACCGATGTATGGGGATGGACCAGAAACCGCTCCCTTCAGCCCCACCTGAACAACACAACGACAGAGGGCCTGACCGACACCGCCAGTGATACCTTCCACGCGATTAACCCTGCCCTTTACATGGTACGCATCGACACCGAACATGAAGATGGTTCCTATAAACCTGCCGGTGCATTTGCCAGCTTCTCAATACACGGCACTGGCATACCTGAGCGTGATACGTTCTTCAATGCGGATATCTGGGCTTATATTCAGAATGATGTGAAGTGGAACATTGAACAAGCATATTCCACTCAGCAGCCCGTCGTCTTCGGCGCCTTTGAAGGGACGCATGGCGATATGGCGCCCGCCTCCCGTCTGGAGATGCTGGGACAAATCGAGTCCCGCCGGGTTGGTCAGGGAATTGCTGCTCACGCGTGGGATTTATTCCAGTCGCTCGACACCGATTTGAGCGATACCGTTTCCCTGCGGACTGCAACCCGGGAACTGGATATAAGGAATCACAATACCTACGGAAATTACAGCATCTGTGATGAAGCTGCGGCAGGAAACACACTGGCAGCCGCTCCGTTTGAACATACATCACCGGTGATTGGTTATCTGCCTTTCTTCAAACAAGGCTCACGTCGTACATTCTTTACTGACAACTGCAACGGCGAACGTCGTATTCTCGGTTTTGACTCGCTACAAAGCATTCTAGAACCTAAGGATAGCTTCCCGAGAACCGTACTATTCCAGGCATTCCAGATTGGAGACATGGCAATCATTCCACTGCCTTACGAAATCACATCGGAATCAGGACGACGGATTGAAAACCGGATTCGAGAAACCTTCGAAAAGCATGGGCAGTCAATTCGTCATGTGATGGTATCCAGTCTCGCAAATGGCTACACCGGTTATATGACAACCCCGGAAGAATACGCTATCCAGTTCTATGAAGGCGGTCATACTATCTATGGTAAATATACCCAGCCGGTTATCACCGGGCATACCGTTGAGCTGGTTGATAGCCTCCTTCAAAGCTCTGATAACATCCGAGATCTTCCAAGCTCACAAGAATACACTCTGAAAACCCGTCAGTTTATGCCTGATGCAGTAGCCCCCCAAAAGGAACTTCGCGCAGTGCTGGCGGCACCGGAATACCAGCATGCTTATGCTAACGAAGAAGGGTATTGGGCATTCAAGTGGCAGGATGTAGGACCCGGACTGATCAGTTTGCATAAACCATTGATCAGCATTGAAACCAGCTATGATGGTGAAAAATGGATGCCACTGGTTGTGAATAACATTCCCGTCGATGACAACGGCTACGATATTGGTATTCAAATGTTGGAAGATGAAGGGCAACACGCTGAATATGCCGCTTACTGGTATAACCCGATTTTCGAGGGTAAAAAACGACAATTCAGGTTTGTTATCCAGGCACGAGTAAATCAGCCTGCTTTCTATTCACCCGCATTCAGGTAATCCAATCATGGGGAGGCATTTAAGGCCTCCCTATCGTTCAGTTATTGGTGAAGGTTTATGCCCTAACCTTAAGGTAAACCCTTTCAATAATGCTGACTATCATCAGACAATAATGCTCTAAACATGCCTCGCCATAACGACAGGAAGTTGGTACTCATGGGACAGAGACGTTCACATATCAGATACCTGAAAATCTGATGTTGAACATTCAATCGCTGTTCTATGGATTACGGATCACGTCCAGGGTTGACTATATACTTGAAAGTACAGAGAAAACCCGACCAAATAATCTTCAATCCCTTCCGGCTATCAAAGCCAATCTTTACTCCGCTCTGCCTACTTGAAAATACCTGTTTAGTAACAGACTGATTGATCCATTGAGATAAACCATGAAAAGAGGTGAATTGAAGCAATCTTGAGATCTTAATCATCCGATCTTAAACCGCTAAATAGAATTAGAAAGGTAGGAAGTAGGAAGTAGGAAGTAGGAAGTAAGAAGTAGGAAGTAGGAAGTAGGAAGTAGGAAGTAGGAAGTAGGAAGTAGGAAGTAGGAAGAGTGCTGGTATTTAAAAACGGCACAAAGCAAAAACCCTGACCAGTTACCTGATCAGGGTTTTCTCAATTAAAGCCTGGCGATGACCTACTCTCACATGGGGAGACCCCACACTACCATCGGCGATGTATCGTTTCACTGCTGAGTTCGGGATGGGATCAGGTGGGGCCAATACTCTATGGTCGCCAGACAAAACGGGTTGAGATCATGATACGTTTACTGGTTTGTTAACGTTTCATGCTCTCCGGAATCTGACCGCCAGGGATGGCGGAAATATCAAAAATGCATGGAGCATTTTTTGACGGATTATTTACTGTGCTACACACTCTCAACGATCTGTGTCGTTGGCGTTCAAATCGCTTTGGCGTTATATGGTCAAGCCGCACGAGTCATTAGTACTGGTTAGCTCAACGCCTCACAACGCTTACACACCCAGCCTATCAACGTCCTGGTCTTGGACGGCTCTT
>NZ_JAEVHF010000007.1 GCF_018263925.1 Kistimonas asteriae
TCTACAGTGGCGGACTTCAGTGTCAAGCGCTTGTTTCGTCCGGTGAACCGGAGAGCGAAGCTCGTTGACAGGCGGCGCATTCTACAGCGTTTCGGCCTTGTGTCAATCGCTCGTTTCATCCTGTGGACAATCCTGCGTTTGACGACCGGGTCGCTAAGAAGCTGACCGCAACAGGAGGCGCATTCTATCGAGATACCTGAAGACATCAAGTGCCCTGGCAATATTTAGGTATAATCCCCACCCCATATCTTTTAAAAACACCATGACAATGGAGCAGTAACACCATGAACTATCTGGAGGCAGGCGCTCAAGCCCCCACGTTCTCCTTAGCGGATCAAGACGGCAACACCGTATCGCTCAGCGATTTTTCCGGTAAGAATAAAGTGCTGGTGTATTTTTATCCCAAAGCGATGACACCTGGATGCACTACCCAGGCCTGTGGACTGCGCGACAGCAAAGATGCACTCGACCAGCATGGCGTTGTCGTTCTTGGTATCAGCCCTGACCCTGTCGCGCGACTGGGTCAGTTTATTGCCAAGCACGATCTGAACTTCACCTTACTCTCTGACGAGAACCATGCTGTCGCTGATCAGTTTGGCGTTTGGGGACTCAAGAAGTTCATGGGTAAGGAATATGACGGCATTCACCGTATCAGCTTCCTTATTAATGAAGGCAGTGTCGTTGAAAAGGTCTTTGATAAATTCAAAACCAAGGATCACCACGAGACAGTGATCAGTTATCTGGAAAGCCAATAAAGAAAAAGGCCGGAATGATCCGGCCTTTTTTATGAGCAACAGTAGCGACTTTATTGCACTTCAAACAGGTGATGCTTTTTCTTGCCCAGCTTGACGAGGAAGAACCGCCCATACAGGGCATTCTCTCGGGCAAAGCATTCAGGCAACTTCATATTGTCATCCATTGATTTGGCAACGCCATTAAAGGTCACCGCATTGCGACCCAGCGCATCTTTTACCTGCTTACCAGAGGGTGCAACGCCATGATCCGCAAACAGCTGCGTCATAGGCACACCGTCCAACTCTGCCAGCGTAACGGTTGATGAAGGCAGACCATCCAGACGCAACTGTTCCAGATCCTGCTCGGACAACCCGGAAAGCTCACCCGAGAACAACGCTTCCGTAATACGTTCAGCGGAACGAAGACCTTCATCACCATGCACCAGACGAGTCACTTCACGGGCCAAAATAGCCTGCCCCGTTTTACGCCCCTGGATCTGAGCATCTTCCTCTTCAATACCACAGATTTCTTCCATGCTCATGAAAGTAAAGTAACGCAGGAATTTGTAAACATCGGCATCAGCGGTATTCATCCAGAACTGGTAGAACGCATACTGGGACGTCTTGCGGGGATCCAGCCAGATCGCGCCGGATTCGGTTTTACCAAATTTAGTCCCGTCCGCCTTGGTCACCAGCGGTACGGTAAGACCATAAGCCTGCGCCTTGTTCATACGGCGCGCTAAATCGATACCACCAACAATATTACCCCACTGGTCACTGCCACCAATCTGCAGGGTACAACCATGAATCCGATTCAGCTCAGCAAAGTCCAGAGACTGCAACAGCATGTAGGAAAACTCGGTAAAGGAGATACCTGAACCTTCACGCTCAATGCGCTGTTTCACTGATTCCTTGTTGATCATATTGTTGACAGAGAAGTGCTTACCCACATCACGCAGGAATGCGAGCACATTCATGTCACCGGTCCAGTCCAGGTTATTGGCGACAACCGCGGCATTCTCGCCACAGTCAAAATCAATAAACTGGCTGACCTGCCCACGAATTTTGTCGGCCCAGTCGGCGACAACATCGCCCGTATTAAGCTGCCGTTCCGCAGCCTTAAAACTGGGATCACCAATCAGCCCGGTCGCACCGCCCACCAGCGCGATCGGCTTATGCCCGGCTTCCTGGAAGCGGCGCAGCACCAGCAGCGGCACCAGATGTCCCAGATGCAGGCTATCAGCTGTCGGATCGAAACCGCAATAGAGTGTACGGGAGCCGCTGCCCAGATGCTCCGCCAATTCTTCAACTGCGGTCACCTGGTTGATCAGCCCACGGGCCTGCAGATCCTGCAACAATGCGTTTTGATCGTCTGACATCACTCACTACCTGTAATTGTCCGGCGTACCGGATAGAAACTCAGCCATGCAATCGCGCGCCATGCGCTGTAGCAGAAAATTTTAAACGGCAAAACATACCGCAAAACATTAAAAAGACAACCGCTTTCCCCTATGCTGAAGTAAATAAATGAACACTCTGACGGGTAATCGCGGTGTAACGCAGTTCATGATCATGTAAAGCCGACGTTTACTGACTATTACCGTAAAAAATATGCGTTTATAATCTATTTTTATTAATATCCAGCAAACATAAGTTATTTTGGCTCCAGGAGTATGACCAACAACCGCCGCGCTACACAACAATCACTGAAAGCCTTCCCGAAACGTCATCTTGCCTTGGCGGTCGGTTTAATGGCTGTGGTTTCCTTGTTGTTAATCATTATTCCCTCTGAGCCAGTTTCTGCCAAGCGCACAGAAATCCCTCTGGATATCGAGACATCTGCGAATTTAGCCGAGATTATCGACAATAATCTGACGCAGCCCACCGCTGCCGGTTCCAGTCAAACCCAGAAAGCAGAGACACCCGCCGCGCCTCCCATTCACTGGAAAAGCGTCACAATCAAGTCAGGCGACACCCTGTCAGTGATTTTTTCCAAACAGGGATTAAGCGCCAATACTCTGCATAAACTGGTTAGCAGCAGCAAGGAAGGCAAGTCACTGGCTTCCATCCGACCGGGGCAAACGCTTGAGTTTGGCCTCATTGATGGCGAACTTCAGCAGCTGCGTTATATCCGCACCCGACTGGAAAGCCTGCACTTCTCCCGCAACGAGGACAGCTTCACTGCGGAAGAAGTCATTCGAAAGCCTGAGATTCGTCAGAACCATGTCGCCGGTGTCATCACAGACTCCCTGTTCCTTTCCGCCAACCGGGCTGGACTACCAGACAAACTCACCATGGAACTGGCCAATATTTTTGGCTGGGATATCGATTTTGTTCTGGATATTCGCAGCAATGACAGCTTCAGCCTGATCTACGAAGAAAAGTTCCTGGATGGCAAGTCAATCGGCTACGGTGACATTCTTGCAGCAGAATTCCAGAATCGCGGGGAAACCTATCGGGCCATCCGCTATACCGACAACAAAGGTAAAACAGATTATTACTCCCCCGAAGGTGAAAGCCTGCGTAAATCCTTTATTCGCACGCCGGTTGACTTCACCCGGATCAGCTCCGGCTATAACCCGAACCGTAAGCATCCGATTTTCAAAACCAACCGGCCACACCGTGCGGTTGACTATGCAGCCCCTTCCGGCACCCCCATCAAGGCTTCCGGCGACGGCGTAATCCACTTTGCCGGTAAGCAGCGTGGTTACGGCAATGTGGTATATATCAATCACCCGAACAGCATCACCACGGTCTACGCCCATATGCGCAATGTTCGGAAAGGCATGCGTAAAGGGATACGGGTGAAGCAGGGGCAGGTGATCGGTTACGTCGGTATGACGGGCTATGCAACCGGCCCTCACCTGCACTATGAATTCCGTGTAAACGGTGTCCACCGCAATCCGCTCAAGGTCAAACTACCGGATGCCAAGCCGCTGCCCAAATCAGAGATGGCACATTTCGGTCGGATCACCCGCGTGATGCTGGCTGAATTGGAAACCCGCCAAAGCGGTACGCTGTTAGCAGCCAAAAGCAACGACAAATGACAATGCAACCCACTGAGCCCGATTCCGAGCTCTATATTGGCCTGATGTCAGGCACCAGCATGGACGCCATGGATGCCGTGTTGGTTGATTTGGCATCATCATTCCCACTGCAGAAACATCAGATTTCCATTCCCCTGTCCGAAACATTGCGCAAAAGTCTTCTGGCGCTTTGCCAGGAAGGGCCGGATGAAATCACACGCATGGCAAAAGCCGACATTCAGATTGCCCAGATCAGCGCCCAGGCAGTCAATATGCTGCTGAAAGAAGCTTCCGTACCCGCTTCAGACATACAGGCCATCGGCAGCCACGGACAGACCATCCGACACCTGCCGGAATTCGGGAATACGCTCCAGATTGGCAGCCCCAGTCATATTGCCGAGCAGACCGGCATTCTCACTGTCGCGGATTTCCGCCGCCGGGATATGGCCGCCGGTGGACAAGGCGCACCACTGGTTCCGGCATTCCATGAAGCCGTTTTTCAGCATGCGGAGAAAAGGCGCGTTATTCTAAACATTGGCGGTATTGCCAACATCAGCATTCTGCCTACGGCGCAGCACATTCCTGTCAGTGGTTTTGATACAGGCCCTGGCAATGCGCTCATGGATTACTGGAACCAGAAACACCAGGGAACCCGCTACGATCTCAATGGCAATTGGGCAACCAGTGGGACTGTCGATCATGCCCTGCTGCATGACTGCTTATCCGATGCCTATTTCAGCAGACAGCCGCCGAAAAGCACTGGACGAGAACATTTCAATGCAGAATGGCTGAATAGCCTCCTGAGCAAACATAGCGCTCTGGCTCCCGCTGACATTCAGGCAACCCTGATGGAATTGACGGCAAAAAGTATTGCTGCCGATATCCAACGCTATGCCGCTGACTGTCAGGAATTGTTTGTCTGTGGGGGGGGCGCATACAACAGTGCACTGCTCGAACGCATTGCTTTTCATCTACCGGACATTACCGTCAGCAGCACACGCTCACTCGGACTCGCCGCAGAATGGGTTGAAGCCGTCGCTTTTGCCTGGCTTGCCCGACAGACTATCCACGGTCTGCCCGGCAACCTTCCCAGCGTCACCAATGCCAAAGGCAGACGTATCCTCGGCGGAATCTATCCGGCCTGATGATTTTCGATGAGTAGTGATTGGATAGTACGAGGCAGGAATCAGCCAGCTGAACCCATCAGCTGGCGACAAACATCAAATCGTGAACGAAGACCCGCAACCGCAGGTTGTGGCGGCATTGGGGTTATTCACGATAAAGCGTGAACCTTCCAGTCCTTCCACATAATCGACTTCCGCACCAACCAGGTACTGGAAACTCATCGGGTCCACCACCATTCTGACGCCAAGTTTTTCAACGACAGTATCGTCGTCATTCAGCTCTTCATCAAAGGTAAACCCATACTGAAAACCGGAGCAGCCGCCACCGGTAACAAACACCCTGAGCATCAGGCGATCATTGCCCTCATCCTCCACCAGGTCGCGCACTTTAGTGGCGGCATTTTCGGTGAAGGTAATTGGCTCAGGTATAAAGGTCTCAGCGGCGGACATTCGTGCTCCCGATGTACTGCATCATCAACTTCAACAATTATTCAATTAACCTAGCATTACAGTCAACATTATCCGGTTAAAGGGACTGACAAATCTCAGTTTCCTTCAACCTCAACCTGCATAACCTGCTTTTCGATACGTCCCTTGTCGGCCGTTTTTTTCGTGTCTTTATTCTTCAAGGGAATTTCAGAGACCTTGGTTTCTGCCAGTTTGGGCATATGCTCCAGACTGCCGTTAACCTGGGCGCCCATGACCATTTCGATCAGGGCATAATGGACATTACCACTGATCTCGGCTTTGGCCGCCAGCTCCAGACGCTCCGTGGCGTACACATTGCCCTTGACCTTGCCATTAACGACCACATTGGGCGCATGGATATCGCCTTCAATGCTGCCCGCTTCGGCCAGCCGCAACACGCCATCATCCGACACCACATCGCCAACAATCCGGCCTTCCACATGCATACTGCCATGGAAGCGTACATCGCCATGGATTTCAGTACCATGCGAAATCAACGTGGTGGCATCACTGTTTCGCGCTACAGCCTTGGTCGTATTCACGGGTTTTTCCGCGGATTTGGATTTTCCCCACATACTACTACGCCTCTTCGATAATCCAGTTAAACTTGCGGTCGATGTCCCGTTTCTTCGGGCTGGTAATACGTCCGGTCACTTGCAGATACTCTGGCGTAAACCCTTCCGGCAACGCAATCTCACCCCGGGTACCATCCCCGGGAATACTCTGAAAATAGCGGAAGCCCAGCCGGATATTCTTACCATCCAGCTGCGGTGATAACTCATGCAAGGCAAAGCTGACAGGATTACCATCCTGTTTGCCGACAACGGTCGCCTGCAACTCCCCCTTGAGGAACTGGTGCTGCTTGGCCGACTGCATCACCACCAACTTCCACTGGAAATGGCGAGGTTGATCTGTCGGCAACAACTCAAACTTCTGCACCGATACCGCCCCTTCCTCTTCCTCCGGCGCAATAATACTCCGATAAAAGGCCAGATCCTGATTCAATCTCGCATTATCATCCTTTAAGCGCCGAACATCCTTGCGCACCAGTTCCGCCGCATCACGATTGATCTGACCGGCACGCTCAGCAATGGCGACCTGCTGCTTCAACTGTGTAACCTGCTGGCCTTGCTCCTGAATCAGAGTCTGATTCTGGGTCAGCTCTTCGCGCATCACCTGGATCTCATGCCAGGCCCACGAACCACCCAGGTAATAACCGCTCATTCCGACGCCCAGCATAATCACCGCAATGACCAGCCAGTGCCGACGACGCCGGGCAGGATCGTTATGCACAACACGATAAGTCGGTTCAGTTTCTCCCGCACGCTTCAAGCGATAGGTCTCCCGTCACACGTTTGAATCAAAATAACACATCGTTTCAGGGGGCCAGGGCCACCTGCGTCAGACCTGCCGACTCTTCCTGCCCAAACATGATATTCATATTCTGGACAGCCTGACCGGCCGCACCTTTTACCAGGTTATCAATGACAGACAGCACAACCACGGTGTTACCGTCCCTTGGACGACAAACCGCCATGCGACACATGTTGGAACCGCGCACGCTCCGGGTCTCCGGTGTCCAGCCCGACGGCATGACATCCACAAAAGGCTCCCGGGCATACCGGGTTTCAAAGAGCACCTGCAGATCGACACTGTCGTCTGCCAGTTGCGCATACAGTGTGGCATGAATACCACGGATCATCGGTGTCAGGTGAGGCACAAACGTCAGTTCGCAATGGCCTTTACCGACAACCTTAAGGCCCTGCTTGATTTCAGGCAGATGCCGATGGCCATTCACACCGTAGGCCTTGAAACTCTCACTGGCCTCACAGAGCAGCGTGCCGACATTGGCCTGTCGCCCTGCACCACTGACACCCGATTTACAATCCGCGATCATTGTCCCGGCATTAATCACGCCCGCTTCCAGCAACGGCAGAAAACCGAGCTGTACCGCAGTTGGGTAACAACCCGGGTTGGCCACCAGCCGAGCTGAAGCAATCTGGGTGCGGTTCACTTCAGGCAAACCATACACCGCATCGTCAAGCAGTGCCGGGCAGGCATGCGCCATCCCATACCATTCCGACCATTCATCGGCATCTTTCAGCCGGAAGTCAGCCGCCAGGTCAATGACCCGAACCCCTCTTGCCAGCAGTTCCGGCACCTGGGTCATGGCGACGCCATTGGGTGTGGCATAAAACACCACATCACAATCAGACAATGCATCGACATCGGGCTCGCTAAAACAAAGATCCGTATGGCCTCGCAGACTCGGGAAGAGATGATCAAGTCGTCGACCGGCTTCGGAACGTGATGTAATGACCCGCAGCTCAACCGCCGGATGCTGCACCAGCAAACGCAGCAATTCGACCCCGGTATAACCTGTTCCACCAACAATCCCGACCTTGATCACTAATCTCTCCTCGACGCCCCCGCGAAAACAGCCGGCTATAATAAATGGCTTTAGTCAAAATCTACAGACATTAACGGTCGCAATCTGTTGTCCCTTTCACATTCAGGCCATGGATGATATCGCTATCCGGCTGCCCTGCGTCATGGTGATTTGCGCCAGCATCTGCATAATGGTAGGCGAAAAGCGATGATCGCTCTTGGATGACAGGGAGTTTCATGACTTCAGCGACACAACACTCCGGCGGACAGCACTGATGAGATTGACGCCCCGCCGCCCCTCCTTCTACCGCTTTCGCCGTCAGCTCGCTGATACGGACGCCATTCCCCAGCTGGTTCTGCTCGGATTGATAACGGGCTTTTTCACCGCGGTTGTCACTACAGGCTTTCGGGAACTGATCGATTTTTTTACCAGCCTTTACCTACCGGCTTCCGAATATGACAACTACGCCGCCCTGGAATGGCCTCTGCGCCTGCTGTTACCCCTGATCGGGGTAGCCGTCATTATTGGTCTCTTTCGTCTGCTGCATGAACCCAAGCATCGGCTGGGTATTGCCCATGTGATTGAACGATTGAACCTGCATCAGGGTAGACTGCCACTGAAGCCATTTCTTTTGCAATTCTTCACGGGCATTGCGGCCATCGCGTCTGGCCACTCCATCGGACGGGAAGGACCTGCCGTACACTTGGGCGCGGCCAGCGGAAGCCTGCTTGGCCAGTGGCTGCATCTGCCCAATAACAGCCTGCGGGTACTGGTAGCCTGCGGCAGTGCGGCAGCCATTTCCTCCCTGTTCAATACCCCCATTGCCGGTATCGTGTTTGCCATGGAGGTGGTGGTCATGGAGTACACGGTCGCCGGCTTCATACCTGTCATGCTGGCCTCCGTGATCGCAGCGGTCATCACACGCAGCCTCTATGGCACAGAACCCGCTTTCCACGTGCCATCCATCACGGTCACCACCGTCAATGAGTTACCCCTGATCATTATTACCGGGATTACCATGGGTCTACTGGCCGTGTGCTTCTGCCGCTTGATCGTCCTGTTTGCCCGCACCAATACCTACCCGTTATGGCTGCGCCTGACCGGTGCAGCATTACTGACCGGCGTAACCGCCATCTGGCTACCGCAGGTGATGGGGATTGGCTACGGCACCCTGTCAGACATTATGTTCAACAATCTCGGCTTCACTTTTCTCTGCCTGCTCACCATTGGCAAACTGGTGACCAGTGCCGCCAGTATCGGCCTGGGGGTACCCGGAGGATTGATTGGCCCCTCCCTGTTTATTGGCGCTGCCGCTGGCAGTACGGTAGGCAGCCTGACCAACCTGCTGGGCCTCAGTGCAACAGCCAGTGGGTTTCCCGCCATGGTCGGCATGAGCGCCATGCTCGGCGCCGTATTACAGGCGCCGCTAACGGCACTGATCACGGTGCTGGAATTGACCCGAAACCCCGGCATTCTACTGCCTTCATTGATCGCAATCATTATCGCCTGGCTCATCAGCAGCCAACTGTTCCGCCAACAATCGATTTTCACCCAAATGCTCTCCGCTGATGGCCTGGATTTTCGCCACGACCCCGTCGCGCAGGCTTTACGCCGTGCCGGTGTTGCCAGCGTGATGAGCCGCAGCCTCCAGCAACTGGAACGGCACTGCCCCTTCGAGCAAATACAGAGTGCGCTAAAAACCAAACCTCGCTGGCTGTTGATCAACAATAATGGCAAACCGCAAAGCCTGATGCCTGCCGTGGAACTGGCTCGACAACTTGAACAGCTGACATTTGACGCGCATTACACCCTGGTTGAAACCGCCGACCTTCTGGGGATTCCCGCCAAACGTCTGGAGGTAGCCGCCATCGATATCAAATCGACACTGCACGAAGCCCTGATGAGGATGGACCAGAACAGTCTGGATGCCCTGTACATCATCAATCACGACAGGAAAAACGGTGACGCAATAATTGGTATCATTACCCGTGCCGATATTGAAGCCTGGTACCAGGTACCCCACTGACACCAATAACACGGGATTGATCTTCCAATGCTTTATTTGTGGATTAAAGCGTTTCACATCATCAGCATGGTCTGCTGGTTTGCGGGCCTGTTTTATCTGCCGCGCCTCTATGTCTACCACGCGATGAGCAGTGACAGCATCAGCATTGAGCGTTTCAAGGTAATGGAACGAAAGCTCTACCGCGGCATTACCACGCCCTCCATGATCCTGACCCTGATCTTCGGCCTCTGGCTGCTGCACATGCAGCCGCTCCTGCTCAAGCAGGGCTGGTTCCATGCCAAGCTGGCACTGATCGTCCTGCTGCTGGGCTACCACCATGCCTGCGGCCGGCTATTGAAAGTCTTTGCCAACGATGCCAACACCCGTAGCCATACGTTCTACCGCTTTTTTAATGAGTTTCCGGTGCTACTGTTGCTTGGTATAGTGATATTGGTTGTTGTGCGACCATTCTGACACCCGGGTCAATAACCATAAAAACAACCATAATCAGGGCAAGGATTGCACCGTATGGATACCACACTGTACAAAGTCGTCTTTGAAGGACAGACACATTCCGATCAACACACGGAACAGGTCAAACAAAATTTTACGGACCTGTTCCAAGCCGAGCCGCCACAAATAGAACGGCTGTTTTCCGGACAGCCCATCATTGTCCGGAAAAACCTGAGACAACAGGAAGCCAGGCAGTATGAGGAAGCGATTACTCGAGCGGGTGCCGTCTGCCGTATTTTGATTCAGAAACCGGTATACACTGCCACGGTTCTGGATACCCTTCAGGAAATCCCCCCCTGGGAAACAGAACAGCCAGACGCTCCCACGACCATTGACGCTTTTTCATCGAAAGGCCGCCTTGGGCGCGCTCACTTTATAACCTATACCTCGCTCTGTGTTTTACTGGCCGCTGTTCTGTCGTCGACGGCATGGGTCCTGACAACGGGAGCAACACCCGTCATCCCGAAGGGCGCAGCCATCATAACGACAATATCAGCCTGCCTGCTTGCGATACTGGCCAGTATTCCACTGCAAATACGCCGACTCCACGATCTTGGCCACACTGGCTGGTTGAGCCTGATCAGTCTGACACCACTGACGAACATTCCCTTTCTCTGCTACATCGCTCTGCGCCCCGGTAACCGGGGAGCTACCCCATACGGCAACACCACAGAGCCACCCTCCATGGTGGTTAACCTGCTGGCGATTGTGTTACCACTCTTATTTGTCATAGCGTCCGTGCTAACCCTTATGGCAAACTTCAGCGACGTACAAACATGGCTGCAACAGGCATTTGGTCTGTTAGCCCCACCACCACAATAAAAAACACGGCGATCAGTCTCTGCTCGCTGGGAAAACAACATAATCCTGAGGGAGCAGAATCATGAAAGGACGAGTACTTATTACAGGTGCATCCACCGGTATCGGTGAAGCCATGTGCCATTATCTGGCCAAACAGAAACACGATCTGGTACTAGTCGCCCGCAATGGCGAACGCCTCCAGACACTGGCCAAGACACTCTCCGAGCAGTTTGGTGTCACCGTCACGCCCTGCCCGATGGATCTTGCTGTGAATGGCGCCGCACTATCCCTGCACGAATGGTGCAAATCCCAAGGACTGATTATTGATATTCTGATCAATAACGCCGGCGTCGGCACCCGCGGCGACTGGATCAGTACCGACTTTGACGACGAATATCGTTTGATTCAGCTCAACATCGTTACCCTGGCCGAACTGTGCAAACTGTTTGCCCGGGATATGGCAGAACGCAAACAGGGCTGGATTCTCAACGTCGCCTCCATTGCCGGATTCCAGGCCGGCCCCTGGATGAGCAACTATTACGCCTCAAAAGCCTATGTCCTCAGCCTGTCCGAAGGGCTCGGACATGAATTGAAAGCCCATGGTATTACCGTTACAGCGCTCTGCCCCGGCCCAGTCAAAACCCCGTTCTTTGAAAATGCCGGCATTCCCCAGGAAAAAATCTTTGCCAACCCCGCCACCATGACCGCAGAAGCGGTTGCTGCTGCAGGCATTGAGGGGTTACGCAATGGCAAGCGCGTTGTCATTCCCGGATTTATCAACAAAATGATTGCCCAAAGCGGCAGGGTATCACCCAGAAATATGCAAACAGCCGTTAGCGGCTGGCTTAACCAACACAGTATTTGATTACATGCGCGTTAAACGACGGTGAATACCCGATGTCGCTCTCATTGCATAACTACAATATTGTCCGGGTCAGTGACGGCAAGCAGATCACCAACTGCACCATTGTGCGCATGTGTCATGCGCACGTGATCGTGAAATACGAAGGGCGAAAATACAAACTCCCCTACAACCTGATAGACAAGGTGGTTGGTCACGAACTGCTGATGCCGGAGGAATAACGGCGCTCACAATTAACTGGAGTCCTCCATGAGTACAGACTGTCTGTTCTGCCGAATCATTGCCGGGGACACTCCGGCGGAAAAAGTCTATGAAGACGGCGATGTGATTGCGTTCCGGGATATTTTCCCGGCTGCACCGACCCATTGCCTGATCATTCCGCGAAAACACATCAGCACCCTGAACGATGCCAACGACAGCGATACACAGGTACTGGGGAAACTGATGCTAACCGCGAGCCGGCTGGCGAAAGAGGCAGGTATCGACGAAAGTGGTTACCGGGTGGTCATGAACTGTAACCGGGGCGCAGGGCAGAGTGTCTTCCATATCCACCTGCATCTGCTGGGCGGCCGCCAGATGAAATGGCCGCCCGGCTGAGCAACAGGCAAGACGGTGATCAGATTTCCTGTACGTCAAAACTGTGCGTGATTTCCACACCCGCCTTACCCAGCATAATGGACGCTGAGCAATATTTGTCAGCCGACAGCGCTACCGCACGGCTGACATGGGTTTCCTTCAGGTCACGCCCCTTGACGACAAAGTGCAGGTGAATTTTGGTAAAAATGGCAGGCACAGCATCCGCACGTTCTGCGTCGATCTCCACATGGCAGCTGATCACATCCTGACGGGACTTCTGGAGTGTGCTGACCACATCAATGGATGAACAGCCACCCACCCCTTGCAGAATCATCTCCATCGGGCTGGGGCCGAGGTTATTTCCTCCGTGCTGCTCCGACGCATCCATCACGACAGAATGTCCACTCTGGGTTTCACCGACAAACCGAAAACCGTCTACCCACTTTACTTGTGCTTTCATTCGCGTTATTACCTGTACTCACTGTCCGGCGGGTGTGATGCAGCTTATATGGTCTGCATCATCAAGAGGGGTGCACACCCGCACGTTGCTCTTTTTACTCCAGTATCCTGACCACCTGCGGATCACGTAAATAGTTTGTGACCTGCCTCGCAGACCTGGCGGTTGTGAACCCGTAGAGTGGAGGCACTGGCATGGATGTCGCAGATGGTACTTGAAATCACGGTGCCCTGATACTGATAACAACATCGGCCCGTCGGCCGCAGGGAAGTGGCATTGAATGTCGCACGCTGTCGCAGCTGGCCGTTTCGCCGACCATCAACGGGTGCCGGAAACCTATGGTAGTACTTGCACAGTCCCGACAGTTGACGGAAAAGGAGCGTTTTCTAACGCACTGCCACCGTCACCGCTACAAAGCTAAGAACAACATCATCTGCGCCGGCGACCCGGCCGACACGCTTTACTACATTGTTGAAGGATCCGTCACCGTCTTTGTGGAAGACGACGAAGGTCGAGAAATTATCATTACCTACCTGAACGCCGGCGATTTCTTTGGCGAACTGGGTTTATTTCTGAATAATGAAACCAGTGTCCGCAGCGCCTGGGTCAAGGCGCGAACGGTCTGTGAAATCGCCGAAATCAGTTACACTCGGGTACGTGAGTTAAGCAAGGAAATGCCCGGCATCCTGTTTGATATCAGCACCCAGATTGCCGCACGGCTCAAGCAAACCACCCGCAAAGTCAGTGACCTCGCCTTCCTGGATGTGACCGGACGTGTCGCCCGAACCCTGCTAGATCTCTGCCAGCAACCTGATGCGATGACACACCCTGACGGCATGCAGATCCGTATCACCCGTCAGGAAATCGGCCGTATCGTCGGCTGCTCCCGGGAAATGGTGGGACGGGTACTGAAAAACCTGGAAGACCAGGAACTGGTCTCCGTGAAAGGCAAAACCATGGTGGTCTTTGGTACTCGCTAAGCAGTGATCAAACCGCCATAAAAAAAGCCGGCACATTGCCGGCTTTTTCGCATTAACCCAACTTATCGCTGGCGACATGGTAATGCGGATCTTCCATCACATTCACTTCCACCAGATCCTGCGCACGGCTCAGCAGAGAGCGGCACTCCTCCGTCAAATGGCGAAGATGAATCTTCTTACCTGCCTTGGTATAACGCTCAGCCAGTGTATCAATAGCTTCCAGCCCCGAATGATCGCAAACCCGTGAATAACGGAAATCGACAATGACATCTTCAGGGTCGCCCTTGGCATCAAACAGCGCCATGAAATGGCTGACAGAGCCAAAGAACAGCGGACCATGCAATTCATAGACTTTGCTGCCTGCCTCATTCATACGCATATCCACACTGATGTGTTTGGCATGCTCCCAGGCAAAGACCAACGCAGAAACAATCACACCGACAATGACAGCCATCGCCAGGTCAGTCCATACCGTTACGGCAGATACCAGAATCAGAACAAAGGCATCACTGACCGGAATCTTGTTGAGAATGCGCAGGCTACTCCATTCAAAGGTGCCGATCACCACCATGAACATCACGCCAGTCAGGGCTGCCAGGGGAATCTGCTCAATCAGGGATGAGGCAAACAGGATGAACACCAGCAGCATCAACGCTGCGACAAGACCAGACAAGCGCCCTCTGCCACCGGAATTCACATTAATCATGCTCTGGCCGATCATGGCACAGCCACCCATGCCGCCGAAGAAACCGGTCACAGTATTCGCAACGCCCTGTGCGACACATTCTCGGTTATTCTGCCCGGTGGTATCAGTCAGCTCATCAATCACGCTGACCGTTAACAGTGACTCAATCAGGCCAATGGCCGCCAGAATCACTGCATAAGGGAAAATAATTTCCAGTGTTTCCCAGGTCATGGGCACCGAAGGCAGTGAGAAACTCGGCAAGCCGCCAGCAATGGAGGCCACATCACCAACGGTTCGGGTATCCAGGTTAAAACCAATCACCAGCAGGGATACACCCACAATCGCGGCCAGGGATGACGGTACAGCTTTGGTCAGACGCGGCAGAAGTACAATAATAGCCATGGTCAGAGCCACCAGCCCCAGCATCAGGTAAAGCGGCTCACCACTGAGCCAGGCCTTGACGCCATCCGCCCCAACGATCTTGAACTGTTCCAGCTGGGCAAGGAAGATCACAATCGCCAGGCCGTTCACAAAACCGAGCATCACCGGATGGGGTACCAGCCGGATAAATTTCCCCAGCTTGAACACGCCCGCCAGCATCTGCAGAATCCCCATGAGCACCACCGTTGCAAACAGGTATTGCTCCCCATGGGTTGCCACTAGCGACACCATCACCACCGCCAGCGCACCGGTCGCACCGGAAATCATTCCGGGACGTCCACCGATGGCGGAGGTAATCAGTCCCACTATAAAGGCGGCATAAAGTCCGGTGAGCGGACCAACACCCGCCACAAAGGCAAAGGCAACAGCCTCAGGAACCAGCGCGAGTGACACCGTCAGACCTGACAATATATCGTTCTTGTACCGGGAAAATCGCTCGAGCTTAGTAAAAGTCATAGGCACTCGTTATTGTTCAAGATTCGAAGGCAGGCATGTAAAAGGCGGCGAATCATACCAGAACCTGCCCTTTTCTCAAAAACCGTTAGACTGATAGATATCTGGACACGCATGGCGAGGTAACGAGGTTGGCTACCTTCACACGCCTGTGGTTGCTGGTTCTTTTCTCTCAACTACTGACGGGCTGCATACATCCAATGAGCAAAAAAACAGAGTATTGTGTGGTAATGACCACCTGTCCAACCCAGCTGGAGGCTGATACCCACGCAAGGGCAATCATTGAGAAAGGGTTGGGCGCCTGTGTCCAGACTAGCCAGATACAAAGCCATTACCAGTGGGAAGGCAAAGTTCAGACTGAAAATGAGATCTTGATGCGGATCAAAACTACCTGCGCGAAATATTCTAATCTGGAAGCCTACTTCGTGGCGGAACACAGCTATGAAGTCCCCCAGATCATCCAGCTGCCGATTACCGCTGGATTGACCGATTATCTGGATTGGGTCAAAAAAGAAACGAAATAACATAAAAAAGCCTGGCGGATATGCTCTCCGCCAGGCTTTTTTATGTGTTCAGAAAATGTCCATCTAGTCGAGACAGGATGAGAACAGTTCCCTCAACATCTGACCAGGATCCGGCTGACGCATGAACGCCTCCCCCACCAGGAACCCATAAACCTTGCGCGCTATCATGGCTGAGACATCATCAGCAGTATGGATACCGCTCTCCGTCACCACCAGCCGGTCTTCCGGAATCTGTGCCAGCAGTTCATAGGTGGTGTCCAGTGACACCTCAAACGTATGCAGATTGCGGTTATTAATCCCAAGCAGGCGGTTATCCAGCGTCAACGACCGCTGCAATTCCTCGGCATTATGGACCTCCACCAGCACATCCATGCCCAGCGACTGGGCCAGATCATTAAGCCCGTGCATTGTCTCATCATCCAGAGACGCCGCTATCAGCAGGATGCAGTCCGCCCCAATCACCCGCGCCTCATAGACCTGGTATGGATCCACAATGAAATCCTTACGAATCACCGGCAAGGAACAGGCGGCTCTGGCTTCCTGCAAATACGCATCGCTGCCCTGGAAAAAGTCCACATCCGTCAGCACGGAAAGACAGGCGGCGCCGGCCTGCTCATAGCTGACGGCGATCTCCGCCGGATGAAAATCCGCCCGAATCACGCCCTTACTCGGGGAGGCTTTCTTGATCTCGGCAATCACCGCCGCCTGCCCGGCATCAACCCGTTGCTGCATGGCCTGAACAAAGCCACGCACAGGACTGGCCGCCTGCGCGGCGTCCTTCAGGGCCTCGACCGGGCGAACCTGTCGGCGCTCCGCAATCTCTTCGTGCTTGCGGGCAATAATCTTGCGGAGAATAGTCGGGGTTGTCTCTGTCATCTCAGGCCTCCCGGTATACCTGACTGAAACTGGCCAGTTCCTGCAACTTCTCAAGCGCCAACCCGGTCAGGATGGCATCCTGCGCCATCTCCACACCCTGCTTGAGGGTTGCCGTGACATTTGCGGCATAGATCGCCGCCCCGGCATTCAGCGCAATCATATTGGCCGCTTTATCTGCAGATTCCCCTTCACGCTTACCCAGAGCATCACGAATCAACGCCAGTGAACCGGCGGAATCTTCAACACCCAAACCGATCAGGCTTTCACTCTTGATACCCAATTCCTCGGGATTGATGGCGTATTCCGTGACCTGGCCGTCTTTCAACTCCGCCACATAGGTTTCACTGGCGATACTGATTTCATCCAGCCCATCACGGGAATGCACCACCAGAACATGATTACTGCCCAGACGGTTTAGCACTTCCGCCATGGGTCGGCAAAGCTCGCGGGAAAAGACACCAATCACCTGGTTGGGTACCCCGGCAGGATTGGTCATGGGCCCGAGGATATTCATGAACGTGCGAATACCCAGTTCCTTACGAGGACCAACCGCATATTTCATCGCCGCATGATGCATGGGCGCAAACATAAAACCAATGCCGACCTCTTCGACACAGCGCGCCACCTGCTCAGAGGTCAGCTCAATATTCACACCAGCCGCCTGCAGCAGATCCGCACTGCCGGTACTGCTGGAAACACCACGATTACCATGCTTGGCGACCTGCGCCCCGGCGGCTGCAGCCACAAAGGCCGATGCGGTGGACACATTAAATAAATTCGCGCCATCACCGCCGGTACCGACGATATCAACCAGGTGCTCGCCCTTCACCGCGACTTTACTGGCCAGTTCCCGCATCACCAGGGTCGCGCCGGTAATTTCATCAATACTTTCGCTTTTCATGCGCAATCCCATCAGGAATGCGCCGATCTGAGCCTGGGTGGC
Organism: Kistimonas asteriae; assembly: GCF_018263925.1. Taxonomy (GTDB): domain Bacteria; phylum Pseudomonadota; class Gammaproteobacteria; order Pseudomonadales; family Endozoicomonadaceae; genus Kistimonas; species Kistimonas asteriae. The sequence goes on from NZ_JAEVHF010000007.1 coordinate 17,858, forward strand.
TTCGCCGGTCATGATCTGCTTCATGACCGACACCATTTCATCCTGATCAAGATCGAGATGCTGAACCACCTTGCTGATTGCCTGCTTGATATCCATTACACCCACTCCTGGCTCAGATTTGTTGTTTGAGGAAGTTGGCCAGCAATGCATGGCCCTGTTCGGTCATGATGGATTCGGGATGGAACTGCACCCCTTCAATGGCCAGTTCACGATGCCTGAGCCCCATGATTTCATCCATGCTGCCGTCTTCATTTTCGGTCCAGGCAGTGATTTCCAGGCAGTCCGGCAGCGTCTCAGCACTCACCACCAGCGAATGGTAACGGGTGACGGTCAGCGGATCGTCCAACCCGGTAAAGACACCTTTCCCCTCATGACGCACCGGGGATACCTTGCCATGCATCACCTGTTTCGCACGCACCACATCACCACCGAATACCTGCCCCATGCTCTGGTGGCCAAGGCAGATACCCAACAGCGGGATACGTCCGGCAAAATGGCGGATGGTCTCCATGGAGATACCGGCTTCATTGGGTGTACAGGGTCCGGGGGATATCACGATATGGTCTGGCCACAGTTTTTCCAGCTCGCTGACGGTAATTTCATCATTGCGAAACACCTTTACGTCTGCGCCCAGTTCTCCCAAGTACTGGACAACGTTATAGGTGAAAGAATCGTAGTTATCGATCATTACGAGCATAAAGGCCTTCCGTTTAAACATTCACAGCCATACCGCAGAACCCATCTACCCGCACCATTGCAGCACAGAGACTGGGAACTGGCCTGAATCCTAACACATTTACCCGTATTTTCTCCTATCCAACAGAGGGTAGGAGTCACTGGTAGCCCAGAAGCCTTCCAATATAAAAAATCACTGAACTAGCGAAAAAACAGACTGATATACTGCCAATACAGACTGAGAACCCCTTACTACCAGTGCATCTATCGAAACAGCAGCCACTATGAACAAACAGATCCGTCAGTGCCCAGAAAATACTCTAAACATGAGGGTTTATCCCCTTAATTGTATGACAACAACGTAAACAATCATTTACCTGCCTCCACCTAGTTATTGTTATTAATTCTGACCCAATAGATAGCAAATTTATTACAACCATGTGCAGAATATTAAATTTAGAAACTGCTGCATTAAGAATTCATATTTTCTCACTCTTCGCCAAAGGGCCAAAGTCTAGCGAAACGAGAGAAAAATTAAAAATATATCAACCCACTAAAGCTTAACTATGAAGGAAACTGTAATGCTCAAACAACAGGGAGAGTACAACACAAAAAACCATGAACTCCAAAACTGTCATATGTACGATCAAAGGACTACTTATCACAATACACCCACCCCCTCACCTAAAAGCCTTTCTGCCCATACAGTAAAGCAAGAGTTTCTCGCCAAAACCAGAGAAACACTGATAAAGGAACGAAACATTTATTTAGCCAACCAAATTATTCACACGGCATCCTCGGGTATCAAGTGGCTGCTCTTATACCCTAAGCAATACCGAATACTATTATTCGCCGACGCAAATCAAATCATAGGCAGGCACAAATCACCTAACAAATATGAATCAAAGGAACCTGGTTGCCTTCATGCTTGGAACAATATGCAAATAGAACATATCAAACACCTAGCAGACAAAAACCATGACCATACTTTTATTTCATTAAATTTTTATCTTGATACCCATAGGTGGGTAACAAAAGACGTTAGAAACCTTTATTGTGAAAGCAAGCCAGGAGAGCTGAGGGACATCACGCACACATTCACCTTTTGCAATCACTACTGTACACTCAAAGGTTTGCGCAGCGCCATACACTTTCAACACGCTCTAGCATGCGAGCATTTTAATTTAAGAGGATGGAATCACAATACATACCTATTCCAGACCAAACTTCCAAATCAAGAGTGGACGCCTGCATCTGATTATTTCTTATTAAATAAAGATGGATTCATACCCTCAGCCTGTGAGGATGATACATACTATAGCTTTACACAACTGAGACAAAGATATCGTCCGCTGTTAGGCATCAGAAGCCTTGCTCAATTTCACCAACACAGATTTAAGGAATGCACAACAGAACTTTTAAACCGATTAAATGATAGATTAAACGCTATTTTTTGGGGAAATTTTTCCAAACAAGAGCGATTACATCAAACATTACTCGTCATCTCAGAATACCTTCCACGTCTGCAACAAATACATATAACAACAGATGGGTCTTCAAGAACTAATATCGCAGTCATCAACTATATCATGATTTCATTTGGGTATCCGCCATTTACATTTTGGAACCCTAACCATACAAACATGGTAGACAGCTATGATTGTTATCAACAATTGCTCGCCGCACTGAACAACAGCTGTATATTAATCGCATCATCAAAAAAGAGTACGGATGCACTAGCAGAATTTATGCCCGCATTCGAAGCGATAAATAAAAACCGCACTTCCCATCATACAAAGCAACGTGCTATTGGCACAGGGGAATTATCAGAGGCATATATTTCCCAGGGACTGAAGCTGACAGAGACTTTGAATAATTTCCTGGATACTCTTGATGACCAAAATAAATAGGTAAATGATGACAGCGATTAATAACATCCCAAAGACTAGCGATACGATTTCACATATTTTTGCCTATACCTACATGATCAGTCACAAAGCTTTCTGACATTTAAATTGAGCGACTCTCCTCTCCTACCAAATATCATGAAGCACACTGCTTTTTCCAATAGGCAGCGTGAGGCAAGCAGGTCATTACTTGAGTTGCAAAAACAGGCTAGAATATCAATCTGCTTTTCTTCATAGGTAGAGCTAGAGTCCACACACTCAGTAGGCAGCACTACAGCCATCATGCTAAAAAATTTGAAAGACAAATCACGTAATGAACAATAGAGCAAGTATTACAACAGATTCCTGCGCGTTTCAGCTGTACTAAAAACAGGAGGGGAACACACAGCTTTCCCCACCAATCAATGTCAGACATTGATGTAAAACTTGCCCTCTAAATTTTTGATTAAGCAGTTTCTTTACGCTCAGCATCTGACCCACTTAACACATCGGCAATGCAGCTCAATGGCAGCTCACCCTTCAGGTTGCCCTCGTCATCAACGACAGGCAATGAGTATTCCGCTTCCAATGTATCAGGAATCACGGTTTCCAGAATCGCTTCGGGCGATACAGCTGGTACCTCATGCCAAATAGCCTTAGTGAGGCGCTGCGAAGGTTCCATCTTAAACGCTTTCTCGAGCGCTTCCTGAGTGACGATGCCTTGATAGCCATCATCATTCACGTAATAGCCATAATCCCCATCGGCGCGTTTCATCTGCTGCAGGGCACCTTCGATTTTATCGGCCGTGATGCGGCAGGCTGGCGGCTGCATCACCGTCTCAACAGTGAGCGCCCGCGCCCGGTTAACATCCTTCACGAACGCTTCGACGTAGCTGTCAGCCGGATTCAGCAAAATCTCTTCCGGCTTGCCCTGCTGTACGACTTCACCGTCTTTAAGAATGGCAATGCGATCACCGAGACGCAGCGCTTCATCCAGATCATGGGTGATAAAAATGATGGTTTTCTGCAGCTTTGCCTGCAGCTCGATCAGCTGGTCCTGCATTTCGCTGCGGATCAGTGGATCCAGTGCGGAGAAAGCCTCATCCATCAACAACACATCCGCATTGGTACACAGCGCCCTGGCGAGCCCCACCCGCTGCTGCTGACCACCGGACAGTTGCGCAGGATATTGCTCTTCGTAGCCTTTCAGACCAACCGTCTCGAGCCATTCCCTCGCTTTGGTCTGGCGCTCAGCCTTACCAACCTTTTGTACCGCCAGACCATAGCTGACATTTTCCAGCACCGTACGGTGCGGCAAGAGACCGAAATGCTGAAAGACCATGGACATCTTGTAGCGCCGAAACTCCTGCAGTGCTTTTGAGCCGAGTTCCGTTACCTCCACATCATCCACCAGAACCTGACCTTCCGTCGGGTCAATCAGTCGATTGAAGTGACGAATCAGGGTCGACTTTCCAGAGCCGGAGAGTCCCATGATGACGAAGATTTCACCACGGTTGATGCTGAGGTTAATATCCTTGAGCCCAACGGTATGGCCGGTTTCCGCCAGGATGTCATCCTTGCTTTTGCCTTCATGCACCAGGGGCATAACCGATGCGGGCTTTGACCCGAACACCTTGTAGAGCCCCTTCACCTGAATCAATAGTTCAGCCATGTTGCAGTCCCCCCAGGTGACGTTGAGTCCGCTTGCCGTAGGCCTGCGAGACACGGTCGAAGATAATCGCCAGCGCAACGATGGCAAGTCCGTTGAACAGACCGAGCGTAAAGTACTGGTTGGTAATGGATTTCAGCACCGGCTGTCCCAACCCCTTCACACCAATCATGGAGGCTATCACCACCATGGACAGCGCCATCATGATGGTCTGGTTAATACCGGCCATGATCGTCGGCATGGCCAACGGCAACTGCACACCAAACAATCGCTGCATCGGACTGGCACCATAAGCGGTTGCCGCTTCCAGCACTTCCTTATCCACCAGCCGGATCCCCAGGTTTGTCAGGCGAATCACTGGTGGAATGGCATAAATCACGACGGCGATCAGTCCCGGAATCTTGCCGATACCCAGCAGCATGACCACAGGAATCAGGTACACGAAGGCTGGCATGGTCTGCATGATATCGAGCATCGGTGTAACCGCCATCTTTACCCGGTCAGAGCGCGCCATCAAAATACCAATGGGTATGCCCAGCGCTATCACCAATAACGTACAGACAAAGATAATACTCATGGTCCGCATGGTGTTTTCCCACATGCCGAAATAACCAATCAGCAGGAACGACACCACAACGCCCAGGCACAGTTTCCACGAGCGGCTGGCCACATAGACCAGCGCGGTTACCGCCAGGATCACCAGCCACCAGGGCGTTGAAATCAACAGTTTTTCAAACCAGATCAAAAAATTCAGAAGCGGATCAAAGAAGGATTCGATCAATTCGCCATATTCACGGGAGAAGTCCCGGTAGGCGGAATCCAGAGTCTTGCGAATGTCCCGGAGGTCAGACCGGTCCATCTGGGGAAACGTGTTAAACCATGACCGTTCGTCACTCATGGCAGATCACCTCACACGGCTGGAGAGAGAATACAGAAACCGCAGGGAAATGCCGGCCCCACACAGGAGCCGGCCATCCGCGCTACAGGTTCTTGAGTGCCACTTTGACTTTTTCAGCCACCTCTGGCTTCACCCAGCCAGACCAGGTGCCTTCAAACTCAGTGAGGAAATGCTCCATGGCCACATCACCATCCGCCTGGTTGTCTTCCATCCAGGCCAGCAGGGCGTTCATGTCAGCATTTTTGAAAGAGCGACGGGTGAGATAGTCGTAAGCTTCCGGTGCCCGATTCGCGAAGCCCTCCGTAGTCACGGTCTGTACGAGCGACGGCGGATACATGGTGACACCGGGCGCATCACATTCAGTCTGGGTGATGCAGCCTTTGAACATCTCCGGATCAACACCAGAACCAAAGTCGACTTTCACCATTTCATACTTGCCCAGTACCGCAGTCGGCGCCCAATAGTAGCCGAACCAGGGCTCCTGACGCTCATAGGACTTGGCGATGGAACCGGAAAGACCCGCGCCAGACCCCGGATCCAACAGGTCAAATCCGGCGTCTTCCAGCTTCAATGCCTTGAACAGGTTGCCGGATGATATCTGACAGTTCCAACCCGCGGGGCATCCGTAAAAGGCTGCGCTGTCGGGATCTTCAGGATGCTCGAACAGGGAGGCGTTATCAATAATGCCCTGAATAGTGGCCAGTTCCGGATTCTTTTCTACTAGGTATTTCGGCACCCAGAATCCTTCTTCACCACCATCAGACAACGCCTTGCCAGCATAGCGCAGACGCTGTTCAGCAACCGCCTTGTCGAGCGCTTCCTTGATGGAGTTACTCCAGAGTTCAGGTGCAATGTCCGGTTCACCTTTCTCGGTCATGGAGGTACCGGTGGGCATGGTATCGCCGGGAACCAGCTCAGCGTCGCAGCCATAGCCGTGTTCAAGAATGAAACGATCCACATTGGCAATCAGCGTTGCAGAGTTCCAGTTCATGTCCGCAATGGTGACTTTGCCACAATTGCCATCCGCCATTGCGATGGAACCGGCAAACATCAGGGGTAAGCCAAGCCAGGCAGCACGCATAATGAATCCTCTTTATTATTCTGTCGCCGGCATATTACACATCCAATGTTTAGACTTCAAATTATTACAAGCCAAAGCTTTAGGAATGAAAAACACTGGGATATACTCCAAACAACCACGACACGATCAGCAGCATCATGACCAACACCCCATACTGGCAAGACGTCCTCATCTCACTTCGGCGCATCATTCGGGCGACAGACTTGCAATCAAAACGCATTGTGAAGGCCTGTGGCCTGACGATTCCGCAGGTGATGGTATTGCGCGCCATTGAATCACTCGGCGATGTGACCGTTCGGCGAATATCGGATGATGTTTCCCTGAGCCAGGCGACAGTGACAACGATCCTGAATCGCCTGGAAGACCGCCAGCTTATCGAACGGATACGCAGCGCCAGTGACCGCAGGGTCGTTAATGCCCGCCTGACAACGGATGGCCGTGAGGTGCTTACGCGGGTTCCCCCGCTTCTCCATGAAGAGTTTATTACCCAGTTTGAAAATCTGAACGATTGGGAAAAAACACAAATACTGTCGTCGCTGCAGAGAATCGCTACGATGATGGATGCAGAATCGTTGGATGCCGCACCAATTTTGGATATCGCAGCACCCGCCAAGGATGAACAGGTTGCGCCTCAAAAGGCAACGGAGACGACGCCCGCTTAGTTCAGCGCAACCGCTGGCCCATCCAAATTAATAAGCAACGTTGCGAGTAAATATCAATGATACCAACCCGTAACAAACTTCCTTTCCGGCGACAGGGATACCATCGCCGGAAACAACGATTAATTATCCAACCCTCTCCGCACCATATCGACAGCACGGAAGATAGCCCGCCCCTTGTTCATGGTTTCCTGCCATTCCAGCTCAGGCTGTGAGTCGGCCACGACCCCGGCGCCCGCCTGAATATGAAGCTGGTTGTCCTTGATAACGGCAGTGCGAATCGCGATGGCCGTATCCATATTGCCGTTCCAGCCCAGGTAACCCACGGCACCACCATAGACACCGCGCTTCACTGGCTCCAGCTCATCAATGATCTCCATGGCCCGTACTTTTGGCGCACCGCTCAAGGTACCGGCTGGCAGGGTCGCACGCAGAACATCCATGGCACCCAGCCCATCCTGGATCTGCCCGGTCACATTGGAGACGATATGCATGACATGGGAATAACGCTCGATGGTCATCTTGTCCGTCAGCTCAACCGTACCGGTTTTCGCCACCCGACCGACATCATTGCGACCTAAATCAATGAGCATGAGATGTTCAGCGATTTCCTTGGGATCATTCAGCAAATCCTGCTCCAGCAGCAGGTCTTTTTCTTCCGTCGCTCCCCGCTTGCGGGTACCGGCAATGGGGCGCACCGTGACTTCGCCGTCTTCCAGACGCGCCAGGATTTCCGGCGAAGAACCCACCACATAGAAATCGCCCAGGTTCAGGTAATACATGTAGGGCGAGGGATTCAGGCAACGCAGGGCCCGGTAGAGATCGAGCGGGTTTTCACTGAATGGAATCGACATCCGCTGGGAGAGCACCACCTGCATGGTATCGCCCGCCAGGATGTAATCCCGAATTGTCTCCACACCGGCCTTGAACGGCTGCTCGCCAAAGGAAGAGATAAATGCCTGCTCGGAAACCGCTTCCCCCTGAACGGAAGCCGGGAGGGAGACGGGGGTATGCCTGAACGCTTCGAGGAAACCATCGATCCGCAGGTTCGCCTTCTCCAGCGCACCATGCTCAGAAGGATCGACATGGGTAATGAACTGCACCTTGCCACTGAGGTTATCGAAAACCACCAGATCATCCGACAGCATCAGCAGGATATCCGGCGTCCCGATAACATCTTCCGGCTGGGTTTCTGCCAGCTTGGGCTCGATATACCGCACGGTGTCATACCCGAAATAGCCGACCAGCCCGCCATGAAAACGGGGCAGGGATTCCAGTTCAGGCACCCGGTAGCGACCAATAAAGTGCTCTACTTCTTCCAGAGGATCACGACAGGTTCGCTGTTCAACCACCTCCCCACCGGTTTCGATCACCAGCTCATGGCCGGTCACCTTAAATACCGTCTGGCACCCAAGGCCGATAATGGAATAACGCCCCCACTTCTCGCCGCCCTGGACGGATTCCAGCAGGTAGGTATAAGGCTGATTCGCCAGTTTCAGATAGGTGGATAACGGTGTATCGCAGTCTGCCAGCACTTCGCGGGTCACGGGAATGCGGTTATAACCTTCAGTAGCCAGCTGCTCAAATTCCACAGGCGTCATGGGAAAGTATTCCTTGATAGCAATAAAAAACGGAAAAAAGTGACTTAACGGGTTTTCAACGCCAGCGGCACCATCGACCGATGGTCGAGGTGACAGGATGAGACAGGTGACAGGTAAAGGAGACGTAAGTCACAGCGTACTCCGCTTCGTTCTGGTGTTATTGAGCGTAGGCAATGAGCGTATATAAGGCTTCGCACAAGTTCAACTGAATTTCTTGACCTCGCCTACTACTGAAACGTCAAGTCCATTGATCGCTCTTGCACAAATAACACCCGTTATTATGATCAATGACACACTCAGCAGAATACCTTCTTGCGTTAACGCATGAACAAGCGTCATCTCAATGCACAGACGAACGATCAAACCAGCACTCATCAATCGTTATTGGCACGATTATCTCTAGCCACCTGCTCCATGCCTTTTATAGCCGAACCGCAAAAACTGTAAAAAGTCAGTAACGATGATGCCAATAATACGACCACTAAAGGTACATCAGGATCTACAGTCTGAACCCCAATCAATGACAGTTGAACAAGACAAGCAAAACCCGCCAGCAGAACTGTATTTCTCGCCACCTCAGAACACTGCCCTCTCTCCAGGGCAACACCTGCCAAAAAACCCGACCACTGGCACAAAACAACATAGCCAAGTAATCCGGCAAAATGCTCATCCACATACTGATACGATAATGCACATAACGCGGAATGAAATACCGCAACCCCTAAAATTTCAGGTCGTAACAACATGTCTTCGACAGCTTCCCAAGCCATCACCCTACGCTCTCTCAGCATGTTAGGTAATTGCTCTTCTACGTTATTCATATCGTCTTCGTTGAGACGCCTGCAGCAATTAAACGCTGTACAGACTCTTTTCAGACCTACAAAACATGCACGATCGAATTTATGCCCACAACTTATTTTATAAGACATCTCATTTTTTGTATTCCGGCATGAATCGCAAACAAAACTCTGAGCACCTAAAACATAATCATTCATAGCTCACCTATTGAATTAAAACTAAAAAATAAAACCACAAAAAATTCAAAGCAATAACAAAAACCTCTAACTAATATAAATCCCTATACATTGCCAAAAACCAAGACGATAAGCCTATAAATCATCTGTATTGGCAACATTCAACTTTTCATCGGCAACATCGTAACCCAAGGCTAGAGCGCCCTTAAAAACCAGCGGTAAACCTATAAATGTATAATTCGGAACATGATCGCCAAAAACTGATAACAATGGCCACAGCAACACCATTCCAAGAAGAAGGCCACAGGAGAAAAAGGCCACATCCCCGCATCGCGCCCCACGAAGTCCTGCGCCAGAAAAAAACCTGACAAAACATAGATCACTTGCCTACCTGCAAATGACGAAATCAGATCTGCCTGCTTAGCGTTTACAATGGAAGCCGTTTCCCGTGTAAGCAATGAACTTAACGAATTAACCACCCAAAACATCGTTAATGCCGCCTGCATAAAAAGATGCTCTTTACTAACAAACACATGATTTACAGCTTCCAGACTCCAAATCATCCGCTGTTTTATACTGATAAATTGGTGGTATTCTGCTTCCGATAAAGATATAAAACACGTCGAGCACTTCCTGCTTATATCCAACCATGAAATCAAGCATTTACGATCAAAAGCATGGCCACACTTGAGTGTACATTTCTCATCGTCAGAGTCATATTCATCCCAACATATGCCACACTCCTATGCTGGCTGAAGGGTATTTCGCTTCAGCATCACATCACTTCTCCTGATAAAACCATCAACTAACACTATTCAACATAAGAAAAACGCCACCAGCTTATTTTCACACACCACAATAAATCTACAGTAAACAATAAACTTAAAAATCAATAGGAGCAGACCAATCTAAAACTTGAATGACACTTAAGATCAGACTGCTCCCCAATTAATAATTTTATTTACATCAACACAGATAGATCACTAACAACCCAGTCAGGTTCAGCAGTTTTGATCGGCTGACCATGATTATAGCCATAAGGCAACCCGATCACACGAATGCCTGCTGCTTTAGCCGCAATCACATCATTTTTTGAGTCACCCACCATCAACGCCTCTTCAACACTGGCACCACACTGCTCAACTACATGGAGCAACGGTAGCGGATGCGGTTTTTTCTCGGGCAACGTATCGCCACCGATCACCTGTGAGAAGAACTGGGTTAACCCTTTTCCTTCCAGCAGCTGGGCAGTGAAATTACCGGATTTATTCGTGACCACAGCCTGCTTCACACCCTGCGCCTGCATGGCGGTTAGGAACTCAACAACACCGGGATAAACGTCACTGTATTTGCCACAACTGGCACGGTAGGCGTCACAGAAGAGTGCGTAACCCTTTTCAAACAACGCTTCATCCACCCGGCCCGGCAGGTCACCGTCCATATCATCTGCCAGTGCCCGCTTGACCATCACCGGTACGCCGTTGCCTACCCACAATCGGACTTTATCCTCACCCGCCGTAGGCATCTCCAGTTGCGATAGCATCTGATCTATGGACCAGGCCAGATCCGGTACACTGTCAACCAGCGTCCCGTCCAAATCGTACATGATGACAGCAGGCAAACGGCCAAACAGTTCCAGCAGTTTCATGGGTATTCCTTACAACAGAAGAAGAACATCAATGAACGATGATGTCGGGTTACGTTGATTAACCCGACATCGCTCAAGATTGGATACAGTGAATCGCAAGTAAAGCGGTATTAACCGGCAACGGCAGCCAGCTCATCACGCATCTGGGTGATAACCGCCTGATAATCCTTTTGCCCAAAAATGGCAGACCCGGCCACAAAGGTATCAGCGCCGGCGTCGGCAATGTCGCGGATATTCTGCACACAAACACCACCGTCCACTTCCAGGCGGATATCCAGACCGCTGTCATCAATCAATTTGCGAACATAGCGCAGTTTATCCAACGTAGACGGAATGAATTTCTGACCACCAAACCCCGGATTCACGGACATCAGCAGGATCATATCCAGCCGGTCCATCACATACTCCAGGCAATCCGGTGTTGTCGCCGGGTTCAGCACCAGTCCCGCCTTGCAGCCACCGTCACGAATCATCTGCAGACTGCGATCCACATGCTCGCTGGCTTCAGGATGGAAGGTAATGTAAGTTGCACCAGCCTCGATAAAATCGCCAATCATGCGATCTACCGGTTTAACCATCAGATGCACATCAATGGGTGCCGTGATGCCAAAGTTACGCAGCGCCTTGCATACCATGGGTCCGATGGTCAGATTAGGAACATAGTGATTGTCCATAACATCGAAATGGACAATATCCGCACCGGCATCCAGAACAGCCTGAACGTCTTCCCCCAGGCGGGCAAAGTCAGCAGACAGAATACTGGGGGCAATGGCGAAAGGTTTCATGGAGACTCCGCAGGTGTGTGATTCCGGAAATCCCGCCATTCTACTGCATTCGCCCTCAGGGTTTCTAATGCCCGTACTCCCCCTTCTCAATACTGAAAGAAACAGGCCCTTGCTATGGCCCAATCCATCGCCAATCCCTAACTCCCTGTCAGTATTGCTGACAGATTCTGAACCAAGCAGCTCTTCGCTGACTCCAATCACTGATACCTGGTTTCCAGTAACACGCATAAAACGGTCTACCGGTATCCCCAACAACCCTGATATCCCCCATTGATTGGAGAAATCTATGACTGAACCCGTTACCTCCCTGAAAAAACAGTTTGCTAACCTGGTTGCAGGCATTGTCTTGTGCCTGTCCATCCCAGGCATCAGCCAAGCGAATACAGTCCCCCATACACACCACAGCCACCAACATCCAGTGATCACCTGTAACCAGTTAATGGAACTGCTCTTTCTGGATGACCTCTGGCCTCGGATTGTGGCCGAGAGAGACCTTGAATCCATGGGCGATTTCTATGATGAGCATTCCATACTGGCTGAATTCCCCTACGACGAAAGCAAGAACCTCGTTGGCATCGAAACCATTGCCGCCATGTTTGATAATGGGCCATTCAGCCTGCCCGGTGAGCTGTCTCTGAGTACACTCCCTTTAGCCAGAGTGGCCTATCAGGATACCGGCCTGATTATCAAGCAGTGGACCATGGTCAATACTGCAGGCTCCTTCCAGGGCATTGCCGTCAAACTACTGAACTATACCGACCACTGGAACCGGCTGATTGACCTCGAAGCGGGAGGCCTGGTGGATCTTGCCGATTTCGCTAACACAGACCAGCCCATGGATAACACAGCGTTTGATCATCTTGCTGACCACCTGTTATCCGCCGTAGAAAGTGCCAAGGTGATCAACCTTGATAACCAGGATGAAGCCGTTACCTACCCTGATTCAGAATTAACGGTTACTACGCTTGCCGCCATCCCCAATCAAAACCATGGTTTGCTGATTGCCAAGGTCAGCGATGCCGACCATGAATACCTGACCTTCAACGCCGTAGAAAAGACTGAAAATGGCTGGCAGGTTGTTATTCAGGCAAGAACAACACTGACAACTGACGAATAAACGGAATAATAAAAAAGGGCGCAAACCTGAACGGTGCTGCGCCCTTTTTTGATTCCATCAATATTATTTTCGCTTTCTTTCTTCCTGAATCAGGTCGTAGGCCGCCTGAATTTCCTGGGTCTTTTTCTTGGCCATTTCCATCATTTCTTCGGGTAACCCTTTGGCCACCAGCTTGTCAGGATGGTGCTCACTCATCAGCTTCCGGTATGCCCGCTTGACGTCTTTGTCAGACGCATCCGGTGAGACTCCCAGAGTGGCATAGGCTTCTTTCAGTTTGCTGCGGTTGTCGACGGGCTGACGATAACCATAGTTACCCTGCTGCTGGTAACCGCCACTACCGTTATAACGGCTGTAGAAGGCACGCTGGGCCTGGAAACGCTGATGCAGAATCTCAAACGTAAACCGGTTAACCCCAAGGTATTCGCAGGCTTCATGCAGCACCTGCATTTCCGCCGGGCTCAGCTGCCCATCCGCATAAGCTGCCTGGAGCTGCAACTCCATAAACATCTGAACCAGACTGCCGGAACCAGCCGCACGGCGAAACTCCAGCAATACCCCCCGGATATCACAACCGGGTGTCTTGCCCTGGTTAAACAGGTCAATGGCCTGCTGTCGCTGGTCAGGCGACAGCCGCATCTCATTCATCAGGGTCGTGGCGACCTGAATTTCTTCTTCATTGACCCGGCCATCCGCCTTGGCCAGCTTGCCCATCACCAGAAAGGTGGCTCTAAAGAACGCCGTCTGGGTCTGGCGACGGCGCTCACCACTCTGGCCTGCACCATAGACAATCCGGGGCCGCTGACTGGAAATCCAGGCCGCCAGCAAGGCGCCGATCACCGCGCCAAACGATCCGCCAAATACAAACCCCAGAAATGCAAATAATAAAATCCTGAACCACATGTTTTACTCACTGGCCGGCAGGCGACCGGCATTCAAATCCTGATCCAGCTGCTGCAGGCGCTCAGGCGTCCCGACATCCAGCCAGTAACCGGTAAAGTGTTCTCCGGTCACCCGTCCCGTCGCTGCAGCCTTGCGCAGCAATGGCGCCAGGGGAAAACGACCCGGTTGGCATCCCCTGAACAACTCAGGGGAGAGAATACTGATACCGCTATACGTTAATGTTCTGTTTCCGGCCGACTCCGGCGTCTGCACCTTGCCATCACGCAGACAAAAATCACCCTCCGGGCGATGTTCCGGATTATCCACCAGCACAAGGTGAGCCAGACTATCTATGGGCATCTGCAGCGATTTAAAGGAAAGACGGGTAAATACATCGCCATTGACAAGCAGAAAGGGCTGATCACCCAGCAACGGTAACGCCTTGAGCAAACCGCCACCGGTCTCCAGCGGCTCGTCCTCACGGGACCAGTCGATATGCAGCCCCCAAAATTCACCGCCACCCAGCGCTGCTTCCAGCTTGCTCCCCAACCAGGCATGGTTGATGACAATATCCTTGAACCCTTCGCGAGCCAGTCGCTCCAGGTGGTGTTCGATCAACGGTTTACCGCCGGCTTCCAGTAACGGCTTGGGGGTTTTCAGCGTCAGAGGACGCATCCGCTCACCAAACCCGGCGGCCAGGATCATCGCTTTCATCGGTACTGCTGACGACTCGTTGTCTGACATCCTGTTACTTACTCATCGGTTAACCGGTAGTCCTGCCACCATGCCTGCTGTGCCAGCCGTGGTTGCACCTCGCTGCGCAGCCAATCTGCCTGCCCGGAAAGTGCCGGGTAGTGGTCACAGCCCCATAGCAGATAGGCAAAGACCCGGGGCATATCCTGCAGATAATCGGGCTTGCCATCGCGTAGCCAGAGCCGGGCGAAAATCCCCAGCACCTTGATATGCCGCTGGGCGCCAGTCCAGTCAAACCAGCGCCTCACTGTGGCGGCATCATGCCCTGATAACACCTCTGAATGTGCCCGGAAATCCTCCAGCCAGCGGTAGACCTGCGTTTGCGGCCAGTCAATGTAACAGTCACGCAGCAACGATGCCAGATCATAGGTGGCAGGCCCCAGCACAGCACCCTGGAAATCAATGATTCCCAACCCTTCAGGCAATACCATCAGGTTGCGGGAGTGGTAGTCCCGGTGAACCGGTACCTGGGGCTGTTCCAGTGCAGAAGCGATCAGGTGCTCCGATAAGGCATCCAGCAACGCTTGCTCCGCCGGCCCAATTGTCATTCCCAATAACTGTTTGAGGCACCATTCTGGAAAGAGTTCCATTTCCCGACGCAGCATGGCTGAATCATATGCCGGCAGGGGATATTCATCTGGAATCCGGGTCTGCTGTAGCAGGCGAAGATCCGCCAGCGCCCTGTCGTAAAAATGACTGACCGTCTTGTCATCCAGCGAGAACTGAAGCACGTCATTGCCGAAGTCCTCCAGCAGCATGTAGCCACGCCCATAATCGACAGAAAGCACACCCGGCGTACGCAGGCCCTGGCGCTGCCAGCTGTTAGCGATAGCCACAAAAGGACGACAATCCTCATGCTCGGGCGGCGCATCGACAGCGATCCAGGTTTTTGCATCCGACAACTGGGCCGGTTCATCACTATGCGCCCGGAAGTAACGCCGATAACTGGCATCGCCGGAGACGGCTTCCAGGTTTTCCTGAATGGGATGACCGGCCACCTGGTTCAGCTCATCCGCACACCAGCGGCTCAGTTCCAGAAGACGGTTATCGGTCTGACGGGGCATCATCGCATCCTGTCGGTCAGTCATCAGGCAACGCCTGGAAAAACAAAAAAGAGGTGGTCACTACTACAGCACCAGCCTGAAAAAGACGTATTGCCCATCGCAAGAACGCTGTCAGCGTACTGTGGCATTTCGGTCCAAATGTGGCTAGCTTATATCACCGCTCGGTGCTTCTTCCATTAATCCTACACCACCTGACGGCTATCCCTTATGAAAGCTGGTCCTCGGCTACCGGAATGCTTTATCATGCAGGCCTTTCAGAGTACAGGCATGTCAACGCCGACAGGATGGCCGGACTGATTACCCAATGGCAAATACACTTTTTACGTTAAAAAACAGGCTACCACTGGTCATCACCACCGGACTTCTGGCTGGCCAACCCATCATTCCCCTGTACGCCGCCCAGCCGGACGGCTTGCCGGTCAATACTCAATGGAATTGCAGTACCAGCAGCGACGGCGGCTGGCTGTGTGATCAGGGCACCCGCGATATCGGGCCGCTGAAACCCGCGCCGCGGATGCCGATCACACCGTCGCGCCAGAATCGTCTGGCCACTTCCGTCACCGTCGAAACCGAAACGGTGACCGCCGTTGAAAAACTGCCTGAAGCAGCGGTGGCAACGGGTATTGCAACAACGGCCGCAACCGTCACGGCGGTTACTAATGAACCGCCTGCGGTCATGAAGACACTGGACTGGGTCTCCCTGACGGCGCTGCCGATCGACCGGCAGTCTGATCGCAACGCACTGCTGTGTGAAGGCGGCTACCTGGAGCCAGAACGCCCCGGTATGGATTACATCGGAGACCCGGCCGATGCACCGATACTCGCCGCCGCCGATGCCAGCACCTACCAGGAAGAAGGTTTCGGCACACTGAAAGGCAACGTGGTTATCAACCAGGGCTACCGCCAGATTGAAAGTGATGTCGCCAAGCTGAACCGTAACGAGAATATTGCGGATTTTGAAGGTAACGTCGTTATCCGCGAACCCAACCTGTTGATGACCGGCGATGACGCCACCGTCAATATGACCAGCGGTCGCGCCGAAATTACTGACGCCCAGTACGTGTTCCACCAAGAGCGTATTCGCGGCCAGGCCAGCAAGATTGTCCGCCGAGAGAATGGTGTCATCAATATGGATGACGCCAGTTATACCACCTGTCCACCAGAAGGTTGTGTCTGGGAACTGAAAGGGCAAGAGGTAGAACTTAACCCATTGACGGGTTTTGGTACGGCGAAGCACGCGACCGTGCGTGTGCAGGATGTGCCGGTGTTCTATACCCCATACATCTACTTCCCGATTGATGACCGCCGCCAGACCGGCCTGCTCTATCCCACCATTGGCTTTGGCGACAGCGATATCGGGTTTGACTACACCCAGCCCTGGTACTGGAATATCGCCCCCAACTACGATGCCACCATCACACCGCGTTACATGAGCAAGCGGGGGCTGATGCTGGAAAATGAATTCCGTTACCTGACGGAAGATGCCAAGGGTGAGATCGGTGGCGCCTTCCTGTCCAAGGATCAGCTGAAGGACGAAAACCGTAATTACGACGAAGACCGCTGGCTGCTCAACTGGCGCCATGAACAGCAGTTGAGCACCAACTGGGATTACAAGATTGACTTTGCCAATGCCAGCGACAAGGACATCCTCAGCGATTTTGGCACCGGCCTGAAGCTTGGCAGCCAGAGCCCGCTCAACCAGCAGATTACCTCTACCTATTATGGTGGTGGCGACAGTGCGCACCAGTGGCGGTTGACAGCCAATTTTGAAAAGCTGAAAAACATGTCCATTGACTCGGACGATCCCTACAACCGAGAGCCTCAACTGACCCTGCTGGGCGACTGGGACATGGGCGCGGGATTCGGATTCAATTACCTGGTAGATTACACCGAGTTTGATCGGGACAAGGACTGGAACTACAAGCGCAAAGTCAAAGATACTGATTTTGACAAAGAGTACGATATCGAACGCCCTGTTTACGGCGAAGGCTATGGTATCAATAATGCCGTTGGACAACGGTTATACCTGCAGTCGGGCGTGAAATATCGCCTTGATCGTACTTACGGGTTCGTTGAGCCAAGTGTCGGATTTTCTCATGTCGGTTATGACCTGAATCGTTTGGACCTTCAGGAGGTTCGCGATCAGATGGGTGACCAGAGCCTGAGCAAAAACGATATTGATAGCCCATCAACGACCGCACCTTTCTATGCACTGGACAGCGGCTTGTTCTTCGAGCGGGATGCGGCCTTTGGTGACATGAAGTTTGTCCAGACGCTGGAGCCACGGGCAAAATATCTGTATGTCCCATACCGTAGCCAACAGAGCCTGAACCCCAGTTTCGACACGTCGGAGATGTCTTTCAGTTACGACAGCCTCTGGCGTAACAGTCGCTTCAGTGGTTATGACCGTATTGGCGATACCAACCAGCTCGCATTGGGCGTGACAAGCCGTTTTCTTGAGGACGATGGTTACGAACGCTTCCGTTTTGGTATCGGACAGATATTCTATTTCCAGAAGCGGAAAGCGTATCTCGACCCCACGCTGAATGTTGAGGAAAACCCTGACTACAACCAGTCAGAAGCCCAGCGTCGTCTCATAGAAGATAACGAAGCATCGACATCACCATTGGCTACCCAGCTGGTGTGGAATATTCGTCGTGATCTAAACCTGCGTCAGGACTGGATGTTCAACACCAACCGTGGGCATATCGATGAATATGCACTGGGTCTCCACTATCTACCCAAACAAAACCACGCCTTAAATTTCCGTTATCGCTACCGTGACCAGGTTGATCGTACGGTTAAAAATGATGATGGTAACAATATCTGGATTGACCCGACTACGGGAGCCGTTGTTCCGCCAGGAACCCCCGGCGCTGTGGCCAAGACAACCAGCGGCAACCTGGAAGAAGTCGATGCGTCCTTCCTGATGCCACTGACCACCAACTGGAATACCGTTGGACGCTGGACGTACGATATCACCAACTCCCGCAGCATGGAGCGCTCGTTCGGTGTTGAGCGCGAGAGTTGCTGCTACAAGGTTCAGGTCCTGTACCGCAACTGGATTGATCCTTATGAGGACATTGATACGGCCAGCTCCAAGCATGGTGTCTTCGTGCAGTTCGTTCTCAAGGGGCTTGGCAGCCTGACCGGCACCAAGGTCGAGAGCTTCCTGCAGGATATCGACGGTTACCGTCCAGAGGAATAAGTTGAAGAATTTATCAATGAAAGTAATGAAGAACCGACTGTTAGGTGTACTGCTCCCGGCGGTGATGACCGTCATGGCCATTGCCGGTGCTCCGGCCATGGCCAAAGTTGTCCCGCTTGACCGCATCGTTGCTGTGGTGGACAACGATGTCATCATGGAAAGCGATCTTGAAACCCGTCTAAAAGCGGTCAAACGCCAGCTGCAGGAGCGCAATACCGCGCTGCCGCCGGAACATGTGCTGAAGCAGCAAATCCTGGAGCGGCTGGTGATTGAAAACCTGCAACTCCAGATCGCAGGCCGGACTGGTATCCGTGTCGATGACTGGGCGTTGAATGACGCCATCCGCTCCATTGCCGAGCGCAACGGCATGACCATCGAGCAGTTCCAGAAGGCGCTGGAAGCCGATGGCCTCAGCTACCGGGAAGCCCGTAACGAGATTCGCCGGGAAATGCTGATCAACCGGGTGCGTCAGCGCCAGGTGCTGGAGCGTATCCAGGTGACCGACCGTGATATCGACAACTACCTGAATTCCGAGGAAGGCAAACAGCAACTGGCCGTTGAATACCGTCTTGGCCATATTCTGGTGGCATTGCCGGAAGGTGCCAGCCCCAGCGAAATTCAGGCAGCCAATCGCAAAGCTGACGGGATTATTGAACAGCTGAAGAAAGGCGCTGATTTTTCCCAGGTGGCAGTCGCCCAGTCTCAGGGGCAGAAAGCCCTGGAAGGTGGCGACCTTGGCTGGCGTAAGGCGGACCAGCTGCCCTCCCAGTTCAGCGCAGCGGTCAAGAATCTGCAGAAAGGCGGTATTTCGGCGCCAATTCGCAGCCCCAGCGGTTTCCATATCGTGAAGCTGCTCGACAAGCGGGGCGATGAAAAACTGCTACAGGAACAGCTCCACGTCCGTCATATCCTGATTCGTCCGAACGAAGTACGCAGTGATTTCGAAGCCCAGGAAATGGCCAAGAACCTGTACAAGCGCCTTCAGTCTGGTGCCGATTTCGGTGAGCTGGCCCGTGCCTATTCCGATGATACCGGTACGGCCCTGAACGGCGGTGACCTGAACTGGGTCAGCCCCAATGACATGGTGCCAGCCTTCCGCGACCAGATGATGAACGTGCCCCAGAATACCGTTTCCATCCCGTTCCGCAGCCGCTTTGGCTGGCACATCCTCGAAGTGCTCGACAAGCGCAAGGAAGATGTCAGCAGCCGCGTCCAGCGGGCCCGCATCCAGGAAATGCTGAGAAACCGCAAATACGAAGAGGAGTTGCAGGTCTGGCTGCGTGAGCTGCGTGATCAGGCTTACGTCGAAATCAAGCTGTGACAGAGCCAACCCTCCCCCGCCTTGCCATTACCGCCGGGGAACCGGCGGGCATTGGCCCAGATCTGTGCATCTTGCAGGCCAGTCAGCCACGGGATGCACAATTGGTCGTGATCGCTGATCCCGCATTGCTGGAACAGCGTGCACACCTGCTGAAAGTTGATGTAAAAATCACGCCATTTGAGCCAGACGCTCCACGCAGGCTGTCCCAGCCGGGCGAAATACAGGTCATGCCCGTCACATTGGCTGCAGCGTGTACTGCCGGACAACTGGACAGCAACAATAGCGCTTATGTACTGGACACCCTGACCTTGGCAGTCAACGGTTGCCTGTCCGGCCTGTTTGACGCCATGGTAACTGCACCGGTTCACAAAGGTGTGATCAACGAATCCGGCATCCCTTTCAGCGGCCACACTGAACTGCTGGCTGAACTGACCCAGACGCCCCGCGTCGTGATGATGCTGGCAACGGATGGACTGCGGGTCGCTCTGGCCACCACCCATCTACCATTGGCAAAGGTTCCTGAAGCCATTACCGAGCCGTTGCTTGAGGAGGTCATCACCATCCTCCATAACGACCTGCAACAGAAGTTTGGCGTTCCATCCCCCCATATTCTGGTGGCGGGCCTGAACCCCCATGCCGGCGAAGATGGCCATCTTGGGCGTGAAGAAATTGAGATCATCGAACCGGTACTGACCCGCATGCGGGATCAGGGCATGAACCTGAGCGGGCCACTGCCTGCTGACACCCTGTTCAACCCGGGACGCCTTGAAAAAGCCGACGCGGTGCTGGCCATGTACCATGACCAGGGTCTGCCGGTATTGAAATACAAAGGTTTCAGCGAAGCGGTGAATGTCACCCTGGGGCTGCCGATTATCCGCACATCCGTCGACCACGGTACTGCGCTTGATTTAGCCGGTACGGGGCTGGCCAATTGCGGCAGCCTGAATACAGCAATCCGCTATGCGTTGTCTATGATCCAGAGTGCGTAGTGCGCGATCAGGGCGAGTGCGGTATGATGCGCCGCCTTGCCCTCCAGGATTTGATACAGGCTGTTCATGAACCATTCCACACCACCCGTTTTTCAGCAGCAGCACAAGGCACGCAAGCGCTTTGGCCAGAACTTCCTGCATGATCACGGGGTAATCAACCGCATCATTGCCTCTGTATATCCGAAGCCGGGAGACCATGTTGTCGAGATTGGCCCGGGGCAGGGCGCACTGACCGGTCAATTGCTGGACGGCGCCGGTGAGCTGGATGTCATTGAGCTGGATCGCGACCTGATTCCCTGGTTGAAGCTCCATTTTGGCCTCACCCGCCAATTCAGGGTGCATGAAGCTGACGCGCTGACCTTTGATTTTCAATCCCTCAAACAAGACGATCGTCCGCTGCGCATTGTGGGTAACCTGCCCTACAATATCTCTACGCCGCTGATTTTCCACCTGCTCTCCTTTGCCGGTACCGTCAAGGACATGCATTTCATGCTGCAAAAGGAAGTGGTTGAGCGGCTCTGTGCAACGCATGGTGACAATCACTATGGTCGCCTGAGTGTGATGGTTCAGTATTATTGCCGTGCCGAATACCTGTTTCAGGTAGGTTCCGGCGCATTCCGCCCCGCGCCGAAGGTGGATTCCGCGATTGTCCGGCTGACACCCTGGGACGAACTTCCCCACCCCTGTAAGGACGTATCTCTGTTGGAAAGTATCGTCAAAGATGCCTTTGCCATGCGCCGCAAGACCCTGCGCAACAGCCTGAAAAAACGTATCAGTGCCGATGAGTTGACAGCACTGGATGTTGATCCCTCCATCCGGCCTGAGCATTTGTCTCTTGAGTCCTTTGTCAGAATTACCGATTATCTAGTTCAGCAACGGCCATAAACTCAACAAGCAGAAGAATATTGCATGCCCGGAAGCAACACACAGCAGTACCAGATCCGTGTCAGTGTCACCACCGACTACGTCAAGGACCAGTCCGAGCCGGATAACGGCCGCTATGTGTTCGCCTACCATATTACCCTGGAGAATACGGGTTCTGTGGCCGCCCGCCTGCTAACTCGCCACTGGTACATTACCGATGGTAACCAGCAGGTTCAGGAAGTGGCTGGCGAAGGGGTGGTCGGACAGCAACCTCACCTGGCGCCAGGTCAGAAATACGCCTACAGCAGCGGCTGCATGCTGGAAACACCGGTTGGCACCATGCACGGCAGCTACCATATGCTGGCGGACGACGACCATGAATTTGAGGCGTCTATTCCTGTTTTCACACTCTCAGTCCCCGGCGCTCTGCACTGAACACCGGTCATCAAGCAGGAAGCCTGCCAGCCGATAGTCCCGCAGAGCCTCCCGCTGGTTAAAGAACACCGATATGACAGACTACGTCGTTGGCGATATCCAGGGTTGTTACTCGGACCTCCGCCACCTGCTGGACAAAGCCGGCTTTGACCCGGATCACGATACCCTCTGGGCCGCCGGAGACCTGGTCAACCGTGGCCCGGAGTCCCTGGAAACCCTGCGTTATCTCAAATCCCTGAAAAAACATTGCATTGCGGTACTGGGCAATCATGACCTTCACCTGCTGGCGGTGGCCCATGGCGTGCGGGGCGCCAAGCACTCCGATACCATTGATGACATACTCGCTGCGAAAGACCGGGATAAACTGCTTGACTGGCTCAGGCACCGCCCCCTGGTACACTACGACAAATCCCTCAAGACCCTGATGGTCCATGCTGGCATCCCGCCGATCTGGGATCTTGACCAGACCCGTGAGCGAGCCAGGGAGCTCGAAAAAGTCCTGCAGAGTAAAAAGTGCGGCGAGTATCTGGAAAACATGTACGGTAACAGCCCCAGCCACTGGTCAGACAAACTCAAAGGGTGGGACCGCCTGCGTATGATCGCCAACTATTTCACCCGCATGCGCTTCTGCCAGGCAGACGGCACCCTGGACCTGGAAACGAAATCCGGCCTCAGCTCCCCGGTGAACGGCTTCGCGCCCTGGTTCGAGCACCCATCCCACCTACCGGGCAAGCTGAATATCGTGTTTGGCCACTGGGCGGCACTGGAAGGTGAGACCGGCATGAAGCGTATTCATGCACTGGATACCGGCTGCGTCTGGGGTAATCGGCTGACATTGATGCGACTGACAGATTACCGGCGTTTCAGTGTCGACTGTGAGTGCCGATAATGAAATAAGCTGATCAGACGAGCACCCGTTGGCATTCCATGCACACAATGCTGTTAAACTGGTGTGGTTTGGATACAATCGACAACGACTTCTGGTCAGAATAACCATAATCACTAAACCGGCTACTCGGACATGGCAAAGAAGGGCGCTCCCAAAACTCCCAAAACCAGCACTTTTGTCTGGGAAGGTAAGGATAAGAACGGCCGCAAGATCAAGGGTGAGGTGAGCAGCACCACCGTTGCCCTTGCCAAGGCCGAGCTTCGCAAGCAGGGTGTTAATCCCACCAAAGTCCGGAAGCAGGCGGTCAACCTCGGCGGTGGCGGCGGTGGCAAGATCAAGCCGCTGGACATTGCCTTCTTCACCCGGCAGCTGGCCACCATGGTCAAGGCCGGTGTACCACTGCTTAACGCCTTTGATATCACGGCCGAAGGCATCGACAAGCCGGCAATGAAAAACCTGATCATGTCGATCAAGAATGATGTGGCCGGCGGCAGTAACATGGCTGACTCCCTGGGCAAACACCCCGAATACTTTGATGATCTCTATTGCAGCCTGATTGCCTCCGGTGAACAGTCCGGCGCGCTGGAAACCTTACTGGACCGGATTGCGACCTACAAAGAAAAGAGTGAAGCCCTCAAGTCCAAGATCAAGAAAGCCATGAACTACCCCATCGCGGTTGTCGCTGTGGCGTTCCTGGTCACCGGCATCCTGCTGATCAAGGTGGTTCCGCAGTTTGAAGAAGTCTTTGCCGGCTTCGGTGCTGAGCTGCCCGCCTTCACTCAGATGGTCATCAACTTGTCCGAAGCACTACAGGAATGGTGGTACATCGTCATTGGTGCGCTTGTGGCGTTTGGCTTTTCAGTGAAACAGATACTGAAAACCTCAGAAGCCGCCAGAGACAAACGGGACCGACTCGTCCTGCGGTTGCCGGTTGTCGGCGCCATCCTCGATAAATCCGCCGTTGCACGTTTCTCGCGAACCCTGGCAACCACCTTCTCAGCCGGTGTCCCCCTGGTAGAAGCACTGGACTCCGTGGCTGGCGCGGCAGGTAATGTCGTCTATCGCCAGGCGACAGAGACCATCAAAGAAGATGTTTCAACCGGTCAGCAGCTTCAGTTCGCCATGCGCAACGCGGGTATCTTCCCTAACATGGCCATCCAGATGGTCGCGATCGGTGAAGAGTCAGGCGCACTGGATGAGATGCTCTCCAAAGTCGCCAACTACTATGAAGAAGAAGTCGATAACATGGTCGACGGTCTGACCAGCTTGATGGAACCGTTAATTATGGCAGTACTGGGTGTACTCGTAGGCGGCCTGATCGTTGCGATGTACCTGCCGATATTCCAGCTGGGTTCCGTGGTCTAATCAGCTTATTGTATGGAAATAATAGAGTTGTTGACCCTAATAAGAAGTCATTGAGCACCTCGTAGCGTGATTTCATCTCTTTGGGAGATGTCCATAAATACTGCCTCAGATCAGGGTATCTATCAGTAGTTTTAATACCACCCCCTACACTCCTAAATAATTGGAAATATAATCTGCTCACCAATATCGCAGATACAGCATATATTGCCAATTAACATCAACCTTTAGCACTAATAATTAAGATACCCCTAACTACCAAGCTTATTTTACTGCACTCCTGTAACTATCCAGAAGGTCTTGAGTTTTTAGGGTTAATGCAACAGCCTGCTGATTTTTTTCCAACGAGGGATCGGCTGTAACAGCGGCAAAGTGACGCATCATGCTGACTTCTTGCGGCTCTTCAGAATCGGCTATCACAAACTCAAAATCTTTCGGTGTTACCATTCCGCAGCGCTTGATATAGCCATTGATATGATCTTTCTCATCGAATGCAAAACTGTTTTTCCAGTCCAACACAAAGTCTGACAGGCTGACCATGCCCTCATGACCGAGGATATCAAGGTCCATCACGCACACTCCAATGCTATAGCCAAAATCAAACGTTGATGACTTACCATCCTCAAAGACCACAACACCGGAACCACGAATCACAGCCCCGGTGTCATCATCACGCACAATACCACCTGCAATGGTTGCAATGGCTGTAGCAGGTTGCAGATATTCTGTAATCGCTCGCATTGAATACCAACCCATATCTCCGACTGCGCCAGTTGGCTCTTTTTCCGGATTAAAGCGAATGTTGCTTTTATCCATCAATGGAAAGAAGAACGAGCTGCGAACCGCCTGGGGTTCGCCAATCGACGCTACCATATCATCACGGATCTGCTGAGTACGGGGATTATGCGAGAAATGCGTGGCATCCATAAAGGCAACACCATGGCTGCCTGCTGCCGTGATTATTTTTTGCAGTGATTCGACGCTGGCAAACGGCTTCTCCACCAGGAGATGCTTTCTGTTTTCAGCTCCAAAGAGTGCAATCTCTTCCTTGCAGGCGGTTGGTGTCGCGATATAAACCGCATCGATAGCATCAGAGCTGAGCATGTCCTGCCAGGTATTATAAGTAGTGGTAATGCCGTGTTCCTTAGCAAAGACTGTCGCAGATGCTGAACGACGACTGGCCACTGCCACTAATTCAATGGCTTCAACCTGCTTAACGGCATCGGCAATAACACCAGCAATCAACCCCGAACCGACAATACCTAAACGTAATTTAGACATACATCAAATTCCTGTATTACGTCGCTTTATTGAATAAGAGCCACTCGATTAAGCTGCCCTTTTTCAAGTGCTACCTGTTGCATACTTTATTAGATCAGATCAAATGGATCTGATCTCTCAAAAAGAGGGCAAACTTACCACCGACTATGCACCTCTGTTTCATCTAATAGAGAGCACTCACCGGCAGAAATGCCAACATTTTCTGTTGGACCCCTGAAGCAAACCTGCAACAGGATAATTACGTCAAATTGCCATTGGTCATTTGGCCATTCCATCTTAGACTACGCCGCCTTGAACACCTGAATGGGGACGTAAGATGTTGCAGTTTCTTACTGCGCTGCCGCCAATGGTTGCATTACCTATCGCCATCGCCTGCGAAGTAGTTGCGACGTCCATGCTACCGAAAACACAACAGTTCAGTCAGCCTGTACCCACGCTTATCACCCTGGCGGGCTATGCGTTTGCATTCTTTCTGTTATCCGTCACCGTCAAGACAGTGCCTATCGGTATTGCCTATGCGATCTGGTGCGGCGCAGGCATTGTGCTTGTAGGTTTAATCAGCTGGCTGTGGCATGGTCAGCAGCTTGATCTGCCAGCGATTGTGGGTATTACCCTGATCATGGCGGGTACCATTGTGATTAACGTGTTTTCCGGATCAGTGTCACACTGACAGGCAAACCGCTATTCACTGGCAAAATACTGTTTGGATTACTATAAAAAAGCGGGTTCAGAATCATGCTCTGAACCCGTTTTTTTACGCTGTTTCGATAGCGTCAGAAGCGACTTATTTTGCCTGCGCAGGCAGAATAACTTCCACTTCGTCATGGGGACGCGGGATCACGTGCACAGACACCAGTTCTCCGACACGCTGTGCCGCTGCAGCGCCAGCATCCGTCGCTGCTTTAACCGCACCGACATCCCCCCGCACCATCACAGTTACCAGACCACCGCCAGCCCGCTCCTTACCAACCAGCGTGACGTTGGCCGCCTTAACCATGGCATCAGCCGCCTCAATCGCGCCGACCAGACCTTTGGTTTCAATCATACCCAGTGCGTTGCTTACCGCCATTTCTCCCTCCCAGGGAATAGTACGCTATGCAGGTTTAGCAGCCTTTCAGCTGGCTGATCACCTTGCGGGTTAATGCTTCAATATCAATATCAGTGACAGATGTCGTCGGCTGCGAACCGGATTCCAGTGACTCCGGCTCAATCAGGCCAAACGCGACATAACGCTTGTTAAACAGATGCAACGGCGTGACGTTGTCCGACGTGGATGAGCCACCAATACCGCCACAACCCAGCGTAAAAGCAGGTGGCAGGCCAGTAGTTGCCCCAACGCCGCCGTGGGTTGCCGGTGTATTCACCACCAGACGGGATACCGGTTTCTTGAGCGCAAATTCCTGAATCAGCAGGTGATCCTGCGTATGCAACGCCAACGTGTGCCCTGCTCCTTCATAATTGAGCAATTCCATGCACAGTTCACAGGCTTCATGGGCATCCTGTACCCGATAGAAGCCCAGCAGCGGGGAGAGTTTTTCCCAAGAGAACGGGAAATCCTTACCAACGTTGTCCCTTGCCTGCTCTGCTACCAGCACCTGCGTATACGGCGGGACTTCCACACCGGCCATCCGGGCAATCGCTGCTGCAGGTTTACCCACAATTTTTGAGTTCAAACCACCACGGGGATTTTTGATCAGCGCTTCCAGCTTGCTGATTTCTTCCTGATTCAGGAAATAACAACCCTGGGCGATCATCTCGGCACGCACGGTATCGGCTATCACATGCTCTGTGACCACATGCTGCTCTGAGGCGCAGATCGTTCCGTAATCGAAGGTTTTACCCGTAATCACATGTCGCACAGCTTTTTTGATGTCCGCTGTCCGCTCGACGAATGCGGGCACATTGCCGGGACCAACCCCCAGTGCCGGTGTACCGGAACTGTACGCCGCCCGAACCATCGCCGAGCCACCGGTTGCCAGGATAATGCCGGTATCCCGGTGTTTCATCAGCTCCGCCGTGCCTTCCTGAGTGGGGTAAGCCATAACGTTGACCAGATCTTCCGGCGCGCCCTCACGCTTCAGGGCTGAGCGCAGCAGTTCAACCGTACGGGTAATTGCATTCAGCGCGGCAGGATGGGGGCTGATCACCACCGCATTGCCCGCCTTCACGGAAATCATCGCCTTATAGATGGCCGTTGACGTCGGATTGGTTGACGGCACCAGACCTGCCACCACGACAAACGGCACAGCCACTTCCATCAACTGCTGTTCCTTGTCCTGGGCAATAATCCCGACGGTCTTCATGTCCTTGATGGAGTTCCAGAGAATCCGGCTGGCCAGCAGGTTCTTGGTCACCTTGTCCTTGACCCGGCCAAAGCCCGTCTCTTTCACCGCCATGTCCGCCAGTTCATGGGCATGCTGTTCCGCGATGTCCGCCATGGCCTTGACGAGGGTGTTGACCTGGGCCTGACTGTAACCGGCAAGAATCTTCTGTGCCGCCCGGGCTTTCGCCAGCAGGCAACGCACATCCTGCACTGAGAGCAGGTCTTTATCGAAGTCTTCCAACGGATGTCACCATTATTTTCCAAACCCTGTTTTTTTCAGCTTTTGCAGCAATAGTGCAAACAGCCACAGGGGAATTAATGCCTTACAACCCGAATATCAAAATCAAACCGGTTGAAAAACGCGTCCAGCTGGTTCAGCTCTGCATTGCTGTAACCACCGACATGCTCGGCCGGGTACGCCAGGTCCAGCATCTTGTACTTGGTTTTGCCCATCTGGTGATAAGGCAGAACATCGATACGCTGGATGCCACCTTTTTTCGCCAGCGCCGTGACGTAATCAATCGCGCCGGTAATCGCGTCATAGGAGTCGTTGTAGCCGCGGATCAGCGGCATACGGATAGCAATGTTGGCGTTCAGTTCAACCAGGCGTTCCAGGTTTCGCTTCACCGCTTCATTGCCGATCCCGAAAATCGCCTTATGCTTCTCGGTATCAATGTGCTTGATATCGAAAAGAAACAGATCGGTATGCGGCGCGAGTTTTTCGTAATTTTCCAGCGCCGTGGACCCATTGGTTTCGATGGCGGTATTGATCATGTTGCGCTTGCATTCCGCCAGCAGACGGGCCGCAAAATCTGCCTGCAGGGTGCACTCGCCACCACTCAGGGTGACGCCACCGCCAGATGCCATGTAGAAGTTGTAATCCTGAAGGATCACCGCCATCAGCTCCGGCACACTGACATCCTGCCCCATGATTTTCAGGGCGCCGCCCAGGCAGTTTTCCTCACAATGGTGACAGCCGATACAGTTAACGGAACGATCAATGCCCTTCGGGGTATGCACACCCACCGGGCAGACTTCCACGCAGCGACCGCAATGCACGCATTTATCGGCATTGAACATCACCTGGTAGGCATGGCTGATACTTTCCGGATTGGAACACCAGGGACAGCGCAGGTTACAGCCCTTGAAAAAGACCAGCGTTCGGATGCCGTCGCCGTCATAAATGGAGTATTTCTGGATATTGAAGATCCGACCCTTCAGCTCTTCAGCACCCGAGGTCGCAATCAATGAATTGCTATGCATGCTCGTCATTCAACCCTGTCTGTGGAAAACGCCGGCAACACGACAAGTGTTGCCGGCATCCAATCAGAAGCCTTCAATCACAGTACGGCTGATGATTTCGTCCTGAACTTCCTTGCACAGTTCAACAAAGTACGCGCTGTATCCGGCGACACGGACGATCAGGTCACGGTATTTTTCCGGTTCCTTCTGCGCCTTGAGCAATACTTCGTTATCCACATAACTGAACTGCATCTGACCGTTGCCCAGAATGGAAGCGGTACGCAGCAGGGTGATCAAGCCATTCTTGCCTTCCGGCGTATCCAGCAGGCCTTTCAGGAACTTGAAGTTATGCACCATGCCGATGTTCATGGATTCCACGTTCATCTGGCTGACGGATTTGATAACGGCGGTAGGCCCACACTTGTCCGCCCCCTGTGACGGGCTGATACCGTCAGACAGCGGCATCCAGGCCAGTCGGCCATTGGGGGTCGCAGAAGTCAGTTCACCGATAGGGGTGTTGTTTGAGATGGACAGGGTACCGTGGCTCATTGTGGAATAGAGCATCTGGTACTTGCGGCATTCTTTTTCGGTCCACTCGGTCACTTCCCGGGCAAACTCATCCGCATAAGGATCATCATTGCCGTACTTGGGCGCATTGATGCAGTCGCGATGCAGCTGTTCGTAACCGACAAAGTTCGCTTCCAGAGCATCACGCAGCTGTGCCAGGGTGTACTTTCTGTCTTCGAAGACCAGCTTCTTGATCGCCGCCATGGAGTCGGCATACGTGGCCAGACCGGAGAAAATCAGACCCGGGCCATGGTTAATCACGGCGCCGCCACCGGCGACATCCTTACCACTTTCCATGCAGCCTTCCACAAACAGGGACATCAGCGGCTTGGGTGCTACATCACGGTGTACCCGCTGGCTGATGACCGTACCGATCGCCGACAATTTCACAATATGGGCAATCTGGACTTTAACGGCCTGCTCGAAATCTTCGAAAGTTTTGAAGCTGTCCAGGCTGCCGGTATCAATCCCCTGCACGCTGTTGTACAGCGTCATACGACCACGGTTAAGTATGAATTCAAAGACAATGGGCCACTGGGTGTAACCGGTAGACGTCCACTGGTAGATACGGCCGGACTTTTGGGGTTCAACACAACCCATCATGCAGTAGTCGCGGGCATCTTCAAAATCGAAGCCCTTGCGCAGCATCATCTTGATATGGGAGTCATCAAAGTGGCAGGCCGGGAAGCCCATACCCGCTTTCACCACTTCAACGATCTTCTCCATGTATTCCTGCGGAGACTGATTGTGGATACGGCAGGCCAGTGACGGCTGGTAGACCTTGATGAAACGCACGGCGTCCATCATCAGATAGGTCAGGTCGTTACAGGCGTCGCCACCGGTGCGCTTCTGGCCACCGACGGTCAGGTTGATAAACGGCTGGTAACCGGCAAAGTACTTGGCGCCCAGCTCGCTGGACATCCACATCATCTCGGAACATTTGATGATGAACGCCTGCATCAGTTCCAGCGCCTGCTCACGGGAGAGGCGGCCAGATTCAATATCTGCGGCGTACATTGGGTAGCAGTACTGGTCCATACGGCCGAGAGACAGACCGGTCTGATTCTCTTCGACCTCAAACAGGGATTCCACGGTCCAGACCGCCTGCAGCGCTTCGTGGAAAGTCTGAGGCGGATTCGCTGGGACTCTGTCGTTCACTTCGGCAATAGCCATCAGCTCGGCGCGGCGCGCCGGGTCGGTTTCACGCCCTGCCAGCGTCCGTGCATGCTCCGCCAGACGATGGGCGTATGCCATGACACCTTCGCAGGTTTCAATCGCTGCCTTATAGAAGTAGATCTTGTCGATATCGTCCGGGTTTTCCATGCTCAGGCTGGTGAGGTGGGACTCCGCATCGGCCTTGATACCGTTCATCCCCTTGGTGAACAGCAAAACGTCAAAGCCCGGGCAGGTATCCCCACCACCGTTGATCTGGTGATAAGACAGATCACTGACATAGGTTTCACCGCTGAATTCCCAGATCCCCGCTTCACGGTAAAGCGCCTCACAGATCTCATCGACAGAGCGCCCTTTCCAGAAGGGGGCGATCTGCTCCCGGATCACCTGCTTGTCCGCTTCGGAAATTTCAAAGGGATCCTGGGGACGGGTGCTCATGGTATCGAGTTCTTCTTCCACCCAGCGCCAGGCAACATCGGGAGAGAATGCGCCGGCGCGGGGCTTGCCGCAGGGGTGACCGACAATCAGTTCATCGTTCTGGATCAGCAAAGGCGCAGTTTCGCAGGCAGCCCGAAAAGACTTGGCCCGCAGCATGATCGGTGGCAGACCGGGGTTATTCTTAGCGACTTCAGTAAACGCCAAGGCACGGTAAATAGACACGCTCGGACGAGCCTTCAGGTATTGATCCCGCAGACGCTGCATACGGGGCGTCAACCCTTCCATCAGCTTACCGGAAGCAGGACTCGGTTCCGGCTGTTTGCCACCAGCAGCCGGCAGATGCTGGACGATTTCCCGGATCAGCTGGCGAAGCGCTTCTTCGCTGATGCCTTCCAGGGAGGGGTTTGACTGGGACGAGGAACCAAAGCGCTGGTCGTCAAATATGCTGGTGTTTTGCATCGTGGTCATCGCAAACTCAAGCCTTAAGTGGAGAGCCTCAGGGCCTGTCGATCCGTCCTGGGGCTATAACAATGAATCTGATCGTCAGCCTTTATTCACCCAGAAGGTATTGGGCCACAATCCGCTCTACGTCATCGTGGGGGCGGGGAATCACCAATGCCGTCTGCATTTCACCGACATCTTTGGCGGCCGCTATCGCGGCATCGACGGCGGCCCTGACAGCACCCACATCCCCTTTCACCATGGCGGACACCAGACCTGAACCGACGTTTTCATAACCGATCAATTCCACGTTGGCAGCCTTGCACATGGCATCCGTGGCATAGACGCAGGTGACAAGGCCTTTGGTCTCAATCAGCCCCAGCGCATTACTCATTTACAGCTCCTGACGACAGGGAGTTAGGGTTTATGCAAAACCATGATCTTTTTGACGTAGTCGTGGGGACGCGGGATCACCGCCGAGGTGACATACCCTTCCGCCCGTTTCGCGGCTTCCACACCGGCATCCACGGCCGCCTGTACGGCGCCTACATCCCCCTGGACCATGGTGGTTACGAAGCCCGAGCCAATATTTTCGTAACCGATCATTTCAACATCAGCCGATTTGGACATGGCGTCGGTCGCTTCCAGGTTGGCCACCACTCCCCATGTTTCTATCATCCCTAATGCGTTGCTCATCGGGCTCTCCGATACAATAAAACCGCCGCATCATTCACGGATTACGTGATGACACGCGTTAACATCAGCCATGAACCCGCTTGAACGTCGTGCACGCACGGTTTGCCAGTCTGGGCAATTGAACGTCGAATAGAAGTGAACGCCACCAAACAAATTCAGAACGAGATAATACGCATTGAACGGTTTTAACCTTTGAGAAGAATCAATAAAGAAACGACAAATTTGATTATTTACGTCGTTATCAAACAAAATCCCTTGATATAGCACACAAGAAGCAGAAAACGCGCAACCACTGATAGAAAAGGCTTAATAGCAGTAGGCACAACAACCATTATTTTCTATTTTAATTACGCCTACTTTTTAACAAATCAACAAATAACAAACAATAAATCACAAGCCATGATTTAAATCAGTTTATCCCACCATGAAATCTGCAAGTATGCGTCCCGAATAACAATGGTTTAATCAACTGGCAACGGTGAATTAAATCAAAGGTAATACCGGATAAGGAACAATGCTCAGAACTGATACATATCAGTGATTCAATAATGACTATGTGTATTCACATTCAAAGAACTCAATCCAGTCCATTCATTCAATCGGGAGCCAGCCATTCTACACTCTCGAGAGGTTCCTGCGCGTTTAAATCCAGTTGAGTTGTTTGACCAGAGCATGACACCGGCTTGAACAGTAACCAAGATAGGAAACCCAATCGATGAGCGGGGCAGTCGCCACTGGCAATATGATGGCCTTTCAGGCCAAGACCAAACTGGATTTTGACTTTAGACGACGAGGCATCATTATCGCCCTGATGTCTGGCATGTTCTATGGCTGGTATACGGCCTTTATGACACTGGGCATGTCGACCGGCACCTGGGTGGACTGGTACGGCGTCAACACCGCCGGACTCTCTGCCTTTGCCATCACCTACCTGCTCGGCGCACTGGGCGCCGCCACAACCGACACCTTCAGTGCACTCTGGGCCCTGGGCATCGCGACAGCCAGAGGCCGCATTGGCGACTTTTTACGCTGTTACAAAACCCGACCGGGACTGATCATGGCCGCAGCGGCTATCATCGGCGGCCCGCTGGCCAGCACCGCCTATGTCATCGGCCTGCAGAAAGCCGGTTCCATCATCGTGCCGATCAGCGCCCTCTGCCCGGCCATTGGCGCCATCCTGGGTCGCTTCCTGTTCAAGCAGGAACTCAATGCCCGCATGATACTCGGCATCCTGATCTGCTTCATTGCCAGCTGCATGATTGCGAGCACCAGTCTTGGTGGCGAAGCACCGGAAGGGTTGATGGTCGGCCTGTTTTTCGGTTTTATCGCCGCACTCGGCTGGGGCATTGAAGGTTGTGTCTGTGGCTACGGCACCTCAATGATCGATTCCGAAATCGGCATCACCATCCGCCAGGTCACCTCAGGCATAACCAACCTCATCATTCTGGTGCCCCTGTTCGGCATGATGTCCAATCATGACGTTTCCACCTTCAGCATGGTACAGCAGTCGTTTTTCAACGGCGATTCCACCCTCTGGTTCATGATTGCCGGTCTCAGCGCCTACGTGACCTTCATGTTCTGGTACAAGGGCAACAGCATGTGTGGCGCGGCACTGGGCATGTCCTGCAACGGTACCTTCTCCTTCTGGGGCCCGTTCTGCTGCTGGCTGCTCCTCGGCGTTATCTTCGGACTGGATGGCTGGACGATTCCTCCCGTCGCCTGGGCCGCAGCCGTACTGATGGTCGTAGGTATTTTCGTGATCGCCATGAACCCGATGGATCTGCTGAAAAAGAAAGAGGATGGCCACTATGAAGCCGCTTAATTATGCACTGCTGAAGTATTTCACCACCGTCGATGAAGCCTGCGAGACAGACGTCATGACGGCACTGAAAGATGAATACAGCACCTTCAAGGCTTACAAAAAAGA
Source organism: Kistimonas asteriae (assembly GCF_018263925.1). Taxonomy (GTDB): domain Bacteria; phylum Pseudomonadota; class Gammaproteobacteria; order Pseudomonadales; family Endozoicomonadaceae; genus Kistimonas; species Kistimonas asteriae. The sequence goes on from NZ_JAEVHF010000007.1 coordinate 52,703, forward strand.
CGCCATCATCTCTGCGCTGATGACAGCAAAAACCAATGGGCTGTTGGAAGAAACCCATTTTGAACTGGATGACGACAACGAGTTGCATGTTTATTACCGCGCCAATGAATCCGGTGCGGCAACCATCAACCAGTACATAAAATAAGCGGTAACACACTTGCTCCAATCTGGCAGTTCTGAATGTCAAAAGAACTGTCAGATTGGAGCAACATGACAATAATCATAGAATCATTTTGTTGAATGAAGATTGAGACCATCTCAGTTTCTTGCCTCAACCTTTCAGCTTTTCTCAACGCTAAATTTGTCTACCGTCAGATAACACTGGCTATCTCACCGGGCTTACGCAACATTTTATCAATATCACCGATATGCGTTTCTTCTTCCGTGATTAAGCGACGGGCATACTCTTCGATCATCACAGATTTTTCCTTTTCTGCCAATGCCAGCAGTTCGTAGTAATGGGCAACGCCTTCTTTCTCAAACTGCAGGGATTCGGTCAGGATATCGTAGATATCATGCCTAGAGGTTTCCAACAATTCTCCAATACTGATCGAGGGATGTTGACCGAAGTGAGTGATCAATTCCCCGGCTTCATGGGCGTGCACCAGGGTTTCCTGGGCAGCGCTACGGAACCATCCAACGATCGGTATTCGGCTGTAGCCGAACACCATAAAGCTGTAATGGGTGTATCGCACAACGCCGGCCAGTTCATGTTCAAGAATATCGTTCAGTTTGGCTACGATCTCAGCATTATGAGTGGACATTTTACACTTCTCACTTTTCTGTTTTACTCATCAGGCCTTTGGAGTATAGCCATTGCCCAATACCCAACGGCTTAAGGATCAATAAAGATTCGCCAGAAATTCATTAATTAAAACGAAATAAAACGTTCTAGTGTCAGAATCGCTAACAAAATTGTTTTGAACTATTACTGTAATCACTGTCTAAATAGCTATCTTTCAATTATTTTATATAAAGGTTAAGGATGATCAGAGATACAGCATCAGAAGACATAAATAGAACCTATCGAGGTTATACTGGATTTCTCATGAGCTGGGGACAAAACCAGCATTTATCATGGTGCCCCAGATTACGAAGATCTGTCTCAGATGCTTTATGGGGATATAGCCCTTTAGCTGCCGCAATCCCTCTCAGGCCAAGAGAACATGATTGCACCTCCACGCCATCAAGCTCATGTTCAATACAGGAAAGAGAGATAGTCTCTAGAGAAGTGCCTACTATATCTCAACCAGACGCTTCATCTCAACCAGACGCTTCGCACGTTTTTATAAAGGCCTTTGAGCAGCAAAATAGTGTAGAAATGCTAAATCTGCTCAAAGCTGGTTATGAGCTGGAAAAAGAACCCATAGATATCGATAGCTTGTTAATGTTTGCTTACGACAAGAATGATATCGAACTCCTTACTCTCATATTAGAATCACTGAGACGTCAGGCAGAAAAAAAATACAACCTTGAACACACCCCTATAGGAGAAATAAGAACATACAGAATATTGGCCGGCCAACTTTTCTCTGTGCTTTCAAAAGATGTAGATAATTACAGTAGTAGCGACATACTAGAAATACTAAAATTACTGGCAAAGAATGCGCCGGTGACAAGACTTAAAGTATGGCGAGAAATCATTCCAGATTATGAAAATGCTGATAGTGACGAAAAAAGAAGTAAAGTCGTACTCTTTTTATGCTCGAGCCCACTCCAGAGCGTTATCGATCCCGATTATCGCAAAACCTACGAACTCCCAGAACTTCAAAACATTGATTCGGACCAATGGTATCTAAGAGAATGGAAATCTAGTCCTAATGCTATTGAAGACGCACATAATTTTTCCGAGTGGGAAGATAGTTTCAGCTACACATATCGTGCCCGAGAAAGAGCAAAAGAGAGCTCCTGGTCCCACTCATCATCAGCTGGGTACTTTCCTCTATCAGAAGTCTGCGAACGTAGAAATCATCAGCTTATAAAAATATTCATTAATCTCGGCGCTGATGTTCACGATTACCCTCCCATCCCCGGCAAGTATAGTCATGACATTGTGCCCCCAATCACAACCGTTTTTGGCGGAAGGCAAAGCGACCGGATAAATATGTTACATTTTCGCGATAGCAGGATTCCTCCTGAATTACCCGAATTACTCATAAACATATATGAAACCCTCGTTAGTGCTGGTGCTAATGTCAATGATCCGCACACAGCCAAACCTACGCCTCTGGCATATGCTTCTACTATCCCCGAGGCAGCAGTAGAGTTTTTAATCAAAGAAGGCGCCAGTGTGAATGCTACAGGTGTTGGCCATCTTAGCCCATTAAGTCACGCGGTTAGTAATGCAGCATCTAATCAGGTTCGTTATAAACCCTTTGAAACAGTAAAACTATTAGTTCATGGTGGAGCAGATATCAGAGTACGCACCCCTGGTGACTCAACACTTTTGTTGCTGTCAGCATCGCAAGGGCACGCTGCTCTTTGTTCATATTTTTTAGCTTTAGGCTTAAGTCCTGACACTCTCTGCCGTCAAACATCAACAATGGAAAGTACACCTTTATCAAGCGCAGTCAAGAAAGGGAATCAGAAAGTAATCTCTTTATTAAAGGCATCCAGTGAACGTGTTATTTCCCTAGAAAACGCATGTCGCCTTACTATCAGGGATAATATCCGTAAACAGGATTTCAATAAGAATGTTAAAAGCCTAACGGCTCCTGCTAAACTAAAAGAAATCATATTGTGCGAAGACGCAGATCGCTTGCTCGTCAACAGTGGCGGACAGTAACCATTGAAGGGCGATCATCTAAACGAACAGAAATATCAAACAATGCCAAGATCAGAGAGTGATCTATAAATAAAAAAGAATACAGTAAATAAACCACCCCAATAACGACATCAATTTATGAGTGAGCGCGGTGCGATTCTGCACGGATAATTTACAGAAAACATTATGCATATGGGTTCGCACAGTCGTGAAGCTGATGTTCAACTCATAAGATATCGTTTCCCCCCATTAATACATTGGTTGCAACTTCAGATTCTCGAACCGTTGACGCACAATGCTCTATTATTCGATTTGGATTAATAGCCTCCGGCGTTTGCGATCAACCGGCCTTTGACATTAACTTATGTGCCAGCGCTGTACGATTTTGCACCGACAACTTCGAAAATATATTTTTTAAATGGGTTCGCACCGTGGTAAAACCAATATCAAGCTCGTAAGAAATTGTCTTGTCGCCTTTCCCCATTAACACCTTGGTCGCTATTTCAGCTTCGCGGGCAGTCAGTGCATAACTCTCTCGTAATCGCTCTGGATTGATACTCTGTATAGTTTGAGCCGCAGATGTCTCTACCTGATTACGTCCAATATGCTTTAACCCCTGTGTAATATATGGCCTGAGCGTCTGCAAAATCTCCAGGTCATTCTGGGTAAAGTTACTCCTGCCGGCATGTCGCCAGATTCTCAGGTCTCCAATGTTGAGGTCATTATCCAGGGCATACATATTCACACCGTAATGAAGACCATCTTTACTCAGAAAATCATTATAAAACTCCGTTTTGACCAAGTCTGACTGGCTGATCACTTCATTAACACTGCTGGCTTTGCCCAATGCCTGTAACTTGAAAGTGATGGGATCATTGAACTGGTAGTATTCTTCATATCCCTTGAGGTTATTGTTATCCATATTGATGGACACACGCTCAGTAAAACTCTGCTGTTGTTCATTCCATACGAATGACGCGTAAAAATCCGCATCCAGAAGATCCAGCAATTTATAACCAAGATGCAGGCGCAACGCATTACCTGAATCTGACTGATTCAACAAATCAATAATGTCGTACAGGTTCCTGAGCTTTTTCCCTGACAAATGCATCGCGGTCTCCCTCGCAACCAACACGTAAAATACCCTATAAAAACAAGGAAAACAAAGGCGTCATTAAAAATTAACAGGCGGTTTAAAGGCTAAGAATAGCCAAAAAGAAAAACAGCCATATAAACAACCCGACATGCACACTATCAGTGCACTGCCTTTCGTTTAACCAACGAAGTCCTCATCAAAATTGAGGATACAGGCCATCAAAATTTTGCTGATAACGTTATAGCATGCTGCAGTATGCGGTTTGCCCAAAAACGATCACTCATCATAACAAGGCAAGGGATACGCTATGACGTTCTTTGTTACCCGCAAAAGCGGGCTGCCCCGCTCTGAAACGGACCTCCACCAGAAAAGCTTTATCGATATCCTCTACGATCATCGTAAATTCCTTGATGACCATAACGGTTTCCTTGGCCCGGAATCGCTGTCCCGGCTATGCGGCGATAAAAAAGTCGCCATTATCGGTGCAGGCCCTGCCGGTCTGGCCTCTGCCTGGTTCCTGATGAAAATGGGATTAAAACCCGATATTTTCGAAGCCGAGGAAGCGCGCGTCGGCGGCCGGATCTGGACGCATCACTGCACAGACGCGCCACACGCCCTGTTTGAAATGGGCGCCATGCGGGTTCCCCCTTCTGAGCAGGTTTTCAATTATTTCGCCGATCTGTACACGATGCCTTCGGAGCCATTCCCTGACCCCGGGGTCGTCGATACGCGGCTTCAGTACCAAGGCAAAACCTATGACTGGGATGAAGGTGGCGATGTTCCTAAAATCTTCCAGGGCGTCAAGGAAGACTGGGAAGCCCTCGTCACCGAAAAAATGGAACCCATCGCCAACTTCCTCAAGGATGGCGACTTCGACCAGGCACAAGCACAATGGCAGGAGTTACTAACCGGAAAAGACACCGGTTGGAGTAACCTCAGTTTCTACGGCGCACTGAAACAACAGTTTCCCCACTGGACGGCCAGTGAATTTGATCTTTTCGGTACCCTGGGTATTGGTTCTGGCGGTTTCGGCCCGCTGTATGCGGTTAACTTTGCAGAGATCGCCCGGCTGGTCATTAACGGTCTGGAGGATTCTCAGGAGTTCTATCCCGAAGGCATGGATAAACTGGTCGACGGCCTTTATTCCACCCAGACCACGATTCATGACAGTACGCCACACTCCCTGGAAACCTGGAGCCAAATCCGTTTCAACCAGCCGGTGAAATCCGTTACCAGCAAGGCGGATGGCGGGGTTGAAGTGAAATCCATTGATCCCTGTGGGCATACCTGCACTGACCATTACGATGCCGTCATCGTTGCCACCACAACCCGCTCCATGGAAATCGACCTGCGGCTGACCAATCCGGTCGAAACCTCCCCTCTCAACAACAACGAGATCACCGCCGTTCAGAATCTTCATCTGATGAACTCCTCCAAACTGTTTCTGCGAACCCGCACCAAGTTCTGGAAAAGTGAGGAATGGAAAGCCCGCAACCTGCCAGAAAACATTCAAACGGATGGTCTCTGCCGGGGCGTTTATTGCCTGGATTATCCCGATACTGACAGCGGCGTCGTTTTGCTCAGTTACACCTGGGGCGATGACTCCACCAAGCTGATAGCCCTGGATATAGGCACACGGGAAAAGATTCTGCTGAATTCGCTGGAATCTGCCTGCCCTGAATTTGTCGAGAAGTTGAGAGAAGAAATCTGCGACAGCAAGAATGTTGACTGGCAGCTGGAGCCCAATTATTTCGGCGCCTTTAAACTCAACCAACCCGGGCAGGATGTGGAAAACCAGCATCTGTATAGCCAGTTCCTGTCCGTCAAACACCCGGAAACAGACAAAGGCGTGTATCTGGCCGGCGACAGTATCTCCTGGTCCGGTGGCTGGATTGAAGGTGCATTGCAGACGGCAATGAATGCTTCTGCTGCTGTCGTCGCCAGCTTGGCCGGGGAAAAAGCGCTTTATCCACACAACCCGCTCGAACAGACATCAGATCTTTTTGATTACGGTACCTGAAGCCACTGTTCACAACGCATCACCGGTACAGCCCAGCACGGGGCTGAGCCGGTTATCGTTATGCGTCTCAATGATTTCAAGGACGCATGCGGAATGCCGTTCTGATGATGATTTTGCCAGCATCAATGTCTGATGCCAGATCACCAGAACAGATAAACCAGGGATAGCTAAACGACAAAGGAACCTGTCAATGAATACCCAAGAATCCGTGGCAGAGGCATTAAAAGCCTGCCTGGGAAGCAAGGAACACTACCCTCTCATTCTCTCCGACTGTGAAGACTGCAATGGCAACGGGCTGCTGTACGAACAGGCCAGGCAAGTGTTTAACCGGAAATTCCAGTTTCGCCCCAGCGCCATCGTGTTTGTCGAGAACAGCTGTCAGGTCAGCGACATCGTCCAGTTTGCCAATCAACACAACATCAATATTCGGGTACGTTCCGGTGGCCATGATCACGAAGGGGAGTGTTCCGCAACCGATGTCATCCTGATTGATTTCAGCAAGATGAACCGCGTCACTCCAACCGATGCACCCCAGGGATGTGACGAGACGGCAGACTATGTCGCAATCCAGCCCGGCGCCCGCTTTGTCCATGTCAAAGCGGAACTGGACCAGCTGGGGCAGGGCATTCCCCACGGCACCTGCCAAACCGTTGGTATTGCCGGCTATACCCTGGGTGGCGGCTGGGGACCGTGGACGCGCAAGTATGGCATGGGCTGTGAATACCTGGTGGCAGCCACGATCGTGTTGGGGGATGGCCAGATCCTGCAGGTGGATGCAACGTCTCGCGAATCACGTCTGCTCTGGGCATTAAGAGGCGGTGGTGGTTTTAGTTATGGCATTGTCACAGAACTGGTTTTCAAGGCCTTCAAATTACCGCTGGTCGCTTTCGACTTTCACCTCCCGGTTAACCAGTATTTCCCCAATCTTACTGCTGTTGAGGTGCTGGAAGCCTGGGAAAAACTCATAACCCCCGGCGAGCACCCCAACCTGATTGGCACAAACCTGAAAATCAACACCAAAGCGCTCGCGGAAGGCGAAACGCCTGATCCCGATGCCAAACTGGACTGCATCATGAATGGGTATGTAGCGGCTGAGTGGGTCGATCTGATGAAACTGATCATCATCATTTTGAACCACTTCGATCCCAAGGGCGCAAAGTCCCGCAACCCGGCGGATATTGAGAAAAGTATCAATAAAAAAGGGCTGAAGATTTTTGCCTACCATGCAGACAAAACCCTCAAACGCCACAAGCTGGCTCGATCCAGCGACTGGTCATTCGCATCCTGGGACCGACACCAGGGCAGCGCACAGAATCCGGAACTGCACCTGGACGGGGACTGTCCGGCACCCCATAAAATCACCTCTCGCCTTGTTGATGCCTGTGGCTGGGATAAAGACAGCCGCAAGGCCCTGATCTGCTCACTGCAATCCCCACTGCTGCCGCGCTATGACGGCCCGGAAAAAAACTGTGAGGATAAATTCCGCATTCACACGTACATCACCCTGGGAGCGATCTCCGGTGAATATTACAACCACCACATCCCGAATGATGAACTGGGCTGCGCCTTCCCCTACAACGACCGCCCGTTCACCCTTCAGTATCAGGCTTGGTGGGATCAGCCGGAACGGAACGAAACTACAGGAAAATGCGAATCTGGCTGTTCGGCAGAACATCAGGTAATCCAGAACCGTTTTCACAGCAACCGCGCAGAAGACTGGATAGCAACCTGCCGAAATTACCCGATTCCCCATACCAGTGGCGCATTCATCAGTTTCAAGGATGCTTCTATACCGACAGCCACCTACTTCGGAAACCACTACCAGGATCTGATTCAAGCGAAGCTGGATTACAGCAGGGATAAAAACTGCCTGTTCAGATCCCGAAAAACGATTCTCTAGATGATAACGCAAGGGGATGCCTGAAAGCCGTATTTCAGGCTGTCTGCAACTGACGGCCCAGTGCAGTTCATGGGCTGGCTATTCGATGGAACCAGTATAAAAAAACCTGATGGGGACTTTGTCATGAAACGCTTACTTTCCGCCTGTCTACTGATGGCAGGCACCTTTTTTTATTGGAGCGGCGCGGTTGCTGAAAGCAATGACAACCGAACGGCGGATGCCATTCAGTCCGCGATGTATTACAACGCGGACATTCGTGATGCCGAAGAATGTTCCATGGAAGTCAGAAACGGGCAGATGGTTGCTCTTTCCAAAGACGGGAAGCTGATTTCCAACCCGGCCATGACCTGCCCGGACATGTTTTCCTGGAAACTCTTTGTTGATGTCGTCAAGGACCGTTTCTGGTCCAACTGGGCGGACGAATCACAAAACTGGCCCGCCAAACCCTACCCGCTGTGTGAAAAGGGAGAAAGCGGAGACTGTTGCACACCCGGCAGCAATAACGACAAAGACGGCCACTGCCCTTACTATCCCGGTGATGCCCACAAAGACCGTCTAACAGCATTAACCAATGCCGTCGGTAGCGAGGCGGAAAAGTTAGCTGAAGAGATCTTACGGGTAGGTCGCATTCCCTTTGTCGACCATATGAATACCCGTCAACCCCTCAAGAAAGATGGCTGGAAACTATTCAAAAGCAGTGGCGACAGCCAGAACACCACCCCTTCCTGTGACGCCGTAGTGGTTAACGGCACCAGTACCAACGTCGTCCCCCAGATTCTCCAGAATTTCAATCCGCCGGGATCAGAAAGCATTGGCCGGGTCATTCGTCAGACCAATGCGGAAGTGACGGTCAGGAACAAAACCTTCCATGAATACCTGTATTACAACGATCTCTACAATGCCAACGGCGTGGCTGATATCTACAAGCGCAATGCCGACAACCTGGCTCAGGACTGTGAGATTGATGGTAACCAGCAGGTTTGCAGCAACGCCCCTTACCATCAGCCCAACCACTCGTATTCAGCCAAAAACAAAACACCCAGCCTGGCCACAGTGGATCTGCCCTTTGACGCCATCATGATCAAGAGCAACTGGCTGCATAAAGATCTGGCCAACGCGTTGAACCTCAAAGGCAGCGACAAAGACTATGTCAGCAAGCACCTGGCAACCCAGATTTCGCTGGATGCCCTCAGCATTCCCTATGACAAGAAGGCAAATCCTGGCGGACAGTGCAATTTAAAAGGCTCTCATTACCTGGTTGCCTTCCATGTTTCGTCGAAGGATGTCCCCAACTGGGTCTGGACCACCTTCGAACACAAGGATCTGCCAGGGCGATGTGACTACACCGGCTGTAATGATGCCTTCGGCTACCAAAGTCAGGATGATCTGCCGACTGGAGTGGCCAAAAACTATGTGGCACCCAATGAGCGCAGCGACCACCTCAACAGCCCCTCCATGGTCTTTGGTATTGACCAGGGTTATCCGGAAGAACAACGCACAACAGCACTCACAAACGTGTTCAACGGTATGAACATTGGCACCGGAGACAGCACCAGCCCCTCTGAACCGGATCCCGAGGACAAGGCCTGGTTGAACTACCGCCTGAAAGGCTCGCAAGTAGAGTTTGTCACCTCTACGGGGCGCCCCACCTTTTTGGGTAATTCCGTGACCGAAGGCGGCTTCATGGACGGCTCCAGTTGTATTACCTGTCATGCCCGGGCCGGTGTTTATGTCAGTGAAAACGATGAGATCGACTTTGCCCGGCTCAGCGTCTTCATGCGCAGCATCACGGACTACGGCTATGCCCGCAGCGCCAACGGCATACCCAATCCATCCTGGTACAACGTCAGTGAAAATCCGCCCAGGCTGGAGGTATTGCAGACCGATTTCATCTGGGGTTTCCTGAACGCACAACCACTGGATGACTAAGAGAGAGCAGTGTTAACGCTTTGTTGAAGAACCGCGATCGGGCGACATCTCTGGCGCAGTAACCAGAATAGAGATGCCGCCCCATCTCATCCCCACGCCTGACCTCAGCCTTTATTGATCTGACACAACACCTCACAACAACATCAAACACCTTCCAACATTGATAAACATCAATAACCAAAACCACAAACAATGTTTCAATTCGCTGCCCTATAGGCTGCTTTTCTGCAACCCCGGTAAACGCTGTTTACCCTCCCGCAGACAGGGTTTCCGTTCTTCGCGGAACTCAGACTACCAGTGAGACAACCACTTGAACGTTGAGATGAAAGGCATTTGCAAGGCTTTCGGCCATGTGAATGTCCTGACCGATATTGCATTGTCGATTGCCGATGGCGAGGTGCATGCCCTGATGGGCGAGAACGGCGCCGGCAAATCCACTCTGATCAAGATCCTTGCGGGTGTCTACACGCGTGATAGCGGCACAGTCACCATTGACGGCGTGCCAGTGGATGCCTGCAGTATTGCCGCCTGCCAGCAACTGGGCATCGCCTATGTGCACCAGGAACTGAACGTCATCAACGACATGTCCATTGCGGACAACCTGTTCCTCGGCCGCGAACTGCGCAACCGGTTCGGTTTCATCGACCGTCCGCGCATGCACCAGACCTGTATTGAACTGCTCAACGAGCTACATCTCGAACACCTGTCGCCTGACACGCTTATGCGACAGCTCAGTGTCGGCTATCAGCAGATGATTGAAATTGCCAAAGCGCTGCTGATCAACGCCCGCCTGATCATCCTGGATGAGCCCACCGCGGCACTGACCGACAAGGAAATCCACACACTGTTCACTATTGTGCGAACGCTCAAGGCACAGGGTGTCAGTTTCCTGTATGTCTCGCACCGGATGAACGAGATTTTTGAGCTGTCTGACCGCATTACCGTCCTGCGGGATGGCCGTTATATCGGCACTTGCCATACAGCCGACGTGAATGAAGATGATCTGGTTCGGATGATGACCGGACGGAGCATCGACAATCTCTACACCGCCAGTGAGGCCATCCCCGGTGATACCGTTCTGGAACTCCGAAACCTGGGTTCCACAGGCCAGTACGAAGATATCAACTTTACCCTGCGCGCCGGCGAAGTTCTTGGTTTTGCCGGCTTGATGGGCGCCGGACGTTCAGAAGTCATGCACGGCATTTTCGGCAGCTACCCTGCCGAAACCGGTGAAATCCATATTCACGGTCAACCGGTGACCATCAAAACGCCCCGGGATGCCAGCAAACGCGGCATCGCCTTTGTCACCGAAAACCGTAAGGAAGAAGGTCTGATACTGGACTTCAACCTCACTGAGAATACGACGCTGCCGTCGCTGAACAGCTTTCGAAAAAATGGGCTGGTCAATGACGCCGCACTGGTCGCTACCACCGATCAGCACATTGCCCGGTTGCATATCAAGACCAGCAGCCGCGACCAGACACTGAAAAACCTCAGCGGTGGTAACCAGCAGAAAGTGGTACTGGCCAAATGGCTGGAAACCCGGCCCGACATCCTGATTCTGGATGAACCGACCCGCGGCGTTGATATCGGCGCCAAGAAAGAAATTTACGACATCATCAACACACTTAAACAACAGGGTGTTGCCATTATTGTCGTCTCCAGTGAACTCTCGGAAGTGATGGGACTCTCGGACCGACTGGCCATTATGCATCAACGCCGGCTGGTCAAGATCGCCGATACCGACACCCTGACCCAGGACCAGGTTTTGAAATACGCTTTTACAGGTGCCCAGTAATGTCTACCCTTTCAGCCAGCGCCGTCAGCCCCCGCAGGAAGCCCAGCCTGTCGGAGATTTATGAGAAGTATGGCCTGTTCGTTATCCTGATCGGGCTGTGTGTGCTCTTCACCTGCCTGAACCCCAACTTTTTCTCGCTGTATAACCTGCAGAATATTTTCAAGCAGTCGTCAATTAATGGCCTCATCGCCTTTGGCATGACGTTTGTCATTTTACTGGGCTGTATTGATCTGTCCGTTGGTTCCGTACTGGCACTCGTCGGTTACCTGACCGGTGTCATGCTGGTGAACTTCCAGCTACCAATCGCCATCGCACTGCCTGTGGCGCTGGCGCTGGGTATTATTCTGGGTCTGATCAATGGCCTGCTGGTTGCACGGGTCAAGCTGCAACCCTTCATCGCCACATTGATTACCATGACCGTTTACCGCGGGCTGACCCTGATCATTTCTGATGGCATGCCGGTGCGTAATATCGGTGATATGTCGTCCATGATCGCCTGGATCAACCGGGGCAGCATCGGCATCCTGCCTGTTTCCATGATCGTGTTTCTGGTGGTACTGGTCATCCTGATGGTACTGCTGACCAAGACTGTTTTCGGTCGCCAGCTCTACGCCACCGGCGGTAACGAGGAAGCCGCCCGGCTGTCCACGGTACCGACCGACAAGATCAAGATTCTGGGTTACATGCTGTGCGGTCTGCTCTCCGCCATGGCCGCCATCCTTTACATCGCCCGTTACAACTCGATCTATCCCAACGCCGGCGTTGGTATGGAACTCGATGCCATTGCCGCCGTCGTTATCGGTGGCACCAGCATGACCGGCGGCCGCGGACGCATCACCGGCACCTTTATCGGTGTACTGATTATCGGTGTCCTGAATAACGGCCTGAACCTGCTGGGTATCTCCTCGTTTTACCAGGAGGTGATCAAAGGGCTGGTCATCCTGTTTGCTGTCGTCATCGACATCAAGAAGAAGTAACGTCTTACATACACTGTCATTAGGAAGCGTCGTCGTACCATGAAGAAACTACTGGCCGTATCCTGCCTTACCCTTGCCGCAACCGGTCTTCTGGCAGGCTGCTCTGATCAAAACAGTGCGGACACCACCGCGACTGATCAGAAGACCATCGCCCTGATGATCTCCAACCGTTCCAACGAGTTCTTCGGTGTGCTGGAGCGTTCTGCGGTTGAGCAGGCGAAAACCCTGGGTTACAACATTGAAGTTTACGACGGCGGCAACGACGCCACCCGTCAGCCCAGCCAGGTGGAAGACGCCATTACCAAGGGTGTCAGCGCCATCATCATCAACCCGCTGAACCAGGATGCTACCCGCAGTGTGCTGAATGACGCCATTGATCGCGACATTCCGATCGTGTCTGTTGACACCACTGTCGCCAATGTGGACATGCTGGCCCGTGTTGCCACCGACAACGTCGATGGCGGCAAGTTCGCGGCCGAATGGCTGGTGAAAAAATCCGGCATCAATCCGGAGGAACTGACCGGCATCATCCACATGCAGGGGCTGGACGGACACACTGCTCACATCACCCGTGCCCGGGGTTTCACCGAATACCTGCAGTCAGAAGCTGCGGGCACCGCCTGGAACACACTGACCGCTGATCCCCAGAAGTACATTCGCCTGACCGGCGACTTTGCCCAGGACGTGTCCCAGTCCGTACTGGAAGCCAAGCTGAGCGCCCTGGACCCGGCCGGCAAATACGTGATCTATAACGAAAATGACGTCATGGCGATTGGCTCTATCGGCGCCATCAAGAACGACAGCCGCTTCAACCTGAAGAACTTCACCATCGTCGGTTTTGACGGCTCTTCCGAAGGCAAGCGTCTGGTGGATGAAGGCGAGATGCAGGTCACCATCGTCCAGGATTTCCAGTATATCGGTGAGCATGCCGTCAATGTGCTGGATGATTTCCTGAGAAACAACACCATACCTGCCAATGCCGATATTCCGGTTGAGGTCATCATGTACCCAAGCGTACAGACCCCCCGCGGCTAATCAGCGGATGCCATGCCCTGTCCGCACAGCGCCAAATTTGTGCGGACACCTTACATTCACGACAGCAGGCAACCTGCTGTGACAGTCCTTCACTTCCGGCAACGATTACGCGCATGTTTCTTGGTATTGATCTGGGCACCTCTGGTGTCAAAACCGTTCTGCTGTCTGACACTGATGCCATCATTGGCCAAGCCAGCGCCCCCCTGACGGTGTCCCATCCACACCCACTCTGGTCAGAACAGCATCCGGATGACTGGTGGCAGGCAGTCTGCACCAGCATTGAGAACCTCCGGCGGCAGCATGACCTGTCCGGCGTCAAAGCGATTGGCCTATCAGGCCAGATGCATGGTGCCACTGTGCTGGATGACGACCTGCGTCCTCTGCGCCCCGCCATCCTCTGGAATGATGGCCGAAGTCACGCAGAGTGCCTGGAACTGGAAGAGCGGGTCCCCGAGCTTCGCACCATTACCGGCAACCAGGCCATGCCGGGATTCACCGCCCCTAAACTGCGCTGGCTCCGAAAACATGAACCTGAGGTTTTTTCCCGCATTCATAAAGTGCTGCTGCCCAAGGACTATATCCGATTACAGCTGACTGGATGCTGTATGTCCGATCTGTCCGACAGCGCCGGCACCCTCTGGCTGGACGTAGCTAAACGTCAGTGGTCTGAAACCATGCTCACCAGTTGCGGGCTGACGCTCGAACATATGCCTGAGTTGAGGGAAGGCTCACAGATCGCCGGTTACTTAAAACCCGATGTTGCACAACAGTGGGGAATGAATCCCGTACCTGTTGCCGCGGGCGGTGGTGACAATGCGGCCGGCGCAATCGGTACAGGCGTAACTGAGCCGGGTCAGGGTATCCTGTCCTTGGGAACTTCCGGCGTGATATTCGTTGTGAGTGACGACTATCGCAGCAACCCCGCCAACGGCGTACACAGTTTCTGCCACGCCCTGCCCGATCGCTGGCACCTCATGTCCGTCATGCTGAGCGCCGCCGGCTGCCTGGACTGGCTTGCCCGACTGACCGGCGCTACCGATGTCCCGACTCTGCTGGCTGAAGCAGAACAGGCCCAGCCTCAGGAAAGCCTGTATTTCCTGCCTTATCTCAATGGAGAAAGAACACCGCACAACAACCCGACAGCCTCCGGCGTTTTCTTTGGTATGACCGGCGCTACAACGCGCGCCCAGTTAACGCTAGCCGTGCTGGAAGGCGTCGCCATGGGATTAAATGATGGTCTGGAAGCGTTGAACGCAACGGGCATTGCCATCAATGAAATGACCCTGATTGGCGGCGGTGCCCGCAGCCCACTCTGGCGACAAATACTGGCGAATACACTGAATATGCCGCTGAGCTATCGTCGTGGTGGAGAAGTAGGGCCAGCACTGGGCGCCGCCAGACTGGCACGTTTAGCGTGCCATGATGATAATACTTCGCACATTGCGGGTGTTTGCCCGGTACCGGCGTTGCTCGAACGCATGGAACCCAATGCAGAGGAAGCCTGTCGCTGCCAACTGCGCCAAGACAAATTCAGACGTCTTTATCTGGCACTTGAGGCCGAGTTCCCAAATAGCTAATACCTGCCCGCAAAGGGAGCAGCTACGTTCTGTTCTCTTTGCCTGACATAGGGCGTTATTACGCAAACAGTCATTATCATCGGGGATTGCTTGTTTTACTACGTATGTCGACATCAGCGCGTAAACTCTCTGAAGCCATCGATTAACGCTGGATTCACACCGGTCCGTTTGAGACACTACCGGGAATTACCAGAATAAATCAGACTGTGTTATGGATATGTTGTCGCTTCTGTCCAGCTCTCCCCTGCTGTTTATCACACTGACGCTGATCCTTGGCCTGTTGGTGGGCAGTTTCCTCAATGTGGTGATTTACCGGTTGCCGGTAATGATGCAGGCGGACTGGAAACAGCAATGTCAGCAACTGCTGGATCCAGAGAAAACCCCAGAGAAGGAAAAGCGCTTTAATCTCATCGTACCGGCATCCACCTGTCCGTCCTGCCAGCACAAGATTCGCCCCTGGGAAAATATTCCAGTGATCAGTTATCTGTTCCTGAAAGGGCGTTGCAGCCAGTGCAAGACAAGAATTTCTCCCCGTTATCCGATTATTGAAGCCGTGACCGGTATCCTCTCTGCCCTGGTGGCGTGGCATTTTGGGTTCACCTGGCAGGCGCTGGCGGTACTGGTGCTCACCTGGTCGCTGATCACCCTGACCATGATTGACTATGACCACCAGCTACTGCCGGATTCCATCACCCTGCCGCTGGTCTGGCTGGGTTTAATCTGTAACAGCTTTGGCCTATTTACTACGCTGGAAGCGGCCTTGTGGGGAGCAGTTGCCGGCTATCTCAGCCTCTGGTCTGTCTACTGGCTATTCAAGCTGATCACCGGCAAGGAAGGGATGGGTTATGGCGACTTCAAGCTGCTGGCCGCTTTAGGGGCATGGATGGGCTGGAGCCAGTTGCCGGTGATTATTTTGCTTTCATCGCTGGTAGGCGCCATTGTCGGCATTTCCCTGATTCTGTTTCTTGGCCGCGACCGAACCATACCGATTCCCTTTGGCCCGTACCTGGCAGCCGCAGGACTGATTGCCATGTTCCAGGGGGAGCAACTGATCAATACTTACCTGCGTTTCACCGGACTCTGATTAACGCCCTATGAGCACCTTGATTATTGGCATTACCGGCGGTATCGGCAGCGGCAAGACCGCAGTGACCGACTATCTGGCAAGCCTGGGGATTACCATTGTTGATGCCGACCAAGCGGCTCGTGTCGTCGTGAAACCGGGTACCCCAGCCCTGCAGGCGATTGCTGAGCACTTTGGCGAGCAGATCCTGCAGGAAGACGGCGGCCTGGACCGTCGGGCATTGCGCAACATTATCTTTAACAACAATGAAGAACGACGCTGGCTGGAAACCTTGCTGCACCCGCTGATCAAGGATGAGATGCTGAACCAGCTGTCACTGTCCCAGTCACCGTACAGCGTTATCGTATCACCCCTGCTGCTCGAAACAGATCAGCATACGATGGTTGACCGCATCGCCGTGGTCGATATTCCGGCTGAGCTTCAGGTCCAACGGACCATGGCGCGGGATGGGATTGAACAGAGCCAGGCAGAAGCCATCATGAATGCCCAGGCCGCCCGGGAAACCCGACTGGCACAGGCAGATGATGTCATTGACAACAGTGGCTCACTGGATGATCTGCACCAGGTGCTGGATCAGTTGCACAACACCTGGCGGGCAATCGCGGCAAAACGCTCGTCCGATTAGTGGCTGGCAGGCTTCAGTGAGTTCATTACGATACGGATCACCACTTCGCGGACCCGGTTAACGTCTGAACGGGTATGGCGGGTATCCTTCAGCAGGTTCAGGGACGCCGCTTCCATGGCCCAGATAAGGGTGTAGAAGACCATGCGATCCGGGGCTTCCAGCCCGAGGTCGAGCATTTTGTTGTGGAACAGCTCGACCATGGCGTCATACCCCTGCTGCCGATAGACGGCCAGCGGCGATTCTGAACGCATCGCCTCCTCTTCCAGCAGTTTCAGCAGGGGGCCGATATAGCGATGACAATCGAAAAACAGGCCAACCGAACGTTCAACCAGTTCACGCAGCGTAGCGGCGTCCGCTGACATGCGCTGCAACTGTCCCATCATCAGATCGACACCCGACCGATAAACGGTTTCCAGTACCGCCATCTTGCTGGGATAGTATTTGTAAAAAGTACGACGTGAGACGCCTGCGGCCTGGATAAGGTCGTTGACCGTCACCTGCTCAATGCCCTTTCCAAGAAAAACCGGAACACAGTGCAGCATGATTTCAGTGGCTGCGATCTCACCCTGATCAGACAGTACACCCACTTCGGCCTTCTGTTGCCGAAACAGTGCCTCTCGCCCACCGAGTTCTTCAAACACCTGTCGGATAATGACCAGGCTATCACTCCCCTGTGCGCCCGCCATGATGGCTCTCCCCCAACAATTGTACTTTCCGTCAACTACCGGAATACGGTATAACCATGTCCAGAACAGCAGTTTGCCACCCGGGCGCCTGCCAAGCACGAATATAATAACAGCGAAGTGCCTGATCACAATGAGAAGACGTTGCCTGTCGCCTGACCGTCTACATCGGCTGATGCCGTTTCTGGTCGCCATTGGCCTGATGTTACTTCCCCCTTCGGTTCATGCCGCCAAAGCCCTCTGGTACCTGGGCCAGAAAGTCCCTGATGTGACCCGTCCCTGGCAGTCAGCCGATTACCGGCAGGCCACAGAAGCCCTGAAAACCATTGATGCAAAACAGCCCGATGCCCTGCCTCGCCGCGGGGGAGAATACACCGGCGCGGTCTTTGAACGCTTGATCAATGAAGAGAATTTCCGCCCGCAGTTGGATATCTACGAGTCCCTGGATTTCCGTCGGGAAGAGGCTTCCCGAATCCTGTTCTCACTCAAGGAGATAATGCGCCTGTATTTTGATTTTTCTGCATCCCGACAGCCTTATGGCAAGGAAGCTCTCAGTTTAATGAGCTATTCCATCCGCCAACAGGCCGTATTATTCGACCTGACCGTGGAATTCTGGCTGACCCTCAGCGAGAAAGACCAGCAAAGCCCCGAACGGCTGGAAGGCCTCAATGACACCAAAGTGGCCGCTGCCATGCTGGCGTCCAGCGCCCTGGATTATCTCAACCTGCACCAGCAGTTCGATCAGGAAGCCCTGATCATCTACAGCTATGAACTGGGCAAAACCTGGCCGGAGTTGTTTGTTCACTTGCCGAAAGCCGAAAGGGAGCGGTTATTGGCCAAAGTCACGCAAATCAGCGAAAAACACGACTTGGACGAGGTGAAAAAGACCCTCTCTGAACTGCTGCCGGTCCTGACCCAAATCCATGAGAGCATTGGCTGAACACAACCCTTCACCCACATTTCATGAAAATTTCACGGTTTTCATAAGCAAATACCCAACCGGTATTTGGGCATGCGAACTCTTCCTGCCTATGGTTGTCTTATCTATAAATCATCTAGAAAAACGGCAGGAATACAGTCAGTAGTTATTAACTCGGGACTGTCAGGAATTGCCGGTAGTGGTAAGAGGCAACTTCATGGGCAGACTCACATTGAACACAATGGTGCTACTTGGCGCCATGGCGGGCCTGGTCAGCGGACTGGGTGCGCCTCAACCGGTGCTGGACACTGCCGCGGTGGTATCCGACCTGTTTATCCGGCTGCTACGCCTGGTCAGCGCACCGATCATATTCTTTGCCCTGCTCTCAACCCTGACGGGAATGAAAAACACCACCCATGCCCGAAAGCTGGCGGGCATGGTGTTGAAATATTCCCTGCTGACGACATTGATTGCCGCCGCAATATCGCTGGCTGTCTTTCTGGTCGTTGACCCGGTTCGTGGTGTCACCGGGATTACCGGTACCACTGAAGGCACCGTGAGTGCTGGGTATGGACAATACCTGTTAAGCCTTATTCCGAATAGCTTCGTTGCCCCTTTTGTCGATAACCAGATTGTCAGTGTGCTGCTGCTGGCACTGTTACTCAGCATCTCCATTCTGTCACTGCCGGAACGCAAGCGGGATATTCTCCATGAGCTGTTTGACAGCCTGTTCTCAGCCGTCATGCGCATGACCGGCCTGATACTGCTTCTGTTACCGCTAGCCGTCTGGGCCTTTGTGACCGATTTCTGCAAGACACTGGAAAATCAACAGATGCTGGCAGCGATCTCACTCTATGTCGCCTGCATACTCATTGCTAACCTGATTCAGGCCGTCATCGTGTTGCCCGGCATGCTCCTGTTCAAAGGATTGCCACCCTGGAAGATTTTCCGGGGCATATTGCCGACGTTGACGGTAGCGTTCTTTTCCAAATCCTCCAGCGCCGCGTTACCCTCTGCGATGGAGAATGCCGAGAAAAAGCTTGGCATCAACAGTGAAATCTCCCGATTCAGCTTTCCGCTGTGCATTACCATCAATATGAATGCCTGTGCGGCGTTTATATTGATCACCGTGCTGTTCGTATCCATGACCTATGGCGTGACCTATTCAGGACTGGAACTCATTAGCTGGATCTTCATTGCGACATTAGCAGCATTTGGTAATGCTGGCGTGCCGATGGGCTGCTACCTGTTATCCAGCACCATTCTGGCTTCCATGAATATTCCGCTGAATATCATGGGCGTGATCCTGCCGGTTTATGCGCTCATTGATATGCTGGAAAGTGCCATTAACGTCTGGTCTGATACATGCGTCACCAGTATTATTAATAAAGAAGTAAACGAGGGTGATTATGTTGTTATCAACAATTAAAAGGCCTGTAACCCTTACATAAAACAACATTCATGATTTATTGCCAAGACAACAATGAATAATTCCAACCAATAACACTGGCTCAGATAAAAAACACAACAAGTACATCTTGATGAAGAAAATGAGGCGTAGTTCATAGAGCTACGCCTTACGTATTTAATGCTTTAAAGTCAAAAATGAGCGAGTAAGATTTTCTGTACCCCCATCCCTTACCAAAACCGTATCCTCAATCCGAATACCACCAAACGGCTTTAGCGACTCAATACGGGGCCAGTTAAAGTCCGCACAACCTTCATGTTCACTTAGCAATTGATTAATGAAGTAAAGACCGGGTTCAATAGTAAACAACATATCGGCCTCAATCGTACGCTGCAGACGCAATGCCGGATAATCCGGATGTCGACCTACCTGTGCACCATCAGAGCCTGTCAACCAGCCACCAACATCATGGGTCTGCAAACCGATCAAATGCCCAAGACCATGGGGGAAAAATGTCCGGGTATACCCACGGTCGTAAATAGTTTCAGCTGGCAGACGAACGATATCAAAATCACTTAGGATGCCTGCAATACGGCGGTGCATGACATCATGGAGTTCGCCATAGGACATACCCACCTGGATATCATCAATGATACCCAGCTGTTCAGCATTCATGCGTTCCACCATGTCAGCAAAATCACCCTTTCCAGCGGCATAGGTGCGGGTAATATCAGCATGGTAATTCCGGAAACTGGCGCCGGCATCAATCAGAAATGCACGACGTTCCGCCGGCGGCTCCCGGTCGTAATCATCATAATGCAGTACCGCGCCATGCTCGTTCAGTGCCACGATATTGCCATACGGCAGCTCACACTCCCTGTGCCGGCTCGCTGCGAGATAGCGAAGGTGTATATCAAACTCAGAGAGCCCTTCATGAAAGGCGTCAACGGCCGCCTGATGCGCATGGGCGGCGATCCGGTTGGCTTCGCGCATGCAGGCCTGCTCATAGGGAGTTTTGTAAGCACGCATCCAGGTCAGGTAATGCATCAGTTCTGGCGGATTTACTGCACCTAATCCCCAACTACTGAAGCGGCCATCTTCGTAACCCAGCAGCGCAAAACTGGATAGGTCCTGAGGCAGACAACCACGCAGCTGATCAGGGCTATTGATGACCTTGATCTCCTGTGCATTCGACCAAAAGGATTCCGCCGGTTCCGGTGCTACATGCCAGTAGTCACGGGGCTGATAATGCACCAGTTGCACGGTTTCTCCCGGGACAAAGACCAGCATGGACTCCGGCGCCCCGCGTGATGGCACCCACTGCCGAAAGAAGGGGTTTCCCCAGAAAGGGAAGTCCTGGTCATCCTGAAAACGTCGGTCGGGAGCACCGGCCGGGATCAACACCCCGTGGTAACCTGCCAGCGCCAACCCTTCGGTATAACGTTCCACCAGTGTTGACACATGCCGGGAAAAGAGAGAGGTCCAGTCTGTCATTGATTGCATGTCCTGCTGCGAGCCGGGATGGCTCAGGATTATCAGTGCGCGATAGGGTTCAAACTGATGTTACTGGCCCAATACGACACTTGCCAGACATTAACAAAATTTAATGAAGCGCCCATGCGGTGGTCATCTCACGCCATTTATACTGCACGCATCTGAACATGAGGATGTCTCCATGGAAAAGCGACGGAGCACCGTAATGGCCAAGGCCATTCGCCAACCTGACAATCGCCGCCTGTACCCCGTTCTGTTTGCCCTGTTGCTACTGGCCGGCAGCCTGTCCATTGGGCACGCCATGGCCGATTCACCCCGGGAACAAGCCCTGACCTGGCAGGCTCTGCAGCAGGCAACCTATACACCGGAGCAGGCACTGACCGACACACTGCAGGCTTACCCTGGCCTGATCACTGAGTATGAAGTGGATGACGAAAATGGCCACCTGGTTTATGAACTGACGCAGGTTTCAGCGGACTTCCGGCAGGCTCGGGAACTGACCATTGATGCACTCACCGGAAAAATAGTGGAAAACAAGCCGGATGACCTCGACAACTGGCTACAGCAGCGTGACAATCGCATCAACGCACTGCTGGCAAAAAGCACACCCTTGGTAGACATCCTGCGACGTTTCCAGGAAAACACCAACGGCCATGTGGTTGAAGCGGAGCTCAAATTGGACAAAGGCATTCTCTTTTTTGAACTTGAGGTCAATCACGAAGGGAAAATCACCAAACACCTGGTGGATGCTGGCAGTGGAAAACCGATTCCGGTTTATGGCAATTTCTGACAGCGCTGAGGCAGTTCCATGAAAATTCTGGTGATCGAAGACGACACCACCACACGTAACTATATCGCCAAGGGATTCACGGAACAGGGGCACAGTGTCGATACTGCGGAAGACGGCCAGCAGGGTCTGCTGCTGGGACTGGAGAAACGCTACGATCTGATCACCCTGGACCGGATGCTGCCTGGCCTCGATGGCATGAAAGTGCTGGCATCCTTGCGCGCCTCGGATATTACCACGCCAGTATTGATCCTGAGCGCTATCGGGGATGTAGACGAACGGGTACGCGGGCTGCGTCAGGGCGGGGATGATTATATGACCAAACCCTTCGCCTTTGCCGAACTGTTGGCCCGGGCGGATCTCTTAATGGCCCGTGGCCAGCGTGAACCAGAGATGACCTCCACACTGTCAGTCGACGATCTGGAACTCAATCTGATTACCCGTGACGTCCATCGCAGCGGCCGAACCATCGACCTGCAACCCCGAGAGTTTCTGTTGCTCCGCTACCTGATGGAACATGCAGGCCAGGTCGTCACCCGCACCCTGTTGTTCGAGGAGGTTTGGCATTACCACTTTGATCCCGGTACGAATGTGATTGACGTTCATATCGCCCGTCTTCGGCGCAAACTGGAAGCGGAACACGAATCTCGCCTCCTGCATACCGTGCGGGGCGTCGGCTACACGCTGAAGGCTTCCTGAAGCAAGGAATGATCAATGAACCGGATTGCCTGGCGTTCCTCAGTCTGGCGCTACACCGCCATGTATACCGTGCTGGTACTGGTCATTATCAGCCTGCTGGCGGGTGCCACCTGGTGGCAGGCGATCCGTGCGCTGCAACACCAGCAGGAGCAGACCATTGCGCGGGAACTCGCCCAGTTCCGGGAATTGAGTGAAGATATTTCTCTGTCCGACTTTCAGCGTGCCGTATACGACAGGATGCGACTGTTCCGCCGCGTCATGATTGCCTGGGAGTCACCTGACGGCATGGTGGGTAATCTTAATGCACTCCCTGAAAGCGTTCAGCCTTGGCCACAGGTAAGCCGGTTCATTATTTTCAGCCCGTCGCTGATTGACCACTCGCGGTTGCGTGAAGTGATTGGCAGCCGGATAGACACCCGATACGGTCCGGTTGTCCTGGCCATCGACAGCAGTGAACTGGACCGCGTCGCGGCCCGGGCCAAGCAGGCGGTCGCCCTGGCAATGATTGGCGCGATCCTGCTAGCCAGTATTTTCGGCTTCATTCTCTCCCGCCGTTTGTTCCGCCGTATTGACAGTATCAACCGGATTACACAGGAGATTGAAGACGGGAAGTTATCGGCACGGCTCCCCGTGAATCCCCAGGGTGATGAGCTGGATTACCTGTCTGACCGGGTCAACCATATGCTCAACCGCATTGACGATACAATGCATTCCATTCGCCACGTCACTGACAGTATTGCCCATGACCTTCGCACGCCACTGGCCCGGTTGCGCCTGCGACTGGAAAACCTGTTGATTGAACAGCCTGAAGACAGCCCGCTGGGTGATGAGCTTGAGATCACACTGGCCGAATTGGATCAAATACTGGCTACGTTCCAGGCAATACTGGAACTCTCCCGACTGGAACAGGGCGCCAGTCATCGACATTTTGAAACGCTCTCCATGCGAGAACTCTGGCAGGACGTCATTGAACTGGCAGAACCACAGGCTGAAGAAAAGCAACAGACCATTGCCTTAAACGATAACGATGATTTCCAGATAGACGGCGACAGAAGTCTGCTTTTCCGGTTGTGTTACAACCTGCTGGATAACGCGATCAAGTATTCGCCGGAAAAAAGTGCCATCGACATAACGATCAACCGCCATGCCTGGAGTATTGCCGATCAAGGCTCCGGTATCCCTGACGAGGAAAAACAGAAAGTCTTCCGGCGCCTGTACCGCATCGATAGCAGCCGAACTTTACCAGGCTATGGTTTGGGCCTCTCACTGGCTCAGGCGGTCGCAAGACTGCATGGCACCGAGATCGAACTGACGGACAATCATCCCGGACTGAAAGTGACCATCACCTTCCCTGCACAACATTAAGCGCAGGAAAGGTGATCCTTTGTATCAGAGCCGTCTGACAACGTTTCGAATACCTTGCCCTAACAGGGCGAGATCGTCACGACTCATGATATAAGGGGGCATCACATAAACCAGCTTTCCGAACGGCCGGACCCAGATACCTTCTTCCACAAACATCGGTTGAACCGTTTGCATATCCACCGGTTCTTTCATTTCAACAACACCAATCGCGCCAAGTATGCGGACATCCTCAACCGTGGATAACTCGGCCAAAGGCTGCAGCTCTTCCTTCAGCGCCTCTTCAATGCCCTTGACCTGAGATTGCCATTCTCCACGATTCAGAATATCCAGGCTGGCACCCGCAACACTGCAGGCCAGGGGATTCGCCATGAAGGTCGGGCCATGCATGAATACCCCATTATCCGAAATGGTATGGCTGACCTCATCCGTGCAAAGTGTTGCCGCCAGCGTCATGTATCCGCCGGTCAGGGCCTTGCCAAGACACATAATGTCCGGAGTCACGCCGGCCTGTTCACACGCAAAGAGCGTTCCTGTTCGCCCAAAGCCCGTGGCAATTTCATCCAGTATCAGTAATACACCAAATTCCCTGCAGAGTTCCTTCACGCGACGCAGGTATTCCGGAGAATAGAAGCGCATACCACCTGCGCCCTGCACCACCGGCTCGAGAATAACCGCCACAAGGTCTTCATGGTGCTCACGGATCGCATCGGAAAACTCATCCAGGTAGCGTGCTTCCCAGGCATCGCCATACCGGCACTGCGGCGCTTCGACAAACACATGTTCAAGCAACATACCGCGGAACAGGCTGTGCATACCGTTGACCGGATCACACACCGCCATCGCCCCCAGGGTATCGCCATGGTAGCCATTGCGAACCGTCAACAGGCGTTTCTTACGGGTATTGCCCAGGGATCGCCAGTACTGGATCGCCATTTTGATGGCAACTTCTACGGAGACCGAGCCGGAATCCGCAAAAAAGACAGTAGACAGACCTTCCGGCGTCATGGCGACCAGTTTTTTAGCCAGCTCAATCGCCGGCTGATGGGTCAGCCCACCGAACATGACATGCGCCATATTCTGCGTTTGCCGTTCAATGGCAGCATTTAATTCAGGATGGTTATAACCATGGATCGTCGACCACCAGGAGGACATCCCATCCACCAGCTCCCGGCCATCCGTCAATGTCAGCCTCACCCCTGAGGCTGACGCCACCGGGAATATCGGCAATCGGCGCGTGACCGAGTTGTAAGGGTGCCAGATGTGTTTTGCATCAAAGGTCAGGTCTTCCTGACTCAGATCCATGGCATTCTCATTGGAACTTGCTTGCAAAACGGCCACCTCTTATCGATAAAAATCGCAATACTCATCCAGCCAGCTATACCCATCCGGTATCGCCAGCAGCAAGATACTTCAAAACCCAATAACCAGGCAGCCTATTATATCTGCTCTCTATGAACAACACGGACAAAAGTGTCTGGAATGCCATCTACCCGCTGTAGTTGGATATAATTAAACAGATACACAAACCGCTGACCTGACGATGCGTATATGGAAATACTCAATAGCGGATACCTCAAGGGCGACAGCCTGAAGGAAGCTCACCTGCCTTCCGTACTGGCCAAGGCGCTGGCAGCCATTGCCCAATACCATTACACGCCTGAAACACACGAATTTGACTACCAGGCCTGCGCCAACTCCAAAGCCTACGAGCACTATCTTCAGGTTGTGAATGCACTTCAGGACTTCGATCCCGCATCACTGACCGACATGGATGAGAAAGTGGCCTTCTGGCTCAACCTGTACAATGGTTTGGTGATACACAGCGTCATCCACCATGAGGTCTGCGGCAGCGTCAGGCATCACAACGGTTTCTATACCTATAACTGTTATAAACTCAAAGACCACCATTACAGCCTGGATGATATTGAACACGGCATCCTGCGCAGCAACAGCCCAAAATTTGCGTCCTTCTGGCGTCCCTTGAAAAAGAAGCACCCAGGTTATCAGCATGCATTGCCCGAGTTAGATGCAAGAATTCATGCGGCCTTGTTCTGCGCCACGATATCCTGCCCTCTTTTACGTATTTATGACCCGGAACACCTGTCAAAGAGACTCGATGATACCGTCTCTGACTACCTGTTGACCTATGTCTCTTTCCATGCTGGCAAGCAACTTCTGACACTGCCTAAAACCTTTTACTGGTACCGGAAAGACTTCGGGTCAGACCGTGAGCTGATCGCCTTTGTCAGGGAAAAACATCCATCCAGTAATGTACGGCAGGCGCTGGCAAAAGCAGGGGACAACATCAAGTTCGATTACCGTGATTTCGACTGGAGTCTGAACGCAACCCGATACCAATGGCAGCAATCCGAGCTGTAAGAATGTCAGGAATCGACTATGCATATACTCAATGACCGCTACGTAGATCCAAAAACAATCAATGCGTCAGCCCTGCCTAAGGAACTCGCAGCCAGGCTCGGCGATCTTTATCAGCGGTTTTATAATGAAGCACTGCATGAATTTGACTATCTTGCCTGCGAGCATTCTCAGGAATTTGCACGCTACCTCCAAACCGTAGAAGGGCTGACAGCCTTTCACCCCAAACAGTTAACGGACCATAACACGCGTCTGGCTTTCTGGCTGAATCTGTACAACGGCCTGGCAATACACGACATCATTCACAACAACATTGGCGATAGTATTAATAGCTGCAAAACCTTTTTTACCAAAAACGGTTACCAGCTGGCTGAAGGGGTCTATTCCCTGGATGATATTGAGCATGGCATCTTGCGCAATAACCATCCCAAGTATGCGTCTCTCCTGCTCCCTCTCAGCAAAGATCATCCGGGCCGAAAACACTGCCTGCCCGACATTGATCCACGGATTCATGCAGCCCTCTTTTGCGGAACACGTTCCTGTCCGGATCTCAGGGTCTTTCACCCTGATACCATTGATGCCGAGCTAGATGCCATTACCCGGTTATACCTTGCCAACAACGTATTCTTTGAACCCGATACCGCAACGCTTAACCTGCCCCAGAAGTTTCACTGGTATCGTGACGATTTCGGCTCCAAAAAGCAGATGCTGGCCCTGATCTGCAAGAATCACTCAAAGCCTGAAGTCCGCTATGGCATTCAGGAAACCAGTGACAAGCTGAAGATCCATCACATAAACCATGACTGGCGACTCAATCAATCCAGCAGTCTTCGCTAAACATGAACCGGCTCAAAGACAAAAGCCCCAATAGCAACGCTAAATATTACGATTGGTATTACACTCGCTCATCATGGCGAGGTCGCCTACAATAGCGGCCTTTTTCTTCCCTTGTCGCAAAAAAGGGAGCCAGCAGCGAGTACCGACACACCATGAGCGCCCTGTTCGTTAACCAGATGACCACCATCGACTTTTCCTACCTGTGCCCCGAACGCGGGCTGGTCGGCGAGAGCCTGATTGTCGATGTTATCCTCAACGGCGATCTGAATGATGAAGGCATGGTTTTTGACTTCAGCCATGTTAAAAAGCAAATCAAGCAATCCATCGACCACTCTATGGATCACACCCTGCTGGTTCCCGCAGAGTGTGCAGCGATTGAATACAGCAAGGAAGAGGGTCGTATCGACGTCACCCTCCATACCCACGAGCTGGGCTTCATCCAGTGCCGAGCACCCGAGCAGGCAATCACACTGCTGCCTCTGTCCCAGATCACCCCTGATGCACTGCGCCCCTTGCTGGAGCAACAGGTTATGGCAGATCTTCCGGAGAATGTCAGCGGTATCGAACTGCGCCTATACCCGGAAACCATTGACGGTGCCTGGTACCACTACAGCCATGGATTGAAAAAGCACAGGGGGGATTGCCAGCGTATTGCTCATGGTCATCGATCCACCATTCAAATCCTGCTGAACAATCAGCGCAGCGAGTCCCTTGAGCAAGACTGGGCGAATCGCTGGCAGGATATCTACCTTGCCACCCGGGAAGATCTGTTAACCACCTTCACCGTACAGGATCGCGACTATCACCGGTTCGGCTACACCGCCCAGCAGGGCTATTTTGAACTCTCCCTGCTGGCCGATCGCTGCTATATAATTGACACTGATACCACCGTAGAGCTGCTGGCTGATCACATGGCAAAAACGCTGGCGAACGAAAACCCGGGGCAATCAATCCAGGCTATCGCTTATGAAGGCTTTCAGAAAGGTGCCGTTGCTGATGCACAATGCCAGCCATCGACTGACAGCAGCTTGAACCCGTAATCCCCAAAAAACCAGCAGCCACTGAATCGTTTTAGCCAGCGCCTGGGCCTGCCGTTTGCAGCAGCGACAGGATGTCGCGGTAGCGATGCAGGACAAGGAGAGTCCTGTGATCGCGGCGAAAAACGGCAGGCTCAGGCGCTGGCCTCCCCCGCTCTCAAATCCCCTCCCAAAACCCAGGCTCTTCAAAAACTAAATTGTAATGATAATAATTATCAATATAATTGCGATCAAAATAAGTACGAAAAGCCTGATACACAACCATCGAATTAGAATGACACAGGTTGGAACGCTCCATGACAAGAATGCAAAAGGTCTTACCGGTTCTGGCAATCTCTGCCGCACTTGCAGGTTGCGGACAAAATGATGCACAGGACACCTCAACATCACAAAGCAGCCAGACAAACCCAAGCATTTCACATGAAGCCATTGTCGAGCAATATGCCAATGTTGCTCACGCCACATTTGAAGATGCACTGATCACCGCCAGAGAGCTACATACCACCATCAGCACACTGATCGAGAGCCCGACTGAAGCCAATCTGTACGCTGCCAAAACAGCCTGGATCTCCGCCCGGGTCCCCTATCAGCAAAGTGAAGTATTCCGCTTCGGCAACGCCGTTGTGGATGACTGGGAAGGCCAGCTCAACGCCTGGCCGCTGGATGAGGGCCTGATCGACTATGTCGACAGCAGTGCTTATCAGGCAGAACTGGGCAACGTCGGCGCTTCAGCCAACATCATTGCCAGCCTTGAGGTTCAGGTTGGCCAGGACATGATTGATACCAGTAATCTTGCTCCCGCATTACTGGCGAACCTGAATGAGCTGGGAGGGAGTGAAGCCAATGTCGCGACCGGCTACCACGCCATTGAATTCCTTCTCTGGGGGCAGGACCTGAACGGCACCGAGCCCGGCGCCGGTAACCGTCCTGCCAGTGATTACGCGACAGGTGATGACTGCACCAACGGCCACTGCGAGCGACGCGCCCAATACCTGACCGCTGCCGCTGAACTGCTGGTCAATGACCTTGAGACCATGGAAGCGCAATGGCGCTCAGGGCAGGACGACAACTACCGTCAAACCTTACTGAGCGAACCTGCCGAACAGGGCCTGCGTAAAATGCTGTTCGGCATGGGTAGCCTGGCGTTGGGCGAGCTGGCCGGTGAACGGATGAAAGTCGCCCTGGAAGCCAACTCGACCGAAGATGAGCACGATTGCTTCAGTGATAATACCCACAACTCACACTTCTATAACGCGCTGGGTATTAACAACGTCTATAGCGGCAGTTATACACGGGTTGACGGCACGCAGGTCAGCGGACCCAGCCTTGCTGACCTGGCTGCAGCCTCGAACCCTGAACAGGCAAGCACCATCAGCAGCAAGTTCGTCCGCACCCAGGCCGCCCTGCAAGCGATGGTGAATGCCGCAGAACAAGGACAGGCGTTTGACCAGCTGATTGCGGCTGACAACAAGGCAGGCAACGCGATTGTTGAACAGGCTATCAGCGCGCTGGTTGAAGAAACAGCCGCTATCGAACAACTTGCCGCACTGGCCGGAATCAATAACCTGAGCCCTGACACGGCTGACCATACGTTCTGATAATACTCCTACTATCGCACTGGCAGGGACGCTGTGCGAATGACATAAGAATGGTAAACACTGATGTCTGCTTCCATCAAGCATCCCTTTAAAATCCTGCTGGCTGTTGCCGGGGCAGGTACTGTTTTAGCGGTAACGGGCTTGGCCATCGCGATGGCGACTGGCAGCGTCGATTACTCTATCCCGGAACCCCATGAACACCTTAGCGGTGGCAAAACCACGGTATTCAACCAAAGCCGTAATGCCTTTTCCCTGCCATCCGCCAATATGCCCGTCTCCCGCCGTCTGGATTTCAGTGTCGGTAACAGCTTCTTTCGCAATCTCTGGGTCATGGCGCCGGCCAGCACCGATGCCCGGGATGGACTCGGCCCCCTGTTTAATACCAATGGCTGTCAGAATTGTCATATCAAGGATGGCCGGGGGCACGCACCGGCAGGTCCAGACGACAATGCAGTATCCATGCTGATACGCCTGAGCATTCCAGCCGTTACCGCCGCACACAAGGCACAGCTCAAAACCGACGGTTCCATACCAGATCCCGTTTATGGTGGGCAATTACAGGATTTTTCACTCACTGGCGTAGCTCCCGAGGGAAAAATCCAGGTAACTTACAGCTACCAGACCGTGACTTTTGCCAATGGCGACACCGCAGAACTGCGCAAGCCGTCGTTTACTATTGAGGACAAGGGTTATGGTGAATTCCATCCGGATATCATGTTCTCCCCAAGGGTCGCACCGCCAATGATCGGCCTCGGGCTTTTGGAAGCCATTCCAGAGCATACGCTTCAAGCCTATGCAGACCCAGACGACCGAAACAATGATGGTATTTCCGGACGACTCAACCAGGTCTGGGATGCCGAAAAACAAACGACAACCAGCGGACGTTTTGGCTGGAAAGCCGGCCAGCCAAACTTACGACAGCAAAATGCGGCTGCGTTCAACGGCGATCTTGGTATCACCTCGAGTTTATTCCAGAAGGACCACTGTACCAGCAGCCAACAAGATTGCCTGAGCAGCATCAACGGCGGCGATCCTGAACTCTCTGAGGAAATCCTGAACTTTGTCACCTTTTACTCCCGCAATCTGGCCGTGCCCGCCCGCCGGAATGTGGATGTACCAGAGGTGCTCCGTGGAAAACAGCTGTTCAACGATGTCCAGTGTGCTGCGTGCCACATCCCCCAGACAACGACGGCACAATTGACCGACCAGCCAGAACAATCCGGTCAGACCATCTGGCCCTACACCGACCTTTTACTCCATGACATGGGCGAAGAACTGGCGGATAATCGCCCTGAGTTCCTTGCGACAGGGCAGGAATGGCGAACACCGCCACTCTGGGGTATCGGTCTCACCAAAACAGTCAATGGCCATACCGAATTCCTGCACGATGGACGGGCCCGAAACCTGACGGAGGCCATCCTGTGGCATGGGGGGGAAGCGGAACAATCCCGGGAACATTTCGTGGCCATGCCCCGTCATGACCGCCGGGCGCTGCTGGCTTTTCTGGAATCGTTATAAGTCCAAGGCAGTATGAAAACAATTGCCATTGTTGTTCTATCGTCGCTTTTGCTCACTCTCGGGGGCTGCTCAGACGGCAGTGATGCCGAACGCAGGCTGGCGGAACATTCTTCCAAACGAGTCATCCTGGCACTCTACCATCGTCTTGCATTTCAGGCGGAGCAATTTCAGACGTCTGCAGACCACTTTTGCCAGTCGCACTCACAACCCGCTTTCAACGACCTACAGCTACGCTGGAGAAACCTCATGGGCGCCTGGCTGGAGACGGAGGTGATCCAGTTCGGCCCGATAATAGAAGAAAACCTGCTGTGGCAGTTCCAGTTCTGGCCGGACAAAAAAAACCTGGTGCAACGGAAGGTGGAAGAACAGCTTCAGCGCGATACGAGGACCGATATCCGCGATACGAGTGTTGTCATACAGGGCTTGTCTGCCCTTGAATATCTGCTGTTTGAGCCCTCCGTCAATACAGCGGAACAGCTGAGAGAACACCCCGAACGCTGTCAGTTACTGCGTGATATTGCACAGCATGTTCATGACAATGCCAATTTACTCAAGTCGGCCTGGAAACCTGGCAACGATGGCTGGCATGAGCAGTTTATGTCGCTGCCTGACCAACAACAGGAAGCAGGTATTCCCAACCCAGTCAGCACCCTGATGGTCAACGGCCTCCATACCATGCTGGAACGGGCATACAAAAAGGTTGTGCTGCCGCTGGGTAAAACTGATAACGGCAACCCCTACCTCGCGGAATCCTGGCGCAGCCGCAATTCCCTGGAAAACATTGCCGCCAACATACGCGGCGCCCGCCGTTTCTATGATGGCGCCGATGGATTTGGTCTGAATGACCTTGTCAAAGCCTCTCCGAATGGCAACGTGCTCACTATTGAGGTCCATCAGGTCTTTAACCAGGTCGAACGTTCCCTGGCTCAGGTCCCACAACCATTATCCATTGCGGTCACCAATCCTGAATTCAGACCTGCGGTACAGGCGTTGGCCGACGACCTGAAATCCCTCAGGGATCTCTTTGGCAACAAAATCCCCAACGCGCTGGGCATTGTGCTAAGTTTCAATGCCAATGATGGGGACTGATAAATCACAGGCTGCCGTTCATGCCCGATCGCCGCACCGTATTGAAACACATGGTTACCGGTTGTGCGGTGGCCGGCCTGCTACCCTTGATGCCCGGTTGCACCCGCAATCCCCCCGAGCGCCTCGTATTCAGCACGGCGCGTGATCGAAAAGGACACTTTTCCGCACGCATCGCCTCACCGGATCGCATCTGGCAACACATCGTGCCACTGCCCGCGAGAGGTCATGGTATTGCCCTACATCCGGTGCAGCCTGTCCTTGTTTGCTGCGACCGTCGCCCGGGCCAGAATCTGCATGTCATTGATTTTCGTGACGGAACCCTTCTGAAGCGTATTGGCAGTCAGCCCAACCGACACTTTTACGGCCATGCCACGTTCAGTCCCGACGGCAGTTACCTCTTTGCTACGGAAAATGATCTGCACAAGGGGCGCGGCATAATTGGTGTGTATGAGACAAAGCACTACAACAAAGTAGCGGAGTTTTCCGCCCATGCTATTGGCCCTCACGAGATCCACCTGCATCCGGATAACCGGACACTGGTTGTCGCCAATGGAGGTATCCAGACCCACCCGTCAAGCGGAAGACAAAAACTCAATCTGGCAACAATGCAGCCGCGGTTGAGTTACATCGACAGCCATAGCGGTGAACTACTGGAAGAACACAGCTTCCAGCACCACCAGCTCAGCATCCGACACTTTGATATCGCACCGGATGGCACCGTGGTTTTCGGCATGCAATACCAGGGTGATCCTGCAGACATCAAACCGCTGGTTGCACTGCACCGTCGAGGAGAGTCTATCCGATCAATGCAGGCTGATGAAACGGAATGGCTGCAACTCAACCAGTACATTGCCAGCGTCTGTATACTGCCTGAGGCAGATACTGTTATCACGACCGCCCCCAGGGGAAATACCGTTGCGTTCTGGCGTCTCAGCGATCAGCAGCTGGTGAATGCGGTTTCGGTTAATGATGCTGCCGGCGTCGTGGCAGTAAACCCGCATACTGCAGTCGTCAGTAACGGTATGGGTGAATTAATTCATTACACCTGCCGGGCGGGAAATGGGCGGAAAATCCAGCGGTTGTTATACCCGGATTGCCAATGGGACAATCACATGTCGGTTTAAACCTTCATCTATCAACCAAACCTGAAAGGCTTAGCCTTTATTCATTGCGCATTACGACTGAATTTCCTTCCTTTTCATGCCCTGAAATTCATTGTGATTATCTAACCAACAAGAAAGCGTTACGAAAAACCCTTATCCCTTCAACGCAATCGGCCGTGCATATTTATCATCAATGAATTCCGAATATTAAAGCACTCTGCTTCTGGCGTTACCCGCTGCAGGAGACCATCTATCAGCAACATGGCGTGACCATGGACATTAGCCCAGCAATTATTGGCCATCAGCCAGACGGGTTGCTCCACCATGATGCCCTGCTCAATCCCCTTTTCGATGATGGCGTAAAGCGCCCCGAATGCCTGCTGCGCCGCCTCCTGCAACTCCGGATGGTTTTCAGGGTGCTGAATCATCGGGCCGAACATCAGCTTGTATTTAGCAGGATTAGCCACGGCATAACGAATATAGGCCTCACCACAAACAAGCAAGGCCTCATCAGGACGATCAATGCCCTGACTGGCCTCACAGATAAAGGCCTTTAGCGCCAGATACCCTTCCGTCGCCATCGCAGCCAGCAGGCATTCCTTGTCCGGAAAGTGGCGATAAGGCGCCGTCTGGGACACACCAATGTCCCGGGCCAATGCCCGCAGGCTGAGTTTTTCCGGCCCATGCGCTTCCAGATGCCGGAACGCACACGCCAGCAACGCATCGCGCAGGTTGCCATGATGATAAGTGCGTTTACCCGTCGTCATTACCTATCCCCGGTTTTCTGGCATTTCAAGTATATCCAAACGTTCTGACAAAGGATTCTCTTGTTCAATGTTATTATTGTCAACATTGTTGACAGTGACAACATTGCCTCCTACATTTCATAATTACGGACAAGCGCAATGACTGCGCACCAATAACGACAGTCCTCAGGGCAAAGAGAATCGAACGTGAAAACAGCAGCCGTAGGCAGTTCCCTCGGAAGGGTGGTCGTATCTGTGCTGGTGCCAGCCTTCATGGTCCTATCGCCAGTAAGGGCGGACACTGCACCGTATGACACCACGCCATTGCAGTACCAAGAGACCACACGTCCCATACAGACGAGTGGCCAGCTTACTTACAAAGCCACTCAGAAACTGTCCTTCAAAACGTCAGGTCCCGTTGCCAGCATCCAGGTGGATGAAAGCGATACCGTTGAAAAAGACCAGTTGCTGGCCAGTCTGAATACCGAGGAAGTCGAGGCCCAGGTTGCTGAAGCAGAGGCGCGGCATCAGGAAGCCTTGCGTAATCATCAACGTCTTCAGCGGTTACACCGACAGCAGGCCATCTCCCTGGACCAGCTCCAAGCCGCACAGACCAGTGTCGATGTCGCTGAATCCCGGCTGCGGATTGCCCGGTTCAACAATCGCTATTCCCATATCCGCGCCCCGGGCCGTGGCCGGATTATTGAGCGTTTGATCGAACCGGGCGAATTGATCAGTCCCCAGCAGACCGCCTTCCTGCTGGCGGATGAAGCCAAGGGCTGGATTATGCGCACCGGTTTATCCGATCGCGATGTGGTTCGGGTGCAGACCGGCGATCCGGCCACTATTCATTTTGATGCGTATCCGGGTGCCAGCTTTACCGGTCGCGTGACTGAGATTGCCCCAGCCGCTGACAGCCGGACCGGCACATTCGACTTGGAGATCTCTCTGGATTCTCCACCGAAACGACTTTACCAGGGATTCATCGGCCGTATTACCGTCACACCTGCAGAGTCCCAGCGAATTGCACGACTACCGGCAAACGCCCTGGTCAGTGCAGACAATGGTCAGGGAATCATTTATGTGGCTGACCCGGCGTCTGAACGCATCATTCAACACCGTGTGGATATTCTCTGGCTCGATAACCAGTCTCTGGCCATCGAAAGCAGTCTGCCTGAAGGTACGCCTGTTATTACCCGAGGGGCATCGTTTCTTAAACCCGACGACAACGTTCAATCGGCTCCGGTAGCAAACAGGCAATAATCACCATGCAGTTACCTCGACTCGCGATACAGAACCACCAGTTTACCCTTGTGATCACATTACTGTTGATCGCCCTCGGTGCTATCTCATTGACCAGTATGCCGCGCTCGGAAGATCCCCAGTTCAACTTTCCTGCGGCCATGATCAAGGTGATCTATCCCGGTACCGCGCCAGCGGATATGGAGAAACTGGTGGTTGATCCTATAGAAGAAGCGATCAACGAACTGGATGACCTGAAGGTTATCAAGAGTGATATTGAGGATGGTCTAGGCGTAGTACGGGTCGAATTTCTCTACGGTACAGACCCGGATGAAAAATACGACGATGTGGTTTCAGCGGTATCTCGCATACGGGATGAACTGCCCGCCGCCATCCACCAGCTGACTATTGAGAAAATATCCCCCACTGACGTCAATATCCTGCAGATTGCTCTAATGTCAGATAGCGCCGGTTATGCACGCCTCAAACGCCAGGCGGAGAAACTGGAAAAACGCCTTGAGCGCATCGCCGGCGTCAAGCGTGCCGATATTGATGGTTTCCCGGAACAACAGGTCGAAATTGCGGCAGACCTCGACAAGATGCGCGCCCTGAACATCAGCATTGCCGAGCTGGCGAACGCCATTCAGTCATCAAGCATCAACCTGCCGGGCGGGCATGCCTTGTCCGGCGAAGAACGCTTTACCGTCCGCACCAGTGGCGACTTCCGTACCTTACAGCAGATCCGGCGCACGGCGGTTCGGTCAAAACCTGGTAGTGTCGTTTATGTGGAAACCATTGCCGATGTCCACCTGACGGATGCACTCCCCACCTACCATGCCCGGTTTAACGGACAACGTACGGTGTTTGTCTCCGTGGTACAGCGCAAAGGCAGCAATATCATGGCCGTCATGGCGGCACTGAAAAGTACATTGGCAGAATTCAGCCAGACCCTGCCCGATGATATCGCCCTTGAGCTGGCGCACGACCAAAGCATCAGCGTCGATGAAAGGATCAACGGATTTTTCAACAACCTGCTCCAGGGACTGGCACTGGTTGGCGTCATGACGGTGCTGGCACTGGGAGGACGCGCAGCCTTCGTCATCGTACTGGCGATACCGATGTCGGTACTGATCGGTATCGGCTGGCTGGATCTCAGTGGTTTCGGTTTACAACAGATGTCGATTGTTGGCTTGGTGGTTGCGCTTGGACTGCTGGTCGACAACGCCATCGTAGTCACCGAAAATGTCGGCCGTTTCCGGCGTAGCGGTCATGACAGCGCCAACGCGGCGATGAACGGCGCCAGTCAGGTGGGCTGGGCGGTAGTCAGCGGCACACTGACTACCATTCTGTCGTTTTTCCCGATTCTGCTGTTGCAGACCGGCGCCGGCACCTTCCTGCGCTCCATGCCGGTAACCGTCATCCTGACGCTGCTGGCCTCCCTGGTGATCGCCCTGACCCTGACGCCTTTGCTGGCCAGCAAGGTACTTGATACAGGAGACCAGAAGACGCCCTGGCTGTTACGCAAGATTCAGATATTGGCTAACGGTCCTTACAGTCAATTGCTGGAACATTCCCTGAAACACCCATGGCGTGTATTGCTGCTATCCGTCACCCTGCTCATGGGATCACTGGCACTGGTGCCCCTGGTCGGCGTCAGCATGTTTCCCAAGGCTGAAAAACCCATGCTTCTGGTCAATATCGATATGCCGGAAAATGCCAGCTTCGATACCACCTGGGATATGACGTTAAGGGTTGAAGCCTTATTGCAGGACTACGACATTGTGACGAACCTGGCCACCAATGTCGGCAAGGGAAACCCTCGCATTTTCTATAATATTTTCCCCAAGCGACAGGTTCCCAATTTTGCCCAGATCCTGGTGCAACTGGACACCGGTCGACTGCAGGTTGTGGAACCTTTTATCGAAGAGATTCGACAGAAATTTAATGCCATCACTGGGGCAAAAATTACCATCAAGGAATTCATGCAGGGGCCTCCCTACGAAGCACCGGTTTCCATCCGGGTGGTGGGCGATAACCTGGAACAAGTCAGCGTGGCAGCTGCCCATGTGGAATCAATCTTTGTTACCACTCCCGGCACTGTGAATGTCGATAATCCACTCGACAAACCGCGTATTGATCTGCGGGTACAGATTAATCGGGAAAAAGCCGCCATGCTTGGCGTTCCGATTTCCAGTATTGATCAGGCCGTCAGAGCCAGTCTGGTCGGACAACCTGTCGGTCAGTTCAGGGACAGTAACGGCGATGATCACACCATTCTGGTTCGTGCAGCCGGTGAACGCCCCCAAGTCGATACGTTCAACCAGATTATGGTGGAATCAGCCAACGGCGCACTGATCCCTTTGAACCAGTTAGCCAGCCTGACCCTACAAACGACACTGGCAAGGCTTCAGCACCACAATCTGGAACGGATGGCACGGATTACAGCCGATATCACGCCCGGCTACCTGACCGAAGATATCACCAATCAAATCATCGAACAGCTGGATCGTTATGATTGGCCGAAAGGTGTCATCTATCAGGTGGGTGGGGAACAGGAAAACCGAAAAGATTCATTCGGAGGCATGAACCAGGTGCTGCTGGTTGCTCTACTGGGCATATTTGCCGTTCTGGTGCTTCAATTCCAATCCTTCAGCCAGCCGTTGATTATCTTCACAGCAATTCCGTTTGCTGTCACCGGCGCGATTGTCGCCTTGTGGCTGACAGGCTATAGCTTCTCATTCACCGCGTTTGTCGGGCTAACCTCCCTGGTGGGTATTGTTGTTAATAACTCGATCATTCTGGTGGATTCCGCCAACCAGCATCACGAACAGGGACTGAGTATTCATGATGCCATGCGGGAATCGGCCCGCGTTCGGCTGGTACCGATTCTACTGACGACACTCACGACGATTGGCGGATTACTGCCCCTGACACTGGAAGGTTCCAATATGTGGTCCCCCATGGGCTGGTGCATCATTGGCGGTCTGATAACATCAACCCTGTTGACGCTGATCGTTGTCCCTGTGTTGTATACCCTGTTCAGCAACGCCACTGAACGACACTGCCCAATAAAAAATGCTCAGACTGCTGTCTCTGTTTCAGGGGATTCCTCAGGCAACTTCTGACAACATACCCTATCTTTCTAGTCAGCTAACCGGTTGGGGCTTTTGAGCCTGAACCGGTTTATTCCGTTATCGCTTCCCAATTATTCAGACAGAGTCATTACCATGAACTGTCAGCAGCTGACCGTCACACACAAGCAGGCGTGGCACAGCGCCACCAACCATCCGTTCCTGCTGGACTGCCGAAGCGGCAACCTGAAACCTGCACAGTTCAACCGCTGGCTGGAACAGGATTACCTGTTTGGTATTGAGTTCACCCGCTTTTTTGCCGCAACATTGCAGGCCGCCCCTCCCAACCACTTTGACATCCTGCTAAGCGGCCTGACAGGCATCAAAGCAGAATTGTGCTGGTTTCACACGACAGCAAAAGAGCGAAATCTGAGCCTCCACAATGAACTGTTACCCGCCTGCGAAGAGTACTGTCGTTTTTTGATTGCTCTCAGCCATCGCCCTTACCCTGTATTGGCAACCATTCTTTGGGGCATAGAAAATACTTACAGTGTCGCCTGTCGAGAACCGATGGCATCACCTTACGATCAACTGTTTGCCTATTGCGCCAGCGATACCTTCAAAGATTACGTCCATCAGCTGGAGCAGGTTGCAGACGAGGCGCTCACGAGCGCTACCGAAGATACCCGGTCAGAAACCGAAGCCGAATTCCTGACAATGTGTCGCCATGAAAAGGCCTTCTGGCAGATGAGCTATGAGGCGGTCACCTGAGCTGAATCACCGCCCATAAAAAAACCGCACCTTAGGGTGCGGTTTTTTTAGCAGTGAACTGCAGGGGGGGATGATTACATCATGCCGCCCATGCCGCCCATTCCACCCATGCCGCCCATGTCAGGCATTGCAGCAGGCTTCTCTTCAGGCAGTTCTGCAACCATGGCTGCAGTGGTGATCATCAGGCCTGCGATGGAGGCAGCCGCCTGCAGCGCAGAACGGGTGACCTTGGCAGGATCCAGGATACCCATTTCCATCATGTCGCCGTATTCGCTGGTAGACGCGTTGTAACCGAAGTTACCTTCTCCAGCACGAACCTTGTCAACGACAACAGACGCTTCGTCACCGGAGTTGGTAGCGATCTGGCGGATAGGACCTTCCAGAGCACGCAGCGCCAGAGCGATACCCGCAGCCTGCTCTTCGTTGTCGCCTTTGACATCGATAGCAGACAGAGCACGAATCAGGGCTACGCCACCACCAGGCACAACGCCTTCTTCAACAGCTGCACGGGTAGCGTGCAGAGCGTCTTCAACGCGTGCCTTCTTCTCTTTCATTTCCACTTCAGTGGCTGCGCCAACCTTAACAACGGCAACACCGCCGGCCAGCTTGGCAACACGCTCCTGCAGCTTCTCACGGTCGTAATCGGAAGTGGAGTTCTCGATTTCGGCACGGACCTGCTCAACACGGGCAGCGATATCAGCCTGATTACCCGCACCATCAACAATGGTGGTATTGTCCTTGGTGATAACAACACGCTTGGCAGAGCCCAGATCTTCCAGAGAAGCGCCTTCCAGGTTCAGGCCGACTTCTTCAGAGATCACAACACCACCGGTCAGGGTAGCGATGTCCTGCAGCATGGCCTTGCGACGGTCACCGAAACCAGGCGCCTTAACAGCAGCAACCTTGACAATGCCACGCATGTTGTTGACAACCAGAGTCGCCAGCGCTTCACCTTCAACGTCTTCTGCCAGGATCAGCAGAGGCTTGCCAGCCTTGGCGACAGATTCCAGAACGGGCAGCAGTTCACGGATGTTGGAGATCTTCTTGTCGAACAACAGAATGAAGGGGCTCTCCAGCTCTGCAGACATGTTGTCCTGCTTATTGATGAAGTAAGGAGACAGGTAGCCACGATCGAACTGCATGCCTTCAACAACGTCCAGTTCGAATTCCAGACCGCTGCCTTCTTCAACAGTGATAACGCCTTCTTTGCCGACTTTTTCCATCGCTTCAGCGATGATCTTGCCGACTACTTCGTCTGAGTTGGCAGAGATGGTGCCGACCTGGGCAATCGCCTTGCTGTCTTCACAGGGGATGGACATGGTGTGCAGCTGCTCAACAACAGCAGCAACGGCCTTGTCGATACCGCGCTTCAGATCCATGGGATTCATGCCAGCGGCAACGTACTTCAGACCTTCGTTAACGATGGACTGAGCCAGAACGGTCGCGGTAGTCGTACCGTCACCGGCCTGATCGTTGGCCTTGGAAGCGACTTCCTTGACCAGCTGGGCACCCATGTTCTGGTACTTGTCCTTCAGTTCGATTTCCTTAGCGACGGAAACACCATCTTTGGTGATGGTCGGCGCGCCGAAGGATTTTTCCAGCAGGACGTTACGGCCCTTGGGCCCCAGAGTCGCCTTGACGGCGTCAGCCAGGATGTTAACGCCTTCCAGCATCAGCTTGCGGGCGTCATCACCGAACTTGACTTGTTTTGCTGCCATTATCGTATTCCTTTAATCGGGCTTTCCGCGTTACGCGGCCAGCCATAAAATTGGGTTAAACAGCTGTAATCGACTGGAAGCGACGGGCGCTTACTCAGCTTCGATAACGGCCAGGATGTCACTCTCGGACATCAGAACGTGCTCAACGCCGTCAATCTTCACGGTGTTGGAATCACTGTGGTAACCACCGAACAGAATCTTGTCACCAACGCTGACAGCCATCGGACGGACTTCACCGTTTTCCAGCGGCAGGCCGGGGCCAACAGCAACGATTTCGCCACGGTTGGTTTTCTCACCCTTGCCCGGCAATACGATGCCGCCAGCAGATGTGGTTTCGCTCTCGAAGCGACGAACAAGCACCTGATCACGTAACGGACGAAGTTTCATCGACTCTCTCTCCAACTGTTTAGCAAGTATGCCTAAATAACATTACTGGCAGCTGTTGACGTCACCCGACGTCACAGCATGACCTTCAGGGTTAAGGTTGGGACTTCACGTCCCCGCCGACCCGGAAGGGATGCGCATCAATGCTGTCGCTGGCGCATCCGCCCCGGCGGCAAGCGAACAAACGGTACCGCACTAATACCGAGCCCGCTTCGGCTGACACTATGAATAGGGGCTGAATTTTCGCTTTTCAACCCTGCCCGGCAAAAAAAAATCAAAAATGGTCAGCAGGGCTGACAAAGTGTCAGTTTTACTCTTCACGGCGGTATTCGCCTTCGATGATTTCCGGCCTGCGATTGCCGCCATCCTGATCAAATGGACCGGCCGCACTCGACTGATAAAAGCCGGTTTGAGTATAAGCGTCCGCCTGCCAGCGCTGGCTGGCCAACATACGGTCTACGATTTTCCGGCGTGTCAGGGGGAAGAGCCCGGTCAATGCGATAATGTCAGTAATAAAACCGGGCGCCAGCAGCAGAGCACCACAGGCTGCGATGATGATGCCTTCCAGCATTTCCCGCGCGGGCACCTCGCCACTGGCCATCCGTTCACGGGCGCGAAACAGGGTATTGAGGCCTTGCTGGCGCAACAGGTAAATGCCCAGTGATGCTGTACACAACACCAGCGCCACCGTCGGCAGGATACCGATCAGGCTACCCACCTTGATCAGCACCATTAATTCGGTAATAGGGAATAGCACCAGCAATAAAAAGGCAAAGCGCATGACGGTCTCCTTTAGACTTGCCTTTTATATGGAGATGTT
Organism: Kistimonas asteriae; assembly: GCF_018263925.1. GTDB lineage: Bacteria > Pseudomonadota > Gammaproteobacteria > Pseudomonadales > Endozoicomonadaceae > Kistimonas > Kistimonas asteriae. The sequence goes on from NZ_JAEVHF010000007.1 coordinate 95,173, forward strand.
CGGGCTTTTTTCAAGCGGGGAAACAAAGCGATACGGGAACTTTACAGTTCCCGCAGACTTTATAAAGGAAGGAGATCAGGCCGCCTTGGCCATAGCAACCAGTGCTTTTCGAACATCACTCGCCGTGGTAACCGGCGCATCAAAGGGAATACGGATGACCCGCTCACCAATCAGGATATGGAAACCTTCGCTGTCGACACCTGCCATTTTGGGTGTCACACCTTCCGGCAGGACTTCACCGGCACTCAGGCAATACTGAATAATGGCGGCCTGGTGGTCATCGTTCATATGCTGAACCATGCCCTGCTCAACCTCACCGGCGAAGGGGTTGGTCAGAAGCAGTTCTTCGGGGTTAACCCAGTAAATCTCACCAAAACCGCCGATAAAGCGCGCCCGAACCAGCTTGATACGGTAAAACTCAAAGTCGTGCGTCTTGTGATAATTACGAGACTGCGGGAAATAGCCGTAGTAGCGCTCAGCCGCGATCGGATCTTCAATTTTTTCGGCATCGCCAACCCAGGTCAGGCGACCACCGGTCTGGATATCATCCACCTGACTCTGGATGATGGTCAGGGATACCTTGGAATCCTGACTGATGTTCCGCGTATGCTGGGCAATGCGGCTGATCAGGATCACGAGCTGTCCATCCGCATCCAGGCAGTAAGGCGCCACCGAGCCAAACGGGTAGCCCGGCATGGATACGGACTGGGTCGCCAGAACCCCCTGGTATTCGTTGAGAAGCAGCGCACGGGCCTGGGAAGCCGCCTTCTGTCTGTCAGCCATAGTTCACTCCACTGGATCTGTTTTCTAATTCAGGCGTATTCTATGCGAATGATAACAATTATCAATAGCTTTTAAACGAATAGTTTCTCTTAAACCCAGTTTAGCTGTTTGCTGCAAAGTACTTATTCGGAACGAGCTCGGATACATGCAGAAAATTAAAATACGCGTTTCCCCATACAGTAAGTTGTAAGCCTCAACTGACAAGCGTCACGCTTCATAAAACAACATTAATTCATACAAAATAGCCGACTGACAATAATACAGAATATGAATAATTAGAATCAGAAAGCCTAAAGCATCTATTGAAATAGTCATAAAAAATAACAATTAAACCAAAGAAAAATAACGCTTAAAACAATTAAACAATTAAACAATTAAACAATGAACTTTCCCATATAACCTTCGTCTTAACAGTTACGACCATTAGCGGATGTTCAGCATCTTCAATTTACGCATGAATTTCATGGAGCTCATTTAATGAAACACACCAGATTAAACAAGACATTTATTTATCTCACTTTCCTATCAATCATGACATTTACTAATAGCGTTTTCGCTGATATTAAAATCAGCAATACTGGCGCCTATGTTATTGAAAGGATATGCATAAATGACTTTGACAGTAAAACCTGCCAGAAAATGTCATTACCTATTGGCCAATCCTATACCATTCCCAGCGAAAACATCCCTTCCGGTGGCACACAAATTGCCATTGAAGTGCTTTGCGCCGCTTATATGGTGCTCCCCATGGCCGACGCACAAGGCATAACCGCTAACTACATACAGGATGGTGAACAGATCAAGTTAAATGGAATCTGTACCTATTTTGGGGCAGACAACTTCGCAAACGTTATGCCGCAAAGCAATACACATATGGATTGGAATATTAAATTCAAATAAAATTCAGTTTTTGCATGTAAATACTGCCTGATATGACAAGCTATCAGGCAGCTAATTACTAACACAAAAAACACAAAAAACACAAAAAACACAAAAAACACAAATCGAATTATTAGCAATAATTAAACTTTCAAGCAAAAACCAAGTATTATTATATAAGACTCAATATCGTTATGGTGTAATACATGGCTGCTCCTATACAGACGAAAGGATCTGCACCAAGCGCAAGTTGCATCTTAGCGGGGAGTAGTGACGCTTCGTGCCCCCCCTATATAGCACAGACAACGTGGAATAGAGCAGTATCCGTAGTTTCTCCCACATATACCCTCTTTGATAAATTAAAAGACTGGATAACAACAACTGCTCTATATCAAATGCTACTAAAAAGTCGGTGTATAAAACTAATAAAAGCAGCTTTAGAAAACTGCGAAGAAAGCAAGACATTTAAAAAATGTAATTACTTAGTTAGACTCACGCCAGAGTGGCAAAAAGAGAAACTTGAAAAAGCCATTGCACATAATGACTTCGCCTATATAAGAGGCGTTATCAAAAACGGTTTATTAGATAGCATGCAGGACCCAAGCATTCAGCCAACATATAAAGAGTCAGCACAAATAATTATCACAACACTTTATAAAACATTAGAAAACAACCCTAAAAAAATGCAAAAACTATTATCTAAGCTTGACGATAGGCATAGAATCAAATTATACAAGCATCTTATAAAGAATAAAGATGGCATGGTCTTGATAACTCACCTAATCCCAAAGCTATGGCATAAGCATAGAACTGGCAAAATAGAAGGAGAGCTAGCATTACTACTTGCGTTCGCACCTGACAGCGACAGTAAAACATGCTCAATTTTGACAGACCTTTGGAATAATCCCGGATCATGGAATATTTGCAAGGCTTTCGTATTAACCAATAGTATATTATTTTCACAAACATCAAGAGAGCATGGATTAGGTCAAAACGGTGGTGTGCAAAATGAACGCTATATAGCTGAATTTCAAAAAATAACGAATAAAATGCTAGAAGATCTGCACCCTGTACAACACACTACAAAAGGAAGAGAATTAATCACTTTCATTGACACATTACAAGAAGTGACGTCCAGACTTGTCAATCAGAGGATTGAAAATACCCGATACGCTATATCATTAATGGATAACCCCCTACTAGATCAAGAAACCGAAAAAATTACACCCGACAAACTTACAGAGCTAATGGAAAGACTCTCCTCAGCAAACTCACGACAGGCAATAAATGATGCACTACAAGAAATGTTCGGATGGAAACCTTTAACTGAAGAGCAAATCAGAAAAGGCCTATTAAAAACTAAACCATACGATCTAGCAAAAGAAGAGCAAACTCTAGTAATCCAAGATTTCATGTGGCGTTTTTTCACTTCAAAAATTGATGGTGAATCAGACTTTTTGACAATAAAAGGTACTAGCATATTCGACAGTGTGGAATCAGAAGAATCTGCCCCACCATCTGTGACGGCATCATCAAAAGATGTAACACATACCTCAAAAACCCTCAAAGGAGAATAGATAACATTTATAGAATACCAAATCAAAAATCAGCTATAGACATTTAATACGTAAAACAAATACGTCATATAAAAAACACCAAACCCAAAAAAGCCTACCGCAGCATTAAATAATATTCCACATAATACCACTAAATCTTTAATCGAATGGCTATACATCGCAGTATTACTGAACAACTCGGTATATACTGTCGCGACTATATAAAAACATAAACATTACGAACTATTTGAAAAATCATCACAGACAAGAGAGGTAGCTATGGATTTAAGCCAGAAGGTCGTACTGGTCACAGGTGCCGCACGCGGGCTGGGGCGGAATATAGCTGCCACATTAGCCTCCGCCGGATGCAGGTTGGCACTGGCGGATCTTGATCAGGATGGTCTTACCGAAACGCAGCAGCTATGCACTGATGCTGGCAGCGACAATACCAAACACTATATTGCTAACGTTGCTCAGGAATCCGATGTCATTGCCTTGATGGAAAATATCCGTACCGACTTCGGTTGTCTGGATGCACTGGTGAATAACGCCGGTATTCTCAGGGATGGCCTGCTGGTGAAAGTCAAAGACGGCAACATTGTCGACAAACTCTCTCTCGCACAATGGCAATCGGTTATCGACGTGAACCTGACCGGTGTATTCCTGTGTGGCCGGGAAGCGGCAGCACAGATGATTGAACAGGGTACCGGCGGTGTGATTATCAACATCTCCAGCATTGCCCGGGCCGGTAACTTTGGCCAGACCAACTATGCCGCCGCCAAGGCGGGCGTCGTTGCCATGACCGTCGGCTGGGCACGGGAACTGGCCCGTTACGGTATCCGCAGCGCGGCCATTGCACCCGGCATGATTGAAACCGAAATGACCGCCGCCATGAAGCCGGAAGCCCAGGCCAAGATGACATCGGTCATTCCCATGCAACGGATGGGTCAACCGGAAGAGATCGCCAATACCGTCCGCTTCATTCTGGAGAATGATTACATCAGCGGACGGGTCATCGAGGTCGATGGCGGCCTGCGGATCTAACCCCGCTTACCAGCCATATCCCAGTCCGAAGCTGAAGCTGTGATCAGACCGGTAGGAATCCTCTGCCGGTTTGTTGTCGTAATCGAAGTCCAGCTGCAGGTTGAACCAGAGATTATCGGTAATCGATAAACGTAAACTGGTGGTGGTATCCAGCAACCACTGTTTTTTACCCCCCAGTCGACGGAACAACACCCAGTCCTGGTGAAAGCTGAGGTTATCCCAGAGTTTCTGGGAATAATTCACACCCCACCGCAATGCCATATGCTGTTCATTACTGTCATTGGGATAATTTTCCCAGAGACTGTTCAAGGCGAGGTCCATCTTGAGAGCACCATCCGGGCGATCCCAGAACTGGTAACCCATACCACCACCGCCTGCGACCGTTTCCTCCGGACTTTCGCTGTTGTCATACTGCCAGAGGCTGTTCCCCAGCAGATACCAGTGCTCATCAACAAACCGGTTATAGTCGTAGCTGATCTTGAACTCCCGGTCGTTGGTCCGTCCATCCTCCCGGCTATAATAGGTTTTCCAGTTGATGATATTCCGGTTCACACGGTCCTGAACATTTACCTGACCACTGGTACTGAATTCATCTTCATCGCCCCGCTCGGTATCAAACCCGACATTGAAATGTCCGCTGAACAACCACTGTTCTTCATCCGGCTCATTATTCAGCAGACGCGCGAGTTTCTGTTTGTCATCCAGCTCGGTTTCATTGCCCTGGTTATCCAGCATCCAGGTTTTGCCGCCTTTCTGGTCAAACTTCATCAACCGGAAGGTATTCTGGCCTTTCATCCGCACCCAGAGCAGCTGCTCCGTTTCCAGTGCACGGACATAACGCAGGTCTACCTCAACCGTGCCGCCCCAGGGCGTGGTGAAATGCAGCTCGCCGTCGGTCATTTCCTTGACCTGGCCACGGATAATGTCGTTGTTCGTCAGCCACAGGGTATCCGCAGAAACCGGCAACGCCGCTAACAGCACACAACAGGGTAACCATCGTAATAGTCGGAAGAGCATATAATCGTTATCTACAGACAGATCTATTAAGCCTATTTTGAGCGCAACATTATCAGGGTATAAGGCTGAAGCATAAAAAGGAATTTACCGGCCCTCTACGGTGGAATGTCCTGACAAGGAAATCCTACCGTCCCCAGCACCTCATCATCTGACGGTTCAACTTGGCAATACGACCACTGAAACCGATAATGCCGGGTAAGACATTGTTTGGTTAACAGAGACTGTATTCCTTGATGATTCTGAACCGACACCAGCAGATCTGGCTGGTTGTCAGCAAAATCCCCCTGGGCTGTGTTGCTACCTATGGCCAGGTGGCTGAACTGGCCGGGTTACCACGCCAGGCCCGCGCAGTTGGCAGCATACTCAGCCAGCTGCCCCGGGGCTCAGACCTGCCCTGGCATCGTGTCATCAACAGCAGGGGTGAACTTTCCTTCCCGCTGGACAGCAATAAATACCAGGAACAGAAATCACGCCTTGAGCAGGAAGGCATTGAGTTCACCGGGGACAAAATATCCCTGGCCACCTACGGCTGGAACGGCGTGGATTAACACGCCTCGCTCTGCCCTGTCCGTTTATTCGGACTGCCTGCGTTCCAACCGGATAATCCAACTGACCAGTGCCAGTACCGGCAGTCCCATGATCGCCGTCACGATGAAAAAGGTCTGATAGCCCAGGGCATCAACCATCGTACCGGAGTAACCGGCCAGGATCTTGGGTAACAGGGTCATCAGGGAACTGAACACGGCATACTGCATGGCAGTAAACGCCCGGTTGGTCAGCCCGGATAAATAGGCGACAAATGCCGCCGTTGCCACACCACCGCTGAGGTTATCGGCGGCAATCACCACAGCCAATAACATCGACTGAGGCGCCATTCCCGCGATCAGGGCAAATAACAGGTTCGTGATAGCGGCCAGCAACGCCCCCACCCAGAGCATTTTCAGCACACCAAAACGGATGGCCAGAACACCACCGACAAAGCCACCGAAAATGGTCATCAGCAAGCCAAAGGTCTTGGTAATATTCGCGATTTGATCCTTGGTGTAGCCCATATCGCTGTAAAACACGTTCGCCACGGCGCCCATCACAATGTCTGCAATGCGGTAACTGCCCACCAGCGCCAGAATAAACAACGCGGTTTTACCGTAGCGGGTAAAGAAATCCGTAAACGGTGCAACATAGGTTTCACGTACCATATGCCGGGAAACCAGCTCCATGCCAATCAGCAGCCTGGCAGCCAGAAAGGCAATAACGACACAGATGACAATACGCACTGCCTCCAACAAAAACCCGCTCAAGGGACCGGCGTCTATTGCACTTTTCGTTGCCGCGACAACGCCTGAAAACAGCACAAAACTGCCAACAAAGACGCCCGCGGTTAAGACAAACAATCCCAAAAAGCGCAGATAATCTTTCGTGTTATAAACACCGGAGAGGCTCCCCTGTTGATTCGCCTTCGGCTCAGGGATCAGCAGCGTCGTCAGGATACCCACTCCCATCATGCCCGCCATACAGAGATAGGCCATTGACCAGGCCATGTAATTGTATCCGCCATCGGCTCCGGCAAAGGCACTGGCCAATTTCAATGTTCCAGCACCCGCCACCAGCATACCGATCCGGTAACCGGCCATGTAACTGGAAGACATCATGGCCTGCAGATCATTGTCTGCGGCTTCAATCCGGTAAGCGTCGATCACGATATCCTGGGTGGCTGATGAAAAGCCCAGCATGATCGCACCGATCGCTGTCACCGCCAGGTTATGGAGCGGATCATTCCCCGCCATAAACAGCAGTGCGCCAACAATCGCAACCTGCGCCAGCAACAACCAGCCTCGCCGCCGCCCCAGCCAACGGGTCAGAAATGGCAGTGGCAGGCGATCCACCAGCGGCGCCCAGACAAACTTGAACGAATACGCAAGTGCTGCCCAACTGAAATAGGTCACCGTCGACCGGGACACTTCTGCTTCCCGCAACCATATTGAGAGTGAACTGAAAATCAGCAGCAACGGTAATCCGGCCGAAAAACCGAGAAAAAGCATGCTGATGACACGGGGATGAAAACAACTGCGAATGGCTTCACGCCATGAGCGGGTCTGTTCCGGTGTCCTGTCGGACATTGGATTTGCGGCTTGTTCGGACACGGGAACCATCCAGCTGGATAAGATTTATTGTCATTTAAACGAGGAAAGTCCGGCGCCACCCCCGATAACCAGGCAATACAGGCGCCGTTTATTCACGTGATCATCACGGGATGATCAAAGCATCTCAGTCACGGAAGTTATCATACTGCAGAGGCATTTCCAGCTTGGCTTCCCGTAGCATGCCGATGACTTCCTGCAGGTCGTCCCGCTTCTTGCCAGTCACACGCACCTTTTCACCCTGGATGGCTGCCTGAACTTTCATCTTGGCTTCCTTGATCATCTTGGTGATTTTCTTGCTGAGCTCCTTGTCCAGCCCCTGGCGGATGATCACATCCTGCTTGACCTGCTTGCCGGAACCGTAATGATCCTTCACCTCAAGACACTTGATATCAATATCCCGCTTGTGCATTTTCACCTGCAGGATTTCCAACATCTGCTTGAGCTGAAAATCCGCATCGGCAGTCATGCTGATGGTTGTGTCGTTCCGTTCAAACGATGCACTAATACCACGAAAATCAAATCGTGTGGACAGTTCACGGTTGGCCTGGTCCACCGCGTTGCTGAGCTCATGCATATCCACTTCAGACACAATATCAAATGACGGCATTCGCCTGTCTCCCTTTGTCGATTCAATGGCACGATTCTAGCCTAAAGGGCCGTCCTGCCCAATGCCCGGATATACCGCACACAGGACGCGCACGGTATACGACTGTCATTCCAGCCGAAAACCCACTTTCAACGTGACCTGATAATGTGCCACCTTGCCATTCTGAATATGTCCGCGGGTTTCGACCACCTCAAACCAGTCCATATGTTTCAGTGTCTGTGCGGCCCTGGCGATCGCATTGCGGATAGCATCATCTGTACCGCTTTCGGAACTGCCGACAATTTCCACCTTCTTATACACATGCGCACTCATGACGCTTCAACCTCGCTGGTTACAGAAAGTATCGTCTGAGTATAGAAGGTCGGTCATGATCACATCGGCGGATAAAACACTGCTGGTAATCATGCATTGTGGCATTGTCGGCCTCAGCAACATCACCGGCAAATCAATGACAGAGTGATAGGGTAGTATCTCATTGCCCTTGCGCCTTGCGGGTGAATTTATAGAACAGGTTGGGTTCACTGATCAGGTAGAGATTCCCGGCATCATCCATGGTAATACCTTCCGCCTGGGGCACATTCTCTTTCAAGCCATGCCACCCATGGGCCAGCTCCAGAAAACTGACAGGGTTTCCCTGCTCATCCATTTCAGTCAACAGGCGAGACTCATGACTCAATACCAGCAGGTGACGGGTCTTTGGATCAAAGTGCAAACCGGACAGATCATCACTAAAGGCTTTGGCGCCTTCGCTGAGCACTTCCGATTTCTCGACACGCATGGTTGCCGGCTGCTTTCCACCCACCAAACCATGGATTTTATAGAGCCGCATGGGATCACGTTCCCGCACCACAAAGATGCCATCATCTTTCGGATCCCAGGCTACCCCTTCAAAGCCTTTGTTATCACCAGCTTCCATATCCAGCGTAAAACTCGGACAGTCTTCACGGACAATCACCTTGGTTTCAGCCGTCACCGTTACCTTGATCAAACTCTGATGACGCTCATCAGCAATCACGAATTTATCACCACCAACCCAGACGATCGCCTCGACATCTTCGAAGCCTTCCAGAGGGATCCGCCTGATCACATCACCATCAAGCGATATTTCAATAATCTGATTGGGGCCGTTGAGCACCATGAACAATGTTTTCGTTAATGGGTCCCAGGTCACGCCCGAGGCATTATTATTGATACCTGCCAGCGTTTTTGCTTCGGTCACCACTTGGTAATTCGGCAGCCAGATGGCATCTTTCCGGACAGTTTCCGGGGTTGTTTTGTTCAGGTACCAGTTATAAAGGCGGTCATCAACATCCAGCTGAACAACGGCAAAAACACCCAGCAGTATGACCGCCAGTAAAATCAGGTTCTTCTTCGTCATGAAAGCACTCAAGATACAACTCATATACAACAAAAATGGGCTTAACAACTATAGACAACAGACAACCGTCAGGCGTTATAGTTCCCGCTGATAAAACATTTTCTTTCACGCTGTCGCCACCATAGAACGACAGATGACGTTTTAACCATGGAGTACTGCATGGCGGATCACTGGACTATTCTCGGCGCAGGTGCCATTGGCTGCCTCTGGGCTGCCAGTCTCAGGGAAAGCGAGAAGCCCTGCACACTGATTCTACGGGAGCAACGTCTGCGGGAAATAGCCGGAAAATCCACACATCTACAGCCTGAGCTGGAACTGGTTGATGACCATCGTCGTCAATTATTCGATATTGCCATCGCTGACAAACATCATATTGATACCCCCATAAAACGTTTGATTGTCGCGACAAAGGCTCGGGACACCCTTCAGGCTGTCCGTGACATTGCCCCCCTCCTTGCCAATGACGCCGTCGTTTTACTGCTGCAAAACGGCATGGGGAGCCAGGAAGCCGTCAACACACTGCTGAAAGGGCATAACGTCTGGGCTGGTACCACCACAGATGGCGCCTGGAAAGCCGCAGAGAATCCGGAGAACCCGGCAAGATGGACGGTGCACCATGCCGGACACGGACAAACCTGGATCGGTTCACTCGATCCTTCAAAGGCTGCGTTCTCTGAGACGCCACTGTCCGAGTTAACGTCAATTAACCGTTTGACGATTCATCCTTGCGATAATATACAGGAACGTCTCTGGCTGAAGCTCGCCATCAACAGCGCTATCAATGGTCTGACGGCCGTTTACCTGTGCCGGAACGGGGAATTACTCTCCTGCCCGAATCGCTGGCAGCAGGTGAATGCCCTGTGCGAAGAGACAACCCGCCTGATGACGCGACTTAAAATCCGCTGTGGTATTAACCTGCAGGAACAAACCCGGGAAGTGCTCCAACGCACAGCCAACAACTATTCCTCAACGTTCCAGGATGTCAGCCACGGACGTCTGACAGAACTGCCGTTCATCAATGGTTTCCTGCTGGACCAGGCCAGGCAAATCGGGATGGAACTGCCTTCCCACCACGCATTGATGGAACAGTTGAAGCAACAAGGTATTCATTAAGCATTGGACAGGTTTTAACCAACGGGTTCCCATGCAGACAAAGAGCGGTGTAACCTAGCACTGATATCCGATTGGCAACCAGGCATCAGGCACCATGTCCGGACTGAATGACTACCTTTCGCGACTGCCTATCAGCCGCAAGCTGATACTGGTCATGGTCAGCGTCGTGCTGGCGGTGGCACTGATTGCCAGTACCACGCTCATTCTTTCTGCCTACCTGGTCTCCCGCAACAATTTTGTCCCTGCCAGTGTTCAGGCGGTTACCCGCATACTATCGGAAGAACCGGTGCTGAATACCCTGCTGAAAAGCCCGGAAAAAGCCACCGAAGTGCTTGATGCCGCCAGTGAATATTCACTGATCAACAGTATTGCCCTGTATGATTCAAATGGTCGCCTGTACGCCACCCATGACCTGAAAGGCCAACCCCACAACATTCCGAATACGGCGCCTGAACAGATCGAGAATGAAACACAGCATATTGCTCGCGTTGACCTGGCCGACGGGGGTACGGTGACCTTTTACATTGAAACCGATCCGTCACTGCCCATGGATTTCTACGCCGGGATGACAATCGCCGTACTGATTATCCTCGTCTTTATTTTCCTGTTAACCAGTGCGGCCGCTCGCTTGGTCCGCCGATATATTACCCAGCCGGTCCTGCACCTCATCAGGATTGCCAATACTGTCTCCATTGAAGAGAACTACGGCGTTCGTGCACAGAAGTTTTACCACGATGAAATCGGTATCCTGGCCCAGGCATTTAATACCATGCTCAGCCGCATTGAAGCGCGGGACCAGCTGCTTACCAGCGCCCGGGACAAGGCAGAGCAAGCCAGCATGAAGGCTCAGGCGCTGGCCATCGAAACCCACATGACCAACAAGAAACTGGAGCTCGAGGTCAAAGTCCGTAAGCGGGCCGAACACAAGCTGACCAGTTTCCAGAACTACCTCAACAATATCATCGACTCCATGCCATCGGCCCTGATTGCCGTCGACGAACAGCTGTTGGTCGCCCAATGCAACAAGGCCGCGACCCAGCTGGCGGATATGGATCATGATGCAGCCCTCGGCCTGCCGCTGGGCACATTCATGCCCTTTTTGGCCAACTGCCTCCCCAAGGTGCAACAGGCACTGGATCTGCAAACATCACAACTGGTAGAAAAGCTGCCGCTGATGCTGGCTGACGGGGAGAACTACCTGGATCTTGTCATTTACCCGCTGAGCGGTGATGACAATGATGGCGCCGTTATCCGCATCGATAACATCACTCGACGGCTACAGCTGGAAGAGATGATGGTGCAGACGGAGAAAATGATGTCTGTCGGTGGATTGGCCGCCGGTATGGCCCATGAAATCAACAATCCACTGGGTGCCATCATTCAAGGCGTACAGAATATCCGGCGACGTATTTCTCCCACCCTGCCCGCCAACCAGAAAGAAGCCGACCCACTGGGTTTACCGCTTGAAATGCTCAATGCTTACCTGGAAAACCGCGAAATCACCCGCTTCCTCGACAATATCAACAGCGCCGGCATGCGGGCGTCCAAGATCGTGTCCAATATGCTCCAGTTCAGTCGTCGTGGCAGCAAAACCCTGACACCGACCAACCTGTCAGACCTTATTGAGCGCACCGTTGAAATTGCCAGTTCAGATTTTGACCTGAAGAAAGGCTTCGATTTCATGAGCATCAGCCTGGAGCAGGATCTGGACGAACGATTAACGGCCGTGCCCTGCATCACCGATGAAATCCAACAGGTCTTATTGAACCTGCTCAAGAATGCTGCCCAGGCCATCAACGCCCGTACCGAAGCCAATTGGCAGGGCAAGATTGCCATCCGAACCCGCAAGCAGGGTGACCATGCCCTGATCACTGTCAGCGACAATGGCGCCGGCATGGATGAAGACACCCGCAAACGCATCTTCGAGCCTTTCTTTACCACCAAGGATATCGGTGCCGGCACGGGTTTGGGGCTGTCCGTGTCTTATTTCATTATTACCAACAACCACAAGGGCGCGATGAGCGTCATATCCACCCCAGGCATTGGCACAGAATTCACCATTACCCTGAACCTGCAGCAGTCCAGACTGTCTGAAAAACCCCATATGTCCACAATTATTGAGGCAGCCCTGCCTTAATCGATCAGCCAGAAACACAGCAATGCTGCCAGCCAATAGTCTGCGCCCGACACTCTCGCTATAATCACGCCTCAGCCGGAGACAGGTATAGCATGAGTAGCAGCCCCGAGTTCCAGACATCACAAGCGCTCCAGGAAGCCATCGCCCTGAATGTCCGCAATGCACTGGCCGAAGACATTGGCACTGGCGATATCACCGCCGGCCTGATCCCCGCTTCTGCCATTGCCAGCGCCCGGGTTATCAGCCGGGAAGACGCTGTCATCTGTGGGCGAGATTGGGTCGATGAAGTGTTTCAGCAGGTCGACCGTCGCATTGACGTGGAATGGCTGGTTAGCGATGGCGAACAGGTCAATGCGGATAAAACCCTGTTCAATCTGCACGGCCCTGCCCGCTCACTGCTGACAGCGGAGCGCTGCGCACTCAATTTCCTGCAACTGCTTTCCGGCACGGCAACTACCTGTCGACACTATGCTGACTTGGTCGAAGGAACCGGCGTCCAATTACTGGATACCCGGAAAACCATTCCGGGCTTGCGACTGGCCCAGAAATACGCCGTCACCTGCGGCGGCTGTCATAATCACCGTATAGGCCTGTATGACGCTTTCCTGATCAAGGAAAACCATATCGCCGCCTGTGGCGGTATTGCCCAGGCGATTGACGCCGCCCGACAGCAGGCGCCCGGTAAACCGGTGGAAGTTGAGGTGGAATCCCTCACGGAACTGGAGCAGGCCCTGGCTGGTAGCGCAGATACCATCATGCTGGATAACTTTACCCTGCCGGATCTGCGCCAGGCCGTTACACTCGCAGCCGGTCGGGCGAAACTCGAAGCCTCTGGCGGTGTCACTGAGACCACTTTGCGTGCCATTGCAGAAACCGGTGTCGACTATATTTCGATCGGTGTGTTAACCAAAGATTGCCGAGCGGTTGATCTTTCCATGCGCATTACCGGTTAACAACACTCAGGAACGTTTTATGAGCACAATTCTCGTGACCGGCGGCGCCGGTTATATTGGCAGTCACACCTGTGTCGAGCTGCTGGAAAAGGGCTATGATGTCCTGGTTCTCGATAACCTGTGTAACAGCAGTGATGAATCCCTGCGCCGGGTTGAGCAGATTACTGGCAAAACGGCTCGTTTTGTTAAGGGCGACATCCGTGACCGCCCGCTTCTGGACCAGTTGCTCCAGACCAACATCATCAGCTGTGTGATTCACTTTGCCGGCCTCAAGGCGGTGGGGGAATCCTGTGAAATGCCACTGGCTTATTATGACAACAATGTGAGTGGCACCATTACCCTGTGTCAGGCGATGGCAGATAACGGCGTCAGAAACCTGGTATTCAGCTCGTCTGCAACCGTGTATGGCGATCCTGCCAGCCTGCCCATCACGGAAGACTTCCCACTGTCTGCCACCAATCCTTATGGACGCTCCAAGCTGATCATTGAGGAAATCCTGACAGACCTGCACAAAGCGGATGGCAGCTGGAATATCGCTCTGCTTCGTTACTTCAACCCCGTGGGCGCACATCCGTCAGGGCTGATCGGTGAAGACCCCAATGGCATTCCGAACAACCTGATGCCGTTTGTCGCCCAGGTCGCCATTGGTAAGCGGGAAAAACTGCATGTGTTCGGTAATGATTACCCAACGCCGGATGGTACCGGTGTCCGCGACTATATCCATGTGCAGGATCTGGCCCGCGGCCATGTCTGCGCCATCAACCGCCTGCAGGAAAACTGTGGTGTTCAGGTCTGGAATCTGGGTGTTGGCCAGGGTCACAGTGTGCTGGAAATGGTTAACGCCTTTGAGCAGGCGTCCGATCGCCCAGTGCCTTATGACATCGTCGCCCGTCGCCCAGGTGATATAGCCGCCTGCTACGCGGATCCCGCCAAGGCGCGCCAGGAGCTGGGCTGGGCTGCCGAGAAATCACTGGACGATATGGTCAACGATGCCTGGCGCTGGCAGTCACAGAACCCTGACGGTTATCACAGCTAACGGGTTGATTCTAACGTTATCCTGCCGATATCCCTGCCTTATACAGGTGGGGATACACAATGAGAAAACCTGTTTTATCCGCCTTCTTGCTTTTATTGTGCATCGGGAACGCTTTCGGGGATATTTGTGATTCTCTTTCATCAGAGCAGCTGTCTGCAGAACTGGAATCACTGAAAGAAACGATCCAGCATCATGATCAGCTTTACTTTCAGGAACACCAGCCGGAAATATCCGACGCCGAATATGATGCGCTGGTAGAACGTCGAAAGGCATTGAAAAAATGCCAGCCCTCTCTGGCGAATACGTTATCCACAAAAAGCCTTCCCTCTGGAAACATCCATCATATCGTCCCTATGACCAGTCTCCAGAAAGGCAAAGACAAACCAGAGATTCAACGATTTATCGACGCCATAAACCATCTTGGCAGTCCGGTACTGCTTCAGCCAAAAGTGGATGGCGTGGCGGCTGAACTGGTCTATCGGGACGGTCGATTAGTACAGGCATCCACCCGGGGCGATGGTGAGTGGGGTGAGGATATCCTGCCAGTGATTCGAAAAATCTCCCATATTCCTAAACAGCTTGATACCAAGATTGAACACATCGTCCTGCATGGAGAAATATTTACCCGGCTTGATTTAGTCAAAGGCCAGCTCTCAAACTATGTCAGCGCACGGCACTTTACCGCGGCCATACTGCAAACGGATCAGCCCGAATCTGACAACCTGACAGTTCTCGACTTTTTCCCATGGCGCTGGCTTGAACATCCCAGAGAAAGAGATAGCGAAAACCATCAACAGCTTGAGAACTGGGGTTTCTTCAAGCTATCGGCTTATTCCTGGGTGTTATCGGATATCGACCGGGCTGAAGCATTGAGAGAACAACTGTACCAATCACAGTCAACAATGCCCTTCCTTATGGATGGCATTGTCATAAAAGCAGACCGCATTTCCGTTCGTACCCAGCTTGGCGAAAATGCAACCGCGCCGCACTGGGCCATGGCCTGGAAGTTTCCTGCTGAACACGCGGCGACGACGATCAAGGACATCACCTTCACCATTGGTAGAACCGGAAAAATCACCGCTATCCTGCAACTGGAACCAACCTTGCTAGCCGGCATAACCATCAAACAGGTACCCGTTGGCAGCATTAAGCGATTAAGGGCATTAGACATCGCGCCAGGCGATCTAATCAGCATTGCACTCAAAGGCAATGCTATTCCCAAATTAGATAAGATTGTTCATCGTTCTAAGGAGCGCACATCCGTTAACCTGCCTGACGAATCCCGCTATACTCCCTTCACCTGCCTTCGCTACAGTGAAAATTGCCATCAGCAATTTCTGTCACGTATCGCGTGGCTGTTGGGTAAGCAAGGGCTCAATATTTCAGAGTTGAATACCACCCTACAGAATGAATTGACGATCAACGGCGCCATCCACGAAATCGCCGACGTTCTGGCATTAACATCGTCCAAGATCGCAATGTACAGTACGGTCAGTCCGTCAAAAGCCACACGCCTTCATCAATTAATGACTGAAACGCCTAAGCCTACTTTTGAGCGTCAGTTAGTAGCTCTCAGCATTCCCGGGATCGGCAGACAGCGAGCCCGCCAGCTAGCGACCTATTTCAAAACCTGGGAGCAGCTCACTGATGCATCAGCAGTCGACATTGCCAAACAGACATCACTCGGAAAGCAGCAGGCAGAAAAGATAAAACACTACCTGTCGATTGAGGAAATCCAGACAGTGATTCACTTGCTTAATCAATCGGTCAAGGAACCAGGGCATCAACTATCTCGCTGAAGCGATTGGCGTACCACCAGATACTGCAACATTTGAAGGTAATCCTGTACTTGTTTTTCCGGCGCAAACTGAAACCAGCCCTGCCCTATCCCCTTCAGCAATCTGAATGCAGCATCCGTATCTTCCCGCTCTATACGCTTCGCCTTGACAACATGCGCCTGTAAATAACCGGGATTAAGAGTAACCGCTTTGCCCCAGGCTTGCTCAAAGGTTTCTGCATCGTTAGGCAGTGGAATATCATTCGCCTCCGCATAATCAATCAGCTGCGCTGCAATCAGGTGGTTTCGGGCTTTAAAGGGTGCATCCTCGCGCAGCATTTGCACCATTATCCATATTTGTCTGAAAATTCGGTGTCGTATCTGCCGATCACTACCAAGCTCCATAGCAACCTGGAGTCGATTGATCAAATCAATCGTGGCCGCCTGATTGCTAGGCGAAAGCGTCAAAATCGCGGCATTCGCAGAGAGGTCAGTGCCTAGAGTGGTTACCCATTGAGGCCGCTCCCTTGTGTTATCAAACAAGTAGAGTGCTGTAGCCAATAAAGTGAATTGCGCGGTAATAAACAACAACACAAATCCACCACACCAGTTACAGAATTTTGGGATTACATGCCATTGCGGTGGCTTTAAATAGCCTTCTTGCCACGCGATCCGACAAATCAGGGCAAACACCATTCCCATTGCCAGGTTCAGCCAGAGGACATAAACAATAAAGTTAACCGCTGCATGCAGAAACAGCATCAGATTACAGGATAAGAGAATACCTAAAGCAAAACCGGAACAACCGCCATTCGCGCCCCGTAACAACACCTTGAGCAATAACCAGAGGTGGAACACTGCCCATAAACAAAAGAGCGTCATTAATACAATGCCACCCTCGACCAGAAGCTCTATATAATCATTATGTGCATGATTCCCCCCTGTCATTAGCTCCGTGCGTACAGAAGGATAGAGGTCATGAAACGTGCCTAAACCATTTCCCAACCAAGGCGCATCCGCAAACAACTGCAAAGACGCTTGCCAGATCGGCAGACGGCCATTCAGTGTCAATAAGTCACCATAAAAGCGATCAGGAACATCCAGGTTTAACAGTACTGGAAGTATCGTTATTGCTGTCCAGGCGATGAAACTGGCGAGGCAGTACTTTTGCAGTAATCGCGCGTGACCAACCCCAGTCACTACGTTTAGGATCAGCAACCCCGCAACACCTGTTCCCCACGCAATCAACCCGCCCCGCGAATCGGTAGCAAACAGGGTCAGCAGCAGTAAGAGCTGCCCCCCCCAGAAACAGACAGTCGTGACTTTACTAGGTTGGTAACTCTCATGACTGGTTGAAGAGACCCAGTGATACAACCCAACAAAACTGGCTACATACATCACAGCAGAGAGAACATTGGGATCGGAAAAAAGACTGGTTACACGTGTCAGGGTTTGCCAATATTCCACTTGCCCGAACAGGGCTGCAAACAATGCAGATAAACCGACTGAAAATAGAACGGTCTTATCACACGTCTTGTGACTTAATAGAAAGAAGCACCATACAGCAGTCGATAATCGCCATGCTGTAATCTCAGACACTTCTGGATTTCCACTCCAGTAAGAAGAGAAAAATAGTGATAGCAGTACAAAAAAACAAATACCATGCAACAGAGAAACAGGTAATTGCGTTATTCTCATTCCGTGTAACAAGATAACAACAAGAGCAAGAACGACAGGTAGCAACCAATCAACAGGGTAGCCATGAAATAACAGGGCACACCCCATTATCATTACAAAAAGCAGTTTTTCAGCATTATGGGAAAGAATTCTAAGCAGATCCATTGCGAACAGAGTATTCACGAGCACCCACGCGTTTGCCTATACCTTATAAACAATTACGGCTACAGAAAATCCACACCAAATTAACTAAAATGAACGCTTATCAAACGATCTGAACCACGAAAGTATACCCACCACACATATACATTATGCTCATCCAAAAATAAGTCAGTACCCTTATTAAAAAGGGCACTGACTTAGATTACGATTAAGGAGTTGCAGGTGCAGGTGCAGGTGTCGATGACCCACCACGACAGTTCGCTGGCAAGTACTTCGACTTAATGGTGCTTCCATTGCCTCCGCACTGCCATGTAATCGCACCACTCGTGGCTGCCGCCTTAAGTGTTAACGTTGGGCCACCAGCATCAACCTTTGTGTTATAGGTGATAGTAATCGTGTCATTACTGACCACTACGCCTGTAACCGCATTACCTGCCAAGCTGGCATCCAGACCAGCACTGGCGTTATTCAGCGGCCATGCTCCTTCAGTCGCATAGTATTCAGCAATAGCTGCCTTAACACCGGAAGCAAGGTTCAAGCCTTCCGAGACATGAGCACGCTTGGTGTAATCCTGGTAAGCAGGAATCGCTACCGCAGAAAGAATACCGATGATTGCAACAACAATCATCAATTCGATCAGGGTAAAACCCTGCTGTTTCACATCCTTGTATGGTCTCATTGCATTTCTCCCTGAAAGTCCGTTTTCAGATTTAGCTCGCCTAATAAATTGGGCAAGAACCGAGCCAATTATAAGCTTAATCTCGTATTATTATTTCGCCATTCACATTTATTACTTTAACAGACAAGGAAAAACAGACATAAAAACAAACACACTTAAAAAACTTATAAAAATAGCTAATAGTTATTAAAAATATTCATCAACAACAATTCGCCTCAGCTTCTATGGTTAAAGGATACAGATTCAAGGATGGAAGCTGTGAGAACACTAAATAAAGGGACCATTATTGTTATCAGGGTGACGCTTTACGTCAGCGTGATATCGTTTGGCCTGCTTTTTGGCATTGGTTTGATTAAATCCAATTACGAGAACTTCGCCGTTGCCATCCTCCAACAAACCAAGCCTCCTCATGAGGGTAGCTACTCCGTGATCAGCCCGTGGGCCTGGCTCTATCGAACGGATAACAACAGCGCCTACCTTCAGGATATGGTGAACACGCACTTAGGTAGCTATCAGGAGCACGAATTGTTAAGTTGGACGATTGATCACAACAAACTTCTCAATGGCAATTTACCTATGGAGTTCCTCTTCAAAGTAAAACACAGTAACGGGGAATCCCTTGAGCGCTTTTCGATTGCCGGTTATTTCAGTCCGAAAGTGTCATTCCAGCACGTTCATATCAATGAATGAAGTTATGACGCGTCATTTCATATCACTTTACGCACAAAACTGACACCCTCTATTCATCAGACCGGGCAATAAGCTGCTCTCCCTCTCCATAAAACTGAGCCAATCGCTTTATACGCGGTCGACCACAAGCCAAACGATGGCGGTTGGTATCCCGTAAGCTGTAGACACAGCCACAGTATTCCTGTTGATAAAAATGCTCCTGCTTGGACAGTTCAATCATGCGTTGCGAGCCACCCTGTTTACGCCAGTTTATCGTCCAGTACTCTACCCCCCTGTAACGGCCTGCCGCCCGCTCACCACTGGCATTGATTTGAGCCATATTTTTCCAGCGGGATATACCCAGCGTACTCGATATCAGTGGGATACGACGCTCATGCGCATACAGTGCCGTCCGTTCAAACCGCATATCAAAGCACACTGTACAGCGCTCCCCACGCTCCGGCTCACCTTCCAAGCCCTTCACACGCTCGAACCAAACATCGGTATCATAATCCGCATCGACAAATGGTATACCTAACTTGTCACAAAAGCGTTTATTCTCTTTTTTACGCATTTCATATTCTTCGAGAGGGTGAATATTGGGGTTGTAAAAAAAGACCGTCTGGCGAATACCCGAAGCCTGTATTGCCATTATTATCTCACCTGCACAGGGGGCACAGCAGGAATGCAGCAATAGAGCCTCCGCCGCACCGGGTGCTGACAATACAGGACGTTTATAGCGATCTAACGAATAGATATTTGAAGCAGACATAGGCTGGCAGAAACCCCTTACAAATGTTAACCAAGCATGACATCACCCTCTACACTCCTCTAAATCAATTCCTTATTAAAGCCAGCCTTTGATAGTTCTGCAGCCTATACATAACCCGTCATTGCGTGTAGGCCAACGTGATAACGAAAAGTCATACTCCCTTGCTAGTGCCTTATCACAGATTCATAGACAGGACAGATGACCAATCGCCACCTTACCTTTATAGTTAAGGGATATACGGACAGCGAACAAGAATACTGCCGTCAGACAATAAACATGCAAGAGTTCCCCAGCATATGGCAGATACACAACTGACAGGCCTTGCCCGTCGCCTTGTTACTGACAACCTTCTGGATGAAGAAACAGCGATCAACGCTGTCGAAGCAGCACGCAAGGATAAGCTTCCGCTGATCACCTACCTTGTCCAGGAAAAACTGGTCAATTCCAATACTCTGGCACTGATCAATGCCGAGATGTTCGGCATGCCCCTGTTTAACATTGACGCCCTCGATTTTAACCAGGCGCCACGGGAACTTATCCCCGAAAAGCTGTTACGCCAGCACAATGCCTTACCTCTCTTCAAGCGCGGAACACGTCTGTTCATCGCGGTATCAGACCCGACCAATGAAAAAGCTGTTGAAGAATTTCGGTTCAATACCGGCCTGAATGTCGAAGCCATCCTGATCCCCCAGGATCAACTGGCACTAGGTATCGAAAAGATCCTGGACGGCCCAGACAGTGCGCTGGACGACCTTGACGATGACCTTGACGATCTTGAGACAGAAGACGGCGCCCCCAAAGAGGAAGAAATTACCAGTGGCGATGGTGCCGATGAAGCGCCAGTCGTTCGCTTCGTCAACAAAATGCTACTGACCGCAATCAAGAAAGGCGCTTCAGACTTACACTTCGAGCCTTATGAGAAAGCCTACCGGGTGCGATTCCGGATTGACGGTGTTCTGCAGGAAATAGCCAGGCCACCGATTGGGCTATCCCCCAAAATCTCGTCCCGTCTGAAGATCATGTCATCCATGGACATCTCGGAGCGGCGTAAACCCCAGGATGGTCGGATAAAACTCAAACTGTCGAAAACCAAGGCGATCGACTTCCGGGTGAACACCCTGCCCACCCTGTGGGGTGAAAAGATCGTACTGCGGATACTCGATCCCTCCAGCGCCCAGATGGGGATCGACATGCTGGGTTATGAACCCGAACAGAAAGACATGTACATGACAGCCCTGCATAAACCACAAGGCATGATTCTGGTAACAGGCCCTACTGGCTCCGGTAAGACCGTATCGCTCTATACCGGTCTTAATATTCTCAATACCGTGGAAAGAAATATCTCCACTGCTGAGGACCCGGTTGAAATCAACCTGGAAGGGATCAACCAGGTCAACGTCAATCCGAAACAGGGAATGGACTTCGCCCAGGCGCTGCGAGCCTTCCTCCGCCAGGATCCCGATATCATCATGGTCGGGGAGATCCGGGACCTTGAAACGGCCAACATAGCCATCAAGGCTGCCCAAACCGGTCACATGGTCCTGTCAACACTACACACCAACAGTGCCGCTGAAACCCTGACCCGCCTGCAAAATATGGGGGTTCCCGCTTTCAATATTGCCACTTCTGTCAACCTGATCATCGCGCAGCGTCTTGCACGGCGCTTATGCTCCTGCAAACAAAAAGCCGATATCCCCAAAGCCACTCTGCTCCAGGAAGGTTTCACCGAAGAACAACTGGATGGCGCCGTACTCTACAACCACAAACCCTCGGGCTGTGATAAGTGCAACAAGGGCTATAAGGGACGGGTGGGGATTTATGAAGTTGTGTTCATCACACCCGGTATGCAGGCCATCATCATGGAAGAGGGTAATTCACTGCAGATTAACGAGCAGGCAAATCTGGAAGGTTTTAACAGCCTCCGCCAGTCAGGTCTGGTCAAAGTACTGCAGGGTGTCACAACCCTCGAAGAGGTGAACCGGGTAACACAGGATTAAGTCGTCCTGAAAACGATTCTGGCCGGTCCCTCTGTCCACACAGGCGCCCCGGCCCTTACAATACCCCTCTTTTATTTTCCGGTACTGTTTGTTATCCATGAAAATCTATCTTGTTGGCGGTGCTGTACGCGACAGATTGTTAGGGCTTCCCGTCAAGGATCGAGACTGGGTTGTTGTCGGCAGTACACCGTCAGCCATGAAAGCACAGGGCTTTCGCCCCGTAGGCAAGGATTTTCCCGTCTTTATCCACCCAAAAACCGGTGAAGAGTACGCCCTGGCCAGGACAGAGCGAAAATCCGGCCATGGCTATGCCGGCTTTACATTTCATACGTCGCCGGATGTCACACTGGAAGAAGACCTGCTTCGACGGGATCTCACCATCAACGCCATGGCTGAATCCGACAACGGCGAACTGATCGACCCTTACCAGGGCCATGCAGACCTGCAGAATCGCATCCTGCGCCATGTCTCACCCGCTTTCCGTGAAGATCCCCTGCGCATCCTCAGAACGGCGCGTTTTGCCGCCCGCTTTGGCTTTCAGATTGCAGATGAAACCATGGCGCTGATGGTGAGCATGGTGAGTTCTGGAGAAGTGAACTATCTGGTAGCAGAAAGGGTTTGGCAGGAAACCGTGCGAGCACTGGCAGAACCTGCACCAGTCATTTTCTTTGACGTACTGAACGCCTGTGGCGCCCTGCCAGCATTGATGCCCATGCTGTTGCCAGGTTTCAGCGATGCATCAGCTATCCCACGTACCGCACTGGCACGTGCTGCCGAAGAACAGACTGATACGATTTTCCGTTTTGTCTGTGCCGCTCTCCCATGGGAGGATCAGGCTCCTGCCATTAATGCGCCAGACCGACTGAAAGCCTTCTGTGCCAATTTGAAGGTCCCGGTTGATTATCGCGAGATGGCCATACTGGTCGGCAAGCACCTCCCCACGTGGCTGGCCATGAAAGATGCCACCCCTGAGGCACTGCTAACCCTGCTGGAAAAAACGGATGTTTTCAGACGAGAAGCGCGCTTTCAGCACTTCCTGTCTATCTGCGAATTGCTGGCTGACACCGTCAGCGCCAGTCATCAGCAAAGAGACTGGCTGGAAACTGCGGCGCTTGCCTGTAAAACCGTCGATATACAGGCTCTGGTCAAGCAGGGACATAAAGGACAGGCATTAGCCGCTGCGATTCGTCAGGAACGCCTGTCAGCCATTGCTGCTGCACTGGCATCCTGACGACACTATCGCGGACATCCACACAGGCGATAATCCAAAATGTCGCCCATCCTGCAACGATAAGCTGACTCGAGGCACCAGCTGTGACGCAAAAAGGGCTCTTGCCTTTTCTGCGTCACCCTCTTTCATCAACGCCAGGACTTCATCAGCCAATGGCAGGAAAAAAGGCTCTTCAATAAATTCTGATGCCTCTGCCAGATGATCCCCACTATCCCATAACGCAAGAATATCCATATCCGCAATGCAGGCCCGCCGATGCTCCATCGGGTTGGCATGATCACGACCCAGGGCTTTTTCCTGCTGCTTGGTCCAGGCTTTCAACCCCCGTCCTTCCATCGGTGCTTGAATGCCAACAACCACATTCAGAAAATCATCCGCATTCTCAACCCCCACAGGTCGAGTGCGGCTCACCGAGCTGATCCAGAGGGAACCAAACTGATCGGATAGTGCCGACACCATCGCAGCGATGTGCCGTTCAGGGTCGACGTTACTGCCTAATCCCAGTAATGCATATTGTGTCACTGAGCATCCTTTTGGGGTGACCAGTGAATACCCATTTGCTCTCTGGTTCGGAAACATTCAACAGAAGGAATAGCATCCCGCAGGGCGTGGGGCTTGCGAATCACCAATTTTACGGACTGTACCGCAAACTCCGTAAAAATCAGTTTCAGGATGCCGCCACACAAGGCTTCCAGCAAATGAAAACGACTCGCCTGGCAGTACTGCTTAACCCGTCGGCTCAGCGTAGCGTAATCCAGGGCATCAGGCAGATCATCGGAGACAAAGGCGTCAGAAAAATCGGCGCCCAGTTCAAGATCAATCTGCAGGGGCTGGGGCTCTTCATGCTCCCAATGGTAAAAACCGATGATGGTTTCTACATACAGGTTTTCAATCCGGACCTTATCCACGACTTATCGGCTCCCATCAGTCACAGGTGTGAGGGTTTCAAGTGGCCATCTTGGCATGGGGCGAATACCCGGTGCATCCCGCTCGCCGGCCAGCAAGCGCTGACAACCGGCATAGGCAATCATGGCGCCATTGTCGGTACAGAAGGCTGGACGCGCATAGTATAACGTGGCGTTTTCACCCGCTGCCATTTCGCCCAGTTTCTCACGCAGACGTCGGTTGGCACTGACACCACCGGCAATAACCAGGCGTTTCATCCCGCTTTCGCGCAGTGCTCGACGACATTTAATCGTCAGAGTATCGACAACCGCCTCTTCAAAGGCTCGAGCGATATCGGCGCGGGTTTGCTCATCAATCTGGCCATCCTCGGTGTGCTTTTGTACCGTATTCAGGGTAAAGGTTTTCAGACCACTGAAACTGAAATCCAGGCCCGGACGATCCGTCATGGGACGGGGAAAGCGGAATCGACCCGAAACACCCTGCTCTGCCAGCGCTGCGACCCTTGGGCCACCAGGATAATCCAGCCCAAGCATCATGGCTGTTTTATCAAACGCCTCACCGGCCGCATCATCGACTGACTCACCCAGCAGTTTGTACTGCCCAATCCCTTCCACAGAGACCAGCTGCGTGTGACCACCGGATACGAGCAGCGCCACAAACGGGAATTCCGGCGGCGTCTCCTCCAGCATTGGCGCCAACAGATGGCCTTCCATATGATGCACACCCATCACCGGCACATCCCAGGTAAAGGCAATGGACTTGGCAATGGCCGAACCCACCATCAACGCGCCGATCAGGCCCGGCCCCCGGGTATAAGCAATGGCATCAATATCATCACGACTGACCTGCGCCTGTGCCATGACATCACGAATCAACGGCAATACCCGCCGGATATGATCACGGGAGGCCAGCTCAGGCACGACACCACCGTATTCGGTGTGCATATCCACCTGACTGTAGAGGGCATCGCCCAACAGGCCCGCTTCACTGTCGTAAATGGCAATACCGGTTTCGTCACAGGAGGATTCAATCCCGAGGACTTTCATGTGCATCGTATTCCTGGTCAAGTCTGGCAGGGAATGATAAAGGAAGCCTGAGTCAGGGCAAGCGTCATTACCCGCAAGGCTGCCGTACTGATCTTGATTGTCAGTACCAATACGGAAACTATTCCCGATTCCGCCGGTCTAGAGAGTATGCGCATTCGGTACAGCACGGCCAGCTAGTACGTCATCTGGCGTTCCTCTTGACAAATACTATGCTTGACCGCTATAGCAATCACTCATTACAATTCGCCGCTTTCATTATGTACGGCTACTATGGCTCTGTACCTATGTGGAAATAAACTGCCGGAAACGGCATCCCATTACTTGATATTTTAAGGAAGGTGAGGCCTGCATGCCTGCTGTCAAAGTTAAAGAGAATGAACCTTTTGACGTTGCCCTGCGTCGTTTCAAGCGGTCCTGTGAAAAAGCCGGTGTTCTGTCTGAAGTGCGTCGTCGTGAGCACTACGAGAAGCCGACCACAGTTCGCAAGCGCAAGGCAGCTGCAGCAGTCAAGCGGCATCTGAAAAAAGTACAGCGCGAAAATCGCCGTCGCGAGCGTCTGTACTAATCAGTTGATCGACTGATACGACCGGCTGCGGCATTTCGTCGTTTGACCCGGCGCCTTGAATAAGGGTAAGGCCGTCCCCATATAGTGGGCACAGTACTTTATTTCATTCAAGGCCGGAGAGATCCATGACTGACAGCACTTTGAAGAGCCGTCTGACTGACGCAATGAAAGACGCCATGCGCGCCAAGGATAAAGACCGTCTCGGTGTTATCCGAATGGCGCTGGCGGAATTCAAACGCGTGGAAGTGGATGAGCGTATTGAAGTGGATGACAGTCGCGGTCTGGCACTGCTGGACAAGATGGTCAAACAACGGCGGGATGCCGCCAGCCAGTTTTCTGACGCCGGCCGTCAGGATCTGGCCGATAAGGAAAATGCAGAAATCACCGTTCTGCAGGATTTCCTCCCCAAACAGCTCAGCGATGATGAAATCAACGCGATCATTGAAGCTGCCGTTTCCGAAACGGGCGCAGCTTCCATGCAGGATATGGGTCGTTTAATGGGCATTGTAAAGCCCAAGGTACAGGGTGCCGCCGACATGGGCGTCGTCAGCAAGCTGATCAAGGCGCGACTGTCCAACTAACCGACACAAGCTCGGCAACGCAAACCTGCCTCCGCTGGAAATGGCGAAAGTGTGAACGCTTTCGCCAATGAAACCTTCAAAAGATTTCCAACCACGACCGAACCAACCTGTGATACTCTGATTCGAGCAATCGAACAACACGCACCTCAACCCTTCATAGCGATAATGCTGGACCATGGCTGGCCTGATACCCCAACACTTCATTGATGACCTGCTAGCTCGTACCGACATCGTTGACGTGGTCAACGAACGCGTTCCTCTCAAAAAAGCCGGACGCAACCACCAGGCCTGCTGCCCATTCCACAAGGAAAAAACACCCTCCTTTACTGTCAGCCAGGAAAAACAGTTTTATTACTGCTTTGGCTGCGGCGCGAGCGGTAACGCCCTGGGTTTCATCATGGACCTGGAGCATTTGGACTTTCCCGTTGCAGTTGAGCAAATAGCCAGCCGCCTGGGCCTTGAAGTGCCGCGAGAGAATGGCGATAAACAGCACTACACAAGCCCCAATCCAGCCTATGAACTCCTGACCAAAGCCGCGGATTATTACCAGGAGCAGCTGAAATCACACAGCGCATCCGAACAGGCAATCAACTACCTGCGAAACCGCGGACTGGATGGCAAAACAGCTCGCCAGTTCAATATCGGGTTTGCGCCTCCCGGCTGGGACAACCTGCTCAAAACCCTGGGTACCACCCCAGAGCGGGAGAAACTTCTCACCGAAACCGGCATGCTGGTTGAGCATGAAGAAAAGAAAAGTCTGTATGACCGCTTTCGCCACCGCATCATGTTCCCGATTCGCGATCAGCGCGGACGCGTCATCGGCTTTGGTGGCCGGGTACTGGGCGATGACAAACCGAAATACCTTAACTCACCTGAATCAACCGTTTTTCATAAGGGCCAAGAACTCTATGGGCTTTACGAAGCACGGCAAGCCAACCGAGAGTTGAAACAAATCGTCGTCGTCGAAGGTTATATGGACGTTGTCGCTCTGGCACAGCAGGGTATTAGCAACAGTGTCGCCACACTGGGCACCGCCACGACACGAGAGCATCTTGAAAAACTGTTCAAACTGACCAGTCAGGTTGTTTTCTGTTTTGATGGTGACCAAGCCGGTCGAAAAGCGGCCTGGCGAGCACTGGAAAACACCCTGCCCGAAATGCACGACGGTAGACAGGTACGCTTCATGTTCCTGCCACAAGGTGAAGATCCAGATTCAATGGTCAGACAGGAAGGTAAAGAGGCTTTCCTGAAACGGATTCACAATGAAGCGTTGACGCTGGACGACTATTTCTTCAAGCAACTGGCCAATGAAGTCGACATCACAACACTGGATGGATGTGCGCGTCTGGCAAAAATGGCAGAACCTTATTTTCAGCAACTGCCCGAGGGCAACTATAAGCACCTGCTCGATAAAAAAGCTGAAAAAACCATAGGCCTGAAATTATCCAGCGATACACCGACACATTCACAACAATACGAACCTGCTACCGACTACGAACCTACCTACCAGGACGATCCAAGAGACACCTGGCAACAAACCCATCAGACATTCAACAACAAAAAACCATTCAGCAAAGACAAACCCTGGCAAAAAAAACAGGAAGAAATCAGCACCCCGAAAATCAGCCTTCGTCTGCAGGATCGCGCCTTGCGCCATCTGCTGAACACCCCCTCGCTTGCGACCGAGATCAATATTGAAACGCTACGCAAGGACGACAGCGTAGATATGCAGCAGTTTGTGAGCCTTGTGGAATCCCTGCAAAACAATCCACAGCAAACCACCTACAAACTCCTCGGCAGCTGGTATGGCACACAGCTGGGTGCCCGCATGACAGAGCTGCTCAAGAACGACATCCCCATTAGCAATCTCGCACTGCAAAAAGAAGAGTTTTGCCTGACCATTGCACGACTGGAAGCGGATGTCATGAAGCGACTGGATACACAAACCCTTAACCCGCTGGAACAGTTACGTTTGGCCGCTGAAAAAGCGCGACAAAAAAAAACGCAAAATACTTGAACTTCTGTTAAACAATCCCCATTAACGACAGATATTGACTAATCTTTGTGCCGACGCTTTAGCATGACAGCCAAACGTGCAACAATAGCCTTCTGGCAACCTTATTCAGCCATCGGCCCGTGGAGTGGAGGCTCGACATGCAAAAAATGGACGTTGATCACGAATACCTGCACAGGCCAATGCTTATGGCAGGCAACTTCACACATACGCTATAATTGACCGCTTACTGTCAAGCGCCGGCACCACACACATCGCTGTTATAGGGTTGATATGTCCGCAAATTCTCAACAACAATCCCGATTAAAAGAGCTCATCGCCCGCGGCAAGGAGCAAGGCTACCTGACATACGCGGAAGTCAATGATCATTTGCCTGAGGATATCTCTGATCCGGATCAGGTCGAAGACATCATCCGCATGATCAATGACATGGGTATCCAGGTTTTCGAGACCGCTCCGGATGCTGATACCCTGATGATGAATGATAGCAGCGCTGACGCCGATGAGGCTGCCGCCGAAGAAGCCGCCGCGGCCCTGGCGGCTGTCGAGCAGGAAGCCGGCCGCACCACCGATCCCGTCCGTATGTATATGCGCGAGATGGGGACTGTTGAGCTGCTGACCCGGGAAGGCGAGATCAAGATCGCCAAGCGAATCGAAGAAGGCCTGCGCGAAGTCATGACAGCGCTGTCTAACTTCCCGGGCTCCGTTGCAACCATACTGAATGAATATGATCGCATCGTTGAAGAAGAGGGGCGTCTCAGCGACCTCTTCAGCGGCTATATTGATCCTGATGCTGAAATTGCAAACAATGCCCCAACACCCGCTATCGTCGACACTGACGCGATCGATGAAGAAGACGATGAGGATGAAGACGAGCAAGTATCCGGCCCCGATCCGGAAGAAGCTCGCGAGCGCTTCACAGAACTTCGCAGCCGCCTGGAAAATTCGCTGAACGCGATTGAAACCTATGGTCGCGACAGCAAGGAGGCCAAGGCCGCTCTTGCCGCGATGGCAACCGCTTTCATTCCGATCAAACTGATTCCTCGCGTCTTTGACCTACTGGTATTCCGGGTTCGTAACGCGCTTGACCAGATCAAGTTCAATGAGCGCACGGTCATGCAGCTTTGCATTCGCAAAGCTAAAATGCCGCGCAAGACCTTTATTGAGAAATTCCCAGGCAATGAAACCAACCTGGACTGGCTGGACGCTATCATTGCCGAAGGCCACGCGTACGGCGCAGCACTGGAACAATACCGTGTAGAAATTCTGCGTGCCCAGCGAAAACTCAAAGCCACCGGCGATGAATTTGGCCTTTCACTTACCCAGATCAAGGACATCAATCGACAAATGTCCATTGGTGAGGCGAGAGCTCGCCGCGCCAAGAAAGAGATGGTTGAAGCCAACCTGCGACTGGTTATCTCCATTGCCAAGAAATATACCAACCGCGGCCTGCAATTCCTTGACCTCATCCAGGAAGGCAATATCGGCCTGATGAAAGCGGTCGATAAGTTTGAATACCGCCGCGGCTACAAGTTCTCCACTTATGCCACCTGGTGGATTCGTCAGGCCATCACCCGCTCCATTGCAGACCAGGCAAGAACCATCCGGATTCCTGTGCACATGATCGAAACGATCAACAAGCTTAACCGGATTTCGCGCCAGATGCTGCAGGAAATGGGCCGTGAGCCCACGCCGGAAGAACTGGCAGAGCGCATGGAAATGCCTGAGGACAAGATCCGCAAGGTCATGAAGATCGCCAAGGAACCGATATCCATGGAAACGCCGATCGGTGACGATGAAGACTCCCACCTGGGCGACTTTATCGAAGATGGCAATATGGACTCACCGATTGACTCTGCGACGGGTGAAGGCCTCAAGAATGCGACTCGCGATGTTTTGTCAGGACTAACCGCCCGAGAAGCAAAGGTACTGCGCATGCGCTTCGGTATCGATATGAATACCGACCATACGCTGGAGGAGGTTGGCAAGCAGTTTGACGTTACCCGCGAACGGATCCGTCAGATTGAAGCCAAGGCCCTGCGCAAACTGCGTCATCCGACGCGTTCAGATCACCTGCGCAGCTTCCTCGACGAATAGCAACAACGGCATTTGATAAAAGCAGCTTCGCTACTTTTATCAGGCAATAAAAAAGGAGCCTTTCGGCTCCTTTTTTATTTCAGCATACTCAGGATTGCTGCTCTTTCGCGCGAGCCACTTCCTTCATGCTCAGCTTGATACGACCACGCGCATCAACATCCATAACGATAACGTCGATCTGCTGACCCACCTTGAGGTAGTCATTTACATCGTTGACACGTTCTTCTGCAATCTGAGAGATATGCACCAGACCATCCTGACCTGGAAGGATAGTGACAAACGCACCAAACTCAACAATACGGGTCACAGAACCCTGATAGATCTTACCGATTTCCGCTTCAGCTGTTACGCCGTAAACACGGTCATAAGCAGCCTGACAGGCTTCACGGGTATCCGCATAGATCTTGACCACACCTGCATCGTCGATATCAACAGAAGCACCGGTGTCCTCACAAATGGAACGGATTGTAGAACCGCCCTTACCGATAACATCACGAATCTTGTCAGTATCGATCTTGAGCGTCATAGTTGACGGCGCATTTTCAGACAACTCAGGACGGGACTCACTGATCACCTGATTCATCTGGCTGAGGATGCTCAAACGAGCC
The DNA here is from genome assembly GCF_018263925.1 of Kistimonas asteriae. Lineage (GTDB taxonomy): Bacteria > Pseudomonadota > Gammaproteobacteria > Pseudomonadales > Endozoicomonadaceae > Kistimonas > Kistimonas asteriae. The sequence goes on from NZ_JAEVHF010000007.1 coordinate 126,598, forward strand.
TGCAGGGCCTGCTCCAGGGCGATATCCATGATCTCTTCGGTAATACCGTCGATCTTGATATCCATCTGCAGCGCAGTGACACCTTTAGCGGTACCCGCCACTTTGAAGTCCATATCACCCAGATGATCTTCATCACCCAGGATATCGGTCAGCACCGCAAAGCGCTCTCCTTCCTTGATGAGACCCATGGCAATACCCGCTACCGGCGCCTTCAGCGGTACACCGGCATCCATCAGCGCCAGACTGGAACCACAGACTGAAGCCATAGAGCTGGAACCATTGGATTCTGTGATTTCAGATACAACACGGATGGTGTAGGGGAATTCCTGATCATTCGGCAACACGGCCTGAAGACCACGACGCGCCAGACGACCATGACCGACCTCACGGCGACCAACGCCACCCATACGACCACACTCACCCACAGAGAACGGCGGGAAGTTATAGTGCAGCATGAAAGGCTCACGACGCTCGCCTTCCAGATAATCAACCAGCTGCGCATCACGGGAGGTGCCCATGGTTGTGGTCACGATCGCCTGAGTCTCGCCACGGGTAAACAGTGCCGAACCGTGAGTCTTGGGCAGAACACCAACTTCAATGTGCAGCGGACGAACGGTCTTGGTATCCCGGCCATCAATACGCGGCCGACCATCCAGAACATTCTCTCGCACCAGGTTCTTTTCCAGGCTGGCGAATACCTTGCTGACGCTCTTCGCATCGGCCTGAGCATCTTCACCACCGGCCAGCTCAGCAAGCGCCTCAGCCCGCAGGGCAGCCAGCGCGTCATTTCGCTTCTGCTTCTCAGCAACCTGGTAAACTTCAGCGATACGTCCCAGGTATGCACCCTTGACACGCTCAATCAGTACTGCATCTTCAGCGGCAGGCTGCCAATCCCAGACAGGTTTGCCGACCTCAGCAGCCAGCTCCCTGATCGCCTGAATAACCGTCTGATACTCCTGATGCGCAAACAGAACCGCACCCAGCATTTCATCTTCGGTCAGCTCCTGCGCTTCTGATTCAACCATCAGGACAGCGTCAGCAGTACCAGCAACAACCATGTCCAGCTCAGACTCTTTCAGTTGCTCGAAGCTTGGATTCAGGATGTAGCCTTCTTCTTCCGTAAAGCCGATACGGGCAGCGCCGATCGGACCACTAAACGGAATACCGGAAATCGCCAGCGCAGCTGACGTACCGATCATTGCCGCCATATCAGGATCATTCTTTTTATCCGTAGACAGAACGGTACAGATGACCTGCACTTCGTTCATGAACCCCTTGGGGAACAGTGGACGGATAGGACGGTCGATCAGGCGGGATGTCAGGGTTTCTTTCTCACTGGGACGCCCTTCACGCTTCAAAAAGCCGCCGGGAATACGACCCGCAGCATAGGTTTTTTCCTGATAGTGGACGCTCAGCGGGAAAAAGTCCTGCCCTTCCTTGGCTTCCTTGGCGCCAACAACCGTTGTCAGCACAGACAGGTCACCCATGGTAACCAGCACCGCACCAGAAGCCTGGCGAGCAATGCGTCCTGTCTCCAGGGTGATGTCGATATCACCTAACTTAAACTGTTTTTTAACCGGATTCACGGTCATTTCCTTTTTCCAATACAAGATACCGATTAACCCATCGAACTGTCGGTATACAGGATGCAATCCGGAAAGCTGCATCACAGCACTCAGGATTGCACCCGATTCGTTCGATCAGTCTTGGGTCAATCTACCTCAACAAGAGAATGGCCAAAGGCTCACCTCTTTAGCTGACAAAGACCACGGTAACAGCGCGTTATTGCAAACACTGCCCATAGTCACTACGTCAAGCATACGACTTCTGTTTGTTATCGGAAACCACTGTAACCAACAAACAGAACAGGCACCGACACCTCAACAGACTTCAGTACGCAAATCTATCGGCGCCCCATACAAAAACACCGCTAAGAGCTCACCATTCGGCTGCTGATAGCGGTGCCAGCTACCTGTCAGACAGGTAGCAGAGAAAGCAACTCAGTCGTCGCGTAAGGAACAATTAGCGACGCAGACCCAGACGCTCGATCAGGGAACGGTAACGCTCAACATCCTTACTCTTCAGGTAGCTCAGCAGGTTACGACGCTGATTAACCATACGAATCAGACCACGACGAGAGTGGTGATCGTGGATGTGGCTCTTGAAGTGAGATTGCAGACCTTCAATGTTGGCAGTCAACAGCGCAACCTGCACTTCAGGAGAACCGGTATCGCCTTCAGCGTGACCAAATTCCTTAACGATTTCAGCTTTCTTTTCAGCAGACAGGGCCATGATAAAACTCCTGATGAATATGCAATTTAACAAACCGGGGTATGACCGTGCATATTTACAGCCACCCTTCGGGAATCACTAAAAACGTGTTATTCCATAGAGTTTCTCATACAGACATATCGGTGGCATAAGCCATCAAGACCCCTGCACTGAGAAAACGAAAGGCCGTATTCTATCGCCATACGGCCATTTTATCACCCTGCAATTGTATCAGATGGTTACGCAATTGCTGCATGACTTTGTAAAGACAACAGCGCCAGCCTAATGCCCGCGCAGTCAATCACTCATCTTTCTGCTTGATCAAACGGCGAGGCGCAACCAGCCCCTCATCGGTAATTTCACCAATACCGAGGAATACATCCGGCGCATCTGTCATCGAACGATAGATGCGGACAAACCCTGACGTGGGTGCCCGAGGCACCTGGATAGACTGCCCCTGCAAAAGGTAAAAACTGCTGGCCTCACCCAGTGCCACAGCCGGCATCTGACTTACCGCACTGTCCTGGGACATAAGAAGATCATCAAGCGCCTTGTGACCACCACCATCGCGCACTTGTTCCAGCGCTTCCAACGTGAAGGAACCTTCTTCACAGTAAGGGCCCGCCTTCAAGCGTCGCAGGTCAATAATATGCGCCCCACAACCCAGTATTTCACCAATATCCTCAACCAGCGTGCGGATATAGGTACCTTTGCTGCAGTCCACCTCAAGCTCAATTTCATCGCCACGGAAAGCAGTCATTGCTAACCGGTAGATATTGATGGGACGAGCTTTACGCTCTACTTCAATACCTTCGCGCGCAAGCTTGTACAGCGGCTGGCCATTGTGCTTGATCGCAGAATACATGGAGGGAATCTGCTCACCAGGCCCACGAAATTTTTCCAGCACCGCCTCAACATCACGCTCAGTGACCGCAACCGGACGCTCCTGGATCACCTCACCCTCAGAGTCGCCTGTTGCCGTACGAATACCCAGTTTAGCGACAGTCCGATAACTTTTATCGGAATCCAGTAGGTATTGAGATAGCTTGGTCGCCTCACCCAGACAAACAGGCAAAACGCCCGTAGCCAGAGGGTCGAGACTTCCCGTATGACCGGCCTTCGCCGCACCATACAGACGCTTCACACGCTGCAAGACATCGTTGGAAGAGGCGCCGGTTGGCTTATCGATAATGACAATACCATTGACATCGCGCCCTCTGAACTTCCTACGCTTTGCCATCCGTAGCCTCCTCATCACTTACATCGACTTGCCGTTCACCATCACGGGCGACCGCACTGTCAATCAACGAGGAAATGTAACTGCCACGTTCGATGGTTTCATCATAATGAAAACGCAGGGTGGGCACGAAACGAATCTGCATACGCTTGGCCAGCGTGCTACGCAGGAAACCGGCCGCCTGCTTCAGCACATCCACAGCCTCATCCGTAGCCTTTTGACCATCCAGCCCAAGAAACGTGACATAGACGTCAGCAAACGCGAGATCCTTACTAACGGTCACCGAACTGACTGTCACCATTCCCAGACGGGGATCTTTCATTTCCAGTTGCAGAATACCCGCAAGCTCTCGCTGCATCTGGTCCGCAATACGCTGGGTACGACTGAATTCTCTTGGCATAAGTCTACTATATACAAACAATCTGCAGGCAATCCGGACGCTCCCTGACAATCAGCCTGCCAAATCACAGATCACTGTCATCCAAAACAACAGCAGCCTGCCTGCAAAGAAACAACATCCTGTCCGGCCCTGAAAAGCACAGAGCTTAAACACAAAAAGCTGCCGAACCCGAAGGTCCGGCAGCTCACATTATCAGGAGGAATTACAGGCTCCGTTCAACCTGAACAGACTTGTAAACCTCAATCTTGTCGCCGACCTTGACGTCATTGTAGTTCTTCACGCCAATACCACATTCCATGCCGTGTCGAACTTCCGCAACGTCATCTTTGAAGCGACGCAATGACTCGAGCTCACCCTCGTAGATCACCACGTTTTCACGCAGTACGCGAATGCGCTCATTACGGTAGACGATACCTTCAATGACCATACAGCCAGCAACAGCACCGATTTTCGGCGCCTTGAAGACATCACGCACCTCAGCAACACCGACAATCTCTTCACGGAAGGTTGCCTTGAGCATGCCGGTCAGGGCCTGTTTGACATCGTCAATGATGTCATAGATGACGCTGTAATAGCGCAGACCCAGACCTTCAGATTCGACGACACGGCGCGCCGCAGAGTCAGCACGGACGTTAAAGCCAACCAGAATCGCGTTGGACGCCAGCGCCAGGTTCGCATCAGTTTCAGTCAGGGCGCCTACACCACCATAGACAACCTTGACATCGACCTCATCATTGCCCTGCTCCTGCAGTGCGGCAGTGATCGCCTCCAGAGAACCACGAACATCGGTCTTGAGAACCACCTTGAGGGTTTTCTTCTCATCAGACCCCATATCCTTGAACATGTTCTCGAGCTTCGCTGCCTGCTGACGAGCCAGCTTCACTTCACGGAACTTGCCCTGACGGAACATGGCGATTTCACGGGCTTTGCGCTCATCCTGAACAACCAGCATCTCATCACCGGCATCCGGCGTACCATCCAGACCCAGAATCTCAACCGGGATGGACGGCCCTGCCTGCTCAATGGCCTTGCCATTTTCGTCCAGCAATGCACGAACACGGCCATACTGCTGACCGACCAGCACATTATCGCCACGGTTCAGCTGTCCCGCCTGTACCAGCACAGAGGCAACGGGACCACGCCCTTTATCCAGACGGGATTCAATCACCACACCACGGGCGGAACCTTCGGCAATCGCAGTCAGCTCCAGCATTTCAGATTGCAGCAGAACAGCATCCAGCAGATCCTCAATACCCTGACCCGTATGGGCAGACACTGGTACGAACTGCACATCACCACCCCAATCTTCCGGAATGACATTACGCTGTGCCAGCTCATTCTTGACACGATCCGGATCAGATTCAGGCTTGTCCATCTTATTGACGGCGACAACGATCGGTACACCCGCATCACGAGCATGCTGTACCGCTTCCTCAGTCTGAGGCATGACACCATCGTCTGCAGCGACCACCAGGATAACGATATCGGTCGCCTGCGCACCACGGGCACGCATGGCGGTAAACGCGGCGTGGCCAGGAGTATCCAGGAAGGTGATCATGCCCTTTTCAGTCTGCACATGATATGCACCGATATGCTGGGTAATACCGCCGGCCTCACCTGACTGCACCCGTGACTTACGGATATAGTCAAGCAGCGAGGTCTTACCGTGGTCAACGTGACCCATGACAGTCACGACCGGTGCACGGGAGATGCTTTCGCCCTGAGGTACAGACAGCTCCTGCTCAAGGGTATCTTCAATCTGATCAGCCTTGACCAGCTTGACCTTATGCCCCATCTCCTCAACAACGATGACAGCGGTTTCCTGATCAATCACCTGATTGATGGTCACCATGGTGCCAAGCTTAAACATATACTTGACAACATCCGCCCCTTTGACGGCCATTTTCTGAGCCAGATCGCCAACCGTAATGGTTTCCGGAATAGTGACTTCACGGACAACCGGCGCAGTCGGTCTGGTAAAGCCATGCTCCATACCAGCAGATGGCTTGAACGGCTTCCGGGACAGTGTCGGGCGACGATCATCACGGCGATCCTTACGACCACCCTTACCCTTGGCACCACCACGACCACGACGATCATCATCACGATCGTCAGTACGCTCTTTCTTGCCTCGCTTGGCAGCAGGCCCACGACGGTTACCGGATTCAGCTTCCTGCAACTTAGCCTGTTGCTCAGCCTGGCGACGCTCTTCTTCAGCCTTCAGCTTGGCTGCTTCTTCAGTCTGCCGACGACGCTCCTCTTCCTTACGCGCCACATCTTCGCGGCCACGCTGAGTACGCGCCGTTGAGCGAGCCTCTTTCTCAGCACGCAGACGCACACCATCCTCTTCGCGACGCGTATCCTGCTGCTGACGCTGCTCACTTTCCTGCTCTGCAGCCTGCTCACTTTTCACGAAGGTGCGCTTCTTACGCACTTCAACGTTAACGATCTTGTTCTTGCCCGAGCCGCCTGCCACCTTCATCTGGCTGACAGTCTTCCGCTTCAGGGTAATCTTGCTCGGCTCCGACACACGGGGTGCCTCACCATGCGCTTGCTTCAGGTAAGCAAGCAGGGCAGCTTTCTCATGATCCGATACGGTCTCACCAGGCTCTTTGTGAGAAAGCCCTGCATCTTTCATTTGCTGCAGAAGTCGATCCACCGGAGCTCCGACCACTTCGGCAAGTTGTGCTACTGTTACATCTGCCATCTAACTTCTCCTCTAAAGTGGCCTGCTCAGTTCTCTTCTCCAAACCAGCAGATATTCCGCGCCTTCATGATCAACTCTCCAGCACGTTCCGCATCCAGCCCTTCGATCTCAAGAAGATCATCTGTCGCCTGCTCCGCCAGCTCTTCCAGCGAAGTCACGCCACGGGATGCCAACTCAATGGCCAGAGGCTGCTCCATACCATCAAGATTCAAGAGATCTTCTGCAGGCTGGGCACCCTTGAGCTTTTCTTCGTCAGCAATCGCCTGAGTCAACAGTTTGTCTTTGGCGCGCTGACGCAGCTGGTTGACGATCTCTTCATCAAAACCGTCAATGGCCAGCATTTCCTCAAGAGGCACATAGGCCACTTCTTCCAGGTTTGAAAAACCTTCTTCAACCAGAACCGCGGCCAGGTCCTGATCCACATCAAGCCATTCAACGAAACGATCAACCAGACGACCCGCTTCCTGGCTCTGCTTTTCCTGAGCAGCTTCTTCAGTCATTACGTTCAATGTCCAGCCAGTGAGCTCACTGGCCAGGCGTACATTCTGACCACCACGACCAATCGCCTGGGCCAGGTTATCTTCCGCTACCGCGATATCCATGGTGTGGTTATCTTCATCCACAACAATGGAAGCGACTTCAGCCGGCTGCATTGCATTGATGACCAGCTGCACCGGATTGTCATCCCAAAGCACAATGTCAACACGCTCGTTCTGCAACTCATTGGACACTGCCTGAACCCGAGCACCGCGCATACCTACGCAGGCACCCACTGGGTCAATACGTCCATCATTGGTTTTGACAGCAATCTTGGCGCGAGATCCAGGATCACGGGCCGCGGCCCGAATTTCGATGACTTCTTCAGCAATCTCCGGCACTTCAATCCGAAATAGCTCTATCAGCATCTCGGGAGCAGTACGGCTCAGCATTAGCTGAGGACCACGCCCCTCTTCTGAAATATGACTCAGAAGCGCGCGAACATGACTGCCCATACGGAAGTTTTCTCGAGGAATCACCTGATCCCGGCGAAGAATACCTTCCGCATTGTTACCCAGATCAATGATATACGTGTCGCGGTTAGTCTTTTTAACCGACCCCGCAACCAGCTCACCGACTTTGTCACGATAGGAATCAACGATCTGCCGGCGCTCAGCTTCACGCACCTTCTGAACAATCACCTGCTTGGCGGCCTGGGCAGCAATACGCCCAAAAGCGATAGACTCAGCCGGCTCTTCCCAGACATCACCGATTTCCAGCGCTTCGTCTTTCTCCTTCCCTTCATCAAGGGTCAGGTGAGCACCGGGAATCTCAAAATCTTCATCCGCCACAACGGTCCAGCGGCGGAACGTATCATAGTCGCCACTCAATCGATCAATGGCCACCCGGATATCGACTTCGGTTTCGTAGCGTTTCTTGGTGGCTGCTGCCAACGCCACTTCAATGGCTTCAAAAATAACATCGGGCGGCACGCCCTTCTCATTGGAAACCGAGTCAACGACCAACAGGATCTCTTTGCTCATGCTCTGCCTCTCGTATCGATAATTCTGGTCATTCCTGTCGGGCCTGCGCCGTCATCTTCAGCCAGACACTTTATTAGAACTGAGGAACTACATGGGCCTTTTCAATGGCATCCACGGGAAACAGGAACTCATGCCCTTCACAGACAATCACCACCTCATCACCCTCAATACCCTTGATCACCCCTTTGTACTTACGTCGCCCTTCAAAAGGAACCCGCAACCGCACATTGACCACCTGACCAACATGACTTTCATATTGAGCCAACGTGAACAGTGGTCGATCGAGCCCTGGGGAAGACACCTCCAGCGTATACTCACCACTGACAGGGTCTTCAACATCCATCACAGCACTCAGCTGTCGACTGACTTTCTCGCAATCATCAACAGTAACGCCCTGATCGGTCTCGATATAGACCCGCAACAGGCTATGGCGCCCCTGCGCCAGGAGTTCGAGCCCCCAGAAGGTGCAGTCCTGCCCTTCGACGACTGGCTCGATCAGCTCGTGTAATACTTCCAGCTTGCTAGCCACTTACACCGCCCTCAGCAACTGACTGTGAACCCTGCCCGCCTCATTACGCCCCCTGCGTCAGCAGACAGCCACAACCTTCGCGTTGCCAGAAACAGGCGACAATTTAAAGCAATAAAAAATGGGCTATATAGCCCATCCTGCGACCTTGCCATCAGCAGGGACAACAGCGGATGTCCTGCCGCGGCAACAGCTTATGCCTAGCAAAAAAGCCCCTCTAATGAGGGGCTTTTTCACAATCTCGAAACTGATCCGGCATCTTTATTGCCTTAGAAGGCAACCTACATTTTTACGACACCTTGCAATCAGCTCCTCTAAATGACTGACTAATTATATTGCCATATCACAGAATCGGTCAATTCAGCTGGCCGAATTCATGCATCGACCATCTACAAATTCTCTGGTGCCGAAGGCGGGACTTGAACCCGCACGCTCAGTGAGCACCACCCCCTCAAGATGGCGTGTCTACCAATTCCACCACTTCGGCTACACCCAAACTACAACCTTGGCAGACGCATCATGTCACTCAGCAGACTTCGACACATCTCCCTCAGAAGACGCGGCAGAGTCTATCATAGGGGCATCGGAAGAATCTACAGAAATTTCATCCACCATCGGCGCATCAGTATTCACTGCAGGCACCTCCTGATAGGTCTCAGTAATCTCTGCAGGCACCCCCACATCCAGCATGGAATCCGCCTTTTGTTTGGCCACCATGGCCAGACCAAAGCTGGTCAAAAAGAAAACAGTCGCCAGCACCGCTGTTACGCGACCCAGAAAACTTGCCGACCCCTGACTGCCAAAAACAGTCTGCGATGCACCACCCCCGAAGGACGCACCGGTGTCCGCCCCCTTACCCTGCTGCAGCAGCACCAGCGCTACCAGGGCAATAGCAATAACCACATGAATAATTAGAATCACTGTTTCCATCTAGATTTAACCTGCAGCTCTACAGATAGCAAGAAACTCTTCAGCCTTGAGGGATGCACCACCTACCAGGGCACCATCCACATCCGACTGACCTAAAATATCGACCGCATTCGATGCCTTAACGCTGCCACCATACAGAATACGGGTTCGGGCAGCCATGTCAGGGCAACGCTTTTCAAGTAATCCGCGAATTTCAGCATGCACATCCTGAGCCTGCTGTGGCGTAGCTGTCATACCCGTGCCTATCGCCCATACAGGCTCATAAGCAATAACGAAATCATTGAGCAGAGAAGCATCCACACTATCAAGCACTGCGCCAAGCTGACGACTCACTACAGACATCGTCTCGCCCTGCTCTCGCTCCTCAAGCGTTTCACCAACGCACAACACCGGCACCAGATTCTGACCGGCAATCAACGCAAACTTGGCTGCAACAACAGCATCCGTCTCATCATACAGTGCACGCCGTTCAGAATGCCCCACCAGCACATAAGAGCAACCAAACTCTGCCACCATGGCAACAGCTGTTTCACCCGTATAGGCACCAGCGGCACCGTCTTGCGCACAGACATTCTGCGCACCCCAGGCAACCGATGAACCATCCAACGCTTCTTTTACCTGAGAGAGATAGATCGAGGGAGGAAAAACGGCCACCCCTGCCTTGTCACAGCCCTCTGTCAAGCCAGCGGTCAGGCCATCCAAAAGCCCGGTAATCATGGCGTGGGAACCATTCATTTTCCAGTTACCGGCAACCAATGGCTTGCGCATACTACACCTCGGTCAGAATGAAGGCTCGGAATGTTAGCGTACCGGGGTACTTTAGACAACCAACTCCGTTGTCAAGCACCCCTATTTCAAACACACTCAAGCATCATCCCAACTGAGACTCAACCACATCTGCAAGCTCACGACAGCAGTCTGCAACCTCCTGATACTCTTCACCTTCGACCATTACCCGTATCAATGGCTCAGTACCGGATGGCCGCAACAGAACACGCCCACGCCCGGCAAGCCGCGCCTCAGTCGCCTGCAAAGCTTCGCTTACCGCCGGATTGACAGAAACATCCACCTTCTCAGACAGCCGGACATTAATCATCACCTGAGGGTATTTGGTCATATCCGATTTGAGTTCATGCAGAGAACGGCCGGCCTCCACAACTGCACGCAACACCTGCAACGCAGAAACAATCCCATCCCCCGTTGTAGAAACGTAGCGACAGATAATATGGCCAGACGACTCACCACCCAACTGCCAGCCTTTTTTCAATAGCAGCTCATTAACATAACGATCACCCACGGCGGCACGCTCAAACGGAATACTCAGATCCGCCAGGGCTTTTTCCATGCCGAGGTTACTCATCACCGTTCCGACAACACCACCGGCCAGCTCGCCACGGGCACGCCGGAAAGCAGCTGTGATGTAGATGAGCTCATCCCCATCAACTACTTCCCCCTTGTGATCCACCATCATCAGCCGATCGCCATCACCATCAAACGCGATACCAAGGTCAGCTTCACGAGCAACCACTTCCGCGCGCAAGGCATCCAGATGCGTAGAACCGACATCTTTATTGATATTCAGTCCGTCTGGCTGGACGCCGATCACGTCGACCGTCGCACCCAACTCCCGGAACACCGCCGGACCAACATGATAAGTCGCACCATGAGCACCATCGACCACAATCTTAAGGCCAGACAGATCCAACCCCGAACCCACTGTCGCCTTGCAGTATTCAATATACCGACCTGCCGCATCCTCAATCCGCCGAGCTTTACCCAGACAGTCAGGCTCGACGACCTCCAGAGGCTCATCCAGCATTCGCTCTATTTCAAGCTCAACGTCATCCGGTAGCTTGTCTCCACGGGATGAGAAGAATTTGATGCCATTATCATGATAAGGATTATGGGATGCGCTGATGACAATACCGGCACAGGCATTAAATGTACGCGTAAGATAGGCAATCGCAGGCGTTGGCATTGGCCCCAGCAACCAGACATCCACACCGGCCGCCGACAAGCCGGCTTCCAGCGCCGACTCAAACATATACCCGGAAATACGGGTATCCTTTCCAATAATAACGCGGTTTGCCCCCTGCCCCGCAAAGACCCGACCAGCCGCCCAGCCCAGCTTAAGAACAAACTCCGGTGTAATCGGAAACTCTCCGACACGACCGCGAATACCATCAGTACCAAAATACTTACGCGCCATTCTCACAATCCTTTCTACACCACCACATGCTTCATGCGGCTTCATTCAACGCTTTCAACGCCATAACCATATTCAATACATCCACGCTCTCAGCCACATCATGGACACGCAAAATATGGGCTCCGGCATTTAACACCAGAGCCGCCACCGCCAAACTGGCAGGCAAACGCCCACTGGCCGGACGATCCAGTATGGCGCCAATAAATGACTTACGAGACAAGCCCGCCAACACAGGCATACCCATACCAAGAAACTCGGAAAATCGCTGTATCATTGCCAGGTCATGCAGCGGTGCCTTGCCGAACATACCGCCACCAAATCCCGGATCCAGAATAATCTGTTCTTTTCTCACCCCGGCATTGACAGCAGCAGCAACACGCTCAGTCAGATAGACCTTTACATCAGCAACGACATCATCATAGTGCGGTACAAAGCCTGGCTCAGGCTGCTCTCTCAGTGAGTGCATAAGAATGACCGGCAAATCGAGTTCAGCTGCAGCCTGCAATGTGCCATCACGCGTCAGCGCACGTACATCATTGATAATGCCTGCGCCGGCCGACGCACCAGCCCGCATGACATCCGCTTCACTGGTATCCAGGGAAACAACAACATCCAACTCGCGGCGAAGCGCTTCAATCACCGGTACGATACGGTCAATTTCTTCCTGAACAGTAATTGTCTGTGCACCAGGACGAGTAGACTCTCCCCCCACATCAACAATGTCTGCACCCGCCTCGACCATCTCAACCGCATGCCGAACAGCCTTGTCGAGCGTATTGTAACGTCCACCATCGGAAAAAGAATCCGGCGTAACATTCAATATCCCCATAATCCGTGGGCGAGACAAATCGAGCAACCGATCTGAGCAGTTGAACACTGTTTGCATGATTCAGTTCCGGGAATGATTAAGGTACGCGGAGTATAAGTGCCCATCTGCGACTTTGACAAAGCAATAACCGTCAACATTGGACACGGTAAAACAACAAAAAAAGCCCGGAATGATCCGGGCTTTTTTGTTGACGAGCGATTAGCCTGCTGACCCTGGAACAGAGTCCGCATCACCCTCTTCAGACGGCTTGGACGATGAATCATCTGCATCATCCACTTCAGGCGCCTCTGAAGCCGTTGTCGCACCACCACTACCATTGGACTCATTCCAGTCACGGGGCGGACGAGGCTTCTTGCCAGCCATGATGTCGTCGATCTGATCAACACCAATGGTTTCATACTCCATCAGCGCGTCTTTCATCAACTCAAGCTTGTCGCGATTTTCTTCAAGAATACGCTTCGCACCACCATAACACTCATCAATGAGGGCACGAACCTCTTCATCAATCAGTTTGGCCGTTTCACCGCTGACATTCACATGATGGTTGCCCTGACTCTTACCAAGGAACACCTCACCCTCATCCTCAGCATAAAGCAGCGGACCCAACCGCTCAGACAAACCCCATTTGGTCACCATACTACGCGCCATCTGGGTTGCCTGCTGGATATCATTGGATGCACCAGTTGAGACACCATCCGCACCATACAACAGCTCTTCAGCAATCCGACCACCGTACAGAGAGGCCAGACGCCCCAGCAGATAGCGACGACTATAGCTGACCTTGTCCTCTTCAGGCAGATACATGGTGACACCCAGCGCCCGCCCACGAGGAATAATGGTCACCTTATAGACAGGGTCATGCTCCGGCATCATGCGACCGACAATGGCGTGACCCGCTTCATGATAGGCGGTCATTTCCTTGTCTTTCTCGCTCATAACCATGGATTTGCGCTCTGCCCCCATCATGATCTTGTCCTTGGCAAGATCAAATTCTTCCATGCGTACGACACGACGGTTGGAGCGAGCCGCAAACAACGCAGCCTCGTTCACCAGGTTGGCCAGATCAGCACCCGAGAAGCCCGGCGTACCACGCGCAATAACGGCTGGATTCACATCATCAGAAATCGGCACCTTGCGCATGTGCACTTTCAATATATGCTCACGGCCACGAATATCAGGCAGCGAGACCACAACCTGACGGTCAAAACGACCGGGACGCAGCAATGCAGGATCCAATACATCAGGACGGTTCGTGGCAGCGATAACAATGATGCCATCATTCGCTTCAAAACCATCCATTTCGACCAGCAGCTGGTTCAGTGTCTGCTCACGCTCATCGTGACCACCACCAAGACCGGCACCACGATGACGACCCACCGCATCAATCTCGTCAATAAAAATAATACAAGGCGCCTGCTTCTTAGCCTGCTCAAACATGTCACGGACACGGGATGCACCCACACCCACAAACATTTCCACAAAGTCTGAGCCGGAAATAGTAAAGAATGGCACCTTGGCTTCACCGGCAATAGCCTTGGCAAGCAGTGTCTTACCGGTACCCGGCGAACCGACCATCAGAACACCACGGGGAATCCGACCACCCAAACGCTGGAACTTACCCGGATCTTTCAGGAAGTCGACCAGTTCCTGAACATCTTCCTTGGCTTCGTCCACACCGGCTACATCGGCAAACGTGGTTTTGATTTGGTCTTCAGACAACAGACGCGCCTTGCTCTTACCAAAGCTCATAGGACCGCCACGGCCACCACCGCCACCCTGCATCTGACGCATGAAAAACATGAAAACAGCAATAATCACCAGGATCGGGAAACTCGCCACCAGAAGCTGGGTCCAGATGCTTTGCTTTTCAATCGGCTTGGCTTCAACCTGAACATTGTTGCGCAGCATCTCGTCCATTAACTTGTCGTCGCGGACGGTAGGCGGCAGGTTGACCTCAAAGCGCTTATTATCGTTGAGCACACCCGTGAGCGTGTAACCATCAATGGTCACCTGACTGACCTGACGATTATCCACCTGGGTAATAAAGTCGGAATAGTTAATCTTTTGCGTGGATGTCTGCATCCCGTCAAAGTTCTTGAAGACGGTCAGCAGCACAAGGGCGATGATCACCCATAAAATCAGATTTTTTGCCATGTCGTTCAACGTGTCTACCCTCACTGAGCGTATACGGTACGGCTGGACACTCTCAGAGCGCTCAGGACGTAGCGCGATTCTCATTGTACGCGGTTATACTACCGGGACGCTACAAATAAACCTTACTACAGAATACCTGCCTTAGACAGCATCCGGGCTATTGCCTGCTGCTATACCCCAGATAGTCCTGCTCTATCGATTTCAGCTCCGGAAATCCCTGCCTAACAGGTAGGTTTCCCTGGAGCGTGCCCTTGAAGCCAGCGGCTTGCGGGTCATCACCTTGCCAAAAGATCCACGCATGGCACGGAGATATTCATCAAATCCCTCGCCGTGGAAAATCTTGGTCAAAAATGCCCCACCCGGTTTCAATGTCTGAATAGCGAGATCCAGCGCCAGCTCCGCAAGATACATGGCTTTTGGCTGGTCAACGGCCTTCATACCACTCATATTGGGGGCCATATCGGAAATTACAAGGTCTATGCCGGAAGAGCCTGTTTCAGCCAGTATTTCCTGTAAAACGGCATCATCCGTGAAATCACCCTGGACAAAAGCCACACCTGCAATTGGGTTCATCGGCAGGATATCTGACGCCACGACCCGGCCATGATCACCGACCCGCTCAACCGCTACCTGGGTCCAGCCACCAGGCGCGGCACCCAGGTCAACCACATTCATGCCAGGGCGAAACAGACGGTCCTTATCATCAATTTCCAGCAGCTTATAACTGGCTCGAGACCGATAACCGTCTTTCAGGGACTGCTGGACAAACTGGTCGTCAAAGTGCTCCTTGAGCCAACGACCACTACTTTTGGATCTTGCCATAGATAACGAACTAAGAAGGGAGTGTTTAACAGGAGCGCTATTCTAGAGCCAACGGCCGCGAATGTTAACCAAAAAGGAAGTCCTGACTAACACGGGTTATCCCGTAGCGCCACACCGCAAGTTGCATTACCGGGCACGACCAGTACAATGCGGCGTCCCGCGGGCAGCCCGCACCCAGACAGTCAAGAGAGATAAACGCGCATGCTATCTTCCGAACGCAAACGCAGCTTCCGGGCCATCGGCCACAACCTGAAGCCCGTTGTTACCATTGCCGACAACGGCATTACCGAAGGCGTGGTTGAAGAAACCCGTCGCGCCCTGGATGATCACGAACTGATCAAGGTGAAGTTCGCCATTGGCGATCGCGATGCCAGACGCGCTGTTATTGCCGAACTCTGTGGCATCAGCAAAGCCGAACTGGTTCAGACAATCGGCAAAGTCGCCCTGATTTACAAAGCAGCCAAAGAACCCTCTCCCCGGTTGTCCAATATTCTTCGTCAGCACGGCTGAACAACCCCCAAGGCAATTTCCTGCCACGGATGACAGGAATCAGCCTTTTTCCTCACGCAGGTGCTGGACGGAATAAATCACCACAAACACGGCCAGCAATGCGATAACTGCCAGAAAGACATCGATCATCGCGGGCAGATAAACAAGACCGATAAAACCAATCGCCTGTGCAGCCATGACAGCAGCCAGTAGTTTTTCATAGGCATACCGCAAGGCCTTGAATCCGCGCTCCGCCAGACAAAAAGCCAGCACAATCCCCGTGCACACCAGCGCCAGCCCAATCATTACCTGACTCAACATGATCACGATATCCGGATACCTACCACCAGCCTGCACCAACACTGGATTCACCAGATAAGCCACTATCCAGATACCACCACACCAAAGCGTCTGCAGCAGCATCAGCGTAATGCCCGACAAACGGATAAAGGGCGCCTGCTTCTGAACCATAAAACCACCTTTATTCCGGATAAAAAAAAGCTGCCTGAACGGCAGCTTTTTACAGCGAAGTGATCAGATATGTTTCACTTCATCGATTTCATACTCCACACTGCCTTTCGGCGTCTGGACAACGGCGACATCGCCCTCTTCCTTACCAATCAGCGCACGGGCAATAGGGGATGACACAGAAATCTTGCCTTCCTTAATGTCCGCTTCATCTTCACCAACGATTTTGTACACTGCCGGTTCATCCGTGCTGGTGTTGATCAGCGAAACCGTCACACCAAAAATTACCTTGCCGGTATTTTCGATGGTGGTGATATCAATCACCTGCGCATTGGACAGCTTGCCTTCCAGCTCCTGAACACGGCCTTCATTAAAGCTCTGCTGCTCCCGGGCAGCGTGGTATTCAGCATTCTCTTTCAAATCACCCAGCTCACGGGCTTCTGCGATCGCTTCCGCGATACGGGCCCGATCCCCTGTTTTACGGCGGTGCAACTCCTCGCGGAGTGCCTGTTCACTCTCCACGGTCATGGGAAAACGCTTCATCCAGCAATACCCTTATGTAAATCCTGTAGACGTCTGACACTTTTTTCCGGCCCAAAACAGATGGCCTGGGCTATCGCCTCGGCACCCGCCATCGTGGTGGTATAGAGGACCTTGTGTGTGAGTGCGGATCGCCGAATTGTATAAGAATCGGCTATCGCCTGGCGACCCTCTGTAGTATTAACCACTAGAGAGATTTCGCCATTCACGATCATGTCGACAAGATGGGGACGTCCTTCCTTGACCTTATTCACCACCGTCACAGGAATACCTTCTTCCTTAAGGACCGCAGCCGTTCCACGGGTCGCCAGCAGATCAAACCCTGCCGCCAACAGCAATCGTGCGACCGCCGGGGCATGCAGTTTATCCCGCTCGCGGACACTGAGAATGGCCCGTCCGCCACTGGGTAATGCCATCTTCACCGCCAACTGCGCTTTCGCATACGCTTCCGGGAAGGATTCACCAGCGCCCATGACCTCACCGGTAGACTTCATTTCCGGCCCAAGGATGGGATCCACGCTCGGGAACTTGTTGAACGGGAAGACGGCTTCCTTCACATACCAGCTATCAGGAATAATCTCTTTCTCAAAACCAAGTTCCTTCAGCGTTTTCCCCGCCATGACACGCGCCGCCACCTTGGCCAGGGACAACCCGATACACTTGGAGACAAACGGCACGGTCCGGGAAGCCCGCGGATTGACCTCAATGACATAGATCTCATCATCCTGAATGGCCAGCTGGACATTCATCAGACCAACAACCCCCAGCTCCAGCGCCATGCTGCGCACCTGCTCACGAACCTGATCCTGAACCGCTTCACTCAAGCTATATGGCGGCAGGGAACAGGCCGAGTCACCGGAATGTATGCCGGCTTGCTCGATGTGCTGCATGATCGCACCGATGACAACCTGCTTACCATCACAGACCGCATCCACGTCCACTTCGACTGCGTGCGTCAGGAAATAGTCCAGAAGCACAGGACTTTCATTAGAGACCTGAACCGCTTCACTCATGTATCGCGCCAGATCTTCTTGCGCATTGACGATCTCCATGGCGCGTCCGCCCAGCACATAAGAGGGACGAACCACCAGCGGATAACCGATTTCCTCAGCCT
Source organism: Kistimonas asteriae (assembly GCF_018263925.1). Classification (GTDB taxonomy): domain Bacteria; phylum Pseudomonadota; class Gammaproteobacteria; order Pseudomonadales; family Endozoicomonadaceae; genus Kistimonas; species Kistimonas asteriae. The sequence continues at coordinate 144,814 of NZ_JAEVHF010000007.1, forward strand.
TGAGCATCGCCTCGTCCACACTGCGCACGGTCGCATTAGGCGGCTGCCTGAGCCCCAGCTTCTCGATCATCTGCTGGAAACGCTCGCGATCCTCAGCCCGGTCGATAGCCTCCGGTGACGTACCGATAATCGGTACGCCGGCAGCTTCCAGGGCACGGGCCAGCTTCAGGGGCGTCTGACCACCATATTGAACAATCACACCTGCCGGCTTTTCGACGTCAACAATGGCCAGCACATCCTCAAGGGTTACCGGTTCGAAATAGAGACGATCCGATGTGTCATAGTCTGTGGAAACCGTCTCAGGGTTGCAGTTAACCATAATGGTTTCATAGCCATCTTCCCGCATGGCCAGCGCCGCATGAACGCAGCAGTAATCAAACTCGATTCCTTGACCAATCCGGTTTGGCCCGCCACCAATGACCATGATTTTCTGACGATCTGAAGGCGCAGCCTCACACTCCTCGTCATAGGAGGAATACATATAGGCCGTCGATGAGGCAAACTCTGCGGCACAGGTATCCACACGCTTGAACACCGGATGGATATTCTGTGACTGTCGATACTCCCGGAACTCACACTCACCGACATTCAACAACGCAGCCAGGCGAGCATCACTGAAGCCTTTGCGCTTGAGACGGTAAACCCAATCTGCCTCCAGGGCACTCAGCGAGATTCCAGCCAGCGCCCGCTCTTCGCGAACCAGATCTTCAATCTGCACCAGGAACCATCGATCAATCGCTGTCAGATCAAAGACATCATCCAGAGAGAATCCAGCCCTGAACGCATCAGCCACATACCAGATACGCTCGGCCCGCGGCGTCACCAGCCCTTCACGGATACGCTCAGGCGCATCGGCATCATCAATATTCAGTTGTGGATCAAAACCATCGGAACCCACTTCCAGCCCCCGCAGCGCTTTCTGCATGGATTCCTGGAAATTACGACCAATCGCCATCACCTCACCCACAGACTTCATCTGCGTCGTCAGCCGATCATCCGCCTGCGGGAACTTCTCAAAGGCAAACCTCGGGATTTTTGTGACAACGTAGTCAATCGCCGGTTCAAAGGACGCCGGCGTCACGCCGCCGGTAATATCATTCTGCAATTCATCCAGCGTATAGCCGATCGCCAGTTTCGCAGCGACCTTGGCAATCGGGAAACCTGTCGCCTTGGACGCCAGTGCTGAGGAACGGGAAACCCGCGGGTTCATTTCGATAACCACCATCCGGCCATTCTCCGGATTGATACCGAACTGAACATTGGAGCCGCCGGTTTCCACACCGATCTCACGCAATACCGCCAGGGAGGCATTACGCATGATCTGGTATTCTTTATCCGTCAGCGTCTGCGCCGGTGCGACAGTAATGGAGTCACCGGTATGCACGCCCATAGGATCGAAATTCTCAATCGCACAGACAATGATGCAGTTGTCATTCCGATCCCGCACCACCTCCATTTCGTACTCTTTCCAGCCAATCAGCGATTCATCGATCAACAATTCGGACGTCGGGGAAAGATCCAGCCCCCGCTCACAGATTTCCTCAAATTCGTCGCGGTTATAGGCAATACCCCCACCAGCGCCCCCCATTGTGAACGAGGGGCGAATAATGCAGGGGAAGCCCAGCTTACTGACAACCTGCAACGCCTCATCCATTGAATGGGCAATACCGGATCGGGGTGTTTCCAGGCCAATATGTTTCATGGCCTTATCAAACAGGTTACGGTCTTCAGCTTTGTCGATGGTCGCCGCATTCGCGCCAATCATTTCGACGTCATATTTTTCCAGCACGCCCTTGTGATTAAGATCCAGGGCACAGTTCAGTGCGGTCTGTCCGCCCATGGTGGGCAACAACACATCCGGCCGTTCTTTTTCAATGATTTTCTCGACAGTTTCCCAGCGAATAGGCTCGATATAGGTGGCATCCGCCATCGCCGGATCAGTCATGATGGTAGCTGGGTTGGAATTGACCAGAATGACCCGGTATCCCTCCTCCTTTAGCGCCTTGCAGGCCTGGGCACCGGAATAGTCGAACTCACAGGCCTGGCCAATCACGATGGGGCCGGCGCCTAGGATCAGTATGCTCTGGATGTCTGTACGCTTGGGCATGGTATTCTTCTGAATTCTTGCTGGTTGCCAAAGGCCGGGGTCACCGGCCTCCACCTGATAACGCGTGGTAACACGGGTTTATCGTCGTTCCGCCATCATGGTGACAAAGCGGTCGAACAGTGGCGCTACATCATGGGGACCAGGACTCGCTTCCGGGTGTCCCTGGAAGCTGAACGCCGGCCGGTCAGTACGCTCAACCCCCTGCAGCGAACCATCGAACAGGGACTTGTGTGTAGGCTTGAGGTAGCCTGGAAGACTGCCTTCTGACACCGCAAACCCATGGTTCTGGCTGGTGATCATCACTACCCCAGTAGACAAATCCTGAACCGGATGGTTCGCACCGTGATGCCCGAATTTCATCTTTTCTGTTTCTGCACCACTGGCCAGCGCCAGCAACTGATGCCCCAGACAAATACCAAATACGGGAAGATCCGTTTTCAGAATGGTCTGAATGGCTTCAATGGCGTAATCGCAAGGCTCCGGGTCGCCCGGTCCATTGGAGAGAAAGACACCGTCGGGATTCATGGCCAGCACATCGGCGGCCGATGTCTGGGCAGGCACCACGGTCAACCGACAGCCACGAGCCGCCAGCATACGCAAGATGTTGCGCTTCACACCAAAGTCATAGGCCACCACATGGAAATCCGCATGAGCCTGATCGGGATGGCTGTCCGTCTCCAGCTGCCAGACGGACTGTATCCATGGATAGGTTGTATCAGTTGTCACTTCCTTCGCCAGATCCATTCCCTTGAGACCGGGGAACTGGCCAGCCAGCTCAAGCGCTCGTTCGGAAGTAGCAGCCTTACCGGCAATGATGCAACCGTTCTGGGCGCCTTTTTCCCGTAGAATACGGGTCAGCCGACGGGTATCAATATCCGCGATGGCAACGATATTGCGTTCTTTCAGGTATTCATCAAGCGACTGCTGGTTACGCCAATTGCTGGCGAGCAGCGGCAAATCCCGGATCACAAGCCCGGCTGCCCAGACCTGAGACGCTTCTTCGTCTTCAGGCGTAGTGCCGGTATTACCAATGTGGGGATAGGTGAGAGTAACGATTTGTCGAGCGTAAGAAGGATCGGTAAGAATTTCCTGATATCCGGTCATGGCGGTATTGAATACCACCTCACCACTGGTTTCACCATCTGCACCAATGGCAACCCCCTGGAAAATACTTCCGTCCTCCAGAGCGAGAATGGCTGGTCTGCTCAAGGCGTCCTCCCCGTACTGACTGCGTTTTTGCTGCACTGTTATTCTGGTCGTAAAAAAGCGAGATGCAACCAAGTTCCATCTCGCTTTTTCATGAATACTGCCTGAATGCGCCTTATTCTTTCCCGAGTCAGTCATCCTGACCCAACCCGGCGCAAATTTTCAGCATCCTACCAGAAGCTTGGCCTGATAGCTATAAATACCTATTCACCCTTAGCAACACACTAACCAATCTGCAAGCATCACTGACCTGCAGCTGACAACTAACGCAGCCCCAACACATCCTGCATATCAAACAGACCGTGTTTTTTACCCGCCAGCCAGGCGGCCGCCCTGACGGCGCCACGGGCAAACGTCATTCGACTGCTGGCCTTATGGGTAATTTCTACCCGCTCACCTTCAGCAGCAAACATCACCGTATGCTCGCCGACGATGTCACCTGCCCGGACGGTGGAAAAACCAATCGTATTACGATCACGGGCACCTGTCTGTCCTTCACGTCCGTAGACCGCGCAGGTTTTCAAATCCCGACCCAGGGTTTCTGCAACCACTTCCCCCATTCTCAATGCGGTGCCGGATGGTGCATCCACCTTATGGCGGTGATGGGCTTCAATGACTTCAATATCGACATCATCTCCCAGCACCTTCGCCGCCATTTCCAGCAGCTTGAACACCAGATTCACACCCACCCCCATGTTGGGCGCAAATACCACAGGAGTGGTTTCAGCAGATGCTTTCAGCGTTTCTTTCTGCGCATCGCTCAACCCGGTCGTACCGATAACGATCCCTTTGCCATGTTCACAGCACAGGGCAACATTCTTGAGCGTGTAATCCGGGGCAGTAAAATCAATGACCACATCAAAGTCCGCCACATGAGCAGACAGGTCTGACACCAGACTCACACCCACTTTTCCAATACCGGCCAACTCACCGGCATCCGCCCCGATCAATGAGCTGTCCGGACGATCAACAGCAACGGTCAGCTTGACACCTTCAGTCTGATGCAGCGCGGCAACCAGTGTTTTTCCCATACGACCGGCGGCACCAACTACAGCAACGTTTGTCATGTCTCTGCCTCTTATTGATCTATGCAGTTGAAAGGCATGGAGTCTAACCGCTACAGTGCAAACAGCAACCCCGCGCCCCTTATTAGCAAGGCGGCGCAATGTTTCCTATCCGTAACAAGCAGTTCATCCATGAATATTCTGTCGATTCAGTCCCATGTCGCTTACGGCCATGCCGGCAACAGCTCCGCGATCTTCCCGCTCCAGCGTATGGGGCTTGAGGTCTGGCCAGTACATACCGTGATGTTTTCCAACCATACCGGTCATGGCGCCTGGCGCGGCCCCGTGATTGCGGCAGATACTGTCCGTGATGTCATCACCGGCATTGAAGAGCGTGGTGCTTTACCGAACTGCAGTGCCGTGTTGTCTGGCTATATGGGCTCAGCCGATATTGGCGACGTCATTCTTGAAGCTGTAGAGAAAGTTAAAGCCGCCAACCCTGAAGCCATCTACTGCTGTGACCCTGTAATTGGCGATTATGGCCGTGGCGTGTTTGTTCGTGAAGGTATCCCCGAATTCTTTCGGGATAATGTGATCACCCACGCAGATATCCTGACACCCAATCAGTTCGAACTGGAATTACTGACCGGGCAGGCCGTCACAAACCTGGACAGCGCCTTGTCTGCGGCCCATGCCCTGCGGGAAACCGGGGCCGATATCGTCCTGGTCACCAGCCTGGAACGGGAAAACACGGACCCAACCAAGATTGAAATGCTGGCAGTGAGCAACGATGGCGCCTGGCTGGTCGAAACCCCGAAGTTGGTGTTTCCAATACCTCTGAATGGTTCCGGTGATGCCACGACAGCACTGTTCCTGGCGCACTACCTCAAGCACCGAAATGTCCGTTCCGCACTGGAGCATATTGCCGGAGCCATCTACGCCCTGTTTGAAACCACATGGCGAGCTGAAAGCCGTGAGCTGACGCTGATAGCGGCCCAGGATTTTCTGGTCGCACCACCCAAAACATTTACTGCCGTTGATGTCACAGACATTCGCTAAGAACATCAATCAGCGAATGTGGCCAGGCTGATCCCGGACAGAGATATTACAGGGATAAGTCCCCGTATCTTCACCGGCACAGGCCTGGTCAACCGGTGGTAAAGAGAAGCCATCATCAGACGCAAAACGCCCATCCGGATGATCCTCCAACCAGACATGGATCATTTCCGGCGTCCGATTGGTCAGAACACCGGATGGACACAGTCCGTCACTGCCAGGCAAAGCCAGGCTGAATTCATGCTCTGGCAGGCGGTCCGGAAAACAGAAATTAAAGTTGAATATGTGATAATGCCACTGCGTCAGCCCCCCGCCAGGCTGGGGACCTGAACGGTTGATATCACAGGACTCGCAGGTCGCCAGAAACATGGCCCCAATCAGCCGCTTACCGCTGTAAATAAGCACTTCCGGGCGTTCTGGATTCATAACCTGGTCATCGTAGAGATATTCTTTCTTTGCATAGTGCCCTGGCAGATACCAGGAAAATCCGTCATTAATTGCCTGTTCAAAATCGTGCCATCGCCGCAGACTAACCGTCTGACGAATTTGACTGACCAACTCATCAGCAGCTTGCTTCTGCCTACTCTCTACCGGTGTGCCTTCAAAACGGTTAACTTCATAAATCCCTTCATCGCCGCTCTCAATAAAATGGGGCTGATTCAGATTAACCGGCTTTTTTGCCCACTGACTGGCATTGGGGTTTGCAGAACACATGAAGACCGTCTCCGTGTTGCTATCACGGGCATCAGCCTTCTGCACCCCGTCACCCGTTCGTATACCCAACCATTGACTCACCGCCACCGTGAATAGAAAAACAGTGACAAACACCACCGTCGCTTGCAGCAGAAACCGCCGAACAGAAGACGGAGAGCCAAAGAAGGTATTGATGCGCGACATATTGCGGGCACCTTATAGTTGCACTATGTAGTAAGTTCTTCGCGCAGCACTGCAAATACTTGAGTCGCTTTCCCTGTGCCCGACTACTTCACTGACACAATGCGCGTTATTCACGCAAAAAAAATGGCCGGCAATATTGCCGGCCATTTCATCGTTCAACGGGACACTCAGGACGTCATATTATCGAAAAACTTTTTGACCCCCTCGAAGAATGACTTCTTCTGAGGCGAGTGGTTATTGCTTTCATCTTCAAAAGACTTCTGCAACTGCTGGAGCAAGTCTTTCTGATGAGACGTCAGGTTAACTGGCGTTTCCACCATGACCTTGCAGATCAGGTCTCCGACGCCACCGCCACGTACTGGCGGAACCCCTTTGCCACGCATACGGAACATCTTGCCGGTCTGGGTTTCTGCTGGAATCTTCAGTTTGACCTTGCCGTCCAGCGTTGGGACTTCCAACTCACCACCCAGTGCCGCATCAATAATGGAAATAGGCACTTCGCAGTAGAGATGTTTGCCATCACGCTGGAAAATCGGATGCTCACGCACTTCCATCTGGACATACAGGTCGCCGGCCGGGCCGCCGTTGGCACCCGCTTCGCCCTCACCGGACAAGCGAATTCTGTCACCAGTATCGACACCCGCGGGCACTTTCACAGACAGTGTCTTGTATTCACGGATGCGTCCTTCACCGTGACAATCAGGACAGGGATCCTTGATCACCTGACCGGAGCCATGACACTCTGGACAGGTCTGCTGAACAGTGAAAAAGCCCTGCTGCATCCGCACCTGGCCATGACCTGCACACGTAGAACAGGTAACCGGTGAACTGCCTTTCTTCGCACCGGAACCGTGGCAGGTATTGCACTCAACCAGTGTAGGAATCCGAATTTTCTTGGTCGTACCGCGAACGGCTTCTTCCAGATCCAGGTCCAGGGAATAACGCAGGTCTGCACCACGCTGAACACTGGAGCGTCCGCGCCCACCGCCGCCTGCGCCACCAAAGATATCCCCGAATACATCACCGAAGATATCACTGAAATTACCAAAGCCACCGGCACCAGCGCCTGCCCCCATATTGGGATCAACGCCCGCATGGCCATACTGGTCATAAGCCGCACGCTTTTGAGGATCAGACAGGATCTCGAAAGCCTCGTTCACTTCCTTGAACTTTTCTTCCGCTTCCTTATCGCCGGTATTACGATCCGGATGGAACTTCATCGCCATACGGCGATAAGCCTTCTTTATCTCTTTTTCACCGACGTCCCGGGAAACCCCGAGCACCTCATAGTAATCTCTTTTGGACATAACCACTCAACCTGGTGCCTGCTGCGCGTCGCAGTGCCTGTACTTCAATGTGTATCCAGCCTGATCTGCGCTCATGGCTGCTGTTCAATAAACGACAACGCGGGACCAAAGCCCGCGTTGCCGTATGGTATCTCGCCACAAAACCAGCCCGTAACCGGACTGGTTTTGTTGATGGCGCTCTGCATGCAGCAGGCGGACTTACTTCTTCTCGTCCTTGACTTCTTCAAACTCAGCATCGACAACGTCGTCGTCTTTCTTGCCTTCACCCTGAGGCTGCTCAGCGCCTTCACCCTGTGCAGACTGCTCAGCGTACATTTTCTGTGCCAGAGACGCAGACGCCTGACTCAGCGCGTTGGTCTTCTCCTCGATCAGCGCCTTATCATCGCCCTTGATCGCTTCTTCCAATTCCTTGGCAGCCGTTTCAATGGCGGTCTTCTCTTCTTCGGTTGCCTTGTCACCGGCTTCCTGCAGAGTCTTACGGGTTGCGTGAACCAAACCGTCGGCGGTATTACGAACCTGCGCTAACTCTTCGAACTTACGGTCTTCCTCAGCATTCGCTTCAGCATCCTTGACCATTTGATCAATCTCTTCATCACTCAGACCAGAAGAGGCCTTGATGACGATGGACTGCTCCTTACCGGTGGCCTTGTCCTTGGCAGACACGTTCAGAATACCGTTGGCGTCCAAGTCGAAGGAGACTTCGATTTGCGGCATGCCACGAGGCGAAGGAGGAATATCAGACAGGTTGAACTGGCCCAGGGACTTGTTGTCGCCGGAACGCTTACGCTCACCCTGCAGAACGTGAATGGTTACCGCGTTCTGGTTGTCTTCCGCAGTAGAGAACACCTGCGACTTCTTGGTCGGGATAGTAGTGTTCTTTTCGATCAGCGCTGTCATCACGCCACCCATGGTTTCAATACCCAGGGTCAGCGGCGTCACATCCAGCAGCAGTACGTCGGTACGGTCACCGGACAGTACACCACCCTGCAGCGCAGCACCCATGGCTACAGCTTCATCCGGGTTGACGTCCTTACGGGCTTCCTTACCGAAGAACTCAGCCACTTTCTGCTGAACCATCGGCATACGGGTCTGACCACCAACTAGGATGACTTCATCAATGCTGGACAGATCCAGTTCCGCATCCTTGACCGCCTGACGGCAAGGTTCCAGAGAACGGGCAACCAGGTCTTCTACCAGTGATTCCAGCTTGGCACGGGTCACTTTGACGTTAAGGTGCTTGGGACCGGTTGCATCGGCAGTGACGTAAGGCAGGTTAACGTCGGTCTGCTGGGCAGAAGACAGTTCAATCTTCGCCTTCTCAGCCGCTTCTTTCAGACGCTGCATGGCCAGCGGATCGCCTTTCAGGTCGATCCCTTGGTCTTTCTTGAACTCATCCGCCAGATAATTAATCATGCGCATGTCAAAATCTTCACCACCCAGGAAGGTGTCACCGTTGGTGGACAACACTTCAAACTGGTGCTCGCCGTCAACGTCGGCAATCTCAATGATGGAGATATCGAACGTACCACCACCCAGGTCATAAACGGCGATGGTTTGATCGCCGGCTTTCTTGTCGATACCGTAGGCCAGCGCTGCAGCTGTCGGCTCGTTGATGATCCGCTTGACTTCCAGACCGGCGATACGGCCAGCATCCTTGGTTGCCTGACGCTGAGCATCGTTGAAGTAAGCCGGTACCGTGATGACTGCTTCGGTAACCTTATCACCCAAGTAGTCTTCCGCAGTCTTCTTCATCTTCTTCAGGATCTCGGCAGAGATCTGCGGCGGTGCCATCTTCTGACCCTTGGCTTCGATCCAGGCGTCACCGTTATCGGCCTTGACGATCTTGTAAGGGACCATTTCGATATCTTTCTGAACTTCATCGTCTTCAAAACGACGACCGATCAGACGCTTGATCGCGTACAGGGTATTATCCGGGTTGGTTACCGCCTGACGCTTGGCCGGCATACCGACCAGCGTTTCACCATCGTTGGTGTATGCGATGATGGAAGGCGTAGTACGTGCGCCTTCAGCATTCTCGATAACCTTGACCTGACCACCGTCCATCACTGCCACACAGGAGTTGGTGGTGCCCAGGTCGATGCCGATTATTCTGCCTTTGCTGTTATTGCTCATTGAAAACCCTCTCTCATCGCTTCGCCTGTGCGAAGGTCTGAATCATCTAATTACAATTACAAATACTGTGAATTCCGTGGCATGCTGCCATGCCAGCCCGGTCTCAGTGTGTCTCACCGATCAATGTACCGTCGCATCCCGGGACGCGTCAGTCTGACCTTACACCCGGTTACTGGCCTCTTGCTTTGCTATATGGGAACCGTCTGTCATCATTTCAAGGCTTAAATTCAAATCTCTTTGATCCGCCGATCAAACAGGCGAATTCCCAGGCCTCTCAGCCGCTCAAACCGCGGCAGGCGCCTTGGCCACCACCACCATGGCAGGACGAATCAGGCGACCATGCAGTGTATAGCCCTTCTGGAACACATTCAGCACCGAACCAGGCTCCTGGTCAGGGCTTTCAATCTGGCTCATGGCCTGGTGTAGCTGTGGGTCGAAGGGCTCGCCCACCGGATTCACCTGCTCAACACTGAATTTCTGTAGGGTGTCCAGAAACAGCTTCAGCGTCAGCTCCATGCCTTCCTTCATCGCCTCATGACTGCCTTCAGCGGCATCGGCACTTTCCAGTCCGCGTTCCAGGCTGTCGACGACAGGCAGCAATGACTCTGCAAACTTCTCCAGGCCGAACTTGTGGGCTTTTTCCACATCCTGCTGCGCACGACGCTTCACATTCTGGGCATCAGCATGGACGCGCATCACCTGATCCTGCGCCTTGCCTAACTCTTCCTGCGCCTTGGTCAGTTCAGCCTGTAGCGCTGCCAGGGAAACCTCAGCATTGCCCTCTTCAGCCGCTTCAGCCCCTTCTACCGGACCGGTCTTTTGATCGTCGGCAGCGGCCTGAGCCTTAACCTGCTCTTCTGCTTCAGATGGGGTTTGCTCAGTTTTGATATCGTCTTCCGCCATTTCGAATCTCCGACTCTATTAATTGACTGCACGTGTCAATGAAATCTGGTAATGCATCGCGATATGGGGGCAGTTTGTGACGATTCAAGGCTCAGCCGTAAAAGAAGAAATAATTGCGAGCCTACCCTGACAACCCTGTCATTCCGACTGACAAAGGGATACCACCACAGCTTGGGAAAATGCAGGCACTATTCCCATAAAAATGAAATTCACGACTTGCGCCCCTTAAAAAATACTGTATAAATAATCAGGAATAACCCTGCGGACGCGCTGCGATGCTCACTCATCTGTCCATCAGTAACTACGCCATCGTTGACCAGCTGGACCTTGACCTTACACAGGGCATGACCGTTATTACCGGCGAAACCGGCGCCGGCAAGTCCATTATGCTTGACGCCCTGGGACTCGCCATCGGCGACCGTACCGAACCTGACAGTGTCCGAACCGGCAGCGAGCGCGCCGATATCCGCGCCACCTTTGATCTTGCTCATTGCCCTGACGCACAAGCCTGGCTGGCATCCCGCGAACTGGATGCAGGTGACGAGTGCATTCTTCGCCGTACCATCACCCGCGAAGGGCGCAGCCGCGGCTACATCAATGGCACACCGTCGCCGCTGGCCGATTTACGTCAGATTGGCGAAATGCTGCTGGATATTCATAGCCAGCATGAACATCAATCGCTACTCAAACCCGCCACCCACCGCCGACTACTGGACGGTTATGCCGGAAGCAACGCACTGGCGGCAACGGTTAGCCAGATCTGGCGACAATGGCACCATTGCCATACACGCATTCAAACCCTTAGAAACGCCAGCGAAGAGCAAAGCGCCCGTCTTCAACTTCTGAGCTATCAGGTAGAAGAGCTGGAACAGCTAAACCTGGGCAAAGATGAGCTGGAGCAACTCGAACAAGAGCAGAAGCGACTGGCCAATGCCACCAGCTCTCTGCAAGCCTGTGACCAGGTGCTGACCCTCTGCGCAGAGGACGATAACAGCAATATCGTGCACCAGCTCAGCGCCTGCCAGAATCTGCTTGCCGAATTAAATCTCGACAGTCAGCCCATACAGGATGCTATTGAACTGATCAGCTCTGCGCAGATTCAGGTCGAGGAATGTTGCAACGAATTACGCCACTTCATGGATGGTTTCGATGATGACCCTGAACGGTTGCCCGAAATAGAAAAGCGTTTATCCGCCATCTATTCACTGGCTCGCAAACACCATATCCAGCCCTCTGAATTGCATACCTTACATAGGGAATTGCAGAACGAACTGTCATCCCTGCAAAACAGTGATGACCAGATTGATCAGCTTCAGGAAGAACTCCAATTACTGGAGAAACAGTATAAAGCGACAACCGACAAATTATCCGTCAAACGCCAGAAAGGTGCTTTGAAACTGGCCAAAGCCGTTATCCGTCACATACGCGACCTGGGTATGCCTGCCGGAGAATTCAAAGTCGAGCTGACCACCATCAACGGTGAGTTCCGCCCCCACGGCAATGAGGACATTCAGTTCCTGGTCACCAGCAACCCCGGCATGCCTGCCCGCCCCTTGCACAAGGTAGCGTCTGGCGGAGAGCTGTCGCGCATCAGTCTGGCGATACAGGTCATCACAGCCAAAAGCTGTCAGATCCCCACACTGGTCTTCGATGAAGTGGATGTCGGTATCGGTGGTGGCACAGCAGAAATTGTGGGTCGCCTGCTGCGGGAACTGGGCAGCCATGGTCAGGTGCTCTGCGTAACCCATCAGCCACAGGTCGCTTCACAGGGCCATCAGCACTTGCATGTTTCCAAGCAACACAGCAAGGCCACAACGCGCACACAGATCCATGAGCTGCAGGAAGAACGTCGTACCCAGGAAATTGCCCGTATGCTCGGCGGAGTAACACTGACCGACCACACTGTGGCTCATGCACGAGAGATGATCGAGCGCGCTCAGACATCAACAGCCAGCTGAGCGCACCAGCAATACTTTCGGGAAAGAAAAAGAAATACGTGCCTATTCCAGGCTGGCGGTCGCCAGCCCTAACAACGCCGTTGTGATACCGCTCAGGTCAAAACGATGCTGGCCAGCGTGTTCACTACTGACGTCCACATAGGAATAGCTGCCTTGCAATCCAGAGAGTGCCGCAATCAAATCAACATCACCGGTTTTCAATACGATATGGGTGTCTGTTCGCCGCAGCACATGGAACTCAGTAGTATAAGGTTTCTTTTCCGGTAGCGTGAAAATAAGATCTGCCGTATCAGCCACACCGGCTTTGGCGGGCAGCGTAATCACCAGCGACAAGTCACCACTTCGATCCTGCGCCACAAATATAGCGAGTGTTGGTGCAACAATATTTCCTGCAATCATCATATCTGGCAGTATGTCCAGCGCTCCATAATGGCGCCAGTCACTGTTGGCGGGCAATGACAGAATTGCCATCAAAACTGTCAGTATGCAGCACTGTCTCCATGACATATGCATCACCGGATCGTTATTTTTCGTCATTAGTCAAACATCAATGCCATTCCTAATGATGATAGCCCTATAAGGCAAAGACCTGCAGCCTATTGCCATCATTTTTTAACAACCTAACGACACATGACTTGTAGATAGCACTGAAATTGAAGAAAGGAGCAGGCAAGCAGAAAGCGCTGGATGACCGATATCAACGGCAACCAAGGGCGTTGGACGAGGGACCACACCAGGCAGCCCCAACAGATCTGAGATCGTTATCCGTTATTTTTTCTTGGGGCGGACATAAAGAACCAGGTTATGATCCACCAACTCATAACCATGCTTTTCAGCAATATCTTTCTGGATACGCTCAATTTCGTGGTTGGTGAACTCAACAATTTTGCCGGTTTCCATACAGACCATATGGTCATGATGCTCACCCCGGGAGAGTTCAAAGACGGAGTGCCCGCCATCAAAATTATGGCGCACCACCAAGCCTGCTGACTCAAACTGTGTCAGTACGCGGTATACCGTTGCCAGGCCGACATCGTCATCCGCCTCGATCAGCGCCTTATATACATCTTCAGCACTCATATGGCGGTCATCTGCACTTTCCAGAATCTGCAGAATTTTTACGCGGGGCAGGGTAACTTTCAGCCCGGCTTTACGCAGCTCTTGATTTTCCAACTGAGTAATCCTTTATTTAACCCCTGAAAATGTATAAATTGTCATTATCTCATTTCCGTCGAAGATAGTGGAAGTCCCTGGACGATGCAAAAGTACCTGAAATTACCGGCCTTGACTATAACTGCAGCGTTAATGGGCGGTTGCTCCTGGTTCTCTGACGATAGCGACTTCACGATGGTCAGCTTTCCCGGAGTCTACAAGATCAATATCCAGCAAGGTAATATCATTACCCAGGATATGATCAACCAACTCAAGCCGGGCATGACCCGCAGTCAGGTGGCCTATGTCATGGGCACGCCTCTGCTGCCTGACAGCTTCGACAAGGATCGCTGGGACTACATCTACACCCTGAAACCAGGTGGCAAAGAGCGTACCCAGCAGACCCTGTCCCTCTTCTTCGACGAAGACAAGCTGACCCGCTTCACCGGTGACTTCCGTCCAGAGATCAACCAGGAAGCCAGCACTCACGCACAAAGTGATGCTCAGGATGCTGCAGACAGCATCATGAAAAAACAGGCTGAAGATGAACTTTAACCGGGAATAAGGTATTTCAGGATATAAAAAAGGAGGCTTATAGCCTCCTTTTTTATATCACACCCAAACCCGATGACTAATCGGACTCCTTGGCCAACCGGGCTTTTTCAGCCCGGCGCTTGCGAACTTCTTTCGGATCGACAATCAGGGGACGATAGATTTCAACCCGATCCCCACCTTGCAATACCTGCTCACGGGGCTTGGCAACCATTTTTCCAAACAGCCCCATTTTGGCCGTTTCCAGATCAATCTCAGGAAACTGCCCCACTATCCCTGATGCGATGGCGGCATCGTAAACCGTGGCGCCTGCCGGCACCGTGACCGGGATAATAGCCTGCCGATCCGGGCGGGCATACGCGACTTCTACGTGGATTTCAGTCACGCTCGTAGCCTCAACCATAAACTTCATCTGCCCGCTTGCAGAACGCATCCACCATAAGGTTGGCCGCCTGATCCAGCACCTTGCCTACGGTGGATTTCAGCATGGCATTATCCATATCAAAGGTCAGATCCAATACCACTTTGCAGGCATCTTCCATCAACGGCTTAAAGTGCCAGACTCCGGACAACGCCGTAAACGGCCCTTCTACCAGGCGCATTTCGATAAAGCGGTCGACCTCAAGCTTGTTACGGGTCACAAAGCTCTGGGTGACGCCGCCCTTGCTGACATCGACCCGTGCCTCCATCCAGTCGTCGCCCCGCCCCAGCACTTCCGTCCCGACACACCAGGGCAGAAACTGGGGGTAGGCAGTCACATCATTCACCAGACCATACATCGCGCTGGCAGAATGCATCACCAGCGCAGACCGTTGAATCGTTTTCATCCGTGACGGCGTTCCTCAGGCAATCGCCTTGTAAAGATTGGCAACAAAGATAACGAACACGCAGACCGGTGCAATCACCCGGCACAGCGCCCGCCAGAGGTTAAACCTGACCAGCGAGAGGTTCAACTCTTTGTACACCACGGAGCGCTTCATGATCCAACCCGCAAAGATGGCAATCAGCAATCCACCCAGCGGCAGCATGATATTGGCCGTGACGAAATCCAACAATTCAAACACGGTCATGCCGAACCATTGATATTCTTCACCGGACCACAGGTTGAATGAGAATACGGTACCCATACCAATCAGCCAGACCAGCGCACTGAACAGGGATGTTGCAACCAGACGACTCATGGAGAAACGCTCCGTCGCCCACGCAACGGCCGGCTCAATCAGAGAAATAGAGGAACTCAGCGCTGCCAGACTCACTAACACAAAGAACAGCACACCAAACACCTGACCACCCGGCATATGCCCAAAGGCTGTCGGCAGGGAAACGAACAACAGCCCCGGACCAGCACCCGGCTCCATGCCATTCGCAAAAACAATCGGGAAGATAGCGAGCCCCGCTACAAGGGCAACAATAGTATCCAGCACCGCGACAGTGATCACTGTGCTACCAATGGAAGCGCTCTTCGGCATGTAAGCGCCGTAAGCCATAATCGCGCCCATACCCAGACTCAGCGTAAAGAATGCATGCCCCATCGCCGCCAGCACGGCTTCCCAGGTCAGCTTACTGAAATCAAAGGAGAACAGGAAAGAGAAGCCACGGCCAAACTGATCGGTCTCAACAATGCTGTAGCCAAGCAGCACGATCAGCAGCACAAACAGCAACGGCATGATCACCCGTACACTGTTTTCCAGACCTTTGTGGATACCACGGGCAATCACCAATGCAGTCAGCACCATGAACAGGGTATGCCAAAAGGTCAGGCGAACTGGATCAGCAATCAGCGCATCAAAGTGTGCACCGACCTGTTCACCAGTGAGCCCCATCAGGACTCCAGCCCCCATATCCCAGGTAAAGGCTAAAGCCCAACCGGCAATCACACTATAAAAAGACAGAATCAGAAAGCCCGCCAGAACGCCCATCCAGCCGACCAGCGACCAGCCCCTGCCCGCATCAGACTCCCGGGCAAGTTCCCTCATAGTGACTATCGGACTATGCCGGCCATGCCGTCCGAGAACGGTTTCCGCCATCATGATCGGAATGCCGACCAGCGCGATACAGACCAGGTAGACCAGGACAAACGCCCCGCCACCATATTCGCCCGTGATAAAAGGAAATTTCCAGATATTGCCAAGACCGATGGCGGAACCTGCCGCCGCCAGAATAAAGGTCCATCGGTTGGCCCAGGTGCCAAGTGCTGCTGTTTTCTGATCGCCCATGTAAATCCTCGAACAGACGGTTACTGCGTTGCCTGTGAACAGTCGGGACTGATGCCCTCTAAGAGTGGTGAGCGTCCGATCATCGCCATCCTGTCGCCGCCATCGCGGGATTACCACGGGCAGCGGGCTCGTCTTGATACGGGGTTAATGCACCAGATCCGTCTACAGCAGCTACTACTGACGCGTTATCAGCCAGAGCGATGCAGATGAGGGAAACACTACGCCGGACACTCAGGGCACATTCTAACCACTTGCCTATAAGGTACAACCACTAAACCACTGCGCATTACCGACAAAAGCGTGTTTTCTGACACTTTTCGTTCATCGGTATCATGGCTTTTATGGTTTCTGCACGTATAATTCTCCGCCATGGCAAAGAAACCCAAAAAAGCCGGTAGCGGCGACTCAACTATCGTAGCGAACAAGAAGGCCCGTCACGACTATCACATTGATGAGACGTTCGAGGCAGGCGTTACCCTGTCCGGCTGGGAAGTCAAAAGCCTCCGCCAGGGCAAGGTGCAGCTGGTTGACAGTTATGTACTCCTGAAAGACGGCGAGGCCTGGCTGATCGGCGCCTCCATTGTTCCATTGCAGACGGCATCCACCCACGTTGTGGCCGACCCACTGCGAGATCGCAAATTACTGCTGCACAAGCGGGAACTGGCGCAGCTTTTCAGTGCCACCCAGCAAAAAGGGCATACCTGCATCTGCACCAAGATGTACTGGAAGAAGCACCTGATCAAGGTTCAGATTGCACTGGCCCGCGGCAAGAAAGAGTTCGACAAGCGCGCCACCACCAAAGAGCGTGAGTGGAATATCGAAAAACAGCGCGTTATGCATAAAGGGAATTAAGCATTAAAAATCAATAGCTTAATAGTTATTGACTTTATGCCTGTGTTTTAGAGTAGAATACTGGCAAGGTTTCGATCCGGGGGCGATTTGGATTCGACGGCGGTGACGAAACCCAAGGTGCATGTCGAGGACGTAGTGGTTCTCGTAAATCAAAACACTACAAACCTTTTAGTTGCCAATATGCAACCAAAAAACGAGCCTATGTTTAACATGGCGGCAGCTGCTGCCTAAAACATTAACTGCTGCTTAAAACCAGCACTCGTTCGATCTTCCCGGTTTGTCTGTTGACTGGGTTACTGATCGTCAAAGCAAACAGACTCGTCGTGAAGCCTGGTCTGGGGACTGATCGACTAAAACAATACAGGCTCGTTCTGCTTCACCCCGACCGCTGGGTCGTTGCAGAATTAAATCAAAGGCGGATCTAAGCATGTAGAGCCAAGGGCGGAGTATCGGCGGACGCGGGTTCAATTCCCGCCGCCTCCACCAACACCAAAAACCGACGTTTCAAACGTCGGTTTTTTTATGCCCCTAAAAACAGACGCCCTAACATCACCGATACCAAGCGTCATATCACCTATCGAAACCAAAGCTGTTAGCAATAGCAGCTTAGCCGTCAGTGACTCCCCATCCTCCTCCCCATACAGTTCCAGTTTTATCGCAGCTCAAGGAAAAAGACATGGAACCAGTGGCAGGCACGTCCTTTAAAAGACCTATGGAGGAGGAAGGGGCATCAGGATCGAAAAAGCTCAAAAGAACCTGCATTTCCGGAAGAATCGTTTCATCGCTTAAGACCTTGGCAGAAGCAACTTACATCAAGCGATTAGAAAATCAGCCAGAAACTACAATAAAACAAACATTGGCAGTAACAGAGAGTGATTTTCGCAACAGATTCCACACTACCACTATGAGCACAAGACTTAGAACAATTGAAGTAGAACAAAATTACTCTCAGATTTTACATTCCATTGCAATGCGAACCGATCTCGACACAGCTAAAGAATACAAGGAAAACCTGCACCTTATCGATGCTACAGAACGCCAAATATCAACATTAGACAGTGCCGCACTCTCAGAGCAGTTTGATTCAATTTGGAAACCCTTTCTGACAAACTTCTACTTTAAAGATTCTATTATTCAGTGGAGCAATGAATCCCCCAATAACCTGATAGCTCTACGACACTGGCTAAACACCCAAAAACCCCATGAGACGATCATGCAGGTCACAACGCTATCGGAGCATCAGGGTGATGTAAACTGTGCGATTCATATACCTGCACCCAAGACTCAGACAATCATAACGGGCTCTGATGATTCCACAATTCGCGTATGGGATGCCAGGCAAATGAGCACTCCAATATGCCACACAACTTATACAGTCAAAAACAAAGACCAGAGCAACAATCCTGTGCATGCTCTTTGCTGCATATCAGAAAACACATTTATTTCTGCCGATAGAGTTTTGAGATTATGGCATCACAACCAAGAGCACCAAGATGTCTACCGTATCCGAAATCTAACAATAGCCGATGACAACGAAGAATCAGAAGACGATAGAGAACAAGAGATGTTGACCTGCATGGCACCTCTATCGCGCAATCGTATTGCTGCCGCTACGGATGATGGAAATATCTACATATGGAATAGCACCAGTACTGGTTCTCAATTCCTCCCTATCAACAAACTGGAAGGACATGTAGATTGCATCAACATGATACTTTCCCCCTCATTAAACCGTGATCTATTAGTGTCCTGCTCAGATGACGCAACCCATAGACTCTGGGATCCGGACAGGCAGGCAAACCATCCTGAGCAATCTTTAACAGTGTTTGGACCAAAGGAAGGGGAGCGAGAAATTTCACTTATCAGTGAACTTTCAGGCAGCGGCATACTTATCTCTGTTTTTGGTCACCCCGGCTCGTCTAGCGCCTCAACACCAAACCCATACAGACCTGACTCTGAATCCTTATCAGAGGAAAGTGAAACACATGATGATTCCAATGAGGCCGTAGCATCAGAGGAAGCCACATTGGCTTCACCCGACAGTGACCACTTTTATCTTTTTCCTGCCCCTAAAACACCACTCGTCGCCGAAGGAGGTGACGATTCCAACGGGAAAACCTGGAACTTTTCTCCCCAAAACCCTGGAAAAGTAACGGCTATCAAAGGGCTGTTCATGAACAACCTGGTCGCTATAGGTCTAACCAGCGGTATCATCGAGATATGGAACTTCAACCTGCTTAAGAACGAAGGCGAATGTATCAGCACCATTAATGCTCATAAAGAATCTGTACTGGACTTACATGAAACGGATGATTGCTACTTACTCTCAAGTTCAAGCGATAAAACAACTATCGTTTGCGATATGGCAATGTACCCGGGAAAATACACGGAAGGTAATGTATAGCAGCGCCTTCAACACAGACATTTAACAACCATAGAAGCCGTTTTATTTGCCACGTCACCTACAAAGTGGCACATGACATCAATCGCATTAACGTCACCTAAACCAAGATGACCAAGCCGATCAAACGCTTGACGAGCCTAATTCAGGCTCAGCAACGCCCACCGATCACCCAACAATTGACAAGGTGCCTTGCGTTGCCCGGAGCGGTATAGGAACAAGACCTCGCTGGGAAACCAGAGATTCAACCCGGGTTTCCTCACAGTCTTCTGGCAGCACCACCATTGACCTTAAATAACCCAGATCGCCAGAAACAAAAAAACCATTCTTTTCTTCAAGCTGATTGGCTAACGTAACGGTTATCAAGGAGAACGTTGCCTGCTCACTCATAAGACAACTAAAGTATTCTTTTGCATTCTCCGCGCCGGTCAGCACCAGACGGGCACCCGATGACAACCAGTTATACAAAAACACCCCGGTCACCAAGGGTTCCTGACAAATATAAGGGCATACCAGAACATCACCATTTTTCATCCCAGCCTTTTCCGAGATAAACGACGCAACGCCCTGCCAATGGGAATGACTACCAGGCACAATTCTCAGACGCGCCTCAACACCGTCAAGAGACTCCATTGATGGATACAGGGTAAAGTAGTCATCTGGCGACAGATGAATACTGCCCAGATATTCACCCAGCTGAATGAGCTGCGTTTTCTCATACTCAGAACGGGAATCCAATGGAATAACATCTGTTGTGGACGCATCAACAGAAAATGAAAATTGCAGGCAGTGTTCAGGTAAGTCCGGCCAACACTTTTTCTGAGACTCGCCGACAGCGTCTCCTCCATGGACAAGCGCAATAACATCAGGCCCAATAGCCGCCAACAGCAGCCGCCACTCTGTTCTTGTAAAACCTTCAGGAATTGTGCAGGCAATCGCACCCAACCGGGCAATGGCAAGCTTCAGAATAATGGCATCCGCGACACTGGTCATTTGAATCAAAACTACCCGATGCTGTCGGACACCTGCCTGAAAAAGTGCGGCACTGACACGGGTCACGGCATCCGCCAGCTGACGGTAACTATAGCGTACTGGCGACCCACTTCCTGGTTGCGCACCACTGTCAACCAGAGCTATCCGTTCAGGATGAATCGCTACTGTTCGGCGGAACAATGTATCCAGAGACTCCTCTTCTCCCCACATTCCGTGTCGCTCATTAAACGCAATATACTCACGCCTGAAAGCTTGCATACTTGTTGTCCTGTCAAGGGCTGGAAGTTGGAATAGGGATCAGTCAGGGCTTCGAAAACCACGCCAATAACATGGGGCGGGATGGGGAAAACCACCAGACAAGGAAAGAATAGAATGAGAATACTTACGCTGGAATCGCGATGTATGCAGGTGAAAAGCCATCACTTGCCTGGCGTACAGGTTACATGGTCTTTCCACTGTCAGCCCCTTATTATCATTCTGTTGGCATTAGTCGGAAGTGCAGTGTGGAAGACTATCTTCAGGTTTTTTTTCAGTCAACGGCCAAACAAGGCTTGTCCTTATTTGACCACTGAAACGTTTCTCATTTGTAGAACGCTATTTGCGTCTTACACCAACGAGCGGGCAATAATCTCTTTCATAATCTCATTGGTCCCCGCATAAATACGTTGCACACGAGCATCAGCCCAGGCCCTGGCAATGGGATATTCCCACATATAGCCATAACCGCCGTGCAATTGCAGGCATTCATCCAATACACGACACTGCATATCGGTGCACCAGAGCTTAACCTGTGCAGCAGTTGGCACATCCAACTGCCCCTGAATATGAAGATCCAAACAACGATCAAGAAACGTTCTGGCAACCGACACCTCTGTGGCCAGCTCTGCCAATTTGAAACGGGTATTCTGAAATTTCGCCAGCGGCTTGCCAAAGGCCTCACGCTCCCTGACGTATTCAGTCGTCCATTCAAGCGCCGCTTCCGCATTAGCTACCGCATTGACGCCAACGGACAGCCGTTCCTGGGGCAGCTCCTGCATTAAATAGGCAAACCCCATCCCGGCTTTACCCAGCAGGTTTTCCTGGGGTACACGGACATCCTGAAAAAACAGTTCCGAGGTATCCTGCGCCTTCATTCCGATTTTTTCCAGATTCTGGCCCTTGCTGAAGCCCTCCACACCTGCATCTACAACAAACAGACTGGTACCATTGGCACCCGCTGCCGGGTCGGTCTTGCAGACGACAATGACCATATCCGCAAGCTGGCCATTGGTAATAAACGTCTTAGAACCATTAATCAGGTAATGGTCGCCATCCCGTACCGCTGTCGTTTTAACCCCCTGCAGGTCTGACCCTGCAGCCGGTTCTGTCATGGCAATGGCGGTCACAATGTCACCACTGACCATTCCCGGCAGGTACTTTTCCTTGAGGAATTCGGAACCATGATGGATAAGATAAGGCGCAACAATATCGGAGTGCAGACCAAAACCAATGCCTGTCAGACCCAGACGGGCAACTTCTTCATCAACAATTGCGTTATAACGAAAATCCGCACCGACACCACCAAAGGCTTCCGGCACGGTCGGACATAAGAAGCCCTGCGCTCCGGCTTTCTTCCATAACGCGCGATCAATCTGCCCGGCCTTTTCCCAATCGCCATGAAAAGGAACCGCTTCTTTCTCAAGAAAGCGCCGGACACTGTCTCGAAACATTTCATGTTCTGGCTCATAGACCGTGCGTGGAATCATAAGACCGAACCCGTTTTCTCTTGTTATTATTAAATGGCTACGGTCTTAAATTCTGGCGACATTCAATGGCTATGTCGCTGGCGTATTCAGTCAAAATACATGGCAGAAACTGATAAAACGACCTCAGTAAAACGACGCGTCGTCTTCCTCCGGCTCGCCCACCAGCGAGTTAAGCAGTCGCATGGCTCTATCCAGATCGGAAAAACTGTCAAAGAAATCGCCTTCCGGACCAACCACTTCATAAGCGACAGATTTTAGATTACCGTCACTGTCAAACCGCTCTGCCCGGATGATGGAATAGCCACCCTTGCCGCCAAAGCGATTACGTTCAATTTTGCTCATTTTGAGGATCACCCTACTCTGATACAAACGACCTGAGCCGTTTGTATCAGCATATGGGAACAGAGATCAAGCAGGAATATGAATTACCCTGCTATTAGAAATGGTAAAGCAGACCGGCTGAAACAGATGTGATGTTAGTGTCGTAGAAATCAATATTGGAGCTTGCACGGAAGGCTGCCAGGCTGCCCATGGCGCGCCAGTTCTTCCAACCAAACGGCTCACTGTAAAAGACCGAGAAAGATGCACCGTAGATATCATCTTCCTGCGTCTTACCACCAAACTCGGCGATGGGATTGGCCTTGTCGTGCTTATTCTGGCCATAAACCAGGTTGGTCACGGTCTGCCACTGCTTGTTACCCCAGGCATGGCTCAGCTGGACGATATACTCGTCAGCCGCCATGGCTTTGCCATCAAGGTCATAACGGGTGTACTGAACGGATGGAATGAAGAAATGCCCATTACCCAGCGAATGACGGTAAAGCACTTCGGCGGAGCGAATATCGCCTTCACGGGACAGCATCCGCTGCTGGGCGGGCGTCAGACTGAGGCTGGATTCTTCACCACTCTGTTCATTATCAATCTCCACCTTGCGCGTAGAAAGGCGCACCTGGAAATTACTGCCCATGATGTTGCCCCAGCCGACGCGCGCACCACTACTGGTACGATCGGTATCCTTACGCTTGCCGTCTGTCTTGTACGGGTCTTTCCAGACCTTGGTCGGAACACTGGAAAACAGGTAGCTTACTGAAAATTCGCCAATACCATCATATTGGCGGCGTACACCCAGCTCGCTGGAAAAGTCATAACGCAACCAGTTCTCCAAAGAGTTACCGGCAAAGACCTGTGTTTTCGAATCTGCCCAGGTGTACTGCACCTCTCCATTGAAGAAACCAGAGGTTTTTGATTCGGATTTGGCAGAACCCAGATCATAGATTCTGTCATTGCCAATATCACCCATCGCGGTACCGGCAACGATGTTGCTCTTCAACGTCGTATTGCCCAAACCAAAGCCAACAAACCCCGAAAAACCACTTTCATCTGGCATCGGGCCAAGCGCATAAGCGCCCAAGCTTGCGCTCAGGGTCAAAGCTCCCGCCATACCAACCGTTACTCTACGCATTAATTGATAGCCTTGTGTGAACGTTATTATTGAAAAATCTTTCAATGATAGCCTAATCATTTAAACGACCACGTCTGGAGATTGTAAATATTCTGCGACTACTTTATGGTTTTAAGCAGGGCAAATACTAATAAAAACAAGGCCGTTCCATGAAGCTACCGGCTATTCCACTGGCAACTGCAGAACTTAAACCTCTGGCTTATGAAGACAGTGAGGCCATAGCAAGCATTTACCAGACGGATAACACACAGCAGCAACCCGCCATTCATTCAACCCAGGAAGCCAGCCAGTTTGTCCGGATGGCAGAACAGCTTTCCGATAATCAGCAAGGGCTTATTCTCGGACTGACGCAGCATGAACGACTTCAGGCAATTATCCATATTTATGGGATAGAACCCATTGCACGACGGGCATTCATTCGAATCGACAACTGGCAGGCGCTGACAGACAACACACTGGTTGAAACCCTTGCCAGCATCGTTCAGCTATCAAAAGAACTGCTGTCACTTCACAGTGTGCATTACCAGATTATTGAGGATCGTTCGGACCAAATACGACTGACCGGTGCACTGGAAATCCTCGGTTTCAATCCAACATCACACCTGCGGGATTTCTACAAGCTACGTCCTAATCACTACTGTGATGTCAGCATCTACACACGAACGATACAACAACCGTCACACTGAGAGGCAAATGCTGCAATGGTACCGGTCCTTCAGACAACCCGCTTTCGCCTCCGCCCTTTCAATCAGCATGATGCTGATAGTCTCTACACCCTGCTCAAAGAGGAAAAAGTCGTCACCGCACACCCTGCGCATCCCGTGAGTGACCGACATGAAGCCAATCATGTCCTGCAAGCCATGAATGAGGATGTTTTATCAGGCACGGCGCTTTACTGGCTGATTGAAGAAAAAACCAGTCAACGGTTTACCGGTCGGATTGGGTTCAAACATATTAATCACCAGAATAATTCTGCTGCTTTAATGGTGGAAGTATTACCCGAGCTCTGGGGAGAGAATATTCTGTATGAAACGGGCCGAGCCATTATTGCGTATGGTT
This sequence comes from Kistimonas asteriae, assembly GCF_018263925.1. Lineage (GTDB taxonomy): Bacteria > Pseudomonadota > Gammaproteobacteria > Pseudomonadales > Endozoicomonadaceae > Kistimonas > Kistimonas asteriae. Next base: position 169,817 of record NZ_JAEVHF010000007.1, read on the forward strand.
TCAGCCAGTTACAGCTACATCGCGTTGAAGCGCAGGTTGTACCTGAACATCCTTATATGCACCATTTTCTCAAACGAGTCGGGTTTCATATCGAAGGTATGCTGCAATCCTGGGTTAAAAACGACTACGGGCTACTGGACTATCGTATCTATTCACTGCTCAAGACCGATGACGCCTGGAAAACCATACTTTCGACATCGCCTGAACATTTCAGCCTGGGTAACTGTATCTGACCACAGCATTTCACGGATCAAGGTACGACAGCAGTGAGGGTATTGTACGATGCCTGACCAGAGACAAAGCCAACCCCTCCCCCTTCTGCTCTAAAAGGGGAAGCGGCACCTGGTCAATACCGGCTGCCAACAGAATAGATTCATAGCCTTTCAACAACCCCAACCAGGCCTGGTCAACGTCATACTCTGCCAATAACAGATCACAACGGGTTCGCAACAGTGCAATCTCATCCTCAGGGTCGAATCGTTCTCTGGAATGACGAACCTCCCACTCTTTGGCAACCAGTGCCCTATAGTCCCGGGTACGCTGATAATCTCGCATGAGTGACTGCTGCTCCGATGCGGTCATCCGTACTTGCTTGACCACCATCATTGCCAGTGCGAGACGCCGGGCTTCCTCAGCATCAAGTTCCGCCTCTGCAGCACGAATCCTTGCCGGGACCTTGAAAACCCCCATCAGGTCGAGTGAGATCCCAACCCCCTGTTCCTCCCAGTGGCTGTCTTCCAGATTGGCGCTGTCGTCATAGCGGGCACTGGCAAAAACATCGATATTCGGCAGCCAGCGCCATTTGGCACCCGACAGATCCCACGCCCGGTTCCTGATTCTGTAATCGCTCTCCTGTAATTCAGGACTTTGCCTCAGAGCAAGCCGTTCCAGTTCAGTCAATGCAGGCAATTCAGGTATCGTCTGATCCCCGCTGGTCGAGGCCGGTAAAGGAAATTCTGCCGTATGACTGTTAATTAACGCAGCCAGTTCAATAAACGCCGTTTGTCGTTCCCGCTCAATCGAGGCTAAGCGGCCACTCAGTGTTAACAACTCACGTTGATAGCCCAGTATCGTCAAGGGATCCATCAGGGCCTTGTAGTGATCGCCGGCAAACTGCTGGCTCATCGCATGGATATCCACGGCCAACTTTTTCCCTGCCTGCAGGCGCTGCTCAGCCAGAACGGCCCGCCACCAGGCAATACGTACCTCCGATATCAGACGATTGAGTGTCGCACGGGTTTGCTCACGGGTAATAAATACGTCGTTCAACGCCTGCTGCGTCCGAATATAGCCGATGGCAAAGTCCAGCACTGACCAGCGCAGATTTGCGCTGGCCACGTCACGCCGTCGTCCTTCAAAATTGCTGGAATTACGTTGATCCGGTGGTGAGCTCCGCAGAACGGTATTGCCTTCCGCCAATGCCGACGGGGCCAGCTGCCACTTCACTTCCTCAAGACCTGTCGCGGAAACCAGCTGACGATACCGTTCAACCTCCAGATCCAAGTTATATTCAATCCCCCGCGCCATCGCCTGAGACAACGACAACGGTTTTGTAATAGGGGGAGCTGTCGCCATACCGGTCAAATCCAGCTCTGACCGCTGACGTATTTCGTCTGGTGTCAGCCCGCGCCCATGCAGCGTGCATCCCGTGATGACCACCAGGACCAGTAATGCGGACAACGTTCGAATAACAGGGTAACGTTTCATTCAGGGTTCCCGAAAACTGTTATCCAACGCACGTTCAATGGGATAAATCAGAAAACTGAGCAGGGATCGCTCACCGGTCAGGATATCCGCTTCCAGTGTCATGCCGGGTAATAACCGGAAATGTTCAGGCAAATGACGCAACTGCCGTGACTCAAGCCTGACATTGCCCCGGTAACCCAGCTGTTCCTGATTATCCAAGACGGTGCCATTACTGATCAGGCGTAATGTGCCGGACATATCGCCATAACGGGTGAATGGCAGCGTATCCAGTTTGAGTCGTACATTAGCGGCTTCCGCCACCATGCCTATCGACATGGGGGATATCATAATCTCCGCTTCAAGCTCCCCATTCACTCGCGCCAGTTCAAACAACACTTCACCGGATTTAACAACACTGCCTGCCCCTTTATCGGCAGAAATCAGCACAATCGCATCATGCGGCGCACGCAGGGATGTCGTTTTCTGTGCCTGTTCATATTTTTTCAGCTGAGCCAGGGTTGCGACATAGTCACGGCTCGATTGGGAAAACCCGCCGCTCAGCGTTGCCAGAACACTAGTACGCCATGCCCGGTGCTCTATTTCCTTATCTGTCAGATGTCGTTCAATAGTCTTTAACTCGGCACGCACCGTCGCAACGTTCCGCTCTGCTGCCAGCAATGTCTGCCGCGTCTGCAAATGATCCACTTTCCTGGGACCATTACGTTGATAAGCTTCCTTTTCCTTTTCATAAAGGGTCGTGCGCAGACGATCCAGTTCCCTGGTGACAACCACTTCCTGCTCCAGCATCTGTAACTGCTCGGCTAACTGCACTTGGCGCTGTTGCAATGCCTGCATAGAGGCTGCATGCAGAGCAATGGTGCCCCGGTATTCATTGATCCGTCGAATAAACAACTGTTGCTCAAGGGATTGCATCGCCGGATCATCAGACAACCGTACAGCAACCGGCTCCACCTCTTCCTCATCACGATTATCAAACCATGCCAGCTCCGCTTCAAACCGTCGGGCAGAAGCCTGAGCAGATAACAGTCGAAGACGGATGCTATCGAGATCAGCCTCTGACTCGGTACTGTCCAGAACGGCCAGCACCTCACCTTCGCTGATAAAATCACCTTCCGAAACAGACAGCTGTCGAACAATCCCATCATAAAGTGGCTGCACGGGCGTATTGGGTAACAGGGAGACCAATTCTCCCCGTGCTACAACGGTCGTCTCTACCCGTGAAATGGCAGCCCAGAGAAGCAATACAATGAATAGCAGGAGAGCCGACCAGGACACCAGGGGCAGCCATGCCGGTGGCGCTTCGGATGCAATCTGTCGCCAGTCAGGTTGCAGCGGCTCGGCAACTGTCGTTTTTTTCCAGTCGTCGTATCGCGCCCTGAGCCGGGAGAAAAGATGTTTCATGCCTGCTCTCCCTGCGCCTGTCGCTGCCATAACAACCGGTATGACGGCATTGAGACCAACAATTCCTCATGACGACCTATGGCTCGCACCTCTCCCTGTTCAACCAGCAGAATCTTGTCCATCGCCTGCAGCAGTGACGGACGATGGGTCACCATCACCAGGGTTCGCCCCCTGGCAAGCCTGTCAAGATTCTCTTCCAGCTGATCGGCAGTCGCAGGATCCAATGCGCTGGTCGCCTCATCCAGCAGCAGAATGGCGGGGTCGTGCAATATCGCCCTTGCGATACAGAGTCGCTGACGCTGCCCACCTGACAGGTTCAGGCCCTGCTCATCCAGAATGGTGTCATACCCCTGAGGCAACGTTTCAATGAAGGTATGTGCGCCTGCGATACGCGCCGCCTCCATGACATCATTGATCCCAGCATGTGGGGCGCAGGCCGCAATGTTCTCCTGAACAGTGCCTCGGAAGAGGAACAACTCCTGAAGAACAATACCCATCCGAGAACGTATATAGGTCGGGTCATACTCTGGCAGATTGATGCCATCAATCAGCACCTGACCTTTCTCCGGTCGGTACAAACCCGCCATGAGTCGTGCAACGGTGCTTTTTCCGGAACCGCTGCTCCCGACAATCGCGACTTTCATACCCGCCGAAATCTGGAAACTGACCGCTTTGAGAATACCCGGCACTTCCGGTGTATAACTGAAACTCACCTGACGGAACTCGATGCGTCCCTGAACAGGCGCTGTAACACCCGTGGTACGTAATCGCTCGGGGGGCTGGTTCAGCAATGCGCCCAGGGTCGTAATTGACTGACGCACCTGCTGAAGGCGCCCGGGCATCCCTGCCAGTTGCACCAATGGGCCGGCAATGCGCCCAGCCATGATATTGAAGGCAATCAGGACACCGATAGACAGCCCGCCCGCCAACACCAGCTGGGCGCCATACCAGATGATGAAAAGCTGCATCAGTTTCTGCAGCAATCCACCACTTTCCGAGACCAAACCCGTTGTCAGCCCCGCCTGTCGATTCAGGTGAACAATCTCAGCACTTTTACTCAACCATCGACGTTTGATCCTGGATTCCTGTGCCAAGGCTCGAACGGTTTCAACACCGGACAAGGTCTCAGCAATCAGTGACTGCCTGTCGGCCTCCGCCCGATACAACTGATCGACGGTTCGACGTGAAGCCCGCATAGCCACCAGCGCGTTAAAGCCAATCAACACGGCAAACCCAAGCACCAGCAACGTCAGCTGCCAGCTGAACACAAACATGACCGGTAACAGCACCACGATGGCTGTGAACTCAATAAGCGTGAACAACAGGTTACCGGTGATAAACTCCCGAATACGGTCTGACTCCTGTACCTGACGAATCAATCCGCCTGTCGGCAGTTTCCGGAAAAACGACAACGGCAACCGGAACAGGCCTGATGCTATACGCTCAGCCAGCAACACATCCAGACGACCAGCGGCATACTGAATTAACAAGGTGCGGAGATAACCAAACACGCCAGAGAACACCAGTGCGATGACCGCCCCCACAAACAGCACGTGCAACGTTGCATAACCCTGGTAACCGATCACCTTGTCGAAAACCGCCATGGTGAACACCGGCACCACAAAGACCAGACAATGGAGCAAGAGGGATAAGATGAAAATATGTGCCAGGACGCCGCGTGGTGTAGCTATCTGTTCAAATAACCAGCGCACACCAAACGTTTTGTGATCGGCTGATTTCTGCAGTTTCGGTTGTAATTGGAGAACATCGCCGGTCCAGGCATTGGCAAAGGCCTCTACAGAAATTTCCAGAAGATGGTTTTTCTGATCTGCCAGCGGATCCAGCACCAGCAGTACCAACTCACCCTGTGCTTTCTGTCGTACACCACTTACAACCACGGCATTGCCATTATTCAGCATGGCAATCACGGGGAAGGACTCCCTCTGCTTAACCAGGTCCGTTATTTCGAGTGATTCACACCGGGCTGTTAACCCCACACGTTCAGCAAGACTTGCCAGGCCTGTAGCATCAAGGAGTGATTCATCATCGACCATCAACCGAAGGGATTCCGGCGTATAGCGGAGATGATGATAACGGGCGACAATCGCCAGGCATTCAAGCGCTGACGACGAAGACTGATTTCCACTGCTCAAGGAAAACCTCCAGCCGTGCCGATCAGGCTTCAGCCTCAGCAAAATTGGGGGATGTCGGGGTATTGTCTTTTGCAGGAACCGAGGCTGGCTTTAACATCCCACGCTCCAGCATCTCCTGCTTCAGATTCTCAAAGGCCTGGCAACACCGCAGAAAGCCTTCCGGACTCATGACCAGTGTGCCAGTCTTTTCCCGATTTTGATCCAACTTCCCGTCAGTAGCACCGGCAGTAAAACCAAACAACTCGACCCTGACATTGCCACTGATCACCGCAATGTTTTCTACACCGTCGCAAAACATCTGCTTGCTCATTGCTGTCCCTTCCGATGTTCTTATCGTTATTCAGGAAGTTAATCGACCCCGCGAAGGGGCCTTATCCAACAGGTTCGGTACAACACACCTGGCTTCAGGCCACCATGCTTGCCGCTTCAATCTGCTCTCTGGATTCATCGAATGCGGTATACAGGCTGGAGGAAATGCCGGCCAATCCGTCACTCTGCAGCGTGGCCAGCATATCTTCTGCCAGTGGATCAGCGTTATAGCCATCCAGTGTCGCCAGCGCCTCCTGGACACCACTTTCCAGTACCGCTGCCAGATCAAAGTCATAGGCTTCAAACGACTCCACCGACTCCTGATCCTGCCAGTACTGCTGAAGTTCGGCAAAACTCAGGCTCAGCGAGCTGTCACTGTCAGTTAGTTGAATCCTGTCATCACTCTCCCAGCCGTTGAGCGACACTGATGCCCATGACTGGTTATCGACAACAACATCCAGCTGATAGCTGTTACCCCCCCGTTCAGACAGGAACAGGTTTGTGGTATCCAGCTGGAAGTTGAACTGATCATGGCTGCGGAATTCCAGCGTATCCTGACCGGCGGTCTCCGTAATCGCATAGTTGCCGCTGTTCAGGTAGTAGACATAGCTGTCATTCCCTTCGCCCCCGGCAGCGGTCGTCGATCCAAACCCTGCAATAAAGAGATCATCGCCACTGCCCCCGTCAGTACTGAGGGTACTGGTCAGGTTTACCAGTTTGGTCAGCTCATTGAGTGAGTCTGCCCCACCGTCTTGAACAACCGTATTCAGTCCTTCCGCCAGCAGGAACAGATCTGTACCAAGGCCCGCACTGGCTAACAGGTCCAGACTGCCCCAGCCCAATCCCATGAGAATATCGTTACCTGCACCACCGCTGGAGAAACCGGTCATCCCAATATCGAAAATCAGGTCATTGCCAGCGTCACCAGAGACGGAGGCACCCATGCCGATATTGACCAGGAAATCATCACCCGCCTGGCCGGAAACATCGTTCCCCACACCAAGCGCAATACCAATATCCTCGCCATCACCCAGGTCAAAGATATTGGCGACACCGGCAGCGGCAACGATGTCATTGCCACTCCCTGCATTGATGGTATTACCCAGACCGGCGGCATAAACGCCATCATTCCCGTAATGGGCGTTGACGGTATTCACTGCACCTACCGCAATCATTACATCATTACCGCCACCTGCAGTACTGGACTCCGCTTCATCCCCCAACAGGGTATTGGCGCCACCGACAGCCACCAGCAGGTCATCACCCGCACCGGCAGCAAAGCGGTTTTCAGCGCCAAGGCCGGCCAGGATGTCATTACCACTGCCGGATGACAGGTTGTTATTGACGCCTATGGCCAGAAGCGTGTTATCGCCGTTTTCACCGGCATCCAGTCGGTTCTGATTACCCAGAGCCAGAAGGACATCAGAACCATTGCCCGTTACCAGGATATTGGTATTACCAATGGCGATGGCGGCATCTTCTCCGCTACCAGACGACAAATTATTGGTATTACCCAACGCGACCATGACATTGTTGCCATCACCGCCCTGTAGCAGGTTCAGCTCTCCAGCCGCAAAACCGAGATCGTTACCGGCCTGGGCATGCCAGATATTGTTTTGTCCAAACATCAAAGCAACATCGTCGCCTTGCCCTGACTGCACCAGGTTGTTCTGACCCAGTGCGACAACCAGGTCATCACCTGCACCGGTAAAGGCCAGGTTATTCTGCCCGGCCAGGAATGCGATATCGCCGCTGTCCTGCAGGAAGTCGAGGGAGTAGCCCAGGTCTGGCAGGCGCTCCGCCACATTGATTCCACCAACAACCGGCACGGTGAAAGCCGGCAGGCCAAAGCTTTGTGCTTCAAGGGCTGGTGCCTGGATATCCGCATAATCGGCAACGTCAAACCCGGGAATGGCAAGATCAGGCAACGTAAACTCGGGCACGGCATAACCATAGAATTCCCGGCCACTGAGAACATCCGCCAACCCGGCACTGAATCCACTGATATCAAAACTGTTAATGGAGAATGTCGGAATATGGAAGGCAGGCAGGTTAATCGTTGGCAGTGCGATCTCGGCGGTACGGTTAGCCGCCATTACTTCTGACTGCGCATTGTCGTCAGCAGCCGATGTCTTGAATATCTGGTAATCCGCCGACGCGTTATAAACCAGCAGATCCGCACTCACCTGATGCTGATCACTGATACCGGCTTCGTTAACCGTTACCGTACCATTGGCGTTCAGGTCAAAACTGCCACCGATCACTTCAACCAGCACATCACCGAGGAAGTTGGTAAAGGCCAGATCGCCCCCAAAAAGTCCCAACACAGAATTACCGATACCCCCATTGTCGCCGGTCTGATCAAGACCAAACGACAGGTTGTAGCTGGCATCCACCTGCCAGTCCTCCAGGGTAATCGACGTATCCGACAACTTGGGGAGAACAAATGACGGTAAGGTAATACCGGGAAGACTCAATGCCGGGGAACTGAGTTCCGGCAACTGAATCGTCGGCAAACCATAGGCAACCAGTTCACCGTACTGGTATTCCACTGGCGTACCTTTGAGTTCAGGCAAGGCCGGAATCGCATAATCATACTGGGGAAGGTTCAATTCCGGTGACTGCCAGTCAGGCACCGTCGGACTGGATAGCTCCAGTTCCGGAAACAGCATGCTGAGCTGGCCGCTTAATGCGACTTCGGCTTCAGCCGTCACACCCAGGCCAAGGTTATCTAACAGTCGCTGTGCAAACGCATTGTCGCTGTCAGTGAAGGTATCCAGCCCAATGACGGAATCCAGCCCAAACTGATAGACACCCTGCTGTGGCAGATCCTCAGCATAAATCTGAATATCGTTATCCGTGGCCACCAGGTTATTCTGACCAATCGCCACAACAATATCGGCACCCGTTCCACTGGCAATGGCGTTGTTCTGTCCTACAGACGCAATCACATCATTGCCACTGCCCGTAAAGGCCACATTGTTCTGACCTGCTACCAGCGCCATATCGGCGCCCGCTTCTGTCAGCAACAGGTTGTTAACACCAGCGGAGACGACACTGTCATCCCCATAACCCGTCAGGACAACATTGGTTTCACCGGCCGCGACGACCGTGTCATTGTCACCACCGGAAAGCACCACATTGGCGACACCTGCCGCAATCACGGTATCACTGCCTGAAGCGGTAGAAACAATATTGGCTACACCACCGGCCACGGTGAAATCATTACCGGTGCCGGTCAGCTGAACATTACCCTCACCCAATGCGAGTAGAGAGTTATCCCCATCACCCGCCAGCTGGATATTGGCAACACCCATAGCGATCTGGGTGTCATTGCCTGAACCGCTGAACTGTAGATTACCGGCACCAAACGCTGCGAGAGCATTATCACCGCTACCTGCCAGCTGAATATTGGCAACACCGCCCGACACCATCACATCATTGCCATTGGCGGCCTGCAGAATGTTGGCTTCACCGACCGCCGTGATGAGGTTGTTACCACCACCGGTTATCGCAATATTGGCGACACCACCGAGTAGCGCGACATCATTGCCGTCCGCAGCGATAAAGACATTACCCTCTCCTGCTGCGACCAGCGTGTTATCCCCTGCGCCGGCATTCACCAGGTTAACCTGGCCGCCAACAGCAATGTCATCCGCACCATTTCCGGCCCACACCAGGTTGGCGATACCCAGTCCGAAAATCGTGTTATTACCATCGCCAGCCACAACAGCATTGGCACCACCGCCAGCCACAATGAAATCATCCCCGGTACCACTCTGGATGATATTGGCACCACCCAGCGCTTCTACTGAATTATGTCCATCACCGGCCAGAACGATGTTGGCCAGTCCGCCAGCCATGATGTGGTCATTACCGTCACCGGCAGCAAGGAAATTGGCACCACCGAGTGCCGCAATATCGTTATCACCATTCCCGGCCAGTACAACGTTGACACCACCGGCGGCAAGCACGCGGTTATCCCCATCGCCGACCATGACGCTATTTACGCCACCGGCAACCTGGAGGTCGTTATCCCCATGCCCGGCAAACACGATATTGCCGCCCCCCAGGGCGGTGACCGTGTTATCACCATGACCGGCCAATATCGCATTCGCGAGACCGCCGGCCACAATCGTGTTATTCCCATCCGCTACCTGAACAACATTCGTACCGCCGACCACATTAATCGTATTATTCCCACCGCCGGCAGCGATGCTGTTCGCGCCGGCTACTGCGGTAATGTCATCATTGCCGTCACCGGTATCAATCAGGTTGGCGCCACCAAAAGCGTGGATTGTATTGTGCCCGGCAACGTCGGTAATCCTGGCCACACCGGCGGCGGTTTCGATCACATCGTCCCCGTTGCCGCCATCGACAATGGCATGCAGGCCAGTCGCCAGCAGGGTGTCATGCCCATCGCCACCGGACAGCGTTGTCCGCAGGCCGTGCCCTTCGACCACATCATCACCGGCACCACCACCCAGCTGGGTATCTGCGGCATAACCACGAATCACATCATTACCGCTATCACCGTAGATGATGGTTTCAATGCCATGCGCAGTCAGGGTATCGTGGCCTTCGCCACCATTGATGAACACGCCACCACCGGTAGCGGTCAGCGTGTCGTCACCGCCATAGCCATACAGTTTGGCGTAGAGGTGATCCAGTGTTTTGACGTCATTGCCCGCAGTTCCTTCCCACTCCCCGGTAAAGGCGGTCTTGACGGCAGCGTTGGACTCAGCAGTCATTGTGAGGCCTCTTTTTATTTTTATTAACAGAACCAACGTACCAACAATCAATTAAGCCGTTATTTGTACCCTAGTGCAACATTACATATTCACTGTCTTCTATTTCCGGCTGTCGTCTGTGAACAGAACCGTGAAGTCATTCACAATCCCTGTGGATAACCTTGTGCATTTCTTCTTAGCTGACGTCCGGGTGCCATTGTCATTCTGCGTTGAAAAAAACTGCTTAAAATTTATTCATTTTGGCTGCTGAATGTTACCTCTCCGTGTCAGCGCTTCAGGCACAAAAAAAGACAGGCCCTTACGGACCTGTCTTTGGATACATCGCGAGAGGTATCGAGTGCTTAGAGGCCCATCACGGCGCCAACACTCAGCATGATCATGATCATGACAGTCAGAACACCTGCCAGCGGCAATACAAACTTGAACCACTTGGCGTAGGACACACGACCGATGGCCAGACCACCCATGACCACACCAGACGTCGGGGTCAGCAGGTTAACGACACCAGACGCAGACTGGTAAGCAGTGATCACCAGGTCACGGCTCACGTTGGCGAAGTCAGCCAGCGGCGCCATGATCGGCATGCTCAGTACCGCCAGACCAGAGGTAGACGGAATGAAGAAGGACAGCACAACCTGGATCCAGTACATGGCGTTGATGAAGACGATTTCGGACAGGCCGGAAACCGCATTCTCAGACCAGAACAGGATGGTGTCGGTGATACTACCAGCGTTCATGATGACCACGATACCGCGGGCAATCGCGATAACGAAGGCAACACCCAGCAGGTCACGAGCGCCGTCAACGAAGGTGCCAGTCAGCTCTTCTTCGCTCAGGCGGCCGATCAGACCGATAGCAATAGCGCTCACCAGGAACAGGGCGGACATTTCAGCCATCCACCAGCCGGCAGCAGACACACCCCAGATCATCACACCGAAGCTGGCAGCGAACAGTACCAGGATCAGTTTACGGGCGCCGGTCAGCTCAATGCCTTCTTCACGGTTTTTCAGGAAGAATTCTTCGTTGGATTCCTTCATGTCCGCTACCAGGGACTGGGAAGGATCCTTGCGGACTTTCTCCGCGTAACGCATCAGGAAGCCGGCAGTGATGATGAAACCGATCACCAGGATGGCGATACGCAGGCCCATGCCGTCAGTGAACGGTACGTCAGCGGCGTTGGAAGCAATAACGGTTGCGAAGGGGTTGATGGTGGAACCCAGAACACCGATACCAGCGCCCAGCAGTACCACGGCCACACCGGTGACTGCATCATAGCCTGCGGCAATGATGACCGGAATCAACAGCATATAGAAAGGCAGGGTTTCCTCCGCCATCCCGTACACGGTACCCCCGGCGGCGAACAACACCATCAGGGCAGGAATCATCCAGATTTCCTTGCCTTCAAGCGCTGCGGTGACCTTGGCGATACCGGCGTCGATGGCGCCAGTCTTGGTCACTATACCCAGGAAACCACCGATAACCAGTACGAACAGCGCGACGTCGATAGCGCCGGCTTCATAGCTGGCAGGATCATAAAAACCGGCGCCCGGTGCCATGACCACATCGAAGAAACCCTGTGGGTTTGCATCAACCAGGTGGTAGGTACCGGATACCGGCACTTCCTTGCCCAGTTCGGGGTTCATGACACGGTCATATTGACCGGCGGGGACGATATAAGTCAGTGCCGCGACGAATACAATGATCGCCATTAGCACCGTGTAGGCGGATGGAAACTTGAATTTGCCCATAGAGTGCAGTCCAGTCGAGGAGTTATGGTTGTGTTGGAAAATCGGGGGTCATGATAAGGATTTAACCCGTGCTTATACTGATCCATGTCAGACTTTGCTCGGCTTTTATACGATAAATGGCATAAATACCCTGCAAATTGCCCTTCTTTTTATGATGTTTTTCTGAGCATTATTGTCGGTTTCACCTATCCATACGCAGACGACAACTACAGGCTTCCACCTATAAAAAAGCCCGGCTATCAACCGGGCTTCTGGGTTTTACCCTGCATCAGAGGCTGTTCAGCTGAAACATTTCCTGTTGTTTCTGACGCTGCCGTCGCTCAGGCGGCACCGGACGTTCAGCGGCATAAAATACCGCAACATCATCATCATTGAGGTGGGTTAATGGTCGGATGACGCCGGACTCGACGCGATCATGAATTTGCGCCTGCAGCGCTTCGTGGGCGGGTAACTTCTCAAGATTGACAAAAACATAGCCAGCCTGGCACATCACTACCGGCGCAAGCTGGCTGCGCATATCGCTGATCACCTGTTGCAGGTCGATTGGTCGCATGACTGCCTCTCCCGCTTATGCTCTATTTAATATCCCTGTTATTTTTAGTTGTCCCTCACCATCAAGGGTAATTGATTGCGGCTATTACCTACAAGCACTTACCTCGCCGTATGCGTTCACACCCAAATATGTATATAAGATAATTTAGATAGGCACTACAGTCCTCCGGCGTGGATTAAGTTTCAAATAGGTTGATACCACACTCTAGAGAGGAACTCGCCACTGATCTTGCCCTGTAATTTTTCAGAACGAGAGAGTGAGAAACAGGTAGCTTGGGAAAACAAGATGAGTAACGTAACGTCTACAGGTCATGACTACATATATTGTCAACTATCTAGTTATGTCACAGACAAGGGCGATCAACATATCAATACCTTACCCATAATAAAAAAAGGAGGCCAAAAATCCTGCCTCCTTACCGTAAGTAACCTCAAGACACTTTAAGCATAGGAATCCCCCAGACTTTCAGCTGAGGCCATCATCCTACTGATAGCCTCAGATTGACCCTCAGCAGCCCCCTCTTCTTCAAGAGAGATGCTCTCCCATTCCCCAAAATCTCTATAGGTATCTGCTAGCACCCTACTAATTCTGGAATTACCTGCCGGTAGACCTAACTCAACTTGGATATCAGAAGGTAGCATCAGTGGCCTGCTCTCTTCCATAAACGGACTTTCCAAGTTGAGTTGGCTTCTCGCACTTACCGCAGGGCTAGGTCGACTGGTGGCGGGACCTATTGGTAATCTATCATCGCCTAGATCTTCTAACTCAATGATATTAGCCTGTCTCATTGGCTCTCTTGCAGTACCGGCCATGAAACGTTCTCTTGCGCTAATGAAGCGGGTTAAGAAACGCTCTACCTTGTTCATAGTTTTAACCGGATCCCATCCACAGTCTCTGGCTATAGTGATCAAACGCCGCTTAAGCATCTTGAACGTTTCACCACCATATTTACTGCCATACACTGCCAGAATAATACCCAAATTTGCCATCGCCCATTCAGGCTTACCGAAATAATTCGTAGTCGCCCAAGGATTCACTGGTAATCTGAGATATTCTGTCCCATTGATATTATCTGCCAATGCCTGTTGCCTCATGTCCCAGAGCTTATAAGAATCTTCATATCCCGGTTTCATACTATAGGCTGCTCCACAGTATTCTTTTGCGCTCCACAAGGCCATCCCCGCAGAAGTATATGCTAGTGCTCCCCACGGTTTCAGCACGGTTATAAATTCATGAATGATCTTAACAAGGTGTTTCAAAGGGTTTTTACTATTCACCATCCAACAAGTCATCACGATAATTTGAGCTATTGATAATAAAATAGACACTTCAGCAGGACTTAAAGTCATACCCTGAAATGCATAACTTTGCCCATAGAAAAAAGCCTCAGTTTGAGTTGTATCTGGTGTTATGTTTGCCCGTATCCATTCCGTAACACTCTGAGGGATAGCAGTACCATTAATAATAAATTCTTCCGCCAAGTTAGCACCTGTAAGAAAATCTGACAGCTGATCACCAATCAATACGATAAACGCAGAAATTAACGCAAAATGCCCAATTCCCCACCAGCGATTTGTAAAAGAAACAGGCGATATTACAGAATTAACATCAGCACCACTGAGCTCAACGTTATAACCTTTTTGACCGAGCTCCTGAACGACTAATTCACGCATCCCTGGATTACTCACAAGCATTTCCATAACTTGCTTTCTCTCTTCTAACTCGACAGTAGTCAAGTTAGAAAAGTCCATCTGTATTCTTGGCGTTTCATAGAATGTAATAAATAGCGAAAGCCAACGCTTTTCAAGCGTATCAAGATCAAACAATATTTCTTTAAGATACATGATACAAGTCTCTATTTCTTTTCGCTGCTCAGGCAGACTACCAGACTTGCACCATGCCTTTTGCAGCGCTCCCAGCAGGGCTGCAAAAATACTTTTCGAGTTAAACAATGGCATAATGGCTTCAACTGTACCATTAGCAATACCATGCCCCCATGCACCTGCCTTTATCGCACCTACAGCCTCCTTCAGCTTTAAAGCGAACCACTTCAAGAAGCCAAGCAAGGCATTTCTTGCGTCCAATACAACCGACGAAGGTCCAATATATAGAGCCAGAACCCATTGAGCAACATCCCACTTACTGAGCTTTTTCAACTCATCCATTTTTTTGGATAACTGAGAACGTACTTCAAAATGCTTTTGACCGTCTTCATCCTCAACACGTGAAAATACATCAGCAAAAAAACCAAAAATTGATGAGCATAATCCCGAAAAAGGAATCATATACAATGAACCGGGACCATAGGATACTACTAAATATAACGCCACCCCAGCCGCTCCAGGCGCTACATTTTGCGTAAACCTAAGCACGTTAGATGTTGCAGAATACCAAGTCGCCGGATACCCCAGGGGCTTAACAACATACTCCCAGCAATCCCAAGACTCTGTTCTATCAACCAAAGATTTATCAATACAGTCCAAACAGGATGTTGCAATGTTCTGAATAGTACGTTCATTAATACTCTCAGGAAGATTGTACAAATTACACAATCTACTTTCTTCAGGCTTATTATTTGTTTCCAAACCTGAAACATAAACCCCAAGCAACTCAGTTTTCTTACAACAACGCTTAGAACACCGGCCAAAACATCCTTCTTGAGTATGACTCATCCCTGAGTGTTGACTATCACCTGAAGCCATTCTTTCACGAGCACTAGCAACGCGCATACCATCCCCCTAAAAATTTAAATTAAAAACAAAATTAAAATTAAAAACAAAATTAAAATTAAAATTAAAATTAAAATTAAAATTAAAATCAAAATTAAAATTAAACAATAACAAAACTAAAAGAGAAGCAGACAAAAAAAAACAAAAGCCCCCACAACAAAAGTGTGAAGGCTGTAAAAACCTTTAATGACTGACGCTTTTAGCGTTACCCTGTTTAAAAACCCTACCCAGCAAAAATAGAATCATTATTGTAAGTGCACATAAGATACCGATAGGATTAGCAACACTCGCAGACATTGCCAAACCTTCAGGCGCCATAACAATATACGTTACACAAACGGCCGTCATAAATGCTGCAGGCAAACTCACAAACCAGTGACTACGACCATTACGCACCATGTAGACGGCTGATGTCCATAACACAATGGTTGCCAGCGCTTGATTTGAAAACGCGAAGTAACGCCAGATAACCGTAAAATCAACCAGTGTTAACAAATAACCCGAAACAAATACCGGAATCGCAACCAGCAGACGATTACGAATCTTTGACTGGGACAGGTTAAAAATATCCGCAAAAATCAGACGGACACTCCGGAACGCCGTATCACCGGACGTCACCGGGCAGGCAATTACGCCCAGCACCGCGAGCATTCCACCAAAGCTGCCCATCAAACCAACGGACACTTCATTGACTACAAGGCCGGGGCCACCTTTTGCCAGCACTTCATTCAGGCCAGGAATCCCGTTCGGGAAAAACGTCATGGCTGCCGCTGCCCAGACCAAAGCAACAATACCTTCTGCAATCATTGCACCGAAAAACACGGGACGACCGTAGGCTTCATTTTTTACACAACGGGCCATTAGCGGAGACTGTGTAGCGTGGAAACCGCTGATAGCACCACAGGCAATGGTGATAAACAGCATCGGCCAGAGTGGCAGACCACCCGGATGGGCAGACGGAGTACCCACTTCGGGAATCACCCAGTCGCCCAACACCAAAGCACCGCCAATGCCAATGGCCATGATCAGCAGCGCTGCACCAAACAGGGGATAAATCCGCGCGATGAGCTTATCCACAGGTACGATAGTGGCGACGAAGTAGTACGCAAGAATCACTACCAACCAAAACGTTTTATTCGCGAAAATCCCTTCGAAACCCAGGTTACTGAGAAGACCTGCGGGGCCGACCATGAAAACCGTGCCCACCAGCAACAGCAGGATAATGGAAAACAACCGCATCACCTGGCGGGTTTTATCCCCCAGATACAGGCCGACAATCTCGGGAATACTTTTACCTTCATGCCGGATGGAAAGCATGCCGGAAAAGTAATCATGCACGGCGCCGCCAAATATGCAGCCGAACACAATCCATAAAAAGGCAGAAGGGCCATAAAGCGCGCCAAGGATGGCGCCAAAGATCGGGCCAAGGCCTGCAATATTCAGAAACTGAATCAGGAAAATCTTGTACCAGGGCAGAGGGACATAATCGACGCCATCGGTCTGGGTCACTGCCGGTGTCGGACGGGAGGGATCCGCACCGAACCATTTTTCAACCAGGGCACCATAGATCAGGTACCCGACAACAAGGGCTACCAGGGAAACGAGAAAACTTATCATGGACAACTCCGGGGGAAGGACGTCAGGAAGGACGGGGATAGCAGATGAAACCGCCCTATTTTAACGCTGACCTGCCCTTCCTGTTCCTTGACCCGAAGCAATGGGGTGCGGATTTTCTTCCGATGTGCCTGGTGATGTTTATCCGGCGCTGGTTCGTCCAATCCAGTGACCCGCGGCCTTCCCTGCCCCGGTCAGGCACCAGACACTGTTTTTGCGGCTGGAGGCCTTGGTATCTTTGCGAACCAGTCCGTGACGGCGCAACTTCAGGCGAATCATTCGCATCGCTGTTTCAGAAAAGTGAAAGGCGTCCGCCGCATGCGCCTGAGCATACTGACTGAGTATTTGCTGACTGAAACGCGCTTCTAACATGGCAGACAGTGAGTGCTGAATACGGTCCTCATTACACGACGGGGTCAGCGACAGGCGAAAGGCCTCATACACATCAGCCCACGAGAGTGACACGTTTTGTGCAACCCGATGGCAATTTCCATGAATGAATACATGGCACTGCACACTGAACTCCTGGTGTTGCCGTAACCAGTCGAAGGTCTCACAGGGAAATGTCTCATTGTCTGGCGAAGCGGTTGCTGCTTCACACATTACCTGCGGCTGTATTGTCAGGTTGTTTACCGTTTCCCTGGCAATGGCGGTATCGATAGTGATCTGTGGTTTGGTTTTACGCCAGCCGGTAGCCGGATGACCAGCCACAAATGTCGGAAACCCTGAAATGATGGTTTCCGGCAATGTTTCTACCTGACGCCAGAAAACAGGGTTATGCCGCTTCAATAATGCGCGCAATGCCCGCACCCGCCCCAGTTCTTCTGTCGACGCCCCGGACTGAGCGAGCGTTTCTTCCGCCAACAACACACAGAACACCGGCTTATCCCGCATCAGGGAATAGGTCAGTTCCTGATGCTGAATACTGACACCGGTTGACGACCGCTCACCGTAACAGGCATTACCGGCAAAAAGCACATAATCACAACTGTTAATCAGAGCTTTCCTGCGCACCCAGTCATCGCCGCTGTCATTCGTCGGGATGGACTGCCCCTCCTGACCCAGGTCCCACAGTGCCGGGCACACCGGCATACTGTGGCTGGCCAGAACCCCATGCAGGATGGCGGTATGCTCAGGTGTGGCCGGCGCAGCCGTCGAGCTGATGTAGACGCGGTAAATTCTGTCCTGCACGTGACCTCGTGCCCCCTCTACAGTCAAACGTCAGAAGCGGATCTGAAAACGCTGTATTTATGATACAGCGCGATTATAACGGCAAAGCTTATTCCATATCTCTTATAAAAAACGCGAAAAAACCAGCCTCTGCTAGACTGTTTGCCATATTTTTGCCCCGTTACATCCTCTATTCCTGAACACATCTTTTGAAAAAGGGTCTAAGAACATGAGGATTTTCTGGTTTTACCCGGCCTGGCGCCGACAAAGCCCACCACCGGAGAGGAGATACCATGACTGGATTGATCAACAGCTTCAACGCCATCCTGTGGGGCTATGGACTTGTTTATTTGCTAATGGGCGCTGGCATCTATTTTTCCCTGCGCAGCGGACTGGTTCAGGTCCGGCACTTTCCACTGACACTTCGCTTGCTTCTCCAGAGTAAACGCACCAGCGACAGCCGCAATATCTCATCCTTCCAGGCCCTGTGCACCAGTCTTGCTTCCCATGTAGGCACCAGTAACCTCGCAGGTGTGGCTATCGCCGTCTATATGGGCGGGCCTGGCGCCGTGTTCTGGATGTGGGTCATTGCCATTCTGGGCATGGCCACCAGCTTCGTGGAAAACACCCTTGCCCAGGTGTACAAGTCCAACAACAAGGACGGAACCTTCCGTGGGGGGCCGGCCTATTACATTGAAAAAGCACTGGGCCAACGTAATCTGGCCATCGCTTTTTCCGTCTGCATGGTGCTGTCTTTCGGCTTTTCATTCAATGCCGTGCATTCCAATTCCGTAGCCACCGCACTCTCTCATGCCTTTGCATTACCGGAGCTGTCGGTTGGACTGGTGTTGGCACTCATGACCGCACTGATCATTTTCCGTGGGCTTCGTGGTATTGCCCGTTTTGCAGAACAAACTGTCCCGTTCATGGCAACCGCGTATCTCCTCACGGCAGGCATGGTGATGTTCCTGTATCACGATCGTCTGATTGATGTCTTCCGGCTGGTGATTGACAGTGCGTTTGGTTTGCAGACGGCTGCCGCCGGCGGTATGGGGTATATGGTCTCTCAGGCGATGCTGCAGGGTATCCGCCGTGGTTTGTTCTCCAATGAAGCCGGCATGGGCAGCAGCCCCAACATTAATGCGGTTGCAGCCCCGACCCCCAATCACCCTGCCACCCAGGGGCTGATTTCCATGTTCAGTGTCTTCACCGATACCATTCTGATCTGTACGGCCACAGCCATGATCGTGCTGCTGTCCGGGGAATACCTCAATGGTGATGGCGTCACAGGCATTGCACTGACGCAGAATGCCCTGAGCAGCGCCGTCGGCGCATGGGGCAAACCCTTTATTGCCTTTATCACCATGCTGTTTGGTTTCACCTCCATCGTCGCCAATGCCTACTACGGCGAATCCAGCCTCCGCCATATCAAAGACAACCGACGTTTGATTCTCTGGTACCGCTGCATTGTGATAATGATGGTGTTCTGGGGTTCTTTCAGCAGCCTGCCGGTGGTCTGGTCACTGGCGGATCTGACCATGGGCGTCATGGCGCTGATCAACCTGGTGGTGATTGTGCTGCTGTCTGGCACCGCCTTCGCCTTGCTGAAAGATTTTGAACAGCAATATCACAGCGGAATCGAAGAACCGGTGTTTAACCGCAAACAGTTTCCGGAACTGGATAAAGCCATGGATCAGGATGTCTGGCCCGTGCCGGAAAACAATCCCTGTGACCAGGCACCCAATAACGACGATGACGACCCAATGATGCAAGAATTCGACGACATGGAAAAACTCTGAGAACAGCCTCTCCTTCTGACGAATTTGATGCTTTCGTTCCATTGGCAGGATTTTTTTTTGTACGTCGAGCCGATACGGAAAAAACGGCTTATCCCGGTAATTCTCTACATTACCGGGCTCCCCACCGAAGAAAAGCAACAAGCCGTATAAGTATATTCACTGAGCGCAATACGGTATCACAGCAATTTCCTCAATCCCCTTGAGCGGTACTATCGACTTCCGAACGATTATAAACACCTTAAACAACCACAAGAGCCGTTATATGAGTAACTTGATTGCCGTTTTGAACGGCGTAATTTGGGGCAAGCTTCTCGTCGGTCTTCTACTTGGGGCTGGTCTGTATTTCACGTTTCGGAGTCGCTTTGTGCAGTTCCGCCGCTTTGGCTTCGCCATCAAAACCATGATGGGCAGCCGGGCCAAGGACGAGCACCATCACATTTCTTCTTTCCAGGCTTTCTGCACCAGTCTGGCTGCCCGTGTCGGCACCGGAAACCTGGCGGGTGTTGCTGTTGCCATTTTCATGGGCGGACCCGGCGCAGTGTTCTGGATGTGGATGATCGCCCTGCTGGGTATGTCGACCAGTTTTGTGGAAAACACGCTGGCGCAGCTCTACAAATCCAACAACCACGATGGCACCTACCGTGGCGGCCCGGCTTATTACATTGAAAAAGCCCTGGGACAACGCTGGCTGGGTATTATTTTCTCCGGCGCCCTGATCGTGGCGTTTGGTTTTGCCTTCAACAGCGTGCAATCCAACTCCATTGCGGCAGCCTTGGCCGTCTATGAAATTCCGCCGCTGGCCGTTGGCATTGTATTGGCAGTTGTTGCCTCATTGATCGTATTTGGTGGCATCCGTTCCATCGCCCGCTTTGCGGAAATGGTTGTGCCCTTCATGGCTCTGCTGTACCTGGCACTGGCCGTGATTGTCATGCTGCTGAACATCACAGAAATGCCTGCCGTACTGTCACTGATCTTCAAGAGTGCCTTTGGTATTGAAAGCGCTGCCGGTGGTGGTGTCGCTTACCTGATGAAGACCGCCATGGAACAGGGTATCAAGCGCGGCCTGTTCTCTAACGAAGCCGGTATGGGTAGTGGCCCGAACGCAGCGGCAACCGCTACACCCACTCCGCACCACCCGGCCACTCAGGGCATCATGGGTATGCTGGGCGTGTTCGTGGACACCATCGTGATCTGCTCTGCGACGGCTGCCATCATCCTGGTGTCTGGCCAGCTGCACAGCGGTAATGAGCTGACCGGTATCGCTCTGACTCAGGCCGCACTGTCCAATGAAATCGGCGGTATCGGTAACCACTTCATTGCCCTGGCTATCCTGTTGTTTGCGTTCACCTCGCTGATCGCCAACTACTACTACGGTGAGTCCAACCTGCGGTTCATCAAGGACAACAAGGCAGTACTGATGGTTTACCGGGTACTGGTACTGGGCATGGTCGTCTGGGGTGCCGTCGGTGAACTGCCTGTCGTATGGTCCTTTGCCGATCTGGCCATGGGTGTGATGGCACTGATCAACCTGTCCGTCATCCTGCTGTTGGCCGGTCAGGTCTTCAAGGTTCTCAAGGACTTTGATGAACAGCTGGATGCGGGCCTGTCGCCCACGTTTGACCGAAAGAAGTTCCCGTTCCTGGATAAGACCATGGATCCGGATGTCTGGAATGATTCACCGGAATCGGCGCGCAAACTGGATACTGACACCGTTTCAGAACAGTCCCTGAGCGCAGCTCAAAACGCCTGATCGTTCGTTTCGTTTGCAAGCCTGCAGAATCCCCGCACCGCCTGGTGCGGGGATTTTTTTCGTTCAGGGGTTCGTGCGAATCGTAATCGAACTGCCGGAAAGGCTCAGCCCCTGGATCAACAGGGAACCGAACGATCCGCCCGCGCTGCCCAGGACCCGGATATTATCCATGGCAATGGATTCCACATAATCCGGCAGGTTAAAACGCACGGCGCCTTCATTGATCAGGATCTCTACCGGACTCACGCCGTCCTTGTACTGAACACCGGAAATCCGTGTATCCGCCTCGATGAAATTCAGTATCGGCAGAGAAGTCTGCAGCACCTGACCTAATACAGCCAGACCGGGATCCTGCTGGTTGGCTTCATCAAACTGGGGTTGCTTCGCATCAAATCCCTGTGCAGATATTGTCGACAATGCCGCATCATCCAGTGGCACCAGACCTGTCATACTGCGCTCTGCATGCGTGCTACGCAGCTCGCCATCCGGCAACGGCACCAGCTCGGCATGCGCCGGTCGAAAAGCCAATAAGGAGAGAATGAATAACAATAAAAATACCGCATTGGGAAACAGGTTACTGTCATGCCGCGCTGCTTTGGCGACACACCTGACCGACTTCTTCATAACCACGACATCCTGTCATTACAAGCATTCATAACCGCCAGATAAATCCGTTACCTGACACCCTGACTATAGCAATCCACAGCTGCCGGAATTCACCGGACCACACCACCGAGAAAGTGGTTATCGCCAAGGGTTATCAAAGCTTTAACGCTTGCTTCATTTCTTACGTAATCCTCCAAAACAACCTGGCGCATCCGCGCTGGCAGCCCCCTCGACATTGACCCGTATCACGCACTGGGTTAGTGTTCGATGCAATTATCCCTGCCTAAAAAGGTCGCCCTGATGCCAAGCAAGAAAGCGGGCTTTGCTTTCGAAAAATCCCTCTCGGAACTGGAAACCCTGGTGGAAAAAATGGAGTCCGGCGACCTGACGCTGGAGCAATCCCTGACAGCGTTTGAACAAGGCATCGGCCTGACCCGTGAATGCCAGAAAGCCCTGGACGAAGCCGAACAGAAAGTGCGTATCCTGGTAGAAAAAAACGGCCAGCTGGAATCCCGCCCTTTCGAGAGTGATGTTGACGAGTAATGGACATCAAGCAGTACATCCAGACCTGCCGCCAATGGGCGGATAACGGTCTTGAGCAGGTCTTTGCCCGTTATCAGCCTGCCGAGGCGCGCCTGCATGAAGCCATGAAGTACAGTGTGTTCAATGGCGGCAAACGGATTCGTCCAATGCTGGTACGCGCCGCCTGTGAGGCACTGGGAGGCACTGCGCAGACAGCGTTACCCGGCGCCTGTGCGGTTGAGTTGATCCATGCCTATTCTCTGGTCCACGATGATCTGCCCGCGATGGATGACGACGACCTGCGCCGCGGCCAGCCCACCTGCCACAAAGCCTTCGATGAAGCCACGGCGATTCTGGCGGGTGACGCACTACAGTCGTTGGCATTTGAAGCCCTGACCCACCCCGAATTAACCCGCAGTGACACACTCGCGGCTGACTACCGCCTCCAGCAAGTCACCCTGCTGGCCAGAGCGGCAGGTAATCACGGTATGGCTGCTGGCCAGTCACTGGATATGCAGGGTACGGGAAACACCCTCACGCTGTCGGAACTGGAAACCCTGCACCGTCACAAAACCGGTGCGCTGATTGAAGCCAGTGTCACCCTGGGCGCCCTCTCTGCCGGTATCATGGAACCGGCTGAGATTAAACCACTACAAACCTACGCCCATGCGATTGGCCTGGCCTTCCAGGTTCAGGATGACATTCTGGATGTCACGGCCAGCACCGCGACACTGGGCAAGCAACAAGGTGCTGATGTCAGCCTGGGTAAGAACACTTATGTCTCCCTATTGGGGCTTGATGCTGCGCGTGAAAAAGCCGACCTGTTGCGTGATGAAGCCCTGACAGCCCTTCAGGATATGGATGAACGAGCCGCTCCCCTGCGCCTGTTGGCCGACTACATCGTGAGCCGTCACCACTGATGACCAGCACCATCCCCGACCAACGACCCTGTACGCCGCTGCTGGATGCAATCCACCTCCCAAACGACTTACGACGTTTACCCCGGGAGCAGCTGCCGGCACTGGCCAGAGAATTGCGCCAGTTTCTTCTCTACACCGTCGGACAGACCGGCGGTCATCTGGGCGCAGGTCTTGGCGTGGTGGAATTAACCATTGCCCTGCACTATGCCTTTAATACGCCGGAAGACCGGCTGGTCTGGGATGTGGGTCACCAGTGCTACCCGCACAAGATCCTGACGGGACGCCGTGAGCAGATGGCCACCCTGCGCCAGCGTGATGGCCTGTGCGGTTTCCCTGATCGTTCAGAAAGCGACTATGACTGTTTTGGCACGGGGCATTCAAGCACCTCGGTCAGCGCTGCACTCGGCATGGCGATTGCGCTGGCAGGCAAGGACAGCGAACGGCAGGCCATCGCGGTGATTGGCGATGGCGCCATGACCGCTGGCCAGGCCTTTGAGGCACTGAATCATGCAGCCTGCGTCAACGCCAACATCCTGGTCATATTGAACGACAATGACATGTCAATTTCCCCCAGTGTCGGGATGCTTGCCCGATACCTGCGTGGCATAGAAACGTCTCGCACAAGCCAAAACCCACAAACTTCATCGCCCGTCCTGTTTGAAGACCAGGGTTTTGCCTACACCGGACCGATGGATGGCCACAATCTTGAGCAACTGATTGAAACGCTATCATCGTTAAAGCAACAAACCGGCCCCCGTCTGCTGCATATTGTCACCCGGAAAGGGAAAGGGTATCCGGCAGCCGAGCAGGATCCGGTGGGCTATCACGCACTCACCAAAATCACCCCGGCCAAAACAGAACCCAAACCCAAAAAACCTACCTATGCCAACATTTTTGGCCAATGGCTGTGTCATACCGCGGCCAAAGACAAGCGACTCTATGGCATTACGCCCGCGATGCGCGAAGGTTCCGACCTGGTGCGTTTTTCACAGCAGTTTCCCGACCGTTACTTCGATGTTGCGATTGCCGAACAGCATGCTGTCACGTTCGCCGCAGGTCTCGCCAGTGAAGGCATGAAGCCTGTACTGGCCATTTATTCCACGTTCCTGCAGCGGGGGTATGACCAGCTGATCCACGATGTGGCCCTGCAAAACCTGGACGTGTTGTTTGCGATCGACCGCGCAGGCCTGGTCGGAGAAGACGGCCCCACTCATCATGGGGCTTTTGATATCGCTTACCTGCGCTGTATTCCCAATATGGTTATCATGACACCCAGTAACGAACAGGAGTTATGGCGGATGCTGAATAGCGCCTACCAGCATTCCGGGCCGGTAGCCGTTCGCTATCCAAGAGGCAGTGGTAATGGGTTACCGGTAGAGCAGACCCGCGAGACTCTCCCATTTGGCAAAGGCCGAATTACACGACAAGGAAAATATATAGCACTACTCGTCTTTGGCACATTGCACAATGAAGCGATGGAGGCTGCAGAACAATTGAATGCCACAGTGGTGGATATGCGTTTCGCCAAACCACTGGACACTGAACTCCTGACAATACTGAGCGATACGCACCCACTGCTCGTTACGGTTGAGGATGGCGTCACGATTAACGGCGCAGGCGCAGGCGCAGAGGCCTACATCCGTAGAACGCATCAACACCTCGAGATGCTAAAACTGGGATTGCCTGATCACTTCATCCACCATCAATCACGTGCAGAGCAATTATCACACTGCGGATTGGATCGTGATGGCATCATCAAACAGGTAGAGGAACATTTGGGGAGAAGCGATAGCTGTTCCGACAGGCAAGCAACTTGAACAGAACAGCATCAAAAAACACTATCAATAGCCTAAGCGGGATTGCTCAGGCATTGTTGTAAAGGTGGCCCAATTTCCAGACCTTGGTCGACAGATACCGTTCGTTATGGGGATTCTGTCCCGTCTGCAAAGGCACCCGCTCAACAACATCGATATCCTGCTGTCGCAGTGCTTCTACCTTACGCGGGTTATTGGTCATCAATCGCAGCTTGTTAATACCCAGATGGTTCAGCATGGGACTGCACATATCATAGGTACGCAGATCCGGCGCAAAACCCAATTGCTCGTTTGCTTCAACGGTATCAGCCCCGGCATCCTGCAGATGGTAAGCCCGCACTTTATTCAATAGACCAATACCACGCCCTTCCTGCCGCAGGTACAGTAAAACCCCCTGACCGGCTTCAGCAATGGCCTTCAGTGCTGCCTGAAGCTGTGCTCCACAGTCGCAACGCATGCTGAACAGCGCATCCCCCGTCAGGCACTCCGAATGAACACGGGCCAGGACAGGTTCACCGGTATTGAATTCCCCCATCGTCAACGCCAGATGCTCTTTCCCGGTAGCACGATCTTCAAAGCCATGCATGCTGAACGTACCGAAAGGGGTGGGCAACCTGGATGACTCAATGAAAACGACAGACACTCCACGTTCCTCAACTTCTCGTGCGGAAACGCATTGTAACAGCAGGATAAAAATCAGGCGAGAAAGGATAGACCAACCGGCCAAATATTCAGCACGGTACGGTAGAGGAATTCACGGAAATGATCAGTACTTGGCTTCAATGTACAGCACATCGCCTTCATCGCGCATTTTCACCTTGCGCAGAAAGCTCATGCCCAGAAGGATAATACTGGGAAAGTCCCCTTCGTGGATGGCAGCATCGACATTACGTACTGTCAGACCATCAATACTGACCGACTTGAGCTGAACCAGAAAACCACGAACCTGGCCACTGGCTGTTGAGATCGCAATAGGCTCACCGTTTTTATACTCAACACCCAGCGCATTAGCATGCTTTGAACTCATCCCAACCGCCGTGGCGCCAGTATCAACCACCATATCAGCCAAACGGCCATTCACCAGCGCTTTCACATAATAATGACCATCATTATCACGGAAGATTTTGATCGCTTTCTTGCTGGATTCTTTATAGCCATTACTGGCCTGACGGGACAAAGGGAATTCACGCGCCTGCCCATTAACCTGCAAAACGGCGCGGGTACCATCAACAGACAATAATTTGACACCACCAGGGCCTGTATTGCCGACTTTCAGCATCACCTGACGGCCTTCAATGATGACAATCGCCGCCCCCGGAAACAGGCCCACCACCTGCACCATCACGGCTTGTACGCTGCTTGCAAACAAGGCACCAGCCAAAGCAATCACTGCCATCAACGGCCTTATTGTTGTTATCAATTTGCAATCCTCTTGCCACGCATCCTGCTTTAAATCTTGTTAATAACGCGTTTTTATAAAGATAAAGAATAGTATGCACTATCACGTCATTACGAAAACAATCACCTGCATTACTATCAAAGCATATAACCCAGCGATCAGGTCATCCACCATAATCCCTATGCCACCGGGTACCCGCTTGTCTGCCAGGGAGATGGGCCAGGGTTTCCAGATATCAAAAAGACGAAACAGGATGAACCCTACAATGATCCAGAGCCAGCCTGTCGGGGCCGCCAGCATTGTCAGCCAATAACCACAGAACTCATCCCAGACAATACCGGGATGATCATGCACCCCCAGGTCTTTCGCGGTTTTACCGCACAGCCAGATACCCAGCAGCGAAGCCAGTACCAGAACCACAACATACACTGGCAAAGACAACTGGGATAACAGCAGGTACAGAGGAATTGCAGCCAGCGTCCCAAAAGTACCCGGCGCTTTGGGTGCCAGACCAGAGCCGAAACCAAAAGCCAGGAAATGGACAGGATTGGAAAGCCTTACAGGAATAGACAAGGCGGGGTTTACTCCTTTCTTCTACGCGTCATGAAGACAGTGATATTCAGGAAAAATGCCGGAATCCGCCGTCCGACGAGTCAACGAACTGACCATCAAGACGAATACCGGATTGTTCCACAATGGTTCCAATGGCCACAATCGGTATCGGCGATTCACTTTCGGTAATGGCAGACGCCGGGGCAGTGAAGCAGAGTTCATAATCATCCCCTGCTGTCAGCGCCAGAGAACGAGCCTGATCTTCAGAATAAACAGCGCGCAGCGCGTCAGACAGTGGCAGGGCATCTGAATTCAGCGTCGCGCCGCACCCACTGGCTCGCAAAATATGGCTAAGGTCACCCAGCAAGCCATCCGATATATCAATCGCCGCCGTAGCACCCTTCTCAACCAACCACTGCCCAAGCATCAAACGCGGTTGCGGTCGATAATAACGCGCCAGCAACGCCGTTTCACTGGCATTCTTACCATCTCCGATACCTGCTCCCTGAAGTACCAGAGGCAAGGCGCCTCCTGCATCACCCAGAGTACCGCTGACATAAACCGTATCACCGGGGCGGGCGCCATTGCGTTTCAATGCGCTATCGGCAGATACAACGCCCTGAACATGGAGGGAGATCGCCATTGAGCCACGCGTCGTATCGCCACCCACAAGCGGAATACCACAGCGTGCAGCAAGATCAGCCATACCCTGAGAAAATCCCGCCAGCCAATCCGTATCGACTTTGGGCAACGTCAGCGCAAGGAAAAAACTGTGGGGTCTGGCGCCCATGGCCGCCAGGTCGCTGACACTGACAGCCAGTGCCCGCCAGCCCAGCAGAACCGGATCAATACCGGCAGGGAAGTGGACACCCTCAACGAGGGTGTCAATACTCTGCACCAGCTGCCATCCATCCGGCACAGACACCACGGCGCAGTCATCGCCAATGCCTACGACCACACAGCCTTCGCAGCCGGGCTGGCCGGTCAACGCTGGCTGGTTAAAGTAGCGGGCAATCAGGTCAAACTCGTTCATGGCATCCTGCCTGGATCAGCGTGCGTTGCGGTTACGGAATTCCTTCACTTCTGCGGCACGCAGGCGTGGCGCCAGCTTGTCCAGAATACCGTTGATGTACTTGTGGGAATCCTGACCACCAAACCGCTTGGCCAGCTCAATCCCTTCATTGATGACCACCCGGTAAGGGACATCGTGACGTTCCATCAGCTCATAGCAGCCGATACGCAGCGCAGCACGCTCCACGGGGTCCAGCTGTTCCAGTGAACGGTCCAGCAGCGGTGCGATGGAGGTATCAATCTGGCTGGCGCTGCGGGCAATACCCTGCAGCAGCTCACGGAAATACCCATCGTCCACTTTGGACATATCATTGTTCGCGCGGAACTGGACTTCAATCTCAGTGACGGACTCACCGGCCATCTGCCACTGGTACAACGCCTGCAGGGCCATTTCCCGCGCCTTGCGGCGCAGCTGCGGACGGCCCTTGCCGGCCTTGGGTTGATCGCTCAAATTACAACTCCAGATGCTTCAACAGGCTGACCATCTCGAACGCGGCCATGGCGGCTTCCTCGCCCTTGTTACCCATCTTGGTACCGGCCCGTTCAATCGCCTGTTCAATGGTATCGACAGTCAGCACGCCGAAGGAAACGGGCACTTCATGCTCCAGCATGACATTGGCCATCCCCTTCACGCACTCACCGGCTACAAAATCAAAATGCGGGGTACCGCCGCGGATCACCGCGCCCAGTGCCACCACCGCATCAAACTGTCCCTGCTTGGCCACCTTCTTCACCACCAGCGGCAGCTCGAAAGCGCCGGGGCAGCGAATGACGGTGATATTCGCTTCCGGAACCCCGTGGCGCTTCAGTGCATCAATCGCACCGTCAAGCAGGCTTTCGACCACGTAGGCGTTCCAGCGGGTAACCACGAGGGCATACTTGCCGTCGTTGCTGGTCAGTGTCCCTTCCAGGGTCTTGATTCCGGACATGAATGACTCCTTAAACGCTGATAAGCGCTAATAAGCAAAACCCGCCGCAACAAAGCCGCAGGTCACCGTAACCATGTTCTACCGCCCTGCTAGCAGGACGGTCATTTGTTATTACTCACACGGGAGATATTCGACGATCTCCAGGTCGAATCCGGACAGCGCACCGAACTTCATCGGGGAACTCAGCAGTTTCATCTGCCCGACACCCTGATCACGAAGGATCTGGGAGCCCGTTCCCACGGTCAGGTAAGCGCCACCCTGATTGCGATTCGCTTTACGCACCGGCTCCAAGAACTGCTGCAGGCTGTCGCCCAGCAGGGCATAGTCGTCCGCATCCAGCAGCACCACGACACCTTCGCCTTCTTTAGCGACTCGCGCCAATGCTGCGGGCAGCGGCCAGCTGTTGCTGTCCTCTTTACGCGCACCCAGCAGATCCCGGAAGGTCTCTGCCTGATGCACCCGAACCAGTGTCGGCCGCTCCTTGACCGGATGCCCCAACGTCAACGCCAGATGGGTCCGGCCAGTGATGCTGTCGTCGTACACCGTCATGCGGAAATCACCGTAAACGGTCTTCAGCGGCTGTTCGATACGACGCTCAATGGTCTTTTCATGCAAGATCCGGTAGTGGATCAAGTCCGCGATGGTACCAATCTTCAGGTTGTGCTTTTCAGCGAACAACTCCAGATCCGGGCGGCGGGCCATGGTACCGTCTTCTTTCATGATTTCAATAATCGCTGCAGATGGCAGCAGGCCAGCCAGGCGTGCCAGATCACAGCCAGCCTCCGTATGGCCGGCACGGCTCAGCACGCCACCCGTCATGGCGCGCAGCGGGAAAATATGACCTGGCTGCACGATATCTTCCGGACGGGAATGGCCATCAATAGCCACCCGAATCGTATGGGCACGATCCTGGGCGGAAATACCGGTCGTCACACCGCTGGCCGCCTCAATGGATACCGTAAAGGCCGTCCCCTGCGCCTCCCGGTTATCGCTGACCATCTGGTTCAGCTTCAGGTAATCGCACCGCTCACCGGTCAGGGTCATGCAGATCAGCCCACGGGCTTCCTTGGCCATGAAATTGATGATTTCTGGCGTAACCTTCTCCGAGGCCACGATCAAATCACCCTCATTTTCCCGGTCCTCATCATCCATCAGGATGACCATTTTCCCCTGACGGATATCCTCGATGAGTTCTTCTACGGTATTCAATTGCATGCTTCTTTCCCGACTGGGTTGATTGCAGGCCTCGGCCCCGGCCACTCTCCCGCCCCCTCAGGAGCCCCCCGGAGAACAGCAGAAAAACCTCAGCGCATAAAACCGTGTTCGGCCAGAAAGGTTTCGGTCAGATGACCGGCTTTGCCATCCTGACCACCGGACAGGCCACAGGCATCATCCGGCGTTTGCCGCCCCTGCAGCAGTCGCTCCAGGTAACGGGCAATAATATCGACTTCCAGATTGACCAGCGCACCAGGCTGCCAGTTACGGATCGTGGTTTCCTGGGCCGTATGGGGCACGATATTCAGGTCAAACCACGCACCATCCACCGCATTGACAGTCAGACTGACACCGTCAACCGTGATGGAACCTTTCTCAGCAATATAGTGAGCGATCGCCGCCGGCGCTTCTACGCGATAACGCCAGGAGCGTGCCGACTGCTCAATCATCCGGACCGTGCCGACACCATCCACATGCCCACTGACAATATGGCCGCCTAAACGGGAGGTCGGCGTCATGGCTTTTTCCAGGTTGACCGACGTACCGGTGCCAAGCGTCTTCAACGCGCTTCGCTCCAGGGTTTCCAGTGATACATCCGCCACGAACCCATCTCCGGGTAACGCCACGGCGGTCAGGCAGACACCGTTTGTGGCAATACTGTCACCTAGCTGAACATCAGCCAGATCCAGCCTGCCGGTGGCCACTTCCAGACGAACATCTCCGCCGCGGCGCTCCAACCGGCGCACCTGGCCCACTGCCTGAATGATTCCCGTAAACATCGTTACCCTGTCACTTCAATCGCGTTAGTCTGCCATGCGTTAGCTGCCGACTGTCACCACCGGGGTTCTCCCGGTATAGCTATCAGACGCAGATCCTGCCCGATTCGGCGCACATCCGTCATGGTCAGCGGAATTCTGTCACTCATGTTTCCCAGAGGCAGATCAAACAGCGGGCGGGCAGCACTGCCCATCAGCACAGGCGCCATGTACACCAGCAGTTCATCCAGCAGGCCTGCCTGTAAAAAACTGCCTGCCAGCGTGGCGCCGGTTTCCACCAATACCTCGTTGCATTCACGCTGTCCCAGCAGGGTCATCAGCGCAACCAGATCAACCCGGCCATCCGGGGCGGGCAATTCTACCACTTCCACGCCCTCAGACTGTAGCGCATTCTGTTTTTCCCGGTCGGGATGGGCGGTAACCACCAGCGTTTTACCCGGTTGCTGCAATATTTTTGCGGTCAGCGGAATACTCAGGGACGAATCCAGTACGACCCGCAGCGGCTGCTTTTCTGCAGCCAGTTCAGGGTCATCAACATGCAGCTCCGCCGGCCTGACAGTCAGCGAGGAGTCATCCTGCAAGATAGAACCAACCCCAGTGACAATCGCACAGGATTGAGCACGCCACTGCTGCACATCACTGCGCGCATCAGGCCCGGTGATCCATTGGGATTCACCCGACGCCATGGCCGTCCGCCCATCCAGACTCATGGCCAGCTTGCAGCGCACCAGCGGCCGCTGACTGACCATTCTCGCGATAAACCCGGGATTGAGGGCTTTCGCCTCCTCCTCAAGCAGGCCGGATGCCGTTGTGATTCCCGCCTGTTCCAGTCGCTGGAAACCACCTCCATCCACCCGGGGATTAGGATCACGCATGGCAGCAATCACCCGGCTGACACCGGCATCAATCAGAGCCTGCGCACAGGGCGGTGTTCGACCTTGATGGCTGCAGGGCTCCAGGGTGACATACGCGGTTGATCCACAGGCATTATCACCCGCCATGGCCAGCGCATTGACTTCTGCATGCCCATCCCCGGCTCGTACGTGCCAACCCTCACCGACCCGCCGACCATCACGCACCAGTACGCAGCCGACACGCGGATTCGGCATAGTGGAGTACAGCCCTTTACGGGCCAGCTGCAACGCACGGGCCATCCAGCCCCGGTCTTCACGGGTGAAGCTTGTCATACGGTTAAGTAACCAACAGTGAATACTAACGGATCAAGACATCGTTCGGGATTGGGATTCTAGCGTATTTCCAGGGGGGTTATGTAGCCGCTCAACGCAAACTCAGGCGACTTCTCTCATTCTGAAAAGAGTCATGGCAACAAACTCAACGACGATATACCCAACTTGTCATCACACGCTCAATCTGGATAAGGAGATATTATGAACTGATAACACCAGAACATTAGCCATCCCCTCCGGATCATGAATAATCGTGACCAGCAAAACGTGGATCAGGCGCCAGGTCTTCACATCCGTTGATACAACAAAGATTCATAACCCACCGGGTTCATGATCTCCAGAGTGAGACTTGTCATGACTATTGCGGCTCCACGCGTTACGATTATTGGCTCCGGCAACGCCGGCCTGACGGCGGCTTATCACCTTTCCCTCCACGGTTGCGACACCTGCCTGTATGGCGCACCGGGCTTTACCGGCCCACTGGATGACATCCGTGAACACGGCGGCATCCGAGCCCTGGAAACCCTCAACGGCGTTAACCTCAGCTTTGCCGGTTTTCGTGCAATTCATACAGTGACTGAGGATATTCAGGAAGCGATCGCCTTTTCCGATATTCTTTTGCTCCCCGTTCCCTCCTTTGCTCAACTCGCCCTGTTCGAAAGCATGCTGCCGCACCTGCGGGACAATCAGATGATTGTGCTGCTACCCGGCAATTACGGCTCACTGGAACTGCGTCGTCGCCAGAAAGAACTGGGCTACCAGCAAGACCTGATCTTTGTCGATGCCATTTCCATTCCCTGGGCGTGTCGGATCAGCGGCCCGGCTGAAGTCGCCATTATGGGCATTAAGGAATACCTGCCCCTGGCAGCACTGCCCGCCTCCCGCACAGGCGAAGCCATTGCTCGTCTCACGCCAGTGATGCCTCTGCCCCTGAAAGCACTGGCCAATGTGATCGCCGCTGGTCTGGAGAACATCAACTACGGCGGCCATCCGCTTCTGACGACGCTGAACATGGGGCTGCTGGAAAACTTCAAAGGTGATTTCAATTACTACAAGGATTGCTGCTCAACCGCGACCGCTCGCGCTGCCGCTGTCATGGAAGAAGAACGCATTCAGATCGGTAAGGCCATGGGACTGAAACTGCTACCGGAACTGGAGGCCATGAACAGTCTCTACGCCATGGAGTGCGAGACAGTCTACGAAGTGAACCGCACCTCGGAAACCCACGGCAAGATCAACTCCGCCCCGGACAGTGCCGAACACCGCTACATCACGGAAGACGCCGCCTATCTGCTGGTGCCCTGCAAGGAGTTCGCCCGGTTAACTGGTACAGCGACCCCCATGATCGATGCCTGCCTGACCATTGATAATGCTTACAACAACGCCGACTACCTGGCGACAGGCCGCAACCTGAAGGCCATGGGGCTCGATGGATTGAACATCGAAGACATCATGGCTGCTGTTGCCTGACATAACACAAAACACCTCCCCGCAAGGGGAGGTACAGTCGCCGACCATCCGTACCGGAGCGAACATGGCCCGATTAAAATTTCCCTCTGCCTACACGATCCTGTTTTTTCTCACCATCGTGATGGCCGTACTGACCTGGCTAGTGCCTGCCGGTCAGTACCAGATGGCCACCAACGAAGAGCTGGGGCGTGAAGTGCCCATTGCCGGCACCTATCACACCGTGGAATCCAGCCCTCAGGGCTTTTCCGATGTGGTACTGGCCCCCATTGATGGTTTCTATAACCACAGCACCTATTCCGCCAACGCCATTGATGTTGCCCTGTTTGTTTTGATCATTGGTGGTTTCCTGGGCGTGGCCACACAAACCGGCGCCATTGACGCTGGCATTGCCCGAATTACTGAACGCCTTAAAGGCCGGGAACAATGGATGATCCCGATCCTGATGGGAATTTTCGCTGCCGGAGGCACGGTCTACGGCATGTCGGAAGAAACCATCCCGTTCTATGCCCTGCTGATTCCGGTCATGATCGCGGCCGGTTACGATGCCGTCACCGGTGTCGCGATTATCATGATTGGCGCCGGTATTGGCTGCCTGGGCTCGACCATCAACCCATTCGCCACCGTCATCGCGTCCAATGCCGCCGGTGTCAGCTTCACTGACGGACAACTGCCCCGCGTCCTTATCCTCGTACTGGGATGGCTGGCCTGCGTAACCTATGTCATGCGCTATGCCGCACGGATCAAGGCCGATCCTTCACAGTCCCTGGTGGCCGACCAGCGAATCACCAACGAAAAGCATTTCCTGGGGCATGAAGGCAACCAGTCCGAGACAGTGGAACTCACTAGTCGCCGCAAGCTGATCCTCTCCTTGTTTGGCATCAGCTTTGCCGTGATGATGTGGGGGGTTTCCGTGGGCGGTTGGTGGATGGCCGAGATTTCCGCCCTGTTCCTTGTCTCCAGCATTGTCATTGGCCTGGTGGGGCAACTGAGCGAAGAAGAACTGACCACCACCTTCGTGAACGGCGCACGGGACCTGCTGGGCGTTGCACTGATCATCGCGCTGGCCCGCGGCATTGTCGTGATCATGGACCAAGGCAACATCACCCACACCATTCTTTACGGTGCAGAACAGATGGTCAGCGGTCTGCCGGGGGTGGCCTTTATCAATGCGGTTTACTGGCTGGAAATGGCGCTGTCCTTCCTGGTTCCATCCTCTTCTGGTCTGGCTGTTTTGAGTATGCCCGTTCTGGCGCCGCTGGCGGACTTCGTCAATGTCAGCCGCGAACTGGTGGTTACCGCTTACCAGTCAGCCTCTGGCCTACCCAACCTGATTACCCCGACTTCCGGTGTGGTCATGGGTGGTCTGGCGATTGGCCGGGTATCTTACAGCCGCTGGCTCAAATTCATGTGCCCGCTGTTGGCCATTCTGGTGGTTATCGTCACCCTTGTATTGAGCATCAGCGCCATGCTGTAAGCCTTGACCAGTAGAACCCTACCGTTGTTTGTACTAACTGACTGCCAGCGCTGACGACGATTTCGTCAGCGCTGCGAAGATTTCCTTCAGGTGTTCTGGCATCAGTTCCAGCCGGTAACAGATCCCTTCTTCATGTATGCACTGGAAAAAGCACGCCAGAAACTCCCTGCCCAACCGGGAGAGCGGACGACTCACCGGCAGCAGAAGATCAAAATGGAAAGGCACGGATGGCCGGTACGGTTTGAAATCCACCCCCTGCTCAGCCAACTGGATAGCGGTAAACGGATCAACCACGGCATAACCCAGCCCCGCCGCAACCATACTGCCAACAGCATAGGAGAATGACGCTTCCGCCACTTTCCGGTAACTGACCCCAGCGTCCCGAAACGTTTCATCAATACCCGCCTGTGTTTCCCGGTGCTCGTAACCAATCATCGGTTTACCAGCCAACAGGGATGGGGTAATCACCGATTGGTTAGACAGCTCACTGTTGGCCGGCATCAGGCACACCTGCTCACCACAGAACCGCACCCGGTCCACGCAAGCGGGTAGATGGTGGTCATCCGGCAAAATGGCAAACCCCACATCGCACAATTGCAGCTCTGCATGGCTGCATACCTGCTCCGAACGATAATTCCGCAGTGTGACTAACAGGGATTCCTGATCAATAAACGCATTCAGCAGGTGGGGAATAAAACTGATCGACAGCATCGGCATGGCGGCAACATGCAGGCTGCCACTGGGTTTGTCCCGGATCGCCTGGATCGCGCCATCCAGATGCTCAAGGCGCTGGCCAATTTCATCAATCTGCTCAAACAGCACCCTGGCGTCCGGTGTCGGAACCAGGCGCTTGTGGCTGCGGTCAAACAGCATAAAGCCCAGGTCGCTTTCCAGGCTATGGATTAACCGGGTAACTGCGGGCTGAGTAATTGCCAGTTTCTGAGCAGCGGCCGTCACAGAGCCGTTAGTGATAATTGCCCGGAAGGCATTGAGTTGCTGTAAACGCATGGTGCAAAAATGTCCCGAAACGGCCTGTATTCACGGGAAAACTAAATGGAGCAACCACAGGAAAGCCCAGCCTTTGAGGTGGTCTCCGTGAGAATCAAGGGTTATGACGCGACAACATTGGGGCGTGAAGACCTTAACGCTCTTCTTCAGCCTGTCGATGGTGAGAGCCAGGCTCTTTTTCCAGTCGATCAATCTCTTCCCGGAACTCGGTCAGATCCTGGAACCTGCGGTAAACAGAAGCAAACCGGATATAGGCTACTTCATCCAGCTCCTGCAGGGCAGACATCACTTCTTCACCCACCATGCGTGAATTGATTTCCCGTTCGCCGGTGGCGCGCAGGCGATGTTCAATACGGCTGATCGCTTCTTCAATGCGCTCCGTACTGACTGGTCGTTTCTCTAGCGCACGCAGCAGCCCGGCCCGGAGTTTCTCTTCATCAAACGGCTCCCGGGAACCATCCTGTTTGACGATACGGGGCATGACCAATTCCGCACTTTCATAGGTGGTAAAGCGCTCAGAACAGGTCAGACACTCGCGGCGCCTGCGCACCTGGGTGCCTTCGGCAACCAGTCGGGAGTCAATCACCTTGGTGTCATCGGCGTTGCAAAAGGGGCAATGCATAGTGCTGATCTGTTGGCCGTTTACAGGGGGTGTGAATGTGATACTAACGGTTAGCAGCAACAAGATACAAGTCTGCGTGAATTGTCAGCAATAAAAGCCATGACAATCGAACTTTTCAGTCATCACATACTCCATTTCTTTTTGTTCTAACTTGACCTATCGGAGTGAAAATGAAGATGGCTCCTATAGCCCGTGCTGAATCTCTCAACACATTAAGCAGTTCCAACTCACAAATCGCCTTTGAAAGCGGTGTTGTTGAACATCCAGTCCGGCGAAGATCCCCCTACATTCAGGGAGTGATTACCGGTATTCGTTCATTACCAGAGACCTTTGGCAAAATGGTTAGCCATTGCGCTAAACCACCGGGCAAGCCGCTTCAAAAGCGAAAAGTGGCATTGTTATGTTTTACCGTGCCGATGGCAGTGACATTTTCCCCCTTCACTCTGGCTTTCACAATGGTCAAAAGCATTCAGGATATGATTTTCTTTCCCCGGCAACAGCGCTTCAGTGAAGTCTATGCGTTAACAGACGATACAGCATCCCGAGAAACGAATGCTCATTTAGACGAGGGTACACTACGTATCTCCCATGAGCTGATTGAGATACAAAACGACCAGCAACATTTGAAAGGTTGGTTGTTTCGAACGGAACACCCCACCCCTTCCGGCGTCATACTGTTTTTTCACAGCAATAATATGACAGCCACCGGTGCCGCAAACCATTTTGCAAGGCTGTATACCGACCGAAAATTCCACTGCATTTTTACAGAGTATCCTGGTTATGGGGACTCTGAAGGTGGCATCTACAGCGATCATGATATTAAACTAGCCGCTACCGCTTTTTATGAGAGAGCCGTTGAGCTGTATGGAAATAGCAACCTGCCATTTTTCGTCTATGGCAGCTCCATTGGCACTGTGCCTGCGATGTATCTCACAGCAAGAAGAGACATCAAGAAAGTCGTTCTGGATGCACCTTTTAGAGACTTTATACACTTAGCTAAAACCCGAGGGAAATGCATTCCAGGCTGCCTCATTCAATATCACATCAGCACACAACATAACCTCAAACGATTTCTACAACGCAATAACACCAAGGCCCTGATTTTACATGCTACCGGTGACAACATGATTCCTTATGAGGAATCGGCGCAACTGATTGCCCCCTACAAGAACAAAACTCAGTTTTTTCATCGAGCCGTTTTACATACAGCAGGAGGTATTTTTTCTTATTATTCTGACCACAATGAACTTAATTCCGAGGATAACAATCAAATACTCGGTTTTTTGTCATCAGGCGTAAGTTGAGCTGATACCGGAAGAGCCCTGCCATTTTCTCTATATCTATCTTCATCCAAATTATCGTTGTGCCCCAGAAGACATTCAAGTATGCCTGCACTTTTCTTCTATGCAGAAACAACCTGCTTATTATTAACCGATAACAGGACGCAATAATAGCAATATCATTACTCAAATAAAAATGTCAGCTATTTAAAATAGCCAACATGAACTTTTTCAGACATACACACTCAACCTTATTGCACTTTAATTGTAACCATCAGGCATAGAAAGAATATGCCGTAACCATGTCAGGCATTGAGCACATTAAGACTCTTCCAGATAATAGAACAGGAAAGTAACACATGCTTATAGATATTGAGGGCAGCAATCATCAGGCGTTCGTACCTTTCGAACCCAAACCCTGCCCCACAGCAACCACCAATAGAGAAAACTCACACCCATCAAAAGCAGGTAAACCCTGTACATGTTTTTTTCGGGCTGTCAAAATCGTACAAAACAACTTCATAATGACAGGTATCGACTTAATCAAGCGTTTTACAGCGTCAGACAACATTTATATTCGCACGATTAAAATTATGACACTAATTATCAGCCTTCCATTGTTAATCATCATATTTCCCATTATCGTCTTACTCAAAATCCTACAAGACTATCTTTTTTTCCCATGTCAGTATCGTTTCTCCGCAAGTCCTACCGAACCGAAATTTTCTGAGATGGAGTCCATGAAAGAGTACCGTATAACAGTTCATGACAGTAATGGGAATGAATTAATTGGCTACCACATCCCACCGCCCCCCTCTATTCAAGCTATGGGTATTATTCTTTATTTTCATGGTAACGATGAAACAGCAGATGTCGCTGCAGCCAGATTAGGCATTGAATGGAGCCAAGTCGGATATCACTGTCTCTTTGCGACATACCCGGGCTACGGCGGCTCAACCGGCCACATCTTGTCAGGTGCTGACCTCATGCCAGCCAGTCAGGCATTCATTGACTTTGCCAAAACCGAATTACCAGATTTACCGATATCCCTGATGGGCTGGTCCATTGGAACCGGCATTGTAATGTGTGCGGCTTCAATGAACGCCAGATCTGTTAACAAGGTGATCCTGCATGCACCGTACACAACGACAACCGCTCTCGTCAGTCAGCGGGCATGCCCATGCATCAGCCAATGTCTTTTTTATAACATTGACACAGAAAATAGCCTACTCAACTTTTTAGCACAGGATGAATCAAAAGCCGTTTTACTCCTACACGCAAAGCTGGACGAATACATTCCCTACATAAACAGCGAGCGACTGATGATGACTGCAAAAAACGCAGGCGTACAAAAACAGGTTATATTGCAGACTATCGACCCTACGGATAGCGAACCGGCAATCCTATATCACTGCTGTTCTATATGTGATAGAGAGCATGATTACAAAGACACCAACGGCTGGCATGGATATATTGATGTTGATTCAACGCTCAAAATGGCCATCTTCCTGATATAAGGAAACTGCGAATAAGTCCCTTTTTCCCAAAACAGTACCAGTAATACCAAGGATTACCGAAGGTGAGGGTGGACTTATTGGCACCTTCCCTAAACAACTGAACAACCTTATAAAGTCAAACACATAACTACAGTTAATAGGTGATAGGTGATAGGTGATAGGTGATAGGTGATAGGTGATAGGTGATAGGTGATAGGTGATAGGTGATAGGTGATAGGTGATAGGTGATAGGACTATAAAGTATTACCATCACCGAAAGGGTATCGGGATCGCCATGGAAACTTATTTTCCGGTGGTTCACAGCCCCAAACATAAGCTACCCACATACGGACACTATTAACTCCGCCCCAAAAAAAGCCACAGGGCAAAAGGCAAGGTATAAATGCAACAATTCCAAACCCAAAACCTCGGATAGGATTAGGGATTTTCTCAACAATAGGATGATTGCAGAAATGACAACATGCTGCGCAGGGGTGTTTGTCTCTCACGTGTTGAATAGCCGCAATATTGCAATCACACTGCTTCAAAAGAAGGCTTAAATCAATATTCACATGACGCGTACCAGACCATCTCACGAGATCATTCAACTTTCTTTCAAACTCATAAACACCTACTTTCTCACCTTCAGCAATAGATTCTAACGAGCCTAAATTTCTGACAGCTTCTTCATATTTTCCCATAACCTTCTCATCAATCGTTCTTGTAAGTCTATTATTAGAAATACGCCTGATCCTTTGAAGCTGCCTGTCAAGATATGTAGGAATATCATCGAGAGCATCAGATAATTCTTCATACGAAGTTTCAGCCTCAAGCTCTTCTATTTCCTTTGATGTCAAAGGCCCAAGCACATCTAGTCTAGCGTTTTCAGCAACAGCTTTCATTTTTTTATAGTAATTAATTTCCACACACCGAAACCGGTCTCTCTTATTAATTTCTTCAGGTGAGTGGTGCTTATCATAGTGTTTGGATCGATTGATCATAAACTCAGCAGTGTATCGCACCACCCCAAAAACAGCTCCAGCACAGAACGCAACAATCGAACCGACAATAATGGCACAAACTTTCACGGCAACGATGACATAATCCTTTATTTTTTTAAGACAATCATCACAATCCCATTTAGAACAATAAGGCATTTGTCTGGGCGTTTCTGCTGATTCATCTCCAACCGGAGAACTAACACTTGCGCCACTAGTCACACAACAAGGTAACAATTTCACTGCCCCCCCCCTAAAAACATAAACTAAAGCGAACCTTAGATGTATTTACCTGAACAATAATTCCCTTTCTCTAAGTATTGAAAAGAAAAATGACATCATGACTAACAATATCAGATAGCAGCGCTGTCATTTAAAAACAAAATGGCAACAATAATTGATAGCATCTTGAATACTTATAGATTTAAACCGCACATAAAACTGACTATTTCCAAAACAACGTCAAAGGTAAGCTATTGCATCCCCAGCCACGACGCCAGACAATAACATCCCACCGATATTACAACTAAAAAAAATCGACCAAACAAGATTTAAAATAGCAGCACTACAACACTACTGATGTTTACTACCTATTGCATGACAATTAAGACACCATATTTAATGGATCACATAGCTCTTTCTCAGCCTACCCAGGCAATCCTTTATTACCTTCAACACACCCAGCACGCCTATCCGCTACCAATAGCATTACACACTTAGCTATACATCAACACTTAATAGAAAGCCTTAACATCACTACAAACAGCGCCATGTATTGATTAATTAGGTATATCTCTATGAAAACTAATGGAACAGTTTTCATATTTAGCGTCATTCATCCAAACAAAGCCTAGCCTGATCAAAAGGCCTGAAACACGTTCCAGGCCTACTAATATCACAATTACTTTCCGTATACCGGCAACCGCGCACAGATTGTCTGTACTTTTTCCTTCACGGCCGCAATCACCTGCTCATCATTGATGTTTTCGAGCACATCGCAGATCCAACCGGCCAGATCCGCGGCATCCTGCTCACTGAAACCGCGACGGGTAATCGCCGGGGTACCCAGACGCAGGCCACTGGTGACAAAGGGTGAACGGGGATCATTTGGTACCGCATTCTTGTTCACCGTGATATTGGCGCTGCCCAGAGCCGCTTCCGCATCTTTACCGGTATATTCCTTGCCGATAAGATCCACCAGGAACAGATGATCCTCGGTTCCGTCAGAAACAATCTTGATACCGCGCTCCATCATCACCCGAGTCATGGCTTGAGCATTCTTGACCACCTGCGCCTGATAGGCCTTGAAGTCATCGCTCATGGCTTCCTTGAAGCAGACCGCCTTGGCAGCAATCACGTGACATAGCGGGCCACCCTGGGATTCCGGGAATACCGCAAAATTCAGTTTTTTCTGCAGCGCTTCATCAGCACGGGCAGAGAGGATCAGGCCACCGCGTGGGCCGCCCAGTGTCTTGTGGGTCGTTGTGGTGACCACATCGGCAAACGGCACAGGAGACGGATACACACCCGCCGCTACCAGACCGGCGATATGCGCCATATCCACCAGCAGGAAAGCACCCACTTTATCGGCGATATCACGGAACCGCTGCCAATCGACAATCTTGGAATAAGCCGAGAAACCAGCGATGACCATCTTCGGCTTGTGCTCAACGGCCAGCCGCTCAACCTCATCGTAATCAATCTCGCCGGTTTCCGCATTCAAACCATACTGGACGGCATCGTAAATACGCCCAGAGAAACTGACACTGGCGCCATGGGTCAGGTGTCCACCGTGAGCCAGGCTCATGCCCAGCACTTTATCGCCCGGTTTCACCAGCGCCATGAAGACAGCCGCGTTAGCCTGAGAGCCTGAATGGGGCTGAACGTTGGCATAGGTGGCATCAAATAGCGTTTTGGCACGATCAATCGCCAGCTGCTCCACCACATCCACGTGCTCGCAACCGCCGTAGTAGCGCTTGCCGGGATAGCCTTCCGCGTACTTGTTCGTCAGTACCGTGCCCTGGGCTTCCAGCACCCGGGGGCTGGTGTAGTTCTCAGAGGCAATGAGCTCGATGTGCTCTTCCTGACGTACTGCTTCAGCGTCGATGGCCGCCTTCAGGTCAGGATCGAACTCCGCAATGGTCATGTCCGTGGTAAACATCAATCTCCCCTGTGTCGATGTAAGGTGGAAGCAGCCGGGATTCTAACGCAAGCGAACCGTGCTAGCACGAGCAAATCAAACAATTTACCCAGCCCAGGGTAGAGAGTAGCTACTGTCTCGGACTGACGTGAGATTGCATGTTCACAATCATGAGCGACATAAATGCTTTACGAATACTGACACAGTCATGCCCATCAGTAACTTCACGTTCATTATGCTGCGCTGATAGACATAATCAATCTTGGCTCTTCGGTATATTCAGGAGCACCTAACGCTTAATCAAGCTCAGGATGCCTGTTATCTAATACCTCTACCAAGCCTTTCAGCACCCCATTCATCATATCATTGTTGCAGCATTGTTTAGCGTACACATTAAAAAATCGCTTTACCTGACTATCATCACTTAAATATTCTTTTTTAATAATTTCAGTTAAAATAGACTGCATTTCCTCTTCTCGCAGCGGCGCTCCGACATACAGTCTTAATGTCTGAACAAACGAAAGATTTCCTGACATAAAATTGTGATAAAGAAATGAAACAAACTCGAACCTCCCACTCATAAGCTTTCTAACAATAGGAACAGCCTTTAGCAAATACTCTGCAACAGCATGTTCATAATCATTGGTTCCAGAATAAGGATTAGCATGGAATTCAAGCGTTAAGCGGTTTATCTCCTGCCCACACCTGCGCATTAACAACAAATCTTCGATAGTGTTCCTCAAATTTAAAATTGATACATCACCGCGCGCGCACTGACTAGCAAGGTTCATAACCATTGTCTCTCTAGAACTTCCCGTATAGTCATATGACTGTGGCAGTGGCGTCAGGGTGATATCCTTTTCTGCAACCTCTAATCCGAATCCGGTTAGAGACCTGTAGCTATCTTGGGAAATCACAGAGATATAGCTTTTGTTATAACGAATACAATGCCCTACAGAATTAGCCCCTTCAGTAAAAAACAACGTAGAACACTGAATCACGCCCTTGAATAACTGATTACTTAAAAAACCAACTGGGATCACATGAAACCGACCCTGCGCTTGATCCAACATACTTCCACGACGCAACGTTAAACCCCTGAGAGGCAACAAATGCATAGTAAAACCTT
Source organism: Kistimonas asteriae (assembly GCF_018263925.1). Taxonomy (GTDB): domain Bacteria; phylum Pseudomonadota; class Gammaproteobacteria; order Pseudomonadales; family Endozoicomonadaceae; genus Kistimonas; species Kistimonas asteriae. Next base: position 214,109 of record NZ_JAEVHF010000007.1, read on the forward strand.
TTTCACGGATATCGCCTAATCTATTCTCAAGTTGATCGCACATACTTTTACAAAAATCATTCAACAACAATATGTAAACATCTTTCCCTTGCTTATTTATACCTGACTCTGCTACAGAACATAAAATTCTATGAGAAATATTAAGTTTATCTTTAACAATTTCTTTTTGTTGAAGCCCATATAATGCGCACAGCCGAATACCTCCCTCTCTTGCTAGACACAATAGATCTGTGATTTCCTGTTTTCCCTCCATATCAGGAAACTGATGAAATTGTTGCTCTGCTGCAGCTTTAACATCCCCTTCATACATTGAATCTGCAACGTCAAAAATCGAGGGTTCTTCATTATGCAACAAATCATTATCACCTACATATCTATGGGGAACCTTTAAATCTCTATAAGCATTAAACTTCCTATTACAACCATCGATCATTTCTTCTTCCAGAAAGGACGTGCGAAGCAGTGAATATCGATTATTAACATCCCACATATAAGGAGTGATACCAACCTGACAACCTACAGCACCAGCCTTGACCAACAAAGAATAATAAGGAGTAGCGATTCCCGTAAAAAATAACTTGACCTGCATTTGTAAAAACGATCGCCACCTTTCTTTATTTTCGTACATATCACGAAGATGAAAAAAATGCATTTCACTGCATTCTCCATTAAAGCAGCGAAAAACACCTTCACTTCTCTCAAAATCACACTTTAAAAACAGCTTTTTAAACTTATCTTTAACACCAGCAGAGCAATCAACCCTGATTGCCACCTCACAGCAAGGGCAAATATAAACAACCACAAATGAGCCTTTAAAACCCATCATCTTAATGGCGTGCATGATATTAACCGTACTTATTTCATCCCCAAGACTCCCTGTTTCATTTGATACTCTTATACCAACACCTATAATTGCCTGCCCCTTAACCAAGGCGACTTCCCTATCAGCAACACTGTTACCGTCCATTAATAGGGGGGGAGCCACAGGAAATTGACAATCTGCCTCCTCCCTTGGCAAAAAGGGAAGTCTGGTTACAGCATTGCCTCTTGGGAATTGAGGTTTTAAACATGAAAAATACGCGTTTTTATAGTCCGGAACTCTTATCATTGGCCACTCCCTTGTGTCTGGTCAATCCGTACAAAGTTACTTTAAGATCATCTTTAAAATAAAAAGTTCCAACATGAAACAAGGGGTTTCATAGAGACAACATGATTATCAGAGTATTTCATTCGTTCTCCCGAAAACAGAAGGCTTTACTCCAAAAGTTCGATCAAGGAGGGTACATTTTGGAACGAAATACGCAGATGCCCCTTAGCAACAAAAAGACAATATCTGTGCACTTGTCCTTTGCTCTGTTGTTATTAGTTACTAACAGCGCGCTATCTAACCCAGACTTACCTGATAGGACAAATAACCCGGTTGTTATTAGTACTGACAGCCAGTATCGCTACATCAAAAGCGAACGGTCTGCCTGACCACAATCATGGCCAGTTTCCCAACCGGGGAAATCCTCACCGCATCAGTGCACAGTCTTACCAGTTTCGCGTCACGCTTGACCCCAAACTCGCTAAACGGATTCAACCGAGCGGCCGCTATACCTTTGGCGTCGCCATCAATGGCGTACCGTTTGACCCGGGTTCAGCGGAATACTGGAAAAATGATCGTTCGACTGGCTGGCGAAAGGAAGCCCTGAATGTACCGGGCAAACTGGGTATGGATCATAACAATGCCCATGTCCAGCCCACTGGCGCTTATCACTACCACGGCTTGCCCCATGGGCTGCTGGAAAAAACCTCACCCAACCAACACTCACCGTTGATCGGCTATGCCGCCGACGGTTTTCCCATCTATGCCCGTTATGGCTACCGTGACAGCGACAATCCCCGCAGCGGCATCAACGAACTGACCTCAAGCTATGAACTGAAAACCGGCAACCGGAAAAGCAACGAACCGTCCGGCCGCTACGACGGCACCTATAACCGCGACTATGACTATCGTGAAGGCCATGGCGACCTGGATGAGTGCAATGGCCGCACCGGCGTTACGCCAGACTATCCCGACGGCACTTACTATTATGTCATCACCGCTGACTATCCTTACGTTCCCCGCTGCTTCCGAGGAACACCCGACGACAGTTTCAAGAAACAAGGTATAGGCAGACAACACCCCGGCAGTCGCCCACAGGGTCGTCCTCGACATGATGGCCCGCCCCACCACCATCTCCCCATGCGGGAACCCCGTTTCTGAGGTGATGTCTGACATAGGCACCGATTAAATACAGGTTGCAATGAAAAGCACGCTGTTTGGGACATTTGGCATTAGCCCGCCGGTAGCGGATAATGCCCCGTTTGTTTTCCGACGCCCTTCCATAGGTGTCGCAACCCCTTTCAAGGCGATAGATAACTAGCTATGGCTCAATACGTTTACACCATGAACCGGGTGAGCAAAGTCGTGCCACCCAAGCGCCAGATTTTAAAGGACATCTCCCTGTCCTTCTTCCCCGGCGCCAAAATCGGCGTACTGGGGCTCAATGGCGCCGGTAAATCCACCCTGCTGCGCATCATGGCCGGCGTTGACACCGAGTTCGACGGTGAAGCCCGCGCCCAGTCCGACATCAACGTAGGCTACCTGCCCCAGGAACCGCAGCTGGATCCTGAAAAGACCGTCCGCGAAGTGGTCGAGGAAGCCTTGGGCGAGGTGAAGGAAGCCCAGCAGAAGCTGGAGGAAGTCTACGCCGCCTATGCCGAACCGGATGCCGATTTCGACAAACTGGCCGCCGAGCAGGGTCGCCTGGAAAACATCATCCAGGCCGCTGACGCCCACAACCTGGACCGCAAGCTGGATGTCGCCGCCGACGCCCTGCGTCTGCCGGAATGGGACGCGGTCGTGAAGAACCTCTCCGGTGGTGAACGTCGCCGGGTCGCCCTGTGCCGCCTGCTGCTCGCCAGCCCGGACATGCTCCTGCTGGACGAACCCACCAACCACCTGGATGCCGAATCCGTCGGCTGGCTGGAACGGTTCCTGTGCGAATACCCCGGCACCGTGGTCGCCATCACCCACGACCGCTACTTCCTGGACAACGCCGCCGGCTGGATACTGGAACTGGACCGTGGCGAAGGCATCCCTTACGAGGGCAACTACTCTTCCTGGCTGGAACAGAAAGAGCAGCGCCTGGAAATGGAACAAAAGCAACAGGACGCCCGCCGCAAGGCCATGGAGCACGAACTGGAGTGGGTGCGATCCAACGCCAAGGGCCGGCAGTCCAAGAGCAAGGCTCGTCTGGCCCGGTTCGAGGAAATGCAGTCCCAGGATTTCCAGAGCCGTAATGAAACCAACGAAATCTACATTCCACCCGGTCCGCGCCTGGGTGACAAGGTTATCGAATTCAACAATGTCACCAAAGGCTTTGGCGACCGCCTGTTGATCGACGACCTGAGCTTCAGCGTGCCGAAGGGTGCCATTGTCGGCATCATCGGGGGTAACGGCGCCGGTAAGTCCACCCTGTTCAAGATGATCATGGGCCGCGAGCAGCCGGATTCCGGCAGCATCGAGACCGGTGACACCGTCCAGATCGCTTTCGTTGAGCAGATGCGCGACGAGATGGACAACAAGAAGACCGTCTGGGAACTGGTATCCGAAGGCTCTGATATCCTGCGTATTGGCAGCTATGAAGTACCGTCCCGCGCCTATATCGGCCGGTTCAACTTCAAAGGTGCGGATCAGCAGAAGCGTGTCGGTGAACTGTCCGGCGGTGAGCGCGGTCGTCTACAGCTGGCCTGTACCTTGAAAGAAGGCGGCAATGTGCTGCTGCTGGACGAACCCTCCAACGACCTCGACGTGGAAACCCTGCGCGCCCTGGAAGAAGCCATGCTGGCCTTCCCCGGCTGTGCGATGGTGATCTCCCACGACCGCTGGTTCCTGGACCGAGTTGCTACTCACATCCTGGCCTACGAAGGGGACTCCAAGGTGACCTTCTTCGAAGGTAACTATACCGAGTATGAAGCCGACCGTGTCGCCCGTCTAGGTGCTGATGCTGCAGGCCCGCACCGGATCAAGTACAAACGTATCGACGCGTAATAGCTATCTGAGTAAATGGCGCTTTTCTGCTATGAGGAATACAGGAAAGCGTCATTGCTTGCTACCCCATCAAACATCTATCCCAAACGAAAATTGGCAGTTTTCATACACGTTGAATTTAACGCTTGCGAGCCAATGTAACACCGTCCGCCAACGGCAACAGCACCATATCCACCCGCTCATCCTGATGAATTTTCCGATTCATCACCTTGAGTGCGTCAGTATCCGCATCACCGCCCTCATCAGCGACACGACCACTCCACAGCATGTTATCGAGAATAACCAAACCGCCAGGACGTAACAGCTTCAGACAGCATTCATAGTAGTCGTCATAGGACGATTTATCGGCATCAATAAACACCATATCAAACGTGCCGGCTTCACCATCCGTCAGTACGTTATTCAGGGTTTCCAGTGCAGGCGCCAATTGCAGGTTAATTTTTCCATCAACACCGGCAGCCTGCCAGTAACGCCGGGCTATGCCCGTGCTTTCAGGATTAACATCACAGGCCAGGATATAGCCGTCTTCAGGCAAAACCTCAGCCATGGAAAGTGTGCTGTATCCCGTGAAAACACCAATCTCGATAATTCGCCGCGCACCTAGCAGCTGGACCAGCAAGGCCATAAACTGCCCCTGCTCTGGTGCAATCTGCATATTTGCATCACTGCGCTGTGCAGTCATTTCACGCAGAGTGACTAAATTGTCAGACTCTCGCCACCCAACTGAATGCAGATAGCCATATAACGCATCGGTTAATGTAAGGGTTCTTGTTGTCATAACCATACTCTTTTAAAGGTTAATTTGAGGAAAGACATCACGTCTAAAAATACAACATCCCTGACTCCGACACTTTAAAACTCTCAGGTTGTATTTAGTTAGTCAATTTATTCTTGCGTGTTATCAAAGAACCCAAAAAATCTCATTATCATATGCGCTGTCCGTTCAGCCTGATCCGTCATCAATCTGTTCCTTACTTATTGTTAGCGAGAAACATTTATAGCTTTTTATTTTGGAGGATTTTATGAGACAGGTATTTAATCGCGCACTATATGGACTCGGCATTCGAAGACCGTCAGGTGAGAACCAAGGGAGTGTACCAACGTTTACATCAAGGCAAGTCAATCGAATCGATGAAAATCGAATTCAGGAATACGACACGGGAACCTATACGGGCAACATTGAAAAGTTCCATGAAAAAACAGAGCAGATAAAACAAGGCAACCCTAATGTCAGCGTCAACGCTACACCGATAGAATACGATGCTGATAACGGTCAGAAACTTCAATTACATCGCGTCGAAATTGCAAATAAAGAGCGAGATAAAATCACTCAATGCTGTCTTTACACTGCAACCATTCATGGTACTGAATATTTTGGTGAAGCCGCGATCAATAGAATGCTTCAAATCATGCATGATGAACCGGAATATATCAGGGATGATTGTGCTTATGTTTTTTATGTTTGCCTTAACCCTTGGGGGAGAGAGCACGGCACAAGAACAGATCATAACAATGTCGATCTTAATAGAAACACAATGCGTCCTGAAAAATTTGATAAGCGAGATAAAGAAATACAGGCCAACCCAAGATCTCAAGTTTTGTATGAAACCATTAAAGACATTCTGAATCCCGCCGAGGCACAGACAGAGTGTTGGTTCATATTTCGCCTGATCAAGGCATTTGTCTCCCACCTCATTAGGTGCTTTTTTACATGCCAGCCAAATATTTTCTTCAGTACTATTGCAGGTGGGCAAACCCTGAGCAAAGACTTTTTATTCTATGGCGGCAATAAACCCGCTGAGTCAACAACAGCGTTCATTGCCGATCTCGACACCACGCTCACGCAATTGCCAAAACTAACCAGACTGATCCATACGGATCTGCATACAGGTCTGGGAGGCTGGAAAAAAGGGACTATCGAGCTGAAACAAAAAGTAACAGGTAGTACGTCAACGCCTGATCCTGATTCAGCCCCGTTAATGCATACAGACGAGGCTGAAGAAGAGGGTAGAGAGGATGCAACAGCCCTGGCTCCGGCAACTGAAAAAGCGGTGCAATCAGACAGCGAGACAGATGACCAAAGGCTTCAACAAACCGCGGCTGAACTCAGAACGTACCTGCCAGAGATCAGTATTGAGCCTATGAAGATCCAGTATACCATTGCCTATGGCGACATCGTTGATCATGTTTGTTCCTTACAAGAACAATTTCCTCAGTTAGAAGACATTACAACACAATGCCTTGAGGTGGGCTCTGCACGCCTGAGAAATTGCCTATTGAACTTACTGCCACTCGCCCCTTCACTTGCAGCGCTTCACAGTCTGTCAGAAGCCAATCGTGTACGGACGTATTCCGGAGTAAGTGATACGGAGAAGCAGGCGACATCTGAATATCAACGCACCAAAACCAATTTTGCCCCCGAGAGTACTGCCTGGAAATGCGAGTCAGTGCGTCTTGCCGAGGCTGTTTTCCGTACCAATCATCACAGAATGATACAACAAGCGGAAGTGCGCCCTGAGCAACAAAAAGAGCAAACTCCATTAATGGAAGGCCACTCTTTAGAAACCTATGGCACAACAGCAACCTCAACCTCTTAAATCACGAGATGGCCCGGGTAATTGTTCATGTTCTCTCTAACAATATATGGCATGATCCACTCGGGCCATTCATCACCATTGATACAACAGCGTTGTAAGCCTCAACCTGTTTTGATTCCCCTTCTGACTACTCTGTCAGTGCTATTCATATTTAATCTGGAATAATCCTGCGTTTTATCATCGACAGACAGCAGGCTTAACAGACAATGGAATTCCCCCTTCACTATAGTGGACCCGCTTACCCTGTAGAGGCATATGAACTGGCTACCCCCAGCTCTTCAACTCAGCCAACGCCACGTCATAAAAAAATTTCAACGCAGGAGGTAACTCCTTTAGTACAGCTTGCTTTCTCCGAACAAGACGTAAAATTATTAAAGCGTAATTTTCAAAAAGCAAGAACCGCAGATGGACTCACTATACGCGCCGTTGGCTGCATAACACGATGTGTTCAAACTGCATGTATGGATGATCCTGATCTGGCAGACACCACCCGCTTCGTTTGCAGGCATCTGAATGAATCCCTCCGTAACACGGAATGGTTTGTGGATAAAGAACGCGCTATTTTTATCCTGCATACCCTATTGTATTTATGGGCTGTCCACTATGATGAATCTTTCTTTCATTCGAAGAATCTGCCCCAGCTGCTTGAAAAAAACAAAGACATCATTCACAAAATACTGTGTCAGTTTCAAGAAACTCTGCGCATTCAAAATATCATAAAGACACTTAATCCAAACGAGATAGAGGTAGAAGAACTTTCAAAAATTCCGTCTTTATTCCCATCGATAAAAATAAGAAAAATAAAAACTAAACTCCAAGAATCACAAAACACAATAACAGTAAAAATACTGACCCGATGCCAATCCAAAATAAAGGAAACCTCTGAAGAGGGTAAAGCAATAGATATTAAAATATACCCTGCTTACAAAGCTGATACCGATCTATTAAAACTACCCAACTTTGGGACGACCTGCTTCTTTAACGCAAGTATCAAAATGATTTCCGTAAGCCAACTGGCCAATATCGTCGCTGAGCGTTATGAAGAGCATGAAGCCGATGAAAGTCCTGACTATAAAATCCAATCGGCCTTGATGCCACTGCTGCCAAGCCAGAATACGTTACGGACTCAGCAACGCACAACGGATCTCTCTCAAAATGTGATAGCGCTAATGGAGGCCTGCCGCGAAAAAGGCTTACATGATCAAAAAGCACACAGAACCAAACCACAGAAAACCGACGATAAAAGCGAGCCACAGGAGCAAGGCCAAGCGGTCAGATACACACACCCTTTCTGCAGGATTTTTTCCATTCAAAACGTCCGTAACACCACACAACATGATCCTCATGAGTTCCAGCTTGAATTATTTGAAAGTCTTGGTTTGAGTACTCACCCTAAATGTACCTTACAACTAACCTCCCTATTGATACTGCAACATAAAGATGCCTGTCTGGTGAAACCACGCACAACCCTTCCAAGGATGCCATTCATAACCATTCAAGAGAGTCAATCAAACCGTTACGACATCCAGTCACAGATCCTTGGCCTTATGCAGCGTGAAGCATTATCACCGGGAAGCTCTGCCATATTAGATGAGAAAGAGCTACCTGACGTGACTTATTTGGAAGGGAATCCCGAACTGGCCGGAACCTACATTGATCAAGGCGTCAACTGGTCTACAGAAAAAGTCACTTTTTTTGAAGGAGACACCGATCTCATCACAAGCATAGCTGTACAAGCCAAAATCTTTCAATTCTCACATATCACTAAAACCTCCCTGAAGTTAACGGCCTATGCTTCAAACCTCAGGGAACAACTCAAACCAACGCTTACATTCCCTATTTGGAATCCTGCAAAGTGCGCATCTTTTGATGTCACCTTCAATTTAGCAGGCTTTATTTGCCATATAAGCGATCCAATAGAGGAGGATTCAGCCAATACGGGGCATTATATTACCGTGCAACGCCATGGTGATACATTGATCGAACATGACGATATGGATATTAGGGAGGCAGGAAAGCTTCCCTATAAGTCACCAACGTACAAGGCTCCTCCTCCTCATCCTTACCTCTTATATTATGAGCGTGACTTTAACGTTCCTCCGGTGAGAAAGCCTGACTCACTAGGTGGCAAGTTGCCTTATTACTTGCCTGAAGTCACCTGTCCGATGGCTGAAGAGGAAATATCATGAAACAGGTGGGGAAAGGGATTTTTTTTCATTTCAACTGTTTGCTTATCATCTTACAAATCACCATCAGGCTAAGGACCGCACACAGCTACTTACTGTCTTTACTTCGAATAGAGTTTTCGATATTTCTGCCAAAAAGATTGAGGGGATTTAATGACAGGGTTGTTTATTATTTTCCCATCAACACTCTGGCACCCATTGCAGAACCCGAAGATATCGGTTTACAAGAGACTCATATCATGGCGCATCTAACAGCATTACTTATAAACCTTCATCTTTAACCTTACATCATGTTTTTACCTGAGCAGGAGTATTATCATGGCACAACCACCATCAACACATAATCAACCCATTACATACCAACGTTTACCTGAAGAAAGCACAAATAAACAATCAGAACATACAAGCATCATTAACGATGAACAAAAATCACTTAGCGCTTCAATTGGCTTGGAGAGTAGACGTTCAGAGTCTGATGATGCCTCTGAAGCATTGTCGCTCCAGACAACAAAAACCGCCACCTCTGAATCAACCCATACAACCAAAAGGAAGTCTAAAGAGATAAGCCGCCCTGTAAATATTGACGATATCAAAATACTTTTTGGTGACGTCACTATGCGAGAGACATGCACAGAAGTATGCTCTCGAGCCTTATTTGATTGCCTTCATAGCCTTGGCCCACAAACATCAGCTAGCTTCTGGCATGACATCATGCTCCAGAGTCTCCGTGAATTTAACTCGAAAGCCGATGAAAAATGGGCCAAACAGAAACCTGACATGGTAAAAATCATGCAGTTTTCTTTATTTGTTCTGTGGTTATATTATGACCGCTACAACAAGCCCGGTGATAAGCGAATCACCAGAGCTTTTGATGACCTAGCCAATTGCCTCAAAGAGCTAATGGCTCGTTGTTACCTGATCGCCAACGAAACCACACTATGTGATGTACTGTCTGTAAAAGACATGGATTCCAAAGCATTCACGATATTTCCAGGTATCGGTAGCACTGATGATTATGAATCAATACCTAAGCGTCTAAAGAAGCACCTCTATCAAGAAACCAGTTGCACTTATCCAGAAGTTATATTTGAACTTAGGAAAGTAAAAGAGGAAATAGAAAAAATCAAGAGCTCAAAGGAGACTGAAGCAATAAAGCAAAGAAAGTTAATGGATCAAATAGAGATAATAGAAACAATTCTGGAATTGACTGAAAAAGAAAAAAACTACAAACATCTTGTGAGGGTCCAATTACAGCACCCCACGCTCTTCGCTCAGCCAACAGATCCATCACTGGAAAAAGTACCAGAACTGACAGGATGCAAAAATATTGGCAACACCTGTTTTATCGGTGTCAGTTTGGACCTGATATTTGAATGTCTCTTCCCTATCATCGATAAACACCCGAAATTGGAAGAGCTACAAGAAGCTTGGCCAATTGCACGTTCACCAGACAAATTCCGCCATATACAAGAACAACTGCACAACCTTTACCCACTGTTTAGAGGGGAAACGACTGATAGATTTCAATCACTCTACCCGAGTCTCATTAGTGCCCTTATCGCTGTGGCAAAAAAGCCCACAAATGCTTTCAGTGGTCTTGAATGTGTAAAGAAAGACCCATTACATAATTGGCAGCCCACAGGTCTCATGCAACAGGACGCATCCGAATTTCTACGTTCAATATTAGACGAAGTTTTATCATTGCATCAGGACCCCAAGTTCAGCTTCATCTACTGGACTGAACGCACCATAGAAAAAGGTAATGTTAGCGTCAAAACAACATTCAGACTTGATGAAAACAGGCCTTCAAACATATTGAACATTAATGTTCCGGAAAACAGCACATACACATTGCAGGAGTTACTCGAGCATACCTTCAAAGAAAGACCTTTTTCTGGCCTGGCGACCTGTACTCAGGCAGATCTTGACTTTACAGCCTCTTCGTCAAAGGTTGACTTATCAGAAGTAAAACTCACTGATGGTAAGGAGTCAGACTGGAGCATAACATCGGAACGTCAAATGCTCAGGGCTGACTGCAAACAGCTTCAGGTAATTACCCTGAATTTCACAGTGCCTCACAGCTATGCATCAAAACAACAGTTTATAAATGCCTTGTTAAGCACTCCACACCGTATTGTCTATCTGACAGTCATTGACAACGAAACAATGCGAGAACAGAAACTGTGCTTTGAAGTAGTCAGCAGCGTTTATTATGAACAAGACATTAGCGCAACCGAAACAGCGGAAGAAGCCTCATTTGCCCGTAGCGGGCATTATCTAGCCGTCATCGAACATGAATGGGGTAGCTTGCTTTATGATAATGAAAACGTTTTCATGCAGAGAGAACACCGCTCTTATCGCATAGACGGTCATTTCGGACGCGGTGTGCCGTGTCTAATGATGTTAAAACGAATTAGCGAGGAAGCTGCACATCAGCGCATCTTGAACGATACACTCGATGATCACAACCTCCTTGATGAGCCTGAAAGTCGTGAAAGTCGTGAAAGTCGTGAAAGTCGTGAAAGTCGTGAAAGTCAGGAGGATATTGAATTACAGATAATGCCCTCATCAACAAAGGTTGAATTTTCCCTTAATACCCCGCTTCTTCAAGCGGAAGAAACTGAGACCGTGCAGCTATAAACAGTTAGCACGAGCCCTCAAAAGCCTGTGGAGATATCAATCACTAATTTGACCATATCTCCACAGGTTTACCATTAAGTCTGCAATTACCCTTCCTGACCTTCAGGCAAGATAGCTGATCCCATGGGCTCTTCAGCCGTGCGACCGAAGCGCTCAACCAGCGCGGCAATGGCGCCATCGCCTGTTACGTTACAGGCTGTGCCGAAGCTGTCCTGTGCCATGTAAAGGGCAATCATCAGCGCAATGGCCGACTCACCGAAGCCCAGCATGCTGGTCAGCAGACCCAGTGATGCCATGACCGCACCACCCGGTGCTCCTGGCGCGGCGATCAGCGTGACACCCAGCATCAGCAGGAACGGCAGGATCATGCCATAGGTTGGCTCAGCCATGCCGGTCAACAGCATGACAGCAGTAGCGCAGGTCGTCAGCGTGATGGCACTGCCGGAGAGATGGATGGTGGCGCAAAGCGGTACGGCAAAATCCACCACGTTGTCGTCTACGCCATTGGCCTTGGCCTGGCGGACAGTGACGGGAATAGTCGCCGCACTGGACATGGTACCGACGGCGGTCAGGTAAGCCGGAACCATATTGCGCAGCATGCTGAGCGGATTACGGCCGGTCAGCGCGCCTGTGCTGAAGTAAAGAATCGACAGCCAGATCCAGTGCATGACAATGGCCAGCATCAACACCACGCCGAACGTCTTGAGCGTCGAGAAAACGGTGCCATCGACAGCCATCTCGGCAAACACACCGGCAATATAGAATGGCAGGCCGGGAATCAGCACTTTGGAGAGCATCAGCGCGACAATATCCTTCGCCTGATCAACCACCGTTTTTAGCTCACTCCCACCGGTCGCGGAAATCCCCATACCGAAGGCAAACGCCATCACCAACGCAGTCATAACCCCCATGACCGGTGGGATGTGCAGTACCAGGATCGGCTTGAGGCCAGCGCTTTCCGATGCCGCCTGGGAACCCAGTTCCACCATGCCCGGAATAAAGGTGCTGGCCATGAAGAACGCCAGTGAACCGGCCACTATGGTGGACAGGTAAGCAAAACCAACCGTAGCACTCAGCGCGCGGCCGGAACCCTGCTGCAGGTTGGCAACACCACTCATAATGTAAAACAGGATAATCAGGGGAATCGTGAAACTAATAAATTCACCAAAGATGGACTTGAAGGTCACCAGCAACCGTGCCAGCGCTTCAATAATGCCGGCTTGTGGTACCAGCAGACCAATGATAACGCCGGCGAGGATACCCGCCAGCAATCGAACTATCAACTTCATTCCAGTACAACCTCTTCTGGATTTATTCATCACCCTGTCAGCCCGGGCTGCCATACATGACATTCCCGCCCCCGCGTTCAAGGTGTCTTGGAAACCGCACTGTGTTATAGGTCGAGGACAGCATAGTAGAACTTGCGTCCAGCGAGATTAAAGCAGCACTTATTCCTTCAGGTATTGACCCATGTCGTCTCAAGCCTGAACAATACGTCCAGAAGCAACCTTTTCATTTCTACAGGATTCACCGAAAGCATGGCAAGAGGCAAAACCCGTAAAGCCTACGTATGTTCCGAATGTGGCAGCGAGTCGGGTAAGTGGCAGGGACAGTGCCCGGACTGCAAAGCCTGGAACACCATCCGGGAAATTAACCTCGGTCCTGCGACATCTCCCGCCATTGCGGCCGCCAACCGTTCCGGCTTTGCCGGCGCCCAGTCTGGTGTCCAGTTGCTCAGTGATGTCAGCGTTGAGGACTCCCCCCGTTTCACCAGCGGTTCCTCCGAGTTAGACCGCGTGCTCGGCGGCGGGTTCGTCCCGGGCAGCGCCGTGCTGATCGGCGGGCATCCCGGCGCGGGCAAAAGTACCATCCTGCTGCAGACCCTGGCCCATGTGGCGCAGACCATGCCGGCGCTGTATGTGTCCGGCGAAGAATCCCTGCAACAGATCGCCAACCGGGCAAAACGCCTGGGGTTGCCGACCGATCAGCTGAAAATGCTGGCCGAAACCTCGGCAGAAAAAATCGTTGCCATTGCGGAAGCCGAAAAGCCCGGCATCATCGTGATCGATTCCATTCAGGTTACCTTTATGAATGGCATCGATTCTGCACCCGGTGGTGTCGCGCAGGTGAAGGAGTCCGCTTCCTTCCTGACCCGGTTTGCCAAGCAGACGGGGACCGTTCTGCTCATCGTCGGTCATGTCACCAAAGACAACTCACTCGCCGGCCCCATGACGCTGAGCCATATCATTGATACTCAGTTAATGCTCGGAACAACGGATGACTCCCGCTTCCGGATCATGCGCGCGACCAAGAACCGCTTTGGACAGGTCAATGAACTCGGCATCTTCGCCATGACTGAAAAGGGATTAAAGGAAGTCAAAAACCCTTCAGCCATTTTCCTGACCCGTGCCGATGAGGCTGTATCCGGCAGCGTTATTAATGTGTTGTGGGAAGGCACCCGGCCCCTGCTGGTTGAGATTCAGGCCCTTGTGGTGGAGTCCCAGCTGGGCAACCCGCGCCGGGTCACCGTCGGTATGGACCAGAACCGGCTGGCGATGCTGCTGGCGATCCTGACCCGCCATGGCGGCATCTTCACCAGTGATCAGGATGTCTTTCTCAACGTAGTCGGTGGCGTCCGTATTACCGAAACCAGTGCGGATCTGGCCAGCCTGCTTGCCATTGTATCCAGCCTGCGGGACACCCCGCTGCCACAGGATCTGGTCGCATTTGGCGAAGTGGGTCTGGCGGGTGAAATCCGTCCGGTCGCCAGTGGTCAGGAACGGATTATCGAAGCGGCCAAGCATGGCTTCCGACGTGCTATCGTGCCCATGGCCAACCGCCCGAGAAAGCCGATTGAAGGAATCGAGATCATTGGTGTCAACAAGCTGTCTGAAGCACTGGATGCAATCTGATAAGCGGCAACACTAACGCTTTCGTAACGGGTCCCCCTGCTTTTTTCTTCAAAGACTCCCCATCCCAGGCGGCAATTTTTCCATCAGTTGTCGCCTGCCCACAGGGGAAATGTCGGATCGTAGACCTTCTTAAATTTGCTCCCAGCCCGTATTTTAGGTATAACTACGTACCCAGCCCTCCTAAGGCATATCTGCCCGTCTTCTCCCAAAAGCCCAGTCCTTTAGCCAAGCGTTGTCAGTTTCACTAACAGGAATTGTTACTGTTTTTATCCTTTTTTCGGGCGATCATCCTGCATAGGCTGCACTTTTTAGCGCCTTGTATTGCCGTTGGTTATAGGTTAGATTCCAATCTCTTATAACAAAAACGTTCAATAACACGAGAGTCGAGAGACTCCATTTAAGCGGGAGTTCCTGATCCATGAGTAGTAATCTGGCAACTCGCATCCTGATCGCCTTGGTTGGCGGTATTGTGGCTGGCGCCCTGATTCAACACTTTGCGTCACCGGAAGGTATGCTTCAAACTTGGCTTGTCAGCGGCCTGTTCCATGCTGGCGGTAATATCTTCGTTTCCATGATCAAATTGATGGTCATGCCCCTGATTTTCATCTCCATCGTCAACGCGGTCTGCAGCCTGGACGATATCAACCAGTTTGGTCGCCTGGGCGCAAAGACGCTGGGGCTCTATCTGCTGAATACGGTGATAGCCATTGCGGCAGCCATTGGTATTGCGCTGATGATCAAGCCTGGGCTGGGCGCAAACCTTGGGCTGGCCGATGCCTCCCTGAGCCTGAGTCGCACTGAAGTCCCTTCGCTGCTGGATATGGTGATTGGCATTGTGCCCACTAACCCGGTGCAGGCGTTCGCGGAAGGCAACATCCTGCAGATCCTGTTTATGGCGATCATTACCGGTATTGCCATTAAAAAGCTGGAAGACCAGGAAACCCATAGCGTCAGCAAAGCCTTTTCCCTGGCCAACAATGTGATGATGAAACTAATCGGCATGGTCATGGCGCTGGCGCCTTACGGTGTCTTCTTCCTGACCGCCAAGCTGGCTGCTACGTTGGATAGCCACAGTATTCTCAGCGTAATGACTTACGTGATGACCGCTTCCCTGGTCATGCTGATCTGGCTGTTTGGTTTCTACCCACTGGTCACTGGCATGGCCACTGGCACCAGCCCGATCAGTTTTATCCGAAAGACCCGTGAGCAGATGATGTTTGCGCTGTCCACAGCCAGCTCGAACGCCACCATTCCGGTAACCTTCCGGACACTGACTGACAAACTCGGCGTCTCTGAAAAAGTGGCGGGATTCTCGGTACCTCTGGGTGCGACCATGAACATGTCAGGTGCGGCTATTTATATGACGGTCGCAACTATGTTCGTCGCTTATGCTTACAACGTTGACCTGAGCGGCGGTGAGCTGGTGACCCTGGGCGTGACCGCCTTCCTACTGGCCATTGCCACCGGCGGTATTCCGGGCGGTGCGGTTGTAACTACCGGTGTATTGCTGCACCAACTGGGTCTGCCTATTGAAGCTCTAGGGATCATCATCGCAACCGACCGTATTCTGGATGCACTTTGCACCGTGACCAACGTTGTCGGTGACACGGCAGTCAGCACCATTGTTGCGAAGACTGAAGGTGAGATTGCTGAAGATATTCTTTATGACGAGGACTCAGGATCTACCTTGAATAAACAGGTGAGTTACTCTTAACGCTTTGCCCCCAATAAACCATCTATGAGAAGGAAGGGAAGCATTAGCTTCCCTTCCTTTGTAATCGCCCCCCCTCTTAAACCTCACAAAATTACCGGGTAACTCGTCCGCAACAATACCAAACAAAAAGTGCTGATCAATAAACTATCAAGCAAGAGACCTGTCTTTTAGTTTTTAGCAATAAGGCGCCGACTCACCGAGGGCTCAATGATTCATGCACACATATGATTTTTTTATTGGAAAGCGGTTATCTAGAAGCCAGTCATCACACATATTGCCTGGCGTATGTAAGCAAAGGCACAGGCGGCGAAGTCTCTCACTCACAGACAGTACAGAAGCGTCTCTTTTTACACAGCAAACCTCACATCTTCTACACCCAAAAAGGATTCAATCCTCCGTAAGCTCATGGAGAATTTCACAAGAAATTGCTGATTTAACCTATAACCTTCTTCCTGAAACCCGCTTATTGCAGGGGCAATCACCCGAAAAGGCAACAACAAAACAGATGTGGGATCTTGGTTACATCCCTAATTTAAGGTTCTCAAAAATCTACATATCGGAACATGTAAACCTCTGCATCAAAGCGCTTTCCTGCCTGCTTGAAAAAGAATTATACAAACCAATAAAAGGACATGAAGAACGTATAAAAGCGATTAAAACAACAATAGTTTTTGTAAGTGCACATCAATTATTAAACACGGAACACAAAAAACTTTTAACAGACTTACTCGAAACATCCATAAAGATTGAAAACAAAGCTTTTCAATTAACGCAACCCGCTATAAATGCAGGACTGATAGAGAGCCATCATGATGAACTATTTCTGAAAATTATCGATGCTATGTTCCATCAAGTTGGTCGACATGCTCTTGAAGATGAACAGGAATGTATATTAAGGCTGCTGAGTGGTATTGAATTTGTCCTTCTTCACCACAAGGAGGGCATTTTTTCCCTGCCACCAAATAGTGGGCGAGACGTTACACTGCGATTAGATGTAGATGATCAACAGCCTACAAACATGAGACGTCTTAAAGATATTTTTTTCACAAGAGACAGTGAAATAAAAAAAAGAAAGATAGAAAACGCAATACATAACTTATTAAAAATCAATAAACTGGTTGGTGGCGAAGGAGAATTTGGTTACTCCAACTTCTGCATTAATATCTCAGACCCTGACACATACTCCACCGTCAAACTACAAGCACTCTTAGATGAATCATTGATAAAATACCGATTCGAATACCAAAAACATGAAATAAAAAAACTATTAAACAAATTTAATTTAGCGGGACGATACCTGCTAACGGATAAAAAAGTATCGGAAACCACCTCACTAAATGCCAACTTCCTGTTAGAAGTGGATCCATGTAACAGAGACATTCGAGTTCACTTTATTGGAACGCCCGACATTCGCCGGGAAAAAACAAAGCGCTTCTTAGAGCAGTACTATTGTCAGGTGGAGTGGGTTAAAAACCATCCCAATAAACGCGTAGCAATGGATATCATCCGAAGAGCAGGGATATCATTGCTGCAAAAAATGCATTTATTTCACGTGTTCCCAGAAGCCAACGGCAGAACCGCCATCTGTGTTGATCGCTTGCAGCGCCTTCACTTTCAACTATCACTGACTATGCCAACCAGAGTAGGCGATTTTGCACGTTACACTGTAGAGGAACTTGACCGGCGAGAAAGGTTCGGCACACAAACTCCAGTATTCTATGACATCATACAGGTTTATATCACTCTTCAAGAAACTGAAATGGTCAGCTATCTATTGGAAAGGCAGAGGTCTATCCTACCTAGTCCATTGAAATTTTCTGAATACCTTGTTCTATCCTGCCAGGTTGGATCAATTCAGCTATGTGCTCTACTCATCAAATACGGTGCTGATATCAATACTATTACTTCAGTATCACAGGCTATGGTCAGTACCACGCCACTGATAACAGCCGTACTCCATGATCATTATCCCTTGGTTCAATACCTGATAGAGCATGGTGCTAACATCAATCAACAGGATTCTGAAGGGAAAACGCCTTTCGATCATGCCATTGCAAGCGGTTATGAGGATATTGCTACGCTATTAATGATAAAAAATGGCATCAGTTTTGTACCATACGCGACTCCTTATAATGACTGACTAATA
Source organism: Kistimonas asteriae (assembly GCF_018263925.1). GTDB lineage: Bacteria > Pseudomonadota > Gammaproteobacteria > Pseudomonadales > Endozoicomonadaceae > Kistimonas > Kistimonas asteriae. The sequence goes on from NZ_JAEVHF010000007.1 coordinate 232,382, forward strand.
CCCTAGAACCCTGCTTTCATAACAGAATCTCATCGCGCGGCTTGAAGGTATCGACTTACGCCTATATTAACTAGCGCTTATGACTAATCAGGGCTTGCATCATGTCCTCACACGAGCGACTTTCAGGACTATACGGCATTACCGATAGCGCGTTAATGCCAAACGACAATTCATTGCTTACCTGTGTAGAAAGCGCTCTACAAGGTGGCATGGCCATTCTGCAGTATCGTGACAAAAGCACCGATAACGAAAAAAGACTTCATCAGGCTCGTATGCTGAAGGAACTCTGCCACAACTATCAGGTACCACTCATCATAAATGACGATGTCGCCCTGGTGGCGGCATGCGGAGCAGATGGCGTCCATCTCGGCGCAGATGACGATACAGTATCGGATGCACGCAATCACCTTGGGGATAATGTCATCATCGGCATCAGCTGCTACGGCTCCCTGGAGCGCGCACTGGTCATGCAGTCACGGGGCGCGGATTATGTCGCTTTCGGCGCCTGCTTCCCATCCGCCACCAAGCCGGAAGCCGCCGTGGACGTCAAACCCGGCCTGCTGGCCGAAGCCTGCCGGACATTAAGCGTACCAATAGTAGCCATCGGCGGTATAACACTGGATAATGCGCCGGATATCATTTCGCAGGGCGTGAATATGGTGGCAGTCATCAGTGACCTGTTCAGCGCCGATAATATCGAAGCCCAGGCCCGCCAGTACAGCCAGTTGTTCCGCCCATCCTGACGTGGCGGCCAGCCTGTGACCGAAAAGGACAAACAATGAATCGCTCAGAATCCCTGTTCCAGCAAGCACAGCGGCATATTCCCGGCGGTGTCAACTCGCCGGTTCGCGCATTCAAGGGTGTCGGTGGCACACCGGTCTTCTTCCGTCGCGCGGATGGCGCCCGGATGTTTGATGAAGATGGCAAGAGCTATATCGACTATATCGGTTCCTGGGGGCCGATGATTGTCGGTCACAATCATCCGCGGGTGATTGCCGCCGTGCAGGAGCAGGTCAAGCTGGGACTGAGCTTCGGCGCACCAACAGCCATTGAAATCTCCATGGCTGACAAAGTGTGTGAGCTGGTGCCCTCCATGGATATGGTGCGGATGGTGAATTCCGGCACCGAAGCCACCATGAGCGCCATCCGGCTGGCCCGTGGCTATACCGGCCGGGACAAGATCGTCAAGTTCGAGGGCTGCTACCATGGCCATTCGGATTCCCTGCTGGTTAAGGCGGGTTCCGGCGCCCTCACTCTGGGCGTACCTAACTCGCCAGGCGTTCCTGCCGATCTGGCGGCGCATACCATCACGCTGACCTATAACGACCTGGACAGCGTCCGCAAGGCCTTCGCCGAAACCGGTGACGAAATCGCCTGCATCATCGTGGAACCCGTAGCAGGCAACATGAACTGTATTCCGCCGGTACCGGGCTTCCTCGAAGGCCTGCGGGACATCTGCGATGAATACGACACCGTGCTGATTTTTGATGAAGTCATGACCGGTTTCCGGGTCTCCCTCGGCGGCGCGCAAGGCTATTACGGTGTCATCCCAGATCTGACCACCCTGGGCAAGGTCATCGGCGGCGGCATGCCGGTAGGCGCCTTTGGCGGTCGTCGTGACATCATGGAACATATTGCCCCACTGGGCCCTGTCTATCAGGCAGGCACGCTCTCCGGCAACCCGGTTGCCATGTCTGCGGGCCTGACCGTGTTGGACCTGATTACTGAACCCGGCTTCCACGAGCAACTCAGCCAGCATGTGACCCGGTTGCTGTCCGGTCTGCAGGAACGGGCCGATGCGGCCGGTATTCCCTTCACCACCAGCCAGGCCGGCGCCATGTTTGGCCTGTTCTTCACAGACCAGGAACGTGTAGAACGCTTTGATCAGGTCATGCGCTGTGACAGTGAGCGTTTCGGTCGTTTCTTCCACGCCATGCTGGAAGAAGGGGTCTACCTCGCACCGTCTGCCTTTGAAGCCGGCTTTATCTCCAGCGCCCACAGCGACGCGGATATTGATGAAACGCTTGCCGCGGCAGAAAAAGCCTTTGCCAGGATTGCCTGATGTTCGAACCGGTTATATCCGTTGCTATCTCTGACGCCGTACTGGCTTTTTCCAGCCTGTTCGGCGTCTTTCTCATGGCGCAGTTTCGCTCCTTTGAACCAGGACGACGCCTGCCGGCAACCGTTGCGTTGCTGGCCTTCGGCCTGGTCGCGGCAGCGGCTGGCCTGGGGACATTGCGTTATGGTTTTTCCGCCATCTGGACAGAACCTCACCGGATGCTGTACCAGGCAGCTAACTACCTGTCGCCGTCACTGCTGGCGGCGGCCATTGCGGCTACCGTGTGGAACTGGCCATTGCGTAAACAGGACTGGGGCTCCATCCTCCTGGGGCTCATGGCCTGCTTTGAACTGATGCGGCGGCTGGAATGGCTGGATGCCTGGCACCTGGTGCTCAGCGCGGCTGCCCTGCTACTCATGACGGCAGCCATTATCACACGGGGAGAACGCAAGCCTACCTTTACCGCCTTCGCCCTGACCGGGGTCTGCGCCTACTTTATTGGCGGTCTGGTGATTGGCACCGAAGGGAAACTGGCGGGTTTCCTGCGCATGGATCTCTTTCATTATCTTCTGGCGCTCGGCAATTTGTGCCTTGCCAGTGGGTTCTTCCACTACCTCCGTGGAAAGAGCAACTGATCCTGTGAACGCCAATAAAAAAGGCTGCATTGCGCAGCCTTTTTTATTGGATTATTTCCCTGGAATCGGCGGCATTGGGAAGGGCGCAATATTCTGCCCCTTGGCATCCATAATCTTGCCCTTACCCTCTTTTTCCACATGGTCTATGCGAATGATCGAGTGCATGGGAATAAAACTGCTTTTTACCCCTTCAAAGGCGGCTTTCAGTTTTTCCTCGGAAGGATCCACAACCATCTGGGTACGCTCTCCGAAGATAAAGCCTTCCACCTCGATGAAGCCATACATGTCACTCTGGAAAACCTGCTTGGCATACACCTCGTAGATTTCCCCCTGGTTATGGAATACAACTCTGTAGATCTGTCTGGCGGCCATAGTGATGCTGTTCGGTAAAAAGTTAATTACACAGTGAAACAAAAGCGGGCAGGATACCATAAATTTTCAGGCACATAACGACGCGTGGCTTTGTACTCAGTAGAGTTCGTGTCTGACGGCGATGAACAGAGTTGATCTTCAGTACGGCAATGAAAATAGTGCCACATTAACTACGACCAATCCCGTTTAATACCTAAGCCTATTCTCTGACAGAACTTTGTCGAAAAATGCATGTCTTAAGCGAGTAAATCATTTTTTATAGCAATTTATTCTTCGCTCACATTTATTCAGGTGCTTTAATGGCAGAAGCGGCTTCCCCGATAACAACGGTATTTATCCAAGAGTCTCATCAAAATGAACAGGAACATCACAAACCCAGCCGTTGGAAAAGCATCAAGACGGCACTAGCATCCCCCATAAACACTTTTAAAAAAAAACATACACAACATGAAAGACAATTACTCTATGAAAGAAACATTCTTCACTCACCATTAGTCAGGCTGCCCAATCTGGTACTGGAAAAAATCCTTACTTACCTTGATGCCAAAGCTATTTATCAACTACGTCTGACTTGCCATTTTTTTGAAGAAATCATCATTGATTGCGCAAAAAAATTACCCTGCACCCATCTGAAAGTTTTCCAATTTTATGGAGAAACACATCATGAGCAGTGTGGTTACCAAACAAAACAATTTCTAGATTATTTTGATGGCATAGCGTGGATGCCTGCATTATCACGGCAAAATTCAATCCGTCCGCAAATAAGAGCAAATGCCAGTAAGTGCCCACTATTGACGGCAACACTGGCGAGAATCCTATCGAACACAGGGCATCTCAATAAACAACGCGTTTATATCCTACCAACTATTTCGGATACAACCGCCATGCTCATGCTACCCGGCACGAGTAAGAGGCTGATCAGCGCGCATTATAATGGCACTCTGAAACTATGGCATTTGACAGAGAATATAGCGCATTGTGTAAAGACATTACGACACAACAATGGTGGTGATGTAATTCACTTTATTATCTATACAACCGATCACTGTTTGATTACCTGTAGTTTTCAAGCTATTTGCTTCTGGGATCTTGACCAGCCTGAAGGTCATGAGTGGTTAGCAAACTTTAGTGAGCACACTATTCTGCAAGGCGTCGACCAGGAAAACAACGAAATCTCTACCATTCAGTTAATTTCAGATAAAGAAGTTCGTTTTGCATCAGGCTATCGCAATGGCCTTATAATCATTTGGGGGTTAATTCACCGTCATGCTAGGCAGTTTTACCGCCTTCATGAGATCCCATTTGGATCAAAGAGCATTTGTAGCATCTCGTCACTGGGAGACAATTTTTTTTCTACAATGACATGTGCCAATCACAAATTAGTCCATATCTGGAAAATCAGTGATAGCGAGGGAGTACAGCATGTATCAAACCTCCGTTTCTTACACGATATTAAAACACTCCAAAGGCTGGGACCTAACAAACTCATTGCAACGATGGGCCAAAAGGAACACTTTGCAATATTAAAACGCGATTTCCTGGCACAGGCTCCCTTGCAGATTTCATGGTTCAATGCTCTGCCGAGCCATGTTGAATATGAAATTTTTTATAGCAATTCAACACTGGCTGAACTGCTGGACGGGCGATTTGCCAGCATTGGAGAGGAGCATGTCCATATATGGGATCCGTCTGCTCCAGATGAAAACACTCGCCCTGTACGCTCGTTTTCCTTTCCTCCCTCAATGGACATCGAAAATCCAGAACAAAACCGCCGTTTTGCACTTTTTCCATTAAGTGGCCCACTACTGGGGGTCTCTGTTACAAGCTGCATTGAAATCTGGAATCTGACGCCCTCCGGCCTAGAGGCACACGGCGAGCATCAGATCTGATCATATTTGCTGTTTGGCTTTTCCCGCTCTACTTACGCCAGAACGCACTTAACAGACCTTTTTTCCATGCCTGTTTCCACAACCCCCAATCGACAAAACGGTAATCACTGCATTGTCCTTCCAGCAACTGCCCATCCGTAATCCCGGTATCACAGGTGACCAGGCATCGGTTGGTCAACGTTTGTTCAGCGTTGCGTTCGCAAACCGGCTCATACGTCGATGGACAACCGCAGGCTTGTGCTGGTGTTTGTGGAAAATAGAATTCAGCAAAATTTTCATCGTAACGTGGCCAGTTCACACCGAGTTGTCGGCCAAAGTCATTGGCAAAGACACCAAAAGGATCAAACTGCTCGACGACATCAATGAAGCGTGATTTCAAATCACCGTATTTACCCAGGTCATTCTGCAAGTCAAAGACCCAGCCCCGGTTCTTCCCCCAGTGCGCCCGACCGCCAAAGTCTTCCACCAGCAAGCGAGTAAATTCCTGATAAGGGTATTGGTACCAGGCACTTTCTACCGGTGGAAACGCGCTGGGCATAAAGATCGGAATCTCTATAAATACCACGGTTTCACCTTCATCAAATTCGCTACCTGTCACAGTGTGAGCCAGCAGAGTATCGGATCGTGCCTGGGCAAAACGAATAAAGACACCGATCAGCGGCACACTGATGTTGTGACGGTTTAAATGCGTTTTGACAGCACGCATCGCTTCATCCACCCGTGAGGCGGGCACGACTATTTCCCAATCCATCTGGAACAGACCATCCTGAACCGCGGTCAGGTAGCTGCTCTGCATCCGATGGGACGGACCAATCGCTTCATGAACGTTTTGCGATGTACCAAATAATGGATGGTTTTTCTTGAAAGGCGGCTGGGTTTTAAAGAGATCCAGACGGGTTTTCTCCACGGTTTTCGCATAATTCCGGTCACAGGCTGCCAGCTGCATGGTGAGTTTTGCCGCAGGCAGATCAGCCGCTGTGACATTGGGCTGCAACAGCGAATTATGTGCACCGGGCTCTGCCGGCTTGTCAGTGATGGAGCCGCAACTGCGCATGAAGGTTCCATTGCCAGGGAACCAGTTCAGCTGCCCCCAGTCGCAATCGGCTACCTGGTTCAGCACCCCGCCGAGTTCAAACAGGGGCGCTTCGTCATGGTAGCTCACCGCGACATCAAGGTTGAACTGAGGCTCAACCGCCAGACGCATGCGGGCGGTCATACCCAACAGCCCAAGACTGGCTGTCATGGCTTTCCAGGTATCGGTGTCTGTTGAGGATTTCGAGTATTCCCGCAGTTCGCCATCAGGCCCAATCACCTCCATCGCCACCACTTTGGATGAGATAATCGCGTCATGCTTCGGTGAGCTGCCATGGGAACCGGTCGCCACAGCGCCCGCAATACTGACGCCATTGAAGCCCATCAGGGCAAAACCAATGGAACGATCCCTCTCATGGAGCCATTCTGTTAACTCATGCAGCTTGACGCCTGATTCCAGAAGCACTGTTTCCTGGCCTTCGTACGTCTCCAGCCCAATAATCTGCCGCAGGTTTTCCGTGCTGACAACCACACCATCGGTACAGATGGTGTCGCTGGCCGAATGCGCCTGACCGACAACCTTGATGCGTTGCCCATTCTGTACGGCTTCACGGATTGCATCCTGTGCAGCCACCACGGTGGCCGGCCGGTAAACATGTTGGACGTCGCTGCACATGGTCTGACGGTTGTAGGATTCAACCTTTGCCGACACACAATCCTCAGGACAGGTGCCCACGGTTTCCCCAAGACCAGTATCACACCGACGGTTACCGCAGGAAAAAACGATCGACGTCCCCGGACAACTCAGCCCGGGTTCCCGGGGTTCAACATCGGGTAAGTATTGGCTGAGCGAACCAGCAACAGCAGACACAGAAAAGAACAAACTGACCAGTAATAACCATCGGAATAATCCTGCCTTCATGCACGCCTCCATGACAGCGCCTGTACGTGAACATCCAATAAAAAAATGGGCAGGACTACAGGATGAAACGGCGCATCACTCCTGACATAGCAATTCCTTACTCTACAGAAGACACACGTATTTACAAAGACACTTTAAACTTATTCATTTAATAAAATCTGGCAATTTGCACTCAATTAAAAAATTAAAACAAATGTTATTTAAAACAACAATCTCGTCATGAAAATATAAAACTTATGAGAATTACTCATATCCAATGTTGTATATCAATATTCAGGAAAAATCATGATTCAATCAAATCCCCCTTCAGCAAGCGCTGGCGCTGTGGCCAGTTCAAGGCATGTAATTGCTGAAATCAGTTGGCAAGAGAGTAGTTATTTCAGATGTAGAAAATGCAAAGAATGGAGCATGAATCATTCGTATTTTACTAGAAGCCATCTCATAAATACTTCTTGGCAAGAATCATAAACCCAGCAAGCCTCAAAAAGCCAAGAAAATTCTCTAGCTTATACTCATAACGTGTAACGATACGCCGAAAATTGTGGAGCCAGGC
>NZ_JAEVHF010000008.1 GCF_018263925.1 Kistimonas asteriae
TAGAGTATTGGCCCCACCTGATCCCATCCCGAACTCAGCAGTGAAACGATACATCGCCGATGGTAGTGTGGGGTCTCCCCATGTGAGAGTAGGTCATCGCCAGGCTTTAATTGAGAAAACCCTGATCAGGTAACTGGTCAGGGTTTTTGCTTTGTATGGTTTTTAAATGCCAGCTACTTCTTACTGCTCAATTTAACAGGCAACTTGTATTTCTTTCAAAGATTGCTGCAGTCTGTGAGTTTTTGGCTAAGTATTGTTTCAGTCATTATCTGCTGGGCATTTAGTGTGATGCGGATGTGTTGTGTCAAATTAATGACTGTGGTGTTTTTTCTTTTCTTCGAAGTGATGGTTATTTTAAGGTTCTTTTTAAATGGCTAGGTAATAATGGGCAATAATCAATTTATTGGTCATGTTTTCCTGATGTGAAAGCACCGTTTGTACAGGATGTTTAGGGTGTCACAATGATTTTGTCACTTCTTAAAAAGTTGGTTTTCCTCTCTATTGTGCTTTTAATTGCATGGTTTGGGTTTAAATATTATTCCGAAAAAAGGATTAAAGAGGGGCTTGAGCAGGCTGCTTATATGGCTGCTTCGGAAGCGCGCATAAGATTTGACGAGGTGACGGTCGACATTTCGGGCGCAATTGTACTTTCCGAGCTGGAAATCGCGCCAAGAAACTATATGGAAGATAAGTTCTATGCCAAAAAAGCATCGGTAGTCTTTCCAAATACGTTTGAAATGATAAAACTGATGTATGACATCAGGATGGAAAATGACTGGGAAATGCCTGCTTCATTGACGCTACGGTTTGATGGTATCGATGACCCTTTGATCAGTGAATATGGCCTGTATGCTCAATCTGTGAAGGCAATGAATGGCATGATCAAACAGCGGCTGGAAGGGGTGGCTGAGCCTGTTTGTGGCGAATACTATGTGCTAGGCCCATCTGCAATCAAGGAGATGGGTTACGATGCAATGTTTTCCAGCCTGTTTGTTTCATATGACTTTAATCGCCTTGATCAAAAGCTCAGTTTAAGAGTGGGTGGTGGGGTTCCTGATTCTTACACTGTGACGGCTAAAATCAATCTTGAAAATCAGCGTTCTTTGGGAATACAGGATCTTATGACGATGCCTTCTATTGATAGTGTTGAGTTAACTTATCAGGATGAAGGATTGACGGAGAAAACCAATCGTTTTTGTGCGAATAAAGAAGGCATAACGGTTGATCAATACATTGAACGCTTTGCTGCATTGCCTGATGATTACTATGCGTTATCGCTGGGGATTATACCTAATCAGGTAATGAAAACTGCCTATCTCGATTTTATGAAAACACCTGACGCTATTACTATTACGTCATATCCTCCGCCAGATTTTAATCCTATGATACTGGGGATGTATGAAGCACAGTATTTAGTAGAGGTTTTAGGCTTATCCCTGAGCATTAATGACAAAACAGTCACGCCGTTTGAACTCAATATCCCAAAGAATGCTTATCAACCCAAGCAGCAAGCTAACGTAGAAGAAAAAGCGTCGAATCATGGAAAGCGGGAAAGGATGGCTGTACAAGAGTCGGAAGCGGAACCTCCTGCGGCCAAAAAAGAGCAGAAAAAATCTCAATTACAGAAACAAATAGGATCCAGTCGTGTCATACCGCTTGATCAGATTTCAGATTACATCGGGCATTATGTAAAAGTTTCTGTAGAGCGATCCAAGCATTTTATTGGACGCCTGGTTTCCGTTGAGTCTGATACTGTGTCATTGCAGTTAAGGCATGGTGGAGGAACATTCACCATGCCAATTGAGAAACATCGAATTGAATCAATAGAGCGATTGCGTTGATTCTCAATCAACAATCCTGTTTATTTACAAGGTGTCATGATTGTCTTCGAAAATTCCATCAGGTCACTCTGCCGGTTATTTTCAGGTCAATAACAACCGTGCAGATGCAGCGGATAGCCGTGAGATAGAAAAGCCATATCTCCCCTCAGAGGATCATGATGAGTGGGTGAGAAAGCGTTCGTTGCAGTGCATTATGATCTCACCATTTTCCATACCGAAAGACCATTTATCATTACAGAAGAACAAACACTCCGATGATACTCAGCACGATAGAAAGCAAAAAGACACTAAGGGTCTTGTTTTGTCTGAGTACTGGGATAACAGGGCACCGTTGTGTGTTTTAGGGGCTGATGCCTGCATCCTGAAAGAGACATTTACTAAGAAAAGGCCAGAACCGCAGGTTATTCTTCCACCGGCTGTTGAGCAACGATTAAAAACCTTATCAAGTCGTCATCCATTATTGGATCAACATTACTGGCACGATTGTATTGAGCATTGGCTCTCGTTCGATGGAGTAGGTCGTCAACGCACCATTGAGTCGTCCTTGCAGCTGACAACGATACGCCATTCGGATCCCAGGAAAGCCTTGCATGGTCAGTCTGGTGTTGTCGCAGCATGTGATATTCCCGCTTACAGTGTGATTGCGCCGTATGCCGGTCTTTACTGCGCGGGTAATGATGTTGCTGAAGAAATGGCACGTTATGGTGCCAATGTTGGCCGCTATGCCGTCGACTGTTCCCTTGGTGGGGTACAAATAGATCTGTGCGGTTATGGCCATGGCAATATCACCATCTGTATCAACGCTAACACCACTTATTCTGAGCACGAGCCAGACCTTAGAGATAATGCCTGCTTTGTGCTGGCGACCTACCAGGGGTGGCCTTATGTTTTTGTTGTCACTATTAAACCCGTCAAGAAGGGCGCTGAAGTGTTGGTCGATTATGGTCGTTACTACTGGAAAGGGTATTGATCTGACGCTTCTACCTTTACCTCTATATAAATAAAAAGCCTATAAATGAATACGTATATATCGCTATGTAATCAATAGCGCGTACTGCTGTACTGTTACGGCGTTACATGGTTTTGATGGATAGTTGGTGTTTCCGTGTTTATTGATCTGATACAGAGCGCGACAAACAGAGGTGATCTGCAACGGCTGTTCAAGCTGATGCTGACCCGGGAAGAGCATAGTGCCATCAATGGCAGGGTGGCTATTGCCAAGGCGCTGATTGAGGGTAAGGAAAGCCAGCGGGAGATAGCGACGCGGCTGGGTGTCAGTATCGCAACGGTCACACGGGGATCCAATAACCTCAAATCCATGAATGATGGCGAACGTGACTTTTTGATGCAGGCAATACAGGCAGTAAATAATGAATGATGTTGCAGTTTCTGCGGGGAGTATCGGGAGCACATCCCGAACGAGCCTGAGAAAGGTCCTTGGGGGGGCTTTGATTGTTGCCGGTACAGGGATTGGTGCTGGTATGTTTTCCCTGCCGGTTGTCAGTAGCGGCATGTGGTTCAGTGTGTCGATCGTTGTGCTGGTGCTGGCCTGGTTTTGCTGCTACAGCTCGGCGCTCTATCTGCTTGAGGTCAATCTGCATTACAAGGAGGGAGCCAGCTTTGATACCCTGGCTGGCAAGACTATCGGTAAATCCGGTCGCTTGATCAATGGCGCCTCTGTTGCCTTTGTCTGTTATATCCTGACTTACGCCTATATTTCCGGTGGCAGTTCGATTATTTCGCATTCCATGGAGTCTCTGGCAGGTATTGCCGTGGAATCGCACCTGGCGAGCCTGATTTTTGCTGCTGGTCTGTCGATCTTTGTCATTATCGGGCCGAAAGCGGTTGATCGCATTACGACGGCGATGGTCGCGGGTATGGTGATCACATTCTTGAGTTTTACCGGTGGCCTTGTTGGCAATGCGCAGCACGAAACATTGTTTCCCGTGTTACCGATGAGTGAAAGCCTGCCTTTCGTGATGACGGCGCTTCCGTTCATGATGGTCAGCTTTGGATTTCATAACTGTGTCCCCAGTCTGGTGAAGTACATGGGCGGCAAGGAGTCGCGTCCATTGCGTAATGCGATTCTGTTCGGCTCGCTGCTGGCTCTGGTTATCTATGTGCTGTGGCAGATCAGCATCATGGGCAACCTGTCCCGTGAGGCCTTTGGTGGCGTGCTTGCCAGTGGCGGTAATATCGGCGCCTTGATTCGTGCGCTGGAACAGTCTGGCATCAGTGTTCACCTCTCCAGTGCATTACAACTGTTTTCCCAGTTGGCAGTAGCCACCTCTTTTGTGGGTGTGTCACTCGGCCTGTTTGATTACCTGGCGGATCTGTTTGGCTTTTCTGATGATATGCCTGGGCGTCTGAAAACCTCTGCTCTGACGTTTATTCCGCCAACCTTGCTCGGTGTATTCATTCCTGACGGCTTTATCACTGCCATTGGTTTTGCTGGCCTTGGCGCGACGATTTTTTGTGTGATTGGGCCGGTGATGATGGTGCGTCAAACGCGGCGCCAGGGCTTGTCTGGCTCTTCATTCCGTGTGTCGGGGGGTAATGCCCGTCTTTGGCTGGTGCTGGGTTTTGGTGTCGTAGTGATGCTGCTGGAAGTCTTGAATATGTTGAAACTCCTGCCTGTCTTCACCGGTTGATCAAACCTTTCTGGCAGCGGCGGCCAACGTATGGGTTGCCTGTCGCTGCCCATGTATTCTTTTCCCTACTGCTAGACTGATGAGAATTCAGATTGTCGTCACCCAGTGCCTAGCTGCGTGATACATTCATTTTTCTCATATCGATAGGCAGAATCTTCATGGCTGACAACGCACAAACCGGTGCAGCCCTGACCCGTGAAGAACGGGTTGAGGGGGCGGTGCTGGGGCTGTTTGTCGGTGATGCCCTTGGTCTCGGTTATCACTGGTACTATGACCTGAATGTGCTGGAGCACGATGTGGGGCCGTGGGTGACAGACTACCTGGACCCAGTGGTGAAGAGTGAACAGAGTTGTCGTTACATTAGTCAGTACCGTTTCGACCAGGGGTTGAGAGCGGGTAACTACTCTCAAACGGGTCAGATACTCTTCCTGTTGCTTGAATCGCTGGTTGAGAAAAACCGTTTTGATGTCGCGGTGTTTGGGCATGCGTTAGACGGGCTTTTGAGCGAACTCAATGGTGAGGCGCTGTCTGGTCGATACAGTGAAGGCGTTGTCAGAGAGATCAGGCAAAAGCGCCAGCAGGGCATTGCGTGGGATTCGCCTGATTTGCCTGGCAATGCGGATACCTCCCTGGGTGCGCAGCTTTGCGTGATTTTAGCGGTGTTATATCGTGATCCATTGTCACTGGTGGACGCGGCGGATCGATTGTTGCAGGTATTTTATCGCGATCGTTTTCTTCGTGGCTGTCAGCTGGTGTATGCACTCACCGTCCAGGCGTTGGTTCAAGGGACGACGCTGGAGCAGCTGGATGAGGCTATGACCAGGATGGCGGAAATTCAGGATGTTATGCGCCTGGTGGGATCATACGGCTCCCTGCAACAGCCGGGTTTAGGTCAGATAGCAGAGCGACCGGAAATGGTCTGTGTAGAACCGACCAAATACATTAGTCTTGTTTTCGGGCTTGATTGCCAGGTCACTCATCTTTTGCCCGCTGCCTACTATCTTCTATACCGTTATCCTGACAGCTTCGAAATGGCTATGTTATCCGCCAGTAATGGTGGGGGTGAAAATGTTGCCAGATCCGCCCTGACTGGGGCGTTAGCAGGGGCTCTGCATGGTGTGAATGCGATTCCCAGGCGTTTCTTGGATAAGCTGGAAAATAGTGAAGCCATTCGATCCTATGCGCAGGCGATTACCCGCTTATCAGCGACGATGGTGTGATGCAGATTGCGACTGCTTTTGGCATCAGGTAATGACCACCGTAGATTCCTCACGGAAAAGACTTACAATAGAGAATGTTACGTTAGCGTCAGATTTTCAGGTCAAGAGTGAAACAGCAGAAAAAACAGGACACTGAGAGCCGGCAGCCCGGGCCGTTTGCTCTGAGACTCAGGGAAGGGTTCATGCTGACCCTGTTGGTTGCCGCCGCTTATCTTTGCATGGCGCTGGTTACGTATGACGCCGGTGATCCCGGCTGGACGCATATTGGCCATTCGCAAATGGTGGTGAACAGTGCTGGCAGGGCGGGAGCCTGGTTCGCGGATGTGCTGTTTTCCCTGTTTGGTCATTTAGGGTTTCTCTTTCCACTGCTGTTAGCCTGGAAAGCCTGGACAGTCTTTCGCGATCGCTATGAAATCCGTGCCTGGAACTGGCCGACCTTTACCCTTCGTTTTGCGGGGCTGTTGTTGGTACTGACCAGCGCCTGTGCGCTTGCCGCGTTGCACTATCAGCAGGCCAGTGCCGGATTGCCAGCGTCAAGTGGTGGCATTCTGGGCAAGCTGGTACTGGATGTCGCATTACCTGCATTGAATCGCTTTGGTACTTCCCTGATATTCCTCTCCCTGTTTCTGTTCGGCCTGACGCTATTGACGGATTTATCCTGGTTCCGACTCATGGATCTGATAGGTAAGTGGACGCTGAACGGTGTTTCCCTGCTGCAGAATGGTTTCAGAAGGCTGGCTGTCAAAATGGAAGCCCGCAGGGAAAAGCAGACGGTTGAAAAAATACGACAGGAACGCGAATCGGTTATTCAGAAAGAAAAGGTAAAGCAGGCAGGGCGTACGCCACCGGCTATCGCGCCGCCACCGAAAAAACCAGAACCCAGTGTACGGGCAGTCAAGGAAAAACAGCAGGTATTGTTTGAGGAACCCTCGGTTGAAGGCCGCCTGCCAGCGGTGAATCTGCTGGATGTGCCTGATCATTCAAGCAAGAAAGGATATTCCGCAGAATCCCTGCAGGGTATGTCCCGCTTGCTGGAGCTCAAGCTGAAGGATTTTGGTGTTGATGCGGAAGTCGTTGCTGTTCACCCCGGCCCGGTGATCACACGGTTTGAAATTCAGCCGGCGGCCGGTGTTAAGGTCAGCAAGATTACCAATATCGCAAAAGATATAGCCCGATCATTGGCGGTCATTAGTGTGCGTGTGGTTGAGGTTATTCCTGGAAAATCCGTTGTAGGGATTGAGATTCCCAATGAGGATCGGGAAATTGTGTATTTCAGTGAGCTGATTGCGTCAAAAGTCTTTGATGAGTCGGAGTCGCCGCTCACTCTGGCGCTGGGGCACGATATCGGCGGCCATTCGATGGTCGCGAACCTCGCCAAGATGCCCCATTTGCTGGTTGCCGGTACAACCGGTTCCGGTAAGTCAGTGGGTGTTAATGCGATGATCCTGAGTATGCTCTATAAGGCGTCTCCGGAAGAAGTCCGCCTGATCATGGTTGACCCGAAAATGCTGGAACTTTCCGTTTACGACGGCATTCCTCATCTGCTGGCGCCTGTTGTTACAGATATGAAAGAGGCGGCCAATGCACTGCGCTGGTGTGTCGCTGAAATGGAACGGCGCTACAAGTTGATGGCCGCTATGGGGGTGAGAAACCTGGCGGGGTTCAATCGCAAGCTGGATGAGGCTGAAAAAGCCGGAGAGCCGCTACGCGATCCTTTCTATCAATCGGTTTCCGCTGACGACCTGGCGCCGGAGCTGGAAAAACTGCCTTTCATTGTTGTCGTGATCGACGAATTTGCTGACATGATGATGATTGTCGGCAAGAAGGTTGAAGAGCTGATTGCCCGTATTGCCCAGAAAGCCCGGGCGGCAGGGATTCATTTGATTCTGGCGACACAACGCCCTTCGGTGGATGTAATTACTGGCTTGATCAAGGCGAACGTCCCGACCCGGATCAGCTTCCAGGTATCGTCGAAAGTGGATTCACGCACCATTCTGGATCAGGGGGGCGGTGAGCAGCTTCTGGGGCATGGCGATATGTTGTATTTGCCACCGGGAACCAGCCTGCCGGTGCGCGTGCATGGCGCATTTGTCAGTGATGAAGAAGTTCACCGGGTGGTTGCTGACTGGAAGAAACGTCAGGAACCCAATTATATCGAGGATGTCCTCAGTGGTGCATCGGACGGAGACGGCGATGCCACGGGCTTTGGTGCCAGCAGTGATGAAGAACAGGACGCCTTGTATGACGAGGCCGTCGCCTTTGTGACCGAGACACGTAGGGCGTCTATTTCATCGGTGCAGCGTAAACTCAAAATTGGTTACAATCGCGCAGCGCGGATGATTGAAAGCATGGAGGCGGCAGGTGTTGTCTCTGCCATGGGCAGTAACGGTAACCGGGAAGTGATCGCTCCTCCGCCACCACGGTAGTAACATAATGGCGTTGACCTGAAGGAGAAGGGTGATTGATCAAAACTGCCATCCTTCAGGGAAGGCTTGTGTTACCCTTAACCGCAGTTTTCAGAGCAGAATCCTATTGCATGTTTCAGAGTGATAAATTCTCCATCCGCTGCTTGGGTGGATTGGTCTTGTCTATCACGTTGCTGACGTCGCCAGCCTACGGTGAGAGTGCGCCAAGCAACAAAACGAACGCGGTTGAGGTGTCAGCCCAGGAACAACAGGCTGCGAGTCAGTTGTCGAAGTTGCTGAGTCCTCTTCATTACATCAAGGCCGGCTTTGCCCAGCATACGCTGGAAGCCAGCGGTAAGCGTATCCAGGAATCTGAGGGGGTAATGACTGTACAGCGGCCTAATCTGTTCCGCTGGGAGGTCAAGAAGCCCTTTCCCCAGGTTGTGGTATCCAATGGGCAGAAGGTCTGGCTGTATGATATGGATCTTGAACAAGTCACGATTCAGAAGCTGGATGCCCGCACCAATACCACACCAGCCTTGATCCTGAGTGGTGAAACCGCCGATCTCACCAGCAGCTTCCGTGTGACAGAATCCGTTTCTGATGGTGTCTCATTATTTACCTTGATTCCTAAAGGGCAGGATGCTCTGTTTGAGAATCTGCAGCTGATGTTTCAGGGAAAGATGCTCAGTGAAATGATGCTGACGGATGCGCTGGGCGCCAAAACCCGGATTGAATTCCGCAATTTGTCCAGCAGTAGTAAGCGAAAGCTGGCGGAGAAAGACTTTGAGTTGTACATCCCACCCGGTGTGGATGTCATTGATGATGAGAGCTGATAAGGACACTGCAATCACCCATGAGCCGCTCTCTGTTTGACTCCCTGGAAAAACCGTATGAACCACTGGCCGCTCGCATGCGGCCACAGACATTGGATGACTACCTGGGGCAATCCCATATCCTTGCAAAAGGGAAACCATTGCGCGAGGCGCTGGAGCAGGGGCGTCCGCATTCCATGGTGCTTTGGGGACCGCCCGGTGTGGGTAAGACGACACTGGCCAGACTCGTTGCCAATGTCTGCGATGCGCACTTTGAAACCCTGTCTGCCGTGTTGTCTGGGGTCAAGGATATTCGTGCTGCAGTAGAGCGGGCGCGGATGGCTCGCGAGCAGAGTGGTCGCCGCAGTATCCTCTTTGTGGATGAGGTTCACCGTTTCAATAAAAGCCAGCAGGATGCGTTTCTGCCGCATATTGAAGACGGCACGATCATTTTTATTGGGGCAACCACCGAAAATCCCAGTTTTGAACTGAATAATGCCTTGCTGTCCCGAACCCGTGTTTATGTGCTCAAGCCATTGGAACCCGAGGCATTGGCCAGGGTGCTGGAGCATGCCCTGAGTGATAAGGCGCGCGGCTTGGGTGAACACCCGCCAGTGATTGCCGACGAGGCAAAAATCATGTTGTTTCGTGCCGCCGATGGCGATGCCCGGCGGTTGCTAAACCTGTTAGAGATTGCGGTTGATCTGGCTTCAGATCAGGCAATTACCCCCGAGATTCTGCAGGGCGTACTGGCTGACAGCAGTCGGCGCTTTGATAAGGGCGGGGATGCTTTTTTTGACCAGATATCCGCCTTTCACAAGTCAGTCAGGGGTTCCAGCCCTGATGCAGCCCTGTACTGGTTTGCGAGAATGGTGGATGGCGGCGCTGATCCCCTGTATGTGGTGAGGCGGCTGGTGGCGATTGCCAGTGAAGATATCGGCAATGCGGATCCCCGTGCCCTGGAGATGGCCCTCAATGCCTGGCAGGCTTTTGAGCGGCTGGGAAGCCCCGAAGGGTTGCTTGCCGTTGCCCATGCGACGGTATATTGTGCCTGTGCCCCGAAGAGTAATGCTGTCTATCGGGCAATGAAGGCTGCGTTTGATGATGTCAGGAATAACCCTTCCCATGAGGTGCCGTTGCATATTCGCAATGCGCCGACCCAGTTGATGAAATCCCTGGGGCATCATGAAGGCTATCGTTATGCCCATGATGAGCCCAATGCCTACGCTGCCGGTGAATGTTATTTTCCGGAAGCTATGGAGCCCCGGCGATATTACGACCCTTCGGATCGCGGGCTGGAAAGTAAAATTCGTCAGAAACTGGAATGGCTGCAATCGCTGGATGCCGCGTCTCCCAATCCCCGGCGATCTTCATCCTGACGGCGAGAGCCTGGAACACCTTATGCAGGTGTTTTCCTGTTTTTAGTAGAATCGGAATATTGTCTTATGTTTCTCTGGTTTGAATGGATTGCCATTGCCCTGGGCGGTGCGCTTGGCGCGGTTTCCAGGGCATTGATCTACCTGGGTTTTGCTGAGCTGGGTCAAGCAAAGCTGTTCCCGGTGCCCACGCTGGTTGCCAATATTATTGGATCTTTTATCATTGGCGTGACTTACTACGCACTGGTTGAACAGGCTTCATTACCGCCGGTCTGGCGGCAGTTCATCATGGTTGGTTTCCTGGGTGCATTAACCACTTTTTCGACGTTTTCGCTGGATGCGTTCCGCCTGATACAGGACGGCGACCCGGTAGGCGCCATTGCCTACATGCTGACCAGTGTGACAGGTTGCCTGCTGGCAACCTGGGCCGGTTACTCGCTGGCCGGTAAGGTCTTTGCTTAATACAGACAAGGTAACAGAGCTCTCATGCTAGATCCCAAATACGTTCGCGCCAATCCTGAGGACGTCGCGGCCCTGCTGCGCAAGAAGCACTACGAACTGGATGTGGAACGGATCATGTCCCTGGATGCCGAGCGAAAGTCCATCCAGCTGCGTACAGAACAACTGCAGAGCGAGCGCAAGTCCGGTTCCAAGCAGTTCGGTATGTTGAAGGCAAAAGGCGAGGATGTCACTGAGCTCAAATCCCGTCTGGATGGCATTAACGAGGAACTGAAGACCTCCGAGCATGCCCTGAAAGAACTTCAGAGCGAGCTTGATAGCATTTTCATGGCAGTGCCCAACCTGCCGCACGAATCGGTACCGGAAGGCAAGGACGAAGAGGAAAACCTCGAAGTGCGCCAGTGGGGCGAGCCCAAGCCGTTCGATTTTGAGCCGAAGGATCATGTCGAGCTGGGTCAGGCTTACGGACTGGATTTTGAAACTGGCGCTAAGTTATCAGGTGCCCGCTTTACCTTGATGCGTGGCCAGATTGCCCGCCTGCACCGTGCGCTGGCCCAGTTCATGCTGGATGTCCAGACCAGTGAACACGGTTATGAGGAGTGCTACACCCCCTATCTGGTACACGATCAGGCGCTGCGTGGAACCGGTCAGTTGCCCAAGTTTGAGGAAGACCTGTTCAAGACCTCCTGTGAAGGGGAAGAAAAGCCGTATTACCTGATTCCTACATCAGAAGTGCCGCTGACCAATATGGTGCGGGACTCCATTGTTGAAGCCGCTGAGCTGCCGCTGCGCCTGACGGCCCATACCCCCTGTTTCCGCAGTGAAGCGGGCAGCTATGGAAAGGATACCAAGGGCATGATCCGTCAACACCAGTTCGATAAAGTCGAAATGGTACAGATTGTTCATCCGGAGAAGTCCTTTGAGGCGCTGGAAGAGATGACCGGTCATGCGGAAGCAATCCTGCAGAAGCTCGGCCTGCCTTACCGTGTCGTTGCGCTGTGTGGCGGCGACCTGGGCTTTGGCGCGACCAAGACCTACGATCTTGAAGTCTGGTTGCCCGGTCAGCAGAAGTACCGTGAGATTTCCTCTGTGTCCAACTGCCTGGATTTCCAGGCGCGTCGGATGCAGGCCCGTTTCCGTAATGCGGAAGGCAAGCCAGAGCTGGTGCATACCCTGAATGGTTCCGGTGTGGCTGTCGGCCGTGCGATGGTTGCTGTTATTGAGAACTATCAGGACGCCGAAGGTCGAATCCACGTGCCTGAAGCGTTGAAGCCTTATATGGGCGGTATTGAGATTATTCAGTAACTACTGTTGTTTTAATAAAAAACCCGGCGTTGCCGGGTTTTTTATTGCTGTTTAATCGTCGCTGTTCCATGCCAGGGAGCGTTTCAGGGCTTTTTGCCACCCCTTGTAGCGTTGTTCAACCTGGTCAGGTGGCATGTTGGCTGAGAATACAGAGGCGTCACTGGCTTTTTGCCTGAAGGCATCCACACTGTCCCAGAAACCCACAGCCAAACCGGCCAGGCAGGCGGCACCGGCCGCTGTTGTTTCGGTAATCGCGGAGCGCACAACGTCAACGCCCAGCATATCGGCCTGGAACTGCATCAGGAACTCATTGGCTGAGGCACCGCCATCAACACGCAGTTGGTGTAGCTCAATGCCAGCGTCCTGCTGCATGGCGTCCAGTACATCGCGTGACTGGTAGGCAATGGCTTCCAGGGTAGCCCGAATAATGTGGTTGCGGTTGGCGCCGCGGGTCAGCCCGACAATGGCGCCACGGGCATGGGCATCCCAGTAGGGCGCACCAAGGCCTGTAAAGGCTGGCACCATGTAGACGCCATTGGTATCGTCGACCTTGCTGGCGAAATATTCGGAATCGGCAGAATCACGCACCAGTCCCATTTCATCCCGCAGCCACTGGATAGAAGCGCCGCCCATGAATACACTGCCTTCCAGCGCATAATTCACCTGACCGTTAAGGCCGTAGGCGATGGTGGTCAGCAGACCATGACTGGATGGCACCGGCGTTTCGCCGGTATTCATCAGCATGAAGCAGCCAGTGCCGTAGGTGTTTTTGGCCATGCCTTTTTCGTAGCACTGCTGGCCAAACAGGGCCGCCTGCTGGTCGCCGGCAATGCCTGCGATTGGGACGCTGATGTTGTTTCGTAGTGTGGTTTTACCGTAAACCTCGCTACAGGTTTTGACTTCAGGCAGCATGCTGCGTGGAATTTGCAGGGCTTCCAGCAGTTTTGCATCCCATTCCAGTGTCTTGATATTAAACAACATTGTACGGGAGGCATTGGTGTAATCAGTGACGTGTGTGCGTCCGTTGGTTAGTTTCCAGACCAGCCAGGTATCCACGGTGCCGAACAGCAGGTCACCTTTTTCAGCTTTTTCCCGAGCACCTTCTATGTTGTCCAGAATCCAGCGGATCTTGGTGCCGGAGAAGTAGGGGTCGAGTACCAGTCCGGTATTTTCACGGACATAGTCTTCCAGGCCCTGCTCTTTCAGCGATTCGCAAATTTCGGTGGTACGTCGGCATTGCCAGACAATGGCATTGTAAACAGGCTTGCCCGTGTGACGGTCCCAGACGACGGTGGTTTCTCTCTGGTTGGTTATCCCGATGGCCGCCACTTCCTCGACGCCAATACCGGCTTTATCGAGCACTTCTGTCAGTGTGGCGTTCTGGGTTGCCCAGATTTCCATGGGGTCATGCTCGACCCAGCCGGCCCGGGGGTAGATCTGGGTGAATTCCCGTTGTGAAATGCCGACAATCTGCGCGTCATGATCAAAGATGATACTGCGGGAGCTGGTGGTGCCTTGATCCAGCGCGACAATATAGCGACTCTCTTGGGTCATTACTGGTCCTTGTCGATACCTGCGTGCCGTTGTAAACGGCAGTTCTCTTTTGTGGCGTTTGCCGCTCTTTTTTTAACCTTTTCAGGCGCACCGAGGTTACCATATTTGACGATTTCAGGGGTATGGTTTCCGTAAAAAGCCTTTTTCATATAAGGATATTTCAGGGTTTTATAAGCGTTTGGTTGTTTGATGTGTGTAAAATGCCATCGGAAGGACAGGAGCTGACAGGGAACCGGTCGTTCAGAGAGAGAATAAGAAGGGGGGTGCGACAGTGGATTATCTGCCGCTGTATCTGGATGTCAGGGATACCTTATGCCTGGTGGTTGGTGGTGATTCTGTAGCGCTTCGTAAGATTCGATTGCTGCTTTCAGCAGGGGCACGCATTCGTCTGGTGGCGCCGGATATCCTTGAAGAACTGTCTGGCATGCTGGATCACCAGCGACATGAAATCATTCAGCGTCCTTTTCAGGGCGATGATTTGGATGGTGTTCGTTTAGTGATAGCCGCGACGGACAGTGACACGGTGAATGGAGCCGTTGCTGACGCCGCTAAAGCCCGTGGTTTGACGGTGAATGTGGTCGATGGCGCTGAGCAAGGTAATGCCATTATGCCGGCGATTATTGATCGTTCTCCCCTGATCGTGTCGGTGTCCAGCGCAGGTAAAGCGCCGGTTTTGGCAAGGCTATTACGCACCCGGCTGGAGAGTTTGCTTCCGGATGGTTACGGACGATTGGCAGACCTGGCCGGTAGCTTCCGGGCGCAGGTCAAAGCCCGTTTTTCCAGCTTGAATGATCGTCGCTATTTCTGGGAAAAAGTGTTTGGTGGACCTGCTGCGGAGCAGGCACTGGCTGGCAATATGGAACAGGCTCGGCGAATGATCGGTCAGGCGCTGGAAGCGCTGGAAGCGCAGGAAGAACAGCTGGTGGGAGAAGTTTATCTTGTCGGTGGTGGACCTGGTGATCCCGATTTGTTGACATTCCGTGCCCTTCGGCTGATGCAGCAGGCGGATGTCGTGTTACATGACCGACTGGTATCAGAAGATGTGCTGGCCCTGTGTCGTCGTGATGCGGATTATATTTACGTAGGTAAGCGACGGGATCAGCATACGTTACCCCAAGAGGATATCAATACGCTGCTCGTAAAGCTGGCCAAAGAGGGTAAGCGTGTTTTGCGCCTTAAAGGCGGTGATCCGTTTATCTTTGGTCGTGGGGGAGAGGAGATTGATACCCTCGCTGATGAAGGCATCCCTTTCCAGGTGGTCCCAGGAATTACCGCTGCATCGGGATGTGCCAGCTATGCCGGTATACCCCTGACACACCGTGACTATGCGCAGTCGGTACGTTTTGTGACCGGCCACCTCAAAGATGGAGGGTATGACCTTAACTGGTCAGAAATGGTGCGTAACGATCAGACGCTGGTTTTTTATATGGGATTGATGGGGCTGCCCAGAATCTGTCAGGAATTGATCGACCATGGTCGTAATCCGGAGACGCCGGTTGCGCTGATTCAGCAAGGTACGACACGGGAACAGCGTGTCTACACGGGTAGCTTGACCTCAATCGTCAGTGACATCGCCGAAATCAAAATCAAACCGCCCACATTGATCATTGTCGGTGAAGTGGTTCAGTTGCACGAGCGCTTGAAATGGTTCGGGCTGGAAGAAGAATACGCGTAAATTGAAAAAAAGAGCCTTGTTAAGGCTCTTTTTTATGTGTTTAGGCTGCCAATGGCTGATGATCTTCGATGGTCGAAATGATCATTTCGGCCAGCGCATGTTCGCAACCGAACGCATTCCAGTTGACGGTCAGCATGGGGGTCTGCATTTCCCGGCAGATTTGGGGCAGGCAGGCTTCGTGGAAACGATGCAGGTCTTCGAGATATGCCAGTGGCGTGCCTGTTTCTGCTGAACGTGCCCGTTCCAGCAGGCGGCTATGAGCAACCGTCGGGTCAGTCTGCAGGTAGACGACAGTGCTTATTCTTGGGTAGTGCTCCAGCCGACGCTTGATATCGTAGTAATAATCCATGTACATGGCGTCAGGTTGTTCCATGGACAGGAAGTTGGCCTGAGAAAAGATCAGGTCTGAGTAGAGCGAGCGCTCAATCAGGTAATTTTTGCTTTTGTCCAGCCCTTCTACCAGTGTCGCACGACGCTCGGTGATGTACTTCTGGAAACGAATACGACGGTTGGCATCGTGGGGATGTTTGGTGAAATCTTCCAGCAGTTCGGTGAAACGTGGGTCGTCAACCGGTTCCTTCAACGCTTCCCAGCCCATGGCTTCGGCGAGAAGCGGCAAGAGTGTCGATTTACCGGCAGCAATGTTGGCTTCCACGGCAACAAAATGGTTGGTCTGGCAATCGGTCATGGTTAACAGGCTTCCAGGAAACAGTGAGTGCAAACAGGAAAGTATTCTTCATCGTGGCCGACGATGATGGTGCGGCCATTACTTTCGCCGGTAAACTGAGTGAACTGGGCGGGTTTACCACAGTGGCAGTTGGCAAACAGGGGCTCCAGTTTCTGCGAAAACTTCGTGATGGTTTCTGAGGCTTCAAAAATATTGCCCAGGTAATCGGTCATTAGACCGTAGAAACGCACCTGCAGTGCAGAGTTCAGACTGAGACGGATTAGCTGCCTGACGGTTTCGGCAGGCAGAAATTGGGCTTCATCGACCAGTAGAACCTCGGTGCCCGAATCATTCATTATTGACAGCAACTGATCAGTAGAAGCAAACACCTTGCATTGCAGCTCGCTGCCATTGCGGCTTTTCACATAGCCGTCCGGTGACCGGGTATCAATGGACGGGCGGACGACTGTGACTTTGTAGTGCTCAGACAGCGCGTAAAAATCACCGATCAGCCGTGCCGTTTTGCCAGACTTCATTGGGCCGTAAATAAAGGAAATGGGTGTCATCGTGTCTCTGCTTGTCCTCCGGCGGTACGCGATTGCACCAGGTGCTGGGCATATAGTGTGCTGTCATCCTGACAGGGACCGTTTGAAAACCTTGTGTTAGCAAAGGCGCGGGTCTATGCCAAAGCGGCGCATCTTAGGGGCCATGGCCGCCAGCGACAATAAGTATTTTGAACGGTTGTTATGGTCAATGACGATGTTGTCAGTTGCAGAAAATAATGGGTAGTGTTTGGGGCTCTGCAGTCGTTATCTATACGCGCCGAAATCAATTGGCAGAAAATATGCCCTTGAAATCGGCCAGGATGGCCTCATCTAGGTTCTCAGTATTCATTTGTCAGGCTCAATTCAAGAGGATAAAGCACCCCATGACTGTTGAAGCCAGTAAGGAAACCCTGGGATTCCAGACCGAAGTCAAGCAGCTGCTGCACTTGATGATTCACTCCCTGTACTCTCATCCGGAAGTGTTTCTCCGTGAATTGATTTCCAATGCCAGCGATGCGGCTG
This sequence comes from Kistimonas asteriae, assembly GCF_018263925.1. Lineage (GTDB taxonomy): Bacteria > Pseudomonadota > Gammaproteobacteria > Pseudomonadales > Endozoicomonadaceae > Kistimonas > Kistimonas asteriae. Next base: position 17,036 of record NZ_JAEVHF010000008.1, read on the forward strand.
ATAAGTTGCGTTTTGCAGCATTGCACGACAGCAGCCTGTTGGAATCTGATCCTAATCTGGATATCCGCGTCAGTTTTGACAAAGAGGCGAAAACCGTCACCATCACTGACAATGGTGTTGGTATGAGCCGCCAGGAAGTCATTGATAATCTGGGCACTATTGCTAAATCGGGTACCGGTGAATTCCTGAAACAGATGACGGGCGACCAGAAAAAGGACGCCCAGCTGATTGGTCAGTTTGGTGTCGGATTCTACTCAGCCTTCATCGTTGCTGACAAAGTCACGGTTGAAACCCGTAAAGCCGGTGAGCAGGAGGGCGTTCGCTGGATTTCAGAAGGTGCCGGTGAATTTTCTGTTGAGTCTATTGATCGTGAACAGCGTGGCACTACCATTATCCTGCATCTCAAGTCAGAGCAGCAGGAGTTTGCCGATGGTTGGCGTCTGCGTTCTATCATTCGCAAGTATTCTGACCATATTTCCCTGCCTGTCCTGATGCTCAAGGATCAGCCGGAGCCTGAAGAGGGTGAAGAAAAGGTTGAGATTGAGCCTGAGTGGGAAACGGTTAATACCGCGAAAGCGCTCTGGTGCCGGAGTCGCAGTGATATCAGCGATGAAGAGTACAAGGAATTCTACAAGCATATCAGTCACGATTTTGCTGATCCGCTGAAGTGGAGTCATAACAGGGTCGAGGGTAAGCTGGAATACACCAGTCTGCTCTATGTGCCATCCAAGGCACCGTTTGATCTTTACAACCGTGACATGCAGCAGGGGCTGAAGCTCTATGTGCAGCGCGTGTTCATTATGGATGAAGCCGAGCAGTTCCTGCCCATGTACCTGCGCTTCATCAAGGGTGTGGTTGATTCCAATGACTTGTCCCTGAACGTCTCCCGCGAAATCCTGCAGAAAGAGCCGCAGGTGGAAAGTATGAAGACCGCTCTGACGAAGCGGGTGCTGGATATGCTGGCCAAGCTGGCGAAAAGTGATCAGGAGACTTATCAGGCCTTCTGGGGTGAATTCGGTCAGGTGCTGAAGGAAGGTCCGGCGGAAGACTTTGCCAACCGTGAAAAAATTGCGGCGCTGTTGCGCTTTGCCTCCACGCATACGGGGACATCAGCACAGTCAGTTTCTCTGGCCGATTACATGGGCCGAATGAAAGAAGGGCAGGAGAAGATCTACTTCATTACAGCGGAAAGCTACAATGCGGCGGCCAATAGTCCGCATTTGGAAGTCTTCCGCAAGAAGGGTATTGAAGTTCTGTTACTGACTGATCGTGTCGATGAGTGGCTGATGTCCCATATGCACGAATTTGACGGTAAGCAGTTCGTTGACGTCGGTCGTGGTGACCTGGACCTTGGCACCCTGGATGATGAAGCCGATCAGAAAGCCAAGGAAGAGGCAGCCAAAGAACACGAAGACCTGATTACACGTATCAAGACCGTCCTGGCTGATAGTGTGGAAGAGGTTCGGGTGACGAATCGCCTGACTGATTCACCGGCCTGTCTGGTTGTTGGTCAGTTTGATATGGGGGCTCAGATGAAGAGCATTCTCCAGGCGGCGGGTCAGGATGTACCTGAAAGCAAGCCGATCATGGAAATTAATGCTGATCATGCGCTGATTACCCGGCTGGATCATGAGCCTGATGAAGACCGGTTTGGCGACTTGGTGCATATTATCTTTGACCAAGCCAACCTGGCTGCAGGTGGTAAGCTGGATGATCCTGCTGCCTACGTCAAACGTCTTAATCAGTTTTTGGTTGAAGTAGCTGGCTAAGTAGCTGCAATCATAACGCTATGAAAATGCCGGAAAGCGTATGTTTTCCGGCATTTTTTATGCGTTATGTTTCTACTGTTGAGTGTTATTTGGAAAGCCGAGCCAGCGGCGGCCTGTTGTGTTTATTCTCCGCCCGCTCTGACAGGACACTCCTTGTCCTGCTTCGCTACCGCGGCATCCATGCCGCTGCTGCAAATAAACACAACTGACCACCCCGTCAAGACCGAAGGGTATTGAGATAGTTTCTTTCGGGTTCCGGTCTATAGTGAAATTGATAAGGTTTTATTCATAGATAGAGTGAATTTTGTCTATATAGATTGATGGTTGGGATTTCAGGGACGATACCATGGCTCTCAAGCCTATCTCGAAATGCATTCTATGGGTGGCGTTATGGCTGTCTGTCAGCGCACAGGCAGCGATTGATGATCTACGGCTGGAATTGTTTGATCAGAGGGTGTTGAAAGGCTTTACGGTCATTGATGACCGTAACAATAGCGAGCTGGATATAGAGTCGCTGGACCATTCTCTTGTCAGGATTCATCAGTTTACCGATAGGCAGGGCAGTTATGCCCGTTACCAGCAGTATTACAAGGGTATGTTGGTTTTGGGGCGCCATGTTGTTGCGCATTTCGGGACTGACAAGGATGAAGACCTGAGTAATGCTGAATTTTCTGGCAAGTTGGCCAGAGGTTTACGCCTTCCGATTGATGATGAGCTGAGAACGGATGGTTTTCGTGAAGAAATGCTCAGTTTTGCTAAGGAAGAGTTTACGGAGCGAACGGGAATTGCTGGCAATATCGTTGAGAGTGATACACAACCGGCAATATGGCTTGATCGTAATCGTACAGCACATTTTGTCTATCAGGTCAGTTTCCGTGTACGACCATCTAATGGACCTGAGAAATGGCCCCATTATTTAATTGATGCCGCTGACTCCAGTATTTATCAATATTGGGATAACGTTAAATCCCTTTATCGGGATAAAGGGCCGGGTGGTAATGCTAAAACCGGTCGGTATGTATTTGGAGAAAGCGGATTACCTTCCTTGTCGGTAACGCAAAGCAATGATATTTGCCTGTTGGCCAATACACGCCTGGTCGTTATCTCTTTGAATAATCGCACTTACTGGGTGGATAATGATTTTTCCATGCCACTGAATTACGAGTGTGATAATAATCGAGGAGATACGTCCAACGGTGCGTTTTCACCCGCCAATGATGCCTATGTTTTTGGCAATATGGTTATTGCCATGTATGAACGTTGGTATAAACAGTCGGTTCTGGCTGGTGGTCAATCGTTGATGGTGGCAGCCCATGCGGGTGTTGATTATGAGAACGCTGTCTGGAATGGTCAGAATGTGCTGCTGGGGGACGGGGGGAAGCGCTTTTACCCGTTTGCATCGTTGGGGGTGTTGGCGCATGAAATCAGTCATGCCTTTACTCAGCAACACTCAGGGCTAACAGGGGCAGGTGAGGCCGGCGCACTGAGTGAGGCGTTTTCAGATATGGCTGCGATTACGGCTGAATATTACCTGAAAAGCCATGATGCAAAGGCTCATGAGCGTCTTTATGGCCAAAATCAGCTGACTTGGCAATTTGGCGAGCGTATCAGTAAAAGCAAGAATCCAATAAGATCGCTCAGTCAGCCTGAGCTCTATGGTGCAGCGGGTTGTTATTATCGCGTGGCTGGCTGTTACCTGAGTTTTGATGATGTTGACAAAGGGGATGTTGACCATCTCGGCAGTGGTCTGTTCAGCAAAGCATTTTATGAAATGTCAAAGCGCCTCAATGGCGATGTACGTAAGGTCTTTGGTCTGATGTTACGGGCCAATATGCTTTACTGGACACCGGATTCAAGCTTTGCAGAAGCTGCTTGTGGTGTAAAGCTGGCAGCCAGTCAGGAAGGAGTCTTGGAAGCGACAGTCAATGAGGCCTTTGAAACGGTGGGTGTTACACCTGCCTGTTAGGCATAAGTGTGCGAAATAGAGAATAAAAAGGGCAACTGCAGTTGCCCTTTTTGTTTATTGGTTAGCCAGCATACTTCTCAAATGCGAGGCAGGCATTGGTGCCGCCAAAGCCAAAGCTATTTGACAGAATACGGTTCAAGTCTCGGGATACGGACTCACCGGTGATGATAGGGACACCCGCAGCGCCTTCATCCAGCTCAGTGATATTGGCAGAGGCGCAGATGAAACCTTCTTTCATCATCAGGAGGCTGTAGATGGCTTCCTGTACGCCAGCAGCTCCCAGTGAATGACCGGATAAGGACTTGGTGGAGCTGATTTCCGGTATGGCATCGCCAAACATGGTTTTGATCGCCTTAAGCTCGGTGATATCGCCGGCTTGTGTGCTGGTGCCATGAGTATTGATGTAGTCAATGGAACCGTTGACAGTGGAAAGCGCCTGCTTCATGCAGCGTATTGCGCCATCACCGGATGGCGCCACCATGTCATAACCGTCGGAAGTCGCACTGTAACCTACGATTTCAGCATAGATTTTGGCGCCGCGGGCCTTTGCGTGCTCCAGCTCTTCGAGAATAACCATACCGCCGCCACCGGCGATAACGAAACCATCCCGAGTAGCATCGTAGGGGCGGGAAGCGGTTTCGGGGGAATCGTTATATTTGCTGGAGAGGGCGCCCATGGCATCAAACATGGCGCTTTGTGACCAATGCTCTTCTTCACCACCACCGGCAAAGACGATGTTTTGTTTACCCATCTGGATTTGTTCCAGGGCATTGCCGATGCAATGGGCACTTGTTGCACAAGCCGATGTGATGGAGTAATTAATACCCTTGATTTTGAACGGGGTTGCCAGGCAGGCGGAAACGGTACTGCCCATGGTCCGCGGTACGCGATAGGGGCCAACGCGCTTGATACCCCGGCTGCGCAGGATGTCAGTGCTTTCGATGATATTGTTGGAAGACGCACCCCCTGAGCCTGCAATCAGCCCTGTCATTTCATTGGATACATCACTCTCTTCCAGGCCGGCGTCTTCAATGGCTTGTTGCATGGCAATGTAGGCATAGGCAGCAGCGTTGCCCATGAAGCGAAGGTACTTCCGGTCAATTTGGGATTCCAGGTCGATCTCGACGGAGCCGGAGACGTGGCTGCGGAAGCCCATTTCGCGATAGCTTTCATTCAGGCGAATGCCAGAGCGACCGTGCCTGAGTGATTCGGTCACGGCATCAGCAGAGTTGCCGAGGCAGGAAGTGATGCCAAGGCCAGTAATAACGACTCGTCTCATGAATTAACCCGGGTTATGTCAAAAATTATCGGTTGAGGTAAACAGGCCGACGCGCAGGTCTTTGGCAACGTAGATCTCCTTGCCATCGACGCTGACGGTGCCGTCGGCGATACCCATGATCAGTTTGCGGGTGATGACCCGCTTCAGATGTATGTTATAGGTCACAGTCTTGTGGCGTGGCAGTATCTGGCCTGAGAATTTGACTTCACCACATCCCAGGGCGCGACCTCTGCCAGGGTTGCCAAGCCAGCCGAGATAGAAACCCACCAGCTGCCACATAGCGTCAAGCCCAAGGCAGCCAGGCATGACGGGGTCGCCCGGGAAATGGCATTCAAAGAACCAAAGATCGGGCGTGATGTCTAGCTCGGCAATGATTTCTCCCTTGCCGTATTCGCCACCTTCCTCACTGATGCGAGTAATGCGATCCATCATCAGCATATTGGGTGCGGGAAGCTGTGCGTTTCCTGGGCCGAAGAGCTCTCCCTGGGAACAGGCTAGTAATTCATCACGGCTAAAGCTGTCTTTTTTCATCATGGAGGTCCGGTCGGCCAAATCATTCCCCTGTCCGGCGTTTACCGCCGGATTCAGCAGTAGGCAGGCACAGCAGAGGGTTACTGATAATGTGCGCCTCGCACAGGGAATGGTTAATGCTAACAGGTGACTGAGCTTCCCTGGCGCGCTGAGTATTGCGTCACCGTGGCACTATAACACCGGAATGTCGTAGCATTAACGACAATCGTGGATTTGTAACAAAAAACAAAACGACTGTACACAGAACGTAACGCTTATGTGGGATTATTCTGCTACCAAATTAATGTGTTATCGCTTTTTGCCACCATAACCGGTCACTTATTCTATCGAGTGATACCGGGTGGTTAGATGGTGACATCCGTAAATGCTAAGGCCAGACTTTTCACCGCGCAACAGTCTCAGATGGGTGTGCTGTAGGCGTAAAAAAATGGGATTGCTTTAGTGCTGATTCTTACCTTAACAGTCATTTAAGAGTAAATGGAAAGAATGCACTGTTGAAATTGTTTTTATGTGATTTTTTATATGGCTTTATTATATAGGTAGATTGATTATTTGTTCTTGTATGACGCCATTTGTATTAAGTTGGAAGTTGTATTTTGTGTAAAAGGGAAATCTCATTATTTTTGGTGTATTCAGCTTGATGTTTGGTTGGGCTTTAGATAAAACTCGTTTGGTGCGTTTCATAAAATGGTTGAGTGAAAAATGAAAAGATGGCGCTTCTATCTAAAGCGGAGTACGAAACAGAAAGTATTTCATGAAACATTCCGAACATGTTTTTTGTGGCCTTGTGCTTTCTAGAGGCCAATGCCTGTCTTTGTTGATTTGATTGTTTATGGTTGTTGATGTGTAGGGTAATTTAAGGGTTCTAAGTTGATTTAAATATGAAGAATCTGTTGATTCGCCATCTTGTTGGAGGGATGTATTGTACTAGCAAGCTGTTAGGCAAAGTGCTTCCGCTGAAGGTTAAATTTTGTTCATAAAAAAACAGGGGTTATAGCTCGCGCTTTGCTACTGCAATCAAGTATCATGAGCTATTGAACAAAATAGCTGTAACAGTGCATGACAGAACAGAATAGACCAACTAAAAAGCGTCGGATTACCGTGGTGGGTGGTGGTAGCTTTGGGACTGCCCTGGCAGATATCAGTGCGACGAAGGGTAACCATGTCCGTCAGTGGATGCGTTCTACTGAGCAGGCAGAGGCCATGAACACAACTCACGTCAATGAGCGTTATCTGCCTGGATTTACGATTAACCAGAATGTGGTTGCCACCTCAGATCTTGCCTTTGCCCTGGACGACAGTGAACTGGTTTTTGTTGCCATACCGAGCAAAGCGTTTCGCGAGGTTGTGCGTAACATGCAGGGTTTGGTGGATAGTAAATTACTGGTCTCGACCACCAAGGGGGTTGAAGCTGAAACCTTCGACCTGATGAGCGAAATTCTGCATGAAGAGTTACCTGGTGCGCGCATCGGTGTGTTGAGCGGTCCGAATCTGGCTAAGGAAATCATGGCGAAGTGTATTACGGCCACTGTGATTGCCTGTGAAGATGAGGAGCTTTGTCAAACTGTCCAGGAAGTCCTCCATTGCGACTATTTCCGGGTTTACGCTAACCATGACCGTTATGGCGTGGAATTGGGTGGCGCTCTGAAGAACATCTATGCGATCGTGTCCGGGCTTGCAGAAGCCTTGGGGATGGGAGAGAACACCAAGAGTTTGTTGATTACCCGCGCGCTGGCTGAAATGGGACGATTTGCAGTGACGATGGGGGCCAATCCCCTGACGTTTCTTGGGTTGGCCGGTGTGGGCGACCTGATTGTGACCTGTACGTCCAACCTGAGTCGCAATTTCCGGGTAGGGTATGCCTTGGGTGAAGGCAAGTCTCTGGAAGCCGCAGAAAAGGCGTTGGGGCAGGTGGCGGAAGGCATCAACACCTTAAAGCTGGTAAAAGAAAAGGCTGATGAAATGGGTGTTTACATGCCCATTGCGACAGGTCTTTATGAAATTATCTTTAACGGTCATGATATTGCCGATATTGCCCGCACCATGATGCTGCGTGAGCAAAAGACGGATGTCGAGTTTATCCTGCAGCAATCTTGAGATTGTCTGTCGGAAGCGTCATATTGAGTGCAAACAGAGAAAAGGCTGGTGATACTATGGATGAAAAACTGAAGAAAAATCTGATGTCCGAGTCGCTCTGGCTGCGGATACTCTATATGGTTATTTTTTACCTGGTCAGTCAGGTGGCTATCATGTTGGTGGCTGTTCTTGCGGTTGCTCAGGCGTTGTTTAGCCTGGTCACGGGCAAGCCGAACCTGAACTTACAGGAGTTCAGTATTGGTTTAAATCGTTTTCTCTATCAAATTCTCTGCTTTTTGACGTTTAATAGTGATAAGAAACCTTATCCATTCACTGATTGGCCGAAAGTGGAGCATGCAGAGGCGGTAGAGCAGTACCGGAACGAATGATGTTATGAAGTTGTATATCATGCGTCATGGGGAAGCGGTTCCTTTCGCGGATGTTGATCGGAACCGTTCTCTCTCAGAGCATGGCCGTTGGCAGGTCACTGAAGTTGCCAGACAGATGTCAGGGCTGCCATTGACCGGCATTCTCGCAAGCCCCTATCTGCGAGCTCAGCAGACAGCTGAACGGATGCAAGCCGGTATGGCAGCTATGGATATACCGATAACCCGCTGTGATCAATTGACGCCGGATGCGCCTGTTCGATCAGTGCTGGGGGCTATACCCGATAGTGGCTGCTGGCTGTTGGTATCACATATGCCGCTTGTCAGCCGCCTCACAGGCCTCCTGATGCAGGATGCCCCAGACCGGGGCGTCATCTTCTCAACGGCTATGGTGGTTGGTCTTGATATGCCCGTCGTAGCTCCAGGGCTGGCTACTCAATCGATAAGCTATCTTCCCTGAAACGTTACTGCAGACTCGTCTAGATTGCGGGGGCAGCTGCCTCTTCCTCAATTATTGAATGGTCTGCGGAACCATCATTTATCTTTGCTGTCTGACAGGGAGGCAAGGGCAGGGATTGCTCACTATACTCTCGCGTCTTGCCCCTTGAAGGAAACTGTTGCGAACGAGCACATGTTGGGATTTAGCTGTTATTCCCCGAGTCATCGTCGTGGCAGTTTTTTTTATCGCTTGTAAATGTCCCTGAATAAGCCGTAGGGGGGGATTATGTCAAACCGAGTTGCATCCTATTGCCCTATGCGGGCTCATTTGATCGCATTTGTGGCGGCATTATTTTGTGGGTATCAGGTGTATATGCAGGCGGCTCCGGGGAGTATGGTCAATGAATTAATGTCTGGTTTAAGCATAGATCTTGCCGGTGTTGGCTTTCTGGCTAGTTGCTTGAGTTATTCCTACTTATTATTTCAAATGCCGGCTGGGCAGCTCCTAGATCGTTTTGGGTGCAAGCAATTGTTACCTATGGCGATCTTGTCGGTCGCCACTGGATCCTTGTTGATGGCGTTTGCTGATACGCTCTGGCAAGCGGCTCTGGGTAGGGTGTTGATGGGGGCCGGGAGTGCTTTTGCTATTGTCGGTTCTTTTTTGCTGGCGTCAGAGTGGTATGCGGCCTGCTGGTTTCCATTGCTGGTCGGATTGTTCGAAATGGCTGGTATGGCCGGAGGAATGGGGGCAACGACTATTTTGCCCGCCATGGTTGATGTCTTTGGTTGGCGCACAGGAATGATGATCAATGCTGTAGCTGGGCTGGTGTTGGCTATTACTGTCTTTTTTGTCGTTTGCAGTGGAAAGCGTCTTACCGCTCCTGAAGATGCCGGCGAAATAAGCAATGATGCGCAGTATCCCGTTTTTCGGACCCTTCTTTTAAATTCGCTTTACGGGTTATGTATGTTTGGCATGGTGAATGTTTTTGCCATGTTATGGGGGCTGCCCTTTCTTGAAACGCTCTATCCTGAAAATCAATCTGAAGCAGGAATGGGGCTGGCCTGCATGTATTTGTTTATTGCGTTAGGTACCGTTTGTTCCGGATGGTTGGCAGGTGTTTTAAAAAAATGTCGTATTTTGATGATGGTAGGCGCATTTTCCGGATTAAATTGTTTAATGGTCATTCTTTATGTGCCTATGCCTCTATTCTTGATGATAATGATGTTATCGCTGTTTGGATTTGCTTCGGGTTTTTATAGTCTCGCATTTCTTCAGTCAAGACAGATCGCTCCGAGTCGAAAATTAGGGCAGGTGTTGGCCGTTATTAACGGAAGTATGTTGATTGCGGGTATTTTTTTTCAACCGTTGATTGGATGGTTGCTTGATCAGCAGTTAGCGTCAGGCCATAGGCTTAGCGTTGCTTATTTCCAGATTGCTTTAAGTCCTCTGATATTGTTGTTACTTCTTGCATTGCTAGTGGCGGGTTTTTCAAAGGATCCCTTACCTGTGAGGAAGCATGGTACATGAAGCGAGCGACAGGGAAGTCGTATGACTATTCAGGCGTGAAGTCTCTGCTTGCATACGGTGTATGCGCGATGTTTGTTGCATTGCAGTTTTTGCTGCAGGGATCTGTCAGTTTGATGGTTCCCGAATTGCAGCATGCCTTCGGTGTGGATATGGCGGGTATCGGCTTGTTGTCCTCCTGCTTTTTTTACCCATACGTTTTTATGCAGATTCCGATGGGACGGTTTGTGAGTCGTTATGGAGTCAGGCGGGTTATGTTTTATTCGGCCAGCCTTTTAGCTATTGGGTGTGTCCTTTTCCAAACTGCGACAACATTCTCTCAGGCGTTGGTCGGAAGGATGTTGATGGGGGTTGCCAGTGCATCTGGAATAGTTTCAACACTGGAGGTGATTTCCTTACTGTTTGCTGTGCGTTGGTTTGGTTTGCTGGCCGGTGTTATGGATGTTGTCAGTATGGTTGGCGCCGCTGCAGGTGAGTGGTTTATTCCCTGGGAAATGGCCAATGCAGGATGGGAGGGCGTTTTACTTTTGTCTGCAATAGCGGCGCTTTGTATTTCTGTTCTTGCCTGCCTGCTATTACCTTGTCGCTCTGGGAGAAAGGCTGCAAGCGACAATGATGGTCACGGACATTTGCTTATTTTTAGCGTGTTGAGGGACGAGCGTATCTGGAAAGTATCGATTGCTGGTGGGTTGGTGTTTGCACTGGTAAACAGCTTTGCAGCGATGTGGGCTATCCCCTATTTTGCTTTAGTATTTGGTGGCTCTGTTTCTGTCGCTGATGTGGTCAGTCTGGTATTTGTAGGCGTAGCGATTGGTGCGCCAATCATTGGGTATTTTAGTGGCTGCCGACATCAGGCAAGACGTTTGATGATTGTTTGCAGTATTGCTTGCAGCTTGCTGTTCGGGTTCGTTTTGTATTATCCGGTTTCTGAGGCATTAGTCAGTTTCTGTCTACTGTTGATGGGGATAGCTTGTGGCGCTTATGTTATTCCTTTTGTGCAGGTAAAGAAGTGGAGTGAGTCATCTGTTCTTTCCCCTGCATTGGGGATGGTTAACATGATTGAGGTCATTGTAGGCACGGTCATATTTCAGCCGCTTATTGGTGTGCTTTTGAACTCTTCAGGTGTTGAAGCTACGCTTGTTTCCTATCGATTTGCATTCAATGTTTTGTTGATTGGTCTTGTTTGTGGTGTGATAAGTGCCTTTTATGGGGAGGCAGGTAACGATTTAATTGATGGTTGTGAGTAGTGAAAAGGGAAGGGAAAGATTGTTTTTAATTTCGAATATTTATATGGGGGTTCGGATTATGTTTCATTTCTATTAAGTATCTAAGTTATTTATTCTAAATAATATGTCTAATTCTATCGGTTTTCCATAAACGCTAATATTAATAAAAAAGATGGGATATCGATATGGATCGTTACAGTGGACAGGTTTCCTCTCAGTCAGTTTTGTCTGTTCATTCCTGCATGGAGCCTCAGAAAACGGATACAGTTGTTGAGGTTGAACCGGCACGGGGTTTATCTGAATCCTCTTCCCTATGCCCCAATAAACCGCTATCAGCATATAATATTACACTATCTCCGCTAAAAGCGTTCGGAAACATGGTCGGTAGTGCGCATCATGTCTTAGGAACTGCTGCCAGTGTTGCTAAAAAAACAGCACAGGTTAGTAAAGCGTTTGTTGAAGATTTCGCCGCTACAACAGCCAGTACATTATCGTCAGCCCTATTTTCTGAAACAGCAGCGCGTATGGTGGGTTTTACCGCATCTCTCTCTCAGGCGGGCTTGGCATTGCTTGACGAGGTGTCTGGTGGGTTGCCTGTGTCAGTTGATGCTGTAACACCGTTATTGCGTAAGGCGGACATAGAAGTGAGCGACATGACACCGCAAGAGTTACGGCAGCTTTCGCTTTCTGTTGCGGCTTTGCACTTGGGGAAGAGTCAGACCATCAGTCTTGATAATGCAAAGTTCCGTTACCACAAGCCGTTCACTGATTATGCGATTGATATCAGTAAAGTCACTCTTGAGCGGTTACAGCCAATGAAAACCGGATCTAAAGGTACTGATGCACAGATGGCTTTTGAAGCTGAGCGATTATCAATGGTATTGTCTTATGTGCCTTTAAATAATGGTTCGGCCAATGAAAATGCAAGTTTGAAACCTACGACAGTTAAGCTTGAGATTCCCGTGCCTAAGTTGTCAGCGAAAACCAATCTACTGTCTTTGCTGGGTGAATACGGTGCCAATGCTACCGCGTTGCTAAAAAGTTATATGCCGAGGCATGAGGCTGTTGATTATCAATCCTTACAGCATTTCATGGTTGATGAAAAAACGGGTGTGGCATTCACTGCAAAAACAGTGGGGATTGAAATACTTGAGCATGGCTCCATGCTGGAAGGGTTTGCACAGCAGGGAGATACGGATAAAAATCCAACGTTGTTATTGCATAATCCTCATTTTGGGCAGGAAAATCTTCAGTTTGTAGGCATGAGACCCATGGTGGATAGCCAGCCTGTTGTTGGGTTCGGATTGGCTGAGATGGATAATATACAGGCCGGTCCTATGACACTCAAAAATGGTTATGTTTATCTGGATGAGCAGGCCAATGGCTCGTTACGGTTTAACCTGGAGACGAACTTTAAAAGCCTCAATGAGTACTGTCCTGAATGGTTGCCAAAGCATCTTAGAAAAAAAGTTACTGCCAGTCAGGATGCAGAAAGAAAGTGTGTGCTGTGTATTGATTTGAAGATCCGGGAAGGCATGCTGGATTTGGATCGCCTTTGGGCAACAGGATTTAATGAGGGGGGCGTCAATTTGGTTCAGAAGCTCCTCACCCACTGCCTGCTGGCAAGTCTCAACTCAAAAAAGACGCGTATCGCTGAAGATCGACTAACGGTTGCGGTACCGGTGAAGCCTCGCGGTGATTTACGCTCAAAGCCTGATGATGTGCTGGGTATTGTGCCGGAAGGATGCCATCTCGAAGGTAATGGTGATGTGGCCGTCACTCCGAAGTCTCACCATGCGCAGCTTGGACAGTTGAAAGGATTGGCCGCGTTTCTGCGATCTGCTCGTGATAAAATTGAAAAGATGGATAAGAAAAGTGAGAAAATCAAACAGAATATCAAAAAGGTTAAAAATAAAATAAAGAACAGTGAAAAGGTAACCGTGAATACATGGTTGCCTATACCGGAAGAAACGAAAGCGTTTCGGACGGTAGAAGGAGGTAGAGGTAAAATCGATATGTTTACACTCCTTGCAGAAAGTGGCTATGACTGGGGATCAAAGAAATAAATTCTGTATTCTTGGTGTTAACTATAAATTGCATGAGATGTTTCGATATTTTCTGTTGTTAATGAAGACTGATTTTCGGTTGGATAGATGCTGTTTTTTTCTCTCATGATGCTTCCCTCTGTTAGTTTTTCTTAGCGCTTGTCAGCGGATACCTTAACATGCGATTCTCGATGAAATATCGTTATTGGCCTATGTTTTTGTCGAGAGCTTCACGATGTCTATATGGAAAAAGCCGTTTACCCTGGAAGGCCTGAACAAAGGGATGAAAAATACACTATGCGAGCACCTGCAAATGCAAGTCACCGAAGTTGGTGATGATTATATGGTGGGTACTATGCCGGTGGATGCCCGTACCACGCAACCAATGGGGTTGTTGCATGGGGGCGCCTCTGTGGCATTGGCCGAAACGCTGGGAAGTCTCGCTGCGAACATGGCCGTCGATCAAGCAAGTTACTGTGTCGGTTTGGATATCAATGCAAACCATATTCGAAGCATGAAATCAGGCCTGGTGACAGCGAAAGCGTCCGCTACGCATATTGGACGATCTACGCAGGTTTGGGAAATTACCCTTCAAGATGAAGAAGGACGTTTGGTCTGCATATCCCGTTTGACCATGGCGGTCAAACGTATTGCGGGTTGAGAACTTATACTATTCAGGTCTGATTCTTCTATGTCATTTCCTATGCAACAGGTTGAGTGCCCCAATCAGGATCGCCAGATAATCCCCGTCGAGTTTTTGGTATTGCACTATACGGCAACGGATCTTTCGAACACGCTGGCCATCTTCCAGGATGATCAGCGTGGTGTCTCGTCACATATGGTGATTGATGTTGATGGAATGGTCTATTCACTGGTTGACTGCCTGCAGGGGCAGGCGTATCGGGCGTGGCATGCCGGGCGAAGCATTTATGTGGATGATGAGAAGGCGTGGTCTGGATTTAATGACTTTTCGCTTGGTATTGAACTGGTGAACACCAATGGCAATATCTTTCCTTTTACTGATGCCCAGTATCAGTCGCTTGCGGCTGTCGTCTTGTTGTTGAAGCAGCATTATCCCTCATTGATGTCCCCGAGTCGTATTCTTGGGCATGAACATATCGCCGGGTATCGCGGCAAAGTAGACCCTGGTTACTGTTTTGACTGGGATCGGTTTTGGCCGATGTGTTATCCAGATGCTCAAACGCCTGAGCGTCAGTCGGTGTGCCCCGAGGCGTTACGGGTAAAGGCGAGTGCAATGGCTGCATTCAGTCCTGATGATCCCCATGAGAATGCACAGTTCTGGATGCATATAAGCGCTTTGATGGAAGCTGCAGTCGAATTGGCACAAATGGACCAGCCTTGAGTGACGAAATCAGGCTTTTTACTTGGCTGGCATGACGATTAATCCTGTATCAAAAGTCATTTACAGGTACTAACGTACTTGTCATAGTTTGCGGTCAATAATAAGAATAAACGTCCATGGAGTCCTGGATGCCGCATATCAGCTCAAGGCTTGAAGCTCTTCGCTTCTCTCTGAAAAAAATCTCACTGCTGCTATTGCTGGGTTTATTGGGCGGTTGTAGCAGTATGGTTTTTAATGTTGCAACTGAATACACCCAGACCTACGCCGAAGATATTGCGATGCCGTATGTCATGACCACCAGTGACCCGGCTATGGGGTGTGCGATGGGTGATGCCATGACACCGGCCCTGATGTCCATGGGAACGTTTCATCGAGGCGCTAGCAAGTTGGGTGTGATGTCGTATATGTCATCTGCGCTGTGTGCTGAAGTTCAGGCGCGGGAACAGGAGCTGCGTTATCAACGGGCCTTGTTGCGAGGCGATACCATGGAGGCTCAGGACGCCCGCATTATGGTGAAGCGCGCCTGGGCCGTCGCTGCCGATCGTCAATATCAGGCCTGGCACCATCTGAGTCAATATTATGGTGAGCCGGGCACTGGCTGTCCGGCACTGGAATCTTCGCAGGATGAGCTGGTCTGGTTGCTCGGGTTGATTGGTGGTTTGCAGGCGGTCAACAGTGATATTCGGTCAACAGAAGGGCGAATCCCCCGGAGTATCGCTGCCCGTGTTGAACGCAGCGCACAGTGTCTCGACAGCCAGGCATGGTGGGGGGTGCCAAAAGCCATTCGTGCGACGCTGTGGGTGATGATTCCCGGTGTAGTACCGGAAGGTGAAGACCCGTGGCGCCGCCTGCAGGAGGCCAGTGATGCCGGTGCCGCCAGTGGCGTCAGGCTGGCAAATATATTTCATGCGATGGCGGCCGTTAGTGCGGGTGATGAAGCGTTGGTGCGCCAATTGATTCGTGATCATGCGCAAGCCGAAAAACGTCGCTTACCCGATCCTGATTATCAATTGCTTGATGCCATGGCCCATGAGCAAATGTTAGGCATTTCTGACGCATTATGGACTGCAGCAACCGGTAAGCGAACCCCGACAGGTGCATTTGGTCGTTTTTGGGATGACAAGCAGGATGCGATCGAAACCATTGATATCAACGATTTGCTTTAAATGCTTTTGATCTGTCGTGCAGCTGATAAAAAGAAGAACAATGTAAAGGATGGTTTTCATGTCCCATCATATTCGTCGGCCACTGTTGTCACTGTTTGTCGCATGCGTGTTGACTGGCTCAGTGTCTGTCCAGGCCGCTTTGACCAAGAATACTTTCTGTATTTTCGATCCTGTCGGAAATAATGGCGACGTGCTTGCGCTGATGAAGGATTATAAGACGGAAGCCTTGTCCTGGGGGGTTGACCTTGATTTAAAAACCTTCATGGATGAAAGCGTCATTGTCGATGAGCTGAAGGCGGGGCAGTGTGATGCCGCTGCGTTTACCGGTCTCAAGACGCGCGCCTTCAACCGCTTCACCTCAACGGTAGAAGCCGTGGGTGCTTTGCCGGATTACACGACACTGAGAACAACCCTCCAGACACTGATGAGCCCTAAGGCGGCGAAATTGATGCGGAATGGTCCTTACGAAGTGGCGGGTATTATGCCAGCTGGCGCTATTTATGCATTTGTCAGGGATCGGAACTGGGACAGCCTCAACAAAATCCAGGGCAAGAAGATCATCGTAATGGAGGGGGACGAAGTCTCTCAGCAGCTGGTGCGACAGGTCGGCGGGACACCGGTCAGTGGTAATACAACGAATTTTGCCGGTAAGTTCAACAACGGTAGTGTGGATGTCACCTTTGCGCCGGCTGTCGCTTATGAACCACTGGAGATGTACAAGGGGCTGGAACCTGGGGGCGGCGTTGTAGACCATATTTTTATCCAGCTGACCTTCCAGATGGTGATCCGCCATGACCGCTTTCCCGAAGACTTTGGTCAGAAATCACGGCAGATGGCCCTGACCAGTTTTGATCGTGCGTTCGCCTTTATCGGCAACGCCACCGATAAAATTGACGACAAGTACTGGGTGGAACCCAATCCTGCGGAAGTCGACGACTATCGTCAGATTATGCGTGAGGCAAGGCTAGTGCTCCGGGATCAGTCGATTTATGACGGCAGGATGCTGAAACTTATGCGTAAGGTGCGCTGCAAATACGATCCGGTTCAGGCGGAATGTGCGGAAAAGCTTGAGTGATCAGCTGACCACTGATCGAACGACACGGCCATAATAATAACAAGGCGAGACCTCGATGTACGAAAGCGTTAGCCGTAGCCGCACTCTGTCAGACTGGCTCTCCTCTTTGCCCATTGCGCTGGTGCTACTGCTGGTCATTGTGCTGGAAAGCAGTAGCATGCTGCATTCCCGCCTACTCGCCATTGGCGGTGAATTCTGGCCTGATTATCACGAACTGAGAGTCCCAGCTCAGGCCCCGGCATGTCAGCCAGATCTTGATATTGACTATGAACTCGCTGAGTTGCTGGCGAACCAGCAGGCGGATGTTGATGATGAGTTGTCCCTGTTTGATGAAGAACCGGCTGACCCTGCTGTTCTCAGGGCTTCGCTGGAACGGTCTCAGGCAGAATGCCAGCGTCGTCATTCTGACTATGCTTCGCGCCAGAGTCAGGTAACGGATGGGCTTCAGTATTATGCAGCCTTTGAAGAAGGGATTGCTGCCATTGGTGACCTTGGGCTGAATGCCTCCCGTTACATTCTAATGACCTTGCTGCTGGTGGCTGCAGCATCCGCCACCCTGTTGCGCGACCATATTGCCCTGCGGGGGATTCGTACCGTACGGGACCTGCAGGTCTCCAGCCTGGCCCAGTTGGCAGGGAATGCATTGTTGCTGGCTTCTGCGCTGGCTTACCGATCAATGCAGGAAGCGTCAGGGATTGTGCCTGATTTCCAGCAATACTGGATTCAGTGGGGCTGGATTGCCGGCTTTACGGTGTTGACCCTGATCAGCCTGTTGCAATACTTACGACGGCCGTCAGGTTTGCTGCCGGGGGGGGCGATGGGCCATGCCTTGTTGTGCATTCCCTTATACAGCTGGATGGCGCTGATTTCGGGTGTTTTCTTTATTCTGATCGGTCACCTGCCCGCAATGACGATCTATCTGGGCAAGATGCTCGATCTATCTGGTCTGTTTATCAATGTCGGTCTGTATGTCTGGATTGGTATGCTGCTCAAGCAGACCCGGATGGCCAGTCTCGTCTTTGATCTGTTCCGCCCATGGCGGCTACCGCCAGAAATGCTGGCCTTCCTCGCCATTATGGTGTCTGCGCTGCCGACGGCTTACACCGGTGCTAGCGGTATTTATGTGATTGCGGTAGGTGCCGTGATTTATCAGGAGCTGCGGCGTGCCGGTGCGCAACGTCAACTGGCTTTGGCGACCACCGCCATGTCCGGCAGCATGGGGGTGATCCTTAACCCCTGTCTGCTGATTGTCATTATCGCGGCTCTGAACAAAGAAGTGACAACGCGGGAGTTATACGGCTGGGGTCTGTGGTTGTTCCTGCTGTCTGCATCATTGTTTCTTGTGGTTTCAATGGTATCCCGTCGTGCAACGCTATCTGTTTCGCCGGTAGCCGATGCGTGGCCGGAAACGGTGAACACCCTAAAAAAACTGGTGCCTTACGCACTGGTGATTGCAGTGATGGTGCTTTGGTATCGATGGGGGCTGAATACAGCACTTGATGAATTCAGTGCCCCCGTGATATTGCCTGCGGTCATGCTGGCGGTTGTGATTCTTGATCAATGGCTTCGTCGTCGGGAAAGGTCGGAGCGCGAAGGCAATATCATAAAGGATACCGAACTTGCGGTTCGCCATGCGACCGGCGAGGCGTCGGCGCATATCGGGGCGTTGCTGATGCTGATGGCCCTGTCCATTTGTCTCGGTGGCGTCTTTGATCGTGGAGATGTGGTGTCTATGCTGCCGGAGGATCTGTCTTCCGTTTGGCTGACTATGGCATTGCTGGTGGTGATACTCGTGCTGATTGGGATGATCATGGATCCCTATGGTGCTGTGATCCTGGTGACCATCACACTGACCGGTTTTGCCTTCAATAATGGCATTGATCCGCTGCATTTCTGGATGGTGACCCTGATTGCCTTTGAATTGGGTTATCTCAGCCCGCCGGTTGCGCTGAATCATTTGTTGACCCGCCAGGTGGTGGGTGATGATGAAGTGGATCGCGGAGCCGTGTCAGGATCATTCTGGCAGCGCTATGAACGTTTTGCCCTGCCGCTGCTGGTGATGGCTGTCACGCTGCTGCTGACTGCGTTTGTCCCGTTACTGTTTTATGCCTGAAACACAACAAAAGGGGTTGATTGTTTGTGATGATCCCCCTTTTTTCCTTTACGCCAGCGCCATGCTCTCTTATTCTTAATCAAACGCTTGTTTGAAAAAAACAAAAGGGCGTCATGACGTTGCCAATTCACTTTGCCCATGCCAATGGCTTTCCTGCACCCGTTTACAGAAAGCTCTTTTCAGCCCTTGAGCAACAGGGGTTTTCCGTCGGCTGGCTGGAAAAGCATGGTCATGATCCGCTGTTTCCCGTGACGGACAGCTGGCCGCATCTGGTTGATGAGCTGCTGGAAGCGATACGTCGTCAGCATAAGGAGCCGGTGCTGGCCGTCGGGCACTCGCTGGGCGGCGTTCTGAGCCTGTTTGCCTCATGGCAGGCGCCCGAGCTTTTTCGTGGGGTCATCATGCTGGATGCACCGTTGTTAACGCCCGTGGAGGGAGGTCTTGTACGCCTGATCAAACGACTCGGCGCTGTCGACAGGATTACACCGGCAGGGCGAACCCTCGGGCGGCGGAGCGTCTGGCGCAGCCGGAAAGAGGCCATGGATTACTTCCAGAAAAAGCCCCTGTTTCGGCATTTTGATCCTGAGTGTCTGGCGGATTATGTGGATCATGGGATGGAACATGGTGAGACGGAGGTTCGCCTTGGTTTCGACCCAGATATTGAAATCAGCATTTATCGCAATATTCCTGATCGCTGGCCTCGTGCAGTAAAACCGTTTCCGGTGCCAACTGTCGTGGTTTACGGTGATCGCAGCGATGTGGTGATGCCGCATATGATTATGGCGATGCGTCTTCGACGACAGGTTCGCGTCCAGAAAGTGCCCGGTGGCCATATGTTTCCCCTCGAACAGCCTGAGCAGACGGCGCAATTGATTACCCGTTTAGCTGAATCCATGGGAGTGCCCAAACCTTCGTGAAAGAATTCAAAATAACCACGCCGGATATGACCTTTGCGGCCTGCCAGTGGGGACGTGATGATGCTCCAGCCATCCTTGCCCTGCATGGCTGGCTCGACAATGCCGCTACGTTCAGCCGTCTGGCGCCTCTGATTGATGAATACCGGATTATTGCAATTGACCAGGCAGGTCATGGTTTCTCGGAGCATCGTGGGCCGGATGCCAGCTATGCGATCTGGGATTATGTCGGTGATTTGATTGAAATTGCGGATGCGCTCGCGTTAGAGCGTTTCTCATTGCTGGGACATTCTATGGGGGCCATTGTCAGCGTGCTGACGGCGGGGGCTTTCCCGGAGCGGGTTGAGCGCCTGATGCTGATAGACGGCATCTGGCCTATGCCAACGGAGGTGGACCAGGCGCCGGAACAGCTGGCCAAGGCGATTAAACACCGTATTCGGCTACGTAGCCGCAATAAATCCGTTTTTGCCTCCAAGGATGAGGCTGTTGCTGCTCGCTTGAGAGGTTTTGGGACGATCAGCGAAGCGGCCGCTCGAATACTGGTTGAGCGTGGTGTTGAGCCCTGTGACGGTGGCTGGACCTGGCGTACGGACGCCCGTTTGACACTGCCTTCAGCCATGCGGCTGACCCATGCGCATGCGCAGGCTTTCACGAATCGCCTGTCCATGCCAACACTGTTAATTGCCGCTGAAGGCGGCATCGTGATCGCAGGTGTGGAAGCCCACCAAGGCGAACTGGATCATATTGCCATCAAGACATTGCCGGGTGGACACCATCTTCATATTGAAGAACAGGCAGAGGCGGTAGCGGAGGCGATGGGCGATTTTCTGTCCAGTGCGTAAAACGACACCGGGAACCGCCTGGAAGGACGATTCCCGGTTTGATTTTTTAAGAGCGGTTTATTGGCTCAGGCTGTTGACGTTGCCTTGATTTTCTTGAGTGCAATTCGAATGTCCAGCTCCAGATCTTCCGGCGCGGTTGTCGGACTGTAACGAACGACTTTGGACTGATCCGGATAAATCAGGAACTTAGTGAAATTCCATTTGATCGCTTCAGACCCTAATACGCCCGGCGCAGCACTTTTGAGTTCTTGGAACAATGGATGGGCATTCTCTCCATTGACATCCACTTTTGAAAACATGGGAAAACTGACGCCGTAGTTCTTTTCACAGAAGCTGGCGATTTCATCGCTATTACCGGGTTCCTGATGGCCAAACTGGTTGCAGGGGAAACCAATAATAACCAGTCCCTGGTCCTGGTATTTCTGATAAAGAGCTTCCAAGCCTTGATATTGTGGTGTAAAGCCACACTTGCTGGCGGTGTTGACGACCAGAACGACCTGGTTGCTGTAAGCTGACAGGGGTTGAGGCTTACCATTCAGAAGTGGTATTTCGTGGCGAAGAAAATCCATGTGGATCCCCGATTTTTTTGTTTCTGGTGGGCGTATTGTACGCAGATTTACGCTTCCATGAGGATGCTGCTGCGTGCTTTTTCAGTATGCTGACAATCCTCAGCGAACCTGTAACGATGAATAGGTCTCTTCAGCGGTCTGGTTTCCTACCATTTCATCATACGCGCTGTGTTGTATCAGGTTGATAGGCTGCTCGATCTTGCCCAGAAAATCAGTGGCTTCACTGATACTGTGAAATAGGATGGGAAATGTTGGGTCTTTTTCCGTCAGAAAGTACCGGTTGTTACCTTTCGTAATTTGACAAAGATAAATATTGCCTTCATTGGCCACCAAGTTGACTGCGGTGCCTGGATTTTCACGTATGAGCTGTTTTAACTCTTTGAGATTTATAGCAAATCTCCACGTTGTTAGGCGTTTTTATCCTGATATTGGCTCATATCTATATAATTTCAGTTATCATCTAAAAAATGGATAGAAAATGTAATATGTACAATTTGTACCTCTGTAATATTGTGCAGGCAATCGTCGCTTAAAATTGTCTATTGTTGAAATCAGCGCAGATAGCATCACGCCATAATCAAGCTAATACTTAAGCTAATGGCAGCGTATTGAAACGGCATGGCTTTTACTCAACGGCCATGCAAACGACAAGGAGTGTCGATGTTTTCCTTCATAGATGGTCGCAAGATTATGGAGCCAATTCTGTTTGGTGTCCTTATGGTTGTTATGGTGCTCACGGTGCAGGGCTACTTTGCCCAGAGGAGTATGCCAAAGGATCAGGCACCTGCTGTTTCAGGCCGCCTGATTGATGGTGACTATATCGATTTACTCTCGATCAGCCACGATCAGCCCGTCTTGCTGTATTTCTGGGCCAACTGGTGTATGGAGTGTCGCGCGATCAATTCTGCGGTACAGAAGGTGGCCAATGATTATAAGGTCGTCTCAGTGACCATGAGCTCCGGAAACAAGGAATGGCTTAGGCAGTATATGAAAGCAAGGGAGCTGAATTTTCCTGTTCTCAATGATACGACGGGTGTCATCAGCCGGGAGTGGGGCGTGACGACGGTCCCCTCATTCGTGGTGGTCATGGATGGCAGGGTGCGCTTCATCACAACCGGCTACACCACCAGTGCTGGTCTTCGTGCAAGGCTTTGGATTGTGGGATCGCTGCTGCCGTTTGTTGAGCGTGTTAAGGCGTGGTTCTGAATGCGAAGTGCAGGATATGACATGTATTGAAGTAGGACGAAGGTTTTAGCAGGCTGATTGGGTGAGCAAGTGATAAACTGCAATTCTCATTCAACCTGTACCGGGTAGTTGACGACAATGCAAAGGATCCTGTTTTCTCTCTGTTTGCTTTCTCTCTGGGGCAGTGCCTATTCCTCCGATATGTCGGGCTCGGCCAATCTGGCGGGCATTGAGCGATATCCCAATGCGGACATTGTTCGTCATAGCGAAGGGAAAAAAGTCAATTACCCGCTGGTGGCCAGTGCCATAAAAAAAGTGAATGGTGTTGTGCGCGCTGATGAGGAACAGCGGCTCGATGGTGCGTGGCGCAGGGTCATCTATCTGATGCCGGATGGTCATGGCAGTGATGCCAGTTTTCGTTATTTTTCTGATCGTCTGGAAAAACTGGGTGTGAAAACGCTTTATAGTTGCGAAGGTCGCCATTGTGGCCCGAGTAACCTCTGGGCCAATAAGGTGTTTGAAGAAGCTAACCTGTATGGTCTGGACAAGGATCAGTTTTACTTGCTGGGTGCGCGTACCGTCGATAGTCATACCGAGTACTATGTGCTGTATACAGTCCGGCGTGGAAACAAGCGCGTTTATGCCATGCTGGATCAGTTGATCGTGGAAGGAGTGCAGGAACGAGCATTTCCGACCGCGCCAAGTTCTGACGATGGTTTGAAAGCATCTGGAATGGAGCAGTACTGGGATGTTGTCGTACAGCCTGAGACTGGAACGATTGCCCGGCAGGCTATCGACAAAATCCTGGCGCATTTGCAGCAGGATAGTACGACGACATTATTGCTGGCCGGCTCTGTGCCATTTGATCGCGACCTCAAACTGGATCAGCAAATTGAGCGCTCCCGGCAGTATGGCCAAGCGCTGAAAGACCGCTTAATCGAAGAAAATGTGGCAGATGAGCGGCTCTTTGTGATTGGTACGGGTCCTTTGTTGCAGGAAACGGCGACTAGCACCATGCCTTTTGTACGGGTTATGAGGGTTCAATAGCCAGTCAAAGCTGCTGTAACGCTCTCAATGCCTGATACTTCCCTGACATCACCTAGGCTAATAAGGGACAGGGAGAAAAAACATGGCCAAAACGGTATCACTGGTTCTTGGTAGTGGCGGCGCCAGGGGTTATGCCCACATCGGAGTGATTGATGAGCTCCTGGCCAGAGGGTATGAGATTTCAGCCATTGCAGGGTGCTCCATGGGGGCACTGGTAGGCGGTCTCTATGCTGCCGGCAGGCTGGAAGCCTACCGCGAGTGGGTGATGGAGTTGAAATACCTGGATGTGATCCGTCTGCTGGATCTATCCTTTCGCTCTCCCGGTGTGTTCAGAGGCGGCCGGGTCCTTGAAGCGATGAGCGGCATGGTCGGTGATTGCCTGATAGAAGACCTGCGCATTCCGTATACCGCCGTTGCCACCGATCTCAATGCTCGCAAGGAAATCTGGTTCCAGGAAGGCGATCTTCTGCAGGCGATCAGGGCGTCCATTGCCATTCCCAGCCTGTTTACACCCGTTGAATACAACGGCCGGCTTCTGGTCGATGGGGGGGTGCTGAATCCTATTCCAATTGCGCCAACCGTCTCAGCACATACCGACCTGATCATTGCAGTCGATCTTAATGCGGATATTGCCCCCTTGCAGATCGCCTGTGACCCTGTGCCTGCAGCCAAGGAGCAACGGATACTCGAGCGGTGGTTCAGAAAGCTCAAAAAGAGTGGCTCAGACGATGACTCCGATGAATCCATGCAGCGAACGGTTGAGCTGGCGTCAGGTAAAACCGGTATGCTGGATATCGTCAACCAGTCCCTGGAGATCATGCAGGAAGTCTTGACCCGTCACCAGATGGCGGCCTATTCGGCGGATGTCCTGATTCCGGTGTCTGCCCGCCAGTGTCGTTTTTATGAATTCCACCGGGCGGAGGACCTGATCCAGGTCGGCCGTTTGCAGGCGGCGTCGTTGCTGGATCAGTATCCGCAGTTTGCTGTTTCTCAGGCAGAAGATGAGGTTGGTGTAGCAGGTCAAAGTGATGCTATACCGGATTCCAGCCCGTCACAGGAATGATCGTTTCTTATAAAACAGTATTCAACGACGCGTTTTCAGCAAGACATAAACTGCACCACGACCACCATCCCTCGACAGGCAGGAGCAAAACGCCTGGACAGCGTTGATCTGTCGTAGCCACTGGTTCACATAACTCTTCATCGTATCCTGTTGCCCGAAACTGCGGTGGGATTTGCCGTGAATGACGCGCACACAGCTATAGTGCTGGTCTTGGCAAAAAGCCAGGAAGCGGGTCAGAAGGTTGCGGGCCTCTTCTATGGTGCAGCCATGCAGATCCAGGTTGTAGTCGACAGGGAAATGCCCCTGTTTTAATTGTTTGAAGCGGCTATGCTGTAGGCCAGCTTTCAGGCATTCGATGGATTGTTCCGGTTCAATCGGCTCAATATGAGTGTCTGACAGTCCATCAGTGGGCGGTGTGTAGTCCGTTGCCGCTGACCGCCGCCGCATTGCCTTGGTGAATTCCGGAATAATGTCTGACTTACCTGATGTCTGGGCCTGATGCTGGCGCAACGGTTTTACCCCGGCCATTTCCTGTTGGAACAGTCGGTTTTCGTCGTCAGTGCTGGCGTTGTGGTTGGCATCGTCGCCCATTGCTGGTTCCATTGGCTTTTGGGAGTGACACAGTTCAGGCTATCTTGTCGTTTGAAACGACACAGGTTAAATAGTTCAGAAACCGCCTCTTTCCCGGGCAGAGTGGGATATAATCGCGCATTCTAAACTGATCCGTTGTAGGAGTCATGGTGTCAGATTTGCTCAATGATACGTCCGGCCTGCTAACTATTCGCGACTGGCTGCGATGGACATACAGCCGTTTTAATGAAGATCCGTCGCTGTTTTATGGCCATGGTACGGACAACAGCTGGGATGAAACGCTGCACCTGGTTTTGCAGGCATTAAATCTGCCCTGGGACTATGATTCTGCCTATTTTGACAGCCGCTTGACTGACAGTGAGCGGCAGCAACTGACGGCACTGGTGCAGCGTCGTATCAGGGAGCATATCCCGACGGCTTACCTGCTGAATCAGGCCTGGTTCTACGGCATGCCGTTTTATGTGGACGAGCGGGTGCTGGTTCCTCGATCGCCCATTGCTGAATTGATTGAAAAAGGCTTTGAACCCTGGCTTGGCGGGCAGACCGTTGACCGGGTACTGGATCTCTGCTGCGGGTCCGGTTGCATTGGTATCGCCTGTTCGCAGGCCTTTCCGGAGGCGCAGGTCGATCTGGTCGATATCTCCGAGGATGCGCTGGAAGTTGCCCATATCAACATTGACCGTTTTGAGTTATGGGATCGTGTGCGAACGGTCCAGTCTGATATGTTTCTGTCGTTGAAGACGATGGAAGACCGCCCCCGCTATCAGTTGATTGTCAGCAATCCACCGTATGTGGACGCCGAGGATATGGCGGACCTGCCCGATGAATATCTGCATGAGCCGGCTCTGGGACTGGAAGCGGGTAATGACGGGCTGGATTTTGCCCGCACGATCCTGACGAATGCGGCGGAATTCCTGGATGAAAATGGTCTGCTGGTGGTGGAAGTGGGCAACAGCGAGTGGGCCCTCCAGGAGGCTTACCCGGAGGTTCCGTTTACCTGGGTTGAATTTGAGCATGGCGGCCACGGCGTCTTCGTTCTTACGGCAGAAGAGTGCCGGCGCTATCGCGACCGATTCGGCGACAGCCACTGAAAACCCGGTATAATGCCGGCATCAACAAGAACCGAGGGGGGGTGGCTTAACGGAAGCCATCACCCTGCAATAAACGGCAGTGGAGTATCATGGCAGGTAATACCATCGGAAAACTGTTCACCGTGACCACGTTCGGTGAGAGCCACGGCCCCGGGCTCGGGTGTATTGTGGACGGCTGCCCTCCGGGCATTCCGCTGGATGAGCAAATGCTTCAGCAGGATCTTGATCGTCGAAAGCCCGGCACGTCCCGCTATACCACGCAGCGGCGTGAGCCCGATGCAGTGCGCATCCTGTCTGGCGTTTTCGAAGGGGTGACCACGGGTACGCCGATCGGGTTGCTGATTGAAAACACGGATCAGCGTTCCAAGGATTACTCCGAGATCAAGGATCGTTTTCGTCCCGCCCATGCGGATTATGGTTACTGGCACAAGTACGGCATTCGCGACTATCGGGGCGGTGGACGGTCTTCTGCACGGGAAACAGCGATGCGTGTGGCCGCAGGTGCCATTGCACGGCAATTTTTGAAGGCGCAGGGGATTGCCGTTCGCGGATATCTCTCCCAGATGGGACCAATCAAGGCGGAAACCTTTGACTGGGATGAAGTGTATCGTAATCCTTTCTTTTGTCCGGATGCGGCCAAGGCTGCGGAGATGGCGGATTACATCAATACGCTGAGAAAAGAAGGCAATTCCATCGGAGCCCGCATTACGGTCATCGCAACGGGTCTGATGCCTGGGTTGGGCGAGCCGGTGTTTGATCGTCTGGATGCGGATCTTGCCCATGCATTAATGAGTATTAATGCGGTAAAGGGTGTGGAAATTGGTGCGGGCTTTGATTGTGTGGAACAGAAGGGTACCGATCATCGCGATGAAATGACGCCGGAAGGCTTTCTGTCGAACAATGCGGGCGGCATTCTGGGTGGCATCACGACGGGGCAGGATGTTGTGGCTCATATTGCGCTCAAGCCGACCTCCAGCCTGTTGGTGCCTGGACGCAGTATTGACGTGGAGGGTCATCCTGTCGAAGTGGTCACCAAAGGGCGGCATGATCCCTGTGTCGGGGTACGGGCAACACCGATTGCAGAGGCAATGATGGCCATTGTGTTGATGGATCACCTGCTCCGGCATCGGGCCCAGAATAGTGATGTGTCGGTGTCTACCCCGGTGATTGCCGGGGCTGTAACCTAGAGCCTAGTTGGGCCGCCTGTTCAGTAATGGCTGTAATTTTTCCCGGACGGGCGTTGGGCATTCTGGCAGGTGCAGTTCTATCAGCTGCCCTACAGCCCGACGAAGCTGGGCAACCACGGCCTTCTCTCCTGATAGCTGGCATTGGTTTGCAACCTCTTGCCAGTTATCTTTCTGCAAGATCTTGCGCACCAATAGCGTCAGTGTGTCAGGCGCTATGAGTGCCGGATTCCTCCGCAGTGCTTTGAGCAGCATTTTTTCTATTGCAAGAATACACCCATCATAGGTGCGATTACTGTAGGCAAAAGAAACACTGTCTAACCAGTCTTGCTCAGTTAAATGGTCATGTTCTATTTCTGTTGAGTGAGAGGTTTCACTTAACAGTGCCGCTACCAGCGAGGTTTCAATATCACGGAGCGAATCGCTCATTAGTAAGGGCAATTGCTGGATAAACCGTTTTCTTGCAAGGGTGTGTAAGCTGGATGCAGCTTCAGACAGGGGTAGCATGACTAACGCAGAATGCTCACCGCTGGCGGTATCGCGTGTTGAGCCCAATCGAAGTGGTGTAAGCCCCGATGCTTGCCAAAAGTTCAGGAGTGCCGGGGTGGCGCCAAAACTGCTGGCAATGAAATCCCGGTTCTTTCGTTGGCAGTCCGCTATAACTGTTTCCAGGAGTTGCTTGCCCAGGCCTTGGCGGCGTAGTGCGGGATGGATGGCGATACGCATGATCCGCTCACCCGTTAACTCAGCGGCTTCCGGCATCCCGGCATGGTTGGCAAGGGATTGGGGAATCAGGTGGCCGCGAAGGCGCCGTTCACCTAGCCAGATGGCTTGAGCCAACGCTTTGCTGAACCCGCCTTCCATCACACTCAATACGGTGCCAGCGATATGCGCGCCTCGATAGAGTACATAAATGGAAAGACTCGGGCTATCCAGTAGCATCTGCAGATCACGAGGTGTTGTCTGGTAATGGGCAGTAACCAGCAGGCCGAACAGTTCATTCAGTAGCGCTTCATCCTGGGCTAGCTGGGCTTGCGACAGTTTTACGATGCTATCCTGGCCATTGGCACTTTCCACGATCATGGCATCCGGGGCAGGCGACGCATTCAGTTGCAGCAGCTGGAAAGTGAACGCTTCAACCGGATCGTTATTCGCCCAGCGAATGGGTGTGTTCAACGTAAGATGACGCCATTTAGGGGTTATCCGGTCCAGGGTTTCCCTGAATCGAATGGCAAATCCCCGGCCGCTGCCTTCGTAACCGTGAATCGTGGATGAGAAAACGATACGCGCATGTTGTTTTAAGAGTTTGCTTAGCAGGGAGGCAGGAATCGCTGCAGCCTCGTCTACCATGACCAACGTCGCTTCCTGGGGATTCTGGGCAAGGTCATCAGGTGCGACAAAATGAAGGGTTGTTTCGTTGTACTGGATACGGTGTCTTCTGATGTCAGCATCCGGTAGAAGCCTGGCAGCTTGATCAAACAGGGGTTTCACGGCTTCGGGCTGCGGTGCGGTAACCAACACTGGACCGGCTCCCTGTTGTAGCAGTTGTGCTGCTGCAATACCCAGCGAAGCCGATTTGCCTCGACCTCGATCTGCCGTGATCACCAGAGGGCGGCGTCGATGGCCGGTGGCAACGCGAACGATCGCTTCTACGGCCTTGCGCTGGTCATCCGTTCGGCAGAGGTTGTCAGTATCAGGCAACGTATCCGTTGTTGGCGTCTCATAAACCGGTAATGAAGGAAATGGCAGTCCTTCCTCTACCGTGGTGGTGTGGCTGGAGGCTTTGATGAGTCGAACCATTCGGGACAAATAATGCCCCCGAATGTCTTCGGGTGCGCATCCATGGCTGAGAATGGCGCGGTACTCCGGATCGTTATGCCTGTGCCAATCCTCTAAGGGCTGACAAAGCAGGATCAGAAGACCGCCAGCACGAATAATGCCAGAGGCGGCGCCCAGTGCATTGGGGTTAAAGCCGCTATGGGCATCAATGATAACGGCATTGCCCTCAGTGCCCAGCAGTTGTTGGGTTTGGCCGGGTTTGAAGTGGGTTGTATTGCGGTTTCCTGATGTGTTACTGATCCAGAGGGGATCGTCAAAGCTGGCTATAGCGGTGGTCGCATGTGCCAGGCACCACTGATGGCTGCCTGATAATACCAGTGCCCGTCGTTGTTTTGAGAGGCGAGCCTGGTCTATCAGATTGTTAATAAGGGTCTCAAAGCTGTCCGCTAGCGCCACAAAGGGTGTCCTGCATAGGCTGGAAGTCGATGAGCGATTGTATCTTCCCGTTCATCAGTTACGCCAGAAGGAGGGCAGGAACATAACCAATACGGTTATGACTTCCAGGCGTCCCATCAGCATGCCGACACAGAGTAGCCATTTGGCCATGGCGGGCAGCGTCGCGAAGTTGCCAGCAGGGCCTATCACATCGCCAAAGCCAGGGCCCACATTGGCAATGGCAGTGACTGCGCCGCTCAAGCTGGTGACAAAATCCAAGCCCAGCAAGCTGAGGCCAATCGTCAGCAACGCAACCAGCAGGCCAAAGAACGAACTGAAAGCCACCAGGGAGCGGAGGATATCGTTGGTAATCTCAATACCGTTGTAGGACTGAACAAGGAAAGCCCGCGGATGATTGAGCTGTTTCAGCTGGATATGAAGCAGCTTGAATCCGATCTGGAAACGGAAGATTTTGATACCACCTGCGGTGGAGCCCGAGCAGCCGCCAACGAAGGTCAGGAAGAAGAACAGGCTGATCGCGAAGCCCCCCCAGAGGCTGTAGTCCGTCATCGCATACCCTGTGGTAGTAACGACGGAGGTGGTATTGAACGCAACCAGGGTCAGTGACTCAAACCAGTCATAGCTGGAGTTGAGCCAGAGCCATACACTGAATAACAGCCAGATCATGACCAGGAAGCCGATAAACGCCTGCACTTGGCTGTCACGAAGCAGTGATGCCCGGTCCCCTCGCAGAAACCTCACGAAGAGTACGAATGGCAGACTGCCCAGTATCATGAACAGTGTCGCGTTCCAGTGTACCCAAGGGTTGCTGAAATGCCCCATGGAGGCATCGCTGGTGGAATAGCCACCGGTGGATACCGTGGTCATGGCATGGTTGGCGGCATCAAACAGATTCATCCCGGACAGCAGGTAACCCACCATGCAGAGGATGGTAATAATGCTGTAAACCAGGACGATGCGTTTGGCAATCGAGCCGGAGCGCGGCAGGGCTTTCTCTGACCAGTCCGAAGATTCGCTCTGGAACAGGCGCATACCACCGACTTTCAGAAATGGCAGGATGGCGACCGCCATCACAATAAAGCCAATCCCCCCCAGCCATTGCAGAATGGAGCGCCAGAGCAGGATGCCGCCGTTGACTGTGGTCAGATGGCTCATCACCGTTGAGCCTGTAGTCGTGATGCCGGACATGGTTTCAAAGAACGCATCCGTGTAGGACATGTCTTCAACCAGGACAAACGGCAGGGCCGCAAACGCACTGACCAGAATCCAGCTCACGTTGGTCAGCAGGAAGATCTGCCGGGAGACCAGACTGAAGTGCCGTGATCGCATCAGCATGGCCAGCAGGCCGCCGCTCAGGAAGGTATAGATGGCAGACTCGAAGAACGCGCCAGCGCCAATATCACCCATTGACAGGGTGAGTAGGGCCGGGATCAGCATCAGAATGCCCAGTACCATCAGAAAAAGCCCTGCGACGTACAGGACTGGTTTGATGTTCATGGTGCTTATGGCCAGTTCCGTGGAATTTGATTCGCGGATTGTAGCCAGTGGTGTCGCCATGTAATTAAGGGTTTATACCAAGTTTGCAGGTTGGGAGAGTTCGTCGTTTCGAAAGAAAAGGATAGGCTATCGACAGGAAACAGCCGTTAAATTCAGCAAATCTTACTGAGTTCGTGACACAGTCATGTTATAAAGCGCTGTCCCGAAACTCAGTGGAGGAAAGCATGTCAGGGAGTCAGTCAGTCCGAAGCCCCTATTCGGTGGCGGAGGAAATCGCCAACAGTCTGTCCCATGGGTTGGGTATGGTGTTTGGTATTGTCGCCCTGGTATTGCTGGTCAGTGAGGCGGTGGCGTTGGATGACGCGGTCAGGGTCACCAGTTTCAGCATCTATGGTGGCAGCATGATTTTGCTGTTCCTGGCATCGACGCTCTATCATGCGATTCCGGCGCCGGGGGCGAAGCGATGGCTCAAACTATTTGACCACTGTGCCATATATTTGCTGATTGCCGGTACCTACACGCCGTTTTTGCTGGTGACGCTGGAAGGGACTTTCGGCACCGTGTTGATGGCGGTTGTCTGGAGTCTTGCTGGACTGGGGTTAGCTTTCAAGCTGGTCTTTGGGCACCGCTACCGGAAACTGTCGCTGTTGACCTACCTGGGGATGGGATGGTTGTCCCTGGTGGCGATTGGGGAGCTGGTGGAGCGCCTGCCTGCAGGGGGGATCTGGTTACTGACCGGTGGTGGGTTGGTGTACAGCCTGGGGGTTGTTTTTTACGTCTGGAAACGGGTGCCGTTTAATCATGCCATCTGGCATCTGTTTGTTCTGGGCGGTTGTGTGTGCCATTTTCTGGCCATCTATGGCTACGTCTTACCGCTGCCAGCCATATAAGGGTGGTGGCAGCATACTGTTCCCTGTTGGCAGGAGCACAAGGGGACAAAACATTGATCAAGGTGAGCATGACAAGCCGCCGTTATACAGGGAATCATGATGCGTCATACTGTTTTTGACACACCGGTTGTTAACTGGCTATTTCGACAGGTGTCGAAAATAGGCCTGAGGCTGACGGGCTGGAAAATGGAAGGATCGCTTCCGGATGCGCCGAAGTATGTGGTGATAGCAGCGCCGCATACCAGTAACTGGGATTTTCCCCTGACGATTGCCATGGCATTTGTATTTCGGATTAAAGTGTTCTGGATGGGGAAGGCGTCTTTGTTTCGCGGACCGATGGGGCCGGTCATGAAATGGTTGGGGGGAATACCGGTGGATCGCAGCCGTTCGACCAACCTGGTGCAGGCGACCATTGATGCCTTTAACCGCAACAGGGAACTGATTATCGCGATTCCCCCGGAAGGTACCCGATCCAAGGTCCGGAAGTGGAAGACGGGTTTTTACCATATCGCCCACGGGGCCAAGGTGCCGATAGCGTCCGGCTTCCTCGACTTCAAGCGCAAGGTCGGTGGTTTTGGGCCGACCTTCATGCCTACCGGCGACATCGAAGCCGACATGGCGGCCATTAAAGCCTTCTATGCCAATATTACTGGCAAGCATCCCTGCGCATTTGAACAGTAATCGTTGACCGATTAGACAGCCCTGACATTCCCGTCAGGGCTGTTCCAACTCTTCCAGCAGTGCCAGCATGGCGCGTCCTGCATTCGACAATGTTCTCTCGCTGTGATGAATGACCCCCAGTGTCCGGGCAAGGTCAGCGCCTTTTACCGGAAGGCGAACAATGGTTTCATCCAGCATGGTTTCAGGCAGTACACTCCACGCCAATCCGATAGATACCATCATTTTGATGGTTTCCAGATAATTGGTCGACATGGAAATATCCAGCGTCAGCCCCGCCTGATCAAACAGCTCCTTCACAATATGATGGGTAAACGTACGGTTATCCGGAAAAATTGCCTGGAATCGCCCCAGGTCTTTCAGCTGAATACGGGATTGCTGGGTTAACGGATGTTCGGGGGCAACGACAAAGGCCAGCGGATCCAGCCAGAGCGGACGCGCAATGACGGGGGGCTGGTTGTCCGGGGGGAGTGTGATGATACCCAGTTCTATCTCACCTTGGCTAAGGGCGGTATACGCCTGTTCTGAATCAATAAAGCGAATATCGAGTCGGACATCCGGGTAGCGTTTGCTGTAGGTTTTCAATACCGCCGGTAACCGGTGCAGGCCGATGTGGTGGCTGGTGGCCATGGTCAGGCTGCCGGAAACCTTGTCGGACAGGTTACCCAGTGCCTTGCGGGTGTCGTCAATGGCGTTCAGGATGGCGCGGGCGCGGGTCAGTAACGTTTGACCGGCTTCGGTCAGCGTAATCTGTCGACTGATTCGGTCAAACAGTTTACAGTCGAGCTGCGCTTCCAGTGTGGCAATTCGCTTGCTGACCGCAGGTTGGGTCAAGTGTAACGCCAGTGCGGCAGCGGAAAAGGAACCGCTTTCGGCAACCGCGAGAAATGCTCTGAGGTTTTGGCTGTCCACGGAGACTTTCCTATTCCTTATAGTTATTCAAAACATTAAAAATATGAATTTGTTTTATGTGTGACGATACCATACATTGCCAGCATAAGGCATTCAGATGTGTGGCGGGATGGCAAAGGCAATAACAATCACCTGCGTTGATCCTGGCTATTCCACATCTTGACCGGTAATAGAACAAAAATACCCCTGCCTGTTAGTGGTTAGGGTAAGTCTGTGAAGGAGACTGAAACGTGTCCGGCAAAACGCTCTATGACAAGCTTTGGAACAATCATCTGGTCAGAACCCGGGATGATGGCTCCGCGCTGATTTATATCGATCGTCAGTTATTACATGAAGTCACGTCACCACAGGCCTTTGAGGGGCTGCGACTGGCAGGCCGTAAACCCTGGCGGGTGGATGCGAGTGTCGCGACACCTGATCACAACGTGCCGACGACCCGTTCGGAGCGGGAAGCGGGTATCGACGGAATCGTGGACCCGGTGTCCCGTATCCAGGTCGCGACGCTGGATGAGAACTGCGATGAGTTTGGTATTCTGGAATTCCAAATGCAGGATCGGCGGCAGGGGATTGTGCATGTTGTCGGCCCTGAGCAGGGCCTGACGCTGCCTGGCATGACCCTGGTCTGTGGCGACTCCCATACGGCTACCCACGGCGCCTTTGCAGCGCTGGCACACGGTATCGGCACGTCCGAGGTCGAACATGTGCTGGCCACCCAATGCCTGGTCACCAAGAAAATGAAAAACATGCTGGTTCGTGTGGATGGTGAACTGGGGCCTGGGGTGACCGCCAAAGATGTCATCCTGGCCATCATTGGCGAAATTGGTACAGCGGGTGGAACCGGGTATGCCATTGAGTTTGCCGGATCAGCCATTGAAAGCTTGTCGATGGAAGGGCGGATGACCATCTGCAATATGGCAATTGAAGCCGGTGCCCGGGTCGGTCTGGTGGCAGTGGATGACACCACGATCGAATACGTCAGGCAGCGCCCCTACGCGCCGAAAGGCGGTCAGTGGGAAGCGGCCGTCGACTGGTGGCGGACACTGGTGTCGGATGCTGATGCCGAGTTTGATCATGTCGTGGTTCTGCGCGGCGAGACTATTGAACCGCAGGTCTCCTGGGGGACTTCACCCGAGATGGTGGCGCCGGTCAGCGGCTTTGTGCCGGATCCTGATCAGGAGAAAGATGATGCGCGGGCAGAGAGTATTCGCCGTGCACTCGCTTACATGGGGCTTCAGGCTGGTATGAATATCGCTGATATTCGCCCGGATCGAGTCTTCATCGGTTCCTGCACGAACTCCCGGATTGAAGATCTGCGCGAAGCGGCTCGTGTCGTGGAAGGGCGCAAGGTGGCGTCGTCGGTGAAACAGGCGCTGGTGGTTCCTGGTTCGGGCCTGGTGAAAGCGCAGGCGGAGCAGGAAGGTCTGGATAAGATTTTCATTGAAGCCGGCATGGAGTGGCGTGAACCGGGTTGTTCCATGTGTCTGGCCATGAATGCGGACAAATTGGGATCGGGTGAACACTGTGCCTCCACGTCCAACCGTAACTTCGAAGGGCGTCAGGGGTTTGGTGGGCGGACGCACCTGGTCAGTCCGGCCATGGCGGCAGCGGCAGCGGTTACGGGACATTTTGTTGATGTCCGGGAATTGATGGAGCGTGCATCATGAAAGCATTCACCGTGCATACCGGTATCGTTGCGCCAATGGATCGTGCCAATGTTGATACGGATATGATCATTCCCAAGCAGTTCCTGAAATCGATCCGACGCTCAGGGTTTGGGAAAAACCTGTTTGATGAATTGCGCTATCTCGATGAAGGGCAACCGGATCAGGATTGCAGCGGTCGTCCACTGAATCCTGATTTTGTGCTCAATCAAACCCGTTACAGCAATGCGTCGATTCTGCTGAGTCGACATAACTTCGGTTGCGGTTCATCCCGTGAACATGCGCCCTGGGCGTTAGATGATTATGGTTTTCGTTGTGTCATCGCACCGAGTTTTGCGGATATTTTCTATAATAATTGCTTCAAGAATGGCTTGTTACCTATTGTTTTGCTTGAAGATGTTGTTGATGAGTTGTTCCGTGAAACGGCTGGGCAGGATGGTTATTCGCTGACCATTGATCTTGAGCGAGAAGTGATTGTGCGCCCCGGCGGCCGTGAGGTTGAGTTCGGAATCGATGCCTTTCGTAAGGATTGCCTGTTGAAAGGGTTGGATGAGATTGGGTTGACGCTGGCGCAGTCCGATTCAATCCGGCAATTTGAACAGCGTCACCAGGCGCGTTTCCCCTGGTTGTTCAATACCATTGCCCGCTAATCGTTGTACAACAGTGATTATGTTTCAGGAGTAAGTAGAAAAATGAAAAAGTTGCTGGTGTTGCCTGGTGATGGCATTGGTCCGGAAATCGTTGCCGAAGCGCTGAAGGTGTTGGACAAGGTAAAAGACACATTCAATCTGGCCGTTTCCGTTGATGAGGCATTGCTAGGCGGCGCGGCCATTGATGCCACCGGTAACCCGCTCCCGGCGGAAACGCTCGACAAGGCCATGTCGGCCGATGCGTTGTTGATGGGCGCGGTAGGTGGTCCGAAATGGGATCACCTGGAAACGTCAAAGCGTCCTGAGAAAGGTTTGCTCGGCTTGCGCTCAAGCCTGAATCTTTTCGCCAATCTTCGCCCGGCGATTCTCTATCCGCAGCTGGCGTCGGCTTCGACGTTGAAGCCGGAAGTGGTCAGTGATCTGGATATTCTTATTGTCCGCGAGTTGACTGGCGGTATCTATTTTGGGGAACCCCGTGGCATTCGCACACTCGACAATGGTGAGCGCCAGGGATACAACACCTATGTCTACAGTGAATCCGAAATTCGTCGCATAGGCCGGGTCGCCTTTGAGGCAGCGCGTAAACGTGGCGGTCGTGTTTGCTCCGTTGACAAGTCCAATGTACTCGAAGTTACCGTGCTCTGGCGCGAAATTATGGAAGAGATTGGTAAGGAATACCCGAAGATTGAGCTGGAACACATGTATGTCGACAATGCGGCCATGCAGCTGGTGCGCGCGCCAAGGCAGTTTGATGTCATGGTAACCGGCAATATGTTTGGTGATATTTTGTCTGACTGTGCTGCCATGCTGACCGGTTCTATCGGCATGCTGCCTTCGGCCTCACTGGATGCTCACAATAAAGGATTGTATGAACCTGTACACGGTTCAGCACCGGATATTGCGGGGCAGGGGGTTGCCAACCCGCTGGCCACCATTCTCTCGCTGGCCATGTTGTTGCGTTATTCCTTTGCTGAAGCGGAGGTCGCCGATGTGATTGAGCAAGCGGTCAGCAAGGTGCTGGATGAGGGGTTACGTACAGCAGATATCTGGTCGGAGGGGCTGCAGAAGGTCTCAACCCAGGCCATGGGCGATGCGGTGGCGGCAGCCATATAAATAACAAGAGGAGCGGGGAGTTTATTGCATGATCAAGCTTGGTCTGGTGGGTTGGCGGGGTATGGTGGGATCCGTACTCATGCAGCGGATGCTCAAAGAAAATGATTTTGCCCTGGTAGAACCCACCTTTTTTACCACATCCCAGAAAGGGCAGCCGGGACCGGATATCGGTCGTGAGGTGCCCGACCTGGCTGATGCCCGGGATCTGCAGGCGCTGGCGCAGATGGATGTCATCATCTCCTGTCAGGGGGGCGATTATACCGGTGATGTCTATCCGGGGCTCAGGGCGTCCGGTTGGGCGGGATACTGGATAGATGCCGCGTCCAAACTGCGAATGGTCGATGACAGCATCATTGTGCTGGATCCGGTCAATGACAGCGTGATCAGGCAGGGGCTGGCGCAGGGCGTTAAAACCTTTGTGGGTGGTAATTGCACGGTTAGCCTGATGTTGATGGCGCTGGGCGGTCTTTTCCGCGAAGGGCTGGTGGAGTGGGCCAGTGCCATGACCTATCAGGCGGCCAGTGGTGCCGGTGCGCGCAATATGCGTGAGCTGATCAGTCAGATGGGTGTGATCAGGGATGCTGTAGCGTCAGAATTACAGGATCCTGCTGCCGCCATTTTGGATATTGATCGAAAAGTGGCTGATGTTATCCGTTCAGAGGCGTTTCCCGTTTCTGAGTTTGGTGTGCCACTGGCGGGCTGTCTGATTCCCTATATTGATCGGGAGCTGGAAAACGGCCAGAGCCGGGAGGAGTGGAAGGCGCAGGCGGAAACCAACAAAATCCTGGGGCTGGAGCAGGCTATTCCACTGGACGGTATCTGCGTACGTGTCGGCGCCATGCGGTGTCATTCTCAGGCGCTGACGTTGAAGTTAAAGCGAGACATTCCAATGGCGGATATTGAGTCCATGATCGCCCAGGCGAATGACTGGGTTGATCTGGTGCCTAATCATCGTGAAGAGAGTATTCAGCGCCTCTCTCCTGCTGTGGTGAGTGGTTCACTGTCCGTGCCGGTGGGTCGTCTGCGCAAGATGAATATGGGGCTAGAGTATCTGTCCGCATTCACGGTAGGAGACCAGTTGCTTTGGGGGGCGGCTGAACCACTCCGTCGTATGCTGAGAATTCTGCTTGAATCGTGAGGTTAAAGCGCTGGGTGTAACAGGGACGTTATACCGGAAGGCGGGCCTTCGGCGAGAGTATTGCTGGATTTGTTGGCCTGAAAAGGGGTATATAGGTGACTGATTTCGTTGTAAATGCTGGATGATAATTGATGAGTTCAACCTATGATATTGCTGTAGTCGGTGCCACCGGTGCTGTGGGTGAGGCAATGTTGTCGATTCTGGAGGAACGCGAGTTCCCGATTGGCAAGTTGTACCCCTTGGCCAGTGAGCGCTCCGCAGGTGGCAGCGTGATCTTTCGCAATCGCGCCCATCGGGTTGAAAATCTTGCGGATTTTGATTTTTCCCAGGTACGAATAGCGCTGTTTTCTGCTGGGGGGGAGGTCTCTGCGGAATATGCGCCCAAGGCCGCTGCCGCAGGTTGTGTCGTGATTGATAACACCTCACATTTTCGCTACCAGGACGATATTCCTCTGGTTGTGCCGGAGGTGAATCCTGAGGCGATTACGTCCTACCGTAACCATAACATCATTGCCAATCCCAATTGTTCAACGATCCAGATGTTGGTGGCCCTCAAACCCTTGCATGATGCGGCGACGATCCGTCGGATAACCGTTTCCACCTATCAGGCTGTCAGTGGTGCTGGCATGAAGGGCGTGAAGGCGCTGGCAGACCAGACAGCCCGTTTACTTAACGCCAAGCCGGTTGAAGCCGATGTTTTTAGCAAGCAGATCGCATTTAATGTGATTCCGCATATCGATCGCTTTGAAGAGAACGGCTATACCCGGGAAGAGATGAAGATGGTGTGGGAGACCCGAAAGATATTGGGCGATGACACAATTCAGGTGAATCCTACCTGTGTCCGGGTGCCGGTTTTTTATGGGCATTCTGAGTCGGTGAGTATCGAGACGGAAGCGCGGCTCACGGTTTCAGATGCGCGTGGGTTGCTGGAAAAGTCGCCAGGTGTCACGATCATGGATGAGCCGGTGGCGGGTGGTTATCCGACCCCTGTGGGCGATTGCTCCGGTCAGGATGAGGTCTTTGTCGGTCGAATCCGTGAAGATATCTCCTGTGAGCGGGGGCTGAATCTGTGGATTGTGTCAGATAATGTACGAAAAGGTGCTGCACTCAATAGCATTCAGATCGCAGAGCTATTGATAAAATCCTTCGCAGAATGATAAGTTATTGAGAATAAAAGAGAAGCCTCGGCATGACCGGGGCATAATGATCAGAATCATGTGGCTTTGCAGGTTTTACCGGTCTCAACCGTGATATCGGATTGCCAGGTCGAGCGACAATAATAATCAAGGGATAGGGGATCATGCTACGCAAGCTGATAGTGGCCATGGCTGCCACTGGGGCGATATCTGCGGGTCCTGCACTCGGGCTCGGGCTAGGAGAGATTACGATTAACTCGTATCTTAATCAGCCGCTTGATGCTGAAATAGAGCTGGTTCAGGTCAGGGAGCTGTCCAATACTGAAATATTGCCGAACCTGGCGACACGGGACGATTTCAAACGTGCGGGGGTGGAACGGCCATTTTTCTTATCCGATCTCAAATTTGAAACGGTCGTCCATGATGACGGCAGAACGACTGTCCGTCTCACCAGCCGCAAGCCGGTGGTTGAACCTTTCCTGAATTTTCTGGTTGAAGTCCACTGGCCCAGTGGACGTCTGTTGCGGGAATATACCTTGCTGCTGGATCCGCCTTCGTTCAGTGCGAGTGTCGCTGAAGAGGTTGCGCGTAAACCAATGTATCAGGGAGGCAGTGCCAACCGTTATCAGCGTATTCCTGATGCCGTTGCGCCCATCCGCTCGACACCTGACTCATCCCGATCCCCTTCCAGGACGCCGACAGGCTCCCATAAAGTTAAAAAGGACGAAACACTTTGGGATATTGCCTTGCGGTTCCGTCCGGATCGATCGGTGTCGCCACAGCAGATGATGCTGGCTATTCAGGCAGAAAACCCGGGCGCCTTCATCAATGGCAATATCAACATGCTCAAGCAGGGCAGTGTGTTGCGTATTCCTGATCGCGTCATGCTGAGAGACTTCAGCGAAGCGGGTTCCATTGCCGGAGTCGCTAAACAGAATTCCAGTTGGAAAGGCAGCGTCAGACAGTTGGATGCTACCCGTCGCTCTTCAGTCGATGATGAACCCGGAAAGCGCCAGGACGATGGCCGGTTGACAGTTGTCTCTTCCGGTGATGGTGGACGTGGTAACGGGGCTGACCAGGGCGGAGGCAGTGGAGATTCTGCCCGTGTTAGAGCCTTGGAAGATGAATTGGCATTAAGCTCCGAGCGGATT
The DNA here is from genome assembly GCF_018263925.1 of Kistimonas asteriae. Taxonomy (GTDB): domain Bacteria; phylum Pseudomonadota; class Gammaproteobacteria; order Pseudomonadales; family Endozoicomonadaceae; genus Kistimonas; species Kistimonas asteriae. The sequence continues at coordinate 57,541 of NZ_JAEVHF010000008.1, forward strand.
GATCTGCTGACCCGTGAGAATGCAGAACTCAGGGATAAGCTAGATGCATTGACAGAGCAACTGGGGACGCTGGAAAAACTCATTGCGCTTAAAAATGATGAGCTGACAGTCATACAGGGTATGGGGCAGCAGGATGCGGGTGAAACCCTTACCCCACCGGAGCCGCCTCGGGATATTGCTCAGGCTGATCCGCCGACGACCTTGCCGCCTCCCGCAAATGGCGAAATTGATTACAATTACCAGAATGACGCAGAGTCTGGCGAAACTCAGCAGCCGATGGCGGATGCTGGGAAGCGTCAGGGACAGCAGAATCCCTCTGACAATAAACCTTCGGAAAAGCCTGACAAGATAGCCAATGACACAAAGGCTAAACCTGAAAAATCCTTCATCGATGAGTTTCTTGATAGCCCGTTATACATGGGGATCGCTGGGGGAGGGGTTCTGTTTATCGTGGCGGGTCTGATGTTTGTTGCTCGACGACGGGCGCAGGCCGAAGATGTGTTCCAGGATTCCCTGAATGATCAAGAGGCGTTTTCTCCTGCAGGAAACGAGCAGATTGACCTCGGTACTGGGTTAAGCCCCGCTGTTGCATCAACAAAAGCTGCCGGTGGTGCAGGCATACAGCCATTGGAGTTGGATGCAGACCTGGAAATCGACCAGGACCTGCTGGATCAACAGGTTGCATCGACAGCCGCAGGCAGTGTGATGGCTGAAGCCGATGTCTATGCGGACTATGGGCGTTTTCAGCAGGCTGCAGAAATACTCACTAAAGCCGTTGAGACTGAGCCGGGCAATGCCAGCTATCGCCTGAAACTGATGGAAGTCCAGGCGGGTATGGATGACCTGGATGGCTTCAGGGAGCAACTGAACGCGTTAGGCGATGTGGATGAGGCTACGCAGGCAAAGGTTGAGGCTCTGAAGTCGCAGTTTGCCAATACAACGCTGGCAGATTTCGAGCCTGAAGATGTCTTGAATGAGCTGGAGGCTTTAACCGATGAGCTGACCAGTACCGATATTGATCTGGATGCCAGTCTGGACTCTGTTGTGGAGGAGGCGTCATCCGATCTCGCATCTGCCGACGCTCTGGATCTGGCGCTGGAGGACGACTTAAGTATTGATGACAGTGTCGATGTTGAGACATCGCTTGATACTGGCAAGCTTGAAGACGACGATCTGTCTATTGATGGGCTGGATGATCTGGAGCTTGACCTTGGCCTTGAAGATGCCAGCAGTGATGCGGTTTCTGAAGGCGGATCAGACGAAATGGCTGATCTTGATGACATAAGTCTAAGCCTGGACGATGATGAAGCGGTGTCAGAAGTCAGTGAATTGACGGATGATTTGTCACTGGGTGATACGGACGACATTGCAACGCTCGATATGTCTGACGCTGAAGATCTGGATGATATTGCTCTGGATCTTGAGTTGGATGACGCTGAGGATTCTGAATCGTCAGCGCCAGAGGCGTTGCCTGACGCTGAGTCCCTCGACGATTTATCCCTTGATTTGGATGCTGATGAGTTTCAGCTCGACGCTTCCGTAGAGGAGACGCCGTCGCTGGTTGAAGATGAGGGTATTGTCGAGCTTGAGGATCTGGAGCTTAATGACGAGCTTGAAACGGCAGAAACTGAAGCGTCTCAAGACGAGCAATCCGACGATGAATCATTCGATCTGGGCGATCTTGACCTTGAACTGAATGACGATCTGGGTGAAAGCCTGGAAGCGTCCTCCAGTGAGGGGAATGCGGTATCGGATGAGATTGAGCTCGAGCTCGATGAGTCTGAATTTGATCTTGATGCTGAAATGGCCTCTCTGGATACCGACCTGTCTGATCTCTCTGAAGGGCTTGGTGAGGCTGATCTTGATGGGGCTCTGCAGCCGGAGGCTGTTGAGAGCAGCGAAGATACTGACCTTGAGTCTCTGGATCTTGATTCGATGGACCTCTCCGAACCTTTGTCTGAGATGGGTAGTTCTGGAGAAGTCGGTGTGAGTGAGGAAGCGACTGAGCTGGATGAAGATCTCGAGTTCCTTGAAGAAACCGATGAAACCGCCACCAAGCTTGATCTGGCCAGGGCTTATATTGAGATGGGAGATCAGGATGGCGCCAGGGATATCTTGGAAGAGGTCGCTCGTGAGGGTGATGATGCTCAGAAGCAGGAAGCGGACAGTTTGTTGAAAAAACTCTGATTCTTGATTCACACTCTCGGTTACAAAAAAAGGCTGGTATGATTACCAGCCTTTTTTTGTGCGGGCTTTTTACGGGCAATCGCCTCAGTCTTGCCTCATAAACCTCTTGATGAGATATGTTTTGGACGTGATGAATGACGGCCAGCGTTACGCGGTCTGTGTGGAATATGACGGCGCCGGATATCATGGCTGGCAATCGCTCAAATCAGGACTTCCGACGGTCCAGCAGCATGTTGAAGCGGCGTTGAGCTCTGTCGCAAACCACCCTGTTTCAGTTGTTTGTGCCGGAAGAACCGACGCGGGCGTGCATGGTTGTCGGCAGATTATCCATTTTGATTCGCCCGCCGATCGGGTAGAGCGTAGCTGGGTTTTCGGCGCTAATACCCATTTGCCGGACAGTATTGCCCTGCGCTGGGTACGCCCTGTGAGCCATGATTTTCATGCTCGTTTTTCTGCGCTGGCCAGACGCTATCGTTACGTGATATACAATACTCCGGTCAGGCCGGCGATATTGCCCAGGGGCGTGACTTGGAATTACCGTCCTCTGGATGAGCAGCGGATGGCCGAGGCGGCTCGGTTCCTGATTGGTGAGCATGACTTCACGTCCTATCGTGCCGTGCAGTGTCAGGCCAAAAATCCGGTACGGAAAATTACCCACCTCAGTGTTAAACGCTTTGGTGATGTGTTGGTCATTGATATTCAGGCCAATGCGTTCCTGCACCATATGGTGCGTAATATTGCCGGCGTCTTGATGGCTATTGGTTGCGGTAAGCGAGAACCCATTTGGGCGAGAGACGTCCTTGAGGCCAGGGATAGAAGAATGGGTGGGGTGACTGCGCCGCCGTATGGCCTGTATTTTGTTAATGTGATTTATCCGGCAGAGTTTGATCTGCCGGAAGATGCTTTGGGGCCCGGTTTTATCGCCCCGTTGTTAAACCCGTAATAAAAATTGCTCAAGGTTCCGGCATGCTGTTTGACGCAGAAACTTATCAGGCCTGCACCACGCGAAAGAGGCGTTCTTGCGTCAAAATCTGCGGTTTGCGGAGTGTTGAAATGGCAAATGTCGCGGTAGACGCCGGCGCAGATGCCATTGGTCTGATGTTCTATGCCCCTAGTCCTCGTTATGTGACACCCGAAGAGGCTAGTTATATTGTCGCTGAAGTGAAGGGAAAAGTTGCTATTGTCGGTGTTTTTGTGAACCCGACAGCGGCCTGGCTGGATGAAGTGCTGGCCCGCGTTCCGCTTGATGCCATTCAGTTTCATGGTGATGAAAAGGACGAATTCTGCCGGCAGTGGGGATTACCTTATATCAAAGCGCTTCGTCTCCGTCAGGGGGCGGATTATGCCGCTGTCGGTAATGCCTGGCCGGGCGCCAGCGCCTTTCTGGTTGACAGTTATAATCCTGATGCCTTTGGTGGAACCGGTGAGCTGTGTGATTGGGGTCTGATCCCTGAAGGATTGAATTGCCCGGTTATGCTGGCCGGTGGATTGCGCCCTGACAATATCGGTGAAGCCATTACCCAGGTGAAACCCTGGTGTGTGGATGTGAGTAGTGGTGTTGAGTGTGGAAAAGGCGTTAAGGATGCAGCCCTTATCAGGGCATTCATGAGAGAGGTAGATAATGTCTCTGGAGACTGAGAAAACCCGTTATAGCATGCCGGATCAGCGGGGCTATTTTGGCCCCTTTGGTGGGCGTTTTTCCCCCGAAACCCTGATCCCTGCCGTTCAGGAGCTGGAAGAGGCCTTTGAATCCTATATCAAGGATCCAGCGTTCCTGGAAGAAATGGATAAGGATTTTGCCCATTATGTCGGGCGTCCTTCACCGCTGTATCATGCTGAACGATGGTCGGGTCTTCTTGGCGGCGCGCAGATCTATCTCAAGCGTGAAGACCTTAACCATACCGGTGCTCACAAGATCAACCATGCCATTGGTCAGGCGCTGCTGGCGAAGCGAATGGGTAAAACTCGCATTATCGCCGAAACCGGTGCCGGGCAGCATGGCGTTGCAACCGCGACTGTTGCGGCTCGACTGGGGCTCGAATGTGTCGTGTATATGGGCGCTGAAGATGTGCGGCGCCAGGCGCTCAATGTTTATCGCATGAAACTGCTGGGGGCCGAAGTGGTTCCGGTCGAGGCGGGAGCCAAGACCCTGAAAGATGCGATCAACGAAGCCATGCGTGACTGGGTCACCAATATTGACAACACGTTCTATCTTTTGGGTACAGTGGTTGGCCCCCATCCTTACCCCAAGATGGTGCGTACCTTCCAGAGTGTGATTGGACGCGAAGCGCGAAAGCAGTATCTGGAGATGACCGGCAGGTTACCCGATGCGCTGGTGGCCTGTGTGGGCGGTGGTTCTAACGCCATGGGGCTTTTCTATCCGTTCATTGATGATGATGTGAAAATTTACGGGGTGGAAGCCGGGGGCGAAGGTATTGAATCCGGGCGGCATGCTGCCCGTCTGAGCGCTGGGCGACGGGGTGTTTTGCATGGTAATCGAACCTATATCATGTCAGATGATGCAGGCCAGATTATCGAAAGCCATTCAGTCTCTGCCGGGCTGGACTATCCTGGTGTCGGCCCTGAGCATGCCTGGTTGAAGGAGTCGGCGCGGGCAGAATATGTTCACGTTAATGATGATGAAGCCCTCTCGGCATTCCGTGACTTGACCCAGTATGAAGGCATCATGCCCGCCCTGGAGAGCAGTCATGCACTGGCCTGGGTGAAAAAGCTGGCGCCAACGATGTCGCCGGAGCAGAGCATTATCGTGAACCTGTCCGGACGTGGGGACAAGGATATCCATACCGTTGCTGAAATTGACGGCATCGAGCTGTAAGAAGGGGGCAGTGATTATGAGTCGTATCAAGGGATGTTTTGCCCGTCTTGAAGCGGAGGGGCGCAAGGCGCTGATCCCCTATATTACCGCTGGCTATCCGCAAAAAGACTATACCGTCAATTTGATGCTGGAAATGGTGGCGGCAGGGGTTGATGTCATTGAGTTGGGTGTACCGTTTTCTGACCCGGGTGCGGATGGACCGGTCATTCAGGCTGCCCATCAGCGCGGTGTGTCACAGGGCGTTACACTTGCTGACGTTCTGGCAATGGTTTCCGAGTTTCGTAAAACCGATAATGATACGCCAATCGCATTGATGACATACCTTAACCCGGTCGAGATCATGGGGTATGAGCAGTTTGCCCAGACCGCAGCCGAGGCGGGTGTTGACGGCCTGCTGGTGGTGGATAGTCCACCGGAGCACTCTGCCGAACTGCTGAAAGCGTTAGGGCGTTATGAGCTGGATGCGATTTATCTGCTCGCACCAACGACGCCTGATGACCGTGTTCGTCGTATCTGTGAGGCGGCCAGTGGGTATGTCTACTACGTCTCTCTGAAGGGGGTGACCGGTGCAGCGACGCTGGATGTGGACGGTGTCCGTGAGCGGGTTGCGCAGATTAAGACAATCACACAACTCCCTGTGTGTGTGGGTTTCGGTATTCATAATGGTGATACGGCAGCGGCCATCAGTCAGGTGGCTGACGGCGTGATCGTCGGTACCGCGCTGGTTAAAACACTTGCTGCAGAAGCAACGCCGGCCTTGGGCAGTCAAGCCGTGAAACAGCAGCTGGCGGAAATGCGCAGTAGAATGGATGCCTGCTAATCTGTGTTCGCTGTTCGGCCGGTATTTATACCTGCCGAACAGCGAGGGACAGGCACGGGCTTACAGGAAAGGTCTATGAGCAACTGGCTAGACAAGTTGATTCCATCTCTCTCCCGTATGGATGCAAAAAAGACGGGAAAAAGTAATGTGCCTGAAGGGTTGTGGAAGAAGTGCGTCAAATGCGATGCGATTCTTTATCGTCCTGAATTTGAGCGCAATCAGGATGTGTGCCCGAAATGTGACCATCACATGCGCATTTCTGCGCGGGTGCGTCTGGAGCGTTTCCTGGATGAGTCTGAGGATCGCCTGGAAATGTTCGCCGAGCTGGAGCCGGAAGACCGGTTAAAATTTCGGGACAGCAAAAAATACAAGGATCGTCTTGTCCAGGCTCAAAAGGCGACGGGTGAAAAAGACGCTGCTATCTGCTTCAGGGGCGCAGTTAATGAAGTCCCGGTGGTTGCTGTTGCGTTTGAATTTGCCTTTATGGGCGGCTCCATGGGCGCTGTTGTAGGGGAAAAATTCGTCAGAGCAGGCGAATATTGTCTGGAACACAATATCCCGTTGGTCTGTTTTTCCGCCAGTGGTGGTGCCCGGATGCAGGAGGCTTTGTTCTCTCTGATGCAGATGGCGAGAACCAGTGCCGTGCTGGAGCGTATGAAGCAGGCTGGCATCCCCTTTATTTCTGTGCTGACTGACCCCGTTTATGGTGGGGTATCCGCCAGTCTTGCCATGTTGGGGGATATTAACCTGGCGGAACCCAAGGCGCTGGTGGGATTTGCCGGCCCCCGGGTGATTGAACAGACGGTTCGAGAGAAGTTGCCTGAAGGGTTTCAGCGCAGTGAATTCTTGTTGGAGCACGGTGCGATCGATAAAATCGTGCACCGTCATGACATGAAAGCCACCATTGCCCGGATGTTATCGCGTATGATGCGTCACCAGTCGGGTGAGATGGTTGTTGCTGCAGACCCTGATCCAGAAAAGGATGCTGCATTCGATAGCTGATTGATTGGCCTGTGGCGTCTTTCGCCACAGGCTCTGCCCGCCCGACTGATGATTTCCCTGCCTCTCTTTCATTAGGTTTTTTAGTACTGGACTACCTTATGACATTTATTTCGCTTGCTGACTGGTTGTCATGGTTGGAGGCACAACGGCCTGAGCACGATATGGTGCTGGGGCTTGACCGTATTGGTGACGTGGCCCAGCGATTATTGCCCGAAAAACTGGCACCTACGGTGATCACCGTTGCAGGTACGAATGGCAAGGGGAGTACGGTGGCCTTGCTGGATGCGATGTTGAGCGAGTCGGGGTTGTCTGTTGGCGCCTACACGTCGCCTCACCTGTTGCGCTTCAATGAAAGGGTTCGTATCAAAGGGGAGATGGTTTCCGATCAGCAACTCTGCGAAGCTTTTGAGCAGGTCAATACGGCACAGGGTGATACGTTTCTGACCTACTTCGAATTCGCGACGCTGGCTGCGCTGGTGATTTTTAGCAAAAGTGCACTGGATGTCATTTTGCTGGAGGTCGGGTTGGGTGGCAGGCTGGATGCCGTCAATATCATTGAACCCGATGTTGCGATTGTTACCACCGTTGCATTGGATCATCAGCAGTGGTTGGGCAATGACATAGAGTCTATTGCTGCAGAGAAAGCTGGTGTTTACCGGAGACAAAAGCCGGCATTGTTTGGTGATATTCCGGTACCTGAAAGCCTGGTCTCAGCGATTGAGAGTATTGATGCGCAGCCTTATTTTCGGGAAAAAGATTTTGCTATTGAACGCAGTCGCAAAGGGTTGATCTTCCGGGGAATGGGGGCTGAGGGAGAGCGGGTCACTCTGTCGGGTCTGGTTGAGCCAGAGTTGCCGCTGACCAGTGTGGCCTGCGCCCTTGAAGCTATTCAGTTGTTGCCTTACGAGATTTCCGTGGCTGCCATGAATGCGGGGTTAACCAGGGTATCTGTTGCAGGCCGTATGCAGAAGCTTCAGGTTGTCCGTCAGGATGGCAGAGAAGTTACAGTGGTTCTGGATGTCGCGCATAACGCTCAAGCAGCACATTATCTGGCAGAGCGTTTGAGGGCGTTGTTGCCGAAACGGCGTCTGACGGCCGTTTTGGCCATGCTGGGTGACAAGGATTTTGGCAGCGTTGTGAATGGATTTGATGACGTTTTTACCGAATGGCACGTTGCGGCAGTCAGTTATGGGCCTCGGGCACTGCCCGCAGAGACGCTGGCGGATCACTTGATCAGTCGAGGGCAGCGGGTTCAATGTCATGACAGTGTGGCCGATGCCTTAGATGCGGCGCTTGAAGTCGGTGATGAAACCAATACGGTTGTGGTTTTTGGTTCGTTTTATACGGTTTCGGAAAGCCTTCAGCACCTGCAGGATGGAGAATGTCAGCCGTAGTATGAATGACGGACTCCAATTTTCTGCAATAAACCGGTTACAATGGCCGGGTTTGCTCAATGAGGCTGGCAGCAACCATGGAACTGGCTAAGAAACAACGTATCACTGGGGCAGCGGTGCTGGTCGCGGCAGGTCTGTTGCTCTATCCGCTGCTGTTTGATGACACTGTATTCCGGGATGAAGAAGCTGCCCAGATAGCGCCGCCATTGCCAGTGCCGGACGTTCCGGTCTACGTCGCGGATATCGACCGGCCTATGCCAGAGCTGCCAGCAGAGCCGGTGGATGATCAAGAACTGGCGGCGAAAGATAACGCTGTACCTGAATTGAGCGCTGATCTTATTCCTGTCAGCTGGACATTACAGCTGGCCGCTTTTGTTCAAAAAGAAAACGCAGTAGCTCTGAGAGATCGGCTGCGGAAGGACGGCTACCGTGCCTATCAACGCACGGTGACCTTGTCTGACGGGCAATCCGTGGTACGAGTCTATGTCGGCCCTGAACTGGTTCGCAATAAGGCGGAAACCCTGCTGGCGGAACTCGATAAGGGATATGAACTGGAAGGACTGGTCGTCAGGTATCGTCCGTGATCGCTCTATAAGGGCTTATCGCGGACAGACTCTCTATATTCACCACAGTCTCTTTGTTAGAATCCCTTGCCATGCGGTACAGGGTGAATCATCCACCCTGTAGTGTAATTCACACTCTTTCAGCGATTGGTCACCTCAGGGCCTGGTGACCGATGCAGTGCTATTGCCCGACAGGATCTTTGTTATGGCGTTTACCTGGGTTGACTGGGTTATTGTAGGGATTGCGGTCATTTCCAGCTTGATCAGCCTTCGTCGGGGTTTTTTCAGGGAAGTGTTGTCACTGTTAACCTGGATTGCCGCGGTCATTATTGCCTGGCTGTTCAGTGGTTCCCTGTCGCTTCTATTTGCTAATTATATTGAAACGCCCTCGCTACGCGTCATTGCTGCTGCCGCCATTCTCTTCATTTTGACCCTGATCACGGGCGGTATTATCAATACCCTGATTGGCAAGCTGGTGGAATTTTCCGGCTTGACCGGTACTGACCGCTCCCTGGGTATGGTATTTGGCGCACTGCGCGGTGGTTTGCTGGTGGTTGTCCTAGTCGGGATGGCGTCCTATCTGCCAGTCCAACAGGATGCGTGGTGGCGTGACTCAGTACTGGTTCCCCATTTTGAACTGGTGGCTGAATGGTCGAAATCAATGGTATTTGATTGGATGGCGCCGGTGGTCAACAGTCGTTGATCACCGGCGTCCTGCATACGGGTTGTTAGTCATTGTTTGCAAGTGATGAGGAAATCTGAATGTGCGGTATTGTCGGAATCTCGGCCTCCAGCCATGTCAATCAGGCGCTGTTTGATGCGCTGACGGTGCTTCAGCACCGGGGGCAGGATGCTGCCGGCATCGTGACCTGTCATGAAGGACGGTTCTTCATGCGTAAGGATAACGGGCTGGTCAAGGATGTCTTTCGAACCCGGCATATGAAATTGCTGGAGGGGAACACCGGTATCGGCCATGTCCGATACCCAACGGCGGGCTCGTCCAGTTCGGCCGAGGCGCAGCCGTTTTATGTCAACTCGCCCTATGGCATTGCGTTGGCCCACAACGGTAATCTCACCAATGCCGATGCCATTAAGGATCACCTCTTCCGCACCGAACTCCGCCATATCAACACCAGCTCCGACTCCGAAATCCTCCTGAATGTGTTTGCTCATGAATTGCAGCGACAGGGTAAGCTGTCAGCGACACCGGACGATATTTTTACGGCGGTTGAGCAGGTATATGATCGTTGTGAAGGGGGCTATTCTGTTGTCTCCGTGATCAATGGTTATGGTGTGGTCGGTTTTCGTGATCCCAACGGTATTCGTCCTCTGGTATTTGGTGAGCGGGATACGGCCGATGGCAAAGAGTACATGATTGCGTCTGAATCCGTGGCGCTGGATGTTCTGGGCTTCAAGCTGGTGCGCGATGTTCGGCCTGGTGAAGCGGTTTATATTGATCAGAATCGCCAGCTGCATACACGCCAGTGTGCATCAGAAGCCACCTGCACGCCGTGTATTTTTGAGTACGTCTATTTTGCCCGTCCTGACTCGATTCTGGATAAAGTGTCTGTCTATAAGTCCCGTATTCGCATGGGGCAGAAGCTCGCCGACAAGATCCTGTTAGAGTGCCCGGATCATGATATCGATGTGGTTATGCCGATTCCGGATACCAGTCGAACTGCCGCACTGGAGCTGGCTACGCGCCTTGGCGTCAGCTATCGCGAAGGTTTCGTCAAGAATCGCTACATTGGCCGGACCTTCATCATGCCGGGGCAGACCCAGCGCAAGAGATCGGTTCGCCAGAAGCTCAATGCCATCGATCTGGAGTTCAAGGGCAAGAATGTCCTGCTGGTCGACGACTCTATTGTGCGAGGCACTACCTGTAAGCAGATCATCGAGATGGCGCGCGATGCGGGGGCGAAGAACGTGTATTTCTGCTCTGCCGCGCCAGCCGTACGTTTTCCCAATGTCTACGGAATCGACATGCCGACTGCCAGCGAACTGATTGCTCATGGCCAGAGTGATGGCGAAGTTTGCCAGCAGATTGGGGCTGACTGGTTGATTTATCAGGAACTCAATGATCTGATTGAGGCGGTTCGGGCGGGTAACCCGGATCTGACTGCATTTGATTGCTCGGTTTTTGATGGCAAATACCTCACGGGCCATATTGATGAAGTCTATCTGAATCAACTGGCCATGCAGCGGAGTGACAGTGCCAAGCGAGACCGCGACGCGCGGGAAAATGCGGTCATTGATATGCATAACGAATCGGCCTGACGCACCGGGTGTGCCGAACAGGAGGAAACCGGGCATTCCGCCCGGTTTGAGGATCGGAAACTCTCTTATCCGACACGCAGTATCAGGATCCTTATGAACGATAATAACGATAGCGCGCCGGTCGGCAGCGAACTCTCAGAAGCAGATTTTGAAACACTGGCGGTGCGGGCGGGCATTACCCGCTCCGATGAGCGAGAGCACAGTGAAGCCCTGTTTCTCAGCTCCAGCTTTACCTATGACTCGGCGGCCCAGGCCCAGGCGGTCTTTGCCGGCGATGAACCGGGTAATGTCTATTCCCGTTATACCAATCCAACGGTTCGAATGTTTGAAGAGCGCATAGCAGCTCTGGAAGGGGCCGAGCGTGCCTGTGCAACCGCATCCGGTATGGCGGCCATACTGGGCGTCTGCATGGCGGTACTGAAGGCAGGGGATCATGTGGTGTGCTCACGCAGTGTTTTTGGCACCACGGTGACTCTTTTTGCCAAGTACATGGATCGTTTTGGTGTCAGCACAACATTTGTGGATCTGGTTGATCTTGAGCAGTGGCAGGCAGCAATCCGTCCGGAAACCCGGTTGCTGTTTTTGGAAACGCCTTCCAATCCGCTGGGCGAAGTGGCCGATCTTGACGCCATTAGTCGGCTTGCCCGTGAGCAGGGAGCTTTGCTTGCGGTAGATAACTGTTTCTGTACGCCGGCTTTGCAGCGACCTTTGTCGCTGGGGGCCGATATCGTAATCCATTCCGCGACCAAATACATTGATGGGCAGGGGCGTTGCCTGGGCGGAGTCGTTGTCGGTGCTGCCAGTGTTGTGGACGAGGTGAATATCTGGCAACGGGCCGCAGGCGCCACGCTGAGTCCTTTTAATGCCTGGGTTTTCCTGAAAGGCCTGGAAACACTGAAGCTGCGTATGGATGCACACTGTCGCAATGCCGGGTTGCTTGCTGAGTGGCTTCAGTCCCAAGCCGGTGTGAAGAAGGTGCACTATTGTGGCTTGGCAGAACATCCCGGGCATGGCCTGGCACAAAAACAGCAGTCCGGTTTTGGTGGTGTTCTGGCGTTTGAAGTGGCGGGTAGTCGAGAGGCGGCCTGGCAGGTTATTGACAGCGTCAGGATCATTTCCAGAACAGCCAATCTCGGCGATGCTAAGACCACGATTACTCACCCCGCAACGACAACCCATTGTCGACTGAGTGATGAAGACAAGCGCCGTGCAGGGATCAGTGAAAACCTGATTCGTGTCGCCGTAGGTTTGGAGTCGGTTGAAGATCTTATGAAAGACCTTTCCCATGGTTTGCAGCGTCTGAAAGCTTGACCTTAAAGGGCTGTGCAGCTGGGTATAATGGATTTGGATGCTCAGCTGCCCATAGCCCGTCGATTTGGCGCTACGCTTAGAAAAAATGACCAATAAAACGTGCAATTGGATTGTATGAGCATTATTCATGAGACTGTTGATGAGTTAGGGCGGGTTATTGTCGGCAAGGAGCAGCAGGTCAGACTGGCATTGTGTACGCTCCTGAGCCGAGGCCACCTGTTGATTGAAGATCTGCCGGGGATGGGGAAGACAACCCTGTCACATGCCTTGGCTCAGGTGTTGGGCTTGGGTTATCAGCGTATTCAGTTTACCAGTGATCTTCTTCCCGCTGACATTTTGGGCGTTTCTGTCTTTGATCAAGGTAGCTCCGCCTTTGTTTTTCATCCGGGCCCTGTCTTTTCCAGTGTGATTCTTGCCGATGAAATCAATCGGGCCACGCCAAAGACGCAAAGTGCGCTACTGGAAGCCATGGAAGAGGGCCAGGTGACGGTAGAAGGGGAAACCCGTTCACTCCCTCGGCCATTTTTTGTTATTGCAACTCAGAATCCCGCCTCTCAGCGTGGTACGTTTCCGTTGCCTGAATCCCAGCTGGATCGCTTTTTGATGCGGATTACTCTGGGCTACCCCAGTGCCCAATCTGAGAGGGCGCTGTTTCAGGGGAAATCCGGCCGGGGGCAGTTACATACGCTCAGGCAAGTTATGACGGCCGAAACCCTGATCAATCTGCAGGCGCAAGTCGACAGTATGCATGTCAGTGAATCGCTACTTGATTACCTTCAGAAACTGGTGGCTGGCACACGGGACGGCAATCGATTTGTTTGTGGCCTGTCGCCTCGGGGGGCGTTAGGCCTGCTGTCGGCGGCCAAGGCCTGGGCGCTCATGGAAGGGCGTGATTATGTGATACCGGAAGATTTGCAAGTGGTGTTCCAGCCAGTCTGCCGCCATCGGGTTATTGCCAGAAAAAATGCCTCTGGCACCAATGAGTTACTGTCAGAAATTGATGTATCGGGTCAGTCGTGATGATCAGGGCGGCCTGGAACAAACGATTTGATCGCTGGTTGACCCGACGCATTCCGCCAGCCAACCACGTCACGCTGAATCAAAAAAGTATTTTCATTGTGCCTTCGAGAGTGGGGTATGGCTTTCTTCTGGTGGCATTCCTTGTGTTTCTCGCGGCCATCAATTACCAGAACAGCCTTTCCTATGGGGTGAGTTTTTTCATGGTGGGGTTGTTTCTTGTCACCATGCTGCATACCTGGAAGAACCTGGCAGGTTTGACGCTATCAGGACATGGCGCTGAGTCGGTACATGCTGGTCAGGATGCCGGGTTTGCGGTGACCGTTCAAGCGGCTCAAGGGCGCTCTCAACATGGGATTCAGTTGGGATGGTTAGAGCAGCTGACCACAGCAGAACCCGGTCAGGAGAGTGATGACGTGACGGTCTGGCATCCGACCAGGCAACGCGGCTGGCTCAGACCTGACCGGTTGAGAGTGTCTACGGAGTTCCCACTGGGTCTGTTTCACGCCTGGAGCTGGGTGGATCTTCAACTGGAAACGTTGGTATATCCCACACCGGATAAGTCTGACGTCGACGTAGAGTCGCTGGCGCTGACCGGTCAGGGGGAAGGTGCGGTGAGACCGGATGGCAATGAGGATTTTGCCGGCCTGCGTGAAACCGTGCCGACCGACCCGTTAGCCCATGTCAGCTGGAAATCCTTTTCGCGAACCGGTGAACTGTTAACCAAGCAGTTTCATGATTATGCCGACGAGCGGTTTTGGCTTGATTACCGCTCTGTGTCTGGGTATGAGGCGGAAGAAAAACTGTCAAGACTCTGCGGGCTGGTCTTGCATTATGCGGATCAGCAGGCGCAATTCGGTCTTTGGTTACCGGACCGTGTCATTGAACCCGCCCAGGGGGAGGCGCATGCGCAAGACTGTCTGACGGCATTGGCACTCCATGGGAACGATGACGCTAATCGGTAAATGCGGCAATGGCCTGCTGCAGGCGTCGCTGTGCCGGGGTGGGTTGTGCGGTATGGAGTGTCAACAGGCAGCGCAAATCACCGGAGGCTTTCAATTGGCCCCTGATGAAAGCTTTGAATCCGGCTGTTGTGTCATTTTCAATAAAGACACGGCGGGCGACGTCAAGCGGCAGGGTGATGTGGGCAGTGGCATCCGGTTGGTGCCTGGCAACAAATAGCCCGTTTTTCATGGCCAGCGAAAGCTTGTGACCTCCCAGTGTGATAACGGTGATATTCAGGCAGATGGCGCGGATGTTTGTGGGGATTTTCAGGTTGTCAGCGTCTGCAATGGTTTGTTGCACCTGTGACCACCAGGATGATGATAAAAACTGTGACAACACTACCTCCTTCGTGGGACGAGTGACGGGATAGAGAAAAAGTAGTGCATGGAATGGGATTATGTTGGGGGCGTGGTGACTCCCTCGGGTGATCAACAAGTCAGTTGCTGCATGCCAAGAATAAGAAACAGACTTTTTGGATATGGGTAAAACGGGATGTCCCAACGGATAGCACGATCTTCCACGGTTTGGCTGGTGGCCACGCTACTGCTGGTCAGTGCGCCCTTGTTCCCCGTGCTGCCTTTTGCGGTGATCGGTACGGTTATCTTCTGTGTTTTCTGGCGTTACCGCCAACTTCGTGGGCGATGTGGTGAGGCGTCAACCTGGCTTAAGGTGCTGCTGGTCGTATTCTGTTCCGTCAGTATTTATATCGAATTTAAAACGCTTGTCGGACTGGCTGCCGGTGCGTCTGTGCTGGTGGCTGCCTGTTCCATGAAGCTGCTTGAATTAAAAGCGGTGCGTGATACCTGGATTATCATGCTGCTGAGCTTTTTTATTGTGGTCACCGGCTTACTCTTTTCCCAGAGTCTGTTGATGGCAGGTTATCTGCTGGTTGTTCTGGTCGTGATTGTCTCCGCTATGACTGGGTTACATTACCGCAGTGATAGGCGGGGGCTGGGTTTTGTCTTTCGGCGCGGCGCCATACTGTCGGCACAGGCATTGCCCATGATGTTGATTCTTTTCCTGCTGGTTCCTCGTATTCCACCGTTGTGGTCTGTGCCGATGCCTGAACGGGATGCGACCACGGGCGTCAGCGATTCCATGAGCCCGGGGGATATTGCGCGGTTGAGCCAGTCGGACAGGCTGGCATTCCGGGCTACCTTTGATGGTAAGGTGCCCCCGCCGGAACAGCGTTACTGGCGGGGCATCGTGATGAGCCATTTCGACGGCCGAACTTGGTCTCAAGAAGATCATGATAAATTGGCCGTCAGACGAGATATTACTGAAGATGGTCTGGTGCGCTGGTATCCGACGCCTTCCTGGTACGAGGTGGATAAGGGCGTTGAACCAGAATACCGTTACGACATTATCTTGGAGCCGACGAGTCAGTCCTGGCTGTTTTCACTGGGGCCTGCTTGGGAAGCTATTGAAGACACTGGGGTGACGCGCAATTATCGGCTTATACCCCGCAATCCGGTTGATTTCAGAATGGCTTATCAGCTGGAGTCCCGTAAAAGACAACCGAATGATCAGGATTTGCCGACGTGGATGGCAGAGCTCAATCTGCGCTTGCCCTATGATGGTGATCGTGAAGCGCGAGCTTATGGTGAGGCGCTGTCAAAGCAGTTTGATGCTGACCCTGTCAAGATCACCAATGCGTTACTGGAGCAGTTTCGAACCCAGCCGTTTTATTACACCCTGAGGCCGCCATTGTTGGGCGCCAATACCATTGATGAGTTTCTCTTTTCCACCCGACAGGGCTTTTGCAGTCATTATGCCGGGGCATTTGTTTTTGTCATGCGTGCAGCAGGGATTCCGGCGCGGGTGGTTGCTGGCTACCAGGGCGGAGAGTACAAGCCGGATGATAGTGTTATCCAGGTCCGTCAGTTCGATGCTCACGCCTGGGCCGAAATATGGGTGCCGGAAAAGGGCTGGCTGCGCGTGGATCCAACGGCAGCCGTCTCGCCAGAGCGTGTCCGTGAAGGGTTGGAAGAGGCTGTCTCAGGAGAGGGCAGCTTTTTGAGTGGACGTCCTTTTTCTCCGGTTCGGTTCCGGCATGTTGATCTGCTGAATAAAATGCGTTTGTCCTGGGAAAACCTGGAATACCAGTGGCAGCGGAGGGTGTTGGGTTACAATCACGAGAGTCAGGAGACCCTGTTCCGGCGCTTGTTTGGTGGTCGTGATATGTACCAGACCCTGGCCATAGTACTGGCCAGTGCCACGGCCCTGTTTTTAATGGTCATGAGTGCGGTTTTGTTGTGGCCTGGCCGAAAAAAGCGGACGGCGGTGGAGAAATTATACGATCGTTTTTGCCGGAAGATGGCAAGAAAAGGCTTTGAGCGACACCTTGGTGAAGGCCCTGTTGCCTATGGTCAGCGGATCGCTGAGAGTGCGCCTGAGCTGGCAGCTGACGCGGTCATGTTCACCGAGTACTATGCGAGTTGTCAGTATGGGAAGGGGGCAATGAATAAGCCAGATACCATTCAACGATTAAAAGTAGCGTTGTCGAATGTCTAGTGAGTCATAAGGTGTCCTTCATTGCCGTGCCTGAGGACACCTGAGGCGATAGGACGTATGTTATCGGCGCTTTGGGGTCCAGGCCCAAATCATCTCGGCTTTGATCGGTTCAACCCCTTTTTCATCGGTGATCGTGACGGCGACAGTGACTTCACCTTTCTCCGTTGTCAGAATCTGCTGAATTTGTTCATCGGAGAGGTGGGCTACCGCTTTGAGATCGCCAGTCGCGCGTTTTACATAGTCAATATGCATGCTCTTGATTACCGGCACACGGTCATCCGGCACATTCATGCCAACAATGTAGCCAGTGGCAGATTCCGCCAGCAAGGCCATGGCGCAGGCATGGACACTACCGATATGGTTCTGCACCCGCTTTCTGTTTTTTATGGTAAGCCGGCTTTCCTGATGGCTGAGGTGGTTAATCTCAACCTTAGCGGTTCCGGCAAACTTGATCGCCGTGCCAAATACTTTCGTCAATAACCAGGATTGCATAAAGGGCGGGGCTTTCTGCGTGTTAGCGACGATACGGCTGAGTCGATTACCTGCCATGGTCATTCCTGTTTCTTATTGGGTCTCTTGGGCGAAAAAAAACGGGATCAGACCATCTGATCCCGTTTCCGGCTTTAGGTTAACCGGCTTTGGCGATAATGTTATCCGCCGCTTCCTGGTAACTCTGGATCTGGTCAAAGTTCAGGTAGCGGTAAATATCACCCGCCATGGCGTTAATATTTTTGGCGTAGTCCATGTATTCCTCGGCGGTTGGGATTTTACCGAGAATTGCACCGACAGCCGCCAATTCCGCGGAACACAGGTAGACGTTGGCGCCGTCACCCAGGCGGTTCGGGAAGTTCCGGGTTGAGGTGGAGAGCACGGTCGCACCGGGTTCTACGCGGGCCTGGTTACCCATGCAGAGGGAGCAGCCCGGGATCTCGGTTCTGACACCGGCTTTGTTGTAGATGTCGTAATAACCTTCCTGTTCCAGCTGGCTCTTGTCCATCTTGGTTGGTGGTGACATCCAGAACCGGGTCTGCAGCGGATCGCTGTTCTGTTCCAGCAGTTTGCCGGCTGCGCGGAAGTGACCGATATTGGTCATGCAGGAGCCAAGGAAGACCTCGTCGATCTTGTCGCCAGCGACGTCGGAGAGTGTGCGGGCATCATCGGGATCGTTCGGGGCGCAGAGGATGGGTTCCTTGATGTCTGCCAGATCGATATCAATGACAGCAGCATACTCGGCGTCAGCATCCGCCCGCATCAACTGAGGGTTGGCCAACCACTCTTCCATCTTCTTCGCGCGACGCTCAAGGGTACGGGCGTCGCCGTAGCCTTCACTGATCATCCAGCGCAGCATGGTGATGTTGGATTTGAGGTACTCGCCGACAGAGTCTTCGGAGAGTGTAATGGTGCAGCCAGCCGCTGAGCGCTCGGCAGAGGCATCAGACAGCTCAAAAGCCTGTTCCGCTGTCAGGGTTTCCAGACCTTCAATCTCAAGGATGCGACCAGAGAAGATGTTCTTCTTGCCTTTCTTCTCGACGGTCAGCAGACCCTGCTTGATGGCGTATAGCGGAATAGAGTGCACTAGGTCGCGGAGGGTAATCCCAGGCTGCATGTCTCCCTTGAAGCGAACCAGTATCGATTCTGGCATATCCAGGGGCATGACGCCGGTTGCAGCGGCAAAGGCGACCAGGCCAGAACCGGCGGGGAAGGAGATGCCCAGCGGGAAACGGGTGTGGGAGTCGCCACCGGTACCAACCGTGTCAGGCATCAGCATCCGGTTCAGCCAGCTGTGAATGATGCCGTCACCAGGACGCAAGGCGACACCGCCGCGGTTCATGATGAAATCAGGCAGGGTGTGCTGCATTTCAACATCGACCGGCTTGGGGTAGGCCGCCGTATGGCAAAAAGACTGCATGACCAGGTCGGATGAGAAGCCCAGGCAGGCCAGGTCTTTCAGTTCATCACGGGTCATGGGGCCGGTGGTGTCCTGAGAACCAACAGTCGTCATCTTGGGCTCACAGTACTGTCCAGGGCGTACGCCTTCCACGCCGCAGGCCTTGCCGACCATCTTCTGCGCCAGCGTAAAACCTTTGCTGCTGGCTTGCGCATCAGCAGGGCGGCGGAAAACCGAGGAGGGTTCCAGGTCCAGCGCTTCACGGGCCTTGTCGGTCAGGCCGCGTCCGATGATCAGGTTGATACGGCCGCCAGCCTGGACTTCATCCAGAATGACGTCTGACTTGAAGGTGAACTCGGAGAGTACATCGCCGGATTCGGACAGAATCTTGCCGTCATAAGGACGGATTTCAATGATGTCACCCATGTTGAGCTGGTCAACCGGGGCTTCGAACACCAGTGCACCGGCATCTTCCATAGTGTTGAAGAAGATCGGTGCCACCTTGCTGCCGATACAGATGCCGCCAGACCGCTTGTTGGGCACGCCCGGAATATCATCGCCGAAGAACCAGAGTACAGAGTTAGTGGCGGATTTACGGGAGGAGCCGGTACCAACGACATCACCTACGAATGCGACCGGTACGCCCTGTGCCTTGATTGCCTCAATCTGACTCATGGGGCCCGTTACACCCGGTTCTTCCGGGGTCAGGCCATCGCGGGGCATCTTGTAGGCGGCACGGGCGTGAAGCGGAATGTCGGGACGTGACCATGCATCAGGAGCCGGGGACAGGTCGTCGGTGTTGGTTTCGCCAGTGACTTTGAAGACGGCAACCTTGATGCTTTCCTGAACTTTACTGCGCTGGGTGAACCACTCCGCGTCAGCCCAGGATTGCAGCACGGCTTTGGCGTTGTCGTTGCCAGCCTTGGCTTTTTCTTCCACGTCATGGAAGGTATCAAAGACCAGCAGGGTCTTTTTCAGCTGTTCAGCGGCCAGGGTGCTAAGGGCGGCATCATCCAAGAGGCTGACCAGTGTCTCAATGTTGTAACCGCCCAGCATCATGCCCAGCAGTTGAATGGCTTTCTCTTTGGTGAGCAGAGGCGATTCGGACTCGCCTTTTGCTACGGCGGACAAAAAGCCGGCTTTCACATAAGCCGCTTCATCGACACCCGGAGGAATACGGTTTTCAAGCAGGTCCAGCAGGAAGTCTTCTTCCCCGGCTGGTGGATTTTTCAGCAGCTCTACCAGACCGGTGACCTGCTCGGCACTCAAAGGTTTAGGTGGTACACCTTCTGCAGCACGTTCTGCGACGTGGGCGCGATATGCTTCTAACACGGTTGATTTCCTCATCACTTCACCTGCCACGGAAGGTTTGGGCGGGCTTGCTCGTACGGGGTTCAGGCTGGACAGTTTCAGAGCTTGCCGGTCACATGGCGGAACGTACCGGAAAGGCGCTGATACGTCAGGGAATCCCGTGGCAAAACCAGCCTCTGGCAGGGCCATCGTCTGGGTTTATAGAATTTTTCTGGCGCCAAAAAGTATACTCGAAGGCCCCGGGCAAGTTAAGGAAATACCGAAATAGCGGGTATTTTGTTAGTGAATAGTGCCTTGGGCGAGCCATAAAAAAAGCCGGTATAGTGATACCGGCTTTTTTTGCGTGTTGTCAGCCTTAGAAACGGTAGAGTGTTTGCTCCAGAGGCTCCATGATGTCACGGGGCTTCAGGGTCAGGACATCACTCTCGATGGCGCCCAGCAGCAATTCGGCGGTATTGCCCATCAGTGCGCCTTTCAGGCCTCCCCGGGCAACGGTGCCCATGACCACCAGGTCCGCATCGATTTTCTTGGCAATGGCCGGGATCAGGGTTTCAGCCGGGCCCTCTTCGACATGAATGTCTTCTGCAGGGATCTCGTAACGGTCAGCAAAGGGTTTGCAGCCCGCCTGGTAACTGAATCGCATGCCCTCAAGGGTCTGTTTGTCCGGATCTGCAGAGGAGAGCATGGGAGCCGGATGTGCAGAGGCGATATGGCACTCGGCATCAGCGACACCGGCGATGGCCGCTGCATACTCCAGGATGACCTCATTCAGCACCTGGTGTTCGCTGTCGTTAGGGTTGGCGTCGATAGCGGCGAGAATCTTGCCATTGCTCCAGGGATCCGTATGTTTGACCATGAGAACCGGGACCCGACACTTGCGCAGCAGTGTCCAGTCTTCCGGTGTGCTGATCACCCGGGAAACGTTATCGGCCCGCTTGGCCTGTTTGACTACGAGGTCACAGCCTTCGGACTGGCGGACATGGATGATGGTTTCCACGGCATTGTTGTGCCAGAGCTCATGGGGAACTACCTCAAGGCCATCATCCTGAAGCGGTTTGATCAGGGTTTCCAGCACTTTGAGGGAGGCCTCGTTGGCGCGTGGGTTGGGCGCCAGGGCGTGGATGGTGGCGCCCGTTGCTTTTGCCAGCAACCGGGCTCTGGCCAGTGCGAGATGTTTGTCCTGCCTGGTGTCGACGATCACCAGCATCTTCTTAAGAGCACGCATGCCCGAGTACCTCCCTATCCAATGTCATTTGACCAAGGTTTGATCAGATCATAGCCGAGGTAAAATACCCCGCGATTGACCTATGTCAATGCTGGTCTCTAATTTCAAACGCTCGTTCAAATTCTGGAGGCGTGCCTGTTTTGATTAATTCCTGTAAAAACGGATCGCGTTGAGCGGGCAGTGCCCATAAGCCCGTGATTTATCGGTTGCCTGTGGGTAGAGCATGCCATTTTCCAGAGGGTTGTTGGCTGCCACTATGCGTTTGCTCATGTGGAAGTTCAGTTGCTCGGGGGTATCGCTGCAAACGGCATAGTTGACCGTCAGCTTGATCCAGGTGTGTTCATGGTCAGTATCAGGCGTGGCGTCGTTGTCAAACAGATAATTCAGGTCCGCTGTATTCATAAAGTTATGTTTGAATGTGACCAGGCAGTGGGTATCGGGATCGTTATGGTCTGGAGTGATTAAATAGAAGGTTCGCCAGTCAACCGATGCGATAAACCGATGGTGGTTGGATTGCTCCTCCTGAATGCCACTTGCGTCTGCGTCTGAATCAATGTCATCGTCGCATTCACAAAACTGATAATTTATCAGTGCGCGTACCGGCTGCCCGCTGAGTAATAGCGCTTCCAGATCGCTATAGTGATGAACCGCCAAGGGTTGAGAACCGTGTCGGAAACCGTAATCGGCTGCATGCAGAAGGCAGGGCGTGGCTAGGAAAAGGTATAGAAGCAGGGTTGTACGGTTCAGCGGCATGACGGATTGCCTCCTGATAATGAAAAAGTTGAAGTAATATTGCGATCCCGTTGAAGCGTAGACCTTTTCATGCAGTGCTTGGTTTTGTTGAATGTCTTTTTATAATGATCAGGGGCTTGTTGGGAGGAGTGAGAGTAATGGGTTTATTGCCAGAGCTGGATGAGTTCTTACTGTGCGAAACGCCAGATACCTGGGTGGCAGCGGCGCTGAACAATCAGGACATTCTTTTGATTGATCATGCCAATTGTGAAAAGAAGGCCGCAGCTACTGCACTAAACCTGATGTTCCGTTATATCGAACATACGGATCTTCAGAACAAAATGTCCCGGTTGGCCAGGGAAGAGCTCCGCCATTTTGAGCAGGTATTTGCCATCATGCAGCAGCGGGGGGTTGATTATCGGTATGTCTCCGCTTCCCGTTATGCAACCACGTTGCGAGACCACGTCAGGAAACAGGAACCTCTGCGCCTGGTTGATACACTGATTGTTGGGGCATTTATCGAAGCGCGTTCCTGCGAGCGATTCAGCAAGCTGGCGCCTTATTTGGATGACGAACTCGCCAAGTTTTACCGCTCCCTCCTTAAGTCTGAGGCACGGCATTTTCAGGATTACCTGATATTGGCCATGAATGTATCAGAAGGGTCAATCACATCGCGCGTTGCGGATATTGCAGAGATCGAATGTGAGGCTATTTTACGCGTAGATCCAGAGTTTCGTTTCCATAGTGGTGTCCCCGTGAAAGCGACTGAAGAGGCTGCCGGCGTGCAGGTGCTTGAAACGGTGTAATCTAGTCTCCATGATCCCGACCTGTTTCAGGGGTTCGGGATCGAAAAATGCGCCAGATTGAAATGGCCATTGCTGAACTCCAGGTACCAGCCCTCTTTGTCCCAGTCTCCCAGAACAATGCGTTGAGCGGGTTGGCCGCCCAGTTGCAATGCGTGTGTCGCAGGACGATGTGTGTGGCCGTGCACGAGAGTGAGTGTTTGATGTGCCTGCATGATTTCCGCAACGGCTTCTGGTGTCACATCCATGATCGTTATGGGTTTTGCTGAACCGGCATCACGACTTTTGGTGCGCAACTTTTCTGCGATGTGTTTCCGGGTACGCAGTGGCAGATGGTTAAATAACCATTGAATCAGTGGGTTGCGAACAAATCTTCGAAACCGAAGATAGCCAGTATCCAAGGTGCAGAGGCTGTCGCCATGCATCAACAAAATCGGTGTCTCATCCAAGCTAACCAGTGTGGGGTCATCCAGCCAGGTGGCGCCGGTTTTGCGGCAGAAAGCTTTGCCGACCAGGAAGTCGCGATTGCCTGGCATGAAGAAGATGTTTCGACCTGTTGCTGTGTAGCGGAGCAGGGCTTCGGCAATCTCGAGGTGGAAACTGTCCATGGCGTCATCGCCAATCCAGTACTCGAAGAAATCGCCCAGAATGTAGAGCGATTCAGCTTCCAATGCCTTGCCTTGCAGGAAACCATGGAATGCCCGGGCGACATCCGGTCGCTCGGGCATCAGGTGAAGGTCTGAGATAAAGAGGCTAGGCAACGACCGCAGGCTCCACCACTTCGGCGGATTCAATGATGACATCTTCCACGGGGACGTCCTGGTGGAAGCCGGCATTGCCCGTTTGGACAGACTTGATCTTTTCGACAACGTCCATGCCGTCAACCACTTTGCCGAATACGGCGTAACCCCAGCCCTGGGCGTCTTTGCTGGTGTGGTTGAGGAAATCGTTATCGGCTACGTTGATGAAGAACTGGGCGGTAGCAGAGTGGGGGTCCATGGTGCGCGCCATGGCGATGGTGCCTGTTGCGTTCTGGAGGCCGTTGTCCGCTTCGTTCTCGACGGGGTTGGCCGTGTCTTTTTCCTTCATCTCGGGCTCAAAGCCGCCGCCCTGAACCATGAAGCCGTTAATGACACGGTGGAAAATGGTGTTGTTGTAGTGGCCCTTTTTCACATACTCCAGAAAGTTTGCGACAGTCTTGGGCGCCTTCTCGGCATCCAGCTCCAGTTTGATGTCACCAAAAGTGGTGTGAAGAATTACCATATACGTGCCTTAGATGCTGTTACTACTGGCAGACCACGGCTTCAGTTTGAAAGCAATCGCTGAAGCGAGTTGTGGTCTGGATGGTTGCTGCTTCCGTTGAGGGTGCAGATTGGCCATATGATAGCTTCAGATTTCGCCAAGACCAATGCCTTGTTGGCTTTGCTGTCGGTATTGTCCGGTTAAATAACGCTGGTTTGCCCGTGATTCCGGCGAAGGCAGGGGATTTAACTGTTATAGTGATAGTGGTAATCTCTGCCTCTAATTGACAATTGGCATTTCCCACCCTGCTGATTTCTGGCAGAGGCGCGTTCCCACTAAGGATTTACTATGACACGCAGGATACCAGGTCTGGTCACCACTGCCGTAATGGCAGTTCTGATGCTGGTGGCTGGCGGCTGTAATACCATGGAAGGCCTTGGCAAGGATATTCAGGCTCTGGGCAACAAGATTGAACAGAGCGCCGGGCAGTAAGCGTATAAATCGCTTCGTTCGCGTTTCTACCGATTACCGCCTATCAACCGTTTATTTTCTGAGTTTCACCGGCATACGATGAGCATCACAGACAAACCCAGCCATTTTCTTGAGCAGATCATTGAAAAAGATCTGGCCGACGGCAAGTTTTCTTCCATCAGCACCCGTTTCCCGCCGGAGCCTAATGGTTTCCTGCACGTGGGGCACGCCAAGTCCATCTGTCTGAACTTCGGTCTGGCGGAAAAGTATCAGGGACAATGTAACCTGCGCTTCGATGATACCAATCCAGCAAAGGAAGAGCAGGTGTATGTCGACGCGATTAAGGAAGACGTTCATTGGCTCGGTTTTCAGTGGGCGGGCGAGGTGCGTTATGCCTCCGATTACTTTGATACTTTCTATGAGTGGGCGCTGCATCTGATTCGTGAAGGCAACGCTTACGTTTGCGACCTTTCACCAGAAGAAGCCAGTGAATATCGTGGGTGGGCCACCAAGCCGGGTAAGGATAGCCCTTACCGTACGCGTAGTGTTGAAGAAAACCTGGATCTTTTTGGGCGCATGCGCGCGGGTGAATTCGATGAGGGCGCCAAAGTGCTGCGGGCCAAGATTGATATGGCCAGCTCCAATATGAACCTGCGAGACCCTATTCTGTACCGGATTCGCAAGCAGTCCCACCATCAGACCGGTGACAAATGGTGCATCTATCCGAGCTATGACTTTGCTCATGGTCAGGAAGATGCGATTGAGGGCATTACCCATTCCATTTGCACGCTGGAATTCCAGGATCACCGGCCACTGTATGACTGGTTCATTGAAAATCTGCCGGTGCCGCATAAGCCGCGCCAGTATGAATTTGCGCGTCTTAACCTGAACTATACCGTGACCAGTAAGCGGAAACTGAAGAAGCTGGTGGATGAAGATGTCGTATCAGGCTGGGATGACCCGCGGATGCCGACCATTTCCGGCATGCGTCGCCGGGGCTATACAGCATCAGCTATTCGCAAATTCTGCGACATGATCGGCGTAACCCGTTCCGATGGTATCGTCGATGTAGCCATGCTGGAGCATGCGATCCGTGACGACCTGAACGAGAATGCAGCCCGTGCCATGGCGGTGCTGAATCCGTTAAAAGTGGTCATCACCAATTTGCCGGAAGGCGAAGTGCAGGCAATGACGGCGGCGGCACATCCCAACCGTCCTGAAATGGGCGAGCGTACCCTACCATTTACTCGCGAGATCTATATCGATCGCTCAGACTTCACCGAAGACAGCACCCTGTCCCGGAAAAAGTTCAAACGGTTGGTGCTGGGTGAGTGGGTGCGCCTGCGCAGTGCGTATGTTATCCGTGCTGACGAGGTGGTCAAGGATGATGCCGGTAAGATTGTCGAAGTCCGTGCTACGCTGGTGCCGGGTACCGTCGGGGAAAATCCGCCAGAGGGTGTCCGCCCCCGTGGTGTGATTCACTGGGTTTCGGCTTCTCAGGGGCGTCAGGCGGAACTGCGTATTTATGACCGTCTGTTTACCCATGAAGCGCCAGATCGCGGTGAAGAGGATTTCATGAAGTACGTGAATCCTGAGTCGCTGCAGGTCGTGCAGGCCTGGATTGAGCCGGGGCTTGCGGATGCTGCGCCGGAGCAGGGCTTCCAGTTTGAGCGGGAAGGGTATTTTGTGGCGGATCGTGTTGATCACACGGCCGAACATCCCGTTTTCAACCTGACCATCGGCCTCAAGGATACCCAGGGTAAATAATAACGCCCTGCACCGGCTTTCCCGCAGTAGGAAAGCCGGTGATCACGTTTGGGTAGAAAGACAGTAAACAGGATGACACCGTGCTTCAGATTTATAATTCCCTGACCCGAAAGAAAGAGCCTTTTACCCCGCTGGATGGCAACAATGTCCGGATGTATGTCTGCGGGATGACGGTGTATGACTTCTGCCATATCGGCCATGCACGGACCGTGACGGCGTTTGATGTGGTGGCCCGCTATCTGCGTGCCCGTGGTTACAATCTCACCTATGTACGTAATGTCACGGATGTAGATGACAAGATCATCCGTCGTGCCCTGGAAAACGGTGAGACCATTGATGTACTGACTGACCGGATGATTGCCGCCATGCGAGAAGATTTCCGTCAGCTGGGTAATCTGGATCCGGATGAGGAGCCCCGCGCTACCGCCCATATTGATGGCATGATCACCATGATCGAAGGCCTGATTGAAAAGGGTTTTGCCTATGCCCCGGGAAATGGAGATGTCTACTATCGGGTGCGTAAGTTTGAGGGCTACGGCAAGCTGTCTGGCAAGGTGCTGGAAGAGCTGGAGGCTGGCG
Source organism: Kistimonas asteriae (assembly GCF_018263925.1). Taxonomy (GTDB): domain Bacteria; phylum Pseudomonadota; class Gammaproteobacteria; order Pseudomonadales; family Endozoicomonadaceae; genus Kistimonas; species Kistimonas asteriae. The sequence goes on from NZ_JAEVHF010000008.1 coordinate 84,485, forward strand.
CCCGTATTGAGGTGGATGAGCAGAAAGAAGATCCGCTGGATTTTGTGCTCTGGAAAGGTGCTAAGCCCGAAGAGCCGTCTTGGGATTCCCCCTGGGGTAAGGGGCGTCCCGGCTGGCATATCGAATGCTCGGTCATGGGCAAGTGCTGCCTGGGTGAAACCTTTGATATCCATGGCGGCGGTTCCGATCTCAGGTTCCCCCATCATGAAAACGAGATTGCCCAGAGTGAGGCGGCCAACGGCACCACATTCGTCAATACCTGGATGCACTCCGGGGCGATTCGCGTCGATAACGTAAAGATGTCCAAGAGTCTGGGTAACTTCTTCACCATTCGTGAAGTGCTGGAAAAGTATAATCAGGAGCTGGTGCGTTACTTCCTGATTTCCAGTCAGTATCGCAGCCCGATGAATTACTCAGAAGACAGTTTGAAAGAGGCTGGTATCCGTCTTGAGCGTCTTTATACTGCGCTGAAGGATCTGGATCTCTCTGGTATTGAAGTGCCTGAAAACCATCCGTTCGAGCGGCGTTTCTTTGCTGTGATGGATGATGATTTCAATACGCCAGAAGCGTTGGCGGTATTGTTTGAATTGGTGCGCGAGTTGAACCGGGTTCGCAGCGAAGATGTCAACAAGGCACTGCCGTTGGCGGCACTGCTGCGCAAGCTGGGTAGTATTCTTGGCATTCTTCAGGGTGAACCGGAAGCGTTCCTGAAGTCCGGTGCTGACGTCGATGAGGCTTGGGTTCAGTCGATGATTGATCAGCGTGTTGCTGCCAAGAAAAATCGTGACTTTTCTGAAGCTGACCGGATTCGTGACGAACTCGCGTCGCAAGGGGTTATTTTGGAAGATAGTCGCGAAGGTACGACCTGGCGGATCGAACGTTAAGAAGTATTGCCAAGCCCCCGATTTCGGGGGCTTTTTTTTATCTTTTCACCTGTAAACAACCTGTTTTGTCGATGATTGTTTCTGTTTGTTCGCGTTAGCTTTGAAAACAGATTCAAACAAACGTTGTTTTAGCTGCCGGAGATCAATGCAATGGTGGGTTTGCAGCGCATGCCCTATTGCGTCAGGTCAATATGAGGGTTGATGGCGGGTGGTAACTTGGTTGGTATGAAGTTTTTTGTTCTGTCGCATATCTGGCGGCAGGCTAAGTCGTAATACTGACACGGAGTGATAACCATGAGTGCCTTCAAGTTTTTCATGCCGACCATTAACCACATGGGTGAAGGATGTCTGGCTGAAGCGATCAACGATATTGTCGGATTTGGCCTTAAGAAAGCCCTGGTTGTGACGGATAAGGTGCTGAACGATATTGGCCTGGTCGCCGATGTGGTTGAGCAGCTGGGTGGAAAAGGGATTGCCAGCGTTATTTATGATGGCACTCAGCCCAATCCGACCTGTGGAAACGTTCAAGATGGTCTTGCGCTGCTGCAGGAAAATGACTGTGATTGCGTTATTTCCCTCGGTGGCGGTTCTCCTCATGACTGCGCCAAAGGGGTTGCATTGGTTGCGACCAATGGTGGTGAGATCAAGGATTATGAAGGTGTAGATGTTTCCGGTAAGCCCCAGCTGCCGCTGGTAGCGATTAATACTACCGCAGGTACTGCGTCTGAGATCACCCGTTTCTGCATCATCACTGATGAGAAACGTCATGTGAAAATGGCGATTGTTGACAAGAACACCACGCCGATTATGTCAGTTAATGATTCTGCGCTGATGAAAGGTATGCCAGCTTCCCTGACGGCAGCGACCGGTATGGATGCCCTGACCCATGCGGTAGAAGCGTATGTCTCTACGATCGCTACGCCTGTGACTGATTGTTGTGCGCTGAAAGCCATCAAATTGATCGCTTCTTACCTGCGCCGTGCGGTCGATAATGGCGAAGATATGGAGGCCCGTGATCAAATGGCTTACGCGCAGCTGTTGGCGGGTATGGCGTTCAACAATGCCAGTCTGGGCTACGTTCACGCGATGGCGCACCAGCTGGGCGGTTTCTATGATCTGCCGCACGGTGTATGCAACGCTGTCCTGCTGCCTCATGTCCAGCAGTACAATGCGCAGGTTAGCCCGGGTCGTCTGGCTGATGTGGCGCGTGCCATGGGTAAGGATGTTGAGGGTATGGAAGCGCCTCAGGCCGCTGAAAAAGCACTGGAAGCGATCCGTGACTTGTCGGCGTCTGTTGGTATTCCCGCAGGTCTGCGTGAGCTGAATGTGAAAGAGGAAGATCTGGATCTGCTCGCAGAGAATGCGCTGAAGGATGCCTGTGGTCTGACCAATCCCAAGCAGGCTACCCACGATGAAATCGTGGCTATTTACCGCAATGCGATGTAATTAATAGTTATAAAAAAGGCCGGGCGTGATGTCCGGCCTTTTTGTTTGTGTGCCTTATGCGTCTGGGTGAAGATGCTCGGCAGCATATAGTGTGTTTTCCAGCAGGGTTGCGACGGTCATGGGTCCGACGCCGCCAGGTACTGGTGTGATCCAGGAGGCGCGCTCAGCGGCAGCTTCAAACTCCACATCGCCAACCAGTTTGCCGCTTTCCAGGCGGTTGATGCCCACATCAATAACAATGCTACCGGGTTTGATCCATTCACCTTTTACCAGTCCAGGTTTTCCGACACCCACAATAACGATATCAGCGCTGGCGACTTCTGATGCCAGGTTTTCGGTGAAGCGGTGTGCAGTTGTGGTAGTGCTGCCCGCGAGGAGCAGCTCCAGCATCATGGGACGGCCAACAATATTGGAAGCTCCGACAATCGTTGATTTCTTGCCACGCAGGCATTCACCAGTGCTTTCCAGTAGCGTCATGACGCCCTTGGGGGTGCAGGGGCGTAGCATCGGATTCCGTTGGCAGAGACGTCCGATATTGTAGGGGTGAAAACCATCAACATCTTTATCCGGGCGGATGCGTTCGATAACGTGAGTGCTGTTGATGTGGGGGGGGAGTGGGAGCTGGACGAGGATGCCGTCGATTTCAGGGTCGTTGTTCAGGTTATCGATAAGGGTGAGTAATTGGTCTTCAGTGGTGGCGGTGGGTAGGTCATAGGAGCGAGAAAGGAAGCCGACTTTTTCGCAGTCCCGTCGTTTCTTGCCAACATAAACACGGGAAGCGGGATCTTCGCCCAGGAGTATCACCGCGAGGCCTGGGGTGCGGAGACCTTGTTCCTGTCTTGTTTTTACAGCAGCAGCTATGCGGTCCGTGATCCCGTCAGCAATGCGTTTGCCATCAATGATCTTTGCGTGCATGAGATGTGACTTGTTTTTTCTGTTTCAGGAAGGCGGGGAGTATGACAGATTTTCGGCGGTAAATCGTGGCATGGGTCAACGCTTGGAGGGACATTGCTTTTCTCTGGCAGGTGTGGGATTTCTTATTCGAGTTGATCTGTTCTGTATTTAGATAGGGGATAACGCTTTTTATTTGGTCGGTTTTGTTGCGGGGTAAAAACTGTTCTTTACTAAAGAGAAACCAGTGAGTGGCATTTTCGTTAATGCTTTTTATAAGTCCTCGTTTCCTAACGAAAAAAGGTAGGCGAAGAGGCGTTGACGAACCGAAGGGCTGCGGGTAATATTCGCCCCGTCGTTGAGCAGCACTCATGCCGCTTCGCAGCGTCTGATTCGGGGTATAGCGCAGTCTGGTAGCGCGCCTGCTTTGGGAGCAGGATGTCGGGAGTTCGAATCTCTCTACCCCGACCAGTTACAACCTGTGATATAAAGGGTATATGCGCCCGTAGCTCAGTTGGATAGAGCAACGGCCTTCTAAGCCGTGGGTCGCAGGTTCGAATCCTGCCGGGCGCGCCATGCAGTGTCTCTGATCGGTTTTCTTAGCCAGTCTCTGAAAACGTTTTTTGGTTTGATGATGTGTCGTTTGGTTTGAGGCTGGGGCTTGCATCCTGTTTAAAAATCAGTACGATGCGCTTCGCAACTGATCGGTGAGATTCTCTCTGGCAGTATGAATTTAGTGGTGGGCGTAGCTCAGTTGGTAGAGCTCAGGATTGTGACTCCTGCGGTCGTGGGTTCGATTCCCATCGTCCACCCCACTTAATTCTTTGTAGTTAGTGTTTGATGTTGTGTTGGTGGGCGTAGCTCAGTTGGTAGAGCTCAGGATTGTGACTCCTGCGGTCGTGGGTTCGATCCCCATCGTCCACCCCAGTTTTGAAGAGTATCCCGCCAAGTTGGTGGGTTTTTGTGCGGAAGTGGTGGAATTGGTAGACACGCTGGATTTAGGTTCCAGTGCCGAAAGGCGTGAGAGTTCGAGTCTCTCCTTCCGCACCATATATTGTTAAAAATGGGGATAAGCTTGCCTTATCCCCATTTTTCGTATGTCGCGAAAAGGTCGTGCTGGTACCTATGTGTCCATGTACCTTTTGGTTGCAAATAATAAGCGCATAAAAGACTGTCTTCCGGGGATTGATCTTGTAGCAAGGGGATGTGTATCAACTATTCAGTGATGCATGAGAATTTGATACCCTGTTACACTTTTCAGTGACCGAATGTTGCTACAGCTGGTTTTATGAGGAATACCCATGCAAGTCTCACTTGAAACGACTTCCGGCCTTGAGCGTCGCCTGACTATTGTTGTTCCGGCGGCTGATGTAGATGCCAAGGTTGAGGAGCGTCTTAAGGAAATGAGCCGCCGTGTCCGTCTGGATGGTTTCCGTCCGGGCAAGGTACCGTTCAAGGTGGTCAAGAAGCGTTACGGAAAGGGCGCTTATCAGGAAGTACTGGGTGAGGTTATGCAGACCTCCTACATGGAAGCGATCTCCAGCGAGGAACTCCAGCCTGCCGGTTCTCCCAGTGTTGAACCCACGGTGATGGAAGAAGGCAAGGACTTCGAGTTCATTGCAACATTTGAAGTTTACCCGGAAATCGCCCTGGAAGACTTTGCTCAGATCAATGTCGAAAAGCCCGTCAGCACGGTTCAGGATGCTGATGTTGATACCATGCTCAGCACGCTGCGTGAGCAAAGCCGTACCTGGGAAGTGGTTGAGCGTGCTGCCGAGAGCGGTGATCAGGTAGAGATTGACTATGTTGGTACCCTGAACGGTGAAGCGTTTGAGGGTGGCAGTGCTGAAGATCAGAAGCTGGTGCTGGGTTCTGGTCAGATGATCCCTGGCTTTGAAGATGGCCTGGTGGGTGCCTCTGCTGGCGAAGAGAAAGTGCTTGAGCTGACCTTCCCGGAAGAGTATCACTCAGAAGAGCTGAAAGGTCAGCAGACGACCTTTACCGTTAAGGTTAAAGCGGTCAGTCAGCCTGTTCTGCCGGAAATGAACGATGAGTTCTTTGCCAAGTATGGCGTTAAGGACGGCGGCGAAGAGGCGTTCCGTGAAGAAATTCGTAAGAATATGGAGCGTGAACTGCGTCAGTCTGTCAAGACCAAGATCAAGAACCAGGTGATGGATGGACTGTTGTCTGTTCACAATCTGGATGTGCCCCAGGCTCTGGCGGCGCAGGAGATTGATCGTCTGCGTCATCAGGCGGTTGCCCAGTTTGGTGGTGCCAACAGCGGTATTGATCCGAAAAACCTGCCAGCTGAACTGTTTAAAGATGAAGCTGACAAGCGCGTCAAGCTTGGCCTGCTGGTCGGTGAGATCGTTAAGGTTAAAGAGATCAAGGTCGATGATAACCGTGTGCGCAGCATGATCGAAGACATTGCTTCTGCTTACCAGCAGCCTCAGCAGGTGATTGACTGGTACTACAGCAATGAGCAGCAGCTGAGCCAGGTGCAGTATGTTGTACTGGAAGAACAGGTGGTGGATACTATTCTCGATGCTGCGCAGGTTTCTGAAGCTGAGTGCAGTTACGAAGAGGCCATCAAGCCTGCTCAACAACATGCCGCTGAAGAAGAGGCTGAAGCACAGGCCTGAGCCTGCCGCTGATCTTCTCAGCAAGACCGGAGCACTGTCGGAGACAGTGCTCCCACACCGACAAGGAGCCATTCCAGGATATGTCCAGATTCACTGATTACAGCGCTCCCCAAATATCTGCAGCCGGTGGGCTGGTGCCCATTGTGGTGGAGCAATCTGCCAGGGGTGAGCGTTCCTACGATATTTATTCCCGCCTGTTAAAAGAGCGGGTTATTTTTATGGTGGGCCAGGTTGAAGATTACATGGCTAACCTGATTGTTGCCCAGATGCTGTTTCTGGAGTCAGAAAACCCGGATAAGGATATTCACCTTTATATCAATTCTCCCGGCGGTTCTGTCACGGCGGGTATGGCAATCTATGACACCATGCAATTTATCAAGCCTGATGTCTGTACCTATTGTGTCGGGCAGGCAGCCAGTATGGGTGCATTGCTGCTGGCTTCCGGTGCTGCGGGTAAGCGTTATTGTCTACCACACTCCCGAGTGATGATTCATCAGCCTTTGGGTGGGTTCCAGGGTCAGGCGTCTGATATTGAAATTCATGCCAAAGAGATTCTGACCATCAAGGACAAACTGAACAAGGTCTTGTCACATCATACCGGCCAGCCCATGGAAGTGGTTGAAAGAGATACTGACCGTGACAACTTTATGGATGCCCTTCAGGCCAAGGAGTATGGTCTGATTGATGAGGTGATGGATAAGCGCCAGGTTTCCGAGTAGAAGCCTGGGCTGACCCATGGCATTTCGGGTGGTCAGCAGTACGGACAAGGCGATTACCTTTTCTCTGTCTGACCCCCTTGAAATGTGACGGTAAAACCAGCATCTTGTTGTAAAAGGGTTATCCCAGAAAACAGGGTATTTGAATGACCGACCAGAGCAACGGCAAGGGTGATGATAGCGGCAAGCTGCTTTACTGCTCCTTCTGCGGCAAAAGCCAGCATGAAGTGCGGAAGCTGATTGCGGGCCCATCGGTCTTTATTTGTGATGAATGTGTTGATCTCTGTAACGATATTATCCGTGAAGAGGTTCAGGAAGCAGCACCGGAAGGTAGCAGTGACAAGCTTCCCGCGCCCAGAGAGATCAAGGATATTCTGGATGAGTATGTTATAGGTCAGCAGCGTGCCAAGAAGGTGTTGTCCGTTGCAGTCTATAACCACTACAAGCGACTTCAGGCGGGTGAAAGCCGCAACAAAGATGATGTAGAGCTCGGGAAGAGTAACATCCTTCTGGTGGGGCCGACGGGTTCCGGTAAAACATTGCTTGCTGAAACGCTGGCGCGTCTGTTGAATGTCCCTTTCACGATTGCGGACGCAACGACGTTAACAGAAGCAGGTTATGTGGGTGAAGATGTTGAAAACATCATCCAGAAGTTGCTTCAGAAATGCGATTATGATGTAGAAAAGGCTCAGATGGGCATTGTCTATATCGATGAAATCGACAAAATTTCAAGAAAGGCCGACAATCCGTCCATTACCCGGGATGTATCAGGTGAAGGCGTGCAACAGGCGCTTCTCAAGCTGATTGAGGGTACTGTGGCATCGGTTCCGCCTCAGGGCGGGCGTAAGCATCCGCAGCAAGAATTCTTGCAGGTTGATACCTCCAATATTCTCTTTATTTGTGGTGGTGCATTTGCGGGTCTGGAAAAAGTGATTCGCGACCGGACAGAGAAGGGCGGTATTGGCTTTTCTGCAGATGTCAAAAGCAAAGATGTCAAGAAAAGTCTTGGTGAGACATTCAAGGATGTTGAGCCCGAAGATCTGGTTAAATATGGCCTGATCCCTGAGTTTGTTGGTCGACTGCCGGTTGCCGCAACGCTTGAAGAGTTGGATGAAGAGGCGCTGATCAGAATTTTGACGGAGCCTAAGAATGCGCTGACCAAGCAGTATTCACGCCTTCTGGAAATGGAAGGGGTGGATATCGATTTTCGTGATGAGGCATTGCGAGAAGTGGCTCGTCAGGCGATGGAGCGAAAAACCGGTGCTCGTGGCTTGCGTTCTATCCTTGAAAACGTGTTGCTTGAGATCATGTATGACGTGCCTTCGGATAAGACTATTTCCAAGGTGGTCATTGATGGAAATGTGATTCGGGGTGAAACTGCTCCTATTTTGATTTACGAAAATACTGAAACGCAAAAAGCGCTACCAGAAGAGTAAGTCATCCTGCGAGGTGACAATCATGCGATTGTCACCTCTTTTTTCATTCATTGCCTCCTCCCTTCTCCTCTGCTGATTCCCTTTTCCAGTGCTCAGCTTCGCTTTTTTATTTATATTTCAATAATTTTGGTCAGTGGTGACAAAGTGGTCAGCGTTTTTTGATGCAGGTCATTTTGTCCTTGTATTTTTGTTCGTAAGCCCTCATCTTAGTGACTGTAAGGCGGTCTGCGGTAGTCGCTGGCGCTGCACTGAGTTGTCAGCGTGTTCTCTGACCGTCAGGAGTATCAGAAGAGAGGGCTGCGTATGGAAAATCAGGATCTCACCCGCTGCCATGAGACGGTGGAGCTACCGCTTTTGCCACTCCGGGATGTTGTCGTCTATCCCCATATGGTTATTCCATTGTTCGTCGGCAGGGATAAATCGATCAAAGCCCTTGAAAAGGCCATGGCCGGTGATCGCCGTGTGCTGCTTGTGGCTCAAAAGAATGCTCAGGATGACGATCCGGGTCCTGATGAAATCTACGAGGTCGGTACGCTATCAACCATCTTGCAGATGTTGAAACTGCCTGACGGAACGGTGAAGGTTCTGGTGGAAGGGGCCGCAAGAGCTAATATTGCCGAATTCCGTGATTGTGGTGACTATTGCGCAGCACTCGCTGATGTTCAAGAATCCTTTCCGGTTGAAGCGCGGCGCTCTGAAGTTCTGACGCAGACGCTCTACAACAAATTTGAGCAGTATGTGCAGCTCAGCAAAAAGGTGGGGACAGAAGTCCTGAACTCCCTCACTGAAGTCGATGACCCTGAGAGACTGGCAGATACCGTTTCTGCCCATATGGTCCTCAAGATAGAAGACAAACAAAAGATTCTGGAAGTTGACGACATCTTTGAACGGCTTGAGCATCTGATCGCACTGATCGAAACCGAGATTGATCTGCTTCAGGTTGAGAAGCGGGTGCGTGGTCGCGTCAAGAAACAGATGGAAAGGAGTCAGCGGGAGTACTATCTGAATGAGCAGATGAAGGCCATTCAGAAAGAGCTGGGCAGTATCGAGGATGGTGTCGATGAGTTTGATAGCCTCAAGGAGAAAGTAGAGGCTGCTGGCATGACCGCTGAAGCGCTCGATAAGACCATGTCTGAGTTGAAGAAGCTGAAGCAGATGTCACCGATGTCAGCAGAAGCAACAGTCGTTCGTGGTTATATAGACTGGATGCTGAGTATCCCCTGGAAAAAACGTAGCAAAGTTCGCCATGATCTGAAAAAAGCGGAAACAATCCTCAATGAGGATCATTATGGTCTGGAGGAAGTTAAGGATCGTATTCTTGAGTATCTGGCGGTTCAGCAGCGTGTTCGTAAGATAAAAGGGCCTGTTCTGTGTTTGGTTGGGCCGCCTGGAGTGGGTAAAACGTCACTGGGAGAGTCTATAGCCAGGGCGACCAATCGTAAGTTTGTACGCATGGCACTGGGTGGTGTGCGCGATGAAGCTGAAATTCGCGGCCATAGAAGGACCTATATTGGCTCCATGCCTGGTAAGCTGGTACAGAAAATGGCCAAGTCGGGCGTCAAGAATCCGCTCTTTCTTCTGGATGAAATTGATAAGATGGGCTCTGATATGCGCGGTGATCCAGCATCTGCGTTATTGGAAGTGCTGGATCCAGAGCAGAACAACAGCTTCAATGACCACTATCTGGAAGTGGATTACGATCTCTCCGATGTCATGTTCGTCTGTACCTCCAATTCCATGAATATCCCGGCGCCGCTGTTGGATCGTATGGAGGTGATCAGAATTCCGGGTTATACCGAGCAGGAGAAGATCAATATCTCTGAACGGTATCTGTTGCCTAAGCAGCTCAAAAATGCCGGTTTGAAGAAGGGCGAAACCCAATTTGATGAGAATACCATTCGTGATCTTGTACGTTATTACACGCGCGAAGCTGGTGTTCGGGGATTAGAGCGGGAAATTGCCAAAATATGCCGAAAGCTGGTTAAAGAGCAGGCGTTAGGTGTTCATGATGTGCCTGGTCAAATCGTGCCAGACGATCTTGATCATTATTCCGGCGTTCAAAAGTTTACCTATGGCCTCGCTGAGGAAAAGGATCAGATTGGTCAGGTAACCGGTCTGGCCTGGACTCAGGTGGGTGGTGAATTGCTGACGATTGAGACCGTGGCGACTAGCGGGAAAGGCCAGGTTATCAAGACGGGGTCACTGGGCGATGTCATGCAGGAGTCTATTCAGGCCGCAATGACTGTTGTGAGAAGTCGGGCGCCTGTGCTTGGTATCAAACCCGATTTTCATGAGAGCCACGATGTTCATATCCATGTCCCGGAAGGCGCGACACCGAAGGATGGTCCTAGTGCGGGGATTGCTATGTGCACGGCACTGGCCTCGGTATTCACCGGTATCCCGGTACGTGCGGATGTGGCGATGACCGGGGAGATTACCTTGCGCGGTCAGGTTCTGGCGATCGGTGGTTTGAAAGAGAAACTGTTGGCAGCTCACCGTGGTGGGATAAAAACAGTGATCATACCTTCCGAGAACAAGAAGGATCTCAAAGAGATTCCGGATAATATCAAGCAGGATCTTGAAATCTGCCCGGTTAAGTGGATTGATGAAGTGCTGGAGCTGGCATTGAAATTTATGCCGGAGCCGCAGTCAAAAGATCAGGACGCCGCCGTCGAGGATGCGAAGGGGAAAGCCGAGACTGCCCGTGGCGACTTGGTCAGTACACATTAAAATCTTCTTTTAACCTGTAGCGGGCCTAAGCTCGCTACAGCTGTTTTTGGGTAATATTCTTCGATTTTCTACACGGCCTGCCGGAAAATAGTCTATTTATACTGATTCTGTATCTCTGAAACCCTTGCAGGGCGGGGCTTTCTTGACAGTGACTGAAGCGTATTGGTATAAAACTTTGCGGTTTTTGCAGGTCAAAATGTATGGCAGTTCCTTCCGGTATGCCCATTCAGTCATCACCCCCTTTGTTGGTTAGTGTGTGACAGAAGTAGCCGGAAAAACTGGTGAAGCACGTACCACGATGGCTGAGCCCTTGCGTAGACCATCGAAACACCATGTCACAAGAAGGGGAATGAAGTGAACAAGTCTGAACTGATCGAGACAATTGCTGAGTCTGCGGATATCCCGAAAGCCGCTGCCGGTCGCGCGCTGGATGCGGTTGTAGATTCCATTACCGGCGCACTGAAGAGCGGTGATCAAGTGGCGCTGGTTGGTTTTGGTACGTTTGCGGTCAAGGAGCGTGCTGCACGTACCGGCCGTAATCCTCAGACGGGTCAGCCGATCCAGATCGCAGCAGCCAAGATCCCCAGCTTCAAAGCTGGCAAGGCGTTGAAGGACGCCGTTAACTAAGATAACCGACGCTCACCCTTTAACGCGAATGGTGATCCCTGTCAGGAGGCTATTGCGTACGCACAAACGGGTATGTGCAGGGGGTTGAGATAAAAAAAGGCGTATCCATGGATACGCCTTTTTATTATTATTCACTACTTTTCATCCTATGACGTGCACAGTAGGCCTTGGCCGGCGATGCCCGCGGAGTCTGAAGCAGGGATTGGCCGGTTGACTATCAGGTTGTTGCATTCATACAGAATTCGATTCACAGGACGTTGTTGAGGTTTCTATGCTGCAAAACATGAGGGATAAGGCCCAGGGCTGGATCGCCAAGGCGATTATTGCCTTTATTGCCTTTACCTTTGCTATCTTCGGTCTGGAGTCACTGGCTCCGAACCCTAATAACCCTGAAGTCGCCGAAGTAAATGGTCAGGAGATCACCCAGCAGCAACTGATGCAGGCGGTTGATCAGCAGCGGCGGCTATTGATGCAGCAGCTGGGCGGCAATTTTGATCCCTCCATGTTCAATGACCAGATGCTGCAACAGGCTGCACTGGAAGGTTTGATCCAGAAGGAAGTCGTCCGCCAGTATGCGGACAAAGTGGGGATGTCCATCTCAGCCCAGAGCGTTGATCAACTGATCCGTTCAACACCGGAATTCCAGGTGGATGGGCAATTTGATGCCAACCGTTTCCAGCAGTTGGTACGTTCTCTCGGTATGACGCCAGTGCAATTTCGGCAATATCTCCGAGAAGAGCTACTGGCATCTCATATCCGTGCCAGTATTGCCGGCTCCGAATTTGCCACGCCGTATGAAGTACAGATGCTGACAGATATACAGCAGCAGACCCGTGATGTTGCCTGGCTGACGTTGGATGTCGCTGCTGCACGAAAGGCTGTAAAGGTTGATGAAGAGACCATTACCTCTTATTACCAGGATCATCAGGCTGAATATATGACGCCTGAGCAAGTCAGCCTGGAGTATGTGGTTCTGGATCGCTCCAAACTGGCGGAGCAGATTGAGGTCAGTGAGGCTGATATCAAGGCGCGCTATGACGCGCGTGTGGCTGATCAAAAAGAGAAGGCTGACAATACCGTCACCGCGTCCATGATATTGCTTGAGTCCAGTGAGACCCGCGACGAGAAAGCAACCCTCGCCCTCGCAGACGAACTCAGGCAGCGTATGAATAAGGGCGAAGACTTCTCAGTACTGGCTCGCGAGTATTCCGAAGAGCCTGATTCTGCTGCCAAGGGTGGTGATCTGGGTGCTGTTGAGACCGGTTTCCTTGGAGCCGCCTTCGATGAAGCCCTGGCTGCACTGACCAAGGGCGAAGTTTCCCAGCCCGTATTAACCGATTTTGGTGTGGTGTTGATCAAGCGTACTGCAGGTACTGAGGTTGATATTCCCACGTTGGCAGCTATGCGGAATGAACTCGTCAGGGAGTTTAAGGAAAGTGCCGTCGATCCTTTGTTTGTTGAGCAATCCCAGAAGCTGGCAGATATCAGCTTTGAGGCGGCGGATCTCCAGCAGCCAGCTGAAGAATTGGGTCTCGACGTGCAAGCGACTGACCTGTTTGGTCGTCGTGGTGGCGAAGGGGTTGCAGAAAATCGTGCGGTTATCGATGCGGCTTTCAGTGATGATGTTCTGAACCTCCAGGCGAACAGTGAGCCTTTGGATATTGGTCCTGGTAAGGTTGCGGTTGTTCGAATCAAGGAACATAAACAGCCGGAAGTGAAGCCATTGTCTGATGTTCGTGATGCTATCGTTGCACAGATTCAGCAAGAACGTGCTGACCAGCAGCTGAACGACAAAGCCGGTGCGATCCTTGCCGAGCTTGGCGCTGGCAAAACGGGTGCTGAGGTTGCCGAGGCCTATGCGGCAGAGTGGCAGATCAAAGAAAACGCCAGACGCGGTGAAGAGGGCGTGCCCCAGCAGTTACTCATGGATGCGTTTAAATTGCCGCATCCGCAAGCAGGCATGGCCAGTTACGGAAAAACGGCGTTGCCGAATGGCGATGTGGTTGTGGTTGCCGTAAACAAGGTGGTGCAGGGAACGGAGGCCGTTGAGTCTGAGCAAGTGCAGACGATTGGCAATATTCTTTCCATGCGGATGGGAGAAGCGCTCTTTGGCGAGTATCAGCAGGATCTGAAAAATACTGCGGATGTTAAGCGATTTGCGCAAGACTCAGAAAGCTAAGTTTTTCATGCAGATAAAAAAGGCCGGATTCTCCGGCCTTTTTTATCCTTAGTAAATGCAGGACTACTCTGGCAGTTGCCCCATCGCGGTGATGTTGAAGCCGCCATCGACATAGGTAATTTCACCGGTAACGCCACTGGCGAGATCAGAGCAGAGGAAGGCCGCCACATTGCCGACTTCGAGCTGCGTGACGTTCCTGCGCAGTGGTGCCCGTTCTTCATTATGGGCCAGCATCTTGCGGAAGCTGTTAATGCCGCTGGCTGCCAGGGTACGGATGGGGCCGGCAGAGATGGCATTGACCCGGGTGCCTTCTTCACCCAGGCCGGTTGCCAGGTAACGGACACTGGCTTCGAGACTGGCTTTGGCCAGGCCCATCACGTTGTAGTTGGGCATGGTGCGCTCAGCGCCAAGGTACGACAGGGTCAGTAACGCGCCATTACGTCCCGCCATCATCTGACGGCCGGCTTTGGCCAGTGCGATGAAGCTGTAGGCGCTGATGTCATGGGCAATGCGGAAGCCGTCACGGGTGGTGACATCGGCAAAATTACCGCTGAGCTGGTCGCCCGGTGCAAAGCCTACGGCATGGATAATGATGTCCAGGCCGTCCCATTGCTTGGCCAGTTCAGTAAATACGGCCTCGATTTGTTCATCGTTGGCGACATCACAGGGGAAACACAAATCAGGGGAAGAGCCCCACTGCTCAGCGAATTTCTCTACTCGCCCCTTCAGTTTTTCATTCTGATAGGTGAAGGCCAGTTCGGCGCCTTCCCGGTGCATAGCTTCTGCGATGCCGCTGGCAATAGACAATTTGCTGGCAACGCCCACGATCAGTGCACGTTTTCCCTTGAGAAAAGCCATCTGGAATTCCTTTATATCGACAAATTCCGCCAGTATAGAGAAACCATCAGCCGGTTTCGATAACGGCACTTTATTTTATGTAATTATCTGTCAACGAAGCCTGCAGGAGCTGGCGTGTATAGGCTTGGGCGGGGTGTTGGAACACGTCTTCCGTATTACCGGATTCAATAATTTCACCATGGAGCATGACTATGATGCGATGGCTAACGGCCCTGATAATGGCGAGGTCATGGCTGATTATCAGATAGCTGAGATGATGTTTCTTTTGTAACGCTTTGAGAAGGTTGATGATTTGGCACTGTACTGTTCGATCCAGCGCAGAGGTGGGTTCATCAAGTATCAGTACTTTGGGCTTAAGCACCAGCGCCCGGGCAATCGCGATTCGCTGGCGTTGTCCGCCGGAGAATTCGTGGGGGTAGCGGTTCAGAATGGTGTCCGGTAGCTGAACATCCTGAAGGGCGCTGATGACCTGTTGCCTGATCATATCCGGATTGTCAGGGCAATGGATGTGAAGCCCTTCAGCGACGATTTCTTCAACCGTCAGTCGGGGGCTCAAGCTACCAAATGGATCCTGAAAGACGATCTGGAGGTGGCGACGGAAAGGGCGGAATGCTTTACGTGACAGCTGGTCAATGTTTTGCTGGCGAAGTTGAATGTTGCCCGAGAAGGGCTGCAACTTCAGGAGTGCGCATGCCAGCGTTGTTTTCCCCGAGCCGCTTTCTCCGACCAGTCCCAGGGTTTCACCGGCTTTTAACACCAGTGATACATTACGAACGGCATAATGCCAGGACTTAATGGTACCCAGAACCCCCTTTTTTTCAGGAAAACGTACCGTGATCTCTGATGCACGCATTACGTCAGGTGCGTTTGGCGGAAGAGGAGAGGCAGAGCCCTGGGGGGTGGCGTTAATCAATGTTTTGGTCAATGGCTGTTGGGGATCATGCAATACGGATTCAACGGCCCCTGATTCAATCATCTGCCCGTCTGCCATGATAGCAACCCGTGATGCATGGTGTTTGACCAGGTTCAGGTCATGGCTGATTAATAGTACGGAGAGGTCGTACTCATCCCGTAAGCTGTCCAGTAGCGCCAGAATCTTTTGTTGGACGGTGACATCCAGTGCAGTCGTAGGCTCATCCGCAATCAACAGGTCGGGACGGTTGGCCAGTGCCATGGCGATCATAACACGCTGGCGTTGGCCGCCGGATAATGCGTGGGGCAGGGCATTATATTTCTGTTCAATCTGCTTGATGCCTACCCGTTCAAGGAGTGCGAGTGTCTCGGTTTTCGCCTGTCGGTCGCTCAGTCCCTGGTGGCGTATCAGGGTTTCACTGATCTGTCTTCCCGCCGTATGGAGAGGATTTAATGCGCTCAGGGGCTCCTGGAAGATCATGCCGAGTCGGTTGCCGCGCAGGTTCGCTAGTGCCTGGTTTCCAAGCGTCAGCAGATTGTGTCCTTGGAAGTGTATATGACCAGAAGCGCGGGTGTGGTGGGGCAGTAATCCCATAATGCTGAGGGCTGTCAGGGTCTTGCCTGAACCTGATTCGCCCACCAAAGCAACGGTTTCTCCCGCTTCAATGGAGAATGACAGCGATTTCACCAGCTCTTTCTGGCTATCGTGCAATCGCACGGATAAATCCGCTATGTCCAGCAGGCTCATACAGTGGCTCCTGCGTCCATGGCATCTCTGACCGCTTCACCGATAAAGACCAGTAGCGTCAGCAGGACTGACAGAGCCAGGAAGGCGGTAATGCCCAGCCAGGGAGCCTGCAGGTTGTTTTTGCCCTGGGCAATCAGCTCGCCGAGGGACGGTGAACCAACAGGCAGGCCAAAACCCAGAAAGTCGAGGGAGGTCAGCGTACTGATCGCGCCGGTGAGGATAAACGGTATAAAGGTCAGGGTGGCGACCATCGCATTGGGCAGGATATGCCTGAACATCAGCCGGGTATCGGTGACGCCCAATGCTCGTGCTGCCCTGACATAGTCCAGGTTTCTGCCTCGAAGGAATTCTGCCCTGACGACATCGACCAGGGCTGTCCAGGAGAACAGCAGCATGGTGCCCAGTAGCCACCAGAAACCGGGTTCAACCAGGCTGGCCAGGATGATCAGCAGGTAGAGCATCGGAAGACCTGACCATATTTCAAGGAAGCGTTGTCCAAACAGATCGATGCGCCCGCCATAGTAACCCTGGAGTGCCCCCGCCACGATGCCGATCAGGGTGCTGAACAGGGTCAGTATCAGGCTGAAGAGGATGGAAATCCTGAGTCCATAGATAACCCTAGCCAGGACATCACGTCCCTGGTCATCCGTGCCCAGCCAGTTCTCGGAAGAAGGGGGCGCCGGTGCGGGCTGATCAAAATTGATGGTATCGTGCGAATAGCGTATCGGGGGCCAGAGTATCCAGCCCTGCTGAAGGATTTGTGCTTGGATATCCTGTTCCCGGTAATCTGTGCGGAGTGGTAGGTCGCCACCAAAAGTGGTTTCCGGGTAGTCAAACAGGACCGGCACATGGAATTGGTTTTCATAGCGAACCAGCAGGGGTTTGTCGTTGGCAATCAGCTCTGCCATGAGTACCAGGGCAAATAACATCAGGAACAGGCATAAGGAGGCATAGCCCCGGCGATTTGCCTTGAATCGTTGCCACCGTTTCTGATTATGAGGTCGCAGCCGCATCAGTAACCCCTTGTCTCGAAATCAATGCGAGGGTCAACCAGAACATAGGTCAGGTCACCCAGCAGTCTTGCGATGAGCCCGAGTAGTGTGAAGATATAGAGTGTTCCGAACACCACGGGATAGTCCCGGCTGATGGCGGCTTCAAAACCGAGCAAGCCCAATCCATCAAGGGAAAAGACCACTTCAATCAGCAGGCTGTTGGTAAACAGGATGCTGATCAGCGCCGCAGGAAAGCCGGCAATAACGATCAGCATGGCGTTGCGAAACACATGGCCGTAGAGCACTTGCCGCTCATTGAGTCCTTTGGCACGTGCTGTCATCACGTATTGACGAGCCATCTGGTCCAGGAAGGCGTTTTTGGTCAGAAAGGTGAGCGTGGCAAAACTGCCAAGTACCATGGCTGTCAGCGGGAGAGCCAGATGCCAGAAATAATCAGCCACTTTACCTGCTAACGACAGCGTGTCGAAATCATCGGACACCAGTCCCCGTAACGGAAAAAGTTGCCAGTAGCTGCCACCTGCAAAAAAAATGATCAGAAATAATGCCAGCAGAAAGCCCGGTACGGCATAACAGATTGTAACCAGCGTACTGCTCCAGACATCAAAGTGACTGCCGTGTCGCACCGCCTTACGGATGCCCAGGGGAATGGAGAGGGCGTAAACCAGCAGGGTGCTCCATAGCCCGAGAGAGAGCGAGACTGGCAATTTCTCTGCAATGAGTTCAATAACGGAAATATCACGGTAGAAGCTGCTTCCGAAATCGAAGGTCAGGTAGCTGTACATCATCCGGACGAAGCGCTCTACGGGTGGCTTGTCGAAACCGTATTGTGTTTCTATTTCCCGGATAAGGTCAGGGTCGAGTCCTCGGGAGCCTCGGTATTCACTGCTTTGATCCATTAACGGCTGCTGGATTTCACTGCCAGCATCCCCGCCGATGCGACCGGTAATGTCGGTATCCAGTCCTTCCAGCTTGGCGATCATTTGCTCGACGGGGCCACCGGGCGCCGCCTGGACAATCGCAAAGTTGATTAGCATGATGCCAAACAGTGTGGGTATAAACAGCAGGAGTCGTCGGGCGATATAGGCTCGCATCAGTTTAACCGTCAGGGGTTATTAAATGGCTGGGCTTTGTTGCATTATTGCCCGGCTTCATGCCGTTTGATGGGGTGAATGTGTTTTAGTCTAGCGTTTGAATATCAGGTGTGCGCAGCCACCAAGTGGTGAGGTCTATGCCATAACCGGGCAGTGTGTCGGGGTGCCTGAGTCTGGCGTGATAGGCAATGTGCCAGTCGGGCATGTAAAACAGGGGAACAACCTGGTATTGCCAGAGTATGGCGCGCTCCATAGCGTGCAACCTGGCTTTCAATGCTGCTCGACTGCCGGCCTGCGGAATACTGGCGCACAGGGCGTCTACAGCGGGATTGTTGATTGCGGCCAGATTCAGACTGCCGGGAATATTCACGACACCGCTGTGCCAGAAGTTGCATTGCTCCGTGCCTGGCGATGGCGTATGACGAAAGGTATGGACAATAAGGTCATAATCATACTGGCGGACGCGGTTTAGATAGAGCGCGCTGTCTATCGTCCTGATATTCAGCTGAATACCTGCTTCAGCCAGGCGTTTGCGCTGCCCTTGAAATAAACGCTCCAGCTCTGGCTGATGAAGGAGTAACTCCAGATGGACGCTTTTGCCTGATGGGGTTTTTAGCTGGTTTTTATCGATGTGGTAGCCGGCGGTCCGTAGTATCTGATGGGCATACTTGAGGCGTTGTCGACTGCTTTGGTTTGCAGGGGCTGGGTGCCAGGGGGTTGTAAACAGGGGGGCTTGCAGGACGTCCTTATAGGGCATCAGTAAGTTTTTTTCTTCTAGGCTGGGCATGTTGTCTGGCAGGCTCAGATCGGTACCGGAAAACAGGCTCAGAGCCCGGCTAAACTCATTGTGAAGCAAGTGATTGATCATCCAGTCCGGTTCGAGTAGCCAGGTGATAGCTTCGCGGAGGCTGCGATCTTTCAGTAGCGGTTTACGGGCATTAAAGACCAGAGAGAGTGTCTGGGGGTTCTGGTTTCGATGCTTCTCTTGCACGATTTCTCTGCTTAGAAGCGCTTTTTGATTGTATCCCTGCTGCCAGTGTCGCGGATTCTCTTCGATGCGTATATCAATACTGCCGTTATTGAAGGCTTCCAGTGCAACAGTCTGGTCACGGAAGTAGTCAACCCGTACCCGGTCGAAATTATATCGCCCACGGTTAAAGGGGTGGTCAGAGGCCCAGTAATCCTTGACGCGTTCATAAATAACATAACGGCCGGGCTGGAAATCCGTAACCCGATATGAGCCGCTCCCGACTGGCGGCTGCAGGTCGCTGTGAGAAAAATCACGATGGCGCCACCAGTGCTCAGCCAATACTGGAATTTGTCCAAGGATAAAGGGGAGTTCCCGGTTGTGGCCGGTTTTGAAGGTGAACAGCACCCGGTCACGGGATGTGGCGGTGACTGAGTCGATGTCAGCATAAAACTGTCGCCAGAAGGGGGAGCCTTTCTCAAGAAGAGTGTTGAAGCTGAAGACAATGTCTGCAGCGGTGATGGGCGCTCCGTCCTGAAAGCGGGCGTCCGGATTGAGTGTGAAGGCCACCCAGCGGTTATCATCCGGCCGCTCAATATGTCTGACGATCACACCGTACTTGCTCAGGGGCTCATCCACTGTTCGACTCAGCAGGGTGTCGTGGAGAAAGAGGCTGCCAAAGGCCTCTTTACCTTTGAGGATGTAGGGATTAAAGCTGTCAAATGTACCCGTCGCATGGAGATGCAAGGTGCCACCTTTGGGTGCGTCGGGATTGACGTAATCAAGGTGAGCATAATTGGCAGGGTATTTCGGATTACCATGGAGGGCTATGCCGTGGCTGATAGTCGTCTCTGCGGATAAGGCTGCTGTGGCGGTCAGCAGTATGACGCTGACGACAATGCGGAAGCTGTTTGGCAGCATGCTGATGATATCCCTCTTAATCCGGCTTGTGCGTGGGGTTGTGAGCGCGCGCGGTCTGCTCCCACCAGTGGGCAAAACTGAACCCATACTGTGGCAGCGGGTCGGGATGCTGGAGTCTGGCCTTGTAGGCGATGCGCAGCACAGGGCTATGCCAACCCGGGATAATGTAATGCCGCCACAATAAAACCCGGTCAATGGCTTGGGCGTGGCTGTGCAGCGCATGAATACCACGGGCGGTCAACAAGCCGGAAATCAGCTGGTCAATGACGGGATCTTCGATACCGGAAAAATTCATACTGCCGGGTTGTCGAGCGCTGGAAGAATGAAAGAAGTCGATGACTTCTGGTCCGGGCAACATGCGCTGGGGGATCGGGTAATGTATGAGGTCAAAGTCAAACTGCTTCAGTCGCTGACGGTACTGGCTGGCATCCAATGCTCTCAAGGTGACGTGGACACCAATGTCAGCAAGATTCTTAATAAAATGTTGAACGATACGCTCCAGCCCTTTTGAGGGGTGAATAATCTCGAAATGCAAAGGCATTCCCTGAGCATTAACCATACGATGATCCCGGTAAAGCCAGCCAGCCTGTTCAAGTAACTGGATGGCCTGACGTTTGGCGGCAGCAGGATGGGATGTTTCGCGGTGAGTCGGTAGCGGGTCTGAAAATAATCTCGCAGGGAGTTGTTTCCGGAAAGGTGTTAACAGATTGAGTGTCTTTGGATCAGGGCTATCCCATAACTGGTTCTGAAGGAACGGGAAGATACTCTGATTTCGCTGATAACTTTGATAAAAAAGCAGGCGGTTGATCAGATTGAAATCAAACATCAGGCTGACTGCTGCGCGTGTTGACTCGTTGTTAAACGGAGGGCGACGCGTATTAAAAAAGAATGCCCTGATGCCTCCCGGACTGGATAGAGGGATTTCCAGTTTTTTTATTGCCCCGGTTTTAATGGCTGGATAGTCATAGGCGCTGTGCCAGTTCTTGGCAACGGTTTCAATGTAAGCATCGAAGGCGCCTGTCTTGAAATGCTCAAAGGCGACATTAAGATCC
The DNA here is from genome assembly GCF_018263925.1 of Kistimonas asteriae. Taxonomy (GTDB): domain Bacteria; phylum Pseudomonadota; class Gammaproteobacteria; order Pseudomonadales; family Endozoicomonadaceae; genus Kistimonas; species Kistimonas asteriae. Next base: position 105,598 of record NZ_JAEVHF010000008.1, read on the forward strand.
CGGTAGAAGTCTATGATTATTCGATCAAAATTGTATTTTCCCCGGTTGATCGGCAAATCCCGCCCCCAGTAATTGGCCACCCGTTCGAAGACCAGCTGTTTACCTGGAATCACCCGTGTAATGCGATAGGGGCCGGAATTGAGGGGGGGGATCAACGGGTCAGTCGTCTGAAGTGGGTTTGGAATGTTTTTGTTGGTAAAGGACGATTTTGATAGTACCGGCAGTTCCGCCAAGGTATAGAGCTGGGCGCAGTGATTTTCAGAAGTGAGATCAAAACGGATTGCATGTTTACCCGTCACTTCCGCACGCTCGACTATTTGGTAGGCCAGTTGATAGCGGGGATGCCCCCATTGCCGCAAGGCCTGAAATGAAAACAGTACATCTTCCGGTGTGACGGGGCTCCCGTCGTGAAACTTGGCTTCAGGCCTGAGATGGAAGGTCATCCAGGCACAGTTTTCAGGGTAGGTGACAGACTCTGCCAGCAACCCATAGGCGACCTGCATTTCATCGGAGGACAGTTGGAATGCATGACTACCTGTCATCAGGGTCTCATTAAATTCACTGACACCCAGTAGGGAAAAGCCGGGTAATGCCGATGGCGCATTGCCTTTGAGAAGGTAGGGGTTGAGTGAATCGAAGGTGCCATAGGCCATTAATCGCAGGGTGCCGCCTTTGGGCGCATCCGGATTGACTGTTGCAAGATGGGTGAAATTTGCCGGGTACTTCAGTGGTTCATGGAGTGAGAATCCATGAGAATGGATAATATCGCCTTGAGGGCGAGCAGTATCGGCCTGTGCAACCCCAATATCAGCCAGAAGGAAGGCGGTGAGTGCGATAAAAAAGGCGTGCACGTTTTGGAGAATCCCCCTGCTGATTGGATGCTTATCCAACTATAGCAGGGGGTGCGGAGCCTACGATTTCAGTGTCAGTTGGTACTGGTTACATCCACGTAGAGGGTGAGTTGTTGGCCCGGCTGAAGGTATTTGCCCGGCAAGGTGTTCCACTGCTTGATCTGGTTCACCTTGACGTTGAACCGCCCGGCAATCAGGGAGAGGTTGTCGCCATTTCGAACCTGGTAGTTAACCTTGCGGATAATGCCGGAATTCTCTTTGCCGGGTTCAGTCCAGATGACCAGTTGCTGACCTGCGCGCAGTGTGTCAGTGGGAGCCATGCTGTTCCACTTAGCCAATGCCCGGACGTTGACGTCATATTCTTTAGCAATCAGCCAGAAGCTGTCGCCCGGTTTCACCTGATACTGCATTTTCTGTCGACCACTGACAGAACGGCTTTGTCGCGCCAGTTTCCGTTGTTCTGCACTGAGTGCATAGGCTTCGCTGTCCTCGGAGGGCACCGGGATCAGCAGGGCTTTACCTGCAACAATGGTATTGCTGGTCAGGTTGTTGACCTCCTTGATCAGGTCAACGGACGTCTGGTAGCGCTTGGATATCGTCAGCAGACTGTCGCCAGAGCGAATGGTGTAACGCTGCCACTGCAGGCGGCGCTCTGCTGGCAGGCTAGTCAGTACCTGACGGAAGTGATCGGCCTTGTCGATGGGTACCAGCAGGTGGTGCGGCCCTTCGGGATCGGTCGCCCAGCGATTGAAGCCCGGGTTCAGGCGATACAGCTCATCAATGTCTATTTTTGCCAGTGAGGCGGCGCGAGCGAGGTCAATCTGCTGCCCGGTTTCGACCACATCAAAATAAGGTTTGTTGGCGACGCGGTTCACGGTGATGTTATGGGTATCGGAATCCCTGACTATTTTGGAGATCGCAATCAGTCGGGGAACATAAGCGGTCGTTTCCCGCGGCAGGCTGAGTGACCAGAAATCCGTCGGCTTGCCTTTCTTGCGATTCTTGCGGATGGCAGAGGCCACCGTGCCTCTGCCGGCATTGTATGCGGCAAGGGCCAGCTCCCAGTCATTGAATTCGTCGTGAAGTTCCTGCAGGTAATCCAGCGCCGCATCGGTTGAGGCCAGGATGTCACGGCGTCCGTCATACCACCAGTTCTGTTTCAGCCCATAATGGCGCCCCGTTGAAGGGATGAACTGCCAGAGGCCCGCAGCGCGGCCGTGGGAGTAGGCAAAGGGGTCAAAGGCGCTTTCCACCACGGGCAGTAGCGCCATCTCCATAGGCATATTGCGCTCCTGGACCTCTTCAACAATGTGGTAGAGGTAAGGGGAGGCGCGGTTGATTACACGGTCAAAGTACCCTTGATGGCGGCGGTAGTAGTGCAGTTCCGCCCGGATTCTCGGTTCATCCTGGTCGAGGTTCATGGCCAGGCCGGGAATAATGCGATCCCAGAGATTGGTGATAACCACCGGTTTTGGTGCAGGCGGTGTTTTCGCTTTGCCGTGTTGTTCGCCGGCCGTTTGTGCTGAACCCGTGCCGACAGAGGAATTCGCGGTTTCTGGCGATTGTTGCAGAGGGGATGTCTGACATCCTGCCAGTAGACTCAGAGCCAGAACGGCGCCTGCAACCGGGCTTATCCGGCCTAAGGCGCGCGAAGGGGATTTCGTTCGATTCGCTTCTTGCATTGGGTACCGTGATTGTTGTTGTGCGTCAATAGGGGCGCTGGTATTGATCGACGCGCACCAGTGAATGACTGTAGTTTCTCATAACAGTATATCCCTGGTAATCAGAAACTGTCTTTCCAGCGACGTATTGCTGCAAAGGTGTCCGTATCGTCTGTCATAGTGCGGCCAGAAAACTGCTCTGCCGCGGCTTTGATGGTTGCCTGACTGGACCGCAGGAACGGGTTGGTGGCCCGTTCCGTGGCCATATCCGATGGCACCGTGGATTTGCCGCTTTGGCGGAGTACTTCTGCTTCGGTCAGGCGTTGCTGGAGTTCCGCATTATCTGTTTCAACCGTCTGTGCAAAACGCAGATTCGCCAGCGTGTATTCATGGGCACAGTAAATCTGGGTTGAGTCTGGCAACGCTGACAGCTTGGTCAGTGACGCCAGCATCTGTGCGGGCGTACCTTCAAAAAGCCGTCCACAGCCACCGGCAAACAGGGTGTCACCACAAAACAGGATTGGGGGCTGTTGCTCAGGCTCGCCGTAATACGCTATATGGCCCGCTGTATGCCCCGGCGTTTCGATAACCCGGAATGTACAGCCATGGAGCAACAGCGTATCGTTCTCAGACAGGGGGTGTGTCAGGTCGGGGATTTGCTCATTGGCCGGCCCATAAACCGGCACATTGTGGTGTGCAAGCAGCGTCCGTATACCACCGGTATGGTCACCGTGATGATGAGTGATCAGTATGCCCGCCAGTTCCAGATTGTTGTCACGGCAGGCTTTGAGTACGATGTCACCATCACCCGGGTCAACGACATGGCAGAGGCGGCTGTCTGGATCAGTCAGCAGCCAAATATAATTGTCATTGAAGGCCGGAAGGCCGGTTACGTTGATCATGGGCGTCTGGTGTGCTCTGAAACCGGGATTACTGGCATCCTATCGGTTTGCCAGTTGACTTCCAATAGTAACGGATACCGAATGTTCGGACATAGCTCGTCAAAAAAGACCGAAACATTTGCTGACCAGCTGCCTCTGGCGAGGCAATGGCTGGCCACGGGGAAGGGGCGTTATCTCCTGGCATCGGAAGAACGCATGCTGCAGGCCATGCTGCCGCGTATCTTTGGCCATCATGCGGTAATGCTGGGTATTTGCCCGGATGGAAAGCTGCTCGACTACAGTCAGGTGGTGCACGGGACGGTGCTGACACCGCTGGCTGAGGCGCCGTCAGAGTCGGTCATTCGGCTGGATGTCAATGAATGGCCCGTGCAACCACGGAGCATGGATCTGGTGCTGTTACATCATGTGCTGGAATTTTCAGAAAAGCCCCACAGAGTGCTTCGCGAAGCCTGTCGAACCATTGTGCCTGGCGGGAAGCTGGTTGTTGTCGGTTTTAATCCTCTGAGTTTGTGGGGCATATACCGCCTGTTCGGTATGGGGGCTAACAGTATCATGCGCCGCGGACGCTATTTTCATCATCGGCGCATTGAAGACTGGCTGACATTGCTGAATTTCAGTCGCTGTCATTTGCACTATGGCGGTCACCTTTACCCGTTCTGCTCTCATCTCAAGCCCAGTCACCAGTCCTGGCTTCAGAATCATGCCGGGCTCAGGAAGTTGCCGACGGGGAGCTTTTATATGCTGGTGGCCACGAAAGATCGTGCGGGAATGACCCGCTATCATTCACGCTGGCAGGCGTCCCATAAGCGCCTGCTGGGGGCATCTTATGCCCGAAATACGGCATCCCGGGATGCAATGTAACACGCAGGGAGTTTACCAAGAGTGTCTGATGCGTCTGAGAACCGATCCGCCAAGGTAGTCGAAATATTCACCGATGGCGCCTGTAGTGGCAATCCAGGTCCTGGCGGATGGGGTGTTCTGTTGCGCTATGGCGATACAGAGAAAACGCTGTATGGTGGGGAAGCCCAAACCACCAATAACCGTATGGAGCTGATGGCGGCCATAGAAGGGCTGGCGGCCTTAACACGGTCCTGCCAGGTTCGCCTGACGACGGATTCCCAATATGTCCGCAAAGGGATCACGGAATGGCTCAAGGGCTGGAAGCGCAATAATTGGCGAACCGCCGCCAAACAACCCGTTAAGAATGTCGATTTGTGGCAGCGCCTGGACAGTGAGGCAGCCCGTCACCAGGTGGAGTGGTGCTGGATCAAGGGTCACAGTGGTCACAGAGAGAATGAGATTGCCGATGAGCTGGCGCGTCGCGGCATTCCGAAAGCAGGAGATAACTGATGTCAAGACTGGTCGTGCTTGATACGGAAACCACTGGTCTGGAGCCTTCACAGGGACACCGGATCATTGAAATTGGGTGTGTGGAAGTCATTGGCCGCAAGTTAACCGGTAACCATTATCACGTTTATATCAATCCGGACCGTGAGGTTGATGCGGGTGCCATGGAAGTGCACGGTATCACCAATGAGTTTCTGGCAGACAAACCACGCTTTCACCAGATTGCAGAGGAATTCCTGGCCTTTGTGAAGGGGGCTGAGCTGGTAATTCATAATGCGCCGTTCGACGTGGGCTTTATTAACCATGAATTTGGAAAGCTGAAGCCATCACCGGGGCAGATCGAAAGCTACTGCAAGATCACAGACAGCTTGGTGTATGCACGGAAGAAGCATCCGGGCCAGAAGAACAGCCTGGATGCCCTCTGTAAACGGTATGGCGTCGATAACTCGTCCCGAACGCTGCACGGCGCCTTGCTGGATTCTGAAATCCTGGCCGATGTTTACCTCTACATGACGGGTGGGCAAACCAGCCTGTTGCTTGGTGCCCAGTCTGATTCGGACGCGGAGGGCGATGATACTGTCATCCGGCGTTTGGCTGCGGATCGTCCAGCGATCCCCGTTGTTATGGCAACGGAGGGCGAGCTTCGTCTTCATGAGGAAAAACTGGCTGAAATTAGCAAAAAAAGCGGTGGTAACTGCCTCTGGCAGGTAGGGTAGAATGCTATTGTGACCCTTGATAGAGAACTATAATTTTATAAAAAACGCGTTGATCTTCTTATTAGATTCACATCATGGATTTAGGGCTAAAGGAATAGCACATGTCGAGAATTGATGGAAATAATGGGTCAGGATATAACGCAGGCCGCATTCAGTCTCAAGAGCCGGTGATCGCCACCAAAGGAAGTCGGCGGATAAGGCTGGTTAGTGGTAGGGCTCATTGTTCTTCCTCACCTTCTTGTTGCCCTAAGCGTCCATTATCCTCATACAGCTGTATGCAGGAAATTTTGCGCGATTTACCCAGTGCCAAAGCCCGTAATAAGCCTTTGCCCAAGCACATTCCACTCTCAGAGCGGAGAGTGATGCTTCAGGAGCGTCGTAATCGTGGGCTTTAATCCGTTCAACAGTGGCGATATTGTCATTGCCACTGTTGAATCATCCTATCTGTTATGTCAGCAGCCAGGTTGTACAGGCCAGTCCTGAAATGGTTAACACGATCGTGTAGGGCAATGCCATCCACACCATACGGCTGTAAGAGAGCCCAATCAGCGGCGCCAGCGGTGAGGTCAGCAGAAACAGGAACGCAGCCTGCCCGTTGGGGGTGGCAACGCTTGGCAGGTTGGTGCCGGCGTTGATGGCAATGGCCAGTTTTTCAAACATCTCCCGTGTCAGCAGGCCGTTATCGAACGCAGCACGGGTTTCCTCGATGTAAATCGTGGCAACAAAGACGTTGTCACTGATAGAAGACAAAATGCCATTGGCCGCAAACATCATACTGGTTTGCTGTTCTTCCGGCAGGCTGTGAACCCAGGCAATCAGGGGACTGAACAGGTGCTGTTCGTGAAGCATGGCCACAATCCCGAAAAAGACTACCAGCAGCGCGGTGAACGGCATGCCGTCGCGAAATGCCTCTGCCAGTTGTTCTTCCCGGTTATTGCCGTTTAATGACGTGGTTAGGATGATGATCATTAGACCAATCAGGCCGATTTCTGCTAAATGCAATGCCAGCGCGGTAATCAATAAAACAGCGGAGAGTGCCTGTATGGAGAGTGTGAGTTTGTCGGTGTCACGGCTGCCGGTCAGGTCACCCAGGGAAACGCTGTGGAGGCAGGTCTTCACCGTTTCAGGCATGGTGATTCCATAGCCGAACCGCCTGGAACGCTCCAGAAACAGGCAGGTAGCCAGCCCTAGCACAAAGACCGGGAGAGAAACCGGCGCCATCTGAGCGAGAAATTCCATGAAGTCCCAACCCATCTGTTCACCGATGAGCAGGTTCTGGGGTTCGCCGATCAGTGTGAACACGCCGCCGAGCGCTGTTCCGACGGCACTATGCATCATCAGTCCGCATAAGAAGTCACGGAATTGCTGAAAATCCGTGTTGCTGATGGTGTCGGATTGTCTGGCATGCTGGATGAGCCCATGAAAACCGGTCGCCACCGTAATGATCACCGCCGTGACGGTCAAGGCATCCAGAAAGGCTGAGAGAAAAGCGGCTGACGTCGTAAAGGCCAGGGCCAGCATAGCCTGACTTCGGGTTTCGGTCAGGATCTTGCAAAAAACCACCATCAGCAAGTCTCGCAGAAAGTGGATGGCCGTTACCATGAAGATCAACAGCAGTAATACCGGGAAATTGTTCAGAACTTCCCGGTAAAGGTTCTCGGGTGTGGTCAGGCCCAATACCAGTGCCTCAATTAACAGCAGGCCACCGGGTTGTAGTGGAAAGGCTTCCAGCGCCATGGCCAGGGTGAAAATAAATTCCCCCAGTATCACCCAGGCGCAGACCTGCCCGCCGGCAAAGAGCCAGATAACGGGGTTCACGATAAGGAAGAGGAGAATAGTTTTTTTATACCAGACGGGACTATCACCAAGAAAACGATGCCCAAGGGTGGGCCATACTGCAGCAGTCATAAGTATGGTTTTTCCGTGATATGAATGGAGTTGGAGTGCTTGAGCTTGGCACGTCCTTTTGATTGTTCAATGTGAGAACGTCTGTTTTTGCTGGAATGGGGAAAGTGTGAGGCGGTTAACTGAATCCCGGGGTTACTCTGTTACGGTTGGGAAAGCCTTGATATAGTTGGCGCGTTCTTCCCACCCGATCCAGAAAAACGGGAGTTGCAGGATGTCCGATTATAAAACCTTCGAGGTGGAACAGATTGATAAGGTGGCGCACGTCAGGCTGAACCGTCCTGATAAGGCCAACGCCATGAGTGAAGACGTCTGGCGGGAGATTCACGCTATTTTTGACTGGGCTGATACTGAGCCCTCCGTCCGTGCGGTTGTTTTCAGTGCCAATGGCAAACATTTCAGCGCCGGAATTGATCTGGCCATGATGGCTGGCCTGGGTGCTTCTCTCGGCAAGGACGTCGGGCGTAACGCCCGTCTGTTGCGACGTAAAATCATGGAGCTTCAGGACGCCCTGAGTGCGATCGAACGCTGCAGTAAGCCGGTGCTGGCGGCAATACAGGGGTGTTGTTATGGCGGTGGTATTGATCTGGTCGCAGCCTGTGACATGCGCTATTGCACAGAAGATGCCCGTTTCTGCATCAAGGAAGTGGACATTGGCATGGCGGCGGATGTCGGTACATTGCAACGGCTTCCCCATATCATCAGTGATGGCCTGATGCGTGAACTGGCCTACACCGGTCGGGTGATGGACAGTGATGAGGCCGGCAGGGCGGGCCTGGTGAATGCGGTGTATCCGGATCACGGCAGTCTCGTTGATGCCGTATTGGAGAAAGCCCAGCTGATTGCGGCCAAATCCCCCATTGCCGTGCAGGGTACCAAGGAAATGCTGATTTATACCCGTGACCACTCAGTTGAGGAAGGGTTGAATTACGTGGCCTCCTGGAATGCGGCCATGCTGCAATCGGATGATCTCAAGCAGGCCATCATGGCGCAGATGTCCAAACAAACCCCTGTCTTTGATGATTGAGGCATACGACGACAAGGAGTAACCCCATGGCGGGAGTCAATGCACTGCATCCCCTGCGTGATGAGTTGGACGCCACACTCCAGCACGCGGTTCAATCCCTGGAACATTTTGCTGAAGCACAGGACCAGGGGGTATCGCTGCAGGCGTGTATTGATGACCTGCAGCAGATCGGCGGCATCCTGACACTGATTGAGCTCAATGGGGCAGAGCTTCTGGTTATAGAGCTCACAGAACTGGCTCTGCTGCTGACCCCGGGCAGCATGACGGTAACCGATGACCGTCTCGATTGCTTGGGACGGGGTTTGTTTATTCTGGAACGTTACCTCGATTACGTCGTAACCCAGCGTGATGAGTTGCCTGAGCTGTTGCTGCCAGAGATTAATCGGGTCAGGAAGGCCAGGGGGGAAGCAGCCTTACCCGAAAGCTGGTTTTTTTCCGTTCGGCTGGATGTGAAGTCTGAAGCGTCTGCCCCTCTGGTCAAACCACTGGAAAGCAGAGGATCACCCATACGTCGTTTGAGGCAGATGTATCAGGTGGGTTTGCTGGGCATGATGTCACAGGAAAAGCCCTACGCAGGGATTAAACTGATGCAGCGCAGTATGCTGCATCTGCATCGGTTGTCTCAAAAGGAAGCGATTACGGAATTGTTTCTGGTCGCCGCGGCCTGCCTGGAAGCCATTACCGATGTCGAGATGGCTTTAACGCCGAACCGGCGGATTCTGTTTTCCCGTCTGGATCAGCAGATACGTCGGTTGCAGTTGCATGCCGGTCAGCATGTACTTGATATTCCCCGGTTGCACCAGAAAGAGTTGTTATATTTGCTGGCTTTGGCTGATAGCGGTAGCGAATTGGCGCAGGCGGTCCGGAATCGTTACAAGATCACAGCGCTCCCGTTCAATGATGTTTCGCTGGGCAATGCCCGGCAGGTGATGTCCGGGCCGGATAACGGGGTGTTCCAGTCGCTGTCTGAAGCGTTGGGTGAAGAGTTGGCGACAGTGAAGGATACGCTTGACCTGCTGGAGCGCGGTGCTGGTCAGGATCCGGATTTTGGTGAGTTACAGAATCATATTGCCCGCCTGGGTAAAACGCTGTCCATGACTGGTCTGCATTCGGCGTCGAATACCTTGCAGCGACAACAGCCACTGGTCAGGCAATGGCATGATGTGGGGGCTGTCGGCACCTCAGAAGAGCTGGACTCCGTTGCTGAGGCTGTGCTGTACGTGGAGACGATGGTCAGTGCGTTGAGTGCTGGCAGACCATCCGTCGAGCCAGGAGCCACGGAAGAACCGCATGAAGAGGATCATGTTACTGAGCGGCACTTGCTGGAAGCCAGTACCGTTGTGCAGTCTGAAGCAGTGGCCGGTATTACGCTCGCTAAGCGTGCTGTGACCGCCTACCTTGAGTCAGACTACGACAAGATCCATTTGGAAAGTTTGCCGCGTTCGCTCTCAGCCATTGCGGGTGGACTCTATTTTCTGGATGAGGATCGTTGTTCCGATATTCTCCAGTATTGTGCCCAGTTTATCCGGGAGCATATTATGGAACAGGAATCCATCCCGTCTGATCGGGTGATGGAAGTGTTTGCTGATGTGCTTTCCAGTCTGGAATTTTACCTGGAATCCCTGGATATCCCGGCAACAATGCCGTTTGATGCACTGAGACTGGCAGAGAACGCTCTTGATGAACTGGGGTATCACGTTGCCGCCTGAATTAACTTCCCGTCGTACTTTGGACTCTCTGGACCGGCGTAAGCTGACAGATAAGGACACGGGTAAGCCTGTTTATGCCATAGTGTTTGCTGGCAGGGAGTTGCTGCTGAATAAGCAGGGCGCTATGTATTGGTCATGCAGTGCGAAGGGGGTGCCGGACGCGTTTTCCCGGGAAAGTATTGTGCAGCACTATGTATTGGGGAGTGATTCCCGGGCCATTTTTCATGCGGTTGAGCTTGCTGGTGCGCCCACTGAAGTCATGCGTGAAGACCTTCGTAATGCCATGGCGCAGACCGCTGAGTCAGATGGTGAGCCACTGGCAATGGCTGCCTCATTACTGAGTTGGGGACGCAAGACACAGTACTGTGCGGCTTGTGGCGGGACATTGACAGCTATTCCTGCAGAACGTTACAAGGCTTGTGCGCAGTGTCAGGCGCATGTTTATCCGCCGGTGTCACCCTGCGTCATTGTACTTGTCAGCAAAGGTGATGAAATCCTGCTCGCCCGCTCCCCACGCCACAAGCCCGGTATGTTTACGTTGTTGGCGGGATTTGTAGAGCCGGGAGAAACCGTCGAGCAGGCGCTGGCTCGTGAGGTATATGAGGAATCGGGCGTTAAAGTAAAGAACCTCCGCTACATTGCCAGTCAGCCTTGGCCGTTTGCCCATAATCTGATGCTGGGTTATCACGCTGAGTTTGAATCGGGTGAGCTTGTGTTAGATAAGGATGAACTGGAGGCGGGTGGCTGGTTTCACATGGATCAGCTGCCAGAGTTGCCCCCGATGTTTACGCTTTCCCGGCAGTTGATTGAGCAGCACCTTACCGGTAGAAAGACGGTTTCATAGGTGTTGGCTGGAATGGAGAGGTTGGCTCTCCATTCGATGCGGTATTGCTTGTTGTATAAAACAAAAAGAAAGCGGGTTAGAACCAGTGTTTGATGACCAGATGGATTGAGATCGCCAGGATAACGAGAATAAAGACCGGTTTGATGAATCGGCTGCCCAGTCGAACGGCCGAATGCGCACCAAGCAGGGAGCCTGCCATCAATGAGATGCCCAGACCGATACCCAGCATCCAGTTTACGTGGCCCAGCCAGGCAAAGGTCAGCAGTGAAATAATGTTGCTGATGAAGTTCATTGCCCGTGCGGCGCCTGAGGCCAGGAGCAGGTTCAGGCGATGGAAGCTCATATTACTGACGGCCCAGAACGAGCCTGTGCCGGGGCCGGCAAACCCGTCATAGAAACCAATAACCAGCCCCTGTAAAGACTGTATGATACGGTTGGGTTGGATGGTGGTTTTTTGGACAGCATCATCTTTTTTGTTGGATTTATGCAGTAGCATATAAACGCCGTTGGCGAAAACCGCCAGGGGCAGCAGTCGGTTAAGCCACTCTGTAGACACCAGGTCTACGCTGATTGTGCCAGCGGTTGCGCCGACGGCAGTAGCGCATGCTGCCAGTATCCAGTACCGGGGGCGGAAGATACCTTTCCGGTAGAAGGTGAGAGAGGCCATGAAGCTGCCAAAGCTGGCTGACAATTTGTTGGTGCCCAGGCTGATATGGGGAGGAATGCCGGCCGAAAGCAGTGCCGGGATCATAAGGAGCCCGCCGCCGCCAGCGATCGCATCCACAAATCCGGCCAGAAAGGCGACGATGGATAAAACAGCAAAAAGTCCCGGGTCCATTGAAAGTTCTAGCATTGTGATCTCAGGATAGATTAAGTGCACTTAACAGAGTGCCAACATTTTACCTTAGCCCCTAAAGCGATGGTGGACAATACCGTGTCGACAAGCTGAGCTTGGGTGGTAGGGCTGATATTTCAGGAAAACGTGAGCGGGGATAGACAATACCATGGTCATTGCCGTGATGACATTGATCGTAGCCATAGTCGCGCTGGTTCTGCTTTGGCTGGCAGGGCGTCTGTTGCTGGATATGCGCTGGGTGGTAGGGTGGCTCAAAGGTACATTGGGATTGCTGCTGTTATCAGGTGGTTTTTGCATTCTGGTCGTTGGCTGGGATCTTTGGTATTACCACACATTGCAAAATGAGACAGTGGTTGCCACGGTCAGTTTTACCGAGACAGCACCCCAGCAATACGAGATGACGCTGACAGGCGGAAAATCCACGAAATTGACGGTACCTGTTCAAGGGGATCTGTGGCGGGCAGAGTTTGCTGTCGTGAGTGTGGCACCGGATATGGCGGATGGACTCCCTGCAGAACCGATTTACCGATTTCAGGCTATTCAGAGCCGATACCTGACCCTTGAACAGGAGCAGGAACAGGGGAGTCAGCGGGTGGCACTCCACAGACCCTACGCGGATATGGATAGCTGGCCGGTATTGCTTTGGTTCAATGATCAGATCAGCGTATTGCAGGCGCAGGAAAAACTGACACCCTATATGCCGATGGTTGATGGGGTTATCTTTAATGTATTGCTGTCTGTGGATGGGGTCAGGGCAGAGCCTGTGAATGAGGCCGCAAAGACCATTAGCGAGAAACTTAATTAGCGTTTTGGAAGTTAAGGCAAGGAAGATAAATGTCAAGGTAACCCGGTGTCAGGTTACCTTGATGAGGAGATTCCGCAGTGCTTAGTTAGGGAACAGTTCGCTCAGCTTGGTTGCCAGCATCATGTCGCCTTCAGCGCGCAGTTTACCCATCATGAATGCCTGCATGCCGTCCACTTCACCGGTCATGATGCCGATCATGGTTTCGGTGTCCATGATCAGTGTGACGTTGGGATCGTCGTTGGCACCATCGACAATATCAAGACCACCGTCCTTGATCAGCAGGTGATAAGTGTCGCCATCTTCAATGTCAAACTGGAACACAAGATCAAGACCGGCAGCGGCATCGGAATTGAACTTGTCTTTCATCTGCTCGAATACTTCAGTGATACTCGCCATTGTCATGTCCCTTATTGCTTTCTGCTGTGGTGCGTAAAAAAGTGAGTAACCCAACATAATAGGCTGCGCTGAGATTATTGGTATTCACCGGGGGTGTCAATAAAAAATCATACACTTGTTTGAATCTTGAATAGGTGAATAACGCAACAGCTTGGTGGTGTTTGCAGTATGGCATGCTAAAAGCATTTCGGTAGCGCAGAGCTATGGTTTATCCTATTGGCAATTTGTAGGTGTGATCTCATTATTGACTCAGGAGAGATGCATTGGAGTTTCTTGCAGAACTTGGATTGTTTCTGGCCAAGGCGGTCATTCTGGTAGGTAGTATTCTGTTGATCATCAGTGCGGTTGCGTCACTGGGCCAGAAAGGTCGCAAAGAGGGAAAAGGGCATCTTGATATCCGCCATCTCAATGATGACATCAAGGATATGAAAACGGCGCTGGAAGAAGCGGTTCTTGACAAGCAGGTGTTAAAACAGCAACACAAGGCCCTGAAAAAAGAGGAAAAAGCGCGTAAAAAACAGGGGGCTGAATCCCCGGAAAAGCGGCTGTATGTACTGGATTTTCATGGTGATATCCGGGCCTCTGCCGTAGCGCACTTTCGTCAGGAAATTACCGCGGTGTTGAGCCTTGCCCGCCAGGAGGATGAAGTGCTGGTGAAGCTGGAAAGCACCGGCGGCATGGTGCATGCCTATGGGCTGGCGTCGTCCCAGTTGGAGCGTATCAAGCAGCGGGGCATTCCACTAACGATAGCGGTCGACAAGGTCGCTGCCAGCGGTGGCTATATGATGGCCTGCCTGGCGGATCGAATACTGGCTGCGCCGTTTGCGGTGTTGGGCTCCATTGGTGTGATGGCACAGTTGCCCAATATTCATCGGCTACTGAAAAAACACAATGTGGATGTTGAACTGCACACGGCCGGTGAATTCAAACGTACCCTCACAGTGATGGGTGAAAATACTGACAAGGGGCGTGAAAAGTTTATCCAGGATCTGGAAGATACCCATGTGCTGTTCAAAGAGTATGTGGTTGAACAGCGTCCTGTGGTGAATATTGAGGAAGCCGCAACCGGTGAGATCTGGTACGGCAAACGGGCGCTGGATCGACAACTGGTCGACGAACTGAAGACCAGTGATGAATATATCTGTGATGCGGTTAACGCGGGCAGCCAGGTGTACCAGGTGACCTGGAGCCAGAAAAAATCCTTGCCGGAAAAATTCGGTTTCAGTGCGCAGAAGGCGTTGGAGCAAACCGTGCTTTCCTGGTGGGATCGCTTGACCGCCAGCCGTTTTTTTTCATAGCGCCGCATTTGTGTAGGTGAATGTGTAATGACAACGTTCAAGGCCCTGTGGGTCGACAAGAAAGCGAATGAAAGCGTCTATTCCCTGTCGTTGATCGATCGTGAGGTTGATGCCTTGCCTGCAGGGGATGTGCTGGTTCAGGTGCAGTATTCTTCCCTGAATTTCAAGGATGCCCTGTCAGCGAAAGGGAACAAAGCGGTCACCCGTCAATACCCTCACACACCGGGTATTGATGCGGCAGGTATTGTCGAGCAGTCCAGTGACGGCCGTTTCCAGCCCGGTGATCGGGTGATTGTTACGGGATATGACCTGGGCATGAATACGCCAGGTGGCTTTGGTGGTTATATTCGGGTGCCGGGTGACTGGGTGATTCCCTGTCCGGAGCCCTTGTCACTGCGTGACAGTATGGTCTTTGGTACGGCGGGTCTCACGGCAGCGCTCTGTGTTGAAAAGCTTCTGCAGATGGGGTTGGCGCCTGATCAGGGCGATGTCTTTGTCAGTGGCGCAACCGGTGGCGTTGGCAGCCTGAGTGTGGCGATTCTGGCAAGGTTGGGTTTCTCGGTGGCGGCCAGCACCGGTAAATTGGAACGGGCCGATTATCTGACTGAACTTGGTGCAAGTAAGGTCATTGACCGTGAAACCATCGCTGATGGATCGGAGCGTCCCTTGTTGCCGGAATCATGGGCGGGCGCTGTCGATACAGTAGGCGGCGATATTTTGTTCAATATCATCAAGTCGCTGAAATACGGTGGCAGTGTTGCCTGTTGTGGTCTGGTCTCATCTCCCAGTTTTCAGGCAACGGTGTTTCCCTTTATCCTCCGTGGGGTCAATCTTCTGGGCGTGGATTCTGTTGAGCTGCCACGGGAGAAAAAAGAGGCGATTTGGCAGTTGTTAGCGGGTCAGTGGCAGCCGGATGGGCTGGAAAAAATGACCACTGAAGTGTGTCTGGCAGAGCTGCCGGAATACATTGAAAGTATTTTCAAAGGAAAACAGGTGGGTCGTGTCTTGGTCAATTTGCAGGAAATCTAGTGATTGATTGCCGTCCATTTAAGTATATCTGCCCCAAACGGTGTGGAAGGTAGGCTAGCATGGCCGTCAGGATAAGGGTCCTGACGGTTTTTTCCCACCATGATCCAAAAATGTCCTTATCTTCAGGTTCTATTTGACTCACTTCAAAAATCATCCGCTCTTCTTGCAAGCCTTTTCGAGGCGTTATGCGCCTAAACTGACTGATTCTGCCAAAGAGTAGAGTAGAGTTATTAACTCTATTGTTTCATGCAAAGTCAATCAGCGACCCGGATATATTGCAGAATATTGGCAGCTCTGAGTACGCTCAGATAAACACTATACTGTCTGATCTTCAAGGTGGAGTGTTTCATTAACGGCTGGCTGGCGTAATCAAAGATATCCCCTAATACTAGTATAAAAGCTGAACTGCAAGTTTCGGGGGGGGTATGAAAAGACAAGAAGACATACAGTCTACGAAAAGAAACAGGTTTATTCGTCAATTTGTGTACTATTTTTTAAGGTATTTGTCAGAGAAGAATAGTGTTCACCATCCTACGATGGTTGGGTTTTCCTACGATGCAATATTGCACAAAATAAATGTTGATGGTTTATATGAAGTAGATGAGCTTGAGGCGCTGTCAAAAGTATTGGGTTTGAGTGCAAAGCGTAACTCTACAGCTCTGGACATTGGTGCAAATATTGGTAATCATTCAATTTATTTTTCAAAGTTCTTTTCGAAAGTGATTGCTTTTGAGCCGAATCCGAAAACATATAGACTGTTGGGTATTAATACTGAAGATATATCTAATATTGAGGCGAAAAAAGTTGGCCTTAGTGATAAAAAAGATATCTTGAATTTCAAGATAGATAAAACAAACTGGGGAGCTTCAAGGATTACTGGAGAAGATTTAAATTATGATGCCTCTTCCTTTATTAATGTTCATGTTGAATCCTTGGATGATGTTTTAAGTGATCAAACCTCTCGAATAGAGCTTATTAAGATAGACGTAGAGGGTCACGAGTTAAGGGTGTTACAGGGAGCAAAAAACACGATTGAACAACATAAACCCATTATCTTGTTTGAAGAGGCTTGTATTCGTGAAGGTAGCAGCGAAGTCATTGATCTACTTCGTACTTATGAGTACCGATTTTTTGTTTTTGAAGAGAATTTTTTCTTTGGTGAAAGTAAGGTTGCTATATTTCTGAAGCTGCTTCTGCAAGACATCTTTAGAAAGCGTATTTATGTAAAGCAGCGAGAAGTTTTTGATGATAGGTTTTATCATTTTATTATTGCAATTCCAAATTCTAAGCATTGTCTCTTGAATAATGTGTCTTTAGTTGGTTAATAAGGTATGCTGAGCTGCCTCGAATAGGTTTGATCATGGTAATGACAGAAAGTCTTTAGTTTTCGATTTAAGGGGTCAGGGGTGTATGCAAGAGTGGTTGACGATTTTTGAGTGGTTTATGTTGTAATTTTGGTTGCTTGTATTCAGTCTCGGGAAATTCAACAGGGTATTAAAAATGTAGAAGTGAAGGCCCGTTACCGTTACTTGATCCTAAACAGAGAATAGCTTTCAATTGTAGTCCCGCTACCAGGGTTGCTAGCGGGATACTCATGACTATATCGCTTCCATAAGATGAGTGGTTTCAGTGTCAGGGATCTTGGTCATATTGTCAGCGTCCGATTTATAATGGCTAGTCTCGTCGCAATTTATCCGAAATGGCAATCGGAGATTCGTAAGTAAAGACAACGATATAGGATGAGATCAGCAGTGTCAGGATGGCTGTTGCCTGGATAGTGTGTGAGGCAATGCTGTCAATAATGGCATGGCTGGATGCGACGCTGGCGATCAGGATGGAAAATTCACTGTTCTGACCCAATCGGGCACCCACTTCCCAGCCGGTGCTACGCTTTTCGCTCACCTTGCGCAGGAAGTAGCGAAATACGGGCGGCTTAAGCAGAAGGCAGATCGCCGAGAGCGTCAGCATCGGCATGAATACGTCATCAAGCAACGAAAGATCAAAGCTGGCGCCGGTTGAGAAGAAAAATAGAATCAGGAAAAAGTCTCGCAGGGGCTTCAGGTTAATAGCGATATATTGGGAAATCGGACTGGTAGCCATACTGATGCCGGCAATGAAGGCGCCTATTTCTGCCGATAAACCAATGGCCTGAGCCAGTTCTGCCATGCCCAGGCACCAGCCAATGGTCAGTAGAAACAGGTATTCATGGTACCGGTCAAACCTCGCCATTAACGGCAGGATAATGAACTTGACACTAAGGAACCCGCCAATTACCAGCAACGGCAAAATACCCAAAGGGATCAATAAGGTAGAGTAGCCATCGCTGATATTGTCGCCATTCTGGAGTAGCAGTAGCAGCAGTATGGCCAGTAAATCCTGTAACAGGAGCAGGCTGATCAACAATTCACCTGTGTGTTTATGGTGAAGCACGGTTGTGGGAAGCAGCTTGATCCCGATAATGGTGCTTGAGAACGTCATGCTGGCGCCGATGATCAGGCTCTCCAACTGGGAAAAGCCAAACGCCAGGGCGCAGATATAGCCTGCTGAAGCAAATACCAGTGAGCTCATTACACCGACAATGGCGGTTTTTCGCAGCATGTGAATCAGGTGTGCAGGCTGCATATCAAGCCCGAGCAGGAAGAGCAGGAAAATAATACCGGCATGAGAAATGTCGTTGAGCAGCTTGGTATCGGACACCATCTCCATACCGTAAGGGCCAAGGATGGCGCCCAGAACAATGTAGCCGACAATCAGGGGTTGGCGGGTATACAGGATCAGCGTGGACACTACGGCCGCACCTGTAAAGATGAGGAAGAAAGAGAAGACCAGAGAACCCGAATCCATGTCCATGTATATGTTCTGTTTTTCGAGAGTATAAACGCTCGATGCCTGTCCGGTATAGCCTACAACCGGGCGCCGAGGTCAGCTCCATAGGTCCTGTATAGTTATGTAATCGGTGTTTTGCCCCAGATGTGAAGTATTAACGCGAAAAAAAGCCGTTTTTTCATAGAGATACCCGGATTCCCATGAGAATGGGCATCCGGGACTGGTTTCAGCGGATGACAGGCGTAGAAGAGTCCCCCGCATGCTGATAGGCCACGCTGAAATCTTCCAGGCTTTCAATGGCAGATTCAGATTGTGCGGGATCAGCCAGGGCAAAACTGTCAAACCCGCAGCGAGAGAGGTAGTAAAGCTGATCACGGTGAATGTCACCAATCGCCCGCAGTTCACCGGTGAAACGGTATTGCTGACGCAGCAAGCGGGCAAGGGAGTAGCCACGGCCATCGGTAAAAGCCGGAAAATTGATGGCAATAATCAGCGCCTGGTTTGGGTTACCAGAGATTTCTTCCGGGGCTTCGTGGCTATCCAGCCATAACCCTGCGGGAAGGGATTCGCGTTGTGTGTTGTCTATCAAGGTATTCCAGATAGACAACGGAACGAGACTGTTTGCCTGCGCTGTCGAGGAGTCGAGCACTTGTGTTGTGATGATCTCAAAGCTGTCATCGATAACACGTTGATTCTTAATGATCTTTCTTGGCATATGCCCGCTCCTTGAAAGGCTCAAGACCGATACGGCGAGAGGTGGCGATGAATGTTTCACCATCAACACGCTGTTCTACATAGACGTTCAACAGGCGTTCCAGAACATCAGGGACATCATATCGGCTGAACGACGGGCCAATGATCTTGCCGAGTGACGCATTGTTGCCAGAGGCGCCGCCAATCTGGATCTGGTAATACTCTTCGCCTTTCTTATCAACGCCTAGAATCCCGATATTACCAATGTGGTGATGCCCACAGGCATTCATGCAGCCTGAAATATTAAGCTCCAGGTCGCCGAGGTCGTGAAGGTAATCGATATCGTCGAAGCGACGCTGGATGGCTTCCGCCACCGGTAGCGACTTGGCATTGGCCAGGGCACAGTAGTCGCCACCGGGGCAACAGATAACATCAGTGAGCAGCCCAAGGTTAGGGGTCGCAAAGCCCGCGTCACTTAATGCTTGCCAGAGGGCGTAAAGCGATGCTTTCTGCACATCCGGAAGGATCAGATTTTGCTGGTGGCTGATGCGAAGTTCGCCAAAACTGTATGCCTCTGATAGATCGGCCGCGATGCGCAGCTGCTCTGTGCTGATGTCACCGGGTGCATAGGCCGTACTTTTGAGTGAGAGGGTCACGGTGGCATAGCCGGAGCGCTTGTGACCTGAAACGTTGCGGGTGACCCAATGGTCAAACGCCTTGTTGTCTGCACGTTGTTGATCAGCGTTGGCTGGCGAGGTTGGCAGAGACTCATAATCGGGGTCGCTAAAGTGATGACTAACCTGAGCGAGTGCCTGTTCTGTCAGTGTGCCTGGGCCATCTTTAAGGTTTTCCCACTCGGCATTGACCCTCTGGCGAAATGCATCAATGCCCAGCGCCTTGACCAGAATTTTGATGCGCGCCTTGTACTTATTGTCCCGTCGGCCAAACCGGTTATAGGTGCGTAGAATTGCATCCAGGTACGTCAACAAGTGCTGCCAGGGAAGGAAGGGGGTAATCTCAGTGCCAAGCATAGGGGTTCTGCCCAGTCCGCCTCCCACCAGTACACGAAAGCCTATTTCGTCTTTTTCATTTCTTGCCAGTTCCAGGCCGATGTCATGGGCCTGGATGGCGGCGCGGTCTTCTCTGGCGCCATTAACTGCAATTTTGAACTTACGCGGCAGGAACGCGAATTCCGGATGAAAGGTTGACCATTGGCGAATGACTTCGCACCAGGGGCGGGGGTCTTCTATTTCATCCTCGGCCACACCGGCAAACTGGTCGGTGGTTGTGTTGCGGATGCAGTTGCCACTGGTCTGGATGGCGTGCATTTCGACACTGGCCAGCTCGGCAAGAATATCGGGCACTTGTTCCAGGGCAGGCCAGTTCAGCTGGATATTCTGGCGGGTGGTCAGATGGGCATAGCCCTTGTCGTAGGTCTCGGTGATGTCGGCAATCTTTCGCAGTTGTGTGGCGCTGATCATGCCGTAAGGTACCGCGATGCGGAGCATCGGCGCGTGGCGCTGAATATAGAGGCCATTTTGCAGACGCAGTGGCAGGAACTGCTCTTCACTAAGTTCACCGGCGAGATAGCGTTCGGTCTGATTGGCAAATTGCCGGACTCGCTCCGCTACCAGTGTTCTGTCATGCTGATCGTATTGATACATGGTGTGTCTTTTTTCTGGCCAGACATCCTGCCTGGCATTGTTTTTATTGAGGAATAATTGTTGAGCAAAATACCAATGCACTCATATATTTAAAAGTAATATTTAGTCATAGATATCTATATAAAAGTAATAAAAAAGACCGCGGCTTGTTGAATCTGCTGACATTCGCTAGTCTGGACGGGTGTCTCTTAAAGCAATCAGGAGGGGAAAGAATGTCTCAGGAAACTGAACAGACCGATAGCAAGGTTGATGCGTGGTCGGCCGTAGCACTGATCATGATTGTGGTGGTGGCTGCCGTCTACTGGGTGAGTGGCCAATAAAGCGGTTATCGTTTATCTAGCCCAGTACCGTATTGACGATACTGATCAGGACAATAATAAAAATAACGGTGAACAGTATCCCGGCAATAATGAAGTGGCCGGGTTTTCCTTCAGTGAAGTCCCTTTCACGATTGCGGTTACTCTGAACACCAAAGGCAGCCGCTACCACGCTTTGGATAACTCGAAAAATACCTGATCCTTTTTTATCTGTCATAGTGTCTCTTTATCCGATGTTCGCACTGTGAGCTGACGACGCTATCTTGAGAGTCTACTCATCAGCGAACTGCTCCTCCAGTATTGTGTAGGATGTTGGACCCGGCCAGTACCCGTGAAGTTCGACATGCCGTTGGCCAGTCAGCCAGTGGCCGAGAGGTTTTTCCCAGCGAATGGTGTAGTAATCGCTGTTGATCATCCCGATGAATTTCAGTTCAAGCTTCAGATGGTCAGCATTCAGCGGAATATTGCCGAATGTTCGAGTGAGGCCGCCGCTGAGTTGTGTCTGCTCGTGAACTTCGCCACTCTCAGTGCTGTAGTAGAGGTCAGCGTCAACGATATAGCTGCCGTGGGTGTTGTTGAGAATGACCTGGAAGGAGTTAATCATCCCAATCCATGAAGGAATGATGGTTGTACCATCCATCGAGGCAAAGCTATAGGCGATGGGAACCAGCGTTGTCGATACGGAATTTGCACTGGCAGGCCAGGTATGGGTTGAGATAGCACCTGTAGATTCTGTTTTAAGGAACGACGCTTCTGCAGAGCCGCTACCGAGCATGCTGTCAATGTTGCTGGCTTTCCCCGTGATGCTCCATGATGCCGTGTCAGATAGCGAGCCGGCATTCATACCGCTCTTGGCCCAAATGATCCCCGTGACCATGCCAAACCCTTGGGAGATGCCATGATCGGCGTCATACATATTGACCTTGGCGGCCTCAGATTGCAGCCAGGTCATGTTGTCACCTATGACATTAATGGGGTTGTCAACGCGTTCATGGGAGGAAACAGCCCACTGGGTGGCAATAGAACCGCTTTTATTGAATTTCCACTGCACTGTTGTGCCGACTTCCGGTGAAGAGGAGCTGTCCTGTGATGGAAGCTTGTCGCTCAGATTGATGTTGAACTGTGAGGTGTTCACATATTCGGTTGACAGCTTCATGACCTCTGACATGGGGGTTTTGCTGGTGATAATATTCGGCACGATCCCGATACGTTCGAATTCACCGGTATTGGTATTGATATAGCCAATTGCCCCGGCTGTGATGGAGGTATCCAGGTTCCAGTTACCCCAATGGTCAGGCTGGTCGGTTCTAATCAGGTCGGTAAAGGTTCGGGTCCATAAACCCCGATCAGGCATCGCGCTTGTCAGGCTGGTGCGTTGAACATCGGCCCCGGCCGTTGATACCAGGAAAA
The DNA here is from genome assembly GCF_018263925.1 of Kistimonas asteriae. Taxonomy (GTDB): domain Bacteria; phylum Pseudomonadota; class Gammaproteobacteria; order Pseudomonadales; family Endozoicomonadaceae; genus Kistimonas; species Kistimonas asteriae. The sequence continues at coordinate 127,854 of NZ_JAEVHF010000008.1, forward strand.
GGCTGGTGAACAAGAACGGTATTTTTACAGAAAACATGATTTACCTCCCGGCCGTTGCCGGTCAGTAGTGAATGATAAGTTGTATGGATGGGAAAAGATGACTTTGAGCGCCAGCTATGGGTTGTGGGGGGGAAGAGGCGCCACTGCCAGTATAGATCAGTCTGTATGTTGTGAAGGAAGCCGGATGGGTGTGTGGACCATCCGGCTTTTGTAGAGGATTACTGACCGCTAAGCAAAACGGTTTCAGCGTGTTCGATCTGTTCCGGTGTACCGTTAATCAGTACAACGTCATCAGGGTGGAGTGAGGGGTCGTTACACAAAGGAAGGGAGTTATTGTCACGAGTCACCCTTTGTACATAAACCCCGGTTTTCTCAAGCGGGATTTCGGACAGTCGTTTGCCGACAGCATAGGCTTTTTCTGGCAGGGTCACGGCGTGCAGGAACTGTTGGGGATTACCGTCAATATCGTGCAGCGCTTCGCTGGTGCCAAAAAAGGAGCCGTGCAGGATGTTGTAGTGCTGGCGCCGGACGGCATCAATGCGCTGGGCGACTGCCAGCTTGTTGTGCCCCAGCAAATGAAGGACGTGGCTGATAATCAGCAGGCTGGATTCGAGCACTTCCGGGAATACTTCCGTTGCGCCGTCTCGTTTGAGGGTGTCCATCATCGCGTCATCCCGGGTGCGAACCAGAATCGGGATGTCGGGATTCGCGCTGCGAATTTTCTTCAGGGCGGCGTGGGCATTTCGGGAGTTGTTGATGCAGATTGCCACCAGTCTGGCACGATTGAGACCTGCAGCTTCCAACAGCTCCAGGCGCTGACAGTCCCCATAAAACACCGGCATGCTGGCGCGTGTTGCCTCGCGGACATGCACAGGGTCGTCATCCAGTACGGCGAATGGCAAGCCTTCCTTATCCAGAAAACGGCTGATCGCCTGGCCGACGCGGCCATAGCCGCAGATCAGGATATGGTTATCCATCGTTTCCGTTTCCTGTCGGATACGGTCGGCAGATGAAATCATGGTTGGCCGCTTTTTCCGTTCACCGGTCAGGCGTTCGGCAATGGTTTCACTGTAGCGGATCAACAGTGGTGTCACGGCCATTGAGACGATGGTTACTGAGAGGATCAGGGAACTGGTGCTGGTTGATAAGAACTGGTTGTTGGCCGCCAGTGCCACAAGTGCAAAGCAGAATTCGCCGCCCTGGGCCAATGACAGGCCGGTACGGATAGCGGCTTTTCGATCAGGGAACACGAAATAGCTCAGCTGACTGATTAGCACTGCTTTGAACAGTATGAGTCCGGCGCTGGCCAGGAGGATCAGGTGCCACTGGCTCAGGAACTGATCCAGATCCAGCATCAGGCCAATGGAAACAAAAAACAGACCCAGCAGAATGTCACGGAAAGGGCGGATGTCTGCTTCTACCTGATGGCGGTAATGGCTTTCTCCCAGCATCATTCCGGCGACAAAGCCGCCCAGTGCCATGGATAGAGACAGCAGATGTGTCAGCCATGATGCCAGTAGGGCAACTACGATAGCGGTGAGGACAAACAACTCTTCGGAGCGGGCCCTGGCGATTTCATGAAATATCTTTGGCATCACCCAGCGGCCAATCATCAGCATAAAGACCACAAACAGGCTGCCTTTGGCCAGACTGATGAGTAGCGACATCGCCAGTCCGGACTCGCCAAAGCCACCAACAGCGGGAACCAGGATAAGAAAGAATACCGCCGCAATATCCTGAAAGATCAGAGTGCCAATCGCCAGCTGACCATGGTCAGAGCGGATCTCGTTTCGGCGAGACAGCTCTTTGGAAACAATGGCCGTGGATGAGAGGGATAACCCGGCTGCCATGACCAGTGCACCGGCATGGGAAAAACCCAGCAGCAGGCCGCAGAAGCCGATTAGCACGGTGCTGATGAGTACCTGGAGGCCGCCCAGTCCAAACACAACCCTGCGCATGGCCAGCATATTCGATAGTGAGAATTCTAATCCCAGGGAGAACAGCAGAAACACCACACCCATTTCGGCAAGCAGGCTGATATCGAAGCTGCTGTCGATGACGCCGGTGGCTGTCGGACCAAGGATCAGTCCTACCACCAAATAGGCTAGGGTGTCGGAGATACGCAGACGATGGAAGACAGCAATACAAACTACTGACAGGGAGAAGATAATAAGAAGTTGGTTGAAAAAGCTGAAATCCATGCAGTCCCCTGTTACGACAGTTAGTTATTTCGTTGTCATTTCTGATCTGCATAATGTGTTGCAGTCAGTTGATTTATCACGTTATTTTACGCGTGCTTGTAGTAAGGTGACAGACGGGAATGTTATTACTACTAACTATATCTGTAAGTATTGTTTACATACTTCATTCATAAAGAGCATAGTCCAGTGTCAGGTGCTCTGACTGACCAGAAGGGGGTTATCATGATCACGCTGTTCCTCTACACAACAGAGTGCTGCCATCTCTGTGAGCAGGCCCTGGACATGCTGGTGAATCTGAAGCCCACAGAGCCTTTTGCCCTGGAGTTGATTGATATTGCCGAGTCGGATCAGTTGATTGATCAGTACGGCGAACGAATTCCGGTGGTGCAGGTTGCGCCAGACGGTCACGAACTCGGCTGGCCTTTTGATGCTGGACAGGCACTGGCCTTGCTCGAAAGGGCAAAAGAGGCGTTGTAACAAACACTTCAGGGCTGTTGATTACACCTGCCCTCTTATTCGAGTAATTGACCTAGCAGGCTGCCATCGCGAAGTGCGCGTTTCACCAGCGCGGTGCCACCGAGCCAGCGTTGCTGGCCGAGTGGTGAGACTTCCAGTATCGGCGCGCGAGAAATGCCTTGTACCGTGCCAGTCTCCATACAGTGCTGAATGACAGGCGCGATCACTGGAAATGCCGCTGCTATTTCTCCGGAAAGGATAATCTTCTCAGGACGTATCAGGTTTACGTTCATCGCAATGACATTCCCAAGATGCTTTGCCACATCCTTGAGGACATTCACGGCCAGTGGTTCAAGGTTGACAGCCGCAGCGCAGATCTCTGCGATATTCTTGTTTTCTAATGGGTAGGAGTCCGTGGCAGGCTGGTGATCGCGTGATAGCTGATTATAGCGATTTTCGATGGCTGGATTGCAGACCAGTGTTTCCAGGCAGCCAAAATTACCGCAATAGCAACGTTGCCCCAGGGGATCGACCTGAATATGCCCGATTTCACCGGCAGCGCCCAGGCAGCCTTCATAAAGTTCGCCATGGATCATCATGCCGGCACGCACGCCATTATGAATGCTGATAAACAGGGCGTTGTTGCAGGTTTGTGCCGTACCAAAGTAGTGCTCGGCAAGGCACATGGCGGCAGTGTCATTACCGATGTAACAGGGTATTTCCAGCGCATGCTGGACGCTTTGTGCCAGAGCCAGCTGGTTAACGGTAATGTTCGGCATGAAGTGCACAATGCCGGCGTGACTGTCGATCAGGCCGGGTAGTGTAATTCCTACACCCGTCAGCGCGGTTATATGTTGCGTATTGGCACTGATGAAGTGGCGCATGGCGGTGATCAGGCCTGCACAGAATGTCTCTTCTGAATCGGTTGAAGCCTCAACGGTTTCTTTCTTGATGAGCTTTCCGGAAAGATCACATAATCCCAGATGGAAGTGGCTGCGGCCCGCTCTCACTGCAAGTAACTGTCGTGCGGCAGTATTTATGGCGAGAGAAACTGGGCGTCGCCCGCCAGTGGAGGCCTGTGAGGCGACTTCCTGTACCAGATGGTTGTCCATCAGCAGGCGAGCGATACGGGTCAGTGTGCCGGGCGCCATCAGGCACTCACGGGCGAGTTGTATCCGTGAAATCGGACCTGCCTGATCAATGGTGCGATAGACCGTGGCAATCGGTTGTAGCCTGAGTTCCTGTCCCGTAGATTCCGTTTTGATCATTATCTATTAAGCGTCCCGTCACGCCAGTCCATGAGTACGCCGTCCGACACGGTTGCAGTCACTGAATGGTGCATGTCCAGAATGGTCAGGTTTGCCTGCATGCCCGGTTTGATCTGGCCGATGTGGTCATCCATGCCAATGCTGCTGGCCGGTGTTGCGGTTGCCATGCAGATGGCCTCGGCCAGTGGGATATGGACGTGATCAATACTATTTTTGACCGCCGCGTCCATGGTCAGTGCGGAACCACCGATCGTGCCATCGGCACTGAGGCACTTGTCGTCGCGATAATACACGGTCTGGCCGCCGAACTGGAACTGCTCGATCTGGGCACCAGCGGCAGGTGTGGCATCGGTAACCAGGCAGAGCCTGTCACTGCCGAGTAGCCGCCACGCGAGACGGATATTCTGCCAGTCCACATGTATGCCATCAGCAATGATGCCTGCACAAATATGCTGATCATCCAGAATGGCGCCGACAGGCCCGGGTTCGCGGTTGGTTAACGGTGGCATGGCGTTAAACAGGTGCGTGGCAAAAGCTGCGCCGGCTATGATGGCTTGCTCGACTTCTGTGCTGGTGGCCGCAGTATGCCCTATGGCGACCCGGATACCCGCGTCCGTCAATTGCTCAATGGTGCCTGCCGGACAGACCTCGGGGGCCAGTGTCACCATGCTGATGGTATTGCTGTTATCACAGATCAGACGAAGCAAAGCGGAATCAGGCTGTCGAATCTGTGTGGCATCATGAATACCCTTGCGATTAGGGCTTAGCCAGGGGCCTTCCAGGTGAAGGCCGGGCACACGAAACGGATGGTGGTGCTGGTACTCCCGCGTGACTGCAATGGCAGTCTGGATATCGTTATCATCACAGGTGATCAGTGTCGGCAGGAAACTGGTGCAACCATGACGAAGGTTGGTCTGGTGCATGGTATCCAGTGTGCTGGTGCTGATGTCACTGTTGAACAGAACACCGCCACAACCGTTCAGCTGTAGATCAATAAAGCCAGGGCAGAGCCATTGCCCGTCCAGCGAATGGGCTGCCATGCCTGCTGGAAGCTGGTCATCACGGACGATGGCGTCAATGGTTCCATCGCTGATGATGACAGCGTGATCTTCCAGTATGCTGCTGTCTGAAACGATGATGCCGTCGATGAGGGCAAAGGTGTTTGTTTGTCCGATGTCCATGTCAGAATCCCTGGATATGCTCAGCTTCGATGCTTTCAAAATACCGGAGGGTGCGAACCGTCAGGTCCAGGGTGGCGGCCTCATCACAGACGAGCAGCGTTTTGGCGTGCAGCTGAAGGGCTGAGATCGTCCACATATGGTTGATGGGGTCCTCCACGGCGGCTTTGATCGCCCGGGCCTTACCGGAACCGGTGGCCAGAATCATGACTTCATCGGCATCCATAATGGTGCCGACTCCGACAGTTAATGCCAGTTTGGGCACCTGATCGATATCCCCCTCAAAAAAGCGTGCATTTGCCTGGCGGGTGTTCTGTGTCAGGGTTTTTGTCCGGGTGCGGGAGCGCAGGGAAGAGCCGGGTTCGTTAAATGCGATGTGCCCGTCATGGCCAACGCCGCCAAAAAACAGATGGATACCTCCGACGGCGGTGATGCAGTCTTCGTAGCGCTGGCATTCAGCATCCAAGTCATCGGCATTGCCATCAAGGAAATGGACATTGGCAGCGGGAATGTCGATATGCCGGAACAGGTTCTCTTCCATGAAGGTCCGGTAGCTTTGGGCGTGTCCGGCGGCAAGTCCAACATATTCATCCATGTTGAACGTGATGACATGCTTGAAACTGAGATCGTCTTGCTGGTGCAGACGGATCAGCTCCCGGTACGTCAATAGCGGCGTGCCCCCCGTGGGAAGACCCAGCACAAAAGGGCGGTCCGGGCCTGGATCGAATGCCCGAATGCGGTCTGCGATGTAGCGTGCTGACCAGAGTCCTGTCGCCTGGGCATCTCGCAGAGGGATAAGACGCATGGATTATCTCCCGGATAGTGGTGTGAAACGGTTCCGATGAGGGCTGATGCGTACCGATTCTGACAACGGATGGAATCTGCCAATAATTTACATAATAAAATAATAGGTGACTTAAAGGTCAAATAATTTTGATTTAATCCGTTTCTATTGACCTTCGACAGAAATTTTCCGGTTACATATTTCACGCAATAAAAAAAGTGGGTACGATGATGCCGTAAATGATTAGCTAACCGAGGGGAACCTGCCGTGAACATCTTCAGTTACCTGCAGAAGCTGGGTAAGGCGCTGATGCTGCCTATTGCCTCGCTGCCTGTTGCAGCCCTGTTGCTGCGACTCGGGCAGCCCGATTTGCTGGATATTCCGTTTATGGCGGAGGCCGGCAATGCCATTTTCAGTAATCTGCCGCTGTTGTTCGCGATGGGTATCGGGGTGGGACTGTCCCGTGATGGAGCCGGTGCTGCCGCCATTGCCGGTGCGATTGGCTACTTCGTGCTGACCAGTGCGGCGGGCACGATCAATGACAGCATTAACATGTCATTCTTCGGCGGCATTATGGCCGGTATCGTTGCCGGACACGTCTATAACCGTTTTCATGCCACGGTCTTGCCCCAGTATCTGGGTTTTTTCGGAGGCAAGCGCCTGGTGCCGATTATTACCGGTCTGATCATGTTGCTGGTGGCCTGGGTCTGTGGTTATGTGTGGCCGGTGATCCAGTCCGGTATTGATGCCTTTGGTCATGGTGTTGCAGAGTCCGGTTCCGTGGGACAATTCCTGTACGGCACCCTCAACCGGGGCCTGATTCCCTTTGGTTTGCACCATGTGCTGAATTCTTATTTCTGGTTCGGCCTGGGTGACTTCACCAATGCAGCGGGTGAGCTGGTGACCGGCGATTTGAACCGGTTCTTTGCGGGTGATCCCTCTGCAGGGGTATTCATGGCAGGTTTCTTCCCCGTCATGATGTTTGGTTTGCCGGCTGGTGCATTGGCCATGTATTTGGCAGCACCGAAAGTGCGTCGGGCGCAGGTCGGTGGTGTGTTGTTCTCCGTGGCACTGACGGCTTTCCTGACCGGGATTACTGAACCCCTCGAATTCATGTTCATGTTCCTGGCGCCAGCACTGTATGCCCTCCATGCGGTGTTAACGGGGTTGTCTCTGATGATTTCCAACCTGCTGGGCACACTGCATGGCTTTGGATTCTCCGCTGGTCTGTTTGATTTTGTTCTGAACTGGGGCCTTGCCACCAAACCAGAGGTATTGCTGCTTCAGGGGCTTTGCACGGGTGTTGTTTACTTTGTGAGTTTTTATGCCCTGATCAAGTTCATGAACCTCAAAACACCAGGTCGTGACGAAGAAGTGGCTGAAACAGAAACAATAACGGCGGTTCAGCCAGCCGCGGCGGCTGCTATGGAAGCAGCAGATACACCCACCGGAAAGGCGCAACGTTATCTGGTACTGCTGGGTGGGGTTAAGAACCTGGAAACCATTGATGCCTGCATCACACGCCTGAGACTGAATGTCCATGTGCCCGTTGTTGCCAGTGATGCCGAATTCAAGGCGCTGGGTGCCAGTGGTGTGATTCGGGTGGGTGAAAAGAGCATCCAGGTGGTGCTCGGCCCTGAAGCCGAAACCATCGCGGGCATCATGAAAACGATGCAGGTTACCGAGGCTGAACCGGCATTCTGATCAGGCTGTCACCTGGCCCTGTGCTTTGCCCGCTCGCTTCAGGTAAAGCACAGGGTTACCACGTTCCTGTCCGTATTTGGTTGAACATTTTGCTGGTGATGAATAGGTGGTGCCACTGCTGTTGGGGTTAGGAGTTGATGAATTGTCTGTCAGAGTACCTGCTATCGCTGATATCAAGGCTGTTGTCAGGCGTCTCTCTATACCGCAATGCAGAGAATTGGCTCGTCAGACGCTGTCACTGGAATCAGCGACAGCGGTTCGGCATCTGGTGGCAAATCAGGTTTATTCAACAGGGAAGTAGCATTCTAATGGGATTTTTTGACAAAGTTAAAACGGCATTTAATCGTCCAGCCGCAGCCGCAGCCGCAGCCGCAGCCGCAGCCGCAGCCGCAGAGCCAGCCTGTGTTTCTGCGAATAGCGATGACAACACGGTCAGGCTGATAGCAGACTGTAGTGAGGCTTTAGGAGGGCGGGAGAATATTGCCGGTCCTGTACAGGTCGCCATGACCCGTGTGCGGGTTGAAGTGCTGGATCCGGCGCGTGTGAACCGATCGCAGTTGAAAGCTTCAGGGTTGCTGGGCCATATGGTGATAGGCGATACCATTGTGCATCTGCTGGCAGGTGATCAGGCGACTGATCTGGCGAAAGGTCTGCAGTCCTGATGCCATCGTGGCAGGCCAGATCCCTGGGAGGGAAGCGCTGTCTTCCCTTCGTCATGTGATGCTCCTTGTCTGAAAACTTTGTTAACCCTTTGATATGAAATCACTTCTTTAGCTGGATTGAAGTAATCTCGATAACGATTTTGCTTAGCGCGCCTAACCGTTCTGATCTGGTTTCCCTGCTATAAAGCCGTTAATGTAGAGGCTGGGATTCTGAAAGCAAACTAGATAAAGCATTTTATGGTTAACTCAAATGCACAGCGTAATGCGCGGCTGCTCAGGCTGGCATCCACGGCATCCGTTGTCACGGCTATCGTACTGATTGTCGCGAAGTTGTTCGCCTGGTGGGTCAGTGGCTCGGTCAGTATGATGGCGACGGTCATTGATTCCATGCTGGACGCCTTTGCATCGCTGATCAACATGGTAGCGGTCTATATTGCGCTCAAACCCGCGGATGAGGATCATCACTTCGGCCATGGCAAGGCGGAGCAGCTGGCGGCGCTGGCGCAGTCGGCCTTCATTGCCGGTTCGGCTATTTTCCTGATTCTGCATGCGATCAACGATCTGACCAATGACGTGGAAATCGGCAATGAGCAGGTTGCCATGATGGTTATGGCCTTTTCGATCGTCTGCACCCTGATATTGCTGGTCATTCAGAACTATGTCATTCGTGAGACCGGATCCATTGCGATCAAGGCTGACGAGATGCACTATCGCATGGACCTGATTACCAATCTCAGCGTGATTCTCGCGCTGGCGCTGGCCGCTGCGGGATACCGTGAGGCTGATGCAATTTTTGGTATTCTGATTGCGCTGTATATGCTCAACAGTGTCCGGAAAGTAGGGTGGGAATCTATCCAGATGCTGATGGATCGAGCCCTGCCGGAAGAGGAACTTGAGCGTATTGAAAAGACCATTCTCAGTGTTGAGGGTGTTCAGGGGGTTCACAACCTGAGAACCCGTATCTCCGGCGCGCTACCCATTATCCAGTTTCACTTGGATGTGCAGGGTGATCTTTCCGTCAGGCAGGCACATGATATCGGCGGGCAGGTCAAACAGGCCATTCTGGCGTGGATGCCTGAGGCGGATGTGACCTTTCATTTGGACCCCAATTAGAACGCCACATCTCCTTACCTATAAAAAAGGCTACCGGAAACAGCAACCGGTAGCCTTTTTTCTTGCGGGGTTTCAGTGGGTTTGTGGCGTAAGCTCTGTGTTATGAACCGTTTTGCTGGCCAGGAGTGTGTAAATAACCGGCACCACAAACAGTGTAAACAGCGTACCGATCATCATGCCGCTGGCAATGACCACGCCGATATTGAACCGACTCACGGCCCCTGCGCCGGAGGCCAGCAGAAGCGGCACAATACCCAGCACGGTGGCACCGGTTGTCATCAGGACAGGACGTAACCGCAGTGCCGCCGCTTCCTCAACGGCTTTGCAAATGTCCAGCCCCTGCTCGCGCCGCAGCTGATTGGCAAATTCAACGATCAGGATACCGTGCTTGGTGATCAGGCCGATCAGCGTCACCAGGCCAATCTGGGTATAGATGTTCATGGTGACACTGATGCCGATACCATGCTCAAACATATTGCCAAGCACTAATGGTATCAGGGCACCACAAATGGACATGGGAACAGTGATCATGACAACCAGCGGATCCCTGAAGCTTTCAAACTGAGCCGCCAGCACCAGGAAAATCACCAGCAGGGAAATGGCGAAGGTCACCATAAGGGCCTGTCCCTCATTGATGAATTGACGGGAGCTGCCCTCATAGTCAATCCCAAACCCTTCAGGGTTCATTTCCGCCGCTTTTTCCTGCAGGAAGGCGAGGGCTTCACCGAGGCTGGCTCCGGGCGTCAACATCCCCTGGAGTTTGGTCGAGTTGAGCTGCTGGAACTGGGTCAGCCGGTTCGGCTGGGTGTCTGTGCTGACGGTTATGATGGCGGATAGAGGCACCATGTCACCGGATTCCGCCCGGACGTAGTAACGCCCCAGCCATTCCTGATTCAGCCGAAACTCCCGCGGCGCCTGGGGAATGACCTTATAACTGCGTCCTTCGATACTGAACCGGTTCAGGTTGCCGTTGCCCAGCATTGTTGAGAGTGTGGTGCCGATATCCCGCATGCTGATGCCGAGGCTGGCCGCCTTGTTACGGTCAACCATCAGCTGGATTTCGGGTTTGTTGAAGCGGAGTTCGTTGCTGATAAACATGAACAGCCCGGACTCTCTGGCCACTTTGGTCAGCCCTTCGGACACCCGAAATAGGGTTTCATAATCACTGGTGGTATTGATGACCAGTTGTACGGGTAAACCGCCACCGGCGCCGGGAAGCGAGGGCATATTGAAAGAAAAGACTTCCAGGCCGGAAACCTGGCTGAGGTGATTGTTTTGCAGTTCTTTCTGTATGTCGAACTGATTGCGCTCTCGTTCCCCCCAGGGTTTCAGCAGCATACCGCTGAACGACATGTTCGGTCCGCCATCCCCATTGACCAGGAAGGAGCTTTCGTATTCCGGGAATTGCCGGAAGATGGCCTCGTAGGTATCGGTGTAGCGGTTCAAATAATCAATATTCGCATACTGGGGGGATTTGGACATGACAAAGATAATGCCCATGTCTTCATTGGGGGCCAGCTCACTGCGGGTTTCCATAAACAGGAATGGAATCGCGCAGAAAACAACAGCCGCAAAAAACAGGGTGGGGCCACGGTAGGATAAGCCCCGGCGTATGGCCGCCTGGTAACTGTTCTTGAGCTGGTCAAAGCGATGATCCAGCCACTTCACAAATCGGCTGTCATTTCCGGCCGGTTGTAGCAACCGGGAGCACATCATCGGTGATAGCGTCAGGGCAATAATACCGGAGATGACTACCGCACCGGCGAGCGTGAAAGCAAATTCGCTGAACAGGCTGCCGGTCAGGCCGGTCATGAAACCGATGGGGGCATAAACGGCCGCCAGGGTGATCGTCATGGATATCACCGGGAGGGCGATTTCACGGGCGCCCGCCAGCGCCGACTCAAAGGGCGAATTGCCGTCCTCAATATGCCGATGAATGTTTTCAACTACCACAATGGCGTCATCAACGACCAGCCCGATAGCCAGCACCATGGCGAGCAGTGTCAGCAGGTTAATGGAATAGCCCATCAGGTGCATCAGGAACAACACGCCGACCATGGACAACGGTATGGCGACCACGGGAATCACCACAATGCGCAGCGAGCCCAGGAATAGAAAAACCACCAGAATGACGATGAGGGTTGCTTCCAGCAAGGTTTTGACCACTTCGTCAATGGACGATTGGATGAACTCAGTGGCGTCGTAGACGATATCGGCTTTGAGTACGTCGGGCAGCTGTGCCTGGATTCCTGGTAACGTCTCTCTGACTCGTTCGATCACATCCAGCGGGTTAGCGGAAGGGGTGGCTGAGATTCCGATGTAGACGGATTGGATGCCGTTGAAGGCCACGTAACTGTCGAAGTTCTCAGCGGTCAGTTCAATGTTGGCGACATCCTGAATCCTGACCAGGGTATCCCCATCATTTCGGACAATGATCCGCCTGAAGGCGTCCTCAGTGCTCAGGTCGGTCTGGGCATTGACACTGGTGACGGTCAGGACGCTTTTGGTTTCGCCGGCCGCCGACTGAAAGTTATTGTCGAGAATGGCCTGGTTGATATCCGCCGCGGTGACACTGAGTGCCGCCATGCGTACCGGATCGAGCCAGACACGCATGGCAAAGGTCTTCTGCCCCAGTATTTCCGCGCTGCCAACGCCTTCCAGGGTCGACAGCCTTGGTTGCACCACCCGGGTGAGGTAATCCGTCACCTGCTCGTTGCTCATCGCATCACTGTAAAAGCTCAGATAGAGCAGGGCGGATCCCTTGTTGTCACCCTTGGTGATGATGGGATCCTCAGCCTCACTCGGGAGCTGGTTCCTGACTTCGTTGACCTTGGCCATGATTTCCGTGAGGGCGCGGTCAGCATTGTATCCAAGCTGAAGATAGGCCGTGACGGTCGAAGTATTCTGGCTGCTGCTGGAGGTCAGGTAATCAATACCCTCAGCCCCGGCCATGGCCTGCTGGACCGGGGTAGTGACAAATCCCTGCATCAGCTTGGCACTGGCGCCAGGGTAGATGGTCGTGACCGTAATCACGGCATCTTCCATGGCCGGATACTCACGGACCGGCAGTTTCTGGAAAGCCTGCAGGCCCAGGAGGAGAATCAGAAGGCTGACCACAGTGGCTAGCACCGGTCGCCGGATGAAAATATCGGTAAAGGATTGTTTCGTTGCGATCGACATTCAGGCCACCCTCAGAGCTGTACCGTGTTGTTGATGACAACACGGGTGCCGTTATCCAGTTTCAACTGGCCAGAGGTAACGACCTGTTCTGAACCGTCCAACCCTTCAGTAATGGCTACGCGGCCCTGCTGGCGTTCACCGGTGCGGACAAACGTACGTTTGACGGATAAGGTGTCAGTCTCTTTCTCGCTATCCTTGCCCTGGATGACATACACGGAATCGCCATAAAGCGTATAGGTGACAGCGGTTTCCGGTACGGTAACAACGGGTACCTGTTCGGCCAGGATGATCTCAATATCGGCAAACATGCCGGGGAGCAGTTGGGTGTCGCTGTTGCTGACGATACCGCGTACATCAATGTACCGGGTATCACTGTTGACCTTGGCGTTGATGGCATCAATGGCGCCTGTAAACCACTGGTCGCCGTGGGCAGGAACCCGAAAACGAATGGCCTGACCTTTGAACAGCTCAGGCACGGCCTGTTCTGGCAGGCTGAAGTCGATGTAAAGCCGGGTTAAATCCTGAAGGGTGGCAATTTTGTCGCCTTCACTCAGGTAATCACCCGGTTCTGCCCGTTGAATACCAATGGTGCCACTGAAGGGCGCTGTGATGTTTTTCTTTCGCAGCATGGCCTCCGTCTGCGCAACCGCGGCGTGGGCTTCATCCAGGGTTGCGGCACTCTGGTCAAATTGTGTCTGGGAGATGGCGCGTTTCTCAATGAGGGCACGGTCGCGGTCATAAGTCAGTTGAGCCAGCTTTAAGCGGGCTTTGTAGCTCTTCAGGTTGGCCTGTTCGGTCTGGTCATCCAGTTGCAGAAGGGGTTGGCCCGCCGCAACTTGTTTGCCGGACTGAAACATCACATCACGCACAATCCCTTTGACTTCGCTCTTGAGTTCCACACCCTGTATGGCGGTAAGGCTGCCGATGGTGGTTAAACGGGGCTGCCAGGTTTCAAGGCGGACAGCCTCGGCGGAAATAGTGACAGGCGGTGGGGTAAAGGAGGCGAAGAATTGCTGCGTCATGTGCTTTTCAAACAGTTTTAAACCAGCCGGTACGCCAAACAGAAGGGCCAGCACTACGCCGGTGAGCAGCCATCGCTTAAGCATTCTGAGTCCCTGTTTTTATTAATGTGTTTTTGTTTTTTCTTAGGCACCGCGTCATGATGGCGGCAGAAGGTGCGGCTAACTATACCGCACCCGGTTTGTCGGGGAAACGCCACGCTGACCTGATGCTCAGGAAAGGGTGTTTAACCGGGAAGTGCACAGATCAGTGATTGGGAAAATACATGATTACGGTGTCAGAGTTGGCGGTCTATCCCATTAAATCCTGTCGGCAGCGTGTGGTGACAGAGCGGTTTGTCGATGCGTTTGGGTTCCGTGGTGATCGCCGCTGGATGGTGGTGGACAAAAGCGGGAAGTTCATTACTCAGCGGCAATACCCACGACTGGTATTGGTGACGGTTGAGGAGCAGGACACCGGTATTGTGGTGTCTGCAGAGGGGATGACACCTCTGCCGATAGCTACGCCGGCTGCCTGCGATGAAGCGTCTCTCTCTGTACTGGTATGGAAGGATGAATGTCAGGCTGTCAGTGCGGGAGAGGATGCGGACGAATGGTTCAGCCGTTTCTTGGGTGTTGAATGCCGGTTGGTCTGGATGCCGGATACTTTTCTTCGTCAGGTGGATAGGGCCTATGCATCAAAAGGGGATCAAGTGTCCTTTGCAGATGGTTTTTCCTTCCTGCTGATTTCAGACGCATCACTGGCGGCACTGAATGAACGACTGGACATCCCCGTGCCCATGCGCCGATTTCGGCCCAACATCGTCGTGAGTGGATGTGATCCTCATGAAGAAGACCAGTGGGACAGAATCCGTATTGGTGATATCGAATTCAGCGTAGTAAAACCCTGCAGTCGCTGTGTCATGACAACCGTTGATACCCAGCTAGGTGTAAAAACCGGTCAACCGTTACGCACGCTGGCGTCGTATCGACGGAATGGCAATTCGATCCTGTTCGGCCAGAATCTGATTCACCATGGGCAGGGATCGCTTGCTGCAGGAATGACGGTTGAGGTCTTAAAACATGAATAATATACAATCATATATCTTGTTTTATGGCACGTTGATACACCTGAAATATCGACGTTTGATGACATTGATCATGCCGAATACGGGAATATACCTACGCCAATCGTAGCGTCGGATTGATATAACAGTCCCAAGCCATTGTCGTAGTCATAAAACAGGAATGGATTGTGTCTGATATCAAACAGTTAGAACCCACCAGGATCTGGGGACATTTCAGTGACCTGTGCCAGATTCCACGTCCATCCGGTCAGGAAGAGCAGGTTAGAGATCACATCGTCGCACTGGCGGAGCGCCTGGGTCTTGAGAGCTATGTCGATGAAGTGGGTAACCTGATTGTCAGGAAACCTGCTACTGCAGGTATGGAGAATCGTACCGGCGTAATTCTCCAGAGCCATTTGGACATGGTCCCCCAGAAAAATGCGGATACCGATCATGATTTCAGCCGTGATCCCATCAAAGCCTACATTGATGGCGAATGGGTAACTGCTGCTGGCACCACGCTGGGTGCTGATAATGGTATGGGCATTGCCGCTACGCTGGCGATTCTACAAGCCACAGATATCTCTCATGGTCCCGTTGAGGCACTGTTTACCATTGATGAAGAACGTTCAATGGTTGGCGCCGAAGCCCTCAAATCCGGTGTTTTGCAGGGCAAAATCCTCATCAACCTGGATACCGAGGAAGAGGGTGAAGTTTACGTCGGTTGCGCCGGCGGCGTTGATGTACTGGCAGATGCCACTTACACCGAAGAAACCCCTGCCGCCGATACGCAGTGGCGTAAGCTGACCATTAAGGGCCTGAAGGGCGGGCATTCCGGCTGTGATATTCATTTGCAGCGCGGCAATGCCAGCAAACTGATGATCCGCATGCTCAAGCAAATGCAAACCCTTGGTGTGCGTATTGTCAGCTTTGAAGGTGGCAACCTCAGCAATGCGATTCCCCGTGAGTGCTTTGCGACTGTCGCTATTCCTGCGGATCAGTCAGACGTCTTTGATGGGCTGTTTGACAAGATGGCCGCTGTTTTCGGTAACGAGCTACAGGCTGTTGAACCAGGCCTTATCATGCTGGCCGAAGAAACCGAAGCCAAGGCCCAGTTCATGGCTGAGCAAGATCAGCTTCGCTGGCTTGATACCCTGGATGCTTGCCCTCATGGCGTCGACCGCATGAGTGACAGCGTGCCTGGCGTTGTTGAAACCTCCAATAATCTCGCCATTGTGACTATTGCTGATGGCAAGATCCATGCGGCCTGCTTTGCCAGAAGCTTGATTGACAGTGCGACTGAGAATATGGGGCACCGTCTTTGCGGCCTGTTCCGTATGGCTGGTGCTGAAGCCCGCATGGTCGGCATGTTCCCGGGCTGGCAGCCCGACGTATCCTCTGCCATGCTGGTAACCATGAAGGAAACCCATGAGACGTTGTTCGGTAATGCGCCGGAAGTCAAGGTGATTCATGCGGGGCTTGAGTGCGGCATTCTGGGTGCCACCTATCCTGAGTGGGATATGGTATCCATTGGTCCAACCATTGTGTTCCCTCATTCACCCGATGAAAAGGTTCACATTGAGAGTGTGAGCCGATTCTGGCAGTGGCTGCAGGCGGCGCTGGGCGCTGTCCCTGAAGCGGTCTGATAGCTCAAACGTCTCAAAGGCTGCCAGGGACGGCGGTCAACAATCATAACAATTGGTATGCAGGACAACCTATGACCCTCAGTGTGTTTGATTTGTTCAAGATCGGAATAGGGCCCTCCAGTTCTCATACCGTCGGACCCATGAAAGCAGCCTGCCAGTTTGTTCGTACGATTGCGTTGGACGATGTAACGAGGATACGTGTGGAACTCTACGGGGCTTTGGCATTGACCGGCACAGGACATGCCACTGACCAGGCCGTCATACTCGGTCTCATGGGAGAAATGCCAGAATCCATTAATCCTGACACGGCTCATGATCGTTATCTAACGGTTTGTAATGATGAGCGATTGTGTCTGCCCAATCAGCGACAGCTTAGCTTCAATAAGACGTCCGACATCATTTTCAATAATACGCCATTACCTGAACACCCCAATGGCCTGCGTTTGCTGGCATTCAATCAGCAGGGTGTCACAGTAGGTGATCAGACTTGGTTTTCCGTGGGAGGTGGCTTCATTGTTTCAGCCACAGAAATCCAGTGTGCAGACAATGTTCAGGTATTGGGTGTTAAAAGTATCCCATATCCTTTTGATTCTGCAGAAGAATTATTAAGCAAATGTCTTACTTATAATTTATCCGTCGCTCAGCTGATGATGGCCAATGAAATCGCCCTGCAGGGTGACAGTGATAAAGTTCAGCAAGGTTTGAGAGACCTGTGGTGTGTCATGGACAGCTGCATTGAACGGGGGTGTCGAACCGAGGGAATATTACCTGGTGGTCTCGATGTGAAGCGCCGCGCCGCCGGTCTTTATCAGGAGCTGAGCAATGCAGGCAGTGATGCAGCTGATCCGCTACTGGCGATTGACTGGGTGAGCCTGTTTGCCCTTGCAGTGAATGAAGAAAATGCAGCCGGTGGCAGGGTGGTTACCGCACCGACCAATGGCGCTGCCGGCGTTATACCGGCCGTCATTGCCTACTATATGCGTTTCATTAATGGGGCTGACGAACAAGGGCTGTTTGACTTCATGCTCACCGCTGCAGCGATTGGGATGCTCTACAAGAAAAATGCCTCCATTTCAGCGGCTGAGGTTGGTTGCCAGGGGGAAATCGGTGTTGCCTGCTCCATGGCTGCGGCCGGCATGACAGCTGTACTCGGTGGAAGCGTAGAGCAGATTGAGAATGCCGCGGAAATAGGGATGGAACATAACCTAGGTATGACCTGTGATCCGATCGCAGGGCTGGTACAGATACCCTGCATTGAACGCAACACCATGGGCGCTGTCAAAGCCATCAATGCTGCACGCCTGGCGTTGCGGGGGGACGGTTCGCATCGGGTGACCCTGGATGAAGTCATAGAAACCATGCATCAGACTGGTATGGATATGCAGAGTAACTATAAGGAAACAGCATTGGGCGGGCTGGCGGTTAACGTTATTCTCTGCTGAACTTCGATAAATCCATATAAAATATGTTCAAATAAACTACTTGCCATACGTTGAAAAAGTGTATAATGCCGCGCTCTGACAGTTTCCTTGCGTCCAGTTTCTTCCAAGCTGGCCTATAAACGTCATATTGATATCAATAGATAGACAGTAAAAACGCTGCCTGTTCGCCAAGAGGTTGAGGTACTTTCAATGGAAACATCCACCGCAGGAGGAAATCCTATCATTTCAGAAGAACAAGCGCTCGTCGAGCAACGCAGACTTGAGGCGTTGTTGGAAATTACCTCCACACACAATAAGGAAGTACAGGGTCTGAAATCCCAGCTGGAAGCGGCTGAGAAGAACGTCCTGAAATTTTCAGTGCAGGCCAAGAGTCTGGATGGTGAAATTAAGAGCCTGCGTGCCCAGAATCCTGATCGCATGAAAAAGCAGGTTAAGCGTCTGCAGGAGCAGAATCGCGTTTTGACCGCTGAAAACAATACCCTTAAGAGCAAGCAAAAACAGCTGCAGCAGCAGGTTCAAAACCTGACGCTTGAACTGGAAAAGGCCCAGGCCGAACAGAAGAAAGAAGAAGCTGTCAGCTGATTGTGTTCTATCCGCTAACTGCAGGGACAGATGATTATTCAATGCTGGACAAGGTGTTAATCCCGGTGAATTCCTGATACTGAAAACCCTATCCGAGTAAGAGGAATGCTCCGCATCCTTTGCTAACAGGCACTTCATACTGTTTATTGAATTGTCAGAGTTCTGACTCCCTGTCTGCTTTTCGCCCTGGTGATAGCATCGTCTGATACTATCACCAGGGTATCCATTATTCGTCTACAGATCCGCCCGTTACGGGTTGAACCAATATCCAGGGGGCAATCACGACTGCCCATACTGTTGCGTGCTGCTCATACCAGTTTCGAGCGTCATCGTCGCTTACACCGCCTAACAGACCATCACTCATCCATCGTTGAATGGCCGTTTTATCATCTTCATGCATTGCCAGGGCGACATCGACGAGATCAAGCCCATGGTGAACATGTAGTGTCGTACCACTGGCGAAGAAACGCTGCAGGTCATGCCAGGGGATTTTGGCGGTTTCCTGGTTGATCACGGTCTTAGGGTCGATGTTGGAATGAGATTCTTGCTGCATGCTGACTCCTGGGAAGGGGATCTGGCAGGCAATTTTACCGGATTAACCCAGGAATCAGCAGTGTTTTGAGGAGGAAACCGCATGGAATGCTTAATGTCCATGCGGTTCAGAGTGATCTGTCATCAGGTAAGCATTATTGCTTCCACTGCCATTGCTGATTATTGCCACCATGGAACTGCCAGATGCCGACACCGCCGCCTTGTGCTGTCCGATAGGCATCAATCACCTTTTTGGCGTTTTGGGTGCTGCGAATAAACCTGCCATCCTTGATCCAGCGCTGATTGTCGCCCCCGTGGCAGTCCCAGACAATTAATCGGGTTCCGTTCAGAACCCCCATACCGTCGAGACAACGGTTCGGATTTTCCCGGTTCCTGATGCTGCCTTCTGCGGTGAACTGCCAGTATTGACTGTCGGTGCCGTCACAGGCTTCCAGGCTGGTATGGGCCAGGTTAATCACACTGTTTCCATCCAGGCAGAGATCTTTCATGGTGATAGTCCGGTAGCCATCACTCTCCACGGGCTCTTTTGAAGGCAGGGGGAAGGAGAAATGACCTTCCACCGGGAAGTGGTCGGAAAGATCCCAGTCGCCCCAGAGGCTTGCATCAATACTCCGCGGTGTAAGCAGCGCATTGGTGCTGTCCAGTGGCTGAAGATGGCGGTTGCTGTAAAGCACGTAATCCAGGTATTCCCGATAGTTTGAGGCCCACTTGTTGACGTGGCCGTCATAGCTGTAGGGGTAAGCACCCGTTGCCTGAGGTTCACTTGCATCGAGAATCGCCAGCATCTGGCTGTGTTCACCGGGGTAATTGAGCTTGTCAACGTTGAGATCACCGGCGATCAGAACGGGTTCAGAGGTCGGAATGTTTTGACTATCAATGAAATTCCTGAGTTGCTGCAGGTGCTCAGCCCTGACGGCAACGTCTTCAGTGCCTGTATAGGCGTGGGTGTGGGTGCCGAAGAGATGGTAGCTGTTCCCCATTTTGTTGACCTTGGCATAGACCGCTCCCTTGGCAGCCAGGCATCCATCATTGATACAGCGGTCATAAACGGTTTGATCTTCCGCTTCAATGGGCCAGCGGCTGGCGATGAAAATGCCACCATCCTCCATTTTCCCGGTTTCATCAACAATACGGGTAAAGTAGGGGTACTCTTCATCCAAGCGATTAATAAAGTTCTGGCGCAAGGTGTTATCAAACAGTTCCTGAAAAACAATCATGTCATAACCACTGACGGCATCCAGCATGGCGTCCAGGCGTTCAGCGGATTTTTTGGCAATCAGGCCCGGTAATAAAATCCAGGTGTTGTAGGAGAGAACCTTCAGCTTATCGCTGCTTTGAGGGGTGGGCTGCTGACGCTCATTGTGGATCACATAGTAAAGGTCATCACCGGAGGTTCTGGCTTTCTGGGAACGGAATGCCAGGGTGCTCTGTTTGCCATCAAATACCAGTGATTGGCGGTGGATCTCGCGGTCATAAAACCACGACAGATCACCGTTGTCACTGGCGGCGCTCAGCCACATCTTGCTGAAGGTCAGGGTGCCTGTCAGCTTCTGTTGGAGAGTGATCTGGTTTTGGGCGCCGGAAACCCGGGTGTCCAGAAAATACGTCTTACCATTTTTAATCCCTTCATCGCGATTCATGCGAAGTACCCGGCGGGTCGCCAGTGGCGGCACCTCAGCGGCAAGTTGTTCATAATGCTCGCCGGCGACCAGTGCCGTATCGCCCCGTACATGGGTTTCTATCTGCAGGGTTTCATAGGTATTGTTAGTGAGGTAAACATAACTTTCTGCAAAAGCACTACTGCTTAAGCAGAACAGCAATAAGAACTGAAAGAGTCTTGTCATAAAGGGTGGCCTATTAAAATTCGTTATTCTTTTGGCTGGGTCAGAATAGTGACAAGCTGCAGACGATTCAAGACTTATACTGGACATAGGAATAAGCAGTCTGTTGATTTAATGGCCATTGAGAACAAGTGAACATTTATTAATCTGATATCAACTTGCTTCCGGGGGATCTATGAATATATACGATATTGCGCGAAGCGCTGATGTGACTCGCTGGCATTCTGTTCCCTGTCACCGTTATCCTTCGATTGCTGAGCACTCATTCCTGGTCACGATGTACGCCTGTGCGCTGACGGATGCGGTGTATCCCGATATTTTGCCGGAGGAAAAGCTCGCGCTTGTTCAGTTCTGCCTGTGGCATGATATGCCGGAAACGTTGACAGGTGATCTGGCTACCCCCCTTAAGCGCCGACTGGAGGCCTCCTTTCCCAAAGGTGACAGCCCCATTGAAAAAATAGAAGAATCTCTCTGCCCTGAATACAAGCGCTATAAGCATCAATTGCCTGACCGTTTGAAGCGGATTGCCAAGCTGGCGGATATCATGGAAGCCATGAAATTTATCCGCAGCGAAGGGAAGGGTGGCGTCAGTCAACATATCTTTCAGGAACGCCAGAAAACCTTCAGTCAGTTGGTTAAGGATTCCATGACGCAATACCCCGAACTGCAATGGTCGGCTGCTGAAGCGTTGCTTGATGAGTTGTTAAACGGCACGCCCACCATGATTGATTTTGTTGATGCCTTTCAATAAACCACCTGAGTTATGACACGCTGCTAAAGTAATCTAAATAGGCAATGTGAAACCATGGATGGTTAATGGAAACCTATTCCCAGCTTATGCCATGGATCAATGGCTCAGTCCTGGTGCTCGTACTGGCGGCATTAATCAGCAATCTGTGGCGTGCGGGTCAAATTTTTGCCATGGCGCTGCTTTACTTCCTGTTTACCGGTCAGTTAGCCGTTGGTGAGGCATTGGCCAATTTCGTTAATCCTGTGCTGATGACGCTGGTCTTGTTGTTGCTGGTTTCCATCGTTCTGGAAAAAAACCGATTTATCGAGATGGCCACTCGCCACGCATTGGATTGTGGTTACCGTACGGCATTACTGCGTCTATGCACCATGACGGCGTTTCTATCCTCCATGCTCAATAATACCGCGATTGTTGCCGCCTTCATGGGAAAGGTGGCTGGGCAAAAGCAGCATGCGGCTTCAAAGCTGTTGATTCCGCTTTCTTATAGCGCTATTGCCGGCGGTATGCTGACCTTGATTGGCACCTCGACCAATCTCATTATTAACAGTTTTGTGGTGAATGCAGGTCTTGAGCCCCTTGAGTTTGGTGATTTTTTCAAGATCGGCGCACCGGTTGTCATGGCGGTGCTTTTCGTGTTGATCGCAACCGGCCAGTACATTTTGCCGGATAGTACCCAGTCCAGTGAGTCCTATAACAAGTTCCTGATGGAAGCGCGGGTCGAGGAAGGCTCTCCGTTGGTTGGCAAAAGTATCAAGGAAAACGGTTTTCGAGATCTGGAAAGTATCTTTCTTGTTGAAATGTGGCGGGAAGGTCGATTGATTACACCTGTCCGACCCAATCGTCGTATACGCGCTAACGATATTTTGATCTTTAATGGTGATCCGAACTTTATTTCGGAACTGGACCGATTTTCTGGTCTGGCTTTGCTGACTGAAGAAGAGAGAATCCCGGTGGGTAACCTGACCGAGGTCGTCATTGCTTCCGGTTCGGATTTGGCGCGCAAGTTTGTCCGTAATCTGGGGTTACGCATACGTTATGATGCCGCCGTCGTAGCACTGAGCCGGGGGAATCAGGAATTAACCGGCAAATTGTCTAATGTTCGTCTTCAAGTGGGCGACCGTTTGCTATTGGCCACGGGAGAAGACTTCAGGGTCCTCAGTGAAGAGACAACCGATTTTCATATTCTACGAGAGCATGTGGCCAGTGGTAGCCTGGATACACGTAGCAGTGTAATCAGTATTTCCCTGTTTCTGTTTGCCCTGGCGGGTTCCATTATGGGGTTGTTTCCTCTTCTGGAAGGGCTGATCGGTATATTTATCATCTATCTGCTGGCTGATTATACCCGTTTGGAAGAACTGCGAAATCGTATTCCGTTTGAACTGATTGCGGTGATCGGCTCGGCACTGGGTATTGCGCAGGTCTTTACCAATGATGGTACCGTGCATGCTATCGCACAGAATGCCGCGGTTTACTTACAGGACTTTCAGCCGTGGGTTGTTATGGCGGGACTGTTCATTTTGACGATGGTGTTGACTGAGGTCGTGACCAATAATGTCGCTGCAGCCTTGTCATTTCCTCTCGCTTTGGGGCTGGCTCAGGTATTGGGCGTTGACCCCGGCGCTTTTATTATGACCATTGCTTTTGCCGCCAGTTGCAGTTTTATGACCCCGGTGGGCTATCAGACAAACTTGATGGTATACAGTGCGGGTAACTATCAATTAACCGATTATCTTCGCGCCGGATTCCCGGTCATGCTAGTTTATGCCTGCGTTTCTATTTCCATGATTTCCTGGTTTTACCTTTACTAGATAGTTGCTTCAGACCATATCTTGATTAAGTGGCTAATGTTTATAGCTATTTGTGCATGAACGACCACTGGGGCTTGAAGCACTCGCTTGGTTTGGTTTTTGGCACAAAAAAAACCCGCGTACTGGGGGAAGTATCGCGGGCTAAGACCATTAGGAGTCCGACAGGCACCCCTTGATATTACTGGTCAGAAAGATGAAGAATATGCATATGTATAAAATATCTCGCAATTTATGTGTTGGGTTTGAATGTTGTATCTTGATATGCTTGATGGGTGTAACTTGCTGGGTTACGATTCGATTTTGAGAATGACATCATATGGAATAACCCTAATGCAAATGAGTGAGCCGCTTCACCCAGGTGAAATATTAAAAATAGGTTATCTTGACCCTCTAGGTCTTAGTGTTACAGAAGCTGCAAAACGTTTGGATGTGAGTCGAAAAACGGTTTCTGAAATAATTAATGGACGCTGTGGTATTAGCGTGGAAATGGCTTTACGTCTAGCGAAAGCCTGTAGTACAACGCCGGATTTTTGGCTGAATATACAGAGGTCATTTGATCTTTGGGCTAATAGAGGGTTTGATTCATCTAATGTGATAATGTTTTCTGGGTCAGTTAATGGTTGATTTTTTTGAAGAGGTATTTCTATCTGATAGTTTGTAAATTTTGAAGATGATTGTTTTTCTAATATATGTGGAAATAGTTTTCTGAGGATGTCTTAATTATAAGTATTGTTGTTTGGTTTATGTGTTAGCTGTCTATTTTTTTGAAGATGTTAACAAATAAATAACTGCCATGTTTCTCGATTATCAAATAAAAAGGATAAGTTCAGCGCTGATGGAAAAACTAATGCCAGTTGGCAACGTGTTGAGTGTTTTTTAATTACTAGTAATCACTAAAGATATACAATTCTGTTGGCACCATAGTAGTAAGGAAAGGATTTATGCCAACAGTAACATCAAGAAAGAAAGCAGACGGTTCCGTTGTCTATCGTTGTCTGGCGCGAACCTGGAAAGACGGTAAGCAGGTCAACATAACGCGAACCAAGCTGACTTACGACGAGGCCTATGCGTGGGGGGAGGCCGAGGAAGAAAAGATGCGTCGGAACAATATGCTGGCCGAACTTGAGGCCATGGGGGTTCCGAGGCCTGACCGTTCCAAGGTTGCCTCAACGTTCACCAGGGACATGTTGAGATCCGGGTCAGTCGATCTGGATTTCAATATGATTGGTGACACCGTGAGTTCCGGTTTAGAACATATCATCAGTCACTTCGGACTGAAGTCATCGGCAATATCGGTAGAGGATCTGGTGGGTTACTTCACCAGGCGTCATGGCGAGAATGCCAGTTTTTGGGAAGTGGACGCGGAGGCCGGGTTGCTGAAACTGTTTTTGAACCTGACCACTGGTGAGGCGATCCACCATGGCGGCAACAGGGTCAAGCTGGCGCTGGATGAAGTTGCCCGTGAGAGAGGATCTTTCAAGGCCGAACATGAGATAGCGCCAACGGTTAAGCCGGAGGCTGAAGTGCAGCGTGTAGTCAAATCGGAACCGATTGCAGAGATGGAAGAAACGGTAGAGCAGGCCGTCGCCAGGCTGTCAGCCGAAGGCCTTTCAGTGAGAAAGATTGCTGATCGGCTTGGCATAGGGAAAAGTACCGTCGCCAGAATACTGAAATGACGTATGTTATTGATTTTAAAGCGGGTACTTGCACTGTCCCACGGTGGGACACTTTTGGGACGGTGTGGGACACTTTTGGGGCAGTAGCCGCAAGTACCATAAACAACCGCTAACCCATAACCAATTGATCTATAAGGGTTTCGGGTGTGTACCAAGGGTAAAAGCAGGCTGTCCCACGTGGTACTTGTCTGCTAAAGATCTGCTAAAGGTTGAGACAGCTATAGACAGCCATAGACAGGCAAGTGGCTGGAGACGGAGAAACGGATAGGAGGTGCATGGAGGCCAGTAGTATCAAGGGTTTGCGCTGAAAGCCACGGTTTTCTAAGGGCGAAAAAAAACCCGCGTACTGGGGGAAGTATCGCGGGCTAAGACCATTAGGAGTGAAACATAGGTACACAATCCAAGTACCAAGGTCATTGCTGACCTAGCTGACAAGGTTGTAGGGGGACATCAACCTCATCAGCACTGTAAGTATTAACGATATTTTGACATCTTCCAGCCAATAATTAGACAAAAAACGCATAAAAATGAAATTAATGATTATTTAGGTAATTTAATTGACGGTCTGTGCGCGCTAGCCCTTGGTATCGTTGGGCTTGCCGTCTGGAGTGGATTGAGGACTATCCGGGTCTACGGAAAGCTTGTCTTTAAAACGCTTGAGATCGCGAATCTGCCCAGCGGTCATGTACAGGTCAGCTTCCTGACCTTCCAGCGTACTGTCACCATGCCAGGGCAGCAGTCGACAATCCGATGAGTGCTGGCTGAAGTCCAGGAAGGGGTATTTGATGATGGTGAAGTAGGGGGAGTAATCGAAATCCCGAGGCGTACATAACTTAGGATTCCGCTGAAACAGCTGGACACCTTTCTCACCATTGCGTTTGACCAGCGGCAGGATCGGGAAATGAATAAAGCTGAATGCCTCAGCAATCATTGTTGAACAAACAGTTTTGGTCGCCTGTCCAGGCATGTGGTTGAAGAGGGATGATCGCCAGCGACCGGGAATAAAGCTGTATGGAAGCAGAAAACGCAATAAATCCAGGATCTGGCGAATATCGTATTCCTGCCCCAGTCGGCTGACGGCATAGTGAAGCACCTGCTGGCCATCCCGATAACTCATGCCGTTAGGCCGGCAGATGCGGACATGTTCACCTTCATACACCTGCAGCGGGCGAATCACAGTACCGAGTCCCAATTCGCTCTCGATCAGTAATTGATCTTCACTGTCACCGTCATAGCTTTTGCTGACGTAGTCTCTCAGCCGCTTGTCTTCAATATCGTGGAGTTTGCCAATATAGAGAGCAGCATGAGACCAGTTGCTTTGCGTGATCTGCTTGATCACGCCTGCAACACGGGATCGCCCTTCGATGAGCAGGACGTCGGCAGGTTTCAGTTCATAGCGAATTCGGTCGAAATCACATAGCGTGGCGCCACGCGCCGGTGAGGTTTCGTGGATCAGCCACTTTTCTAGCCAGTGAACGATGACGGTGAAAGGATTCATTGTTGTCTTTCTACTGCCTGGTCGAATTATTGGATCCCTCTATTGGTGAGATTAGCACTTCGCTGGATTCGGCCGCGGTGGACCTTATACTTAGTGGGCAAGGATCATCTATATGTCAGAACTATGGCGGTATTGCCTGGAGGTCGTGTGACAGATCAGCATAAAACCCGGGATTCCCTGCTCAACAACCTGGACAAAATAAGAACCGAGGCTGGGTTGCCGCCTGTTCATGCCTGGAATCCGCCATTCTGTGGCGACATGGATATGGTTATACGCCGTGATGGCAGCTGGCATTATATGGGGAGTCCGATTGGGCGTGCTTCCATGGTGCGGCTGTTTTCAACCATTATGCGGCATGATGACGACGACTGTTATTACCTGGTAACACCAGTCGAGAAAGTCAGAATTCAGGTGGAAGATGCGCCGTTTGTCGCTACTGCTGTCGATGCGGAAGGGACGGGGCAGAATCAGGTGCTGACGTTCACGACGAATGTGGGCGATACCGTGCGTCTGGACAGCGGACATCCGTTTCGAGTGGATCTTGATCCAGAGTCCGCAGAACCTTCGCCTTATATCCTCGTCCGCGATCGGCTCGAAGCATTGGTGCACCGGAATATTTTCTACCAGCTTGTTGAGATGGCAGATATCCAGCCAATGGAAGATAAAGATTGGTATGGCATCTGGAGTGGTGGGATTTTTTACAAAATCGCACCAGTTGCATCGCCTTGACAGGGGCAGGTTAAAGCAAGAAAAGGGGCGAAAAATTCGCCCCTCTGTTTTACATGTTGGGATAGTTGGGACCGCCAGTCCCTTCCGGCGCAACCCAGGTGATATTCTGGGCAGGATCCTTGATATCGCAGGTCTTGCAGTGCACACAGTTCTGGGCGTTGATGACGAATCGTTTCTCGCCAGACGCTTCATCCGTCATGACTTCATAAACGCCAGCAGGGCAGTAACGCTGGGCCGGTTCATCAAACTTTGGCAGGTTGTCGCGTATGGGCAGATCGGCATCCGTCAAGCGCAGATGGCAGGGTTGGTCTTCCTCGTGGTTGGTGTTGGAGAGGAAAACGGAGCTCAGTTTATCAAAACTCAGTTTGCCATCCGGCTTGGGGTAGTTGAGTTCCGGACACTCAGCTGCGGGTTTCAGCTGGGCGTAATCCGCTGACTTATCGTGCAGGGTATAAGGCAGCTTGCCATTGAAGAGATTGATATCAACCCATGACAAACCGCCACCAAGCAAAGCGCCATGTTTGTGCACCAGCGGGCCAAAGTTACGTTGGGCGTGAAGTTCTTCATAGACCCAGGAGCTTTCAAAAGCCTGGGCAAAGGCTTCAATTTCACGGCCGCCTTCGTCACCGGATTTGAGTGTTTCGAAAATCGATTCCGCGGCGATCATGCCGCTCTTCATGGCGGTATGAGAGCCCTTGATCTTGGCGTAATTCAAAGTGCCAGCATCACAGCCCACCAGCAGACCGCCAGGGAAGGTCATCTTGGGCAGCGATTGCAGGCCACCTTTGGTAATTGCGCGTGCGCCATAGGAAACACGCTTTCCGCCCTCAAGGAATTGCTTCACAACCGGACTGTGCTTGTAGCGCTGGAATTCATCAAACGGGCTGAGATGAGGGTTGCTGTAGTTCAGGTCCGTGATCAGGCCGACAACGACCTGATTGTTTTCCAGGTGATACAGGAATCCGCCACCCATGGAGCCACTTTCGCTCAGCGGCCAACCCGCCGTATGTACGACAAGTCCCTGTTGGTGTTTGTCAGCAGGAATGTCCCACAACTCCTTGATGCCAATACCATAATGCTGTGGATCCTTACCTTCATCCAGCTTGAACTGACTGATCAGCTGCTTGCCTAAATGACCACGGCAGCCTTCTGCAAAGATGGTGTACTTGGCACGCAGTTCCATGCCCGGCATGTAGCCTTCTTTTTGTTTGCCAGTAACGGAAACCCCCATGTCTCCGGTGATAATGCCTTTTACAGCACCGTCTTCAACAATGATTTCCTGTGCGGCAAATCCGGGGAAAATTTCTGCACCCAGTCCCTCTGCCTGTTCCCCCAGCCAGCGGCAGACATTGCCCAGGCTGATAATGTAGTTGCCTTCATTGTGCATGGTCTTATGAGTCAGGAAGGCGGGAATCTTTTTAGCGTTGCCCTGATCTTTCAGGTAGTAGATCTCATCGCCCTTGACCGGGGTGTTGAGTGGCGCACCACGTTCTTTCCAGTCAGGGAACAGTTCATTCATGGCCCGTGGCTCGAAGACGGCACCGGACAATATATGGGCGCCGACTTCTGAACCTTTCTCAACCACACAGACAGTCAGTTCCTGTTCTGATTCCTGGGCCAGCTGCATCAGGCGGCAGGCCGCAGACAATCCGGACGGGCCGGCCCCGATGATAACGACATCGAACTCCATGGATTCGCGTTCCATGACACTCTCCTGCTGCTACGGCTAGCCGAACCCCGGGTTGGCATCCCCCGATCCGGCAAACACACGGCTTTTGGTAAAAATGCGTCTTCGTTGCCTCAAACGCTTGTTTGAATTTTTGTTCGCATTATACTTGGCTTCGCGCAAATGAACAGTGGTCTGCCGCAATCAACCTGCGGGTAGCCACTACCACGGGTTATGCCCGGGTGATGCCATTATTGTTGATAGTCAGGTTTACTGCCTGTCTGTAAGGGTAGAGTGCAACGACTCACCGGCTTTCCTTGACCCGGTTACGGCCAGCGGTCAAGATAGCTCCGGCACGAGATACGGGATGCTCACATAACAAACCTTATATAACGACCGATGCATCGCCGCCTGGACGCCAACAGTCTGGACAGTTTCAGAGTTGTACAGCCTGCTGGATAAAAAACTGAACGGACAATGTACGAGGAGCTCATGAAGGTTCTTGTAGCGGTAAAAAGAGTCATAGACTACAACGTCAAGGTACGCGTTAAGGCTGACCACAGTGATGTGGATCTGACCAACGTGAAAATGGCCATCAACCCGTTCTGTGAAATCGCGGTAGAAGAAGCGGTTCGCCTGAAAGAGAAGGGCGTGGCTTCCGAAATTGTCGTCGTTTCCATGGGACCCAAAGAGTGTCAGGAGCAGATCCGCACAGCGCTGGCGCTGGGTGCAGATCGCGGCATTCAAGTGCAAACCGATGAAAAGCTGGACTCACTCTCTGTCGCCAAGCTGCTCAAAGCCATTGTCGATGAAGAAAAGCCTGACCTGATCGTACTGGGCAAGCAGTCCATTGACAGTGACAACAACCAGACCGGCCAGATGCTGGCTGCGTTGGCTGGCCTGCCGCAGGGGACGTTCGCGTCTGAAGTTAAGGTTGAAGACGGCAAGGCCGTGGTCACCCGTGAAATCGACGGCGGCTTGCAGACAGTTGCGCTGAACCTGCCGGCGGTTGTCACCACCGACCTGCGTTTAAATGAACCCCGTTACGCTTCACTGCCCAACATCATGAAAGCCAAGCGCAAGCCGCTGGATGTCAAATCTCCGGCAGAGCTGGGCGTTGAGGTGGCTTCCACCATCACCACACTGAAAGTTGAGCCGCCCGCGGAGCGTCAGGCCGGTATCAAGGTAGGCAGCGTGGATGAACTGGTTGAGAAACTGAAGAACGAGGCAAAGGTGATCTGATGAGTATTCTGGTCGTAGCTGAACACAATAACAGCGCCCTGAACGCTGCTACTAACAACGTAGTGACGGCTGCCAGGGCCATCGGTGATGATATCCACGTCCTGGTTGCGGGTAGCAACTGTGGCGCCGCCGCAGAAGGCGCTGCCCAGATTGAAGGGGTTGCCAAGGTTCTGGTGGCTGATAACGCCGCCTATGAGCACCAGCTGGCTGAAAATACCAGTCTACTGATCGCTGAACTGGGCAAGAACTATTCCCACGTACTGGCAGCGGCCACGACCACTGGCAAGAACACCATGCCGCGTGTTGCCGCACTGCTGGATGTTGATCAGATTTCTGACATTGTTGCTGTTGAAGATGCTGATACCTTCAAGCGTCCTATTTATGCCGGTAACGCAATTGCCACTGTGCAGTCCAGTGCGCCAATCAAGGTGATCACCGTGCGAGGCACTGGCTTTGACCCCGCAGCGACCGGTGGCAGTGCGCCTATTGAAGCACTGGCTTCTGCACACGATGCTGCTACGTCTGCCTTTGTGGGTGAAGAGCTGGCCAAATCTGATCGTCCGGAACTGACGGCAGCGGATATCGTGGTATCCGGTGGTCGTGGCATGGGTAACGGTGAGAACTTCGAAATTCTCTACAGTCTGGCTGACAAGCTGGGTGCTGCTGTCGGCGCCTCCCGTGCTGCGGTTGACGCCGGTTTTGTACCCAATGACATGCAGGTCGGACAGACCGGTAAGATTGTCGCACCACAGCTATATGTTGCCGTTGGTATCTCTGGTGCCATCCAGCATCTGGCCGGTATGAAGGACTCCAAGGTCATTGTTGCCATCAACAAAGACGAGGAGGCTCCCATCTTCCAGGTGGCAGACTACGGTCTGGTCGCAGACCTCTTTGAAGCGGTGCCGGACTTGGCCGGCAAGCTCTAAGGCAAACCAAAAGGCCCACGAAAGTGGGTCTTTTTTTATCCGGTTTATCGGCTCTGGATTCGACGATCCGGGCTGTTGCATGACAGCCGTTGTTTGTTAGTATGGTTTTACGCTGCAAAGGCTGGGATGCCGACTGCAATAATAACGACAAGAGCAGGAAGCGGGTGTCTATCGGGGGTACGCGAGTGGTTTCAATTCTTGTAGCAGATGATCATGATCTGGTTCGAACAGGGATTGTACGGATGTTATCCGATGTTGAGGATTTTAATGTCATCGGTGAAGTGGCGACGGGCGAAGAGGCTATCACTTTTTGCCGCCAGAATACGCCCGATGTGATCTTGATGGATGTCCGCATGCCGGGTATTGGCGGGCTGGAAGCGACCCGAAAACTGCAGCACTGCAGTCCCTCCTCAAAAATCATTGCTGTGACTGTCTATTCTGATGATCCGTATCCCAGTCGTCTGCTTGAAGCTGGCGCCTCAGGCTATTTGACCAAGGGGGCGGCGCTGGACGAGATGGTTACGGCCATCCGGGCTGTTGTCTCAGGGAGCCGCTATATCAGCCCTGACATTGCCCAGCAGATGGCGCTCAAGCCTTTCAGTAAAAAATCTGATAACCCTTTTGAACAGCTATCCCAGCGCGAACTGCAGATTGCCACCATGATTGTCCAGTGCCAGAAGGTGCAGGACATCTCGGACAAGCTCTGCCTGAGTCCTAAAACTGTGAACAGCTATCGCTACCGGATTTTTGACAAACTGGACATCAACAGTGATGTGGAATTGACACACCTGGCGATCAGGCATGCACTGGTGGATACCCAGACGATGGCGATCTAACCCGTTGGCGAGTGCAGCGATACAGAGATCACGTTACCATTCGGTAGAATTGACCGGATGTGCTTGTTATGCCGACAGATAGTAACGCCTTTGATCATCAGACTTATCTAAAAAATGCGCCTGAACTGCCGGGCATATACAAAATGCTGGACAGCAATGCCGACGTGCTTTATGTCGGCAAGGCAAAAGACCTGAAAAAACGGCTGTCCTGTTATTTCCGTAAGCAGGGCTTGGCGGTCAAGACTCAGGCCATGGTCGCCAGGATTCAGGCCATTGAAACGGTAGTGACCAATACCGAATCAGAGGCGCTGATTCTTGAGCAAAATCTAATCAAAACCCTGAAGCCGCCGTATAACATCCTGCTGCGGGATGATAAATCTTACCCTTTTATCTACTTGTCCCATAAGGACCGTTTTCCGCGTTTAGCCCTGCACCGGGGCAGGAAAAACCAGACGGGCCGATTTTATGGTCCTTATCCCAGCGCGGGTGCGGCAAGGGAAACATTGGGTATTCTCCAGAAAATCTTCAAAGTCCGGCAATGTGAAGACAGTTTTTTCAGGAACCGGACCCGGCCTTGCCTCCAGTATCAGATCAATCGCTGCAAGGCGCCGTGCGTCGACTTGGTCGATGAGCAGGAATATGCCAGGGATGTGCAGGATTCCGTGCGATTCCTGGAAGGAAAAAGCCAGGAGATCATCTTTGACCTGATTGGCAAGATGGATGCAGCGGCAGAATCGCTGGCGTTTGAGCA
Organism: Kistimonas asteriae; assembly: GCF_018263925.1. Taxonomy (GTDB): domain Bacteria; phylum Pseudomonadota; class Gammaproteobacteria; order Pseudomonadales; family Endozoicomonadaceae; genus Kistimonas; species Kistimonas asteriae. Next base: position 160,411 of record NZ_JAEVHF010000008.1, read on the forward strand.
GGCTGCGACCTTCCGGGACCAGGTTAACTTCCTGCGTCAAACCCAGGAGGGACAGGCCATCAGCGCCCAGCGTGGCGATGCCGACGTGCTAGGTATCGCCTGGGAGCCGGGTGGCTGCTGCGTTATCGTGATTTTCGTCCGTCAGGGCAGGGTGCTCGGTACCCGGCAGTTCCATCCGGATTTTAAGCTGGAGACAACCCGTGAGACAGCTTTGCTGAGTTTCCTGGCCAATTTTTATATACGGAATGCGGATGCCAGAGATTTCCCCGCTGAAATCGTGATCCCATTCGCCGTAGAAGACCAGGAAGTGCTGGAAACTACATTGCGGGAGGTGTCTGGAAAGGCCATATCCCTGAGACATCAAGTTCGGAGTGACAGAAAACGCTGGCTGGAACTGGCAGACAAAAATGCGGTTCAAGCTCTCGCCGTGTGGCTGGCGGATAAGAAGAATATCTATCAGCGTTTCCTGATGCTGCAGCAGGCGCTGAAGATGTCAACCATGCCGGAACGCATCGAGTGCTTTGATATCAGTCATACCATGGGAGAAGGCACGGTAGCCTCCTGCGTAGTATTTGATCAGCAAGGTGCCGTTAAATCAGATTATCGTCGCTTTAATATTCGTGACATAACCCCTGGCGATGATTATGCAGCGATAGGGCAGGCCGTTGAGCGACGTTATGCCCGGCTACTTACCGGGGAAGGTAAAATGCCGGATTTGATCCTGATTGACGGCGGTGCCGGCCAGCTTGGCAAAGCCATGGAATCTCTGGAAAGCCTGCAGTTGACCAGCATTACGGTTGTGGGAGTTGGAAAAGGGGAGACCCGCAAACCCGGGATGGAAACGCTGCTGGATGGCGTGACGGGCAAAGAATACGTGCTGGAACCCAGCAGTCCGGCATTGCATCTGGTTCAGCAGGTCAGGGATGAGGCGCATCGCTTCGCCATTACCGGACACCGTCAGCGACGGGAAGGCAAGCGGAGGAAGTCGACACTGGAAGATATTCCCGGCGTGGGCGCCAAGCGACGCTCCGCATTGTTGAAATATTTTGGCGGATTGCAGTCCATTCAGCAGGCGACAGTGGCTGAGTTAAGCAAGGTTAATGGCATCAGCAAGGCACTAGCGCAGGAGATACATGATCACCTGCACAGTTAAAGATAAGCAAACTCCGTATGATTAGTTATCCAATCACCGGCCGGTAACTGTTACACTGACGCCCAAAATCGGGAGTGCCTCCCTACACAGTGGATGATTTTCAGGCTCATTTCAGACGATGAATATACCGAATATTTTGACATTGATACGTTTGCTGCTGATTCCGGTCATCGTGGTGGTTATATATCTCCCGTTTAGCTGGACGAATCTGGCCAGTGCTGCGATTTTTATGGTCGCATCCTTTACCGACTGGTTTGATGGTTATCTGGCGAGAAGGCTGAATCAGACCACCCCCTTTGGTGCGTTCCTTGATCCTGTGGCGGACAAGTTGATGGTCGCCGTGGCTCTCGCCACCCTGATTGAGAAATTTGACAGCCCGCTGCTGACCATTCCGGCATTGATCATCATCGGGCGCGAAATCATGATCTCTGCCTTACGGGAGTGGATGGCAGAGATAGGCAAGCGCACCAGTGTGGCCGTCAGCTTCATCGGTAAAATGAAGACGATGATGCAGATGGGTGCCATCACATTACTGCTCTGGGCACCTGGTTTTGCAGACAGCCTGGTCGGCATGTCTGGCATGGTTTTGCTCTATGTGGCGGCGATTCTCACGCTATGGTCTATGGTTGTTTATCTGAAAGCGGCATGGCCGGAACTTAAGCCTTTTGGTGCTAAATAAACTGTTATTTATCATATGCTTGACAGATTGTTATAAGTCCATACAATAGCCCTCGTCTTCTGCAGGGCAGTGCGGGAATAGCTCAGTTGGTAGAGCACAACCTTGCCAAGGTTGGGGTCGCGAGTTCGAGTCTCGTTTCCCGCTCCATATTCCAGGCAGGTGACAGTTAAGGCGGGTTGGTAGAGCGGTTATACAGTGGACTGCAACTCCATCTAGGCCGGTTCGACTCCGGTGCCCGCCTCCATTTTTCATCAAAGCCTTTGATGAAACACTGCAAGACGATTTATGATGTGGTGTCTGGAAAGTGATTTCCGGTGAATAGATAACGCCCGGATGGTGAAATTGGTAGACACAAGGGATTTAAAATCCCTCGACCGTTAGGTCGTGCCGGTTCGATTCCGGCTCCGGGCACCATATTGATAGTATCTGAAAGTTTTAAGGCGGGTTGGTAGAGCGGTTATACAGTGGACTGCAACTCCATCTAGGCCGGTTCAACTCCGGTGCCCGCCTCCAACAGAAAGGGAGCCATCTGGCTCCCTTTTTTTATTTGCCGTTAAAACAGTTTCTTCAAATGATCTTAAAGGAAATGAATTTTAATGGCTGTCAGGTTATTGAGTAGCCTGTCTGGGCTGGCCGACAATAAGACTCTTCTCAAATCCGTGCCGTTCAATACTTCCAGCATGATTTAATCTGATCCTTCCATTCATCTGTTCGGTTTTTATACAGCCACCAGATTTTTTACTGGTATCACCCCAGCGTTCACTGAAATCTATTTTTCGTATTCTTGTAGTGTGATGTGGCAAAGATAACTGAAAGCACATCCTGAGAGGAGCCTTCAGTTGAGCATAATTGTAAGTTCAAGCCAGATTGTGACGATAGGCTTCATCCGATTCTGACCTGATAACCGGCATTAGCCAGGCCGCCAAGGTTGACAGCAGCATTCCAGCCGCAAGAATCCCGTATAACGAATTGAATTCATTCGTTTTTCCATAGATAACCGCAATCAACCAATACGCAACGGGTGCTGTACTGAAGCTCACCATGTATTTCATGGCGTAGATTCTTGAACGCCACTGATCTGATGAATGCCGTCCAATCAGCCAGTCGTTAATCGGAATCTGCGCATAAGTGCTGGACATTAGTCCAATAAAGACCGGAATCAGCATCCAGCCTGAAGTGAAGGCCGCGAGAATTAAGAAAACGACCTGAGAAGACGTCACAAAAATCAGCAGTAAACGGGCAGAAACCCTGTCCAGCAGTTCGCCAATAATCAGCTGAATGACTGCAGCCAGAAGGTAAATAGTGGTAGACAGCATGCCTGTTGTACTGAGAGATATATTAAACGAGGCATCAATAATTTTTGGTAATGCGGTCGTCAGGCTCTGGAACACCAATCCGCCAAAACAGGCGATAACAGCAATGACTGCAAACATTTTTATTAGAGTGTTATTGCTTGAATAGGTCTCATTTTGTTGGTTCCCACGGTGCTGGAAAATCTTTACATCCCTGGATACCAAGGTATAAACAACGCCCGCCAGTACACAGAGAATACCGGGGATAATGAATGCCGCCTGCCAGCCAATCACCTGTGATAACAGTGCCGTCACACCAGCCGCGCAGGCCAATCCCATATTGCCCGCCAGCGCATTGACTGCAATGGCCCGACCTGTTTTTTTAGCGGTACTGAAAACCAGCGCCGTGCCAACCGGATGGTAGATAGAGGCAAACAAGCCAATAGCGGCAACACCGGTTGCGAGCTGTGTCGGGGTCTGGGCAAACGCGGTCAAAATGGCAGACAATCCCATGCCATAGTAGTAGGCATTCATCATGCCTCGCTGGCTCCAGCGGTCTCCGAGCCAGCCAGAAGGAATAGAGCCCAGCCCATAGGCAAGGACACCGAAGGTGCCGTACGTCAGTAATTCGGCATAATCAATATCCCAGCTTTTTTGCAGGGCCAACACGGCTGTCGGGAAGATGAGTATGAAAAAATGATCCAGGGCGTGCCCCACATTGAGCACATGAAAGTGAAGGCGTTGTTTATTCATAAACTAATCCTGCTTGAGTCTTGATACGGACAGTTTATGGATCAAGAATTTGACGCATAGAATCTACAGAGCCGACCTTTTGCTCAAATGAGACAGCATGAAAAAGTCTATTCCTTTTTCCGGATCGCCACGTACCGCCATCGTTATTCCCCAATCGTATCCAGACGATTGGGTGATTAACTGGCATCATCATGATTTCGCCCAGCTGGTTTATGCCTGCAGCGGCGTAATGACCGTAGAAACAGCAGATAATCACTGGGTTGTTCCCCCGCAGAGAGCCGTCTGGATTCCTCCATATATTGACCACAGAGTGACGATGTATGGGCAGGCGGAGATGCGAAACCTGTACGTCAGCGTTGACGGCTACCAACAACTGCCTGAAAAAAGCTGTGTTCTGAATGTTTCCCCGCTCCTGCGTGAACTGATCCTGCATTTGGCCGTATTAACCAAAGAAACGGAGAAAAGCGGGGAGGCAGAGCGACTGTTTCTGGTTATTTTGGATCAGCTGAAACGTGCCAATGAAATGACTTTTTATTTACCCATGCCAACCGATGTCAGGTTGAAGCATGTCTGTGAAAGCATACTAGAGCATCCTGACGATAATCGTACCCTGGCTGAATGGGCTGCATACATCAACATCAGTAGTCGTTCGCTGAGCCGGTTATTACGTAAAGATATCGGGCTTTCTTTTGTCGAGTACCGGCAGCAGGCTCGGCTTTTTCTGGCATTAAAGCTTCTGGCAAAAGGGTTACCGGTTTCGACCGTGGCAATGGAGGTAGGATTTTCGAGCTTGAGCGCGTTTAATCATCTCTTCAAAAAGAATTTTGGTCAGACGCCAGGGCATATTTTTGATGCTTCATAAGCCAGGGCAGCACAGCTTAGAATAAACCGGTTTTGAAACTCACTGATGCAAAAAACGCCGGCAGGAGCCGGCGTTTTTTATACGAGATTCAAGACTTCAGTCTTAGAACTGCTCTTCTTCGGTAGAACCGGTCAGAGCCGTCACAGAGGACTTTCCACCCTGAATGACAGTGGTCATGTCATCGAAATAACCAGTACCGACTTCCTGCTGGTGAGCAACGAAGGTGTAACCCTTCTCGGCAGCAGCAAACTCAGGCTCCTGAACCATTTCAACATAATGCTTCATGCCTTCGCCCTGGGCATAGTTGTGCGCCAGTTCGAACATGTTGTACCACATGTTATGGATGCCCGCGAGGGTGATGAACTGGTACTTGTAGCCCATGTCAGACAGTTCCTGCTGGAACTTGGCGATGGTGGCGTCGTCCAGGTTCTTCTTCCAGTTGAAGCTCGGTGAGCAGTTGTAGGCCAGCAGCTGATCCGGGTACTCGGCACGGATGGCTTCGGCAAACTTACGGGCTTCGTCCAGATCAGGGGTCGCCGTTTCACACCAGAGCAGGTCAGCATAAGGGGCATAGGCCAGACCACGGGCGATAGCTTGATCAATGCCGGCCTTTACACGGAAGAAACCTTCAGGGGTACGCTCACCGGTCAGGAAGGGCGCATCATACTCGTCGCAGTCTGAAGTGATCAGGTCAGCCGCGTTAGCGTCAGTACGGGCCAGTACAATGGTTGGCACGTCGGCAACATCAGCCGCCAGCCGCGCTGCGATCAGCTTTTGAACGGCTTCCTGGGTAGGAACCAGTACCTTACCGCCCATGTGACCACACTTCTTGACGGAAGCCAGCTGGTCTTCGAAGTGGACACCGGCCGCACCCGCTTCGATCATGTGCTTCATCAGCTCATAAGCGTTCAGAACGCCGCCGAAACCGGCTTCTGCGTCAGCAACAATAGGCGCGAACATGTTGGTGTAGTTGCCATCGCCCGGGTTAACACCGTTCTTCCACTGGATCTGGTCAGCACGACGGAAGCTGTTGTTGATGCGCTTGATGACGGCTGGGACAGAGTCGACCGGATACAGGGACTGGTCAGGGTACATGCTGCTGGCGGAGTTGTTATCCGCCGCAACCTGCCAGCCAGATAGATAAATGGCTTCGATGCCGGCCTTAACCTGCTGAACCGCCTGGCCACCAGTCAGGGCGCCGAGGCAGTTCACATAACCTTTCTTGGCTGTACCGCCATATACCAGGTCCCAGAGCTTTTCGGCACCTTGGCGGGCAATCGTGTTCTCGATCTTGACGGAACCGCGCAGGCGCACAACATCTTCTGCGGTGTAGGTACGCTTGACGTTTTTCCAGCGGGGATTCTCGGCCCAGTCTTTCTCGATGCGGGCGATTTCTTCCTGGCGGTTATAGGTAGTCATGCGTTACTCCTGTAGTGATTGATATTGGTGAACTACATGAACGTGACGAATTCTATGGAGTGTGAGAAAATTTCGGAAATTTATAGTTATTATTTCCGACATAAAAGCCATGAATAACAGGCAGGGATGCACTGACCAGAAGTCGCCATAAGCATGAACGTATCGAGAATTGATCTGAATTTGCTGGTTTACCTGGATGCCCTGTTACGGGAGCGGAATGTCACCCGAGCAGCAGACCAGTTAGGTATTACGCAGCCGGCCATGAGTAATGGCCTGCGGCGATTGCGGGATTTGTTTGAAGATCCGCTCCTTGTGAGAACCAGTGATGGTATGACCCCAACAGAGCGTGCCCGTCAGTTACAGCCCATCGTTCGCAATGTGCTGGCTGAAATCGAGCAGGCCGTTCAGCCACGAAAACCTTTCGAAAGTGCCACCAGCCGACGCGTTTTTCGGATTATGGCCAGTGATTATGCGGAATCCACTCTGATTCCTCAGGTATTGCGCCAACTGCGCCTCGAAGCGCCTGATGTAACCTTGGATGTGTTGACGCCCAGCGATGTTAGCTTTCAGGATGTTGAGCGGGGCAGGGTGGATATGGCCATCAACCGCTTTGACGATATGCCCCAGTCTTTCCATCAGGCGATTATCTGGGAAGATGACTTTTCCTGTCTGATCAGCCGCAGCAATCCGATTCTTGATGAATTTATCCTTGATAACTATCTAGCTGCCCGGCATGTCTGGGTCAGTAAAACCGGCATGGGGGTTGGGGTTGGCGTGAATCCTGAAGATGTTCAGAGACTGGGCTGGGTCGATGAGGCTCTGGACCGACTGGGCAAAAAAAGAACAATTTCAGTTTTTACCCGCCACTACCAAGTCGCAATGCAACTGGTTCGCAACAATGACTTGATAGCAACACTGCCCACCCGTGCAGCACGACTCCAGACTGGTGGGGGAGATCTCGTTGTGCTTGCGCCGCCCTTTGAAATTCCCGCTTTTGAGCTAAAAATGGCCTGGAGCCCTTTGTTACAACAGGATTCAGGGCATCAATGGCTCAGAAGGATGATTATATCCATTGCCCAGAATCGATGATCGAATATTCCCCCCCCAGGTGTTAACTTTGCGCGGTTAGCACCTGAGGCTGACAAGGAGGGATAACCAAAAAGTTATTATCGATAACAGACTGCAGCTAGACCGCTTAAGAACTGGCTTTCTTGAAGTAAGATTACCGAAGACTTAAATGGAGTAATCAAGCTTTAAGGATGATGCATACTATGAAGACAATCGGAAAGGGAGCACTAGGCTCTAGTTATCGCAACCAGTCAAGAGAAGAGCGCCAAGACCATTGTTCAACAGAAAAGGGAACGATGAGGCTGAAAAAAAGCTCGAAATACTTTGACGCTACTGCAACGTCAGCTTGTAAGACGGGTGTTAGTACGCGTAGTAAATCTGACCCATTAGACCGTTATCCCGATATTAGCCATAATGGCAGCGCAGAAATAAAGGTGAACAAAAGAAAAGTAAGGAAGAATACAAAGAGCCCTGTGCCAGCCAAAAGAGTAAGATCTTGGGAAGCTTATTCAAATAAAGAATTAAAAACAGCTATTGTCGATTTAAAATCGAGTGAAAAAGCCGTGTTAGCATGTCGGCCACATGAAACACTTAACTGGGATGATGCTGGCTGCAACCTCTCCGAGGAAGTTATTCTTAACTTAATAAGCGCTGAAAAAGAAAAAGGCAGATTGCTATCTTCGAGTCTAATGGCTTTTTTGGCTGCACCTAACACCGGTGCTGACTCACAAAGCAGCACTGAAGTCGTCCCGATTGATGAGGCGAAAGGTCAAGCATTCCTCGAGAGACATGAATTATTTTGTCGATTAAAAGCGATTATCACAAGTTCAAGGCAGAGTAATCATTATCTTTCCATGACGCCCCCGGCTGAAAGGGCGACGGAACGGCTCAGGCGTGAAAAAGCGCCGCTTATGGGCTCTATGCCGGTTGAAGAATCTCAAATAAGGTGTGCTCAACAGAATGCAAATGACAACATGAAAGAATTGCTGAGAACGCTGCAGGTTCACGTTTTAAGAAATCAAACAAGAATTCCGGCAACTGATTTCGAAAAGTCAGCTATTCGTTGCTCTATCATTGAAAAACCTTGGGAAATGAGACTTTTGAATGATGTAGGACGTCGTGACGAGAAAAGCGTTGTTGCCGTATTACAAAAAGAGGCCAGCGAATAGCTGGCCTCTTTTTGGGCTGATAGCAATATTAGAACTGCTCTTCTTCGGTAGAACCGGTCAGAGCCGTCACAGAGGACTTGCCACCCTGAATGACAGTGGTCATGTCATCAAAGTAACCTGTACCCACTTCCTGCTGGTGCGCTACGAAGGTGTAACCCTTCTCGGCAGCAGCAAACTCAGGCTCCTGAACCATTTCAACATAATGCTTCATGCCTTCGCCCTGGGCATAGTTGTGTGCCAGTTCGAACATGTTGTACCACATGTTATGGATACCCGCGAGAGTGATGAACTGGTACTTGTAGCCCATGTCGGACAGCTCCTGCTGGAACTTGGCGATGGTGGCGTCGTCCAGGTTCTTCTTCCAGTTGAAGCTCGGTGAACAATTGTAGGCCAGCAGCTGATCCGGGTACTCGGCACGGATGGCTTCGGCGAACTTGCGGGCTTCGTCCAGATCCGGAGTCGCCGTTTCACACCAGAGCAGATCAGCATAAGGGGCATAGGCCAGACCACGGGCGATGGCCTGATCAATGCCGGCTTTAACGCGGAAGAAGCCTTCAGGGGTACGCTCACCGGTCAGGAAGGGCGCATCATACTCGTCGCAGTCTGAAGTGATCAGGTCAGCTGCGTTAGCGTCAGTACGGGCCAGTACAATGGTTGGCACGTCGGCAACATCAGCCGCCAGCCGCGCTGCGATCAGCTTTTGAACGGCTTCCTGGGTAGGAACCAGTACCTTACCGCCCATGTGGCCGCACTTCTTGACGGAAGCCAGCTGATCTTCAAAGTGGACACCAGCCGCACCGGCTTCGATCATGTGCTTCATCAGCTCGTAGGCGTTCAGAACGCCACCAAAACCAGCTTCTGCGTCAGCAACAATAGGCGCGAACATGTTGGTGTAGTTGTCATCGCTCGGGTTAACGCCGTTCTTCCACTGGATCTGGTCAGCACGACGGAAGCTGTTGTTGATGCGCTTGATGACGGCAGGAACAGAGTCAACCGGGTACAGGGACTGGTCAGGGTACATGCTGCTGGCAGAGTTGTTATCCGCCGCAACCTGCCAGCCAGACAGGTAAATGGCTTCGATGCCGGCCTTGACCTGCTGAACCGCCTGACCACCAGTCAGTGCACCCAAGCAGTTAACATAACCTTTCTTGGCTGTGCCGCCATATACCAGGTCCCAGAGCTTTTCGGCACCTTGGCGGGCAATCGTGTTCTCGATCTTGACGGAACCGCGCAGGCGCACAACATCTTCTGCGGTGTAGGTACGCTTGACGTTTTTCCAGCGGGGATTCTCGGCCCAGTCTTTCTCGATGCGGGCGATTTCTTCTTGGCGGTTATAGGTGGTCATGTTTCGCTCCTGACTTCTGGAATGAGCGCCTGATGCTTGCAAACAGGTTGGTTGATACCCCTCAATACCGTGCCAACCATAAGGCACCAGTCGCATGCCGGAGCATTGTAAGTGGAACTACGGATGGGGAGCAATTTTTATTTTTTATAACGAATATGCCCTGTATGAATCTTTACTGGCATGACATAAGCAACAGTTACGATCGGTAGGGTATGGCAATCAGGTGTCGGATTTTATTCATCCGGGAAATAGCGGTCATAAAGACGATAAATTAGCGAAATCCTAGTGGCATCTTCTAGAATTTTCCGGCATTTTCACACTCCTATACCCTGAAACCTGCTGTTCGCCGGGGGAGGCTTGGGGGTTGGCAGGACAGGATTGTTCACCAGGGCTGAGAGGCATAATAACGATGACAGAACGCATACAAGCAGGTGGTCTCCAGGTTGCCAAGGTTTTACATGACCTGGTTGCCAACGAGATAGCGCCGGGAACAGGGGTAGATGCCAATCACTTCTGGACCGAGCTGGAAGCCATTATCACTGAGCTGGCTCCCGTCAATAAAGCCTTACTGGCACGCCGTGATAACCTGCAGGTACAAATTGATACCTGGCATCAGCAGCGACGCGGTCAGTCACACAATGCGGCAGAATACCGCGCTTTCCTCGAACAGATAGGCTATCTGTTGCCAGAAGCTGAAGATTTCACGATCACTACGGAGAATGTGGATTCTGAAATCGCAAAACTGGCAGGTCCCCAGCTGGTTGTACCGGTCATGAATGCCCGGTACGCCCTTAATGCCGCTAATGCCCGTTGGGGTAGCCTGTATGATGCCCTTTACGGTACCGACGTGATTCCTGAGCAGGCAGGCGCCGAGAAGGGGAGAGGGTATAACCCAGAGCGTGGCGCCCTGGTGATTGCCTATGCCCGACGTTTTCTGGACGAGGCCGCACCACTTGCCAAGGGTTCGCATGCCGATTCCTGTGGTTATGGCATCAAGGAAGGCCAGCTTGCGGTTAAACTGAAAGACGGTACAGAAACAGCGCTTCAGCAGCCTGAACAGTTTGTTGGGTATCAGGGTGACCTAAATAATCCTTCTGCAATACTCATAAAAAACAATGGGATACATCTGGAAATTCAGATTAACCCTGAGCATGTGATCGGCAAGGATGACCCGGCCAATGTGAAGGACGTCCTACTGGAATCGGCACTGACTACCATCATGGACTGTGAAGATTCTATCGCGGCTGTTGATGCCGAAGACAAGGCCGTTGTCTATGGAAACTGGCTGGGCTTAATGAAGGGAACGCTGGGTATTGAGTTCAAGAAAGGTGATAGCACGGTCACACGGACCCTCAACCCAGACCGTGAATATGTGACGCCTGACGGAAATGCCCTGTCTCTGCCTGGTCGAAGCCTGATGTTTGTCCGTAATGTAGGCCACCTGATGACCAATGAGGCGGTTCTGGATAAAGACGGCAATGAAATTCCAGAGGGCATTCTCGATGGTATGGTAACGTCACTGATTGCCATCCACGACCTTAAGGGCAGTGGCCCGTACAGCAATTCACGCACGGGTAGCGTTTACATCGTTAAGCCCAAGATGCACGGCCCTGAAGAGGTCGCATTCACGAATACACTCTTCGGGCGAATTGAGAAAGCACTGGATCTGCCGGTCAACACCCTGAAAGTCGGTATCATGGATGAGGAGCGCCGTACCACGGTGAATCTCAAGACCTGTATCGCTGCCGCTAAAGAGCGTGTTGTTTTCATCAACACCGGTTTCCTTGATCGCACAGGGGATGAAATCCATACCTCCATGGAAGCGGGACCCGTGGTACGCAAAGGCCCCATGAAAAATGAGGCATGGATCAAGGCGTACGAAGACTGGAACGTCGATACGGGTCTGGCAGCTGGCTTGAAAGGACGGGCGCAGATCGGCAAGGGAATGTGGCCGATTCCTGACCAGATGGCACAGATGATGTCGGTCAAAATTGGTCACCCAAAATCGGGCGCGAATACGGCCTGGGTGCCGTCTCCGACGGCCGCCACCCTGCATGCCATCCATTATCATCAGGTTAATGTGGCGGATGTACAGGCCGAGCTGGCCAACCGCCAGCGTGCAAGTCTCAATGACATCCTGACAGTGCCCTTGCTTGATGATCCCGCCGCATTGACAGCGGAAGATGTTCAGCAGGAACTGGACAATAACGCTCAGGGCATTCTGGGTTATGTTGTCCGCTGGGTTGACCACGGCGTTGGTTGTTCCAAAGTGCCGGATATCAATGATGTAGGCCTGATGGAAGATCGCGCTACACTGCGAATCTCCAGCCAGCACATCGCCAACTGGTTACGTCATGGTGTTTGCACGGAAGAGCAGGTGATGGAAACCATGCAGCGGATGGCTGCTGTTGTTGACCGACAGAATGCTGATGACCCCGAGTACCGCAATATGGCGCCTGCTTTTGATGAGAGTATTGCCTTCCAGGCAGCCTGTGATCTGGTGTTCAAAGGAACTGAGCAGCCTAATGGCTACACAGAACCTGTCCTCCATGCACGTCGCCGGGAGGCCAAAGCCAAGTTCGGCTGTTAAAGCGATCACTTCGTAGCGCATTAAAAAACGCACCTTAGGGTGCGTTTTTTAATAACAAATTTTCACGGTTCTGCCTTGCTATTCTAAATAGTATGAAAGTGGTTAGGCAAAAACCGAATACCAACATTATTAATGATTCGGGGTTAAGCGTTTATACGTTTTTCCTTGCCGTATGCCTGTTGCTTGCACCTTCCATTCATGCCGTTGAGTTTTCCGCGATTCAATTATTCTCTGGATTCAATGAGCCCCTGCATGCGGAGATTGAAGTTTCCGGTCTTGTTGATCCTGACGCACCGGTTATCGTGGATGTTGCTTCCCCGCTGGAGCATCAAAATTATGACGTTCCCTTGCAATATTTTAATGCGGCGATCAAGACCTCCTGGCAGCAGCGGACTGATGGACGTCGAATTATTCGGTTGACCAGCGAGTTGCCAGTTTCGCTTGAAAATCTGGATTTTCTGTTGATGGCAATACCGGCTGATGAAACAATTTTCATGCGCGTTCAAATCCCTATTAAGCGAAATGAGTACAGTGAGCAGGCAACCAAACCCCAATTATGGGTGCAAAATATCAGCAATAAGGCTACTGACAATCTGCCCTTAACCCGTTTTAATGAACCCTTGCCGCAGCCTAAGAAAAAAAGAATCAGGAATAAGCAAAAGATTGTTGCCGCAAAACGATTGAATCGGCTCAAGAGTACGTCGGAGCTTGCCAGAGCCAATCGGCAGGCTGATGCCAATGCCAGAGTGTTAGCTTTCACCTCCGCTGCTGATGAAATCACTTATAACCCACATTTTTCGAAACACGCGATCGCTGCTGTTCTGGATGATGAGATGGATGCCGATACAAAAGCGATATCAGCTCAACCCGCAGTGGTCATTCGTCCGAAAACTGAGAACAAGCAGTCTAATGAAAAAGAGAAGCGTGCTGATAAGGATGACAGCATCAGACTCGCCATGGGCGACAGTTTGATGGATAAATTCAATCAGCTTTTTGCTACGCAAAGCGATCAGTCAGTCAGTACTGTGGTGTTACTGGAGAGGCTATTACGATTACGCTCTCATACAGCGCTTGAAAATCAACCGCAGGATGAGCAGAAAGAACCACACGTCGCGGTAGCAATGGCATCCGTAAGTGCAGACAAGAATAGGGTTGTTGCAGACAGGTTCGACAGCATTACGATCACACCGTTTTTGAGCCGATCTCCTATATTAAGCCCTGTTGGCTTTTCCTGCTTGCTCCATCTCTTTGCTAAGCAGCAATTCTGGATTGAATCGCTGCAAAAAAGGCACTCCCTAAAAACAATATACTCAATAAATACAGAGACATAACGCGCTTATTTAAAGTCTTGTGCCGACACTCTTCTGTATTGAATTGTAGTGTGTGTGAACGTGAAGCCAGCCAATCAGCTTGCCTATTATTCTGCGGTCATTAAAACACCATTTTCAACCAGATCAGTCAGTAACGCCGTCAAAGACTCCCTCTCACTGGCTGACAGATTTTCCATATGACTTGCTGAGACGTAACGGTTATCACAAACAGCCACGACAGTTGTTTTGAGTGAAGCGGGCAATGCGTAATCTTGCCCGTTTGCGAACAAATACACGGTATCGAGATCTTCAGACTGGTACCAGGCAAGCCGTGCATCATCAGCCACCGACATTTCCGCAGTAACAGGCTCGAGGTCAGCCATGGCATTTTCAGGATATTTGGGCTCCGTCATCAGCCGACCAAACCAGCGTGCCACCTGTTCGGGATCATTGGCATATTGTTTTAATATCTCTTGCACCCGGGTTATAGCTTCAGCGGAAATTTCAGCTGGATGAGATGGAGCTTTGAGGTCTGGGTCAGCGTAACGCAGGAAATCAGATAAATGGTCGTTAAGCCAAAGCCCATAGTCACTGACAACTTCACCGTGAGAAGGGGCACGAAAGCCAACCGATACCGTCACACAATCATTGGACGTTGCAGTCCCCCAATGTGCAACACCGGGCGGAAGATAGAGCATGTCGCCCGGTTCCATGTGGAAATCCTGGTCGGTCTTGAACTCTGCCAGTATTTTCAGGTCTGGGTGCGGCAGCAGGGGGCTTCTGTCATCGCACAATTGCCCGCTTTGCCAGTGGCGGGTACCTGATGCCTGAATCAGGAAAACATCATAATTATCAAAATGCGGACCGACACCACCACCTTCGGTGGCATAGCTGATCATAATATCATCCAGGCGCCAGTCCGGGATGAAGCGGAATTCATTCAGTAGCTCCCGAACCTCAGGTACCCAGTGGTCCACGGCCTGTACCAGCAGCGTCCAGTTGTCAGGGGGAAGATCTGTGAAATCCTGTTCATTGAATGGCCCACGCTTCAATACCCATTCCTGATCACCCAACTGCCGCAGCAGCAGGCGAGATTCAACGGACTCCTCGCAGGCCAGCCCTGCCAGCTCATCAGGAGAAAGAGGGAGTGTCCAGTCTGGCAGGGCATGCTTGATCAGCAACGGTTGTTTTTGCCAGTACTGGTCAAGGAATTCATTGGCAGAAAGGTGGGCGAGTACAGGGAAGTGGGGGCGATTCATGAGAAAACCTGTCGCAGAATACAAAAAAACGCCGGCATCTGGCCGGCGCTTAGAGGCTAACTCAAACAGCCTTTGCCTGATCGGCGGCATTACCGGTATACGCTGACGGTGTCAGCGTCAGCAGTTGCGCCTTGGCATCGGCCGGGATATCCAGCTGATTGATAAAGGTCTGCATACCTTCACGGGTAATGGCTTTACCCCGGGTAAAGGCCTTCAGCTTTTCATAGGGCTCAGCAATACCATAGCGACGCATCACTGTCTGAACGGGTTCGGCAAGCACTTCCCAGGCGTTATCCAGGTCCTGTGCCAGACGTTCCCGATTGACCTCCAGCTTACTGATACCTTTCAGTGTCGCTTCATAGGCGATCAGGCTATGACCAAGACCAACGCCGAGGTTGCGAAGCACGGTGGAATCGGTGAGGTCACGCTGCCAGCGAGAAACGGGTAACTTGGTCGCCAGATGGCTCATAATGGCGTTAGCCAGCCCAAGGTTGCCTTCTGAGTTTTCAAAGTCGATCGGATTGACCTTGTGCGGCATGGTGGAAGAACCCACTTCGCCAACAATGGTCTTCTGGCGGAAGTATCCCAACGAGATATAGCCCCAGACATCCCGGTCAAAATCAATCATGATTGTATTGAACCGCGACATCGCATCGAAGAGCTCTGCAATGTAGTCATGGGGTTCAATCTGGATGGTGTAGGGGTTCAAGGTCATTCCCAGCGAGGTAATGAACTCAGACGCCTGCGCCTGCCAGTCGATCTCGGGGTAGGTGGCGTAGTGGGCGTTGTAGTTACCAACGGCACCGTTGATTTTGCCCAGTAGCTCAACGTTACGGATCTGCTTCAGCTGGCGCTCCAGGCGGTAAACAACGTTTGCCATCTCTTTGCCCAGCGTGGTGGGAGAGGCTGTCTGCCCGTGGGTGCGAGAAAGCATGGGGACATCGTGAAAATCGTGCGCCAGCGCACGAATGGCACCGCACAGCTGGGTCAGGGGCTGAAGAATCGCTTCGCGACCTGCCTGAAGCATCAGGCCATGGGACAGGTTGTTGATGTCTTCCGAGGTACAGGCAAAATGCACGAACTCAAGCGCTTTGGCCAGTTCAGCATTCTGAGTCATTTTCTCTTTCAGGAAGTATTCGACGGCTTTGACGTCATGATTGGTGGTACGCTCAAACGCTTTGACTTTCTGAGCATCGACTTCAGAGAAGTCGTCAACGATGGTATTCAATAACTGGCTGGCTTCCTCGCTGAAGGGCGGCAACTCAGTAATAGCGGGTTGCTGGCTGAGATGCTGGAGCCAGCGTACCTCGACCATGACCCGGAAGCGGATCAGGCCATATTCACTGAAAATCTCACGCAGCGGACTGGTCTTGCTGCCATAGCGGCCATCAACCGGCGAAATCGCTGTCAGTGCAGACAATTCCATCAAAACCCCCTTAATTGAAACGGTTAACCGATCATTATCGGGCAGAACCTGCCGGATAGGATCTGGGAACGGGCTGAAAAATTGCGCGGCATTTTACCTGAAAAATGCCGCGGTATCAGGTTTTGTTGCGTCGGTTACCGTTCAGGTCAGTGACCTTTGAGCAACTGGTCAATCGCGGCAAGCATTTTGTTGCGACCAAACACCAGATGCCAGCGGCGTCCGCCCACCTGTCGCCATAGGATGGCAGAGCGCATGCCGGCCAGCAGGGCAGCCCGGATTTTGTCGGCACAGGCCTGGTTCTGCAAATGCCGGATATCTCCCATGACCTGGATACGGGTCTTGAAAGTGCTGATCGTGTCCAGATAAATGCTCGCAAGGCTTGCCAGAACGTTTTCATGGGTAGGGGAGAAGTGACGAACCTGATCCCTGGCGCGGTCAATACGCTCCGAGATGGTGTTCATCATCCCCGGATTACCGCGCAATTTGCGCTCCAGATGAATCAGGGTCAGGGAATAGCGGATAGCATCGGCTTTCACGGCGTCATGATTACGTTGCAGCACATCCCTGAGGGCTCTGAGGCCTGCTGTCACATTGCCAGCGCTGCCACCGTAGACATCCGTGACGCTGTCAGGATTAGTGGCAAAGATGCTGTTAATGCAGACAGACAGTTCATGCTCAGGCACCTGGGCCGTTTTGGCAATTTTCTCTACCAGCGTGGCGGCCTGGAACAGGCCGGCCAGCGCCAGGGTACGATCAAGATCTTGTTGATTCACAGCTCCATTGGCCCCCTAACATCAACCCGAAATCATGGTTTTATGGGCAAAGCGTTGCTCGATAATGCCACCGCCAAGACAGACATCCTGATCATAGAAAACAATGGACTGGCCAGGGGTTACCGCACGCTGAGGTTCGTCGAAGAGGACATGATAGCCGCCATCCGACTTTCGTTGAAGCGTACAGGCCTGGTCAGACTGTCGATACCTGACTTTGGCCCGAAGTTTGTCAGGTGCCAGGGCAGGATCGTCATTAATCCAGTACACCGTGTCAACGGACAGGGCTTCGGAAAACAGGCCGGGATTGTCGTTCCCCTGACCGACGATGAGGACATTACGATCCAGATTTTTTTCAATGACATACCATGGCGCATCGTCAGCATTCTTAAGCCCGCCAATACCCAGCCCCTGGCGCTGGCCGATGGTGTGATACATGAGGCCGCTGTGGCGACCAATGACCTTGCCATCATCTGTTTCAATATCACCAGGCTGCGCAGGAATGTACTGTTTTAGGAAGTCGCGGAAACGACGTTCGCCGATAAAACAGATCCCCGTACTGTCTTTCTTGTTGAATGTCGCCAACTGGTGTTGTTCGGCAATGGCTCGAACCTCATGTTTTTCCAGCTCTCCGACCGGGAACAGGCTGCGTGACAGTTCATGTTCGCCTACCGCATGCAGGAAATAGCTTTGATCCTTGTTATTATCCAGCCCTTTCAACAGCAGGGTATGTCCGTCGCGGTCTGCGCGGCGCACATAATGACCGGTTGCAATGGCGTCAGCACCCAGTTCAAGTGCATAATCGAGAAAGGCTCTGAACTTGATTTCCCGGTTACAGAGAATATCGGGATTAGGGGTGCGCCCGGCACGGTATTCTGACAGGAAATGTTCAAAGACATTATCCCAGTATTCAGCGGCAAAATTGGCCTTGTGAAGATGGATGCCGAGCCGGTCACAGACTGCCTGGGCATCGGCCAGATCCTGGCGGGCAGTGCAGTATTCCGTGTCATCGTCTTCTTCCCAGTTCTTCATGAACAGGCCTTCTACCTGATAGCCCTGCTGCATGAGCAGAAGCGCTGAAACTGAGGAATCGACACCGCCGGACATGCCAACGATCACACGGGTGTGCGCGTTATCGGTCATAAGAGTGAAAACTAGTTAGAGGTTAAACAGGGCGTCAATTGTAATGATGCAGCCCCGTACGTCCAGCGCCAAAGCCCAGACGGCCAGAAATGTAGCTATAATTTAGGCGTATAACGAAGCTCTGGCGTGGTATGTACGCATTTCTGTAACAAAACTACATTTATTCTTGGCGTGCTTTGGTATATCTTATTCCGCCAAACAGCCATGAGCGATAAATGACGAGAGGGCAGTAGCCGATTCAAGCCTTCGTCAACACCGCAGTTAATGTAGCAAAACTACAAGAACAGGTAGGCTGCCGGTTATCGCCAGCGGCATAAAAAAGGTCCAGATTACGGAGTAGATAATGGGATATCAGAAGATCAAAGTTCCGAAAGATGGTGACAAAATCACTGTAAATGCCGATCTCTCCCTCAATGTTCCCAATCATCCGGTTATCCCATACATCGAAGGCGATGGCATCGGTATTGATGTAACGCCAGCCATGTTGAAGGTGGTTGATGCTGCAGTAGAAAAAGCCTATGGCTCAAGCCGGTCCATTGTCTGGATGGAAGTGTTCTCCGGTGAAAAGGCCGTGGAAGTCTATGGCGATGATGTCTGGCTGCCAGAAGAAACTCTTGAAGCCATGCGTGAGTACAGCGTCGGTATCAAGGGACCGCTGACAACGCCGGTTGGGGGTGGTATCCGCTCATTGAATGTCGCATTGCGTCAGGAACTGGATCTGTATGCCTGTATCCGTCCCGTGCGCTGGTTCAAAGGGGTCCCCAGCCCGGTCACTGCACCAGAGAAAACGGACATGGTTATCTTCCGTGAGAATTCGGAAGATATTTACGCGGGTATTGAGTGGCAGGCTGACAGTCCGGAAGCGAAAAAGATCATCCGCTTCCTCAAGGAAGAAATGGGCGTTGAGAAAATCCGTTTTGACCAAGGGTGTGGTATTGGGATCAAACCTGTTTCCAAAGAAGGCACACAACGCCTGGTCCGAAAAGCCATCCAGTTTGCCATCGATAATGACAAGCCATCTGTGACCTTGGTTCACAAAGGCAACATCATGAAGTACACCGAAGGTGCGTTTAAAGAGTGGGGCTATGAGCTGGCTCGGGAACGCTTTGGTGCTGAGCTGCTCGATGGTGGCCCATGGCACAAGCTGGTTAACCCTAAAACTGGCAATGAAATCATCATTAAGGATGTGATTGCTGACGCCTTCCTTCAGCAGATCCTGATGCGCCCTGATGAGTACAGTGTTATTGCAACGCTGAACCTGAACGGGGATTACATCTCTGACGCTCTGGCGGCTGAGGTTGGTGGAATCGGTATTGCTCCTGGCGCCAATATTGGTGGCAGTGTTGCGATTTTTGAAGCAACACACGGTACTGCCCCAAAATATGCCGGTCAGGATAAAGTGAATCCTGGATCACTGATTCTTTCAGCAGAGATGATGGTTCGCCACCTGGGCTGGCTTGAAGCGGCTGATTTGATCCTGAAAGGGGTTGAAGGTGCGATTGAAGCCAAAACGGTTACTTATGACTTTGAACGCTTGATGCCTGATGCAACATTGCTGAAGTGTTCTGAATTTGCGGATGCGATCATCAAGAATATGTAAGATAGCCTCTCATATAAAAAAGCCCGTCATTGTGACGGGCTTTTTTGTTTTAGTGTGTTTTTATTTTTGATTCATGGTTCTGTAACGGGGATACCGGTTGGAATGGCTTGATCGGTATTGTTACTATCGGATTCGTCGCTGGCTAATTGATCTTGCGGCATGGAGATATTGACGGCATGCAGCCCTTTGGGGCCTTGGATGATATCGTAGGTGACGACTTGGCCAGCTTTCAGGGTTTTATAACCATCCATCTTGATGGAAGAGTAGTGAACGAAAAGGTCTTCCCCATTACTGCCTTCACCCAGGATAAACCCGTACCCTTTTGCATTATTAAACCACTTTACTGTACCTGTCGGCATCCTTCAGTCCCTCTATTCACTGCTTGTTATTTCTTTTGAGTGGATGTTTTTGTTCGTTTTTAGTTGTATGAAACCGCGTCCATGGGTTAAAACAAGTGTTAGACATGCCATCAATGCTGTCAAGTATTCGTCAGCCAACATGGTACTATAGCGGTTAAGAAAACACTTTATCTGGCATTATGTTGACAACGCATTTCATGAGTAGCATTGAACGAATTCTACTATCCTTAGAGAAAGAAAATCATCAGTATGATGATGAGGGTAGTGTTGCCGTAGCCCCGGTGAAGCCGAAGCTTGCACCCCCGCCGATGTACAAGGTCATACTGGTTAACGATGACTACACCCCGATGGACTTCGTGATCGAAGTTCTCGAATCCTTCTTCAACTTGTCCAGGGAAAAGGCGACACAAGTTATGTTGACAGTACATACTCAGGGACAGGCAGTATGCGGCGTCTTCACAAAGGATATTGCCGAAACCAAGGCCGAGCAGGTCAATCGTTTTTCGCGGGAGCATCAGCACCCTCTGCTTTGCAAAATCGAAAAAAACAGTTGAACAGCGTTGGTCGGGTACGAATATGCTCAACAAAGATCTAGAACAGACACTGAACAGCGCATTCAAGGAAGCCAGAACCAAGCGTCATGAGTTCATGACGGTTGAACACCTGCTTCTTGCGCTTATTGACAACAAGTCAGCCAATGATGTCCTGGAAGCGTGTGGTGCAAACTTGGAAAAGCTTCGCAATGATCTTTCCCATTTTGTTGATTCAACCACACCACTGATTCCTGGTAGCGACGATGAGCGGGAAACCCAGCCAACCCTGGGCTTCCAGCGCGTATTGCAGCGGGCGGTCTTTCATGTCCAGAGTTCTGGCAAGAAAGAGGTGACTGGAGCAAATGTCCTGGTTGCGATTTTTAGTGAACAGGAAAGCCAGGCCGTTTATTTCCTGAAACAACAGGAAATCGTCCGTATCGATGTGGTCAACTACATTGCTCATGGTATTTCCAAGGTGCCAGGCCATCAGAGCCAGGACATGGAAGGGCATGAGCTGCAGGAAGACGCATCAACCAGTGATGATTCAGCTGGCAGCAAACCCCTTGAGGCTTATACGACCAATCTCAACGAGCTGGCCATGAAGGGTAAGATTGACCCGTTGGTTGGTCGGGACAGTGAGCTTGAGAGAGTCGGTCAAATCTTGAGTCGTCGCCGTAAAAACAACCCCTTGCTGGTCGGTGAGGCTGGTGTTGGTAAGACGGCCATTGCGGAAGGGTTAGCCAAAAAGATTGTTGATGGCGAAGTCCCGGATATTCTTGCGGATTCAACAGTCTATTCACTTGACCTGGGTGCCTTGCTTGCAGGAACCAAGTACCGCGGTGACTTTGAAAAACGTTTCAAGCATTTGCTGTCAGAATTGAAGAAAACGGAAGGTGCCGTCCTGTTTATTGATGAGATTCACACGATCATTGGAGCAGGTGCTGCATCCGGTGGTGTGATGGACGCGTCGAACCTGCTTAAGCCACTGCTGACCAGTGGTGACTTGCGCTGTATAGGTTCAACAACGTTCCAGGAGTTTCGGGGCATTTTTGAAAAGGACAGAGCGCTGGCCCGTCGTTTCCAGAAGGTGGATATCGATGAACCGGACGTAGACGACACCTATACGATTCTGTTGGGGCTCAAGAAGAAGTTTGAAGAGCACCACAAGATCAAGTACAAGAATGAAGCACTGCGCGCTGCAGCCGAATTGGCTGAGCGCTATATCAATGACCGGCATATGCCGGACAAGGCTATTGATGTCATTGATGAAGCGGGTGCCTATCAACGGCTTCAAAAAGAAAGCAAGCGTAAGAAGACGATTGGTCTTGATGAAATTGAATCCATTGTTGCCAAAATGGCGCGGATTCCCCCCAAGTCAGTGTCGTCGTCTGATAAAGAGCTGCTTGAGAAGCTCCCCAGGAATATGCGGCTCACTATCTTTGGTCAAGATGAATCCATTGATGCACTGACGACCAATATACGGCTTTCCCGTGCAGGCCTGAAAGCGCCAGAAAAACCGGTGGGCTGTTTCCTGTTTGCAGGTCCTACGGGTGTCGGTAAAACCGAAGTCTGTCGTCAGCTTGCCAAGTCGCTTGGTATTGAGCTGGTGAGATTTGATATGTCAGAGTACATGGAATCTCATACTGTATCCCGTTTGATCGGTGCACCGCCAGGTTATGTGGGTTTTGACCAGGGTGGTCTTTTAACTGAAGCGATTAACAAAACGCCACACTGTGTGTTGTTGCTGGATGAGATTGAAAAAGGCCATCCTGATGTGTTTAACCTGCTCCTGCAGGTTATGGACCATGGCACCTTAACGGATAACAATGGGCGCAAGGCTGACTTCCGTAATGTCATTCTCATCATGACAACCAATGCCGGTGCAGAGAATATGAGCCGAAGTTCCATTGGCTTCACGACGCAAGATCATTCTATCGACGGAGGGGATGCAATCAAGAAGACCTTCACGCCTGAGTTCAGAAACCGTCTTGATTCAGTGATTCAGTTCAAGCCCCTGAGTCCGGAAGTCATCACGCATGTCGTTGATAAACAACTGACGGAACTGCAGTCGCAGCTGGATGACAAGAAGGTTCAGCTTGATGTGAATGATGATGTTCGCAAGTGGCTGGCGGAAAGAGGCTATGACCGTCTGATGGGCGCACGCCCAATGGCTCGTCTCATTCAGGATCAACTCAAGAAGCCTATGGCCGAAGCAATTTTGTTCGGTGATCTGGTGAAGGGTGGAACACTGAAAGTCAGCTTGAAGGATGATGAGTTGGTTTTTGAAACAGAGTCTGGCTGAAGACTTTTTACTCTCATTTTCTCAGGGAGGGCGCACCCTCCCTGCGAAAAGACTCTCAATCAACGCGCGCGGTAAACGATACGCCCCTTAGTCAGATCGTAGGGGGTTAGTTCTACACGAACTTTGTCACCGGTCAGAATACGGATGTAATTCTTGCGCATTTTTCCGGAAATATGGGCTGTAATCACGTGACCGTTTTCCAGCTCTACACGGAACATAGTGTTGGGAAGAGTGTCAACAATAACCCCTTCCATTTCAAACGAGTCTTCTTTTGCCATTCGGCGTCTTCCTCAGTGAATAAAAAGTCAGCAATGAGATCGTAAATTGGCGTGCATTCTGCCCTAAAACCCTTCCTGAATCAAAGCCAACGGTGTCATGGATGCTGCCAAACACCGTTCATATAACGCTCTTGTGGGGAATAGGATGCTTTGTATGCCATTTTAGAACAGTTCTGTATCCAGTACCCGAGATACAGATAGTTCTGCTGTTCTGAAAAACTTTCTTCAATCTGCCACAGAATGCAAAAAGTACCAAGGCTTCGGGCACTTTGCTCAGGATCAAAGAATGTGTAAATGGCCGACAGGCCATTAGGCAGATGATCAGCAACCGCTACAGCCATCAGTCGCTCATCTTTTCGAAACTCATAAAACCGCGTAAAGCCATCACCCTTACAGAGAAAGTCTAAAAACTGTCTGGGTGAAGGAGGGAACATATCACCATCCGCATGTCGCTCCCTGATATAGCGCCGGTAAAGGCGATATCGCTCCCTGGTAAATGTTGGTGCGGTGCATTGTACTGAAAGGTCCTGATTTTTGTTCCAGATTCGTCGTTGACCCTTACTTCGCTTGAACGCTTTGACTAATACCCTGACAGGCGTGCACGCATTACAGGTTGCGCAATAGGGGCGGTAATAATGAGAACCACTGCGCCTGAAACCGTTATCAGCCAATAAACCAGACAGCTGATGGTTAACAGGTGCGTCAGGATCGAGGAACAATGTTGTTGCCTTTTGATCCGTCAAATAGCTGCAATCATGTGCAGGGGTAGCGAAAAATCGTAATTGTTGTTCTTGGCTCATAGTATTTTTGAGCAGAGTGAGTCTGTGGTGAGCGCACCAGCAGAAGTACTTGTTAATAATGGCTGAATACGCTCAATGAAAGATTTGCGAGACACCAATTGTGCCCCAAGACTTTCCAGGTGGTGAGTGTGAACCTGACAATCAACGACATCAAACAGTGCAGTTTGCAGTAGTACAATAAGCGCAAGCTTCGACGTATTGGACTCCCGGCTGAACATGGACTCACCAAAAAACACCCGTCCCATGGCAACGCCATATAGTCCGCCAACCAATGAATCATCAGACCATACCTCAATGGAGTGAGCATAACCCGCCTTGTACAAATCAATATAGGCTGACTGCATATCCTCCGTAATCCAGGTGCCTTCATGCTTTTTCCGGATCTCTGCACATGCCTGAATGACTTCTGCGAAAGACTGGTTAGCCGTTAGCCGGAAACGCTCTCCGTTACGTTGCTGACGCAGCAGCTTACGCATGCTCTTCGATATCCGAAGAGTCTCTGGTGTCAAAATCATTCGGGGATCGGGTGACCACCATAAAATCGGTTGATCATCACTGAACCAGGGGAAAATGCCTTGCCGGTATGCACTTGCGAGGGTATCCACGGACAGGTTGCCACCGGCGCACAGTAAACCATCCGGCTCCTTCAACGCATGTTCAACAGGGGGGAATTCAGGGTTCAGGTTATCCAGCCACGGGATCATGAACTGCGTACTCTAATATTGTCTCTCTATACGATAACGTGTTCCACCAAGGTTTCGTCAAGTCCGTCAGGGTTCGGTCATTACCCATTATGTTTGATGAAATGCGAAGTTATGATGCACCCTTTTTCTCGCTGCGGCCATTCGGGGCCCGCAATTCAATGAGCCAATCCGCAGGATTACTTGGCTCTTCTGTTGCTTAAACAGTCACAAATTCTAGCCAGGAGGCATCCGAGCATGGAGTTGTTGACCTTCATTGTCGAAAATCTGAACCTGATCGCCGTTCGAACTGCCGAGCACATCGCACTGGTTGGCGTTGCTGTCGGACTGGCGATCATCACCGGTGTGCCGATTGGCATTGCCATCACCCAGAATCAGCGTGCAGCGAATGTTGTACTGTACCTGGCGTCTGTGATTATCACGATTCCATCCATTGCACTTTTTGGTGTGATGATGCCGGTACTGTCCCTGTTTGGTCAGGGTATCGGCTACGTCCCTGCGGTCATCGCTGTGCTGCTGTACTCCCAACTGCCGATCATCCGCAACACCTATACCGCCATTAATAATGTGGATCCGTCGCTCAGGGAAGCAGCCAAAGGGATTGGCATGACGACCTTTCAGCGTCTTGCCCGGGTAGAAATCCCGCTGGCAACGCCTGTCATTATGGCGGGTGTACGCACGGCTGTTGTCATGAATATCGGGGTCATGGCCATTGCAACGTATATTGGTGCCGGAGGACTGGGCACGTTCATCAGCCGAGGTATCACCATGACAGACCCGCGCCAACTGATTACCGGTGCGCTGGCTGTCAGCTTACTGGCCATTGTCGTGGATTATGGGTTATTGCGCCTCGAGCGCCGACTGACACCGCCAGGCCTGCTGAAAGCCGCCTGACGTCCTGACAGATTCTCACGCTTACAACGCTTCACTCTCCAGGCAATATGATTAGAACAGACAAACTCACAAAAATTTTTGATACCAGCGAAGGCACCGTCACCGCGGCCGACCAGATCAGCATGGAAGTACCGGAAGGGGAGATCTGTGTCCTGCTCGGGCCGTCCGGCTGTGGCAAAACCACAACGCTGAAGATGATCAACCGCATCATTGATCCAACCTCCGGAAGAGTTTTCATCAACGGTGAAGACACGACCGACCTCGACACCGTCACCCTGCGTCGCCAGATTGGCTACGTCATTCAACAGACCGGTCTGTTCCCGAACATGACCATCGAAGAAAACATCTGCGTTGTTCCCAGGATGCTGGGCTGGGCACCGGATAAGATGGCAGAGCGGGCAGAGGAGCTGCTCGACCTGGTTGGCCTGGATCCTCGGGTGTTCATGCAGCGCTATCCTAATGAGCTCTCAGGCGGTCAGCAGCAGCGGGTCGGTGTGATCCGGGCGCTGGCGGCAAACCCACCGGTCATGCTGATGGATGAACCCTTTGGCGCTATCGACCCGATCAACCGGGAAGTGATTCAGGATGAGTTCCTCCGGATGCAGAAGGAACTGAAGAAAACCGTCCTGTTTGTTAGCCACGATATTGATGAAGCGGTCAAAATGGCGGATCGTATTGCCATATTCCGCGGTGGCAAACTGATCCAGTTTGATACACCGGATCATATCCTGGCCCATCCCATCAACAAGTTTGTGGCTGACTTTGTTGGTGATGACCGCACATTGAAACGACTGCAATTGGTCAGGGTGCATGAAGTCATGGAGACGCGCCCGGCGTCCGTCAAGCCTCACGACTCTGTCCAGCAAGCGATCCAGATCATGGAAGAGTGTGGTCATGGTTGTGTGATACTCGTCAATGAGCAGGAAGCACCTATTGGCATCGTTGAACGCAAGATGGTTGAAGGCTTGAAAGGCACCTGTGGCGAACATCACGAAGGCCTCAAAGCAGTGATTTCCGTTGATGACAACCTCCGCAAAGTAGCGTCCCTGTTATATAAACATGATGCAACTTGGTTGCCCTGTGTCGATGAGACGGGACGATTTCGGGGGGAAATTACCCAACGGGGTATTACTCACCACCTGGGTATGACGTATCGGAACGGAGGTTAATGGATGAAACGGAGACCTCTCGAAAGAATAGGGCGGGTCACGCTGTTACTTGCCGTCTTTGCATTGGGGGTAGCCTGCCAGCGTACCGGTTTGCTGGACGATATCCTTTATTACACCGAGGACATCCTGTACCTGAGTCAGCAACATCTGGTGCTGACGCTTATTTCAGGGGGCATGGCCATTCTTGTCGGTGTTCCCTTGGGGGTCTGGTTAAGCCGGCCGGGAAACCGTGCACGCTCTCAAACCTGGATGCAGGTGCTGAATATCGGCGGTACAGTGCCAACACTGGCGCTGCTGGCCTTATCGATGAGTTTTCTGGGTATTGGCGCAAAACCCGCTGTCTTTGGCCTGTTTGTCGCGACCTTGTTGCCGATCGTTCGCAATACCTGGTCGGGCCTTATGGATGTTCCCCCGCACATGATTGAGGCGGCGGAAGGGATTGGTATGTCACCCATGCAGGTGCTGTTGCGTGTTGAAGTACCCAATGCTCTGTTCGTGATTTATGCCGGTATCCGTACTGCCCTGTCGATCAATATCGGTACAGTGCCCCTGGCGTTTTTGATTGGTGGCGGCGGACTGGGTGAATTGATCTTTACCGGTATCGATCTCTATGAACCGGGCATGATGCTGGCCGGCGCCATCCCCACGGCGATATTGGCCGTACTGGTTGATATGTTCATGACGTCTGTCACCTATATCACGGTGCCCAGAGGCGTCAATCCACTGCGAGCCTGATGCAAATCAGGCCTTATCCCTAACAATCCTATCCGGAAGGAGTTTTGATGCTCAGACAAGTTGTGAGCCTGATTACCATTGTTTTTTCACTGAATGTGTTTGCCAGTGCCGATGAGATTGTGGTTGGCGGTAAAGGGTATACCGAGCAGCGACTGCTGGCTGAAGTGACCGCCCAGTACCTGAAGGCGAATGGATTTGATGTTGACAAGAAAGTCGGACTCGGCAGCGCCGTGCTGCGACAGGCGCTTGAAAACCAGCAAATCAGTTTGAACTGGGATTATGTCTCCACAGGGCTGCGTAACTACCACAAAGTCAATGACATGCTGGATGCCGATACCGCCTACCAGACCCTGCGAACCCTGGATGTAAAAAATGGCATTGAATGGCTGACACCCTCAAAAGCAAACAATACCTACGCTATTGCCATGCGCGAGGACGATGCCGAACGGCTTAACATCCGGACGATCAGTGACCTGGTCAGTGCCTTGAAGTCCGGTGAAAAACTGATGATGGGCACCAATGTTGAATTCTATGCCCGTAAGCAGGATGGCTTTCCTGCCCTGCAAAAAGTCTATCAGTTCAGGGTGCCTCGTTCAGCCATTCGTCGTATGGATAGTGGTCTGGTCTATAGCGCGCTACAGAAAGGGCAGGTTGATTTCGCTTCCGTCTTTGCCACTGATGGACGCATCAAGGCTTTCGGCTTCCGGGTGCTGGAAGATGACCAAAACTTCTTTATGTCTTTTGCCATTACACCTGTTGTACGCTCAGAAGTACTGCAACAGAATCCGGGACTGGAAACATTGCTCAATACACTCGCCAGTCAATTGAATGATGCCGTTATGGTTGATTTGAATTCCAGGATTGATGTTGACCGTGAAACCGTTGAGCAGGTGGCGACGGATTTCCTGAAAGAGCGACAGTTGATCTGATCGTTAGATAAAAACACCAAAGAAGGAATGAGGAGTCTCATTCCTTCTTTTTTATCAGTACGTTATAGAATGTTTTTGAAGTGTTCCAGCGACTCTGGATTGATCAATGCATCGGTATTATTAACAGTTTCTCCGTTAATGGTTGCCTTCACTGCCAATTCACTGAGTTTCCCGCTGACGGTTCTTGGCAGGTCTGCCACCTGAAGAATTTTTGCCGGCACATGGCGAGGTGTGGTATTGGCACGAATTGTTTTCCTGATAAACGATTCCAGGGATTCATCCAACGTCTGATCACCTGAAAGACGGACAAACAAAACAACCTTTTCATCGCCATCTTCAAGATGCCCAACGGCAAGGCTTTCCTGAATCTCCGGGATTTTTTCAACCTGACGATAAATCTCTGCCGTGCCGATACGGACACCACCTGGGTTGAGTACCGCATCAGAGCGTCCAAAAATAATCACACCATCTTCTGCGGTGAGTTCACCGTAATCACCATGCGACCAGAGACCTGGATGGGTCTCGAAATAGGCTTTGCGATATTTTTTACCGTCGGGATCATTCCAGAAGCTGACCGGCATCGAAGGGAAACTGTTCCTGCAAACCAACTCTCCCTTTTGTTCCTTTAGTACGTCACCCTGACCACTGATGAACTGCACATCCATGCCCAACCCCCGACACTGCAGTTGCCCCCGGTAGACAGGCCGGATCGGACACCCCAAGGCAAAGCAGGAAACGATATCCGTTCCGCCAGAGATAGAGGCAAGGTTAATATCAGGTGAAATGGCATCGTAAACAAAATCAAAACTCTCATGCAGCAGGGGAGACCCCGTCGATAAAATGCGCTGCAATGCCGAGAGGTTGTGATGATCAGACGGGCGATAACCGGCTTTTTCAAGCGCGGCAATATACCGTGCGCTGGTGCCGAATACAGAGACTTGCTCCTGCTCAATAATCCGCCACAAGGCATCGGGACCGGGATGGAACGGAGAACCATCATAGAGCACCACGGTTGCGCCCGTCATCAGGGCACTGGCTTGCCAGTTCCACATCATCCAGCCGCAGGTGGTGAAATAAAACAGAATATCGCTATGCCCAATATCGGTGTGGAGGCTCAACTCTTTGGCATGCTGGAGGAGGGTGCCGCCATGGCCATGTACGATACACTTGGGTGCCCCCGTAGTGCCGGAAGAATACAGTATGTAGAGCGGGTGATTGAATGCGACCGGTTCAAAATGAAGGCTGTCGGCCTCGTTATCAATGAACGTGCCATAGCGCATAAAACCCGCTTCCGTGATGCTCTCAGTTTCGCCATTTAAAAACGGAATCACGACCACGTTCTGCAATGACGGGATAGCCTCTTCCAGCGCTTTGAGGCGTTCCAGCGTATCAATGGTTTTGGCATTGTAGAAGTAACCATCTGCAGCGATCAGTAATTTAGGGTTGATCTGACCAAATCGGTCAAGCACGCCATGAAAACCAAAGTCTGGCGAACAGGATGACCAGATGGCGCCGAGACTGGTGGTGGCCAGCATCATCACGACAGTTTCGATGCAGTTCGGCAACAAACCTGCTACGCGGTCACCTTTATCAATCCCAGCGCGTCTCAGTGCTTCAGCAGCACGGGCAACCTGCAGGTAGAGATCCGCATGGCTGACAGCTTGGCGTTCACCATCTTCACGACAAAACACCAGGGCCGATTTTTCATCCCTGCTGCGCAGCAGGTGTTCGGCATAGTTCAGTGTGGCTCCCTCGAACCACCTGGTATCAGGCAATGCTTCGGCATCAACAAAAATCTGCTGAGCGGGCTGGGAAAAATGAATATCCTGGTACTCCACGAGGAATGCCCAGAATTTAGAACTGTTAGCCACACTCCATTGATACAGCGTGTCATAGTTATTGTGATCCGTACCAAAGCGCTCATTCACCGCTAATATGAAACGCCACAGGGCTGAGGCGCGAATCTGCTCTTCAGAAGGTGACCAGAGAGGGGTATTCATTGTCATTATCGTCCGTTCCTGTGTCTGGTATGGCTGGGACATCAGGGTTTTATAGGCTGTAGTGCGGCTGCGACTTTTGAGTGATTGGGTTGCCCCAGATGGCTGCAGACATAATGGTTAGCGCGCAGCAAGGCATTGATATCCACGCCGGTTTCAATACCCAGGCCGTTCAGCATATAAAGCACATCTTCCGTCGCTACATTTCCGGAAGCTCCCCGGGCATAAGGGCAACCACCCAAGCCGGCAATGGCGCTGTCGATTACGGTAATACCTTCCTGCAATACCGCATACAAATTGGCCAGAGCCTGGCCATAAGTGTCGTGGAAATGCGCCGCCAGGGCAGAGAGAGGCACCTGTTTGCTGACAGTTTTGATCAATTGCCGGGCTTTCTCCGGGGTACCAATTCCAATCGTGTCACCCAGTGAAAGTTCATAGCAACCAAGGTCCATCAGGGATTTGCTGACTGCTGCCACACGCTCGGGCGCAATCTGCCCTTCATAGGGGCATCCCAACGTGCAGGACACATAACCACGTACCCTGAGATTATGCTGTTCCGCTATGGGCATCAATGCGGCGATACGTTCCAGACTTTCCTCAACGGAGCAGTTGATGTTTTTTTGAGTAAACGCATCAGATGCAGCGGTGAATACCGCGATATCCTTAACGCCAGCGTCAATGGCATCTTCAAGCCCTTTCACGTTGGGCACCAAGGCGAAGTAGCGAACCGCAGAGTTAGCAGACAGCCCCTTGAAAACCTGATCGGTGTCAGCGAGCTGGGGTATGCGTGCAGGAGAAACAAAACTCCCGGCCTCAATCTGGCTGAGGCCGGCATTGCTGAGCAGCTCAATAAAAGCAATTCGTTCAGTAGGCGTCAGGGTATGGGGCTGGTTTTGCAGTCCATCCCGGGGGCCGACCTCAACGAGTGTGACTTTTTCGGGCAGGTTCATGAAGCAGGTTCCTCGGTCATCGCCAGCAGGGGTACGCCTTCTTCAACAAGGTCGCCATGGTTATAGAATACATCAGCAATTTCACCGGCGCGGGGAGCACGGATGGTATGCTCCATTTTCATGGCTTCCATCACCAGCAGGGGCGCATCAGCGAGCACCTGGTCACCGGGTTTAACCTGAACGGAAACAATGGTGCCATTCATAGGAGCATTGAAGCCGGAACCCACTTCTTCAAGGACATCGTAATCGGGTGTCGACAGACTGAGCGTCAGAGAGTCTGATACCACAGTGAGCGTGTCACTGTGTTGAACCATAGAAAACGGGCCATGGCTGTTACCCGTCAACATGACGCTATCGTTGGTATAACCTAGTCCGTCAACATCAATCGCTTCACCGTTTATCTGGCAGTGGTGGCGGTGTCCTTTTGGCGTCACCTGAATATCGACCATTTCGCCGTTAGAGGCGAATCGAAACCGGCTGATTGCAGGCAGGTTCATGCGCCAGCCTTGTCCCGTTAACCAGGGACTTATCGTTTGCTGCTGAGTCGCCTGATGTAATCGCCAGAGTGCCGCAACGGCCAGTGACAACAGACGTTCATCTTGCGGCTCACCGATAAGCGATGCCTTATTTTGTTCAATCAGGCCAGTGCTGAAATTCACAGAACAGAATTGCGGGTTATCTAATACCCGAATGAGGAAATCCCGGTTGGTAGAGATACCAGCAATCCGGGTACCCTGAAGCGCTGCGTGCATACCGGCAATCGCCTGATCACGGGATTCCCCCCAGACCACCAGTTTCGCCAGCATCGGATCGTAATACGGGGAGACCTG
The DNA here is from genome assembly GCF_018263925.1 of Kistimonas asteriae. GTDB lineage: Bacteria > Pseudomonadota > Gammaproteobacteria > Pseudomonadales > Endozoicomonadaceae > Kistimonas > Kistimonas asteriae. Next base: position 192,726 of record NZ_JAEVHF010000008.1, read on the forward strand.
ATCACCCGTACGAATACCGGTCTCCACACGCAACCGATCAGATTCTGCCGGAAAGGACAGATAGGCAATATCGCCGGTTGCCGGCATGAAGTCCTGCGCCACCTGTTCGGCGTATAGGCGAGTCTCAACAGCATGTCCGTTGACACTGACCTGATTCTGCGACAAAGGTAACGCCTGCCCATCAGCAACCCGCAGTTGCCATTCCACCAGGTCTTGTCCGGTGATCATTTCCGTGACCGGGTGCTCAACCTGCAGGCGGGTATTCATCTCCATGAAATAGAACTGGCCATCACTATCGAGAAGAAACTCAACAGTGCCCGCACCGGTATACCCAATCGTTTGACCTGCTGCGACAGCGGCAGTGCCCATGGCGATCCGAACGTTGTCGGTAAGACCTGGGGCAGGGGCTTCCTCAACCACTTTCTGGTGCCGCCGTTGCACAGAGCAGTCACGGTCTGCCAGGTAGATGCCCGAACCTGCATTATCAAAGAAAATCTGTACTTCAATGTGGCGGGGGGAGGGTAGGTATTTTTCCAGCAACAGCGTGTCATCAGCAAAGGATTTCAGGGCTTCGCGTCGGGCACCAGTGAGCGCTTCTGCAAATCCCCCTTCCTGTTCAACGACCCGCATGCCTTTACCACCCCCGCCTGCAGACGCCTTCAACATCACAGGGAAACCGATGGCACGGGCGGCATCCAGCAGCTTGTCATCCTGTTGGTCATGACCGTGAAAACCCGGCAGCAAAGGAACGCCAGCCGTTTCCATCAAACGTTTGGCTTCACTCTTTGAGCCCATGGCATCGATGGCACTGGGTGGTGGACCTATCCATTGTAACCCGGCATCCATAACCGCCTGGGCAAAACCGGCATTTTCCGATAAAAATCCATAGCCGGGGTGAATGGCATCGGCTCCAGACTGTTTTGCAGCTGCCAGAATAGCCGGAATATTGAGATAACTGTCAGTCGCAGGGGCCGGTCCGACGCAGTAGGCTTCATCTGCGCTGGTAACGTGGAGAGCCTGTTGGTCTGGCTCGGAATAAATGGCAACCGTACCCAGCCCCAGCCGTTTGGCAGTTTTGAAAATACGGCAGGCAATTTCACCGCGATTAGCGACCAGGAGTTTTGTAATGCTTTGAATGCCGTGACTCATGGCTGCTCCTTGACCCAGGCAGGGCGTCGTTTTTCCAGAAAAGCCTGAAGGCCTTCCTGCCCTTCGTCAGAGGTTCTTATCCGGGCAATTCTGTCACTGGTATCAGCAATCAGTTGCTCATCCAGTGTCTGACTGGATACCGTCTGAATCAATGACTTGCAGGCCGCCATGGCCGATGGACCATTGGTGAGCACGCGCGTGATAAGGTTTTCCGCAACAGCCTCAAGGTCATCGTCAATGCCATGCACCAGGCCAAGCTGACAGGCCTGAGAAGCATCAATCACTTCTGCTGTCAGCATATAGCGCCGTGCTGCACGCTCACCGATGGCGCGAATAACGTAAGGACTGATCACCGCCGGAATCAGGCCGATTTTGACTTCACTGAGACAGAAACTGGCATCAGAAGCGCAGAAGGCCATATCACTGGCCGCAATAATGCCAAGCGAACCACCGTAAGCGGCTCCGTTGACAAGACTGATGACAGGACATGGGAATGTATCAATACGCTGCATCAGACTGGCCAGTGCCTTGGCATCCGACTGGTTATCCTCAAACGAAAGAGAGGCCGTTCGCTTCATCCAGCCCAGGTCGGCACCGGCTGAAAAGTTGCCACCCGCCGCGTCGATGATTAAAACGCGGGCCGTCCCGTCGGCGAGCCACTGATCCAGTTGCTGATTGATTGCATCAATCATGCAGTCGTCGAACGCGTTGCGCTTCTCAGGACGATTAAAGGTCAAGCGTGCAACACCGCGTTTGTCCAGTGTATGCAGAATCGTCTTTTTGGTATCACTCATAGACATCCCCCTTACATCCTGAACAGGCCAAAACGGGTTTCTTCAGCCGGGGCATTCATTGATGCGCTGATCGAAAGCCCCAACACCTGCCGGGTATCTGCCGGGTCAATGATGCCATCATCCCAGAGTCGGGCACTGGCATAGAAGGGGCAGCCCTGGCGGTCATAGTCTCCAATGACAGACGCCCGGTATTCCTGCTCATCCTGTTCAGCCCACGCTTGCCCCTGCTTTTCCAGAGAGGCACGGCGCACCATGGAGAGCACACCCGCAGCCTGCTCACCACCCATGACCGATATGCGGGCATTGGGCCAACTCCAGAGGAAGCGGGGGTCATAGGCACGGCCACACATCCCATAATTGCCCGCCCCGAAACTGCCACCGATCAGAACGGTAAATTTAGGCACCGCGGCACAGGCCACTGCCGTCACCAGCTTGGCGCCATGCTTGGCTATGCCGCCGGCTTCATAGCGCGAGCCGACCATGAATCCGGTTATGTTTTGCAGGAAAACCAGGGGGATATTGCGCTGGCAACAGAGTTCAATGAAATGGGCGCCTTTTTGGGCGGACTCTGAAAAGAGAATGCCGTTATTCGCCAATATGCCGACCGTATGCCCCCAGATGTTGGCAAAACCACAGACCAGTGTTTTGCCAAACAGGGCTTTGAATTCATCAAATTCAGAATCATCCACGATACGGGCGATAATTTCCCGAACGTCATACGGGGTCTTAAGGCTTTCCGGAACAACGCCGTATATCTCATCCGGGGAATAACGGGGTAGCGTGATATCACTGGCCGCAGGTGTCTGGCGAGGAGGGCGGTTGAGTCTTGCCACACACTGACGTGCCAGTTGCAGCGCATGATGATCATCATGCGCATAATGATCCACGACGCCGGAGGTGCGTGCATGGACCTCTGCGCCTCCCAGATCCTCGGCGCTGATCGTTTCTCCGGTGGCCGCTTTGACGAGGGGAGGCCCTGCCAGGAATATCGTCCCCTGTTGCTTAACGATGATGCTTTCATCCGACATGGCGGGCACATAGGCACCGCCGGCCGTACAGGAACCCATGACAACGGCGATCTGGGCAATGCCTTTAGCAGACATGCGCGCCTGATTGAAAAAGATGCGACCAAAATGCTCGCGATCCGGAAATACGTCGTCCTGACGGGGCAGATTGGCACCGCCTGAGTCTACCAGGTAGATACAGGGCAGATGATTCTGTTCAGCAATGGTCTGTGCCCTGAGGTGTTTTTTGACTGTCAGCGGATAATAGCTGCCGCCTTTCACCGTGGCATCATTCGCCACAATCATGCATTCCTGTCCACTGATACAGCCAATACCCGCGACGGCGCCAGCGGCCGGCACGGATTCATCATAGACATCCAGGGCAGCAAATTGACCCACTTCCAGAAAGGCTGAACCCGGATCCAGCAGGGCGTTGATACGGTCTCTGACCAGTAATTTCCCTCGCCGGGTGTGTCGTAATCGAGCCTGCTCACCACCACCGTCACTGATGATGGACGCTTTCTGTTTGAGATCCGACACCAGGTCCGCCATTGCCCGATAATTGGACTGAAATGTCTCAGAACCGGTGTTTACCTGACTTTTGATAACCCCCATGACCAACAGCCCTCAAGCGCTTTCACGGAACAGTTCACGTCCGATCAGCATCCGCCGTATTTCTGATGTGCCGGCGCCGATCTCGTAGAGTTTGGCATCGCGCAGGTACCGGCCTACGGGATATTCGTTGATGTACCCATTCCCACCAAGGATCTGGATGGCTTCCAGCGCCATCTGGGTGGCCTTTTCTGCACAATAGAGAATAACGCCAGCGGCATCCTTGCGCGTTGCTTCACCGCGGTCGCAGGACCGGGCGACAGCATACAGATAGGCCCGGCAGGCACTAAGCCCGGTATACATATCCGCCAGCTTGCCCTGAATGAGCTGGAATTCACCAATAGGCTGGTCAAACTGTTTGCGGTCATGGACATACGGGATAACGGCATCCAGGCAGGCCTGCATGATACCGACAGGGCCACCACTGAGAACGACCCGTTCGTAATCAAGCCCACTCATTAGAACCCGAACACCGCCATTTTCAACGCCAAGGATATTCTCAGCCGGTACTTCACAGTCTTCGAAGACCAGTTCACAGGTGTTTGAACCGCGCATCCCCAGCTTGTCGAGCTTTTGTGCCTGGGAGAAGCCGTTGAAATCACGTTCAATAATAAATGCGGTGATACCCTTGGCATCCTTTTCCGGTGCTGTCTTGGCGTAGACGACATAGGTATGGGCATCCGGACCATTGGTGATCCACATTTTGTTGCCATTGAGGATATAGCGATCACCGCGCTTTTCAGCTCGCAGACGCATGCTGACCACATCAGAACCCGCACCGGGCTCACTCATGGCCAGTGCACCGATGTGCTCTCCAGAGATCAGCTTGGGAAGGTATTTATTCTTCTGCTCTTCTGTGCCATTGAGTTTGATCTGATTAACACAGAGATTGGAGTGAGCGCCGTAGCTTAACCCTATGGATGCCGAGGCCCGGCTGATCTCTTCCATGGCGATGACATGGGAGAGGTAGCCCATGTTGCTGCCTCCCCACTGGTCTGGCACCGTGACGCCAAGCAGCCCCATGTCGCCGAACTTTTTCCAGAGGTGGGCAGGGAAGAGGTTGTCACGATCCACATCCGCAGCAATGGGGGCAATTTCCTTGGCTGCAAACTGCTGCACCTGCGTGCGCAGCATCTCCGTCGTTTCATCAAGACCAAAGTTCAAACTGCTAACCGGGGTAACCATGACGCCTCCTGTTGAGGTTTTGACCGTGTTATGACGGCTATTCTTGTTGTTCCGATGCTGTTGCTGTTTCAATCACGTGCATCAAAGCCTGACGGCAGCGCTGATCCGCCTCGTCCAGTTCATGTTGCATGATCTTGATATCATGCAGTTGCTGCTCCAGCGCAGCGCGGTGTTCTGCGATTTTGTTCAGCATGACGCGGAGCTGTTTTTCATTACCGCTGTGTGGATCGTAGAGCTCAAACAGTTCTTTTGATTCATCCAGGCTGAAACCGAGTCGTTTCCCTCTCAGGATCAGTTTAAGCCGAACCCGGTCGCCATGGGTATAAATGCGATTCTGTCCCTGACGCTCAGGCGCCAACAGGCCATGCTCTTCATAAAATCGTATCGCCCGGGTGGTGATATCAAATTCTTTTGCCAGTTCAGAAATGGTGTAAGTTTGGCTCATACATGATGTCAAAAGCGTTTAATGAATTGTTATCGGCTTGCAGGACAACATAGCTTACCTTTACGTTAACGTAAAGCTTGATGGGTTATTCTATGTATCAGAAGGTAAGCTTAAGCCGTCTCAGAAGCCGTTAAAGGCGGCTTCTGAAAACCCATTCATTTAAACGTTAAATTCTGCCCAGACAGGGGCATGATCGGATGGCTTTTCCATGGCTCTGATGTCGTAATCAATGCCTGCAGCTGTGAGTGTTTGAGTCATTGGGGCGGTAGCGAGTATTCCATCAATTCGCAGCCCACGTTTAGGTTCCCTATCAAAGCCTTTAGAACGATAGTCAAACCAGCTGAATTGATCATCAATATCGGGATGGCAAAGACGGAATGTATCGTTTAACCCCCATTCCAACAGGGATTGAAACCATTCGCGCTCTTCGGGAAGAAAGCTGCATTTCCCGGTTCTGAGCCATCGTTTGGCATTATCTGCACCAATACCGATATCTTTGTCTTCCGGTGAAATATTAAAATCCCCCATAATGAGCAGAAGGTGATCCGGCTCATACGCGTCATTCAGCAACGCCATAAGATCACGATAAAAGTGACGTTTATTGGGGAATTTGACAGGATGATCCCGACTTTCTCCCTGCGGAAAATAGCCATTAATAATGGAGACTTTATTCCCGCTATCCGTCGTAATATCTGCGATGATCAGGCGTTTTTGGGCATCCGGCTCATCGGAAGGGAAGCCTTTCGCTACGTGAGAGGGTGCCTGCCGGGTCAGGAGCGCTACGCCGTAATGCGTTTTCTGGCCATGGAAGGCTGCGTGATAACCCAGCGCCTCAATATCAGTCACTGGAAACTCTTCGTCGGATACTTTGGTTTCCTGTATACCGATCACGTCAGGGTGATGCTTGTCGATGACAGCCTGGAGTTGATGGAGACGACTTCTGATACTGTTTGTGTTAAATGAAACGACTTTCATCACCCATTTCCTGAATCTGCATAAAGAAGTAGGGCAACTATACTGGATCACACCTGTGTGTTCATTGCCTTCACTGGTGCGATGGTCAATGAGCATGTTATCTTGAAATGGACGCCAACAGGACGGCGCCAGCAAAAACAATAAAAATACTGGTTAAGCAGGAGCTTGGACATGAGTGATTTCAATACCGCAGAGGCGGATGTGTCTGACGACACGCGTACACTCTATCTGGATGGCAGCTTCAGTCGCCAGATCCGGTCATTGCTCTACCATACTTACCGTGATGACCCTGTCTACCAATCCCTCTTTGAATCTGAGCGCACGGGCTATGATCAGCGTATCAGGGCCTGTACCAGGGAGCTGGCTTCAGGGTATTTTTCCGAGAACTTTCCCGTTGTAGGGGTTGTTAGAAATGATCGATTGATTGCAACAGCATTTGTGGCCAAATCATCCGCCAATACGGAGTTCGCCGACCGCTTTTTCTGGCGCTGCAAAATGATTTTGACCGTTGGCTATGGGTGCACTGAAAAATACCTGGCCTTTTTGAAAAGCATTTATGGGTTGTTGCCAGAGGGGGCCCATTATTATCTTCCGCTGATCGGCGTGCACCCAGACTTCCAGCATCAGGGACATGGCAGGCATTTACTGGATGCCGTTCATAACCTTTGCGATCTTGATCAGCAATCGCAGGGGATTGGCTTGAATACCTCAAATCCGGAAATGCTGCCATTTTTTGAATCCTTGGGGTATCGCCAGGTTGGCCAATTCGCGGTCAATGAAGGCGTAAGAGAAACTGTTATGTTCAGGGATAAATAATCTATATTTAACATAATATAGATTATGCGCACCTTTTAGGGTTCCGCCTTTTCTCGCTCCAAATCTTGAACGTCCGTTCAAACCTCTATCCAATCCGACCGCCGCCGACAGGCTTTCCCGCCTGTTCGCGGATGTTCGTT
>NZ_JAEVHF010000009.1 GCF_018263925.1 Kistimonas asteriae
ACTGTTATCGATTTAACCGGCGCTTTGATTTGAAGGCGATGGTATCAAGGCTGGGTTACATGGCTGCGCGAACCTGCCCCATGCCAGCAAGGCTTCTCAAGCTGGCTGAGCCACAGTGGTAATCAGGAAGAGCCATTAACGTTCACTCTTAGGTCGTTACGTGTAACGTTGCATTGAAATTGTGGAAGCAGTCATATGGACATCATACATTCTATCAATAATCCTGACTCTAAGAATTAAGTCTACTTATACAATACGGTTCAATTAGTTCAAAATCGTGCTCTGCAAGTATGAAACTCAACAAATCTATAAAAAATATGACCTATTACCAAAAAACTTTTTAGTCATAATAGAAGTCGATCTCTCTAGTAACAATACTTCCAATTACCGTACTTCATGGGGCATAGAACTTATCTTTATCTCTGGATTCAGCGCAAAGTTAATTGAAATTTATTTGCGTGCTTCTATATAAAGAGAGCCTGGCTTATACTGGTTTCCATCACTGTCATTATCCAAACCATATTCATTCCAATTTGGAATCTGGCTTGAATTGTATTTTTGCTCGAAAACTTCTTTATATCCGCAGCATATTAATTTTTCTTTCAAGTTTATTCTATCGTACATCCACTGATGATTTTCACCTCTTCGTCGAGAATCACCAAGAACAATTTTTTCAAGAAATCGTCTTAATGGTTTCTGTTGACTTGTACCAAATGATTCCTTTCTTACTGACTGTTCAATCATTGAAGCAATATAAGAATCGTGTTTTTTATGTTCATCTGGGTTTATTTCACACAAAGCGATATGATCGACATAAGCACTACAGATCTCTTCTAAATTTGGAACTACAATGCGATGTATACCCCCGACCTTAAGGACTCTTTTAACTTCTATTAAGAACTTTTCTGCAACATCTCTGTCCAGATGTTCAAGCATATGTGAATGGTAAACTACATCAATCGAATCTGAGCTGAATGGTATACCTTTGGCTAGATTATATACCATAATATTGTCTGGGAGTGATCTAAATCTATTTAAACGTTCTCCCCTGAAAAACAGAGGTAAAAATGATGACAACATCTTCTTATTTTTTAGTCGTAAATAAATTGACCAGTCAATGTTAGTTACACCAATCTTATCGCTAGTTTTTACACCACAGCCTAAATTAAGTATCTTCATAGCACTCCATATTTATATATTTCTAAATGTTGAATATAAGATTAGTGAAGCCTGTAAAAATTTATGAATGAATAATACAATATTTTCATTTTGCACTGATTAGTTCAGTTTAAACTTCATACAGACGTGTTAGCTATGTCACTTTTACAAAACATAGCATCAATAGTATTCATAGATCCTTTTAGCTCTAATAACTCTAACAATTCAGAGATGGCTGTAAACAAATTGCTAATTTCGTCGGTCTTAATCTAGCCAAGAGCAACATCATCGACCACTGCAAAAACGCTTACTATGTGGAAAAACACACATCTGCGACCTTTGTCGTACAAGCTTCTGGCAGTCTTTCCGTCTATTACAATGACTTCATTATGAATGCCTTGGTGACAGGATTTCGTCCAGTCGAAAAAACTTTTAAACTTCCTAGGTTTCACGACACTGTCAGTTTTAGCTGAAGTCAATTGTCTACGAAATCATTGGTATCAATACATTCATGATCTTCCTCTGCAGCCTTCTGGCTTGATCGCTTATGGAATAATGATACGAATCCAGGCCATTTTAAATTTTGAACCTATGAACATTTTTTAAAGATTACCATATGCCTATTAACTAATAATTTCATCAAATTAGCTCTTAAATCATCTAACGTTGTTTCATTTGTAACACATAGATCAGAATCTTTTTGCTCTACTTTTTTAAAAACAATCCCACCTCTCTCCATTACCTTATGCTTATCTTTAATACCTTGAATGTTGTTTTTGTAAAAGTCCCAACAATAGATAAAGCCTTCTTTTTGCATATTGGTTAATACAGCCTTTAATTTATTTTTATCTCCTGCATTAGAAAAATATACATTAACAATAAAACCACACTGCCTTGTAAAGTATGTCCGAATGTAATCATTTACTCGTAAGAATGTTACGAATAACATTTTGTATTTAAGAGAATGGATTTTTTTAAAAAAAAATTTAAGCCTTACTCGAAACATCAGCTTTTTAAATAACTTATAGTTTTTATTTTTTAGCTGCTCAATAGCATTGATCATCTCTTGATCAAAAAATTGTAAAACAATATTTTTAAAATCTTGATTATAATCAGAGTATTTTAAAACTAGCTCCCTGTATCTTTCTATCTTATCCTCATATAGCTTGCGATTTTGCAACAACTTATTCACCTGAAACATTCTATAGATATTCTGAATAGATGTATTTATGTGATAAATATTATTGTTTTTATTATACTCTCTAGACTCTATCAAATACTCTTGATCCCAAATGGGTAAGCCAAGCAAAATTAAACTATTAAATAAATCTATTTGAATATAGGTGTTACTCTCAAAATGATATGCTCTAAAAACATTAATATGGAACGTTGATTCTGATGATTTAGACCAATGATCACATTCCGTTAAATAATCCCAACCTAAGCTCTCACATACAGTTATTAAAATGCTTCTACATTTATCTATTTTTTTACTATCTATAACTAAGTCTATATCATGCGAAAAAAACGGGAACTTTTCATAATTGCGTAATATTGCATACTCTACTCCTGAATCATTTAGCAAAGAAAATAATTTCAGTACAAATTTACTTTCGACTGATTTGTGGAGATTGCATTCTATAATTTTTACCATGCTTTATCTTCTAATAACTTGACTATAAATTCTTTTGAAAAAAAACTCTGGCTTGATAAGCATTGATAAAAACAAGTTTGGCATCAACCATAAATATTTATTTTCTCCGAAACAGATACCTGCTTTTTTATAGAAAAGCATTGCCCAATCAGTTCTTAGTTTTCTTATTCTATAAAAGATATTTCCCCAAATAGATTCACAGTACACATCCCATGAAACCTCTTCCGCCCCTTTCCGTCTAAGTCTCATATTATAGTTGATAAAATGTGTTTTTTTTCTTTGTAACATTAGTCGTTTTACAGAGTCAGAGCTATCATGCACTCTGTATTTAAATAAGAATTCTGGTATAACTACAACAGCTTTTCCTGCTTCAGCAATTCTGTACCACAGATCAAGATCTGCTGCTGGAACAGTGTAAGATCGATAACCACCTGCTTTATAGAATGTGGGCAAATGAATTATAGCCGTAGGATCAATTAAACCTATCGTCTCGTTAGTACTATTTAGCTTTTTAAATTCTTCTATAGTACGAGCACCAAATGTACTGTTTGCGAGAATTCTACCTTTTTTATTTATTTGCTTCGCCCAAACACCAATAGCGCCGAGTTCATTGCCATATTTTAATACTGCATCGATTTGTTTCTCAAGACGGGTCGGTTCTGATATATCATCAGCATCCATAAGGGCAACCCATTCTGTTGTTACTTGTTCAAATGCAAGCATTCTTCCTTCAACATAGGTATAGGGGAGAGTGTTCGTTATTACTTCTATACGAGAATCCTGGTTTCGATAATACTCAAGTATCTCAGCAGTTTTATCTGTTGAATTATTATTAACAATAATGAATTTATAATCTCTATATGTCTGATTTAGTATGCTCTCTATAGCTTCTGATAAATAAGGCTCACCGTTTTTAACGGACATAATGACAGTCAGTAACATAGTTATATTTCCGAACTCTTCAGTATATTTATATATTTTTCTAGGCTTTCATTCCAATCGCCCATAATATTTATACCCAGCAAATTGAGTTTTAAGTTTTCAGCAGATTCATTGTATGATACAGGAGCCACCCGCTTGAACATTCCTTCTGGAGCTGGCTCTACCTGACAGTCTAGGTCAAATAGCGAAATGATTTTTTTAACATACTCGAACCGTGTTACGTTATTAGCAAAATTAACACAGTTGTAAATACCATGATATGGCCCTTCTATAAGTATATTTATTTGACTTGCTAGATCATCAACATATGTTGGATTGCCAACCTGAGTTGGATCAGAATATATCTTGCTATTTGATAAAGCTTCTAAATACCTTTTGTAAACGAAATTTTTTTCATTTTCGATACTACCACCAAACAGCCAACCAGTTCTTATTACAAGGAATCTATTTAAATGATTGATTACTATTTTTTCAGCTTCAAATTTTGACTTGTGGTGTATTGTCGTCGGTATAGCATTATCAAATTCATTGTACGGATAGTTTGTTTTTTTTGTTCCATAGATTCCTGTACTTGATATGTAAACGAATAAAACATCATTATTAATGCAATAGTCGACCAGGTTTTGTGTACCTATAATATTGACTAAATAAGCCTTATCTTCATCAATCTCTGACTGTTCAACATTTGTATATGCAGCAGCATGGATGATAACTTTTGGTTCAATATCTTTGAGTGTGCTGTTTGTTTTTTCTCTATTAGTAATATCTAATTCTTCACGACCAAAAGCAAAAACCTCATGATTTTTTAATATTTTTGATAGTGAAGAGCCCAGCATGCCGTTTGAACCCGTTATTAGTACTCTCATAGCTACCACATATAAGGAATATCATTTAGTTCGCGTGTTTCAGACTCGTGTGGATCATGCTCAATATTGGCTATATTCAGGATAATGCTATCGCGAGGCGATAGCCCCCTAAATGCAACCCAGATACTTGGCGATACAGTTAACCTAAAGTAATTTTTAGGTGACAATACAATTCTTTCAAACTCAATGCCATTATACAAAACAAACTCAACTTCACCTATTGGTACTATTAGGTTTAAAGTCATCTCGTTATGTTTTTTCCACCCCTTAATGGCTCCCGTTTTTATTGAAGAGAAATAAGCTTCACCAAATCCAGCAAAGCCATTATCACTTTTTTTCATCGCATGGTATATATTGCCTTTAGAATGCGTAATTTCTTTCAGAGGCGTTATTATCAGCCCGTCCATGACATTTTCTTACCTGTTGCAATTTCATGGTATTTGCAAATTTGCTTCTTAGTAAGATCAAGCATATCGTCTTTTCCTTGATAAAAAGCAAAGTACCATTCACTAACAAACTTTATGCATTCCTGATAATTCAATGTGGCTTCCCATTTCAAATTAAATAACGCTTTATCACAATTCAGCTTCAAAAGACCTGCTTCATGAAATGGTAAATTATCTGTCACAATATAAGCGTCTTCTGGCTTGTTAAAATCCCAATAGCCAGATAAGTCATGAATCAGCTCTCTTACCGTATGATTTACTTCAGATCTAGGGCCAAAATTATATTGTTCTCCATCATTTTTAATGTTTTGAGCCAAATTCTGCCCCAATAGCAGGTAGCCGCTTAATGGTTCGAGTACATGCTGCCAAGGCCTGGTTGCTGCTGGACAACGGATTTCAACATGCTCAGAGCTACTCCAAGCCCTCATACAATCTGCTACGATCCGGTCAACAGCCCAATCACCACCTCCAATCACATTACCAGCTCGCCCTGTAGCCATGCGTATATGTTCATTCTCTCCACTAAAGAAAGACTGCTGATATGCATGAAATATTATTTCAGCAGCACCTTTGGAACCACTATAAATATCCCGGCCACCCATATGATCGGTTTCTTTATATCCCCATACCCACTCAACGTTTTCGTAGCACTTGTCACTTGTTATTATTACAGCATTACATGGATGATTAAGAGAACGTAAACACTCTAGTAAATTTGCTGTACCAATCACGTTAGATGAAATTGTCTCTAATGGCTGTTTATAAGAAATTGAGACAATCGGTTGAGCAGCCAAGTGGAATATGTAATCTGGTTGAAAGGCTGTGATAACCTCCTTCAGATGTTCTAAATTTCGTATATCACATATATTATGATTTATCTTTTTCTCTAAACCAAGCTCTTCAAACATTGATGGCTTCGTAGGTATATCTTTTGAAATACCACAAACTATGGAACCTAATTCCAGCAACCATGTTGTTAGCCAGCTTCCCTTAAAACCTGTGTGGCCTGTTACAACTACCTTTTTTCCGTTATAAATATTATCAAACATCACTGTACCCAAACCTTCCATGGAGCCTTACCGTTATCCCACATTTCAGTCAGCTTTATTTTATCCCTAAGCGTATCCATTGGTTTCCAGAAACCATTGTGTTTATAGGTGTAAATTTGCCCCTCATGTGATAGACGTTTCAAAGGCTCTTGCTCAAATACTGTAGAATCATCATCATTAATATAATCGAATACAGATGCTTCACAAACAAAATATCCTGCATTTATCCAGTTGCCATCTCCTTTTGGCTTTTCCATGAAACTCTCCACTTTGTCATCTTCAGTTGTTATCAATGCTCCGAAGCGGCCTTCTGGTTGCGAGGATGTCATAGTCATTGCCTTACCATGACTTTTATGAAATTTGACTAGTTCTTTAATATTGATATCCGAAACGCCATCGCCATAAGTAAGCAGAAAAGGATTATTACCAACTATCTTTTGAGCTTTTTTTATTCTAGCGCCTGTCATAGCATTTAACCCCGTATCAATGAGCGTCACCTTCCACGCTTCACTTGTGTTCTCTAGTATTTCCATAGAGTTATTTTTTAGATCGATCGTTACATTACTTTGATGTAAGAAATAGTTAGCAAAATATTCCTTTATAAGATAGCCCTTGTAACCTAAAAGGATTACAAAATCATCATAACCGTGTTCAGAGTAGAGTTTCATTATATGCCATAGAATAGGCTTACCACCAATTTCCACCATTGGTTTTGGACGAATATCCGTCTCTTCGCTTAATCTTGTACCGTAACCGCCTGCCAACAATAATACTTTCATATTACTCTCACTTGGAATTTGTTTGATTAGTGTTTATTGAGAATTAGAGCTTATTAATTATATCTACAAATTGAAACGAATAATTGGCGGCAAATTTCAGAATACCTCATTGAGCTATGTATGATTTTTGCCAAGCCTCGCTATATTAATCAATAAGTAGACGCCTAGAACGCAGAATATTATTAATTGAGACAATATACTTCCTATAATTACGCCTAGCTCACTATATGAAGTAATAATCGGCTTCGCACTAAGTAAAGAGAAACCCGTAGATATAATATATCCATAAAAAATCACACTGTTTTTCTCAACAGCTCTTAGCCCTGCTCTTATGGGCAAGGATAAATATGACAGGCAGTACAAAACTCCAAACCAGTTCATCAGGTAGGAATATTCCAAGTACTCTTCACCATAGACAAGCGTTATAAGTGGCTCTGAGAATAAAACAACAATTATAATAATTAAACCAGTACCAATCCCACCTATACAAACAAGCTTCAGTAGATAATTTTTTAATTCTTTTATCCCTTTACGGAGTGCTCGGGTAGCCTGTGACGGAACAAAATTCTCCATGGCCTGAAATAATATGTGTGTTATACCAATAATGTTCTGACAAGCTTTTACAGCGCCAACGGCTATAGGGCCTAGTAACACACCCGCGACAACAAAGAAGTAATTACCTGTTGTCCATTGCAATAGTGCCGAACCTAGTAGCCATTTAGAAAAATCAAAGTTTTCCTTAAAGTTTAATAGGTGATGAGAGTGAAACAGTTTGATACTATTTCTTATTCTGAACGAAGGTACTATTGCGACTAAACTCACAAATGTAATTGCATAAAGCGTATTTGTTATAGTCAGTTTACCAAAGTAATAGAGGAGAAGAAATACAGATATCCTACCAAGATAGCTGATTGAATCACTTAGAAATGCTTTTGTTGGTTGTGATAATGTAAAAAAGAGTCTTCTAATAAAATCCTGTATTTGAAAAGCAATAAGAACAGAGAAAACTGGCACAATATATTCACTGATCTCACTAATACTTTCAAATTGATTTTGAAAAAAAATGCCAATACAAATTATGAGCAGATAAATTATGATCCATAACAGTTGGATAAATAGCATTGAGCCATAAAACTCTTTTAGCTTGTCACCCTCGTATTTCGGAGATAAACTCATCAATGGCTGTATTATCGTTGCGAGCTGTAGGCTGTTAAAAAATAAGACAACTAACCATGCAAGCGTGAAAACCCCATAAGATTCAATACCTAAAAGTCGCGCCAAGACAATTCCGGTTAAGAAATTCGCCCCACTAACTAATGTTTGATCAGCAATTGCCCAACTCACTTGAGAATTTTTCAATATCCGATTTTTTACATATGAAATCATGCAATGCGTTCACTGAAATCTATCATTGTTATCATGCATACAAACATCAACGTGACCTATTTTAACTATACAGTAACCTTTACAATGCAAATCCTGCCAGTATCGAAAATAGTATTCATCATTTGCATTCCTATTAGAGAAATGAATTCTCAACAAATTCCTTTTTTGCTATCGATAAAATCTATAGGAATACAAGCTCAAATAAACCTGCGTTATAAAATGCAGTAATTTATCTTTTAATAAAATTGTCTCTAGCCACATAACAAGGTTCGCACAAAAATCTACACGTTATCATTTAAGTCGATAAGTGTTTTCTAAAACCTTTATATATTGAAGTAATAACGCCTCGTTTTTCAATAGACTATTGAATGATAGTATTACTAGCTTCGCATACACCTTAGTAAGTACTTTACGAAAAAACCACACAACATCCTAGTTGGAGATTAATCTCTCTGACTGTTGCGTATTATAGTGATAACATTAGCGCCTTTCATTTATTTCTCATGACCACGGTACAGCAGCTTAATGAATAACATACTACTTAACGACTCGACCTCAAACATGAGGCACTTAGACAAGGCTGATGACTTCATCACCCGCTACCTCCTGCCATTCGGTCTTTTCGTCCAGCTAACCGCCATTACCTGGCTTGGAAAAGGTGGTGCTATATCTCAAACATACGTCTGGCTTATCTTGCCGGCCTTCATTTCAGCTCTATTGAAACTCCGGCATTTTCGTCACCTCAAACCTGGTATCCTTGAAGCAGCCTTTTTCATGTTTGTTGCCTGGGCTGCATTATCCTGGTTTTGGAGCGATACCGAGACAGAGCTTAATGACTTATTAAAGCGTTGTCTGTATGTACTGTTGTATGTATATGCTATTGTCCAATGCGCTAAGGACGCCTATAAACTGGAAAAGCTGCTGTTATTGGCGACGCTTGTTATCACCATCAGTGCTGCTTTCGCACTCATCAACCACTACATCATTCAAGATCACCAACTTGCTTATCGTTCATATAGACTTTTTAGTATGGGAATAGGTAAGTATGGTGATTTCAAACATCCCATCAATGCAGGTATTTTTTATGGTGTTTATGCTGTTTATCTCTTTACCTGGTTAGCTACAAGGGCAAAGACAAAACTTGCAATGACCGCTGCAATTATCGGAATCAGTGTTCTGTCTTTCTATGTTCTGATGACATGGTCAAGAGGCCCCATCATTGCGCTCATCACGTCTTTTGCTGTGATTTCTATTGTTATACGTAATTCAAAAACCAATATCGCCCTACTGGTTGGAGCATTGGGCGTATTATTTGTTGCGGTAAATTATGGCCATGCTCTGCTTTCACCAAAAATATTCGACACTGGTATGAATAATCGTACTAACATATGGCAGGCAGTAATTGAACTAATACGTCAATCCCCACTAGTTGGCTACGGTTTTGAACACCAAACCAATATTTGGATTGGTAATTGGTTAGTCCCTCACGCACATAACCTGCCTCTTCAAATGGTTCTTAACTATGGTTTAGTCGGGATAACTTTACTTATAGCAATGGCTGTCGGCATGCTCTTAGCCATAAAACGCTTTTGGGGCAATCCTCTGGCAAAATATGCATTTGCCTTAATGCTATTTGGAAGTGTCAGTATGGTATCTGATGTTTATAGCCTGATTAACCGACCAGGTGAATTCTGGCTGATTACATGGTTACCATTAGGTTTGGCTATTGCTGCAAAGCAAGTTCATTTAACTAAACAGCACACAAAATAGTATTACATTTTTAGGGTGACTCATCTTCACCCTAAATTTTCAATGCTGTTTTAATACCCAACTCCAATTTCTGCCTTGCAGTTGGGTTTTCTGCACTTTTGAGAAACAAATCTTTTACCATGAAACCATGAAATGCATTCTTTTTGCAGACTTCATAATACTTATCATTCAAATAGCTTAGGTTAATTTTATTTATAGAAAGGTAATCTCTAATCTTCCCAATAAAACTACTATAATCAATAAGATCCTGAAACGAACTTCTCTTTCGTGATTTAGACAATATATAGTTAGCGCTTAACTCTTGATTGGTAAAGATCCCACACTGCTCTCTAAGAAAATAATCGGTTGCACTTATTGTTGACGCTACCTGCTGTTGTTTTTTTTCTTTTGACGTTTGTTTTCCATGCACCCTGTAATTCAAAAGAATATCAGGACAATTTCCCAATCTGTAATTAGAGCCAAATGCAATATCTAACCAAAGAGCAAGATCTTCAGCATAGGGAAATCTATTAGTATAAGAGTGGGATCGTAGAACTTCAGCCTTCATCAAGACTGTCGGATGTGGAATTGTCTTTCCATAAAGTGCAAGATTAGTAATCAATTCATCATGGCTTGTAGGGTACTTTTTTATTCTAGAGCTACTACCAAACAGTTTCATTGCACTACCACAGAGATCCAGATTGTTTTCATCCATGAATCTCAGTTGAGTGGATAATCTATGCCCCATACATATATCATCTGCATCCATCCTCGCTACAAAATCACCGTTTACGTGCTGAAAACCATAATTTAGCGTATCAACGATTCCGCTATTTTCTTTTTTAAGAAAAACTATCCTTTTATCTTCTTTTTCAAAACCACGTATGATTTCAAGACTAGCATCCGTAGAACCATCATCTACGATGATAAATTCTATTTCTCTATAGTCCTGATCAAGAACAGAGCGAATTGCGTCAATAAGGTACAACTCTGCATTATGAACGGGCATTAACACACTGATCAGTTTTTTTTCCATTAATTCATTACTACTTAATAAGTATTATGCACGATAACATAGCACATTGAGACAATTGACATTCTTCAAATAATGAATGGATTATATATCAGCCGTGCGCACATAATTTCAGTTGAGAACATATGGCCATTACTGATTATTACGCACTCCCCACCTCACAACAGGTGGGCATGTTTAACGGTAGTAAGAGCACCAATCAAAATCATCTTATTCACAGCTAGAAATTAACCGGCAATCAATCTCACAACACCTTTTGATATTTTAAGTGGCGCATCAAAAAATGATATCTGACCCAGCAGCTCTTTCGCAAATAGTTTGTCTCGATTAGCGGTTTTGACAAACGTGCTTATGAGTAATCGTTTTTTTACTTCATTGTACTTTGGATGAGACGCATACGAGCCAATAATTCTCAGTTCATTTTCAAGCATGGACTTATAGTTAGAATGGAAGTTTCCGGTATGTTTACGATAATAGGCCAACACGTCATTTAAAATATAAATTTTATGCCCTGCATGTGTAATCTTAAGCCACATATACAAGTCTTCGATGCGTATGTCCGGATCATAGTGACCCACTTCATCAATAACCGATGAACGAATCATAGCAGTAGGCGCAGCAGGACCTGGAATTTTACGCCAGAACAAATCATCAAAATCAACTTCGCGAGCCGGTCTAATCTTCAGGCTTGACGCAATCTCTCCTGTTTCACTAATCGCAATCATATTACCGGCACAGACAGCAACATCAGGACGGGACTCAAGTAATGCTACTTGCTTTTCAATACGATCAAGAAACATCACGTCGTCCGATGCAAAGGGACAAATATATTGTCCTTTCGCGAGTGAAAGACCTTTGTTCAACGTGCCATTGAGCCCCATATTCTGCTGGTGCTCATAATAAAAACCGTGTTTTTCAGAAAGCTCTGCCAATATAGCCGGGCTGTTATCCGTTGAACCATCATCCAACACAATGAGTTCGATATTGGAATAGGTCTGATTCAGTATGCTGTTTATTGCATCCTTCACATAATTCTGGTGGTTGTAGCACGGTACAAGAACAGAAACTAAGGGTAGCGCTTTCATATTCATCGGGTACGGCCGTAATTATCTTCCAGGCGGACGATATCATCTTCACCAAGGTAGGCGCCGCTCTGCACTTCGATTAACTCCAGATCAACTTTACCCGGATTTTCAAGACGATGAATTGTACCAATCGGAATATATGTCGACTGATTTTCTGTCAGTAATATTTCCTGCTCACCATTGGTCACCAGTGCCGTGCCACGCACTACGATCCAGTGCTCCGCACGATGATGATGCTTCTGCAGCGAAAGGGTTGCTCCGGGTTTGACGGTTATTCGTTTGACCTGGAACCTATCACCCGCATCAATCCCATCATAATGCCCCCAGGGACGGTACACTTTTCGATGAGCACACGCCTCACTGCGTTGCGACTGAAGTAGTCTCTCAACAATCCGCTTTACATCCTGTGACCGGTCTTTACGAGCCACGAGAACCGCATCATCTGTGTCAACCATCACAAGATCATCAACACCTACGGCTGCAATCAACTTGCGGGATGAACGAATATAATTGTTATGGCAATCTTCCAACATAACATCGCCATTCACTACGTTGCCCTGACCATCTTTTTCGGTAATTTCCCACAGGGAAGACCATGATCCTACATCAGACCAGCCAGCGTCCAAGGGGATAACTACGGCATCTGCCGTATTTTCCATTACAGCATAGTCAATTGAATCTGATGGGCAGGATTCAAAAGCGGTCTTTTCCGGGCGTACAAAGTCCAGATCAATGGTCGCGTCAGACATAGCCTGTCTGCATGAAGACAGAATATCAGGGCGGAACGTTTCAAGTTCTTCAAGATAGCGGGATGCTTTTAACAGGAACATGCCTGAGTTCCAGTAATAGGCACCTGAATCGATGTATTCAACCGCTGTCGCTTCATCCGGTTTTTCGACAAACGCTTCAACAGAATAGATACATCCGCCATGAATGTCCCTGTCTTGTACAGCCTTGATATACCCGTAGCCTGTTTCAGGCTTTGTTGGGACTATCCCGAAGGTCACCAGCTGCCCATCATTTGCCGCCGGTATCGCCTGGGAGACAGCCTGCTGAAATGCTTCTACATCACGGATGTCATGGTCTGCAGCCAGAACAAGCAGCAACGGATCTTCATCACTATGATTTGATAAAGCTCTCAGCGCTGCAATGGCCAGCGCAGGCGCAGTATTACGGGCACAGGGCTCAAGAATAATGCTTGAGTAATCCTGCCCGGCTGCACGCAATTGCTCAGCCACAATGAAGCGGTGATCCTCATTACAGATCACCATAAGTGCCGAGCAGTCACTGATACCAGCCAAACGGCCAACTGTATTCTGAATCATGGATTCATTACCAGTTAACGGTAGAAACTGTTTGGGGTATTGCGCGCGTGACTCAGGCCATAAACGACTTCCTGAACCGCCGCTTAATATGACGGGTATTAGCAAAATATTCTATCCTGTTTAGCGTCTGGCCAGGGTCTTATCATGCACGTAATGTACGGCTGTTTTCTCGGAACCATTCATAAGTATCAGCCAACCCTTGTTCAAGGGGAATGGATGATTCCCAGCCCATACTACGGATTCTACAGACATCCAGAAGTTTCCTGGGTGTGCCATCCGGCTTGGACGTATCAAACCGGATATTACCTGTAAATCCGGTTACCGTAGCCATGGTTTCTGCAAGCTCCCTGATTGTGCAATCAACACCAGTGCCAATGTTGATATGCGACATCATTGCTTCTGTATTTGCTTCATAGATGGATTTATCCAGGTTCATGACATGCAGGCAGGCAGCCGCCATATCATCAACATGAAGGAATTCCCGCATCGGCTTTCCTGAACCCCAAACAACAACTTCACTGTCATTGGCGGATGCAGCCTCATGGAAGCGACGCATCATGGCAGGTATGACATGACTATTTTCTGGATGAAAATTATCATTCGGTCCATACAGGTTCGTAGGCATTACCGAGCGATAATCAACACCGTATTGCCGGTTATAAGACTCACAAAGCTTAATCCCGGCAATTTTGGCAATGGCATACGCTTCGTTTGTTGGTTCTAATGCGCCGTTTAACAGTTCTGTTTCAACGATCGGCTGTTGCGCATACTTTGGATAGATACAACTGGAGCCAAGAAAAAGCAGTTCCCTGACACCCGACGCATAGGCCTGATGGATGATATTCGACTCAATCATCAGGTTTTCGTAAATAAATTCAGCCGGATAGGCATTATTCGCATGAATACCCCCGACTTTTGCTGCAGCCAGATATACCTGATCAATACGTTCGCTGGTGAAAAAATCGCGAACCGATTGCTGATTGGTAAGATCAATCTCATTCCGATCAGCAACCACAATTCGATGTTGAGCAGATTGCTGTCTCAGCTGGCGGATAATGGCCGAACCGACCATTCCCTTATGACCTGCGACAAAAATATTTTTTTGCATAATTTATCCTGGTGTCTTCCTGTCAAATCATTAAAAGCGTCGACTGACAGGCTCTTACTCCCGGGATACTTTCACATTGAAGCCATGTTGCTTAAGCAATGCATGGCGTTGAGCGGATTCAAGGTCATTATCGACCATTTCACTCACCATCTCTTCCAATGACGTAGACGGTGTCCAGCCCAGCTTTTCCTTAGCGCTTGTAGGGTCGCCCAACAGTGTTTCGACCTCAGCAGGACGGAAATACCGGGGATCTACAGCAACAACCTTCTGCCCGATGGTTAGCGCATGTGCCCTGTCACCAGATATTGTTTCAACATAACCACATTCATCGACGCCATTTCCTTCCCAGCGTATCGTAATACCCAGGTTTTTAGCTGTCAGTTCAACAAACTGACGAACGGAATATTGAACACCAGTCGCAATGACAAAATCTTCAGGTGTTTCCTGCTGGAGCATCAACCATTGCATCTCGACATAGTCTTTGGCATGCCCCCAGTCACGCAGTGCATCCATGTTACCCAGATACAGACACTGGTCCAGACCCTGTGCAATATTACTCAGGGCCCGGGTGATTTTACGCGTGACAAAGGTTTCCCCACGGCGCGGGGACTCATGATTAAAAAGAATGCCATAGGCTTCCCGGTAGTTCACCGTAATCCAGTAGGCATATAGTTTTGCCACAGCATAGGGGGAACGCGGGTAGAATGGCGTCGTTTCCTTTTGAGGCACTTCCTGAACCAAACCATACAGTTCGGAGGTAGAAGCCTGATAGAAACGTGTTTTTTTCTCCAGCCCGAGAAAACGAATAGCTTCCAGCAAACGCAATGTACCTAAAGCGTCAACATCTGCGGTATATTCTGGCGACTCAAATGATACTGCAACATGTGATTGTGCTGCCAGATTGTACACTTCATCTGGCTGGATCTCATTGATAATGCGAGTCAGGTTTGAGCTATCGCTCAAATCACCATAATGTAATATGAAACGTTGATTATTAATATGGGGATCTTCATAGATATGATCTATACGATCGGTATTAAAGGATGATGCACGTCGCTTTAGACCATGCACTTCATAGCCTTTATTTAACAGAAACTCCGCAAGATAAGAGCCATCTTGACCGGTAACACCTGTGATAAGCGCTTTTTTTGTCATTTCAGTATTCTTTTTGCAAAATTATAATGAATAGGTTGGCGATATGATTTCACTAGTCAACAAGGAAAATAACTTGCTAGCTGTTTTAAAGTCTGACCCAACTGTCAGGTGCAATATCAGAATCACTGAATTTATCATCTACACACCACACTTTAGGCATACAAACAATTTTATCCGAATAATCTGATAGATAGGCTGGCCAACGACTAAACCCACTATTCGCTATAATGAAATGATGACATTGCTGCATAAGGTGGAAGTCAAGGTGTCCATCATAAGGGCTATGGCAATCCACATAATGTACAGGAAGTTCAGTGTTCAAATGGGCTTTAACCCAATCAATTTCATCAGAAAAAACAAAAAGTTCAGGGGCATCCAGATTACTCGCCATATACGACATTGCTTTCTCATAGTACGATAAATCCAATAAACCATGATAAGCCTGAACCTTGGGATCCGTATAATCACCCCGCCTTATATGCAGACAAACACTATCTCTAGTGTTCCTGATTTTATCTTCCCAATTACGTGTTTCCAGCGTTCCTTGGCTTTTAACTGTAAACTCCGCCTGTAAAACACTCTTAATTGGCTCATAGTAAACAATACTCGGAAAATTACCTTTCAAATACTGTTTACCGGGAAGATTAAAAAAATCTGGATCAAATGTGAGCGAATGTTCTTTATATTCACCCCATGTATTCAATCCAAATTTCTTTTTTAGCTTTTTCTTTATACTGTTAAACCATGGATAGTCACTTAATCCAATAACCTCTTGAATCTCATGATGAGTTGCAATGTCCGTCTTAATGTTCAAATGCTTCAGTCTGAACTCTGTTAACGTCCCTTCGCTGCAGTCACTGACATCGACTTTCAACGTGACATTATGATGGGTGGCTAAAGCCTTGGCAGCAGCATATACGCCCATCTGGTTCGCCAGTCCACCAACTGGTTTGGCAATAATCATTTACAACCACCTCATTTATTATATTTATATGCAGCGACTGAATTAAAACTTATTTTCTTACCAAATTGCAATTGAGTTTATATAAATAATACTCAATCCTAAAAAGAGTCAGAATTGACTGAAATCTATACTTAACCTTATATTCTGTAGAAAAGATAATTTTAAAAAGAAGACCCTTAGGAATATTGCGCGACGCTAACTTTATTTTTCTTTCAGCATTGATCACTTCTGCTTTCGTAAAGCTCTTTCTATAAAGCCTCAACTTTTTATTTAATATTCTTATCCACTTAAACGTCCCTATTACCCACTCACAACCCATCTCATCAATCAAATCTTCAGATTTCAAAAATGAAAAAAGTTCATATTGTGTATCCAAAAACTCCAGATGCCTTATATTGAACTGTCGAGTCAGTGAGGTCGGCTCACTAAAATAATAATACTTTCCAGATGCACGTGAAACTTTTGGCGCTTTATATAAGAGAACCCTTGTAACATATTCATCCGCATTATATAAATCAACACGACAATGATTATAGCAACTAGAATATAGTTCTTTTTTGTAAAGTCCTGCCCCATGTAACATCCAACTAGAAAGCGTTAACTGCATTGCAAGACGACCTTCCATTGGCCACTTGAAACAATCCAAATCTATTAGTTTTTCTCTCTTACCATCAGACGAATCGGAATAAAGATCCAACAAAACTATTGCTGAATCTGTGTTTATAGCCTCTTCGTAGGAAGTCTCCAAAGCATCATCACTGATAGAATCATCATGATCTAGCGGTAAGACATAATCAGCTACTGCATGATTCACAGCTGTTTTTCTCGCTCCTCCAACGCCTGTATTTTCTTGTCGTACCAGCTTGATTCTCTTATCAACTGCTCTTCTTTGTTCTATTATGTTTACACTATTATCTGTCGAACCATCATCAACGCATACGACCTCAAAATCTTTCATTGTTTGTTTTGAGAGTTTTTCTAGCGTGTTACCTATAAATTTTCCAGAATTATAAACTGTAATTAACACACTAACTTTAGGTACTGTAAGCATTACCAAATCATACTCAAAAAAATGCAAAATTACTGAAATGAGTTAATTGCCATTGTTATTTTTGATATTTGATCTGACATCATAACAGGACTAATTGGTAGACTAAGGACTTCTCGATGTAGCATTTCAGAAATAGGAAGCTCAATTCCATTTAAATTTTCATAAGCACCTTGCTGATGCGGTGGAATAGGATAATGAACAATCGTTTGTATACCATGTTCACTTAGATAGTCTACAAGTCGATCACGTTCATGAATTCGAACAACATATAAATGCCAGACATGCGCATTACTGTCATGCATAATTGGTAGTTCAATAATGGGGTTCAACAGATGCTTATTGTAGTATGATGCTACTTCTCTACGCGCATTAATTTCAGAATCAAGATACTGGAGCTTCACACGCAATAGCGCTGCCTGCATTTCATCCAGCCGACTATTCACACCTTGATATATGTTTTTATACTTTTCCTGAGATCCATAGTTACGAAGTGCTCGCAGTGTTTCTGCCAGTTGAGCATCTGATGTGGTAATCGCACCAGCATCCCCGAGAGCTCCCAAGTTTTTGCCAGGATAAAAACTGAAACCTGCCGCATCACCGATACTTCCAACCTTTTTTCCTTGGTAGCACGCGCCATGAGCTTGGGCACAGTCTTCAACTACCTTGAGGTTATGTTTTCTTGCAATTGACATGATTGCATCCATGCCAGAGACTTGGCCATATAAATGAACCGTAAGTATTGCCCGTGTTCTATCACTGATATGCTGTTCAACAAGAGTAGGGTCAAGATTAAATGTCTCTGGATCAGGCTCAACCAAAACGGGTTTTAAGCGATTTTCAGTAATAGCTAGAATAGAAGCAATATATGTATTAGCAGGTACGATGACCTCATCACCTTCTGCTAACTGCCCTTGCTCGATCCATGCACGCAGGATCAGTGTTAATGCATCCAGTCCATTAGCAACACCAATACAAAATTCTGTACCGCAGTAGGCAGCAAACTCGCTTTCAAACTGTGCGACTTCTTCCCCTAAAATATACCAGCCAGAATCTATTACCCGTGCAGCAGCATCTTTTAATGCCTGTTGGTACTGATGATTAATCGCTTTTAAATCAAGAAATGGAATCATGCTAATATCATTGCGTAAATAGTAAAAACGTAAATACTATAGATCGTTAATCTTCTTACATGGCACACCTGCTGCTATACAATTGGCAGGTATCTCACCGCAAACCAACGACCCTGCAGCAATCACTGAATTTTTACCAATTCTGCTACCTTTTAAAACAGTGACATTATTACCTATAAAAACATTATCGCCAATCACGATTGGCTTTGACTCTCCAGAAGTTGATCGCCGAGTGTCAGGTGAGAGCCCATGAAAATCACTATCATATAGTTGAACATCGGTTCCTATGAGGCAATCTTTGCCAATAGTTATACTCGACTTATCGGCAACTGCTGTAAATGAATTATTAATGATAGTGTTATCTCCAAATATGATTGAAGCACTTTCTTCTCTTACTTCAATATAATGATATCTAGAAAAGAAATCTTTCGAGTTTTTATAGCCAAATATCACTTTACCATCAACAATAACCTTTCCCTTTCCAACAACTTGAAGCGGCTGTTTAACTATAGCTTCAACATGAAAATCTGAAACATAGCGATAAAAAGCAATTCTAATCTTTTGATAAATTCTAAAAATTAGAAGCATCTTAAATCTATCTTTACTCTTTGACAATTCTTTACCACTAAAAAGATTAAAGTTACAATCAAAAATCTTTAAAAGACCAAACCCAACACACTTTTTATTTAACAGCACATATCAAAAAACATAAATCTATATTTCAGGACTCAGCCACTTACAAATATCTTTCCAGACTAACCTTTTGCTTTTGATATGCTTCCGGATAATAATGATAATATATGTCCGTATCATTCTCATCCGTTTTTATTGCACCCAACTTTTCATGAAATGCCAAGACAGCCTTATTTTCTCTTCTGACTTCAAAATGAGATCTACTAAACTTTTTTACCTCAAAAGCAAACTGATAAACAAGCATCGCACTCTCAACAGCTGCAGTTCTAGTTTTATTCTCATTGAGTATCCAACTACCCCAACTAAAGCTATTCTCACTCTCTTTAAAGTCATATAAACGCACAGTCCCAATTGGAAAACCATTATCTTTTCTTTCTATAATAAAATAATATTCAAGACCTATTGATTCGCGATTTTTATATTCTTTTAACCATGATTTCTGAAGCTCGACATCATCTTCTACAGATGAAAGGTATTTATTATACTTTTCTGAAATTCTCAGACTTAAAATGAACTCAGCATCATCAACGCAAGCCAACCTAAGCCTTATAGTTTTTGACTCAAGCATTATTAGGATACTTCCATTAATATCAAAACATTCATCATCTGGCACTCAGTGAACAGCTTTTAAAAAATGATTATAATCACGTATATAATCACTTTCACAATAAATATCGCTGGCAAGGACCATTAGAATACAGTCTTCACTAAAATCATACATTTCATGCCAGACCATTTTATCTATCAGAAGTCCTTTGTCAGGTGACTCCAAACAAACGTCTACTTTTCCATGACCGTTATCCAGTAGAAATGTGCAGGTACCCTTAACACACACTGCTACCTGCCTCAACGCTATATGCGCATGAAATCCTCGACGACAATCTGTAGGAGTACCATAGATGTAATAAACACGCTTAAGCGTAAAGGGTATGTTCTTGTGCTCTTCCAATGCAACGAGACCACCTCGTTGATCAACTATTTCTTTAAACACAATAATTTCAGGTGTCATGCTTGTGCTCCGGCAATTGTCATCAGATATTGTCCGTAGCTTGTTTTTTTCAGCATGCAAGCCTGTGTAAGCAATTCATCAACACTCAACCAACCGTTGTTAAAAGCAATCTCTTCCAAACAAGCAACTTTTAGTCCTTGCCGGTGTTCGATTGTTTGAACAAAGTGTCCGGCCTCAAGCAAAGCATCATGGGTTCCAGTATCCAACCATGCAAAGCCACGCCCCAGTAGTTCAACATGCAGCTGACCCGCATCAAGATACATCCGGTTTATATCCGTGATTTCAAGTTCACCACGTGCTGATGGTTTTATTTCACGACACAGGTCAACCACATGATTGTCATAAAAATATAAGCCGGTAACGGCATAAGATGACTTCGGATTTTTGGGCTTTTCTTCAATAGATGTCGCATGTCCATCATCATTGAAGGCGACAACACCAAACCGCTCAGGGTCTTTCACGCGATAACCGAAAACAGTTGCACCATCATTACGGCTGGCGGCTTCCTGGAGTTTGGGAGTGAATCCCTGTCCATAGAAAATGTTATCACCAAGTACCAGGCACACACGATCATTACCAATGAAGCTCCGACCAATGGTAAAGGCCTGTACAAGCCCTTTGGGTTCTGGCTGTATGGCATAGGTAAGATTAATACCAAACTGGCTGCCATCGCCAAGGACATTATAGAAATGCACCTGATCATCAGGTGTGGTAATGACAAGAATATCCTGAATACCCGCCAGCATCAGTACTGAGAGCGGATAATAAATCATGGGCTTGTCGTAAACTGGCAATAACTGCTTGGAGACCCCACGGGTAATAGGGTGTAACCGTGTTCCACTGCCGCCAGCAAGAATGATTCCTTTCATTGTTATTCACCCACTCCTAACCTTTCCCGCTGATAACTGCCATCTTGTACATGACGACACCACTCCAGATTGTCGAGATACCACTGCACGGTTTTTCGAATACCCGTTTCAAATGATTCTTCAGGTATCCAGCCCAGTGTTTTCTGGATTTTGCTCGCATCAATAGCATAACGCCTGTCATGCCCGGGACGGTCAGCCACAAATGTAATCAAATCGTTATAGCGTACCAGCCCGGCGGGTTTCTTCGGTGCTAATTCTTCCAGTAATTCACAAATGGTGGTTACTACATCGATATTACGCATTTCGTTGTGACCACCGATGTTATAGGTTTCACCGGCTTGGCCTTTTGTTAATACGGAATACAATGCCCTGGCATGGTCTTCCACATACAACCAGTCTCGTATTTGCTGTCCCTGGCCATAGACAGGCAAATCTTTCCCTTCGAGGGCATTGAGAATAACCAGCGGTATTAACTTCTCAGGAAAATGATAGGGACCATAGTTATTGGAACAATTAGTTAGCACTACTGGCAGGCCATAGGTTCTGTGCCAGGATCGCACTAAATGGTCAGAACTCGCCTTACTCGCAGAATACGGGGAGCTAGGTGCATAAGGAGTCGTTTCACGAAAAAGATCATTATCATTTTCCAGATCACCATACACTTCGTCCGTTGAAATATGATGGAAACGAAACTGGCCTTTTTCAGCATCGTCTAGTGTATTCCAGTATTCACGTACAGCCTCGAGCAATATATACGTGCCAACAATATTCGTCTGAATAAAAGCTGCAGGACCATCGATGGAACGATCGACATGGCTTTCTGCTGCCAAATGCATAATTGCAACAGGCTGGAACTCCTTGATGACTTTAACCATCAAATCACTGTCGCAGATATCAGCTTTAACAAAGTGATAGCGGGGATTTTCTGCCACAAAATTTAATGATTCAAGGTTACCTGCATAGGTCAATTTATCGACATTGACTACTGTATGTTCTGTCTCATTGATCAGGAAGCGAACGACAGCCGACCCAATAAAACCGGCACCACCTGTAATAAGAATCGTATTTTTACTTTGCTTCATAGTAAGCGACAACTGCTATACCTGCTCAATCAACTGCCTGTATTGGCGCCTGTAATCTTCAATAGCATGATTCGCCTGCAGGTAGGCCAAATGCTCTTTACCTGAGTGCGTAATAGCTTCCGGTGTCATTTGCAGATATTTTTCCATCGCCTGGGCTAATGCTTCAGCATCTTCAGGCATCGCCAACTGGCCTACCTTTTCAATCACCGGGCGAATGGAAGGTATATCACTCCCTATCGTTGGCAGCGCACCACTCATTGCTTCCAGCAAAGAGATTGGCATACCTTCACTTAATGATGGCAGCGCAAATACATCAAAGGCCCTGACATATTGCAGTGCATTGTCTTTCCAGCCAACGAGTTTAACGACATCATTCAGCTGATGCTCATCAATCTGTTTCTGAAGTGTTTGATCCAGTCGGCCACCACCAATAATCACAACCTGCATGTCAGGGTATTTGTCCTTAAGCAACCTCGCGGCATCAATCAGATACTTATGACCTTTAACCGGTACCAGCCGCCCGATTGTTCCGAAGACAAACCGCTGATGGTCGATAGACAACATCTCCCGTGCTTTCTCACGTGTATGTTGAACAGCATGGGCACGTTTAATATCTATCGCATTGTTAATCACAAGCGTGTTTTGATCATTCAGGCTGTTACAATGCTTAACTAGATCGTTTTTGACCGCCTCAGAAACCCCAACGAAACGCCAGTTTTTCTGTATCAGGCGATTAACGGCTTTCTGACGATAGCGACGATCAAAATCACCTAGCCCATGTGTCACACTGACACACAAGCGAAATGATAAAAATCGATTCAACAGTAAAAACAGATGCGTTGGCTTGAATCGATGGCAGATCACGACATCGAACGCGTTATCTTTACAGAAACGATAGAGGCGGTAGAGCGCCAAATAACGCTGCATGCCTTTCAATTGTTTACTACTGAAGTCAAAGTACACGGATCTATGAGCCGCACTTAGCTGATCGCCTTCACGTGGTTTTTTCTTCAAAAAAGCCGTTGTAATGTCAAAGCGATCACCATCCAGCCCTTTTATGATTTGTTCAGCAAGATCAGATTCATTGACATTAAAATTATTCTGAATTTGCAGAATACGTAGTTTTGACGTCATTAATGGAGTTTCAATAGGTTAAATCAGGCGACCAGCAGGCGAATAGCCTTTTTGGTATATGAAATTTTAAAGAGTGCACGCCAATCATAGCCCAGCGCTTCACGATAATACTTTAATGCAGGTTGTTTTTGACCAGCGAGGTAAAACGTTCTGAATAGCGATAAACATCGCTGTCCGGCATAAATACGCTTGTACTTTTGGAGGTGCGCAGGAATAAGATCTTCGCGAAAAACTTCCTCAATCAGACGTGTTCCAATATCGTTAGCGTATTTGAGGTTATGCCTGAGACTGTCAGAATGCTTATGTATACGATTTAACGGCTTATCAAGTGCAGCACTTTCAAAATTTGTCAGTGCATAGGCAAACACAGGAATATCCTCAGAATTACGAAACTGCTCAGGGTAACGACAATGCTGGAATATGCTCCTGTGCATGGCTGTTGCACCATTTGATGGTGTGATCGTTTTTTTCAACAGGTAACCGACAAGACAGTCACCGGGATCAGTGGGCAGAGTTTTCACACCACGGTAGCGCTCACTGCCATCGGCATCTGCCACCATGTGGCCGCCGACGATTATCCGCACAGTATCATGCTCTGAGATAAAGCGACGAAGGTTATCTAACGCATCAGGCATTAACTCATCGTCCGCATCAAGAAATATCAACCATTCACCGGTTGTATTATTGATTCCAAAGTTTCTTACTGCGGCAGGACCTGAGTTTTCTCTGGTCACAGCGTCGAATCTGCCCGGGTAAGTTGATCTCAGGTGGTCAATGACGTCTCTCGTATTATCCGTAGAGCCATCATCGACGATAAGGACCTCATAGTCATTTCCCGACTGTTGCAGGACAGACTCAAGCGCCCGTGGCAAGCTGTCTGCGTAGTTATAGGCGGGTATCACTACACTAAACAGGCATTTCTCAGTTTTCATCCGAATACATCTGGCTCGAGAATTTTCCGATTGTATAGATTCACTCAGAACAGGGGCGCATCCAGGTAACACAAAATCTCAGACACGCTACCGCCCGCCAACTTCATTTCGCATTTGTTGGAACTGCGGTCGGTTACATGTCATGACGTGTAGTTTTTACCTGCCTGCACCCACTCCTGTACACCCTTGGTGACTTTGCTGCCTGAATGGTTAAACGAGATATATGACGTTGGCTGGCTGCCGCAAAAACACCCGAACGAGCGTATTAGTAGATGACTGACAAAACTTCATACTTCACCCACTCGGCATAGCCAAAACAGAAAAGATATGTGAATTCTACGTGGTCATATACGAGATGCAATCTTGACTTTCATCATGAGCAAAAATTCTGTTAGTCAGGGGATATTGACACTAAAAATACGGCCAGACGGACGCGAGGCATCACTAGATAAGTAGTGCAATGGGAGCAAACACCCTGAAATCTTTAAAACAAAACAGACCGGTTTTGCCTTAAAAATAAATTTAAAATACTTCAGCTGTGTTTACGAAGATTTTCTGTGCGAACCACCAGTCGCTGTTCACGATTCAGCACATTGAGCAAGACAACACTACGCTCTTCGCCGCGATCACAAAGATATATCGCCTGAATCTCGGCGAATGGCCCATCTGTAAACCCAACAACCTGACCTGCCTCAAAAGCCGGGCTTCCCCTCAGACTGTGCTCCTGATGACGAACCCCTTCAAGCAATTCCTCAGGCACTTTGGCAAACTCATCACCAAAGCGAACAAAGGTCATAACACCACGTGTCGATCGAACCTTGCCATAATCAGGATTATCTTCAAACGCATCATGCTGAAGAAAGACATAACCAGGAAATAATGGCTCCACCCTGGCCTTTTTTTTCTCCAGCATGGGGCAGTAAGCTGTAAACCCCTGCCGCTCCAGGTTTTCGACAGCCCGCTGCTCCTGCCGGGGCTTGCTACGCAGCAAATACCACTCATCCATAAGAGTTGTTCCCTGTTGTTCAGTTCAGGCTGGCGATAATTGTCTCCAGCATGTTAACCGGTTCTTTAGCCTGTGTAATTGGCCGGCCAATGACCAGATAATCACTTCCATTCTGCACAGCTTGAGCCGGCGTTACAATACGACGCTGGTCATTTACGTCGGAATTTTCCGGACGAATACCGGGCGTAACCAGCTTGAAATTGGCACCATGAGATTGCTTGAGCATCGTCGCTTCCTGAGCCGAGCATACGACACCATCCATACCGCTGCCTGCTGATAAAGCGGCAAGATGCTGCACCATCTCTGCAGCACCAGACTTGTAGCCAATTTCGAGCAACGCTTCATCGCTCATACTGGTGAGCACAGTAACCGCAATCAACAATGGCAGACGATCAAGCTGAAGCCGCTCAAGCTCTTCTCGACAGGTTTCCATCATACGACGACCACCTGAGGCATGCACATTCACCATCCACACCCCCAGTCTGGCTGCAGCTGCAACCGCCTTACTGGTTGTATTGGGAATATCATGGAATTTCAGATCAAGAAAAACATCAAAGCCTTTGTTCTGCAGCGTTTCAACCACGCCAGGGCCTGCACAGGTAAACAGCTCTTTACCCACTTTCACCCGACACATCGCAGGATCCAGCCTGTCCGCCATGGCAAGCGCCGATGCAGCCTCAGGAAAATCCAGGGCGACTATGACTGGGGATAAGCAAGAGGAAGCGGATGAATTCATGGGTAATGCAATCTCGCAGAAATGAGCACAGGCGGGCAAAATTCTGACCGAGTATACAGCATGAAAAATGACAATGCATCTCACACACCACTCTGTACCGTCCACAAAACCTTCATGAAAGTCACCGCAACGCATACCAACTTACCAAGAAAAGCGGGTGATTTACTCGCCCTCAATACCCATAATTGGCTCGGTAGTTCCCCATTCATGACAACGGGGGCAGCGCCAGTGGAGCGTTTTTCCATCGAAGCCACACTGCGTACAACGATAAACAGGTTTACTGCCCAGCAGACGTCCAGTTAACTCACGCAACAACATCAGATTTTGCCGCGGACGACCTTCCGCATTCTCAATATTGAGATCAATCAGCGCATTCAAGCCCTTTAACGAAGGTCTTTTAACGATTTGCTCAGCGATAAAACGCCCCGCCTCCTTATCTCCCTGCTGTCGTGCAATCAACCTGGCAGAAGCCAGAACAACCGCCGCCGAAGGGTACTCACGCAGGCATTTTCCGAGATAAACCGACAAACCGCGACTGGACCACAACGCCTCAAAACTGCGCTCCAGTAATGGAATACTTTCAGAGATAAACAGTGGATTTTGCTGGTAGATACGCTGCAAAACGCGCGCTGACTCTCGATAGTTTTTCAATGAGCACTCAAGACTTCCAAGAATCAATGTTGCGCGCACATTATCCCGATCCCGCGCAAACGCCAGACGAAGATTCTTACGGGCCACCAACACATCATTACCTTCAAGTGCTGCCTCCGCCAACTCACAATGGTAATGAGCCAGCTGGTGCTGATACCGATGACTGTCAACGCCTTGCGCCTGGTGAATGACATCAATCGCTCTCTGCCACTCTTTTTCCTGTTCATAGACCGACAAAAGCAACTGGACAGACTCATCCGCTCCTGACCAGGGCGTTTTCAGCATATCCTCAAGCAGGGACTCACCGCGATCCAGCAATCCCGCCTTGATGTAATCATGCGCCAACTCCAACTGGACGCGAAGTGATTGTTCACGGGTCAGACTCGGCCTGGCAAGAAGGTCCTGATGCGCCTGAATCGCTTTTTCAATCTCGCCACGACGCCGAAACAAGCGCCCCAACACAATGTAGGTATCAACAGTATCAGCATTGATTTCCAGCGCTTTGATGAACGACTCAATCGCCTCATCGGTCTGCTCATTCAACAGGTAATTGAGACCGACAAAGTATTCACTGTTAAGCGATCCATCCTGCCGCTGATGTTGCGACTGCTTGCGCTGCCGGTATCCCAGGAAAAAGCCAGCCGCCATGGACACCAGTATCAGCGCCATCAAAAGGGGGTCAAACATGGATCAACTTAGCCCCTTCAGCGCATTCATTCTCAGCTTTTTGACCTCCGCCTCAAGCTGCTCGTTTTTACGCTTCAGAAGCACATGCCTGACACGAAAGCGCGCCACCAAGACCATACCGGAAAAGATACCAACGAGACCACCCAGCAAAAAGCCGACAACAACAACCGCCGAAAGAGAAGCAGGTGCCAGGGGGTAACCCAAAATGGTCAATGTGACCTCAGTCGGATTTTCCAGCACGAAAGAGAAAAGCAGGAAAAACAGCGCTATAGCCAGAACTGACCACAGTAAAAGACGTACCCACCTGATGACCATCTTGTTACATACCCGAATTATTACCGGCCAACACCGTCCAGTGCCGCCTGATTCACCCGCTCACGTAGCTCTTTGCCGGGCTTGAAATGGGGAACATATTTCCCGGAAAGCGCGACGGTTTCGCCGGTCTTGGGATTTCTACCTTTTCTGGGGGCCCGGTAATGCAAGGAGAAACTGCCAAATCCGCGAATCTCTATACGTGCACCAGAGGATAATGCACCGGACAACTGATCAATAATAGCTTTCACCGCGAGCTCAACATCCTTGAGCATCAACTGATCCTGAACCTCAGCAATACGTTCTATTAATTCTGATCGAGTCATAACGTGCTTCCCTTATCACGGTGCGCTATCACGCCCTCTGCCCCCGCTCCAGACGACAGCGCATTCAAAGACGGCATCACCGCTTGCCCTGACCACTGCCCGGCACCCACAAGAACACAAAATTCTAAGCTAGCCAATTCCCCCTCGATAATCAAGCAACTTATTGATAAGCATAAAAAAACCGCCGGTCTAACCGGCGGTTTTTTTACAGCAATTCAGTCGTAAGACTTACTTGCCTTCCATCTGCGCCTTGATCAGGTCACCGATGGTGGTTGGGCCAGCGGCAGGCTCTTCCTGCTTACCGCGAAGCTCTTTCATGGCAGCCTTCTCGTCTGCTTCGTCTTTCGCCTTGATGGACAGGCTGATGACGCGGCTCTTACGATCAATGCTGATGATACGAGCTTCGATCTCTTCGCCTTCCTTCAGCACGTTAGTGGCGTCTTCAACGCGGTCACGGCTGATTTCAGAAGCCTTCAGAGTGCCTTCGATCTCTTCACCCAGCTCTACGATAGCAGCCTTGGCGCTCACTTCCTTCACAGTACCCTTGACGATAGTGCCCTTGGGGTTAGTATCGGCATACATGGCAAACGGATCGGAATCCAGCTGCTTGATACCCAGGGAGATACGCTCACGCTCTGCATCGATAGACAGAACAACGGCTTCGACTTCTTCGCCCTTCTTGTAGTTGCGAACAGCTTCTTCACCACCTTCGTTCCAGCTAATGTCAGACAGGTGAACCAGACCGTCGATACCACCTTCCAGACCGATAAAGATACCAAAATCGGTGATGGACTTGATGTTACCCTTGATCTTGTCGCCTTTGTTATGCTGACCGGAGAACTCTTCCCATGGGTTAGCTTTACACTGCTTGACACCCAGGGAGATACGACGACGTTCTTCGTCGATATCCAGCACCATAACTTCAACTTCATCACCCAGGGAAACGACTTTGCTTGGGTGAATGTTCTTGTTGGTCCAGTCCATTTCAGACACGTGAACCAGACCTTCAACGCCTTCTTCCAGCTCAACGAAGCAGCCGTAGTCAGTCAGATTAGTGACGTGACCGGAAACACGGGT
This sequence comes from Kistimonas asteriae, assembly GCF_018263925.1. Classification (GTDB taxonomy): domain Bacteria; phylum Pseudomonadota; class Gammaproteobacteria; order Pseudomonadales; family Endozoicomonadaceae; genus Kistimonas; species Kistimonas asteriae. The sequence goes on from NZ_JAEVHF010000009.1 coordinate 29,395, forward strand.
ACCTTCAGGGAAGCGGTTCTTGATGGCGATCCACGGATCTTCACCCAGCTGCTTCAGACCCAGAGATACGCGGTTGCGCTCACGGTCAAACTTCAGGACCTTGACGTTGATCTCGTCACCAACGTTGACGATTTCACTCGGATGCTTGATACGCTTCCACGCCATGTCAGTGATGTGCAGCAGACCGTCAACACCACCCAGGTCAACGAACGCGCCGTAGTCGGTCAGGTTCTTAACGATACCCTTGACTTCCAGACCTTCCTGCAGAGTACTCAGCAGTGCGTCACGCTCAGCGCTGTTTTCAGCTTCCAGAACGGCACGACGGGAAACAACCACGTTGTTGCGCTTCTGGTCCAGCTTGATAACCTTGAAGTCCAGCTCTTTGCCTTCCAGGTGTGCAGTGTCGCGAACCGGACGGACATCAACCAGAGAACCAGGCAGGAACGCACGAATCGTGCTGACGTCAACAGTGAAGCCACCCTTGACCTTGCCGCTGATAATACCCTTGACCACGTCATTGGCTTCAAAGGCTTTCTCAAGCTCTTTCCAGGATTCGGCACGCTTGGCCTTCTCACGGGACAGCTTGGTTTCACCGAAACCGTCTTCGACTGCATCCAGAGCTACCTGAACAGTGTCGCCCACCTGAATGGTAAGCTCACCGTTCTCAGCGCGGAACTGCTCCACAGGGATAACACCCTCGGATTTCAGACCAGCGTGAACGATAACCCAGTCGCCATCAATATCAACCACGATACCATCGATGATGGAACCAGGCTTCATTTCAATCTCTTTCAGACTCTCTTCGAAGAGGTCGGCAAAGCATTCAGTCATTGTCATTCCTGTTAAAGATGTCAAACGAAACAGAGCAACGCTGCCTGAACAGGACAAATGCGTTGATGATTTCGCATGATTCCCACCGTACCACCAGTCTGTACGGGTTAATCATCACAAAGGGGTTATGGTCCGTCACTGGCTCTACGACCTGCAGCAGGATAAGGCTCCTGCCACGTTTCCGGTCGTCAAGACCATCACCCCACCTTGCACCAGTAAACAGCTACTGCCTTCTTTACGTTCTGCCGAACCATTAAACGGTACGACACAACTATAAGACTACAAGGCGGGTAGCGATCTACTGATGCATAATTCGAATATAGGTGCCGATTTTCAGATCACTGCGTTACGACGCATGGTATCCAGCACTTTATCCAGCACTTCCTGTATTGTCAGTTTAGTGCTGTCTATGATAATCGCATCATCAGCGGGCTTGAGCGGTGCAACTGCGCGGTTGCTATCCTGATCATCCCGTGCCTTTATATCGGCTAAAAGGCGGTCAAGACTAACATCTACCCCTTGGGCTTGCAACTGCTCGAAACGGCGTTTTGCACGCTCCTCAGTACTAGCAGTCAGGTAGAATTTAATATTCGCATCATCAAACACCACCGTTCCCATATCCCGGCCATCTGCAACCAGCCCCGGCATTTCGGCAAAGGCCCGCTGCCTTGACAACAGCGCCCTGCGCACCTCCGGAAGAGTAGCAATCTTAGACGCCCAGGCACCCACTTCCTCGGTACGGATCACATTTGCAACATGCTCACCTTCCAGCACAATGCCACCTTCTGAGGCATCATCTCCACCGGCAAGGAACTGCACATCCAAATGGGCTGCCAGCACTTTCAGGGATTCTTCATCCTCCAGGCTGACGCCATGATTCACAGCCGCCAGCGCCGTCAAACGATACAGTGCACCACTATCCAGAAGGTGCCAGCCCAACTCGCGGGCCAGCAAACGGGCAAGCGTTCCCTTACCGGATCCTCCCGGACCGTCAATGGTTACAACAGGAACATTGTTTTCAATCACGTCTGATCTTCTCAATCACTTTAAGTCTGAAGCCCACCGAATCGGCCAGCTCCACAAAATTGGGGAATGAGGTGGCAACATTGCTGCAGTCCCTGATGATAATCTCATCACTGGCACGCAATGCCGCCACCGCAAACGCCATGGCAATACGATGGTCGCCATGACTGTCAATGGTTGCGCCACCCATATCACCACCCAGAATTTCAATGCCATCCGGCAATGGCCGAGCATCGATTCCCAATGCCTGCAGCCCATCAGCCATGGACTGGATTCTGTCACTTTCCTTAACCCGCAACTCCTCAGCACCACGCAACCGGGTTACCCCTTCAGCACAGGCCGCGGCTACAAACAAAACGGGAAACTCATCAATCGCCAGTGGCACCAACTCTTGCGGTATTTCAATGCCTTTAAGCTGGGCTGAGCGCACACGGATATCAGCCACCGGCTCACCACCCACCACCTGTTCATTGCTCAGGGTAATATCCGCACCCATCAGCCGCAGAATGTCGATCACACCGGTACGGGTCGGATTAATACCCACATGCCTCAACAACACGTCGGAACCGGGTGCGATACTGGCCGCCACCATAAAAAAGGCAGCAGAAGAAATATCCGCCGGAATATCAATCATCGTTGCCGTCAGCGAACCACCACCCTCAAGGGCTGCACGATTCCCCTCCACGACGACGGGATAACCAAAACCTGACAGCATACGCTCAGTATGATCGCGGGTCACACCCGGCTCAGTGACGGACGTTTCACCTTCAGCATAGAGACCGGCCAGCAACAGACAGGATTTCACCTGCGCGGAAGCCATCGGCATGTCATAAGAGACACCCTTGAGTGAACGGCCACCACGGATTTTTAACGGAGGGCGCCCTTCAGGCATGGTCTCGATCTCTGCCCCCATATCTCTGAGAGGATCCACAACACGTCCCATGGGCCGCTTTGACAGGGACTCATCACCGATCAGCTCAACATCAAAATTCTGAGCCGCCATCAACCCCGACATGAGTCGCATCGCGGTACCGGCATTGCCCAGGTAAAGCGGACCTGCCGGCTGTTTCAGTCCGTGCAACCCGACACCATAGATGGTGACACGCCCATTATGCGGACCCTCAATCACCACTCCCATGTCGCGGAATGCCTGCAGAGTCGCCAGTGCATCTTCACCCTCAAGAAAACCATCAACTTCGGTGACACCCTGCGCGAGGGCCCCAAGCATAATGGAACGGTGAGAGATGGATTTATCGCCCGGCACACGAATATCACCGCACACAGAACCGCCCGGCCGGGCCACATAGGTCAATTGACTGTTTGTCATGGGTTTCAGATACGCCTGATTTTCCAACATGCTAGTAAAATGCTCCCGCGCCGCCCTGGCCCGAGTAAAGATACCGCGCATGGTTTGACTGTCACCGCTCGCCACGGCGTGATACAAGGTGTCCAGGCCGTCCCGGAAGGCATCCAGCGCCTCCAGCACCGCCTGACGGTTGGCCTGAAAAACATCATGCCACATGGTGGGGTCGCTGGCCGCAATCCGGGTAAAGTCCCTGAAGCCGCCCGCCGCATAACGGAAAATATCCTGATTATCTTTCTCGCCAGCCAGGGTATCCACCAGAGAGAATGCTAACAAATGGGGCAAATGGCTGGTTTTCGCCAATACCTCATCATGGTGAACGACATCCATGTGGAGCACATCAGCGCCACAAGCAGCCCACAATCCTGTCACTCGATTGATTGCCCTTTCAGCACTTTGCTCTGTAGGGGTCAGGATCACCTTGTGAGCCTCAAACAGATCCGGATTGGCTGCCATCACACCACTGCGCTCTGAACCGGCAATAGGGTGTCCTGGCACCAGGTTTTCCGGCAAGCCACCAAAGGCTTTCCGGGCACTCTCCACGACAACCTGCTTGCAACTGCCAACATCAGTAATGACTTTTCGGGACCAGTCGATTTCAAGACCGGCCAGGTCTGCCAACAAAGGGCCAATAGCCAGAATGGGCACCGCCAGCACCAAAAGGTCGGCCTCACCAACCGCAGCCTTCAGAGAATCTGAATATTCATCAATAATCCCCTGCTCCAACGCGATAACCAGTGATTGCTGATCCCGATCCCACGCCATCACACGCCGGCAAACACTCCGCTGCTTCAGCGCAGCGGCCAGGGATCCACCAATCATCCCCAGCCCAATCACCAGTACGGTACTGTCCGATAGCGTCGGCAGCGAGGGTTTATCCGCCATCAGCGATCTCCTTCAGGACGGCACTCAACGCCTCAAGAAACTGCTGATTCTCGGCCTTTGTACCTACCGAAACCCGCAGGTGGCATGGCATACCATAAGCCCCAATGGGACGAACAATCACGCCCCGCTGCAACAGTCGATCGAAGACGCTTCCGGCATCACCACCCGTATCAAACGTGATGAAATTGCCAATGGAGGGAATCCACGCCAAACCCAGACTGGAAAGCCCGACCTCAAGTTGACGCAGGCCTTCCGTATTTACTTGCCGGGAGCGTGCAAGATACGTACTGTCCTCCAGTACAGCAAGCGCCCCTTCCATGGCCACACTGTTCACGTTGAACGGTTGCCGGATACGATTTAGCACATTAGTAATCGACTGACTGGCCACTGCGTAGCCAATCCGCAACCCGGCAAGCCCGTACAACTTGGAAAACGTGCGTGTCACCACCAGGTTCGGATAACGTTCCAGCCAGAGCAGACCATTGGGGTACTCCGCCTCATCGACGTACTCGCAGTACGCCTCATCCAGCACGACAATGATGCGCTCAGGCACGCTATCCAGAAACGTCTGCAATGCATTACGCTTCAGCCAGGTGCCTGTGGGATTGTTAGGGTTGGCAATAAATATGACACGGGTATTTTCAGTGATCCTATCAGCAATAGCCGCCAGGTCGTGCCCCCAGTCCTGAGCCGGCGCGACAACGGGAACACCACCTGCGCCCAGGGTTACAATGGGATACACCGCAAATGCATGCTCGGAGAAAATCACCTCATCACCCGGCGCCACATAGGCCCTGGCGACCAGCTCCAGAACATCATTGGAACCATTACCTAACGTGATGCATTCAGCCGCCACGTCATGCCTGGCTGACAACGCAGCTTTCAGCGCGAAACCATTACCATCCGGATAACGGGCTAAATCACCGGCAGCCCGAGCCATGGCATCAACCGCCTTTTGCGAAGGACCCAGCGGGTTTTCATTGCTCGCCAGCTTCACTATTGCACTTTCTTCCAGCCCCAGTTCCCTGGCGACCTCACTGACGGGCTTTCCCGGCTGGTAAGGTTGCAAGCCCTGCACGCCCGGGTTTGCCAGTGCTATGTAATCACACCCCATCTCTGCTTTTACTCCCGATATTGCGGGCCTGTCAGCCCGTCACTACGTGATTTACAGAACCCCTTTGGGGTAGGAACCCAGCACCTTCAACTCTGAGGCAAATGCCTCAACCTCCTTCAGCACATACTGCACCTTCGGATCATCCTGGTGACCGGTAAAGTCAATGAAAAAGACATAATTCCAGGCACCGGAACGCGACGGACGACTTTCAATCCGGGTCAGATCAATGTCATAACAGTGAAATGGCGCGAGCAACCTGTGGAGACTACCCGGCTGGTTGCGCATAGAGACCACGATAGAGGTTTTGTCTTCATTGCTGGCTGGCACATCCTGATTTCCAATAATCAGGAAGCGGGTAGAGTTATCCGGCTCATCTTCAATCTTTTCAGCGACCTTGTTCAGCCCGTACAGCTCACAAGCCATATCACCGGCAATCGCCGCCGAATTCCACTCACCCTTGACTCGACGCGCTGCCTCCGCATTACTGCTGACAGCGACCTTCTCCACCATGGGCCAGTGGGAGTCCAGCCATTTACGGCATTGGGCCAGCGACTGAGCATGGGAGTATACGCGCGTGATTTTTTCCTCACGGGTATTTTCCCCGACCAGGAGGTGCTGATGGATTCGCAACACCACCTCACCACAAATACGCATGGATGAATGAATAAAAGAATCCAGAGTATGGCTGACCACTCCTTCCGATGAATTCTCAACCGGTACGACGCCGTAGTTAACTGCACCCGACTCCACTTCCCGGAACACTTCATCGATAGCCGCCATGGGCACACTGACCGCAGAATGCCCAAAATGCTTCAGTGCAGCCTGCTGGGTAAAGGTCCCCTCAGGCCCCAGGTAGGCAACCCGTACCGGTTCTTCAAGCGCAAGACAGGCCGACATGATTTCACGAAACAGCCTAGCCATTTCCTCATCATCCAGGGGGCCGTCATTGCGCGTCATAATCTGCCGCAACACCTGGGCCTCCCGTTCAGGGCGATAGAAAAAAGCATCACTGGCACCTGCCGCTTCCTTGACCCGGGCAACCTCCTGGGCCACTGCCGCACGAGCACTGATCAGCTCCAGAAGCTTGCCATCAATACTGTCGATTTTATCCCGAAGCCCCTTCAGATCTTTTTCCTGGTCTGCCATCTCTATCACCCGTTATCCGTTATCACTCGCCAAACAGCCATGCGTAGAAGACAGGCTTCTTATGAATAACACCATCAGCCGTAACGCCGCTCAAAGTCAGCCATAAAGGCAATCAGCGCATCAACGGCCGCCTCAGGCACTGCATTGTAGATGCTGGCACGCATGCCACCGACAACCCGGTGCCCCTTGAGGTTCAGCAAACCTGCAGCCGCCGACTCACTCAAAAACGTGCTATTGAGCGCATCATCCGCCAAACGAAACGGCACGTTCATAATGGATCGATAGATGGGATCAATGGGGTTACTGTAAAACCCACTACCATCAATCGCCGCGTACAGCTTACCAGCCTTACGCTGATTCAGCGCCTGCATGGCTTTCAGCCCACCCTGCCGTTTGAGCCACTGGAAGACCAATCCGGACAGATACCAGGCAAAGGTCGGCGGCGTATTAAGCATGGAGTCATTATCCGAGACCAACTGATAATTCTGGAGTGACGGGCAGGCATCCGAGGCAAAGCCCATCAGATCCTCACGCACGATAACCAGCGTGATACCCGCAGGGCCGATATTTTTTTGCGCACCGGCATAGATCAAGCCAAAACGACTGACATCCAGCGGCCCGGAAAGAATGGATGAAGACATATCCGCCACCAGCGGCACATCACCCGTGTCCGGAATATTAGCAAAGGCCAGACCGCCAATGGTTTCGTTCGAGGTATAGTGCACGTAAGCAGCATCGGATGACAAACGCCATTGTGACGCGTCAGGCACCGTCACATAGTTGCCATCCGCACTACTGGCAGCAACATTTACCTGACAATAACGAGAAGCTTCTTTAATCGCTTTGGAAGACCAGTGCCCGGTATCAAGATAGTCCGCCGACATCCGCTTACCAAGAAGATTCATGGGTAGCGTCGCAAATTGCGCGGTCGCCCCACCCTGCATAAACAAGACGCGGTAGTTATCGGGAATGGCCAGCAGATCACGAAGATCCTGCTCAGTCTGCGCAGCCACTGCCATAAACTCCGGGTTACGATGACTGGTCTCCATGACCGAAATACCACGTCCCTGCCAGTCCAGCATTTCATCGCGGGCTTGCTCAAGGACTTCAGAAGGTATTGCGGCGGGACCCGCACAGAAATTAAAGGCTCTTGTCATGACGGCACTGCCTGTTTTTCACCGTTATCGCACTTTTATCCGCTTATTTTCCTTAGACAGGTAATAACCGGAAAAGTTTGCTCTCTTGGCTGGATTTTCGTTTTTATTGCACTTCCAAGCACATCGACCAACGCCACTCAAAGCAACAGGCTGCCCTTATAATCTGGACAGCCTGCCGATGGACGCTTAACTTTCCGCTGCAGTTTCAGCTTCGGCATCCGGTTCCTGAACACCATCATCCACCATGGCAGATTCATCCTCCTCCGGCTCATCCACCCGTTCAACACCAACAAGGCGCTCACCGGCAGAGAGACGAATCAGACGAACACCCTGGGTATTACGGCTCATCACCGAAATCTCTTCCACCCGTGTACGTACCAACGTGCCATGATCAGAAATCAGCATGATTTCATCACCGTTAGACACCTGTACCGCACCGACCATTGGGCCATTACGGTCATTGCACTGCATGGCAATAACGCCCTGACCACCACGTCCGGTCAGACGGAAGTCATTCACGACAGAACGCTTACCATATCCATGTTCGCTGGCAGTGAGAATGTGGGCATCATCATCCGGAATAATCAGGGAGATCACATGCTGATCTTCAGCAAGACGCATACCCCTGACACCACGGGCGGTTCTTCCCATGGCACGCACATCGGTTTCCTTGAAGCGAATGGCCTTACCGCCATTACTGAGCATCATGACATCACGACCACCATCCGTGATGGCTGCGCCAACCAGCATGTCGTCCTCATTCAACTCCAGGGCAATCAGACCGGAAGAGCGTGGGCGAGAGAACTGCTCCAAAGGTACTTTCTTGACGGTTCCACGCAAGGTAGCCATGAAGACATAATGCCCTTCGGAAAATTCTTCAACCGGCAACATGGCAGTGATCTTTTCACCCTCCGCCAACGGCAGGATATTCACCACCGGACGACCACGGGACGTACGACCCGCCTGGGGAATCTCATACACCTTCAGCCAGTACACCTTACCCTTGCTGGAGAACAACAGGATACGGGTATGGGTATTGGCCACCAGCATATGCTCGACAAAATCTTCTTCTTTGACCGATGCCGCCGATTTACCACGGCCACCACGACGTTGAGCCTGATACTCCGTCAACGGCGTAGTTTTGGCATAACCCGCGTGGGACAGGGTGACCACCATATCCTCTTCGGTGATCAGGTCTTCAACGGTCAGATCACGACGGGAACTGGTGATCTCCGTACGACGTTCATCACCAAATTCTGCAACGACTTTCTGCAACTCTTCACGGATCACGTTCATAAGACGCTCCGGATCCGCCAGAATCAGACTGAGCTCAGCAATCCTGACCAGCAGCTCCTGATACTCAGTGAGCAGCTTTTCATGCTCAAGGCCCGTCAGACGGTGCAGCTTCATCTCCAGGATGGCATGTGCCTGCGCAGGTGACAGGTGATAAAGATCTCCCTGAACACCATACACAGACGGCAGATCATCAGGACGACAGGCGTTTTCTCCAGCACGCTCGAGCATTTTCTGCACATAGCCTGCATCCCAGCCTTTAGCCATCAGGCGCTCACGCGCCTCCTGAGCAGTCGGCGAATCCTTGATCATCTGAATGATCGGATCAATATTCGACAGGGCAACCGCAAGACCTTCCAGCAGATGCCCACGCTCACGAGCCTTACGCAGTTCATAGACGGTACGACGAGTGACCACTTCGCGGCGATGCCGGACAAACGCTTCGAGCAATTCTTTCAGGTTCAGCGTTTTCGGCCGACCGTCCACCAACGCAACAACGTTGATGCCAAATACATTTTCCAACTGGGTCTGGGCATACAGATTGTTCAGTACAACCTCACCCACTTCCCCCCGACGCAATTCGATAACAACCCGCAAGCCATCCTTGTCGGATTCATCACGAATCTCGGAAATGCCTTCAATCTTGCGTTCCTTTACCAGCTCGGCAATCTTCTCGATCAAACGCGCCTTGTTCACCTGGTAAGGAATTTCGTGAATGATAATAACCTGACGCTTACGCTTCGGATCATCCACCACTTCCGCCCTGGAACGGATATAAATACGGCCACGACCGGTTCGATAAGCCTGAAGAATCCCTGCCTTACCATTGATAATGGCGCCGGTCGGAAAATCCGGACCGGGAATGTAGGCCATCAGGTCATCAACCGTGAGATCGGGGTTATCAATCAATGCCAGGCAACCGTTGATGACTTCGGTCAGGTTGTGCGGCGGAATATTGGTGGCCATACCGACAGCAATACCGGCAGAACCATTGACCAGCAGATTAGGGATACGGGTCGGCATGACCGCCGGGATCTGTTCCGTGCCATCGTAGTTGGGCACGTAATCCACGGTCTCTTTGTCCAGGTCGGACAACAGCTCGTGGGAGAGCTTGTCCATGCGTATTTCGGTGTAACGCATGGCTGCCGCCGAGTCACCATCGATGGAACCGAAGTTACCCTGACCATCGACCAGCGTATAACGCATGGAGAAATCCTGGGCCATGCGCACAATGGTTTCATAGACCGCGGAGTCACCATGGGGATGGTATTTACCGATGACATCACCGACGATACGCGCGGACTTCTTGTAGGGTTTGTTCCAGTCGTTACCCAGCTCGCTCATGGCAAACAGCACACGACGATGCACAGGCTTGAGGCCGTCACGGACATCAGGCAAGGCACGCCCGACGATTACACTCATGGCATAATCGAGATACGACTGTTTCAGCTCGTCTTCGATATTGACCGGAAGAATTTCGTTCGCAGTATCCACCATAAACGCCCAATATTCCTTGCTACAGATGACCCGCCGGACAGATCCTGCCCTCTCCTGAAAGAGTCCAGGACAACAGGCGCAAACGAACCCCTTGTCCGGTTGCTGCCCGGCTTATAGCCAGACAAACCTGCCTGATCGACCAACGGTATCGGGAAGCGATGTAAAAGTCAGTGCCCAAAAGCCTGCTGACGAACATATACGGCTATCCAGCTCGCCTGAACACCGACAACTTCCAATGATTTGATAAACTCCGGCATGATACCACAGGCTGATTAGTGCATCACCAAAAATACCGGCATAAATCTGCCTACATAGCCTCGTAACAATTGGCCATACCCCCTACCACTCCCGGCATCACACCGCCATCAGCGCACGCTATCGCCTTGTGACCCACACATAGACAGATATACCCGGAAAAAGAATTTCCGACGGTCACGCCTGCCAAAAAATACGATATGATGCAGCCAAACAGTAGAAAGACTGCAAGTCTATACCGCCTGACAGGATTCCCTGATGACACAGAACGCCTCACACAGCATCAAGCAGGTCGACACCCTGATCCACGCCCGCTGGGTTATTCCGCTCAACACCAACCGGGACATACTGGAGCATTACAGCCTTGCCATACAGGGCGACAGCATCATCGACATCCTGCCAACCGCAGATGCACCCGGCCGCTATCAGGCCACCCAGGAACACCACCTGGATCGTCACGCCCTGATCCCCGGCTTTATCAACGCCCATGGCCACGCCGCCATGTCGCTGTTCCGCGGACTAGCCGACGACCTGCCACTGATGGACTGGCTGAACAACCATATCTGGCCTGCCGAAGGCCGCTGGGTGAGCGAAGAATTTGTCCATGACGGCACCCGACTAGCCATCGCCGAGATGATCCGCTGCGGCACGACCACCTACAGTGACAACTACTTTTATCCTGACGCATCAGCCACTGCCGCCAACAATGCCGGCATGCGGGCCCAGATTGTCTTCCCCATCCTGGATTTCCCCACCACATGGGGGAAGGATGCCGACGACTACATCGAAAAAGGTCTGGCGACACACGACAAGTTCCGTAACCACTCCCTGGTCCGGGTTGGCTTTGGCCCCCACGCCCCCTACACCGTTAGCGACGAACCCCTGAAAAAAATCGCCACACTGGCCGAACAGCTCGATCTACCGGTTCAAATGCACATCCATGAAAGCGCCGACGAAATCAATCAAGCCATGGAGAAGGATGGCCGCCGTCCGATCCAGCGCCTGGCCGACATTGGTTTCCTCTCACCGCGTCTACAATGCGTCCACATGACACAGATGAATGAAGCGGACTACCAGCTGATTGCTCGCAACGGATGCCACGTGGTGCACTGCCCGGAATCCAACCTCAAGCTGGCCAGCGGCTTCATGCCTCTCGACAGAATGCAACAGGAAGGTATCAACGTCGCCCTGGGCACCGACGGCTGCGCCAGCAACAATGACCTGGACATGCTGGGTGAAATGCGTACCGCCGCCCTGCTGGCCAAAGCGGTAGGCCATAACGCCACCGCCCTCAGCGCCCAGGAAGCCCTGGCGGCTGCCACCATCAACGGTGCCCGCGCGATGGGCATTGATGAGCAGGTTGGTTCACTGGAAAACGGCAAGCTGGCAGATATGGCGGCATTCGCGCTGGATGACATTGAAAATTACCCGCTCTACAACCCGGTTTCCCAGCTGGTGTACACCGCAAGCCGCAACCAGGCCACCCACGTTTGGGTCAACGGTCGCTTGCTGATGGACAATCGCCGCCTGACCACACTGGATGAATCCTTCCTGATTGAGAATGCCCGCCAGTGGCAACAAAAGATTACCGAGCGCGCATAAGGGACCCACGTATGACCGAGGAACGCTACAACGCCAACGTTGACCGCGATGAAATCGCCAAGTTCGAAGCCCTGGCCAGCCGCTGGTGGGATCGTGAAAGCGAGTTCAAACCGCTGCACGCGATCAACCCGCTACGCCTCAACTACATCGACGAGAAGGTCGGCCTTGCCGGCAAGACGGTCCTGGATGTCGGCTGTGGCGGCGGCATCCTCAGCGAATCGATGGCTCTCCGGGGCGCCACTGTGACTGGCATCGACATGGGAGAAGCCCCCCTTGCCGTAGCCCGCCTGCACAGCCTCGAAACCGGCGTAGAAGTGAACTACCAGCGCATCACGGCCGAACAGCTGGCGGATGAGCAACCCGCCAGCTTTGATGCGGTGACCTGCCTCGAAATGCTGGAACATGTCCCGGACCCGGGCAAGATCATCGATGCCTGCGCACGCCTGGTGAAACCGGGCGGGCACGTTTTCTTTGCCACCCTCAACCGGACGCACAAATCCTGGCTTTTCGCCATTGTCGGCGCTGAATACATCCTGAAACTGCTCCCCAAGGGAACACACGAGCATAATAAATTTATTCGCCCGCACGAACTTGCAGGCTGGTGTCGCAGCGCCGGACTTGATATAAGACATATGACAGGTATGGTCTATAACCCGCTGACCAACGTTTACCGACTGAAAGAGCAGGATCTGGACGTGAACTATCTGGTCCACACCTGTAAACAACCATAAACGGTCAACGTGTCAACGCGTAAAACACCGGACAACCGATGGGTTCTCAGCCAGACCACTGCAGGCCCATCGTTTATAAAGAACGAGAATGGACGAACTTCTGGATACCAACGATATCAACGCCGTTCTGTTTGACCTGGACGGCACATTACTCGACACCGCCGACGATTTCATCCATGTCCTGAACGCCATGCTGGCGGAAGACAATCGACCTCCTCTACCGTCCCCCATTATCCGGGCGAATGTGTCAAATGGCTCCCGGGCCATGGTAACACTCGCCTATGGACTGACCGAGTCAGCACCGGACTTTACGGCTTACCGTAACCGTTTTCTTGAGCGGTACGCCCTTCACATCGAAGACCTGCAGCGCGCCTCAACCCCCTCGTTGTATACCGGCATTCCTGAGCTGCTGACTGCGATAGAAGCCCACAACCTGCCCTGGGGCATTGTCACCAACAAGCCCCGCCACCTGGCCGAACCGCTACTGGAGCAGCTGCAACTCGGCCGGCGCAGCAGCGCTCTGGTTTGTCCGGATGATGTCCGGCGCAGCAAGCCGGACCCTGAATCACTATGGCTGGCCTGCGAACAGCTGGACTGTGAGGCCAGCCGCTGCATTTACATCGGGGATCACAAGCGAGACATTGATGCAGGACGGAGCGCCGGCATGACAACCATCGCCGCCCTGTACGGTTTCATCCCGGATACAGACGACCCTCTGGACTGGGCGGCCGACTACAATGCTGAGCAACCCGACCATATCCTCGAATGGCTTGATGACATTTGCTGGCAACTCCCTGCCCAGTGAACAATCCAATCCGCCAGGATGAAACGCACTTTATTCAGTTATTTGGACGCAGTCAGGACACCATGCCACAACAGCACCGTAACGAAGAAAACGTCATAACCACCGCTGCCAGCGAGTACGCAGCACCGCAGGATCTACTAAAAGGCAAGATCATTCTGGTGACCGGGGCTGGCGCCGGCATCGGCAAAGCCGCCGCGCTGACATTTGCACGCCATGGCGCCACTGTCATCCTGCTGGGCCGCACAACTGAAAAGCTGGAAACGGTATATGACATTATCGAAGAAAACGGCTGGCCTCAGGCTGCCATCTATCCCATGAACCTGGAAGGTGCGGCCATACATGATTACGAAACCATGGCGGCCACCATCGAGAAAGAGTTTGGACAGCTCCATGGCCTCCTGCACAATGCAGGATTACTCGGCAAACTGGGCCCCCTGTCACAATATGACCCGGATATGTGGCAACGCGTCATGCAGGTGAACGTCAACGCTGAATTCATGATGACCCAGGCACTCCTGCCGGTCATGCGGGAATCCGGCCTTGCGTCCATCCTTTTCACCACGTCAAACGTTGGCCATAAGGGTCGCGCCAACTGGGGCGCTTATGCGGTCTCAAAATTCGCCACTGAAGGCCTGATGCAGACACTGGCAGATGAAGAAGAAGGTATCAGCCAGGTTCGCGTCAACTGCATCAATCCCGGCCGCGTCCGTACCGCCATGCGGGCTGGCGCCTATCCCGGAGAAGACCCGATGACGCTGAAGGCGCCTGAAGAGATCATGGCGGCTTACCTTTATCTGATGGGTGATGACAGTCAAAAGGTCAATGGTCAAACCGTTAATGCCCAATAATGGGTGACCTGTGGCAGGCCACGCCACCCACACTCAGCCTGCCACGTCTCCTTATTTCCTGACACCTCAGAAACAAGGCAAGGATAAGTGTCCGTGCCTCGCGCGCCAACTGCCCCCCTGATACTCCAGAATATACGTCCCTCTTACCGGCGCCACGGAAAACCTTTCCCCTGTCGATGCATATTCCTTTTCCAGTAGGATGTCAGTACTCAGACAGGCATAGTCGCCGCCTAAAAATACCACTGGATTCTGAAAGTGCATATCTATCCTCACATCACGCAACCGCTCCTGACCAAAATCGACTATCTGCTGCCGTGAACACATCGCCGAACAGTCAACAATAGGCCAGCATAAAAGGTTGTCATCCTGAACCCATAACTCACTGACCAGCTTTTCAATTTCCTTATTCCTCACTGCATCAGTACACTGTTGCAACCAGGCCTGAAATGGCTCCAATTGCTGCCCTTCAGCGCGGCACGACGCTTTATTAATCATTTCAGAGCGAACAGGTATAGGCTTGTAAGGCTTGATCACAGCAGGATCCCAGGCTACAGACCAGTGACCATGGCGTATCTGCCAACTATCTACCTGATTCTCAAGGTACCAGGTCACACGAATATTATTGAAACTGCTCTCACGACCATCACGGTAAACAATGGTCTTATCCGTTAAATAAGTCAGACAGGCAATTTGCTCGTCACCAAAGAACCACTTATCTCTTTCAGCAACGATCTGAATGTTCGCAATATTACGCATTTTTTCAGATGCCACCGACTCAAGTCGGCCAACCGACATGAAATTATCGTCCGGCTCCAGCGACCAGCCAGTGATATCATCCCGGGCATTCAATGCCATTACATCTTCGCAGGAACATGTCGTGACGCTACGATTAAAAGCTTGGATAAACGTATCCAACGACGACAAAGTCATACCTTTTCTCACACCGCAGTACAGAAAAGATAACCATAGCCTTGATCAGCGTTTGGATGTGTAAAAAGCACAGGGAACATCACTGCAACCTCGCCCGGCTCACGTGATATGCCTGAATCCGCTCAATTAATCGGTCCAACAAACTTAAGGGGAGTTATTGCGGACGTGACGCCACAGGCCTTGGCGGGAAGCGCCAGCCCCGCCTCTTGTCGCAGTTCGCTAGAAATGCATTTTAATCATCACTGATCATGAATATCCCTGAGCCTTCTCATAAACGATGGGCGTCTTGAGGCAATTCCATCAGCCCAGCGTATAGGCTCAGGTAAACGGTAACGGGGCGCTGCCTGCTGCACCAACTTAAGGGCTGTATCCAAGTCTATCTTATGCCCAATAGAGACATAGACCGGTTTTACATTGGTGCGGGTTCTCAATACCTTGCCAATGCACTCTCCCTCATCCAGCAATGGCATACTGGCACCGGGTTCATTGCTCACGTCCTCATGCTGACCACACAATCGGGACTTACCAACACCAATGGTTGGCAAACCAGACAGCACGCCAAAATGACTGGCCACACCAAACCGGCGAGGATGGGCAATCCCCTGCCCATCACAAAACACAAGATCAGGGGTCAACCGTAATTCCCCAAGGGCTTTGAGTAGTGCCGGGCATTCACGGAAAGAGAGCAGGCCAGGAATATACGGCATGACCGTTGGCAAACGGGCGACTGAATAGTCCATAAATGCCAACGAAGGCCAGCTGAGCACAACTAATACTGCACGAGTCACCGCTCCCTGCGCCTCAAACCCGACATCAGCACCTGCAACACAACGTAAGGGCGGCAACCGGTTTTCACGAATAACACACCGTGACCACGATATCTGAAGTTCACGCGCCGCCGATGGATCACCCGTCCATTGAGGCATCACGTCATCATTACCGCACAAAATAGTCATCAGCAATGTACCGGCGAGGTTGGTTTCTGCCGGTTCAGCTTATCAGAGAAATGAAAAACAGGCGCCTGACCGACGCATTGAGGCGCGAAGCTGTCAGCTATTAACCGGTAAGAAGATAGTAATTTCCAGACCCGGAACAACATTACGGGCAGAGATTGTACCGCCATGACCTTCAACGGCCGCCCGTGCAATCGCCATCCCTAATCCACTGCCACTGTTATCACCGCCGCGGGTTTCATCAACCCGATAGAATGGCTCAAAAAGATGATTAACCGCATCATTGGGTACACCTGGACCGTAGTCGCGTACGGTCAGCGTAATAGCCTCCTGGGCTTTGACCAGAGAAACATTGATAGCCGATTCTTCCGGGGCAAACCGGATGGCATTACGAATAATGTTTTCAACCGCACTGGACAACCAGTTTTTGTTACCCTGAACCGTACATTCATCACAGTGAATCAGCTCAACGGAACGGTTTTTGGCACCTGCTTCAAAATCCGCATCCTCAACCAGCATTTTTACCGTATCATGCAGCCGGAAGGATTCTGCCTGCTCGGTTGAAGTGGCTGTCAGCATCTTGGACCAGAGGATAATACGCCCGATCATCTCATCCAGGCGACCAATTTCCCGCTCAATACGGTCATGCTCAAGCTCAGCCTGGCCAATGGTTTTATTACGCGCCAGAGCCAGCGACAACTGCAACCGGGTCAGCGGTGAGCGCAGCTCATGAGACACATTACGCAACAGCTGCAGCTTATGCTGATCCAGTCGCTCCAGTTGCTCCGCCATCACATCAAAATCTCGCCCAAGTTCACCAAATTCATCATGTCGTTTGCACACAACCCGCCCGACACGGGCCGATAAATCACCATTGGCAATAAGACCAACCGCATTCTGCAAGTTACGCAACGGCCTCACCAGATAAAGCGTCAAAATCAGACAGAGCAACACACTGACCAGCAAAGCGGTCCAGACATAGCCCGGATGGCTTCGGGTGATACTCTCTACACGGGAAAACAGGTACCTTGGCCGCTTCTTCACCATAAAGAAGGAGTAATCTTCAGAGCGCAGACGCACAGTGGCCGGCCCAACGATAACCTGCCCCTCCGTTAGACGGATTTCAGGCGTCGAACCGGGCGCCATTTCAAATACCGTTTTCCTGACTTTCCTGAGCGGGTAGCGCCCAAGACTGATCAAGCGCCCATCACCGGATACCAACACCAGGTAGGTATACGACGACAAAGGCATGGCACGACTGACCTTCTCCAGCACATCAATCGGTGCACTGTTATAGAAGCCAGCCCGATCAACCATCAGCGACTTGCTCTGCAACTCTTCGAGCAATGCCCGGCGCTCTGGAAGAAAATCACCGGGTTCTACGGTATACAACAGCGTTAAAATAACCGCTGTGACAAGGACGCAGGTACCCAGCCAGAACCACAGGAATATCTTCCAGTAGATTCGATACCAGATACGCAGAAAAAAAGTACGGACGGCTTTGAGGAAAGCCCCAGGCTTGTTT
Source organism: Kistimonas asteriae (assembly GCF_018263925.1). Classification (GTDB taxonomy): domain Bacteria; phylum Pseudomonadota; class Gammaproteobacteria; order Pseudomonadales; family Endozoicomonadaceae; genus Kistimonas; species Kistimonas asteriae. The sequence goes on from NZ_JAEVHF010000009.1 coordinate 47,353, forward strand.
AACATTGGCGGATGCTTGTCACCGGAAGTCATTCACCAATATAAAAATATCCGGAACCTCTCACGGTCTTCAGCCTGGGACGACCATCGGGCTTATTGCCAATCTTGCGACGCAGGTTACTGACGTGCATATCAATGGCACGATCGAACGGTTCGAGCCGACGGCTGAGCGCAGTCTGGGTCAACTCATCACGCGTCACCAGCTCACCGGCTTTCTCGATCAGTGTTTTGAGGACGATGAACTCCGTCGCGGTCACATCCAGCAAATCGTCTGACACATAGACTTCATGATTGGCCAGGTTCAGCGTCAGATCATCGATCTCCAGCTGTTTTTTACGCGATGTCGTCTTTTCCGGCTCTATCTGGGTACGCCGCAGGATCGCTTTCATCCGCGCCACCAGCTCACGGTGCTTGTAAGGCTTCGGTAGATAATCATCTGCACCGATTTCCAGACCGACGATCCGGTCCACATCATCACCACGTGCTGTCAGCATCAATACCGGCGTCTGGCTCCGCTGCCGGATGGTACGGAGCACCTCAAACCCATTCAGTTTGGGCAGGGTCACATCCAGTAGCACCAGCTCATACTCACCCGTCAGCGCTGCCTCTACGCCAGCCGCACCATCATGAACCGCGGTTACATTGAATCCTTCCGTACCGAGCAATTCGACCAGGAGTTCACACAGTTCGATATCGTCGTCTACCAGCAGTATTTTGGTCATAGGCTGTCGTGCTTTGCAGATCCTGTTTATCTTGGAAATTCAGCAGGGAAAACTCCACCACTGTGCAGTACCCGTTTCGCCGTCGCGTTCCATCGTGGGTCTATTGTAATCCACCAACCTTTTGATGGGTTTTACCGATTGTAAGGATGCCGTAAAAAAGACGTGTCGCCGTGTATTGCTGACACGACAAAAGGCAGTGCTTACAACAGGCAGACACCTTTATACACAATGTGAAGTTTTCAATTGGGAATGAACGCTATACTCTCCCGTGTGTTAACGCAAGTCGAAACCTGCCGGAACGGAAAAAAACACGTATTTTTACAACTTCTGTCGCACCGGGTGCGCTCTTATAGTGGTACGATTACGCCAAAATCCTACCGTTGTCGTATTTCATTGCCATTCCATGACTGGCAATAGGCCCATTTCGGAATAGACGACGGCTTTTACAACTAGAACGCAACCTTTGCTGACAGATGCCCGTCTTACCGTCAGCAGTGATGGATGACTTGTCTGTGCCTGCACAGCTGAATGAGATACAGGAATGACCATAACCAACCGATTTTCTATCAAGACGAGCCTTGCGCTTGCCGCTGGCTTCTCACTCCTGCTTGCAGGGTGCAGCGATGATGCTGACAAGCAACAGGCAGCCGCACCGGCACCTGCGGTATCCGTAGTCAAGGTTGAGAACCGACCCGTTGGGGATTACAGGGAATTTGTTGCCCGAACAGAAGCCGTCGAAGAAGTTGATCTGCGTGCGCGGGTTGAAGGCTACCTGACCCGTCGCGAGTTCATCGAAGGCGACCGGGTTGAGAAAGGGCAACTGTTGTTTGAAATTGATCCTGCCCCGTTTAAAGCCACTATCAGTCAGGCCAAAGCCAACCTGAGCAGTAGCAAGGCAGAGCTTATCCGTGCAGAAAAAGCCCTTAAGCGTGGTCGTGAACTGTTTCCCAAAGGCTTTATCAGTCAGTCTGACGTGGACACCCTAACCAGTAATGACGCCCAGGCCCGTGCATCGGTACAGGCACGGCAGGCTGAGCTGGAAACGGCCATGATCAACCTGTCCTACACCCGCATCACCGCCCCCTTCTCCGGTGAAATCGGCAAAGCGCGCTACAGTGTTGGCAACCTGGTTGGTCCTTCCAGTGAACCACTGGCGGTTCTGACCAGCACGGACCCCATGTATGTTTCCTTCTCAGTCAATGACAAGGACGTGGTCAAATACCTGGAGCAATATGCTGGCAGTCGTGAACGCCCCAATGATTTCGACCTGTCGCTACGACTGCCTACCGGTGGTGAATTCTCTCAACCCGGCACATTCAACTTTGCCAATACCCGTGCGGATGAAACCACGGGCACAATCAACATGCGGGCCGAATTCCCTAACCCGGAAAACATCCTGCTGCCAGGTCTCTACGTCACCCTGATTGCCGAGAGCAAAGAAAAAACGGAAATGCCGTTGATTCCTCAGGCTGCCGTCCAGGAAAACCAGCAGGGGCGTTTTGTGCTAGTTGTGACAGACGACAACAAGATTGAAACCCGGATGGTTGACATGGGCCGCCGCCTCGGCGCGATGTGGGTCGTCAACAAAGGGTTAAAGATGGGCGAGCGGATCGTGGTCGAAGGTCTTCAGAAGGTTCGCCCCGGCCTCGTTGTGAACCCTGTTCTGAAAGACATCAACATGACAACCGGCACCCTGTCCACTCCGGCAGAATCATCGTCTCGTCCCACTACCGCCGGCGCCTCACCTGAAGCCAGCGCAGGGGCCCAGTAATGATCAGTCAGTTTTTCATACACAGGCCGAAGTTTGCCTTCGTCATCTCGATAGTCATCACACTGGCGGGGTTGATCTCCCTGTACACCCTGCCGGTTAATATGTATCCGGAACTGGCGCCACCCCAGGTCACTGTTACCGCCGTCTACCCCGGCGCCAGCGCCAGCGTGGTGGAAGAGTCTGTCATACGTCCGATTGAAGAACAGGTCAACGGCGTAGAGGATATGCTCTACATCGAATCGACCGCTTCCAATAATGGCTCTGCCACGATTACGGTCACCTTCAAGAGCGGTACCGATGATGACATGGCCCAGGTCAACGTCCAGAACCGGGTCGCCATTGCCGAATCCAGTCTGCCCGAAGAGGTACGCCGTCAGGGTATTACCACCATCAAGCAGTCCAGTAACATGCTGATGGGTATCAACCTGTTCGCCAAAGGCAACAAGTTTGACCAGATATTCCTGAGTAACTACGCAACCAATTATTTGACTGAGCCCTTGGCACGTCTTGACGGTGTGGCCAAGGTCGAGGTCATGGGTGAAATGACCTACAGCATGCGGATCTGGCTGGATCCTGACAGCATGCACTCCCTGGACGTCACCGTTGCGGATATCCAGCAGGCACTGCAGGAACAAAACACCATCGTTGCTGCCGGTAAACTCGGCCAGGGTCCTACGCTACCAGATCAGCAGTTCGAATATACGATTCAGACCCGTGGCCGCTTGATCAGCCCGGAAGAGTTTGGCCAAGTCATTATCCGTGCCAAAACTGATGGCGCCATCGTTCGGCTGCGGGATGTGGCAAAAATCCAGATGGGGTCGAAAACCTACAGTGCCAGCGCCAAGCTGAATAACAATCCAACGGCGTTCGTCGTTATCTATCAGCTACCGGATGCCAACGCGACCCAGGTGGCCAAAAGCGTTTACGCGGAGATCGACAAGCTTTCCAAGAACTTCCCCCAGGGTCTGGAATACCATATCCCCTACGACACTACCAAGTTCATTAATGCGTCTATTGATGAGGTGGTAACCACTCTTTATCAGGCGGTTGGTCTGGTTATTCTGGTTGTGTTCCTGTTCCTTCAGAACTGGCGGGCAACCCTGATTCCCTCCATCGCGATTCCGGTCTCCCTGATCGGTACTTTTGCGGTCATGAATGCCCTTGGCTACACCATTAACAGTATTACGCTGTTTGGTCTGGTACTGGCCATCGGGGTGGTGGTCGATGACGCGATCGTGGTCATCGAAAACGTAGAGCGATTAATCACCAAAGAGAAAATGGAGCCGGTAGCCGCAACCCTGGAGGCCATGCGGGAGGTTACCGGTCCGGTTATCGCCACAACGCTGGTTCTTTTGGCGGTGTTCGTCCCCGTCGGGTTTATGCCTGGGATTACTGGTGAACTGTATAAACAGTTCTCGGTAACCATCTCTGTTGCGGTTCTGATCTCATCCGTCAACGCACTGACCCTCAGCCCCGCATTGTGCGTGGTCCTGCTGAAACAGGGTCGCATGGGACATATGGCTTTCCTGAAGCCCTTTGAGCGGTTCATCACCAAACTCACCGCTGGCTATACCGGATGGGTACGTTGGATGCTGCGTCGCTCCACGCTGATGGGCGTCCTGTTCCTGGTATTGCTGGGCAGCACCGGTTTCCTGGCGAAAATGGTCCCCACCGGGTTCGTACCAGAAGAAGACCAGGGCTTTGTCTTCGTTGATGTTCAGCTCCCGGACGCTTCTTCCGTCAACCGTACCGAAGACGTCATGCATCGCATCACCGATCTGGTACTGCAGCAGAAAGGCGTCACGGACTTTATCTCCGTGTCCGGCTTCAGTCTGCTCGGTGGCGCTGGCTCCAACAATGCACTGGGCATTGCGGTACTGGAAGACTGGGCAGAACGAAAATCACCGGATCTTCAGCTGGACGCCATCCTCGGTCGCATCCAGGGTACGCTCTGGACACTGCCGGATGCGCAGGCCATGGCCTTCAACCTGCCCCCGATTCCGGGCCTGGGCAGCACCGGCGGCTTCGACTTCCGACTGCAGGACACCATGAGCCGCAGCCCGCAGGAACTGTCCCAGGTGCTCAACGGCCTGATCTATGAAGCCAATCAGAATCCGGCACTTAACCGCGTATTCAGCACCTACCGAGCCAATGTTCCCCAGTACTTCCTGGAAGTTGACCGGAACAAGGTCAAGGTGCAGGGCATCGCCATGTCGGACGTCTTCATGACCCTGCAGGCACAGCTGGGCTCGTTGTACATCAACGATTTCAACAAGTTTGGCCGTATCTACCAGGTGATCATCCAGGCCCAAACCGAGTACCGTTCGGAACCTCAGGATCTGCAACATTTCTATGTCCGTAACAAGGACGGTGAAATGGTGCCGCTGTCCACGTTCGCACGCCTGTCACCAATTCTCGGGCCAACCAGTCTGACCCACTTCAACCTCTACCGCTCTGCGACGGTGAATGGTCAAGCGTCACCCGGCCACAGTTCCGGTGATGCGATTAATGCCATGAAGGAACTGGGCGCCAAACTACCGGATGGTTATACCTTCTCCTGGGCTGGTCAGTCCCTGCAGGAGATCCAGGCGGGTAACCTTGCACCGATCCTGTTCTCTCTGGCGCTGATCTTTGTATACCTGTTCCTCGTCGCCCAGTATGAAAGCTGGAACATTCCGTTCGCGGTTATCGCTTCGGTACCAATCGCAGCGTTCGGCGCCATGGCGGGATTGTTCGTAACGGGCATGGTGAACGATATCTATGCCCAGATCGGTCTGGTACTGCTGATAGGGATCTCGGCGAAAACGGCGATCCTGATTGTCGAATTCGCCATGGTTCAGCGACAGCAGGGCAATAGCATCTTTGACTCTGCCCTTAACGCCGCCGGCCTGCGTTTCCGGGCGGTCATGATGACGGCACTCTCCTTCATTCTGGGGGTTATGCCGCTGGTAATCGCCAGTGGTGCGGGTGCTGCCAGCCGTCGCTCACTGGGTACAACGGTCATGTCCGGTATGCTGGCCGCCACGATCCTTGGCACACTGCTGACACCGGTACTCTATAAGATCATCCAGGCCATGCGTGAGCGGGTGAAAGGTGAATTGATCGAACATAACGATTCTGATCCTGATCACAAGAGCCACACAGCCTAAAACCAAAAAGCCCGTCATTTGGACGGGCTTTTTTATTGGTCAACGCTTGCTGATATGCATTTCTCAACGCTGGCTGATATGAATACCGACCAATCGTGCCACCAGCACCGTCAGATAAAATTGACCAATAAGCGCCTCCATACTGGTGATTGCCTGGGCGCCACGCGTCGCCGGCACAATATCGCCATACCCCAGCGTGGACAGGGTGACAAAACTGAAATAGATAAACGTCGAAATATCGTGAATGCTGGCTAACCCTTCGCCATGGAATGAACCGGGCATCCAGAACTCCAACAACGTGTAAATAAACGCTCCCTGCAACCCCAGCAGCAGATACACACACATACTGCCATAGATAATATTGCGATCGACCCGCTTCGCTGAAAAAATCAGCACAACCAACTCATAAATCACATAACTGAAAAACAACAGGTTGGTCATGTTATCGAGAAAGATAAACGCCGGACGGTTATAGAGAACGGGCAACCACAGCGTAATAAACGTTGGAAGCGCCAGAAAGCTGGCAATGATAAGGAACTTGCGCTTGTGGCTCAGAATATAAACGGATGCCACCAGCAACATCGATAATGACACCTTCAGCATAAAGCCGGCCCGAATCACATCCGGCATGAAGGGGAATACCACCACCACGGTCATCAACATCAATAACAGCATGGCAAACCCGAAACGGGGAACCTCAGACTGTCGAAACGCGCCCAGAAAAACCATTCACACTCCCTTCACACCCACTCACACGATACAGCGTTATAGCACACGACGCTGTCAGCCTTTACCGCCGTATATCCCCTACACATCAGTCTCCCATCACGGCGCCTTCACGGCGGGCATCTGCTGCGCCTTCCAGTCCCTTTTCCGTGATAACAATACCATGCAGACCACTGTTCAAATCACGCCTGTTGACCTGATACCCCATCGCCTTGAGAGGTGCTACCAGTTTCTCTGCGGCTGTTCCGGCTTCAATATCATAGGGGCCGAATCGATTGATCAGGTGGGGTAACTGGATCGCCTCATCAATCGGCATCTGCCAGTCCAGGTGGGCAATCAGGGTCTTTGTCACATACCCGATAATACGACTGCCGCCTGGCGACCCCACGACCAGGTAAGGTTTGTCATCACGCATCACAATGGTCGGTGCCATGGAGGAACGAGGACGTTTACCTGGTTCTATCCGGTTGGCTACTGGCTTGCCATCCTTGCTTGGACGAAAGGAGAAATCGGTCATTTCATTATTTAGCAGAAACCCCCTGACCATCAGCCGTGAACCAAACGCATTCTCAATGGTCGATGTCATGGAAACCACATTGCCATCGGCATCCACAATACTCAGGTGTGTGGTTGATGGAAGTTCTATTGATTCGTCTTCTGCCCGTTCCAGCCTTCTCTTACCGGGAGGTGTGCCAGGCTTGACGTTGGTAAGCGCACGTTTGGTATCCAGTAATTCACTACGCTGCCTGAGATAAGCTTTATCCAGCAGCCCCGCCGGTACTGTGACAAAATCAGTATCCGCCATATAGTGCCCTCGATCCGCAAACGCCAGACGGGACGCATCACCAATCAGCCGCCAGCTCTCCGGATTATCCGGGCCCAATTCCGACAGATCGAAGGGTTCCAGCATACCCAGTATCTGCCCTACGGTCAGTCCGCCCGAACTCGGCGGCCCCATGCCACAAACCGTGTCACCTCGATAGTCAAGGCAGGCCGGTGCCCGTTCCCAGACCTGGTAATTAGCCAGATCTTCACGACTCAGGACGCCCGGATTGTCGGTGACAGAGCGAACCGCGGCCACGATGTCACGGCCGATTTCACCGGTGTAAAAGGGTTCAATGCCCTTTTCTGCAATTAACGATAATGTATTGGCAAAGATGACATTGGTGAGCAATTCACCCTCTTTGAGGGCCTCACCACCGGGGAAAAAATATGTCGCCGTCACCGGATAGCGACGCAGGCGATTTTCATCCTTGGCAATCAAGGCTGCCAAGCGTGGGGACACCCTGAAACCTTCCTGGGCCAACCGGATGGCAGGCTGGAACAAGACGTCCCAATCCAGCTTTCCATAGCGCTCATGCAGGCTATACATAAGCTTCAAGGTGCCGGGCGTCGCCACCGAGCGGCCACCAACCACCGCATCATAAAACGACAAAGGCTTTCCTTTCTTATCAAGGAAAAGATCAGGCGTGACTGACTGTGGCGCCGTTTCACGACCATCCCACGTAGTCAGTTTTCCATCATCACTGTCGTAGTACACGACAAATGCACCACCACCAATACCAGATGACTGCGGCTCGACCAGATTGAGTACCAGCTGGACCGCAATCATGGCATCGACGGCGGAACCCCCTTCCCTGAGGATCTCATAACCTGCCTTGACCGCATGAGGATTGGCTGCCGCCACCATAAACTCATTGGCACTGACCCGTTCCTGCGTAGTAGTACCGGTTCCCTCCTCCGGTGCCACCGAATCAGCAACGTCCTGTGAAGCCTGTAACGAAGCACCCTGCAACAACAAGCAGCCAGCCAGAAGCCATGCAAGTCTGTTTCGCACTACGGATTCCCCCCGCCCTTTTTTATTCTCTCCCTAAAGCATACGGCAAGCGACGTAGAGATAAAAAGCGAAAGCAGGAATTGCCAGAAAAAAAACGGCGCCTGCGCGCCGAAAAAAAGTATGTGACTGGTTAAAGCGCTTTTCACCGAGCGGCGAAATACTGCTCCAGCTCATCCGCACCGCCAATCAGGCGACCATTCAGGAATATCTGCGGCACCGTTCCGGCATTGGCGACAGCCCGAAGGACTCGGGAGGCATGGCTGCCACGAACCAGAGGCATATTTTCATAGCTGATATCCCGATCTTCCAACATTGCTTTCGCACGGGCACAGTGAGGACACCCTTCACGGGTGAACAACGCCCAGGCATCGGGTTCCTGCCAGTCACTGCAGAGATAATTCAGCATAGTGTCGGCATCGCTGACATGAAAAGGATCACCGGGCTCATCTGGCTCAATGAACATTCTGTCCACAACCCCATCTTTCACCAGCATCGAATAACGCCAGCTGCGCTGGCCAAACCCCAGTTCATTCTTGTCAACCAGCATGCCCATACCATCGGAAAACTCACCGTTGCCGTCAGGAATGAACGTGATATTTTCGGCATCCTGGTCTTTTTTCCATTCATTCATGACAAAGGTATCGTTAACCGACACACAGAGGATGGCATCCACACCCTGTCGACGGAATACATCCGCCAGCTCATTGTAACGGGGCAGATGGGTCGACGAGCAGGTTGGCGTAAATGCCCCGGGCAGGGAGAAGACAATCACCGTCTTGCCTTTAAACAGGTCATCGGTGGAAAGATCCTGCCATTCCCCCCCTTCGCGTACACGAAACGTTACCTTTGGCACCGTCTGGCCTTCACGACTTTCCAACATTGCTGGCTCCTGATGTAAAACCGTTAATTGCGTTAGTACTTAGTATGCAGCCAACTGTTATACCAAAAAAATAACGATTTTTTATCGCGGCAATAGGCAACAGGTATTAAAACTCATCGTCGCCAAATGCCATTAATACCTGCTTGCCGGATTGGATATCCTTAAGCAGAATGGCGGTTTCCGACAGCACCTTGGCCATGTAAAAATCCGCAGACTTGATCTTGCTCTGATAAAACCCGACATCAGGATCACCGGCGGCCAACGCCTGCTCAGCCTTCAGGCTCATTTTCAGCCACAGCCAGCCGATGGCGGTCAGCGCCAGCAGGCGCAGGTAGGGTGTAGCCCCCTGGGCCGCCTCTTCTGGATCTTTCATACCTTCCTGTGCCAACCAGAACGTAGCCGCCTGCAGGTCTTCCCTGGCCGCATTCACGGCAGGATAGTGACGATGATGACTGAAGGTTTTCAGCTCCGTATCCAGCAGTTGCAGAAAACGGCGAATCAACCGTCCCCCCTGCATGGGCAATTTACGCCCCACCAGATCCAACGCCTGAATACCGTTGGTTCCTTCATAAATACGGGTGATACGAACATCGCGCACCAGCTGTTCAATGCCCCAGTCCCGGGTAAACCCTGAACCGCCCAGTGTCTGCAGGGCCAGGTTGCAGCAGTCAAAACCTTCATCGGTCAGGTGAGCTTTAACCACCGGCGTCATCAGCTGGACGATATCATCCGCCTGCTCACGTACGGTTTCATCATCATGATGATAACTGATATCAATGTGCATGGCGGTCCAATAGGCCAGGGCACGGCTCCCTTCATTCATGACTTTCTGACGCAATAACATGCGACGAACATCCGGATGAACGAGAATAGGATCTGCCGGCTGATCAGGTTCAACAGGACCTGAAATGGAACGACTCTGCAGCCGCTCCCGGGCGAACGAGAGGGCTGTCTGATAGGCACTTTCTGCCGCACCGAGCCCCTGCAACCCGACCATCAGGCGAGCAGCATTCATCATGGTGAACATGCAGCTGAGCCCCTTGTGAGGCTCACCCACCAGCCAACCGACGGCATTGTCAAAACTCATGAAACAGGTAGAAGACCCACGGATGCCCATTTTATGCTCAAGCCCCGTGCAACCTAACGTATTGCGTTGGCCGTCTTCCAGCACTTTGGGCACAAGAAACAGCGAGATCCCTTTCACGCCCTCGGGTGCATCGGGCAGTCTGGCCAGAACGAGATGAATGATATTCTCTGCAAGGTCATGCTCACCGCTGGTGATCCAGATCTTGTTGCCGGTGACGGCATAGCTGCCATCGTCCTGAGGCTCCGCTTTTGTGCGGATCATACCCAGGTCCGTACCACACTGGGGTTCCGTCAAGCACATGGTGCCAGACCACTGCCCACTGACCATATTCGGAAGGTACGCCTGCTGCAGTTGCTCATTGGCATGGGCGGCAATCAGGTTCATGGCACCCACCGTCAGCCCCGGATACATACTCAGCGACAGGTTGGCGGCACAACTCATCTCTTCCATGGCAAACCCCAGGAGATGCGGCATGGCCTGCCCTCCCCAGGCTTCATCCATGCTGATCCCTAACCAGCCACCTTCCGCAAAAGCCTGATAAGCCTGCTTGAACCCAGTAGGCGTGGTCACCGTCTGCGTATCCACATCGTAGCGGCAGCCTTGCTCATCACCGCTGGCATTGACCCTCAGAAACTCCTGTTCGCAGAGCCTGCCACCTTCATCCAGCACGGCGTCCAGAAGGTCTGCCGTGATCTCATGGTATTTAGCCAGTGACGATATACCACCACCCTCCAACAGCCCGTGAATGAGAAAACGAATATCTTTCAATGGAGCATTGTAAATAGCCGGCATGGCTCCCTCCTGACCCCTTGTCTTCACGATAGTTATAGGATGTATGGCACACTATAATTATACTTATTTTTATATTTGTATAATTTTAAGTAAATATATCGTATTAGAATATATGAATAGCACTACACCCGCACTTTATATAACGTTCAAACACAGCGGCGACTCCTGATCCCTGCGAGCGCTGTGATACAGTAAGTGAAAGCCGTTTTGAATCTGCCATAGTGCCTTTATGACAACGAATACCCCGGATAAATTACAGAAGAATCCCCTGATACGACTACTGCTGACCACCGTAGGCGTCCTTGCTACAGCGCTTGGCATTCTGGGGATTTTTTTACCGGTATTGCCCACCACCCCCTTTTTGCTGCTGGCAGCGGCCTGCTTTCTACGCAGCTCTCCGGCGTTTCACCAGTGGCTGCTGGGGCATCCGCACCTGGGGCGTTATATTCACTACTATCTGGATGGAAAGGGCATTCCGCGCAAGGCCAAAATCTATACCCTGATCGTACTCTGGCTCAGCATCAGCGTATCCATCATGATGGTTCCGCTTTGGCCTGTAAGGTTACTGCTGGTGGTGATTGCGAGCTGCGTCAGTGTCTACATCATCAGACAAAAAACGCTGGAGCCGCCATCGATACCGGAAAAATCGTCATAAACTGCGGCAGGACTGAAGGAACATAAGAGGCAGGCAAGGCCCAGAACACACCGTGTGCTGTAGGTCTTGCCTGATAAAAGTAAACGTCACTACGTGCTGTTTCGTTCGCCGTTATTGCAGGTGGCCATAGAGCCGGGCATAGAGGCCGTTCTGCTGAATCAGCTCATCATGCCCACCCTCTTCACTGATGCAGCCATCTTCGAAGACATAGACACGATCCGCCTGTTTCACGGCACTCAGCCGGTGGGCAATGATCAGCGTCGTCCGGCTGGCGAGGAACTCCTCCATCCCCTTGTGGAGCAGGAACTCCGTCGCAGTGTCCAGAGCAGAGGTCGCTTCATCCAGAATCACGATGGCCGGGTCAGTCACAATCATGCGGGCAATGGCCAAACGCTGGCGCTGTCCGCCGGACAGCCGAACCCCCTGGTTACCAATCAGGGTTTCAAGACCCGCTTCCATCTGTTCGATAAAGGGCTTGAGCTGAGCCACTTCCAGCGCCTGCCAGAGCGTCTCATCTGGCACATGCCGTCCCAGGCAGAGGTTTTCCCGCACCGTGGTATTGAACAGAACCGGGTGTTGCAAAACGGTGACCACATTCTCCCGTATGGCATCAACACCGACCTGCTCCATGGGCGTATCCCCAAAGTGGACACAGCCCTGTGTTGGCGTATACAGGCCCAGCAACACCTTGACCAGCGTTGACTTACCACCGCCACTGGCGCCAACCAGCGCCACCTTCTCGCCCGGCTTCACTGACAACGACACACCTTTGAGGATTTCGTTATCGCCATACGCAAAGTGGACACCCTCGATATCCAGTCCAACGGTTTTATGGCCACGGAAAGGATCCAGCAATGCGGTATACCGTTTCTCTTCCTCCAGCTCCAACAGGCTGTTGATACGCTTCAGCGCTGCATTAGAGGCAAAATACCCGTACTGCATGCTCAGCAGCTCATTAACCGGCCCCATCATGAACCAGAGGTAACCAAACACGGCAAACATCTCACCAATGGATAGGTCAGAGAACACCACCGTCAGCATGGCGCAGGCACGGAAGACATCCACACCCAGCAGGAACAGCACAAAGCTGAACCGGCTGGCAGCGTCGTTTTTCCAGGCAAAGGCGGTGGAGCGATCCCGTACGGTACGGGCATGGTCCATCAAACGACTGATATAGTGTTTTTCACGGTTAGCCGTCCGGATCTGCTGAATGCCGTCCAATGTTTCCGTCAGCGCCGCCTGAAAGACGTCAAAGGCGCTGTTTTCTTCTTTCTTGAGGTTCCGGATCTTCTTGCCCAGGCGCGTGGTAAACCAGATCACCACCGGGTTGAAAAACAGAATAATCAGCGCCAGCTGCCAGTGCAGCCATAGCAACACCCCTGCCGTTCCAATGATTGACAGGACCGCCACCAACAGGCGGCTGACCGTGGAACCAATAAACTGGTCAATGGTATTGAGATCTGTCACAAAGCGGGAAGCAACCGAACCACTGCCCAGCGTCTCATATTCCGACATGGAGACCCGCGACAGCTTGTGCAGAAGGCTGGATCGCATCCGGAAAACCACTTCCTTGGAAATAATCGTGAACTGCCGTGTCTGCCAGACATTGAAAATCAATGCCAGTAAGCGCAGGACGATGGTCACCCCCAGCACCAGCAGAATATAGAAAGACGGCCCATGCCACTCTTTCGGGATCAACGGCCGAAGGGTAGCTACGACCGCACCGGGCTCCTGCAGCAACACCTCATCCACCAGCAATGGCAACAAGAGCGGTGTTGGCACACTGGCCAGGGTCGCCAGCAGGGCCACAATGTTGGCAACCACCAGCTCGCGCTTGAACTCAAGCGCAATGCGGCGAATCCGTTGCCAGTTATAAACGCGGGAATCGTGCTGCTCTCCGGCCTCATGGCCGGCAGCTTGTACTGTTTCACTCAAAATGGCGATCCTGGATAGTCTTATGCGCTGCAACAGCCTCACCGTCCCCAGGTGTGGCTGGCAGGTATTACATTATCTTATCGGTATACGACAGATGGCTCTATAGATGATGCAGTTGACGCAGACGCCTGCGATTCAGGCATCTTTTTGCCGGGTATTGCCCAGCGGCATGGGTTCACCACGTTTCCTGGCCAGATCAATCTGATTCTGACGCTCGGCAGCCCGGGAACGGGATTGCTCCGTCTGGCTGTCATGGCAATGGGGGCAGGTCACACCACGCACGTACAACGGCGAACGTTTATCTTCTTCGGTAATGGGGCGCCGGCAGCCATGACACTGGTCATAACGGCCAGGTTCAAGGTCATGATCCACCGTCACGCGATTATCAAAAACAAAACACTCCCCCTGCCAGAGACTGTCTGATTCCGGCACCGTTTCCAGGTACTTGAGAATGCCGCCTTTCAGGTGATAAACCGCTTCTACCCCCTGTTCCAGCAATAACGACGTGGCTTTTTCACAACGAATACCCCCGGTACAGAACATGGCAACCCGTTGTTTTTTGGCCGGTTTGAGCTGCTTTTCAACCCAATCGGGAAACTGCCGGAAATTGTCGGTTTCGGGGTTGATGGCGCCTTTAAAGGTGCCCACCTCAATTTCGTAATCATTACGGGTGTCGACCAGCAGTACATCCGGCTCGGAAATCAGGGCATTCCAGTCTTCCGGCTCCACATACTCTCCCACCGCCTTGACAGGGGAGACACCGGGCACACCCATGGTGACAATCTCCCGCTTGAGCTTGACCCGGGTACGATAAAACGGGTTGTCATCCGACAGCGACTCTTTATAGGTCAACGCCGTAAACCGACCATCAGCCTTCAACCAGGCTTTCAATGCATCAATTCCGGCCCGGGAACCGGCCACGGTGCCGTTAATGCCCTCTTCTGCCAGCAGCAGTGACCCTCTGACGCCATTGTCCAGCAAACAGGACAGCAACGGTTCACGCAACGCCTGGTAATCTGGCAGGCTGACGAATTGATAAAGTGCGGCTACAACAACGCCTGACATGGTTTCCCCGAATTTGGATGATTCAACGTGTAATCAGGTACGGCATCCTTCCTGAACACTGACCACGGATTCTAGCGACTTCGCTTCTAGATGGGAATAATTATCAATAATAAACAGTGTCTGAAATCAGACATAAGAGACAAATGACTGCCTTGCCTTCGGGTATCCACGTACCCTATCCTAGCCTCCCCGCAAACCAGAACAACAATATGCCTATGACACTGGATCTTGAAAGCCTCAACCGTGAGCTGGCTAACCGTCACCCCGCAGATATCATTGCATGGACCCTCGAACAGGCAAAAAGCCCGGTACTGACGACCAACTTTGGCCCCCATGAAGCGGCCATTATCCACCTGTGCGCCAGCCGCAAACCGGATATTCCGGTGGTCTGGATTGATTCCGGCTACGGTACACCGGCCACTTACCAGTTTGCCCATCAGCTCATCCAGACACTGGATCTGAACATCCGCATTTATCATCCCCGCTATAGCCGTGCCTGCCGGGAGGCGATTTATGGCGGCATTCCGGATGTCGACACTCCGGCGCATGATGCCTTCACCCATGACGTCAAACTGGAACCTTTCCAGCGCGCCATGGCAGAGGCGAAACCGGACTTCTGGCTGACTGCCATCCGCAAGGAGCAAACCGCCTTTCGCCAAAACCTGGATATCCTGACGAAAACCCAGAACGGCATCATCCGGGTCGCGCCGGTCTTTTACTGGTCTGAGCTGGATCTTGAGGAGTACCAGGTCGAGCACGACCTGCCCATTGAAGACGATTATTTTGATCCGACCAAGGTGCTGGGCAACCGAGAGTGTGGTCTGCATACCAGCACAAGCCAACAGTAATCCCCCGATAATGAACCGGTACTCATACCCTGTGCCGGTTCAATCAACACGTCTTTCCGCCACCATTGCCTCCGGATAAGTGACCTGATCTGGCGTTACTCATCTTTGTGGTGCTTTTTTACATTTCCATTGAACTAATAACAGGTACTCCAGTCCAAAACCCAAATCAAGAAACAGGGAGGCATTTCGCCACTGGTTCAGCGATCGAAAGAAACAACCAATGGGCTTATTTGACAGGAGTAACGAGAGCAATGGGTATGGAGCAATGGCTGGCATTTGTATCAGCCACACTGATCCTCTTCCTGATACCGGGACCGGATATGGTGCTGGTCGCAGGCTGGAGCGCACGAAAAGGTTTCCGCATGGGGTTGGAAGCCGCGACAGGAACGGTATCCGGCCTGCTGGTGCATACCACAGCCACCGCTATGGGGCTGGCGGCCCTTTTGGCGGCATCCGCGAGTGCGTTCACCGTGCTGAAATGGGTGGGTTCCATTTACCTGGTCTGGCTTGGCATCATGAAACTGAAGAATGGCGAACATACAACGTCGATCGATAAGCCCAGGCGTGCCAGCAGCCCCTTTCTGCAGGCATTCTGTACCAACTTGCTGAATCCAAAGGTCATCCTGTTCTTCCTGGCTTTCCTGCCCCATTTTGTCGATCCGGCTATCGATGTGAAGGTGCAGTTCATCCAGCTGGGGCTGGCATTCACCCTACTGTCCTCACTCTGCTATCTCATTTTTATCGCCATTACCGTGAAAGCAGGTGAGGCGCTGGGAAAAAGTCGCCGGGCCCGGCAACTGGGTCGCTGGCTGAGCGGGACGGTGATGATTGGTTTTGGCGTAAGACTGGCGATGGCCAGCCATCAGTGAAAAGCAGCAGGTGAACTTATGAGAAACACCTGCTCTACCACTCAAATCCGTCAGATACCGGCGGTTTTCAACGCCGCCTGCACCCGACGGCCATAATCTTCATCACATTGCGTGAAATGAGCGACCATACGCTGCTGGATAGAGTCGCTGGCTTGGGACAGGCCACCCACAATATTCCCTATCAGCTGCAGCTTCTGTTCTTCAGACATCAACCGATACAAATCGCCTGCCTGGCTGTAGTTGTCCGAATCGCGACTATCATAAGCTTTGGTCCAGGCCTGCTCCTCCAGCGGCATAGGTGGCTCAGCTACTGACGGATCAGGAACAGGTGCCCCTTCACTGGCCCTGTCATTAGGGTAAAAATTGACCTTGCTGCTCTGATTATGTCCACCATACGGGCATTCTATACCTGCCATGGCGCCATCACGCTGATAATGATGTACCGGACACTGGGGCCGGTTGACCGGCAGCTGTTGATGGTTCGCGCCGATCCGGTAACGA
Organism: Kistimonas asteriae; assembly: GCF_018263925.1. GTDB lineage: Bacteria > Pseudomonadota > Gammaproteobacteria > Pseudomonadales > Endozoicomonadaceae > Kistimonas > Kistimonas asteriae. The sequence goes on from NZ_JAEVHF010000009.1 coordinate 64,189, forward strand.
TGCGCGTCTGCATAGGCAAACAGGCGCCCCTGCAGCATCTTGTCCGGCGATGCCCCGATACCGGGCACCAGGTTACTGGGTGAAAAGGCCACCTGTTCGGTTTCGGCAAAGTAGTTTTCCACGTTACGGTTCAATTCAAGCTTACCAATTTCCTCCAGAGGAAAGTCCTGATGCGGCCAGACCTTGGTCAGGTCAAAAGGGTTGATAGCATAGTCACGGGCCTGCGCTTCGCTCATGATCTGCACCTTGACAGTCCAGCTCGGAAAATCACCGGAGGCAATTGCTTCCACCAGATCCCGCTGCATTCCATCTGCCGGTTTCTGCGCCGCCTCCTCGTTCGTCAACGTTCGGATGCCTTGATCCGTCTTGAAGTGCCATTTGATCCAGTAGCGCTCATCCGCCTTATTCCAGAGGCTCAGAGTATGAGAGCTATAGCCATTCATATGGCGCAAAGAGAAGGGAATCCCCCGATCAGACATCAGGATGGTCACCTGGTGCATGGACTGCGGATTGCTGGCCCAGAACTCCCAATGATTAGCGGGGTTTGGCAAGTTGGTGGCCGGGTCTTTTTTCTGGGAATGAATAAAATCAGGGAACTTGGCAGGATCGCGAATAAAAAAGACCGGCGTGTTATTACCCACCATGTCAAAATTGCCCTGCTGCGTGTAAAAACGTACGGCGAAACCGCGCACATCTCGGACAAAATCCCCCGAGTCCTGTCCGCCAGCCACCGTTGAAAAACGGACAAACACATCGGTCTTACGTCCAGCATTCTGCAAAAAGTCCGCCATGGAAAACGCGGATAGATCTTTGGTCAATGTAAAAGTGCCATGCGCCCCATAACCCCGCGCATGAACTACCCGCTCCGGAATCCGTTCACGGTTAAAATGCGCCAGCTTTTCAAATAACCGATAATTATCAAAGGTCAGAGACCCCCTTTCACCGGCGGAGATACTGTTATCATCATCGGCAATGGGCGCGCCATTCGCTGTCGTGAGTTTATTCATTACTTGATCTCATTCTGGATTGTCCAAGATTTTGGACAGAAGGTACTAATACATGATCAGGCAATGAGGAGGGGTGACGCCAATCAATTTCCTAAATAGATTTGATTAAGATTTACAAACAACTGCATGTTAATGGCTAACAATATTCATCACTGTAAAAGAACCATCGGTTGAATAATAACAGGCGCCCAATTAGGCGCCTGCATTGATACATCAATATAATCAGCTCAACTATTCAAAAGAAAATGAACACCCACACTGGCCGCATAACCCAAAGCGATCGCCCATGACCACCGTAAATGGCCCATAAAGGTATAGGTGCCTTTGGATGTCCCCATCAGAGCAACCCCAGCCGCAGAGCCTACCGAGAGCAGACTACCACCGACACCAGCTGTCAGCGTAATCAACAGCCACTGGAAGTTACCCATTTCAGGATCCATGCTGATGATCGCGAACATCACCGGAATGTTGTCCACCACAGCGGAAACCAATCCAGCCACGATGTTGGTTACGGAGGCACCCAGTTCGGCATACATGCTCGAAGAGATCATCTCCAGGTAGCCCAGGTAACCCAGACCACCAACGGCAAAGATAATGCCGAAGAAAAACAGCAGGGTATCCCACTCAGCCTTGGCCACCTTCAGAAAGATGTCGAGCTCACCTTTTTCACTTTCATCCAGTTGATGGTTCGGTGCCATCTTCTGGCTCCTGAAGGTTAAATACCATGTGTAAAACATCAGCAATGACATACCGGTCATCATGCCCATGAACGGTGGCAGCGAGAACACCTTCTCAAAGGTCACGGCCAGAATGATAGTCACCATGAACAGGCCGCAGACAACCAGACCGCCTGGCTTGATATGGACACGTTCATTAATCGCCGAGGGTTTTTCCGTCGGGACAAAGACCGTCATGATCAGAGCCGGCACCAGGTAATTCACCACGGCAGGCAGGAAAAGCGCAAAGAACCCAAAAAATTCCACCTTGCCCGCCTGCCAGACCATCAGCGTGGTGATATCGCCGAACGGACTGAAAGCGCCCCCCGCATTGGCGGCAACAACCACATTAATCATCGCCAGGGTCACAAATCGCTTGCTGTCGCCGCCGACAGACATAATCACCGCGCCCATCAAAAGGGCTGTGGTCAGGTTATCCGCCACCGGCGAGATGAAAAATGCGAGGGTTCCGGTTACCCAGAATAACTGGCGAAAACTCAGCCCCATCTGCATCAGCCGCGCACGCAGGGCATCAAAGACCAGCCGTTCTTCCATGGTGTTGATGAACGTCATCGCCACCAGCAGGAAGAGGAACAGCGCGCTGTACTCGCCCAGGTTGTGCAACACGGCGACACGCAGCGCTTCATGCTCCACACCGTAATCGTGGGCAATGGTGGCAATCAGCGCCCAGATAATACCCGCGGCGAGTATCACCGGCTTGGATTTACGCAGATGGAGCACTTCCTCGCCCATGACCATTATGTAGGCAAGGACGAAAATGGCGATACAAAGATAAGCCAGTGGATCTTCCGTCGCTCCCAGCACTTCATATCCACCACCCGATGCGTTCACCCATCCAGGGAAAAGCGCAAGGAGGACTGGCAACAAACCGTTTTTCAAAAATTTCATTATGAATTTCTTATTGGTTGTTTTGTTCAAAAAATTCCACACCTATGGAAAGGATAATAAACACAGACCGCATATACCACCTTCCTTCTGGAAAAACTAAGCAGGCATAGAAACCGATAGCAGACGTTTTGCCGCATGCAACATGAAATGGCTGCCCTGTTCGATCAATGCATCCGGAAAGTCATAATCCGGGTTGTGTAGCTGTGGGCAAGACTCTCCACTACCGAGACAACATAAGGCACCCTGGAAGCGACGTGTAAACTGTCCGAAGTCTTCGGACCATCGCATGGGACGGTCTACGGTCTCTGCAACAAGCCCCGCTTCTTCGGCCGCGCCCATCATGAGAGCCACGACCGCCGGATGATTCTCGGTTGCCGCAAATTCATCATGATAACGGATCGACCACTGCAAGCTGGCCTGTTCCGCTTCGTGCTGGACTAACGCTTCCGCTTTCTGCCTTAATGCCTGCATACGATGATCCGCTGCGGTTCTCAGCGTCACCATAACCGTGGCGTCACCCGGTGCGATACCAAAAGCCGGTTCCCCCAGCCGCGCATATACAACCGTAGCCAACGCAAACGCTTCATCATTTTCAACAGGCGTACTGAGTGCTGAAAAACGTTCCATCAGTCGACACATGGCTACCTGAGGGCTTACCCCATCCTCTGGCTTGGCTGCATGGGAGGTTTTACCGGTGAGCGTGATCGCCATACCACAGGACGCGCAGGCAAAGCTGCCGGCGCGCACCAGCAAGGTACCGAGCGCTGTGCCCGGAAGATTATGCCAGCCGATCACATAGTCCGGCGCCAGCGCCTGAAACCGTTCATCGGCCAATATCGCCATGGCGCCCGTGCCATCTTCTTCCGCAGGCTGGAACAGCAACCCAACCCGTCCCGCCTCCGGCCGCTCCCGCGCTAACCTGAATCCCAGTGCCAGCAGCGTTGCCATATGTCCATCATGGCCACACATATGGGCCTTGCCTTCATGTACTGACCGATAGGACGCCACGCTGGTTTCATGAACCGCCACTGCATCCATGTCAGCACGCAAGAGGACTGTCGGGCCGGGATGTGGATTGTCAAAGAGGGCCAGTACACCATGCCCACCCACCCCGGTCAGCACACGATCAGGCCTGATATGCGCGGCCAAAAACCGTTGCAATCGTTCAGCCGTATCGCTTTCAGCGCCCGACAACTCCGGATAACGGTGTAACTCCTGCCGTATCTGGTGACACAGTGCGAGTTCTGCATCCCCCAAGCTGGTCATCATCTATCTCCTGCTATTCCCCTGTGCGACGCCGAAGTGCGCCAGCACTGCAACACAGTAAGATCCGATGGTGTCATGTTAAGGAATACGGACACAGCCCGTATTTATCCCGATATTTATGGCCTCTACTTATAAAAAAACCATTACTCGCACTTAATCTGTCTTAAAACGACGCTGACACAAGCAAAAGATTCATTGACAATCCGATATACTTACCAGCAACTGAGACGTGTCGGTAAGCAGCAGTTGTCGGAGGCATCATGTCCATTTCATCGCAGTTAGAGACATTTCTCGCTGAAAACTGTACGAACTATGAAGTGGTATCCCATCCCTACTCTGAACGGGCGGCGAACACCGCCCGTTCAGCCTGTATTCCGGATCGAACCATGGCCAAGGCTGTGGTGCTGAAAGATTACAATGGCTATGTCATGGCCGTGATGCCATCACGCAACCGGTTGATGCTGGCATGGTTGAATATGCGCCTGGATCGGAACCTGAAACTGGTGCAGGAAACCACGCTGCAGGATCTCTTCCCTGACTGCCAGCCTGGCGCCATTCCCGCCATGGGAATCGCCTACGGCATGAAAACGGTCTGGGACGACGCCCTCAATACGGTTGCCGATATCTACATCGAAGGGGGGAATCACCGGGAGCTCATCCATATGCACCGCAATGAATTCCAGAAATTGATGTTCGGCCAGCCCCATGCGGCCATCAGCTGTGATATCGAAGAAGAACAAGCGTATCGAACCTGCTGACAACTGACAGATGCTCTACCATTTCTTATCGATGATGTGCCCTTCCGATCGATGGACTAATCTGCAACGATGTCACACGAGGCTATTCTGTAGCTTCAATAAGAATGAGTAAGACGCTTGCAACATAAATCATCCATCGACAGCCGTGGCGGCTGAGGATTCATAACAGACGCAGGTGATGCTATGAAGCAACGCTCTCTTCTGGCAAGACTCATAACCGCAGTGATTTTCTTCTTCGCTGCCATCTTTGGTGCGGTTCAGGGGCTGTTTCTGGTTGCCTTCCTGGCATCCGTCTTCCTCGGAGTTCTCGTGTATGACCTCATGGACGTCACCGTCCAACAGAGCCGACAACTTCCCCACATCACCGCTACCGGGCCACTGTGCATGCATTTCAACGGTGAAGCCTTTCCCGAGTGGCTGGAAGTCGCCTCCAGTCATCGCTACTACCTGACAGGCATTGCGCCCGAATATGTCTGCGAGAGCCTGGTAGAAAGAGAAGACATCATTTACAACGGGGTTCGCTACCACCCTGTTTGAAAGGCAGGGAATAATCCGGTCACCCAGGTCGCTTAACGGGTCATTTTCTTAACGAAGACCACCACATAGAGCGCGAGGATAAAGGTCCCCAGAAATGCCTCCACGGCTGCGATCGTGCGACCTATGCCCACCGGTGCGATGTCACCATAGCCCAGTGTCGTAAACGTCACGATGCTGAAATAAAGGCATTCCATTAACTGCCCCCAGTTAGCCTGCCACCCCTTCTCAGGGTGCACCTGAATGATCTCCCCCCCCCCACTGACGCCAATTATGGCATAGAGAAAGGCACAAACGACCACCATGGCTGCCGAGAAAGCGATAACCCGCATAGGGCGTTCACCATAGCCACACAGCAGGTCAACGGTTTTCGACACAAAGCGTTGCCATGAATACGGGGGCAACTGGAAACGGCGGTAACGCATCTCCTTTTGAAAGAACTCACCGGCCTCCTCCTGCAAGCCATGGAGCTCACATTGCCGACGAATATTCCGGCAGACTTCCTCAGCCTCTTCATTCAGCCGACGCACGCCTTCTTTACGGCCCGATTCACGCTTTTTGAGCTTCTTGCTCTCTGCAGCCTGAAGGATGACACTGCCCCATTTGATGTGCTCGATCTTCGCATCATCAAGCCGGATACCCAGCAGGTTGGCACGGGTCAGATTGGCGGAGTTGAGATTCGCATACCTGGCATCGACCTTGAGCAGGCAAGCACCCTGCAGGTTGATGTTATAGAGATGTGCATCGCGAAGATCCGCATGATTGAGGTCAACATCCGTCAGGTCATAGCCTTCCGAGCAACCGCGATTCACAAGGTGAACATTACGCAGATTGGCGTTCTTTAACTGGAAACCGGACAACGGTCGACCTGATTTGGCAATAGCCTCCACGCGCTCACAAATATCATCACCGCGCTTATCGGCTTCCGGATCATGCCAGAAACACAAGCCCCCTTCTTTGTCTGAACTATCTTCACAGCGCCTGCCCTGATAGTCCACATACGTGCACTGAACGCATCCCTGCGCATCCATTCCGTTGCCAGCCCCATAATCGTAGTTATCCCATTATTGGAGAGTATAGCCAGCCAGATCAGATTTTCTTCTATGTCAGGAGTTTCGTTTAGCGACGCTGTTTAGAAAGGTTTGATCTGATGCCCTGCCAAGGTGGGTCATATACTGATGTGCAGCCTGAAGACCATTCAGGTTCGACTTAACATTGAGAAGTAATCGCTATGAGTGTTTCAAAAAAACTGTCTCAATTTCTTGCGCAGCAGCACGTTGACTTTGAGCTGGTTCATCACAGCCCCAGCATGAGCGCCATGCAGAGTTCTATCGCGGCACGGGTTCCCAGTGAGGAAGTCGCAAAAGCCGTTATCCTGAAAGATCACGTCGACAATTTCCTGATGGCTGTTATTCCTGCAGGCCGGCGTTTACACCTGCATACCGTGGAAGAACTCACCGATCAGAAGCTACGCCTTGCCTCCGAGCACGAGTTGCAACTGAAATTCACGGATTGCAAAACCGGCGCCATTCCCGCTATTGGCCCTGCCTTTGACATGAGCATGGTCTGGGATGAGCGTTTCCTGCAACAACAGGACGTGTACCTTGAGGCCGGCGATCACGAAACCCTGGTGCACCTGTCAGGCAGCAACTTCCAGAAACTGGCCGCCACCGAGCAACATGATCAGATCAGTATGCCCGTCAAAGAGCAACCACCGGAATAATCACCCGACTGAATCCAGCATCGCAGCACCGCAGGCGAGCACAACCATCACGAACAGCAGCCATTTCAAGGTGGCCTGGGAGGCTTGTATGGCAAAGCGAACACTGTAGTGGGCTCCTATCATACAACCCACGGCCAGAATCATCCCCGGCACCCAAAGCACCAGGTCGTACCAGACGAACACCCCTAACGCCAGCAGGCTGAAGCAGGCGGTACAGACCACTTTCAGGGCATTGGCGCGTACCAGGTCATAACGCAGCCCTCCCGCCAGCGCCGCAATCAGCATGAAGCCAACCCCTGCCTGAACAAACCCGCCGTAGACACCTGCCAGAAACAGCCCTGCCCAGGCGGAAGGTTTACTGTGCAGGGGTATAACCGGCGTACCCGGTTCCGGCGCCACGGTTGATGGTTTGATGATCATGACCAGCGCCATCAACACCATGCTGCCCAGTAGCACCGGTTTCAACACCCCTTCCGGCAGGAAGGCGGCAGCAAGCGCACCGACCAGTGAACCCAGCAATGTCGGTATCACGACAGCCATCATGGCAGGGGCTTCCAGCCGTTTCTCGCGATAAAACCCCTGCATACCCGTTAGCGACTGCATGACGACACCGACCCGGTTGGTCGCATTCGCCACATCTGCAGGCATACCCATCAACATCAGTGCCGGCAGGGTCAGCATGGAGCCGCCCCCCGCCAGGGTATTGATAAATCCGGCGACCACACCCGCCAGCAACAGCGCCGTGACATTTACGAGGGTCAGTTCATACATCGTTTGTTCCATCAACAGATCGTGCAACAGCCATGGAAATCAGGCTGCATCCGTTCCGTCACTAGCGACCGGCAACCGGATACCATCAATGCACTGGGTTAATCAGGGCGGGGAGAAGGATGAGTCAGGATAGGGTTATCTGCAAGTATCAACAGAAAAAACCAACCCCCTGCAGAAACAGGGGGTACATTGGTTATACGGTCAAAATCTTCATGGTATTGGTTTCGCCGACAACAGCGAGCGTATCACCCTTGGTCATGATGACCTGGTCACCATCGTCCAGGTAACCGGCGTCCCGAACGACCTTAACCGCGGCAGCGTTCACGTCATGACCTGATGCATACACGGTTGGATCAAAGACAAACGCCTCGACCCCACGGTACAGTGCAACCAGTCGGCGCGTAGACTCCTGCCGGGTCAGTGCAAAAATAGGCAACCGCGAGTTGATACGGGACATCCACAATGGCGTAGAGCCGGATTCCGTCAGGCAGATAATCGCTTTAACACTCTGCAAATGGTTGGCGGCATACATGGTGGACATCGCGATCGTCTCATCCGTCCGCTCAAATGAGAACGCCATTCTATGGGTTGAGACCTGGCTCGCCGGCTGCTTCTCAGCACCGAGGCAAATACGCCCCATTGCTTCGACTACGCGTCCCGGGTTGGCGCCAGTCGCTGATTCCGCAGACAACATGACGGCATCGGTACCATCCAGCACCGCATTGGCGACATCAAACACCTCGGCCCGGGTCGGCTGGCTGTTGGTGATCATGGATTCCATCATCTGGGTGGCAGTAACCACCGGCCGGTTCAAACGGCGGGCTTCCGCGATGATCTTTTTCTGGACGCCAATCAGCTCGGCATCCCCGATCTCAACGCCCAAATCGCCACGGGCCACCATCACCGCATCGGATGCCAGGATGACCTCTTCCAGCACCTTTTCATCCTTAACCACCTCGGCCCGTTCAATCTTGGACATGATGGCAGCGTCACCACCCGCATCGTGCAATAGCTGGCGTGCCAACGCCAGGTCAGCCGCACAGCGGGGAAAGGATACTGCCAGGTAATCGAGGTCCAGCTTGGCGGCGGTTTTGATATCTTCACGATCCTTGTCGGTCAGCGCGGGCGCCGAGAGACCACCGCCCTGGCGGTTAATCCCCTTGCTGTTGGTCAGTTCGCCACCATTAACCACATGGCAATGAATCTGACGACCATCGACCCGTTCCACCCGCATGGTGATACGTCCATCATCCAGCAACAGCATATCGCCGGTGGCACAGTCATTTGGCAAGGCTTCATAGGTCAGACCCACCCGGTGCTGGTCACCGGCCGCCTTGTCCATATCCGCATCAAGAATAAAGTGATCGCCTTCAGCCAGGGTAATGCCGCCCTTCGCAAAACGGGCAATGCGAATCTTCGGCCCCTGCAGGTCTCCCATGAGCGCTACGGCCTGCCCCAGCTGAGCAGCCGTTTCGCGTACGCGATCAACCCGCTGCTGTAACTCTGCTGCTGTGCCATGGGAAAAGTTCAGTCTGACAACATTGACCCCTGCTTCAATCAACGCGGTCAGTGCGGCCTGATCATCCGTCGCCGGCCCCAGGGTAGCGACAATTTTGGTTCGCCTCGGCATTGCAACCGTTTTTTCCGACATGGCAACTCTCCTTGCTCAAAGACCTCAATAAACCGTAACACCCGAGCCCGTTTACTGACTTTTCTCCAACCGGGGAAAGCCGGACAGAATCGCCCCTGTCGCGCACAGCGCCAGTATCCACGGGTAATAGCTGTCACCCACCAGCGCCAGTGGTGACAGGCCGGCAATAGAACCGGCCAGCAGCAACTGTGCGCCCCAGGGGATGATGCCCTGCACGACACAGGAAAACATGTCCAGCAAGCTGGCCGAACGACGGGGATCAATGGCATTCTTTTCGGCAATATCCCGCGCGACCGTGCCACTGATAAGAATGGCCACGGTATTATTCGCCGTAAACAGGTTACAGACAGCCACCAACAGGGAAATACCGATTTCGCCTGCCCGGCCCTGCAGTCGTTCAAAGCGCCCTACCAGCGATTGAATACAACCGGTCAGCCAGACGAGGCCGCCCTCATGACGCATCACCGCGGCCAGCCCACCGATAAACATGGACAGCACCATGATTTCCAGCATGCCCTCAAAGCCAAGGTAGATGTTATCGGCCATAATCGCCATGGAATAGCCATCCTTGACCAACATCCCCAGAAACCCGGAAAAGAGAATCCCCACCATCAACACGACCAGCACATTCATACCACTGACCGCCAGTCCGAGTACCAGCAGGTAAGGCAATACCAGCCAGCCATTGAACTCGCTAGCCGCCGGTGCGCTCCCCCCATGACCGAGGATGAACAGAAGCACCATCGTCAACAATGCGGCCGGTATGGCAATGCGGGCATTCAGGCGGAACTTGTCGCGCATGCTGCAGCCCTGGGTGCGGGTAGCAGCAATCGTCGTATCAGAAATGATGGAGAGGTTATCGCCGAACATGGCGCCACCCACCACGGTCCCCGCGCACAGGGCCGGTGAAAGACCGGTCGCCTGGCTGATCCCGATCGCGATTGGCGTGATAGCGGCAATGGTTCCCATCGACGTGCCCATGGCGGTAGAAACGAACGCAGCCACCAGGAACAGGCCCGGCAACAATAACTGTTCCGGCAGGGCGGACAACCCCAGGGCAACCGTGGCATCTACACCTCCAATGGCGCTGGTGACCTTGGCAAAGGCGCCAGCCAGCAGGTAAACCATGCACATCGTGACAATATTGATATCACCAATACCCTGCAGAAAATGCTGAATGCGCTCATTCAGACGGGCATGGCCAATCAACATAGCGATGATGATGGCCGGTAATGCCGCCACCGGCGCCTTGACCTGGTAAAACGCGAACTCAACGCCGGCCAGAGAATAGTAAATACCGCTTCCGAAAAACACGCCCAGGAATATCAGCAGGGGCAGTAGCGCTCGGGGGTTGGCTGCAGGCTGTGTCATCAATATCCTCGTTCAGACCTGTAATGATCAGCGAAACGCCATCCACCGGGTCGCAAAATAAAATGCCGCATTGTATCCAGCACACGGCCTGATACAACTGGGCGATTTACGTAAACAGCCCAGTTGCCCGGGCGTGAAACCGAAGATCAAATGCCATGGTTTGCGTATTATTTTCCCGACACTGGAACTTCAACATGGATTTGTCCGTCTTATGACTAATACTTAGTGAACATCCGATTTATGATCAATGCTGCATGCTTATGGAAAATCCTGCCACCCCTAACACACTGACCGGCAAGGCTCTGCTGGCCATGGGTTTCATGACCTTTGCCCTGTTTCTCGGGGCCGGCAACATGATATTCCCGGTGCTTTCCGGCCAACTGGCAGGCACTGAAGCCTGGTCAGCGGCGGCGGGCTTTCTCACCACCGGTGTCGGACTGCCGCTACTGGGCATTATCGCCATGGCCCGGGTCGGCGGGGGCTTCAATGATCTGTCACAAGACCTCCCCCCCCGACTGATCGCCCTGATCGGCATTATCATCTATCTGCTGATTGGCCCAATGTATGCCGTACCACGAACGGCAGCCGTCTCCTTTGAAATTGGCATTACACCTTTCCTTGATGCCGAAAACAGTAATAGCGATGCGCAGCAACTCCTGTTCTCACTGGTCTTTTTTGCCATTGCCTGGTGGTTTGCCCTGTATCCCGGCAAGCTCATGGAAACCGTCGGCGAAATCATCACGCCGGCGTTGATACTCTTATTAATCGTGCTCGGTGTTTCCCCTTTCCTCAATCCCGCCGGCGATCCCGGCCCACCGATTGAAGACTACCAGACAACAGCCTTTATTCAGGGATTCCTTGACGGTTATATGACCATGGATGCCCTGGCCGCCCTGATGTTTGGTATTGTCATCATCACCAACCTTCGCTCTCATGGCATTACCGGTCGGCGAGCACTGACCCGCTATTGTATTGCCACGGGCGTTATTGCCGCTATCGGACTCTCCCTCGTCTATATCGCGCTTTTCAACATCGGCGCCACCAGCAGGGTACTGGCACCTGACGCCAGCAATGGCGGACAAATCCTGACCACCTTTGTTGAGTTCCAGTTCAGCCAATGGGGCATCCTCATCCTTGCCGCCATTGTGACCCTGGCCTGCCTGACAACCGCCATCGGCTGCATAACCGCCGTCGCGGAATACTTTGAACAACTCTGGCCTCGCTATTCCTATTTCTCCCTGGTGACCGCCATTACAGTAGCCTGTGTGGTGATGGCCAACATCAACCTTGACCAGTTGATTGAATTTTATGTCCCCATCCTGCTGGCGATATACCCGGTCGCGATGATTCTTATCCTGTTGGCACTGATCCGCGAATGGTTACCTGCCCCTAAATTATCGACACGTTTCACACTGCTCCTCGTTGCCTTGCTCGGTATTGCTGACGGACTGCATGTACTACCCTACCGGGCCATGGAGTACTACCTTTTACCCTTGAACAGTCTGCCGGGATTTTCACTCCATCTCAGCTGGGTGCTACCCGCCATTGTCAGCCTGGTCGTCACCAGCCTCATTGGCATTGTTTATCCTGAACGCCAATCTCAGACAGAGTCCGATACCGGCCAGTAAGCACGCTTTACCTGCAGGCCTTCTATGACACGCCATAGCAACACATGGATCATGACAACCTGCCTGTTATTGATGACAGGCTGTCAGTATGACCAGAACACGGCGCCACACTACTCGCCGGGCAGACCATCAGGCCTTACCTTCCCCCCCGAAAGGACCCACGTTGTGGATACCAGCCAGATTTGCCCACCACCGGATGTCAAAACACACACGGATACTGTCGAAATGTCAGCAACCATTAACGGGCTTCCCGTCATTGGTTGCGTCGAGGCCATCTTCCTGCACGCCGCCAACCAAACCCTGGACGCCCAGATTGATACAGGCTCAACAACCTCTTTTCTGGCAGCAGACCATATTGTTGAGTTCGACCGCGACGGCAGCCGCTGGGTACGATTCCAGATCAGCAGGCATGTTGGCGCCAACCAATCGCAGGCATTGACACTCCCTGTGTCCAACCGATCCCGTTCACAGCGCCACAATGGTTCGCGCAACACCACAAACCCCAGCGTCAGACTGAAAGTCACACTGGGTGACATTGACCTGTTTACTGACTTCACCCTGATGGATAGCAACCAGCTGAGTTTCCCTGTCCTGCTAGGCCGCAACTTCCTGAAAGGCAATGCGATGGTCGATAGCAGCAAAACACATATCGCCCGTAATCATGCTCTGATACTGACCGAGCTGGCAATGCCGCACTCAGTCAATCAGTGATGGTGTAACAAGACCTGCCTTGTATTTGCAAAAGTGACAACGGTAAGCATCCAGACAGAGAACACATCCGCCATGCAATACGAAAGAACAGGAAGATCGCTATGAACACAAAGGATGGCATGGGATCTCAAACTTATTGATCTGAAAGCACGGTAATGTTGGATAAAATCTGTTCCGTCGAGGATTTCCGCGCCCTGGCCAGAAAACGTGTTCCTCGCATGTTCTATGACTATGCAGACGCCGGCTCCTGGACGGAGAGCACGTACCATCGGAATACGCGTGATTTCAGGTCCATTCATTTTCGCCAGCGTGTCGGCATCGATATCACCAACCGCACAACAATGACCACATTGGCAGGAGAAAACGTTACCATGCCGGTCGCCCTGGCGCCGGTCGGTATCGCCGGCATGCAGCATGCGGACGGTGAGATTCTGGCCGCCAGGGCAGCCGAGGCGTTCGGCATACCGTTCACACTCTCCACCCTGAGCATCTGCTCCATTGAGGATGTCGCGACCCATACATCAAAACCCTTCTGGTTTCAGCTCTATATCCTGAAGGACCGTTCTTTCAGTGAGAGACTGCTTGAGCGCGCCATGGCGGCAGGCTGCAAAACCCTGGTAGTGACCCTTGACCTGACACTTCTGGGGCAGCGGCACAAGGATATCCGGAACAACCTGCGTGCGCCGCCAAAGATCACTCCGTCAACCCTACTCCAGTTCATCACCCGACCCCGGTGGTGCCTTGAAATCATGGGAACAAGCCGTCGAAGCTTTGGCAACGTGGTAGGCCACACCAAGGGTGTTTCTGACCTCAGCTCACTGGCCAGCTGGATTGCGGAACAGTTTGACGCCACGTTTACCTGGAAAGACCTGGACTGGATTCGCGCCCGCTGGAACGGCCCCCTGATCGTGAAAGGTATTCTTGATCCGGAGGATGTACCGAAGGCCATCGACGCCGGTGCGGACATGATTGTGGTTTCCAACCATGGAGGACGACAGCTGGATGGCGCACCGTCCACGATCAGCGTTTTACCGTCAATCCTTGAGGCTGCCGACGGGAAGGTGGAGGTTCACCTGGATGGTGGTATTCGCTCGGGGCAGGACGTGCTCAAGGCCATCGCCCTTGGAGCCAAAGGCGTTTATATAGGCCGCGCCTACATCTACGGACTTGGTGCCTGCGGTGAAGCGGGTGTCACCAGAACACTGGAGATCATCCAGAACGAACTGGCGCTGACCATGGGCATGGTCGGGGAACGGGATATCAATAAGGTTGGTCAACACACCCTCGTTTCTGATTCCGTCCAGAAAATCCGCTGCTTCACCTAATGCCCCCGACAACTCGATCGGTGGTGCTGATAATAGTCATCCACATTCGATCGATATGGCCAAAAGATATACGCAATTCATAATGTGACCATTTGTGACACCTTTGAACACACACGGTGTCGCAACAAGTCACGCCTCTGCTCAATCCCCTGTCATCAAACACTGTCTTCTAAGCCCCGACACCACGGCCACCGGGCATTGTAAGAAACACCACAACAACGTTACGATAATTGGCCTGAGGATTGCTCATGGCATGAGACCCTTTTCATAACAATAAATACTGAAAACAGGGGTTACATCAAGGATGTGTATTACCCGAACACACACTGTGCTTTCACATAAGCGGCCAATAGCAACGACATTTCTGTCCGTCGTTGCCTGTCTATTATCAGCGCCAGCCATAGCGCTTGATTATTCAGGCGATACGTTACTGACAGATCCGTCACCCATGCTGACATCTTTCACCGAACAGCTATTGACGCTCTCGCTGGGTATGCTGCTGGCGTTGATAATTTTCAATATTTGCATTTTCATTCGTGCCCGCAAGTCCAGCTACCTGTTCTTTGCCATTTATACAGGTGCAACCCTGCTCTACTTGGTCTCCAGTGACGCCTCTCGGCTTGACTTGCCAGCGTTTGCATTGGACAACTGGGTCAATCAACAACCCCTGTTTTTCGGCGCCATTGCCACCGCATTTGCGATTCGTTTTATGTTGTCCCTGATTCCGGTCAAAGAGGAATCACATTCCATATACGTTGTTTGTCGTACGCTCTATTCCACCCTGCTATTAATAGCGGGCAGCTGTCTGCTGAATCTCTCATCACTGGACCAGCCGCTGACGACACTCTTCCACGGGGTGCTGGCAATCACCTTTATCGCACTGAGTGCATCCAGCCTGATACTTATCAGAAAGAAACACAGCAATGCATCGTTCTTTTTCATGGGATGGCTGGCCATCAGCCTGGGAAGCCTTGCCAGCCTGTTAGCCATTGAAGGGTATGCTTCCGACGTGTTGCGCTGGACGCATTATCCAGCGCTGGTTGTCCAGGCGATTGCATTCAGCCTGGCGCTGCCAGCCTACACCACCACCCTTTATCGCACCTACCAGCAAAACTATGCGCTGATGGAAAATAGCCTTCAGCGACATTATCGTCATCGCCGTATTTACAATGATGCTGTCAAACACTACCTGGACAACCTCAACGGCATGGATGAGGAAGCCATAGGCTCGCGCCTGCTTTCCACGCTGAACAGCCTGTTACCGATCAATACCTGCGCCCTTCTGCATATCAGAAATAATCAGATATCGGTGATCGGCCTGAGTGGCCAGCAAAAAATTGTTTTTGAACAACTCGTGGACGGGCGCCTGACATTACTGGGTAACATTGCCCGCTCTGCCGAAGAAGCGACCCTGCAAATGCAGTATGACCACCATCAGGCCGCCTCGGTCAGTATTATTCCCGTGCTCTGGGAATCCAGCCACACCTGGACAGTGGTATTACTGCGCCAATACGACAAGACGCCGTTAGACAAAGATCAGCTGCAGCTGGCCAGCGATATCGCCTCCCATACCCGCACCCTGTTCCAGGCCAGCAAGCGTTATGACGAACTCCGCCGTGAAGCGGACCTGGATGACCTGACCGGCATGTGCAACCGCCGATCGTTTCAGCGAGATGCCACCGCCATGCTGGAACGCCTGCAGCAGGAAGCGAAACCCGCCACCCTGCTGTACATGGACATCGATCACTTCAAACCACTGAATGACACCTATGGCCACGCTTTCGGCGACAAAGTCCTGCAGATGTTTGCCGACGTCTGCCGCAACAACCTCCGTAACCGCGACTTGCTTGCCCGCATAGGTGGTGAGGAGTTTGTCGTCCTGATCCCCCAGGCGACACCGGCAAGAACCCAGCAAATCGCCGAACGCATCCGCACGGGCCTGCTGGCCCTCAAATTTGATGAACTGAACGCGGAGAAAGTCACCCTCAGTATCGGCCTGTCCAGCACAGAATACTGCGGCTATGACCTCGAACGCCTGCTGGAGGCTGCCGACCGGGCGCTGTACCAGGCCAAAGCCGATGGCCGAAATCGGATCCGACATTCTGAACCTGAAACACACTCCCTGATATAAACGACTGCAACGTGCTGCCTGGCGTGGATTGACGTATTAATACATATGGGAACCCGCGCCACCCCCTATACAATGGGAGCCAGAAAAAATCCTGGCGCAACCTGCCTGCACGCACCTTTCCGCCGCTCTCCCGACACCGGGCACCCGGCAGTAAAAACGACCAGAACAACCCATGTGGCCGGTACGAAAAAACAAGCAAGACACCATCCGCTCAGCAGACACACTGGCTATGGAGGCCCGTGGACAGGGGCTGCTCGACAAAATCCGCACAGCACCCCATAAAGAACCCTGGGGTATCACGTTCCTGATGCTGGCCTGGACTGCCGGCCCCGTCACATTTATTACCGCCTACAGTGCTTACTACATTGGCTACGGAGCTTTCCCTCCACTGGACCGGGCGATCTACTTCCTGGCCTATGCCCTGATTGCCGGCCTGCTTGGTATCGCCACCAAGCTGATCTACAACACCACCCACGGCCACCAGGAAAAGCAGGATGAGAAAAACCTGCTGGAGGTCATCGACTGCCTACCCGAACTGCTCTACATGGTGCGCGATCTTCGCCTGGAGAACATGGGCGAAGAGAGCCGACGGATAGAATCAGCGGGCATCATCCTGAGCAAGCTCGACCTCGGCCCCGCCTGGGTTGCCCTGGCGATTGAAGATCTGACCGGCGATGCACAACTGGCACGCCAGGCGGAACACATTGAGCTGTTTCGTCGAGCCGGCCTCTACAACCGGATGCAGGACATCATCCACACCATCCGGGAGCCCGTCGGCGACGCCTACGATGAACTGCGCCAGACCCACCCCCGCATTGCCGAGGCCATGCGACAGCGCCTGACCGGCCGGGTGCCCAGCGTACGACAGGGGTCCCCACGGGAAGAGATGTTCCTGGAGCGCATCCTGTCAGCCATCGAGCAGGACAATGAAAACCTCATGACCCTGCATGATGTGGAAGAGCTACTGACACTCTGCTTCGAGCTGATCTGCGGGCGCCGCATCCGTTACCTGAAATACGAGTACAGCGGTGACTGGAACCTCGCCCGCTCCATGGACAGCCTGGAAAAAGAACGTAACAACTACCGACTGGCACGGGCACGGGTCAATAGCCGTTTGCGGGCGCTGGCAACGTATCTGAACTATATTGAGCCACGGGAAGATATCAACGCAGCCCCTGGGCTCAGCCCTCGACACCTGCTGACGGTTACCCTGGACGCCATGGACAGCCTGTCCCGCCAGGTGACCGAGTGTCGGCGCATTACCAACAACACCGGCAAACAGCTGATGGCACTGCAGATCAAGGCCACGCAGCTGGACAAAGCCATTGACCTGTATGAACGCGCCTTCAACGCCCAGCAGAAACTCAGCCGCGAGAGCCGGCGTTTCAGCCGGGCACTGAAAGTCTGGCAGCTGCGCAGTAAACAATATGAAGAGACCAGCGGCGACAAGGTCAGGCGCTCCCTGAAAATCTCGGAGCAAAGTATCGCCCTGGACGATGACGATAAAATCAAGGTGGCACGCCAATTGGCCCAGCTACTGGAAGATAACCGTATACGCCGCACCAGCGACCGCAGCATGGACTATACCCGCAGCAGCAGCGAGAAGCGGCTGACCCAGTCCCGCGCGCGGGAACTGGCGGCGGAGATTGCCGTGATCCTCGGCCACAGTATTGAACTGAACAACCCGGCTATCCAACGAGCCATCGACAGTACCCCGGCCACCAGCCTCGGTGCGATCGAACCGGGCATGAGCCCGATGATCAAGGCCTCGGTCGGCAAAGCGATGGCGAATGCAGTGGACGTCAGCCTGGCGGCCATGGCAGAGCGGCTGGCACAGAACCTGATCCGTTATTACCGGGTACCGCTGACCCGCGGCACGATGGATTTCCTGGTCGATACCTACCAGGCCAACCGCGAGCGGCTGGAGTTTATCGCCGAGCACGAAGCGCCGGCCAGCAACCAGCAAACGCGCCTGAACCGGTCACCGATTGAAATACCGGACGTCCATAAAAGCTGGCAGATCAGTCTCTATAATGCGCGCCGTACCCTGGAACTTCACGCCTGAGAGGCGGTCAAACGGGTACAGATTCAAGCACAGTTGAATTATTCAACAAAATGGCTGATACAAGGCAGAAATGTTGACCCAGATCAACTTCCGGACGAACAGGACACCTATAATCGCGCTGCCAGTCTAGGTATGTAATAGCTCCGTAGATTGCACCGCTTCATCCTGGTACCGGGAGTGTATTACAGCCATCTGGCCAGCAGCCGGAGTGCTGTGGCGACGCAGGGAAACTGTCGTTCTGAATACAACGGGAAAGGTCTCCTGAGAACGGGCGGTGCAGGCACTTTTCCCCCCAGCCACACCAGCGAGGATAGAATGATCCCGGACGAAGTAATAGACCTCTCGCGTCTGCAGTTTGCTTTGACTGCGATGTACCATTTCCTGTTTGTTCCCCTGACCCTTGGCATGAGCTTCATGCTGGCGATCATGGAATCGGTCTATGTCATGACCGGCAAGCAGATCTATAAAGACATGACCAAATTCTGGGGCAAGCTCTTCGGCATCAACTTTGCCCTGGGCGTCGCCACCGGTCTGACCATGGAATTCCAGTTTGGCACCAACTGGTCCTACTACTCCCACTATGTAGGGGATATTTTCGGTGCGCCGCTGGCCATTGAAGGCCTGATGGCCTTCTTCCTGGAATCCACCTTCGTCGGTATGTTCTTCTTCGGTTGGGATCGCATGACCAAGGTTCAGCACCTGGGCTGTACCTGGCTGGTCGCGATCGGCTCCAACCTCTCCGCCCTCTGGATTCTGGTGGCCAACGCCTGGATGCAGAACCCCGTAGGCGCCGAGTTCAACTTTGAAACCATGCGCATGGAAATGACCAGCTTCGGCCAGTTGTTCTTCAACCCGGTGGCGCAGGTCAAGTTCATCCATACCGTGGCTGCCGGTTACACCACCGCCGCCATCTTTGTCCTGGCCATCAGCGCTTACTACATGCTGAACGACCGGGATATCCCGTTTGCCCGTCGCTCCTTTGCGGTTGCTGCCGGTTTCGGTTTGGCGTCCATCATGTCCGTTATCCTGCTGGGTGACGAATCCGGCTACAAGCTGGGCGACGTACAGCAGGTGAAACTGGCTGCGATCGAAGCGGAGTGGGACACCTATGAAGCCCCGGCGCCGTTCACCGCCATCGGCCTGCCGAATCAGGAAGAGATGCGCACGGATTACGCCGTCAAGATTCCCTGGGTCATGGGCATCATCGCCACCCGTACGCTGACCGAAGAAGTGCCCGGCATCAAGGACCTGCTGGTCCGCAATGAGTCCCGCATCCGCGACGGTATGGAAGCCTACCGCCTGCTCGAAGAGCTGAAGGCCGGTAACGATACGCCGGAAATCCGCGAACAGTTCAAGGAAGTCGAAGACACCCTGGGCTACGGCCTGCTGTTGACGCGCTACACCCCCAACGTAGTGGATGCCACCGACGCCCAGATCACGCTGGCGGCGGAAGACACCATCCCGCAGGTCGCGCCGTTGTTCTTTGCGTTCCGGATCATGGTCGGCCTGGGCTTCTTCATGCTGCTGATCTTCGTGACCGCCTTCATCAAGACGGCACGTCGCACGGAATACCAGAGCAAGCGCTTCCTGAAGATCGTCCTCTGGTCACTGCCTGCGCCCTGGATTGCCTGTGAAATGGGCTGGTTTGTCGCCGAGTTTGGCCGTCAGCCATGGACTGTTGCCGGTATGCTGCCGACCTCACTGTCCGCGTCCAGCCTGACCGCGACCGATCTCTACATGAGCATTGCCGGCTTCACCCTGTTCTACGGTATTTTCGCGGTGGTCGAATGTTACCTGATGATCAAGTACGCCCGTCTCGGCCCGAGCAGTCTGCACACTGGCCGTTACCATTTTGAAAAACAGGCTGAACTGCCAGCCGGAATGAGCACTCACTGACGGGAGGAATGAAAGAATGTTCGACTACGAAGTATTAAAACTCCTGTGGTGGGTGCTGGTCGGCGTGCTGCTGATCGGCTTTGCCATCACCGACGGCTACGACCTCGGCGCAGCCGGCCTGCTGCCCATCGTCGGCAAGAATGACAATGAGCGTCGCGTGGTGGTCAACGCGGTTGCCCCCCACTGGGACGGCAACCAGGTCTGGCTGGTCACTGCTGGCGGCGCGATCTTCGCCGCCTGGCCCATGGTCTACGCCACGGCATTCTCCGGTTTCTACTGGGCCATGGTGCTCGTACTGTTCGCCCTACTGATGCGCCCGATGGCATTTGAGTACCGCTCCAAGGTCGAACCGCACCAGCAGAAATGGTGTGATCTCGCCCTGTTCATCAGTGGTACCGTGCCGTCACTGGTATTTGGCGTAGCCTTTGGCAACCTGTTCCAGGGGTATGACTTCAACCTGGACACTTTTCTCCGTTCCACCCTGAACGGTTCCTTCTGGAGCCTGCTCAACCCGTTCGCCCTGCTGTGCGGCGTGGTCAGCCTGAGCATGATCCTGATGCAGGGCGCCTGCTGGCTGGGCCTGCGCACCGAAGGTGGGGTTGAGAAACGTGCAGTCATCGCCGCCCGTCGTCTGGCCATTGTCGTGATTGTCGCTTTCGCCGTGGCCGGCTTCTGGGTTGCCCATATCCCGGGCTTTGAAATCACCAGCGTGATTGACGGCAATGCCGCTTCTAACCCGCTGCACAAGACCGTTGTTGTCGTGGAAAGCGGTCGCTGGCTGGCGAACTACAGCAAGTACCCGATCACCCTGCTGGCGCCGGTACTGGGCTTCCTGGGTGCCATCGGTGTTATCCTGCTGGCGGGCCGTAAGGCTTCACTGACGTTTATCAGCAGTTCCATCTGCCAGCTGGGCATTATCACGACAGCGGGTGCCTCACTGTTCCCGTTCATTCTTCCCTCCAGCAGTAACCCTTCTGTCAGCCTGACCGTCTGGGATGCGACATCCAGCCAGCTGACGCTTGGGATCATGACGTTTGTTGCAGCGGTTTTCGTACCCATCATCCTGGCGTACACCACCTGGTGTTTCTACAAGATGTGGGGACGGATCGGCGTGAAGCATATTGAAGACAACGGTCATTCACTGTACTGAGAGCAGACGAGGAGAATAGCGATATGTGGTACTTCACCTGGATTCTCGGCGTTCTGCTGGCCTGCTCCTTCGGCATCATCAACGTGATGTGGTACGAATTTCAAGCGGGCGGTTTTGAGAATGAAAACAAGGACTTAGAGGATTAATGTAGTCTTTGGGAACCAATCACAGTGGTTCCCAAGCTATTTTATGGTGTCAAATGCGCAGTAAAACGCACTAAAAAACACCAATAGTTACGCGCCCTCTGTGCTAGACAGAACGGGCGCGTTTTTGATTTCAGGGTATCGTTTTTTGGTAGAAGACCGTTCGCTGAAAGGTACTGGGGAACGCCTCGTACTCTTATCAGCACCCGGCACCCCTTCTGGGTAGTGCTGCGGTATCAAATAAGAAACTTCCTGGTAAGCCTGTTCTAGATTCTCCAGACATTGGCGCTTGGTGTCTTTGCACCCTTCGCAACAGCCAGCGTTTACGTCACTGGTCGACTCACTTAACAGATTTGCTATACCGCGCAGGATTGAGAGGATTTTCATAATTGTTCTCGTACGTCTGCTCAACTTAAGGCTGCTGTCGATACTGTATATACATACAGTGTTTTGCACAACCGTACAGCACTCCTTTTTCTAGAACGAAACGTATTGACGCACGTACCACCAAACGCTAGGCTAACTGTGTGTCGGCAAAATCCGACACCGGGATTGACAGCCCGCATCGACCAAAGGCGCACAAGCCGCCCTCAGTGGCTTTTTTTGTGCGTAGCATCTTGCCCTCTTTATGGTGGGTTGGGTGAGGCAGCCGAAAGGCTGGCCGGTTTCCTTTGGCCCGGTACTGTCAACCTCGCTCAATCCGCCACCCAATGATTGACAGCTTTTGGTGGCGGTTACAAAAACCTAGCCGAAGGATGCGCATCATGAATAACAATACCGCTACCCTGCACACCCTCAATACTGAGTCTATTGCTACTCGCCTTAAGCTTTCCCAAAGCGCCGAAGAACATCACACCAAATGCAACGCTATTGCTGACCTCGCCGTGATGATTAAGGAGAAGGCGGAACAGGGCGACCGTGCAGACCAGATTCACAGCCTCGCCACGGCGATTGTTGATATGGCCTTTGCCGTATCTGACAACCTGGACGACATAGCTGACACTGCAAACCTGATCGCCAGTCAGCAGCACTAACCCCAACAACCAGACAAGACGAGGTGATGTTATGCGTGACATAACACTTTTCAGTCATCCGGTTTTTGGTGACGTGCGTACCGTTGAGCGGGATGACAATGAGCCGTGGTTTGTGGCGAAAGATGTAGCGGACATTCTTAGGTATAAGAGAACAGCAGACGCCATCAGAACACATTGCAGGGGGGTCGGTGAAATGGAGACCCCTATACACGGCGTAATCCAGACGGTAAAAATCATCCCCGAACGGGACGTATACCGCCTTATCATGCGTTCCAAACTGCCAGCGGCGGAAGCGTTCGAGGAATGGGTAGTGTCTGAAGTGCTGCCCTCTATCCGCAAGACTGGCGGTTACAAGGCGAAGTCGATCGACTGGAGCGACAGCAAGCAGATTACTGCTCTACTGGCCGAATCACTGGAACAGGTACAGGAAAGCCGCCAGATCATCCAACAGCAGACAGTGAAGATTGAGCGCGACCGGCCCAAAGTGGAGTTTGCCGAAAGCGTGAAGTATAGCGATAACTGTATCAGCATGGATGAAGCGGCCAAGAGGCTAAAAGTCGGCCCCCTGAAACTGCGCCAGTTTCTGCGGGATAACAAAGTACTGCGAGGCGACAACCTGCCTTACCAGCGATATGTCAATGGCGGGAAGATGATTGCGGATACCCGGGTGCGAGAGGACAAATACGGTCGGAGGCTGACTTACTGTGTCCCCCTGCTCACCCCTAACGGGTTTATCTGGCTGGAAAAATTGGTGCGAAAGTTAGATGAGGAAGGAAAGCCCAAAGCCTTGTCTGTTATGCGGGCTATTTGAATCATTGTATTCTAGTCTCTCGACTGAGGCATTTCTCCGCCGACCGCTAGGCTAAAACTGGTCAGTTGAGAAAGCTTCAGGCGGGGTATTTAACCCCAGCGTAATAGCGCGAGATTGCGAGTGTCCTAATTGACGTATTTTTATAATTTACTCATAGAATAAGTGTATTTTATTTGGATCAACTATTATGCCTCGTTTTTTTAAAAGCTCGATACGCTTACCAAATAATTGTTCAATTAGTGACCTTTGCTCGCTCCGTGAGGATAGATGCACTTTGCGATGACAGTTTGGGCATAATGAAACGATATTCTCAGGCACATCAATACTATAGGCGAACTCATCCTGGCACTCCATCGGAATCAAATGATGCGCCTCCATAAATTGTTGGCCCGAAGCCTTTGATATAAAAGTTAAGTGTTTTTCATCCACTTCACACTTAAAGTCTGCTTTTGCCAATGCAGCTTTAGAAATACCGGCATCTCTTGGCCAAGATTTATTAGCACCCTTAGTTTTTTGTGACTTTCTTTCAATGGGACCTGCATCAATTGCTGCAGACTCACATTCTTGAATTGCTGTTTGATATGAATCTTCTGAAATGGATGTTTTTATGTTGAGAATATTTATTCCTACAGCACCCTTGAGCTCAGAATACGCTGCAAACAGCTCTCTAAAGCTAAGTAAAAGTTCATCCTCTTTAATTTTACTTGTTAGAGAAAAATACTTACTGGCAATATTACCAAGCTCATAGCCTTTACCAAGAGGGCGTGTAGCACCTAGCTCCAACATATCTTTATCAAAGAGACTAATTGTTCTTAGGGTGTTTTGAGCCACATCTGCATTTTCTTTGATTACTATTCTCCCTCTCTTAACTCCATACTCGGTTTCGTACTGTGTCCATCCTTGATTCAGAGATATGTAAAACCCCGACATATCCGTTTTAAATAAAAGTACGATGTAATATCCGGTCTGAGCTGAAGTTGTTATAGCTGTATCAAAGAAGCACACCCAAGGTATTTCAGTAATAATGCCTTTCCCAATAGAACCAACAACTTTGAATGTTTTGGGCAGGCTCAAAAACTCAACAAATTCAACAGGGATAACGTCTACTAATTTTGACCATGAAGGAACAGCTTTTGTAGCTTTGATATATGTTGTTTTTTCAGATAAGTAGCTTTTTGAAAAATCTTCTATTAGTTCTACTATGCTTGGCATCAGTTGATATCACCTGTGTAATTTTTATGCTACCCACAAAATGTAAACATCTATTATTGATTCACTGCTTTGAAATTAGTGAGGTGTCCACAATTCGTGGGTAACTCCTGAACATAACGCCTCAATAATGGGCCGGAAAACCGCGCAGCGGTTTGGAGGTCCAGCCCCGCAGGGGCGACATTGATTGACTTGTAGTTGTTTACCGACAGTAACACCCTGTGGTGGAGCCACAACCGCTACAAGCGATAGTAGAACTGCTTGATTCTTTATCACTCTCTGGAAGCATACCCTGAAACCTGCTAACCAAATTTTGTAAGTACTCGATTTCTTTATCTTTTTCATCGATTATTGGCTTGTACTTGTTCTCGTAATTGGATGCCATGCTTGCTATTACATTTTGTTTCTCATTCCACGCCTGCTGCTCACCTGTTTTTGCATCAATGAATTTTCGCCATATAAAGCTGGCAAGCCCAATTTTCGATGAATGTCCCGCTGCCAATTCATAGTATTGAGCTTTAATGTCTTTCTTGAACTCTTCTTCTTCGGCAGAAAACTGACAGCAATTACCAGCAGTCTTTGGTACACCACATTTTCTACATCTAGTCATTTAAAGTCCCAATGGTTCGATTTACTTAATGCAACTAACAGTACGTTTATACGAGCTCCAGATAGATGCTCCGGGGGGCGACTATGTCTGGCCCACGTCCGCGCGCCAAGCTCCTAAGCCACTCACTTGCTGACAGCGTTGGAGTACACCGGAGCTAATCGGCCAGCGTATTAAACATCTTCAGAAAACACCCTGTGCGGACCCGCATGCAGGGTGTTGTGGGGGCTGAGGGTAGAGCTCCCTCGGCTACCCGATTTATGAGCATATTCTAACTTCCAAAAAGCCTACTAAAGAATCCCTTGTTCTTTCGATCTTTAGACTTTTCAAATTCTTGCAATAATGGATTAGCTGCTTTCTCTAACGGATCATGAATATCAATAAGCTTGGTGACAAGATCAAAAGTTGACTCATACTCAATTATTTCATGAGTATCTGTTTCCACAGCCGAATCAAAAAGGTGCGGAAATACATTTATCCAAGCGGTGTAATACCTTCTGCAGAACTTCTCAGTACCAAAGAGCTGACCATGCGGCCCACAAATAAGCGCATGAGTAATTATCTTTTTCACACCATTCGCAGCTTTGGCAAGCTCAATTTGCTTATCATTTAAAGTCACTAGAACTAATTTGTGCTTCATTTAATCTCTCTACTCATAACGCCCGCATCAACTGCCGGAGGCCAATGGCGCCTTTTGTGCGGTTTTTTTGGCACAAAAGGTGACAGTGGGGGGAGGTCAGATTGCAGGTGCTTGTTATGTTTTAGCTTCCTAAAGTGACTGAATTTGTTTTCTAATCGAATCAACCATAGTGCTTGCCATAGCATGATTTGATTTATTTTTACCTTCCCAGGCATCCCGTTCTTTTATGGCTTTAGCTAACTTTTCTTCAAGCTCTTCTAATTGCTTTTTTCTGTTCAAAATACATCCTCTATTTTTGTGCTCTTTACATAAAGAGTTCCAGAATTCTTTATAAGGCATTACATCTTCATGTTTAGCTCGCCAATGCGCATCAATTCCATCCCAACCATTGCCCTTGAATATATGCTTACATTCAGGACAAATTCTTGGGCGATCTTTAGATATACCTTTTTCACAACATGAACAATTCACTTTTCTCTCCCCAAAACATAACGCCTCAATCAGCCGCCGCCGTTGGCGGTCGGCTGGATTGACTTGTACCTTGCTGATAAAAGAGACTTCATTCAACTACTGATGGAGACTCAAATTCAACCAAGTCACTATCTTTTGATTTTACCTCTTGAACACCGTATTCAGAAACGATTTGAACAAATTCACAATATCTCTCTTCGATGAAGTTGTCGTAGTCGTCTACAGACATTTCATTTTTAGAGATAATCTCTAATGATTTATCATTGAATAATTGCGTCTTGTAAATTTTGTAAGCTGCGGATTGACTTCCAACAGAGTTCACTGAGTTTTTCAGTTGGTTATTTGGTGGGAAGTTTAGCCAATGTCCATTAGTCTTGGAGAACAAGAACATGGTATTCAATGCTAGATTGATTTCGGTGTCTGACTTTGTATACCCTTTTAACCCTTTTGGAGCCCATCGTGTTGGGAAAACATGATGTATTTGAGTAGAGTGCAACCCATCACCAAAGCCAATTGGTTCTCTTTGTAAAGGATCTTCTGGTTTTTTCGAGTTAATTAGACAATGAAATAGCTTTCCGATAGCACCATTGGGGCTAGCTGCCTTAATTTGTTTAGAGATATATGCGTCTTTTATCCATTTGGGCTTTTCTCTGTCGCCACCTAAAATCCATTTCTTTATATCTTCAAGATCCCTACTTTGCTTGTTATGAACTCCTTCTTGATATCTTTGCATAATTGAAGATGCAACGAACCAAGTTCTTAACTTACTTTTTGCACTGGCAATTTCAACCTGGTCTGTAATATTTTGGGAGATAAAATCAAACGCAAGTGCCATAGGTGCAAAAATGGCATCATAAGGAACCAATTTGTCGGTAACATCCAGCCCTAATCCAAGTGATGATGTTAGAAATTCACCAACAGCATCTAATTGCTGTGCAGCTTTTTCTCCATACATCTCATATGCTGTATGATCGATATTTTTTGGTAGATCTGACTTTTTAGGTGATCTTCCTGCTAAAAGAGCAACTACTTGCAGAAGTAGTTCACCATTTTTATCTATGTTATTGTAAAAGCCGTATTTTGATTTGAACTCAATTATGTCATCTTCTAACTTTACATCATGAGGGTAAAGAATTGCGACAACAAGTTCGAATGGTGTTAGTAACTTTCCACTTGTATTAATTGTTGTAAAGACCTTGCTAATTGAAGAAAGATCAAATTCATTTCCAGGCTCTATAACTGGAACTTGTAGATTAGATTTTGGCCTGAGGTGCTTCTTAACAACTTTTCTGATTATATTTTTATCTCTCTTATCGGCTATATCATCAGTTAATTCATCCAGAGTATTTTCAAACTGCCCAGTTAATAGTGGCGTCCAAAGTAGTTTGCTTTTGTGGAAATGCTCTAGTCTATCTTTTCTGCGTTTTTTTGCTGTCAAGTATCCATCATCAATTTCAAGCTCATCACAAAATTCTTTTACTGCGATTTCATCTTCAATATTGACCTTGCGCTCTTTAAGAAGTGCATCGACCTTCTTTATATCTATATAGTATTCACTTCCTTCTGCATCATCTAGGCCATAAAGAATCGATAGCCCGGCAGTTATACGTTGTTGTCCATCAAGAATAAGACTCTCACACTCTTCTTTGTGAGCTGCTTTGTTTCCAGCGCCATAAAAAGATCTCGGCCCTAGTTTGGAGCCATCATTAGATGTTAAAAAAAGAAAAGATCCAATTGGAAAACCTAGCCTTAAAGAGTCATATAAAGACATAACCTGCTTATTTGACCATTTCCACTTACGCTGAAATGCAGGAAGCTTGAAATCACCAGTTTTAGCTTTTTCAACGATTTCTGAATAATTCTGTGCGGTGGTCTTTGTGAAGCTCATTTTCAATATTTCTTGCTTTAATATTTTATTTACCTCTCATGAACTAAGAGGGGCTATACGTAATCTATGTAACTTTTCGTTTGAGGGTAACTGCATGCGTATGCAGGAGGAAGCGAGGTAACGCCTAAATCAGGTGCGCCGTAGGCGTCACCTGGATTTACTTGGTAAATGCAATTACTTTTTTCTCTGAGTTAACTTGAACAGCTTTTTATGAACCTCATCCTTTTTTATCCTCGAAGAAAAAGATGCAAGCATAAGCCTGCCTGGGTTCAGTGCCACTGTGATTGTATATAGTTGTAATAACCCAAGAATACCAAGAAAAGAGTAACTAACACCTCTTATCCAAAACACATATTTATGAGTAGTTATCATTTCTTTTAAGATTGGAGCAAATATTTGTATCACCAATGTACTGGCAATTATTATTAGTGAATAGATTATTGGCAATATCAAAGCTCTTGTTTTTGCTAGCTCTTCAATTTTGCCACTTATGTCATGCTTGCCAAATATTTTATTAAATGACTCAGGGCTAAATATGGCTAGCCATATCCCCATAACACCGAAGACGAATGATGCAATATCTCGTATTGAGTCATAAACATCTTTTTGATCAGAGTAAGATATCTTTTGACCGTAGTTGAATAGCACCCATATTGTACTCAGCAGCAATAGAGACAATATAATCTTCTTTATCATGTTATCTCCATTTAATCTAGTGATCGAAATATTCTATCCTGATTTTGCTGCAAAGATCTGATCAAAGATTGAGCATTAATAACCTCATCATTATCTCTTGTTATATCCAAGTCAACTTCATCCTTTGCCGATGAGTGACTTAGCCAATATGTGTTTCCGGCAATATTGAAACCAATATCGTCCCATCTGGTTTCATTGTTCTCATTCCACTCGCTTATCATCTGGTCTAGCTGTTCAGGGCTTGGTGTATAGCTTACTTCATACTTCACTTTTACATCAGTTTCTGCGTGAGTAACATCTTGAAGCAGTACCCTATCCATCATCCTTTGAAGAAAGTTTCTATCATCTGTTTCAGTGATCGATAATCTGTTTTTTCTTATTATCTTTGTAATTCTATTCGAATTTTGAGATATATATTCAATCTTACCATCTTTTTTGTAAATTGAATCATGAAACTTAGAATATAAAGATTGAATTTCATCTGTATCTGCTTCACGATATCCCATGATCAAATTTTGTTCGCCATCATCAGTTTCTTCAGTAACAGCATATGATGAAAACTTGGCCATAAACTCATTTATGTATTTTGCAAAGTTTTTATGGCCATTTTTACTATGATGAAACCGTACTGTTGCGAGCAGGTTTTGCTCAGGAATAATCCAGAAGTACGTTGCATAACCCGGAATAGTATTTTCAGGAAACTCATTAAAACTGAATGATGGGTTTGTTAGTGTACTATCTGCTGAAATTGCAGCAACAGCATTGCTTTGTGTTGTAGGGATTTGATTCCACATTGAAACAAGATACTGAGTCCCGCGCTGTACACAGTTTAGGCAATATGACTTTTCAAGTTCTTCTCCATCACGTACTTCATATGTTCCTCTCTGAACTAATGTAAGATTACTTATCCAGTTCCCTAAATCAGATAATACTGATGCTACATCTCCAAATTCAGACTCCTGTCTTCCATATTTATAATACCCACAGGAATTGATTTGATAGAAAAGAATTTTTGCTTCTTCAGACATGTTTTTCCTACATGTTAGTGATGATGTTGATTGAGCATTTAAAGTGTACTTATGCGAACTCTGTTCGCCTAAGTACCGGATGCATTACTTATACGAATCTACGTTCTACATTGTCCTGGATGGATCACCACTGATTCAATCCAGTTCGGGCAGTTACACGCAGGCTCTAGCCATTCCGCAACCACGCTACCGCCCGAAGGGGTCGCACGGTGGTTTTGTGACCGGCGGAGCATGGGCCTCGGTAGCTCGATGTTGAACGGTTGTTCTATAAATGGTGCTTATCTAATCACATTTAGGAAGGGGGGGCTATTGCTTGGAGGGGGTATCGCTTAGGTAGTTTTCCCAGCTCGCCGATCCGTTAAGCTGGAATAGACAAGCTGAAAAAAAATCCGTTGACTATGCAGGGGGGGGGAGCGATCAGTTCCCATACTTCCTTGCCGCGTCCCGATAGGCTGCATTTATCTGCCGATTCAGGGCCTCAATTCTTTGCCGCTTAAGACCGGAACTCATAAAGCGGTTATCCAATAACGTTCTAACCTGCTTGCGTAGCTCGCTGATCTTGCGAGAGTTCCGGTTGATACCCTTGCGCTTGCTCAGTGTGGCGTCGTGCTCCTTCTGAAGCGCTGCCGCCTTGCCTGCCAAGCCCTGCTTCTGGTACGACTTAATTGTTGCAGACAGCTCGTTAGCCTCGCGCATCATCTCATACAGCTCTGTGCTGTAGCGGGTTGCTCCCGGCTCCTTACCTCGCAAGAAAGAACCGAGTACCGGGATATGCTTAATACTGGCTTCAGGCTTATCCGGCGTATCTCGCACTTTACGGGAAAGGCCGTCAGCCCCCATAAGCGCATAACTACCCAACGTGCCGAAATATCCCCTGAACAGGTATTCAAGTCGCTTGGGTGAACGCATCCATTCCGGTGCAGCGTCCGGCATAGCCTCCGCTACCGCCTTCATGGTTTCCGAAGTCCAGGGCGTGTACTGACTCTCCGGTGTCTGGTACTGCATCCCCAGCGACAGGATAGGCGCACCGGTAAAGCTGTTTGTGTTGGTGCCAACATCAACAGCCGGAGCCATGAACTGTGGCATGCTCAACGCAAACACATCAGTCAGAACGCCGCCGATCATCTTACCGGCCCATTCACCATCCTCACCGTTAAAGATCACGTTATTGGCAATTTCCGGAACCGTGGCAAAGATAGCGCCCATCTCGAACGGCTTAGGTATCCGATAATGGTTACCCTCGCCGTCCCAGTAATGGTGCCAGGTCAGCTTTTCATGTTCTGGTAATGACTTGTACCGCTCATCGTCGGCAAACAGGGACCAGAGCGCGATACTGGCAGCCATGTAGATTGAACCGCGTAACAGCATTGCTGACGGGTTTTCAATGCCACCACGAGCCAGACGATCAAGCCCTTGTATCCGTGCATTCAGGAACGGAATAATCTCTGTCAGTATTCGGGTCGCCTGCCATTTACCGCGGCGGGTGAAGTTAAGAACGTCCTGCGCCTGGTGCGCGGCTTCCGCAATACTGGCTCCCTTGGCGATAGCATCCTCATACACAGCGAGCCTGTTCGCATTTTCGAACCGTCCCCCGAACTTCTGCCACTTCTGCCAACCTTTAGACAGGTCATCTATTGCGCGGCGGTGGTGCGCCTTGTACTGCCCTGGTGTTATGTTGCCGCGAATGTTGTCCGGGGTGATTTCATAGAATCCGCCACTGCCACCACCAGCCATCATCAGCGCCCAATGCTCATCAGACTCAAGCCCGTTAGCCACCCTTTTCATTGCCGTGCTCATAGAAGCATGAAGGGTCTTGCCGTTGATATCGGGGTGTACGGTCATCCAGGTCGACAGGGTATCCCTGACAAAGTTACGCGCCATGAATCCGGGGTCTGACGTTACCAGGTTGGTTAATAGCCGTTTGGGGAAGGCAAATATTTTCAGGATACCGTTCAGGGTATCCGGCCCCATTGCCTGCATGGTTTCAAGTAACTGCTGATCGTGCACCTGGTACACGTCCGTTTTACCGTCGCGAGACACCTTGACTGCTCCCTCGCCTAAGTCCTGAAACTTAACCAGCATATTGCCCCAGCGTTTCACCTGCTCATCGGTGAGGCTGTCGCCTTCTTTGATGACTCCAAGGTCGACTAACCGATCTTTCACCTGGTCGGAGGTCATGCGGTCGCCTGCGCGGGTTTTCTCCATAACACCGGCATCGGTGCCAATGTCGGCAATACGCTGCATGGCGATATTTTTCATGCTGGCATCAATCAGGCTTTCGGTGTTGCGATAGATCGCTTCCAGTGGGCTTATCTGTTCAACACCCCCTTCAAGACGTTTGATACCGCTTTTCTGGTTGCTCAATCCCTTGCGGCGTAACAGGCTGTTCTGACTACCGTCGTCGAGGCGGTTTACACGGTGGAATGGCAGGTAGTCATCAGACTCC
Organism: Kistimonas asteriae; assembly: GCF_018263925.1. Classification (GTDB taxonomy): domain Bacteria; phylum Pseudomonadota; class Gammaproteobacteria; order Pseudomonadales; family Endozoicomonadaceae; genus Kistimonas; species Kistimonas asteriae. The sequence goes on from NZ_JAEVHF010000009.1 coordinate 96,774, forward strand.
CATAGTTTTCGATCTTCAGCGTTAATCAGTCCTGCATCTTCGGCAAAATCAAGAACCTGCCGGTTGAATTGCTGGTAGTCCTTCTGTACCTGCTGGAATTGTTTTTTCAGGTCTGGTCGTGCGTCAACGTAGCGGTTAATGCTGTCGATGTCGGCCTGGGTAAACAGGTTTTCACGGCCATCCCTTAATAGTCGTTGAGCTCGTTGCGCTGCTGCCCAATGCTCCCATAGCTCCAAGTTGCCCGCTTTGGCGATTGGCTCCATGATCTCCAGCAAGCCTTTGCTACCCTTGCGAACAATGACGCTGCCCTTCTCCAGCATGGGTGTACCCTTGCCGAGAATAGCTGTCATCATGCCGCTGAGGTTCTTAGTGCGCAGGGTTGCTTTATAGGCTGAATCACTGGCCTCTTTCAGGTTACCGTCGTTCGATGACTTCTCCAGTCGGGCGATAGGGTCAAACTGATCAATGATGCCGGCGTAGGCACGACTGGCGTATTCTTTCCATGTGTTCTTGTCGGCCAGCTCCATATCGCTGAACCAGTCTTTCACCCGCTCTACAATACCTTGCTGCTGTCGAACACCTGCGTTAGTGCGGCGCATAGCCTCAGCTATGTCTTCAGGTAGGCCGTCGATAACGTCAATGGAAGCGGTGCGGTAGCGGTTGGAACTATCTGAGTCTTCAGAATGGAACTTTTCAGTACGGCCTGGGTCTTTATTAGCTGACGACCTTGCAGTTGGCTGGATCGCTACGCTTCCCTCTTTTGTGGTGTCGCTAGCCCCAGAGATTCCGGCAAGGTCGTCTTTCTTTCCGCCTCCCGGTCCGTCCGGGTTGTTTTCACCCTTCAGCTTCTTCCGTGCCGCTTCCAGCAATTCAACCACATCATCCTGCGTCCAGTTCAGATCGGGAAACAGTTGGCGCAGTACCCGGCGAACCTTGGAGATAAACCGCTTGAGTGTGCTGCTGGTCGGATTGGTTTCGGCAAGGTGCGCCAGGTATTCCTCGGCAATCACCGCCTTGCGGGTCTGCTCATCCATGCCGGAAAGCTGGCCACCATAGCTGCTCTCAATGCGGGCTTTCACATCAGCCGGCATGTCGTTATGGATACGCGCCATTATGCTGTTCATGGTGCTGCCAAGCATGTTGGTTAATGCCTGATGTCCTGCGACTTCGTGCAGAATGGTTCGTACCGCATCCCGCGTGTCGCTCAGGTTGGCGGCAACAATCCAAGCTTGCCCGCTCCTGCGGTCAAAGACGCCTTTGATGCCGTTTGCACTGTCACGCTTCATGCCGTCGCGTACGTGTTGCGGTAGATCGGCTTCGGTATCAGCGACTTTCACCCGGACTCCAAGCGAATCGACAAGGCTCTCTGCTGCCTGCTCTGCACTCTGACGGTCAATGCCTGCCGACTCACTGCTCTGCTGCATCCGGTAAAGCACATCAAGGCCGTCATCCAGCTTCTTGCTGTCCAGGGTATTAATCAGCGTATCAAAGGCGCGATTAATAATTTCCCGTTCTGCTCCCTGCGGGTATGCCTGCTTCGTGTGATCGCTCAGGCTGCTGCCATCGTCCGTTACCGATTTCCAGCCTGCGGTAAGGTAGTGGTTCTTGTTGGTCAGACGGTCGTGAACGTAGCTCTCAAAGGCTCGGGCAAACAACTCAATGCTGGTGTTCCAGTAGGGCGTCTTCTTACCTTTGTCCAACGCCATCGCCCCTTTAACAAACTCTGTGGTCTGCACCTGGGGCTCGTGAAGCTTTGCAATGGCTCGGGCGTCCATTTCCTCCATCACCTGACGGTAATTGTCCGTGAACACACCACCCAAACCGTTAAGGGTGTACTTGCTTGGCCGGTAGCCGGTGGCTTTCTTCACCAGCTTGCCGATGGCTTCCACCTCATCCGTCCATGAGAAGGTTCGTGACCTGGTTCGGTACTGGCTGTTGTTAGCCTTACCTGAACGAATGACCTCTGCCAGCCGGTCAAACTCCTTCAGGTTGGCTCCGTCACCATTACTCTGCTCGATGGAAGTGCGCAACTCCTTGAGCTTGGCGTTCTCATCGTCAATGCGGCTTTGCTCCGACTTCTCGTTATTCTCAGCCGTCCGCTTGATAGCTTCCTCTATCTCTGCCTCGTTCAATGTGACGCTTGTCTTTTTCATGGCGGTCACAATATCGCGGAAAGCATTGAACACCTCCGGGCGAATATCCCGGTCGTTCGGTGCTTTTGAGGCTTCCGTTACCGAACTGGTAATGAACGGTGACTTCTCAAACCCTTGCCCCGCCATGATTGCAAAGTAATGGTCAAGTGCATGGCCCCATTCATGCGCCAGCGTACCGGCACCAGCACGACGGGTAAGGTTGATTTCATTCACGCCGGGAACAAAGTGTGCCGCCGCTCCCTTGCGGCCCTGGGCACCGAAAGCAATACCGAGCGTACCGCCAAGGGATAGCGCCTGTGGTGGTACTTCCAGCAGGTTAGCCAAATCCATAAAGGCATCATAAGCCCGGTTAAGGTGCAGCTGCCGCTCGCGGCTTGGCTCCTTGCCTCCACCCTTCATCCAATTACCGAAGTTCACGCCCCGGAAAGCAAAGGCATCTGCCAGCTCCTTGCTGGTAATATCCCGTCCTTTGCGATAGTCAGTGCCGGTCTTCTTGATATCCGTGACCAGTGTTTCAGGCTCCTGGAAGGTTTCTTCCGTTGTCCGCTTCACCAATTCACGGGCGCGTTCTATCGCAAGCTCTTGCGTGTCAAACTCGGGTTCCCGGGTACTCCATAAATGGTTCCGTTGCTTGCGCTTTATCTCCCACTTGCCGTCTTTTTCCACCACGGCATAACTACGCTGCCATGACTCCAGTTTCGCAGGCCAGCCCTGCTCTAAATCCTTTAGCCATTTTTTCGCGTCGGCAAAGGATGGCTGTACCCCTCTGACAAAACGGTTTCCACCTAACACTCCCGCCCGGTCGTTCAGCTCCTTATTCTGCCTAAAGCGCATTCGTGCCGGACCATCATAGGGAAAGAACAGATCAAGCAATGACGGCTTGCTCTGGGCATCATCCAGAATGCTCGCCCATGACCTTGTATTACCCTGGGCCTGACTGATCTCATCCGACAACAAGCCTTTGAGCGTGTCGCTCTCGCCTGCCAGGCGTTTAAGGGTTTCGTCCCGCACTAGCTCAACGGCGTCAATGTATGCCTTGATGCCCTCGTCTGACATCTTCGACGGTTTGGCCGCTACCTTGTCGTAGATGTGCTTGAGTATCCGGGCGTTAATCGGATCGATACCGCCATCAATCAACTGCTGGTAATCCGGCTTCGGCCAGACCTTTGCTTTAACGGCGAGCTTTACTTTCTCCGGGTCGGACAATCCTTTCAGGGTTTCCCAGTCAACGGCGTCACGGTTACGCAGGTTGTAGCTCAGCTCGTCGCCGTAATCTTCGGTGGTGGTTGCTTTTGCTTTAGTGCCGGCAGTCTTTTTCGTTCGCGGTTTGCTTTCAGTCTTGCGGCTCTCGGATTTGTCGGTGTTGGTATTCTCAGTGCTGGCAGAAGTGCTAGCCCCAAGCAAGTCATTTTGCCCGCGTGCTGCAGCCTGATCGCTGGCGGAATCTGAGCCAGACAATACAAAGTCATCACGCTCTTTGTCGGCATCGGCTTTCTGTTGGGTTTGCTGTTCTTGCTGGCGGGTTTCGGCTTCAGTGGCCTGCTGCTGTTCGGACTGCTGCTGAAGCTCTGCTTCGGTCTGGGTGGTTAGATCAAGGGTGGGGGAATCGCTTACCGCTTCTGCTTCGGATTCAGGGGTACCACGTTGCTCGGTTTGCTGTCCTCGGCCTGTTTCTGCTCTCTCGCCAGCCGTTTGGCTCTGCCTTCCCGAAGCGCCATAGCGAACGCTCGAGCCTGATCCTTCGTCAGTGTCATTTTCTTCCACCTGGTTATTTTGTTCATTGGCGGCGGCTTCGGCCAGCATGGACAGCTCGCGGTCTTCCGCTTCAACCGCTTTCCAGTCTTCACCGTCGAAGGTGTCCGAGTCAAGGCCAGTCTTCCCTTCAGCATAGCCAATATCGGCAAGTTCAAACTGATCGAACCAGTCATCACCTGTAGCGTTTTCCTGCTGTTTATTGGCGAAATTCTCCTTGTCTTTGGTACTACCGGTAAACTTCGGGTCAACCTCCGCGTCGTTCAATACCCGAATCAACTCTTTCCGATAAGCTGGTGACAGAGGTTCACCGTTGAGCGCGGCATTTATGGCCGGTGCTGTGGTGTTGTTGGCCTGTGCTGCACCAAAGAGCGAATCGTCACCCATCACCGCCTGATAATCATTCATGGCGTCACTGAAGCGAGGGCGTCCCCGTACCTCATCCATGATCGCATCGGTAAGGGTATTGGCTCCGAACTCTGAGCCGTCACTTTCTGTGTAGCCATAGCCCGCCAGAATGCGGCCCATATCGTCCAGGCTCTTGGCGTTCTTGCCGCGGTTCACATAGAGTGAATTGCGACCACCACCCTTCGCCTTACGCCATGCGTCAATGCTCTCCTTAACCGTTGACTCAATGGTGTCTGTGTTGATACCTCCCAGCTTGCCAATGGCAGTCAAGAGTGAATCGTCGTCCTGAATATTGGCCGTAGCACGCTTGGCAATACGGGCGCTGTGATCTGCCTCCTGCGCCACAGCCTGAAGATAGTCCCGGTACTCCTGCTGCTGGAGCCTGGTATCCACAAAAGGCTGATCGTTGGCGCTGGTTGTGCCGGTCAAGCGTTGCTGTTCTTCCGTGTTGGTTACTCGGATATCCGACACTAACGCATTGAACTCATCCATGCGTTTTGCTTCCAGAGCGGCACGGGCTTGGCGTAGCAGCTCGGTACGATTGACCGTGGCAATGGGGCGTTTGCTGGCACGAGCCTGCTCCATGGCCGCCTTTTCCAGCTTCTTAGTGTCCTTGATAAGCTGGCGTAACTGGTTGAAGCTCTCCCGGTCGCGTGGGTCGCCCTGGAACTTGCGCATGAGTTTGTTCAGCTCTGCGGCCTTGGCAGAGTACTTCTGATAGTCCGCGTCGGTGCCATCGTAGGCAAATCCCGGATGCTGGCGGGCTACCTGTTGCTCACGGCGCTCACGTCCTGCCCAGTCGATGTCTGCCAGATCGTCTGAGGCGGTACCGGTTGAATCAATGAACGTCCGGCGCTGGTCTTCAAGCTGTTCGGCCTGTGCGGTGCTCTCGTCAATGCGCCAGTAACCGTTAGCCACCTGCATTGGTGTGCCGGTCATGCGGTTACGCTGCATGTAGGCGGTGGCCTGTGCTTCGGTCTGGAACAGATCGGCAGCCTGCCCTGTGTCTACCTGCTGCTGTACCGGCTGGTTCTCCAGCACCGGGCGTGATGCCTGCTGGTACTGCTCAAACCGGGCAATGTCAGACAGAGGGATAAACTGGCCTTCCAGTACCCTGTCGAACTCTTCCGCTGTTTGTACGCGGGTAATGTTGGCTCTCTGTTGCTGCGCGTCGGGCATACCCACCAGCACATAACCACCGTTGACCTTCGCAACATGGAAGGGGTATTGGGTTAAGTCGTGCCGGCCGACATGGCGGTTCAGCTCATCCAGTGAGGCAAACGGCTTGCCGTCATTGCGTCCTATGCGCTGCTCGCCGGTTTCGTTGAACGGGTTGGATTGCGGTCTTTCAAAGCGTTCTGACTGTGCCTGCTCGGTAGGCTCTGTCCACTGGTTCCAGTTACCAGGACGGGTTTCGCGCTGCTGCTGTGCTTCCCATGGGTCTTGCGGTTGGTTCGATGGAACCGGGTTCATGCCTGTATTCAGGTTGCCTGCTACCGTTTGTGGTCTGCTGTGTGCCTGCCGCATCCGGTTTTCAAGGCTGGCGTTTTCCATAGCCAAGCGGCGAACGTCGCTCAATACCTGGTCACGCTGTGCGCGGGTATCTTCAAAGAGCTGTTTTGTCTGTGGCGTGTTGCCTAACGGGTTTGAAAGCTCACCCTCAAGGAATTTAAGCCGCTCCTCAAGCTCCGGCATCTGCTGTTCTGCCAGTGCGCTCTCGTTCAGGTTGTCACGGATACGGTTAGCGATGTCTTCCTGGCTCGCTTCAACACGGCCACGGTTCATGTAACCACCGGGCGCACCTGCTGCACCACCCACCACACCGCCAATCAGTGCGCCTGTGGCGGCGGCTTCCGGTACGTTCTGCCAAATGTCACGCTGGTCGAGAGGCGCAAGCTCCATATTAGTCGCAAGCTGCTGCCCACCGGTTTCGATGGTTTCCTGTATCGCTTCAGTGCCAGCACCGGCAAAACTGTTTTTGGTAACACCCTGCGCACCACGGCCCATAACGATTTTACCGAGTGCCGGACCGAGTACCGCCATTGAGATACCACCTGCGGCTGCGGCCTTGGCAAAGGCACCGGTCGCCAGATCATCGGCAAGGCGCTTTTTCGCTCCATCAAATGCGGCGCGGGTGTTCTCCGGGTTGACCTGGTACTCCTGCCGGTAGTACTCCTGAAAGGCGTCTGACTCGTAGAGGGTGTTGTCATCAAGCGCCATCACTTCCTGAATGGTCTGCTCGCCAGCACCACCGCCGATCATGGCGGCCCCTACCGCTCCGAAACCTGCCGCGTTACCGATGCGGTCATTCCATTTGTCCAGGGTGGCAACCTTATGTGCTGCAGCCTTGGCATCAGCGGCGCTCTCAGCGGTATCCAGTGCTTTTTTCGCCTTGCCATAACCGGAAGCCGTACGGCCTAATGCTTTCGCACCCATGCCGGCTGCACCACCACCCACCAGCATGGGAGCCATTGAGCCAAGCCCGGACAATCCGCTATACAGTAAACCTTTGCCCGTGATCTCCTGCCCGTCACCAAAGCCGAAATTCTCCACCGATTCAATGGTGGACGGTCGGCGGTCCATAGCCATTTCATCAGCCATACCACGAAGGTACTTGCTGGCAGAGTTCTGCTGGCCAAGAGTTACCCCCTGCGCCATGTCCGCTGTTGCTGACAGCGCACCGCTACCAATAGACTTCAGGCTGTCCCACTCCGACATTACGTTGCCACGTGGCGCGGTTACCTGGTCGAACTTCGCTCGGAAAGCATCGGCCTGCCCGCTACCAAGCCCGTATTGCTTGATCGCGTTTTCCTTGAAGTCATTACGGATTACTTCGCGCTGGTAGTCATCGGCGTTCTGATAGTCGTCAGACTGTAGAATCTCATCCCAATTCATCAGCATTCCTGGCTATTGGTGGCTATTGGTGCAATCTGTATTTATATACAGTTATTTTAAACCATTATGTGCTACTCCCCAACAGTGAGAATCACTGCCTGGAGTGGCGGTTTAGCGGGTATAGTTTTGCAGGTAGCGTTGCGCAGCGTAGGGGTTGGCGGTACCGGGGGTGTACTTTGGCGCTGGCGTGGTGTTCACAGCCTGCGGAGTACCGGCTGGCGGCGGTGGGTTGTTACTGCCTGTCGTCGTGTTTCCAGATTTACCCGTCAACGCATTAACCAGCTCATCTATGCTGCCAGTGTCGCGCTCGCGTGGCTGCTGCTGGTACCTGCTGCCTGTGGCAAACCCAAGCCCGCCCGGATTCTGCTCGTACCACTCGCCATAGGTTGCGGGTGTCTGGCTATGAAAGTAATTCGGGTCAGCCTTGTAGGTAGTCTGTGCTTCGCGAGGGCCGTATCGGGTAATGAAATCATCATAAGCCTGATGTCGTGCAGCTTCCGGGTCTACAAACTCAATACCTCCTTTCTCTCCCGGTTTGTTCCAGCGCCCTTCCTTGAACTCTGCCCCGGCGATTGCGCTTTCATAGGCTTTTTGTGCGGCTCCACTCGCACCTTCCGCCAACTCCTTACTGCCAAGGATACTTTCGCGGGCCGGTACGGTGGTGCCTTTCATTTGTACCGTGTAGTTGTTCATGTTGGACAACTGCTCTTCCAGCTTGGCCAAACTCACACGCTTCAGGGGTTGGCCGTCCTTACCCATGATGCTGACAATCTGATTGCCTTTCTCGTCCTGGTCGATACTCACACCTGCGGCATTGTTGATGCTGCTATAAGCATTGCCATTAAGAATCCGGGTTGCGTCCTCTAACTTGCCCTCCTTGAGCGACTTCAGGAAAGCACCGGCATCCTCAGCGGCTTTGTAGTCTACCTGGTAGCGTGTGTTGGAGTTTTGTGTGGTGGCGTCTGGCGCATATTGGGTATTGCCACGGCTCCCGGCAATGGGCCGGCCCCGTCCGTGAAACTGGGCATAATCGTTCCAGCTATCGCGCCACTGGTTATGCTCATCATTAGCCATTTTCTGCTTGGTCGCATCCATGGCAACCCGGTTACTTTCAAGCTGCTGGCGGCGCAAGGCATCGGTATAACGCTGTGACTTACGGCGCTCTGATTCTCGCTCACTCAGGCTAGGCACACTGCCGATACTGTCATACTTGGTATTCCAACGGCTTCCGTCATCTGCGGTGTACATTAGTAGGCGCTCCCTATTTTAGAGTCAGTGATACCCATACCGGGTGTCAGCTCCAGAGTTTCAACCATGCCGTTTTTCCAGCGGTCTGACGCCTGCCCGTAAAACTGGTTTTGCAGTCCGGCAATCTGGCCGACTTTGCTCTGGTTGGCCTGCACATTGAACTGTCGAGCCTGCTCATTGAGCGCATCATACTTGTACTTCTCGTTGGTAAGCTGCTGCCCCATGCTGGCGTAGGAATTGATGGCGTTACCGTAGGCATTCATGCCCTGGTTACTCAGGCCAAGCCCCATTTGTGCCGCCTGCATGCGCTCGTTCATATCCTCGTCGCGTGCCTGCTGGCGTACCTGGTTCTGGTTGGCGCTGTACCCTGCCGCCTTGCTCAGTGAATTGCCGGTCTTCATAGCGGCATAGCGGCCTGAATTGGGGTTCACCCCCATGCGCTGCAGTGCGCGGTTGGCTTCCGCTTCCATGCCGTCAGCATTAGCGCTGTACCGTGCGCCACTGTCGGCAAGGCGCTGATTCAGCTCTGCCCCACTGACACCGGCATTCTGGGCAATGTATTCGTACTGAGGCTTGTACTGATCAAAGAGATCAAACAGGTCATCACCGTACTCGGTGATCTGATCGACTAATCCCTGCTGCTGCTCAAGGTTGAGGTCTTGCTGTATCTGCTCAGGGTTGTACTGGTAGTAACTGTTAAACCCTTCATCCTTAAAGTCAGACTGAAGGTAATCTTCAAGTCCTTCATTCATGCCATAGAACTGATCAACACTTGGCTGGTATGTGTCTGGCTGGTAGGCGGTGGCCAGGTTATCCGTGTACAGCAGCTTCATGGTTATTCTCCCGTAGCGGTCCAGTTAATGACGGAATTGGATAAGGAAACGTCTGTTGCACCCTTCTCATAGGTGGCGGTATCGACTTCGAGTAAATTGGTTTCGGTGGTACCGGGTTGCACCTGTCGGCTGTAATGGAAGGTTGCCCGAACATTGGAAACGGACACTGACAGGTAACCGGAGTCCACCCATACCGCGTAACCGTCTGTGGTACTTAACAGCTTCTCGCTGACATTGGCCTGAATGAAGTTATCGACACGCCCCGTTTTGTTAAACAAGTCTTCATAAATGAATTGGCCACTAACAGAATCCGTGTCTGCCCATGCGCTTGTGTATTGCGTTGACGGCGAAACGGCGCGAATGCGCTGTAATCCGTTCTTGGTCAGATACTTTAAATCCGCCTCGCCCTGCTGGTAGTAATAAACCGGCGTCATGCCCTGCCACTCCCTGACATAACCGGTACGGGCTTTGACTTCCGCTTGAAGGTCATACACATAGACGACTTTATCCAGCGTCCATCCAGACATGCTGGGCGGTGTGGCAGTCAGTGAATGATTTTCCCAACCAGAGCTATCGCTGGTTTTGGTCACGCTGATATTGGAGCCGGTAACCTGTCGCGTCGTGTACTCATACTGCGGCTCACCACTTTCAAAGGTACCAATATCGTCAAAGTAATTAGCGGTCACCTTTACATCGGTGGCGTTGTTGACGTTGGATGACAGGGAAAAAGAGGCACTGTTCAGGCTATGCAACAAAACGTCTTTTTGATCGACAATAACCCAAGAGCCCAACGTATTTTTGTATCGCAGTGACACCTTGGCCTTACGCTTTTGGTAGAGGTTTCCGCTGCCGGTATGCCTGGAGCTGGCCACACGGCCCGCGTAGCTGACACGTTGAAGGTTCTGTATGCCGGTTTCAATAAACTCTATCGGCATTGAAGCGGCGCTTGATGTCTGACTAAAGCTCTTGGCCTGGGTCTGCCCCCCGGCTGACAGCACCAGCCTTGCCGTTGGCGTAAACAACCATGCGCCAGCTTCGCTAGGATGTGGCTCTGGTGCTGTGTTGAACAGTTCAAGACGCTGACTTTGGTCGGAATAGTCTTTGTTATAGATACCGATATCGCGGGGATACAGGGTAATTTGTGGCTGGCTTTTAAAGTATGCCGGAATCTTCACCTGCTGCCCGGATACAGCGGTGCCAGTTTCTATCCTGCGTACTTCCTTGTACGGTACATGGCCAACACCTGCCGCATAAACAAACGACTGAATGCTGCCATTTTTGATGACCATATAATCGTTGTTCTGGATACCATCAGGCCCAGTGACAATGAGATAGCCGTTACCGTCCGTCGATGTACCCATTTCCAGTGAGCCACTGCCCACGGTTAAGAGTGAACCGTGTTTTAACTCCCCGCTTTCAAGCTGACTGATATTAACGGCGCCATTCACGGCAACGTCACTGTTAAGGGCAATCACCCACTCCGGTGCTGCTTCCGTTCCCCGATTGATAACGGTAAACGGCTGCGTTGCTATCTCGGGATGCTGGAGAATCAAATCCTGCACGGTGATAACCATGCTGCCCCGGCCAGGGACACCGGCCACCTGGTTGAATTGGCTTTTCAGCCCGTTCTTATTGACGTGCCGTATCCAGTAAAAATACTCAGTGGTGCTTGAGGTAATGTCGGTGTAGCGAGCCTGCTCGGCCTCGTGAACCATTTGCGCTTGGCTAACATCATCAACCTGCGCCCGGTACACTTCGGTTTGCGCATGTCCTTTGTAGTTAGCTGGCTGCCAGGACACCAGGACTGCACCAAAAGCACTTGCGGTTTGCAGGCCGTTCGGTGTCGTTGGAGTATCCGCCCGCTCTGCCGGTATTTCACTCTCAGCTCCAGGGTCAAATGGTTTCAGGCTATCGGTAATGCTGGCGTTGGGCTTTGACGGGGAGTTGAGCGCACCGGGGTTTGCTTCAACAACCCCAAGGTCGGCAAGATCACGTACCATTAGAACCCGGTCACCGGCATTCCCTGTACGCCCCAGCATGGTATCAATGATCTGTCGCACATAGCGGTCAACATTTGAAGGAAGTGATGGAAAGCCCATTCTTAAAGCTCACTCATGCTTGACGCGATAGTGATCGCATTCACAGTGTCCGTACCGGATAGCGCAAACTGCCAAGTGGTACCGAGTCCCATCGGTAACCTGAACCCTTTATCATTCGTAACCGCTATATCCATGATCTCTACACCGTCGCGGTACAGCTGAAAACGAAGGTCGGTGTAACTCTCCGCCACAATTCGGCAACTGCTGAGCTTGATCGGTTGGCCTTTGTACTCCCGGCTTAACCAGCGGTAAGGCATCAATGTGCTGCCTTGGTTGAATGCGGCGACATCAGAACCCACATGTAAAAACAGCGTATCGTTTTCAAGGTCAGCGTGTCCGCAGGCTGGCGCAAGGCTGAGCTTGGTCAGTGAGCCGGTCTGAAGATCAAAGATAAAGCCATCAGTGGTCGTAAATCCGTAATACTTGCCGTCGTGCAGGTAGGCGTGTACTTCCTCCGGCTTGTAGTCTGTTCGCCAGTCTTCTGGGTTGATAACGTCGCGGGTTAAAAGCTGCGGATTGCCGCCTGCCACCGATACCAGTCCGTCCGGGCTGGCGTAGACCGCCTGATATCCCATATCCACCATTGACCGCTTGCTTGAACAAACCTGTGAGGCGTCAAGCCGTTCCAGGGTCATTGCGGTGGGTTCGGTGCCAAAACACAGGTACGGATTACCGGTAGTAGTGACAATCAGGCTGTTTCCTGCTGCGACTATGGCAACAATTTCGTATTCCAGCGTCTGCCGATACTCAGGTGGCCATGCGTAGAGATGATAGGGTTCAGAGAAATACAGCTCTTTGCCTCGATACCCTGCCGCAACGCCCCCGGGTAACAGAGTAATATCTTTCAGGTCGGCAGGCGGTGCCATCCAGTTTGTTGATACCAACTGCTCGCGTCGGTCTTCAGTGGGCGTAACGTCGTTTATCTCACTCTGGCCTACCGGGATATCTGTCGCTGTTGCCTGCTCCGATGTACCGATGTTGTAATCCACTTTGTCACACAACCACCAGTAACCGTCGCCGCGAGTCACATACACCCGAAAGTGTGAGATATTCAGGTCAACACCTGGCGGCGTAGTATCGACATTGAGCCGTACTACTTGCCCCTGCTCCCACTCAACAGAGTTAGACGGCATAGACGGCGGACCTTCCTCGCCACTTTCCGTCACCCAGGTAAATACATAGAAACGGGTTTCCACATTGACGGCGGCAGACTTTGGCGTACCGTCTGACCAGTCGCCTGACGTGTTGGACTGCTTCGTATAAAGCAAGTCCTCTGTCGTCTCCCAGTACACAAATCCTTCAGGCTCATCATCATGCAAGCCACGCATGATAATGCTCCCGCTCGCGTCGATGCCTTCCGGGTAACCTTTTATTTCCGCCACGGGTGCAGTGCCTGGCTCCGGCATACCGAGCTGACGTGTGTTCACCGGGTAATCACTGCCACCGGATAGCGCCAGTACGTTATCGGTCCAGCGTGCACCTTTGGTGTGGCCCGTCATATAAACCCGGTTATTGGCATCCTCCGCAATGGGCGACGGCACAATATCCACGTCACCGGAAAAACTGAACCAGTGCGCATTACCGGCATCACGGTAAAGATAGATACTGCCTCGCGGCTCTGGCAGTGTGTGAACTACTCCCGGGGTTTTATAGGCGCGCAAGCTGCCATTGGTGAGGCGGCAGTTTTCTGCCAGTACTGCGGCATTCTGCGGCAATAGGTAGGCAGCCTGTTTCGGGATCATGCCCGAAAAGCTGGCGAGTTCTATTTTCATTATGCTGTCAGCCGTTATGTTGATGCGTCCGTGATACCAGCTTGACCACCCAGCCTGCCGGGTCGACTTCCCAGGACTTGACCGTTGTGCTGGGGCGCAGTGGGTATTTATGGTGATTGTTATGCCAAGCGTCTCCCAGTAGCAGTGGGAACGCCAGAACACTGTTTACATCGTGCCCGGGGGTTTCAAAGTTTCGATAGCCCTGCTTGTGCAGCAGAAAAACAAAGCCTATGCGGTAGGCCAGCAAGTGAAAGAGTGCGATCGGCAAAACATAGGCGTTAATGAATAGTTCGAAGGGCAAGACTACAAACAGCAGCAGCCCCGTGCCTGTTGCGATAGGAACGCTGTGGTTGTGGTAAAAGCGGTATGCGGGAACCTTCATTAATGAACGCACCCGTTTTTCCTGTGAATCTTTCGGCCAATACCCTTTGAGCAACATGCACCGCCAGCCTGACAACACGGGAGAGTGCGGGTCGCCATCCCGATCAGCATAACGGTGGTGGTCATCGTGAAAGCGTGCCCAGCGAACCGGCGAGCCCATCCAGGCCAGTACGCCAATCCCCACAAAGAACCAGCGCCAGAACGGGTGGCATTCAAACGCACTGTGCGACAAAAGCCGGTGATAGCCGATAGAGACTGTCACTACCAGCACGTAATAAATGACGATGGTTATCATGCGATTTCGAAACAGACCAGATAGGCTTTTTCTGTAGCGGTAAACGTCCGAGGCTGTGACAGGGTGAACACCTGTGTGCTACTGAAGGATTGCCCGGCCACGTCTACGGCTCCCTTAAATAAAACGGTCTTACCGCAATCAATGGTGACACTCTGCCCCGGATTGATTTCGTGAAACGCTTTCCCTGTCATAGCGCCCTGCTTTAAATGGCAGCAGAAATAGTCGCCGCTCTGATCGCAGACCAGAATATAATTGCCTTTCTCAACCTCAAGCTCTGGCGCAATCCCTTCACCCACCTGAGCCAGCGTATTACCGCTGGTATCGGTACGACGGCCAGCGCCACTGGTCAGCCAGGCAATCGTGTTATCGGTATTGCGGGTATCATTAATTCTGACCGGGAATCGGACGCCTTCATAAACCGGCGCGTGATAGACAGTGATAAGGTCACTTTCAAAAACAACCTGGGACTGCATCATAAAATGATCTCCTTGTCGTTGGGGATGCTTGGGGCTGGCACATTACTACCCCATACCGCCTGTAGTGCTGAAACAAAACCATTGAATTGATCGGGGGAAAACGCATTAAAATCTGACGGTTTATTAATTTCGTATGTCAGCGTGACACCATTCGACCATGTAACCGTCGCCTGACTGTCATCAATAAACTCCAGGGTTTGAATAATCACTCCATTTCTCCCTTGATATTTTCAAGCCCCACAAAGCTACCTACATTTGCAACACCTAAAACAGAACGCCCACCTTTGGCGGGTATTACATATCCTTTTCCCGTAACAGTGGTTCCAGACATTCTGTTTTCAAGCACATTAAGCTGCGGTTGACTGGTTGTGTTTTTATCTCTTGTGACTGTCATCCAGAAATGCTCTGCTGCCGTTGTGGTAGCTATCCGGTATCCGGCAAGATCAGGGTTAGAGTCCTCCCCCCACCCTCCAGCTTCATGGGCAACGTAGATATCTATTTTTGAAGATGATTCACCAGCAGTTCCAGATGAATAAAATCGTGGGGATTTTGCCCCTGGCCCATCAAATGAGCCATCCGTTCCCTTTCCTGGTGCAGTGTTTATCGGACTTAAAAGACCGTAAGTATTTGTTCCGCAATACCCATACCCCCGCCCTCCAGGGTGTCCATTTTGCGGTGCTGTACCCAGATGGCCTGCCGGCACCAATACTGATTCAGTATTGGCAGTCGATGGCGTCGAGCCATTGGTGTAATTAATCACATCGTCAACCAGTTTATTGTCGACTAGATCCTTAGAGGTTAACCGCCCTTTGGTTATATCTAATATGTTGCTCGGCAGCACTTGTACATCATAAAAGTTTGTTACGACTTCGATTACCCCTGCACCAGCGCCGCCACCATAAAGCCCGCCCGCTACGCTGATTTTCCCAACAGGAATACTGGTGTGTAACGCATCCCAACCATGCTCTGCATGCGTAAATCCGTGCTGAGTAATAGAATCGCGGTGCTTGGTATTAACCCCCATCCCTTTACCACCCTGACCAAAAACAACGCCATTGATGACAAGGTGATTTATTTTTGAGCCTGCAGGCCAGCCATTCCCAGTATCAAATGCGCATTGCTCATTCAGTTTCTGATACGCATAAAACCGCTTTAGCACTTCATTAGTTGCCGCATCTGTGTAACTGATAGAAGTGACACCGTAATCATTGGGCAACTGACTATAAAAGCTATTAAGTTCTGCAGCGGTGTAAGCAACTGTCGCACTAGCATCACGATTAACCTGCCTGATCGTATGCTCACGAATATTACTCTGCCGGGAGCGAATCGTGACACCGGCTGCAATTTCCAGCGTATCAATAACGACCGGATCGGTATCAGACCATAAGCCATTGGTTTGCAGGTAGGTTTTAAGGTTGAAATTTTCCTGGTTGGCATCAATCACCAGAGCCAGGCCCGATGAGGTAAATTTCCCCCAGCCCGACTGCTGGCGATTCCAACCAGCAAGTTTTTGCCAGTTGCCAGCATTGTTCTTATAAAAGGGTGTCGCTTTCCGCCAGCGGTCAGTATCCCGAAAATGAATAGGCGGCATTCTTACGGCTCCAGTTGAAACCAGAAATCGCCATAAACACCCTGGGCAGGGTCGGGCTCCTGATCGGAAACAAATTTTGTCGCGCCGTCCCAGGTTATACAGTCAGCAACACTGTCGCCTTTCTCGCCCTTGTCGCCTTTGTCACCTTTCAATGACGCGATAAAGTCCGCTTCAGTTCCTGAATTGCCGGCTGCCTGCCAGACCTCATAGGCGCTTAACCCATCGGCACCGTCCGCACCGGGATTACCCTGGTCACCTTTGGGGCCTTGGATACCCTGTTGACCGTCAGGCCCCTGGATACCCTGCTCTCCCTGAATACCTTGATCGCCAGCATCCCCTTTATCGCCTTTGTCACCTTTCAGGCTGCCGATAAAATCGCTGACAGTTCCGCTATTGCCTTCATCAATCCAGTGCTGGTGCGCACTTGATCCGGTGTCGCCTTTTACTCCCTGTAAACCCTGGTCACCATCATCACCTTGGACACCCTGCGGGCCTTGCTCTCCCTGGATGCCTTGCAAACCCTGATCGCCTTGGTCACCCTTATCGCCTTTGTCACCTTTGAGGTCAACAAGCGCGCCCGGTGTTCCATCTGGCTTTTCAAACGATAGCGACGTACCAGACCAGTTATGGGAAGGCTTATCGCCGGTATCCCCTTTGTCGCCCTTCTCGCCTTTTATCGCAGCACCAGCGCTCCACTCTCCGGCAGTGTCGGTAACTTTGCTATAGAGCTTGCCTTCATCACTCGCGTAGAACGTAAAACCTTCAGGCCGGGTATCGTAGGCGCTACGCGACGCAATCAGGCCAATGGCATCAATCTTTAGCCCGTCGCCCTTATCCCCTTTTGGCCCCTGGTTACCTTGCAGCCCCTGTTCACCCTGGATACCTTGGTCGCCCTTATCGCCCTTCTCTCCCTGGTCGCCTGTATCACCTTTAAGGCCGGTATCACCCTTAACGCCCTGGATGCCCTGCGCTCCCTGCTCACCTTGGATACCTCTTAGCCCCTGTTCACCCTTTGGCCCAGGCATGCCAACGCCTGCCAGCTCCAGAACAACCGGTGCAGGCTCAACAACTTCTACGACAACATCCGTTTCTTCAATGTTGATGATAACGTCTGTCATCGGTTCACCATCCGTACCTGCTCAGCCACAATGGTGTCGCGCACGCCTGCGACGTCACGGCGGACAAAGAACCAGTATGTTGTCGGGTTCAACTGGCTGGAGTCCGTTCCAAAGCGAGCCTTTCCATTTCCAAAACCTTCCGCGTAGGGTGCGGCACTTGTGGTAATAAGCGCCTCACTGTCCGGTGCGTTCGGATTGAGCTTGATATACAGCGTCCATGTATCGCTGCTGATATCCACTGCAGCACCGGCCTGCTTTACCTGGAAGCTGCGCTCTATCGTGTCACCGATAAAGATTTCAGACGGAAAGAATCTACTCATTAGACGAATCTCTGGCGAATAGCTTTGACGGTCGCACCACCGGTACTGGCAGCAATCTTCAGGTCATTGAGTTTCTGCCGGAAACGATTGCGGTTAAACATTGCGGTCTTTGGTTCACTCCACTTCTGATTCGGTATCATTTGAAGCTCGGCCATCACTCCCCAGGGCACAAACTCATACAAAGCGCGGTGAACCTGCTTCGGCAATTCCATACAGGTAAATGAAGGTCCCAGCGAGCAGGCGACCGTTAGCTCAACGTCGGTTGCCGGTGTCGGGTAAACCTGCAGCTCATCGTTAATAAATTGATAACAGTGCGGGGTGCCAGTGGCGTGATCACCGGGAATATCCAACTCTCGCAGTGGCGTGCCATTGATAGAGACTGACAGCACATCAGTCACTTCCGCACATTCCGGTGTTGCCAGGGTGTTGCGGCTCATCCCGGCAGGAAAATAAACCGTCTGCGGCTCATCCCGCCATACCGGAACCTGGCGGCATACTTCAGTCAGCACAACGCGCAGTGTGTCGGCTATCGCCATTTCAGGGCAGCCGTTGACGTGGGGCTTGATCCGGCGCAGGAACTCGGAAAGCGGGATATTGGCCATGGATTATCCTTTGTTGCTGTCGCCGGTAATGGGTCTGGAAAACATCAGGTCAATGTTCCACTTGAGGCCCAAGTCATTGGCGGCAAGCTTCAGATAGTTTTGCGCCTGCATCAGATTGCCCTCGGTCTCGCCATCGGTGAGATAGGCAAAGGCCATCATTGAATGTTTGAGGGCGTTCAGGTGGATGAGTGGGATTTCAATGTCATTGGCCGCCGCGTCTGTTACCGTGCTCGGCTCCCGGCTTACTTGGAGCGTGACCGTGTGTGACACATTGGGATACGGATAGAGCCAGAACACATCGGGAGTTCGCTCGTCGTACACCATGTATTCGACATAGTTACCGAACCCACCAAACGGCGTCTGACTCCAGTTGCTGTCGATTGCCGTCAGATCATCCATGCTGATTGTCTGAATGACTCGCCCGGTGTCGTCATTGGCGACAGGCCCGAGAATACGGTAAGCACCCGCCGGTTTGTCCTGCTGGCTCTGCTGCTCGCAGTCAAATGACACGACAGCACTATTGGCGTCGGGTCGCTGCTGAACTACCCACAAAAGCGCCTCGTTGTAGCAATCCAGCAGCGTGGTGTCATCCCAGCGATAAGCGGCGGCGTCCTGTAACAGACGCCTTACCCGGCTTACCAGCTCTGCGACTTTCACAGCCGCTTTCCGTCCTTATCACAGGGCACCAGTTCGCCTTTTCCTACCAGTCGGCGCATACCCGGAGCGGCAATCAGTACCCGCTTATTCTTGGGATTCAGGCAGTATTCATAATCGGATTCAACCACAGCGGCAGTGGGCTTTGCGCTATCCGCAGTCTCTCCGGCATACAACGCTTTCACCTGGACTCGCAGATCGTCCACTTTGTCACGGCCATTCAATTCGGTGTTGAACATATCCTGCGCGTGCTGGATCAGTTCATCCTTAGTGGCCGTATCAATATCAAAGATGTCCATTGGATACCTGTTCTTAAAGTAGAGAGTTCAGAAAGAGAAAAGCCCTGCCGAATGACAGGGCTTATTGAGTACCGGTTAAGACTTCTTAACCACCGACATAACCAACGCATCCGACTTCACGACCTTGCGACCGTAAACCTTCAGACCACGATGGCCCTTACCAAACTTGCTTTCCAACGTAAGCGTCTCGTGGTTAACAAACTGACCTGCAAACGCCGTCGCGTGCTTGGTACCAGCCAGAATGTTGAACTTGCCAGCGGCAACCGGCAGCGTGTTGGAGTTGTAGATCGTGAACCGATCAATCACCCCAAGGCGACCAGTACGCAAAGCAGACGAGCCATCACCGGAAAGGCTGGCGTCTTTCAATTCCGATTTCTTGATCATGCCGCATACCCAGGGCGGCAATTTGATGAAGCGGCCTGACTCCGGCACGTTGTTTTCATCGAGCAAGGTACCCATGTCAACGATGAAATCCAGCACATTGCTCTTATCCAGAACATCGCCGTTGGTGGTGTCACCAAAGGTCAAGCCAGCATTAGCCGCCATGACTGCGTGAACGTCTGTTTCAACATGAATTTTCATGTTTTCAGCAGCGTCAATGGTGGCTTCGTCCACTTCCTTGATGTTGGACTGCAAGCTCTGGATATAGTCATCCAGGAATGAATACGCCTTGGCCTGGTCAATCGGCAGGCTGATCTTTCCGGGTTCAAGACCCTGGTAGGTCACGGTGCCGTCGTAATCGTAAATATCCACGCCCGGACGGGAGCGAATCACAACCTCGGAGCCTTCGCCCTGAATCTCACCTTCCCAGTCGGTATTACAGGTTTCCATCAGGGACGTAGCGGCGTAGAACTTGGCGTTCAGCTTCTTGGAGTAGATGATAGACAGGCCGTTAGCGGCGTTGCCTGTAGGAAAAGCGGGCATTTCTCACCTCAATGGCGCGTACCTGCGCCTAGATAACCTCCCCGTTTTGAATAGCCCGGTCGATTTCCACCTCATTTTTGGCGTAATCAGCAGTAGACATCGATTCAATCTGCTTCCAGGTAAACTTTGCACGGGAGGATTGTGTTTGTGGTTGTGAGCGGCTGCGCAGGGTCGGCTCTGCCAGTTGCGCGGCTTGCTCGTGCTTATTCCCCATGCCGATGGATTGCTTGTAGCGGTCGAAGACTTCAATCACGTCATCAGCCGTGCCCGTGTTGAACGCCATTTCTGCAGCGCGCTTGTCCAGACCAGAAAGGCGACTCATCCAACCCTGGAACTCCGGAGACTGGTAAACCTGAGCATGGTCGGCGTGCTTAGCGGCAATGCGTCCGTAATAGTCCTGCTGGGTCTGCTGTTGCCGGCTGGCCTTCATTTCGCGGATAACCTCATCCTGGGCCTTGAGTTTTTTCACCAGGGGTGAAAGTTCCTCAAAGTCCTTGGCGGCGTTCTCCAGCTCATCGGGCTCGTCCGGTTTCAGTGCGCTGGCCGGTGACTGCTGGCTTAACTGGTTCAACTGCTGCTGCATGTTTTCCAGTTGGCGTCTGAGGTCAGCGTTCTCCTGAGCCTTGCGGGTATGATCGGCTCGCAGGTTCTTGTAACGTTCATCCAGATTGCCCTCCCCGGTGTCCGCATTCGGTGCGGGCGGTGCAGGCGGCTGGTCGTCAGTTACTGTGGGCATGACAGGTTCGGTGGGCTGCGATGGCGGCGTGTCCTGCGTTGCTTTATGTTCTGCAGGGGCCGGCTTCATCAACCGTTCGTAATCTGCGTTTGCTTCTGCTTCCAGTTGCTTGGGGTCAATTGCCATGGGTTTTTATCTCCTGTGGGGCCGGTAGCGTGTCCACTGAGGTTTGATGCCGGGGCTTGCGCGTGTCCGGCCATAAAAAAACCCCGAAGGCGGCAAACCAACGGGGTTTTGTGTTCAGTACCTGGCGACTAACGCCTGGCTTTTATGAATTCTTCTGCTCGATCGGTGAGCCGTAACATGTCTTTCAGTTTTCTGGCTTCACCCTGGAGCCTGAGTGTTCTGTTATGGTCGTCGCAGTTGACCAGCGACTCATGCACTTTATCCAGGCTGGCCTTGAGGTAGACCGTTAGCGCCTGGTAATGGGTGCTGAACCGGAGCGCCAGCAGGGCCTGCGCCGTTTCCTTGTCCAAGTTGAGCATTGAATTCCTCGTCGCTAACCATTGCTTTGTCGGTGTCCAGGTCGTTAGCCCGCAGGTATTCCTCCAGCAGATAACCTCGGTTGGTACGCGGTCCATCTACCGGGTTGGCGGTAAACGACATTACCTGCATCAGTTTCTGTGACTGCAGCTCTTTGGCTACCAGTGCGCTGGAGCCTTGCGCCACCACATCAAGATCGCCGCGCTTAGATTCAATGTCAGACCAACGCATAGTGAAGTGATACAGGCTGTCGATCAGAGGACGGGTCAGATAGTCATCGATATTCTTGACGACACTTTTCAACGCGACATTGGCTGCACTCATCAGCATGGACATACCAGTAGCGGTCTTGTTCATGCTCTGGCCCTGCTCGCCATGGGTATAAGACGGCAGACTGGTTTCCTCGTCAGCAAAGCGGCGGAACATTTCAAAAACCGCCTGGAGCTGGGTCTGGTTGCTCTGGATGTTGTTAACTTTGACTGCAGGGCCTTCCCCTCCTTTGCTGGAGTCGTAGAAGTTCACCTTAAACGGGTAAATCTTCCTGGCTTCATCCAGTGTCACCGATTCCGGCAGCCGGGCAACGTCGATATCCAGCATGGGACCTGCGGTCAGTGCGACGTTATCAAGCAGAGCATTAACTGCCGCATTCATGCTCGCTTGAGCATCGGACATCATGGCAGGAATACCCATCCCCCAGAACCGATGCGCCAGGGTCTGATAGGGCACGAACTTATAGGGTATGGATTCAGGCTTCAGCGGATTCAGCGAGGCCATAATGACGCGGTTACCGGTAAACCAGACGTTTGCCTGGTACTCAATGTAAGGGTCGTCCACTTTGACGCCGTAACGCTCCAGATCAGCACCGTCTATCAGTCCCCAATACTCAAACACGTCGTAACGCTTGCTGGCATCCTGATAGCGCTCGTCATTATCGTTGAGATTGCGCAGGGTGCGTTCCCACTGTTCATCCTCATGATTGCCGTTAGGGGTATCCGTGAGGATTTCACCAATGCGGTCACCATCAAAGCGAGGCACAGAGGCAAGCTGTCGCAGCTCTGAACGGGTCAATACACGACGACGAATCACGTCCTCCGGGTCTTTCGGATCAGTAGCCCAACTATTTGGGTATACCTCCCAGATAGATACATGCTCAACGTCCGGGGCAATGGTTTTCTCGCCGGTCAAATTCCACTGGCCGTCATCGTCAGACTCCCAGCCCTGGCGTTCCAGATACTTGACCGTAGCCGTTTTGAAACAGCCGGTACCAGTGCAAACCATTTCGTAGACTGTCTTTTTCAGCGCAGTGAGGGCTTCAGCCTGAACCAGATAGTCCTTGATCTGGCGTCGAATCGAGACGCAGGCTTCTTCTGCACTATCCAGCGAGTCGGCCATAATGGCGTCTTCGAGCTTGGTCAATATCTGCGGCTGCAGCTGCTCGACCAGGGCGGCACGCTGCTGTGCCGGCACCGGTTCCTGCATAGCCATTACTACTGCGTCTTGTCTGGCCTGGTTGCGAATCACATCTTTGATAGCCTTGGGCAATGACGCTATGGGTGACGGCACAATATCCCAGAAGCTATCGACCTGCTGAAACAGCATATCTATGAGCCGGGAATAGGCGGCGTTCACCTTGGTAAGCGTGATTTTTACAAAGAGCTGGGAAAGCTGGCCATTTTCCGCCATCCGTGACAGAGCTTCCGGGCTGTGCTCCCCTTTGATCGCACGATAAGCATCAAGCCACTCGGTTTCTATTTCACGGCGGGCATCTTTTCGCCGCTCCCACTGACTGTAGAGATCACCGGCCAGGGCATCCTTGACTAGCTCCGTCGTCTGTTCGGCCTGCGCCTCGGCATCCGTGTTCGGTACATTGACCGCGTTAAGGGTGGCCGATTGTGCGGTTGGTGCGTTGTGTGGCTGATACATTAGGCGTAACCGGCTTTACCTGGTGTGTAGTTGGATGGGGGAATCGCTCGCTTGATCTTCGGTAATCGCTTGACCATCTGCCTGCAAATTGCGGTGGCAATCACCCCGTCGTCTTTACAGCCTGCCTGGGCATTGGTGCTGCCGTTGTCTTCGATCACATAGGTCTGACACTGGTCGACCGCTTCAGCATCCACGATGCCGTGTATCTCATCGCGTAACAGCTCATTGAGATAGTCGATCATCAGCGGCTTGGTTTTGGCGTTGGTGTGCCAGCCGTAACGCTTGCGGCGCTTGTCTGACTTGTGTTCGGTGTCTTCTTCAACGTAGAGATTGGGATAGTTGTAACTCCCCTCAGCACCGGGCTTTAACCGGCCAATCACCGCATGACCGTGATTGTTGCGCTCAACACCGAGTAAGGCATTGTTGTACCACCGGCCTACCTGGTTCAGCATGCCAGCGAAAATGTCCGGGTCTGGATGGCCTTTGAATCGCGCTACCTGGTAGCCGTCCTTATCGGCGACATCAATCCAGCTATCGTCACCATGCTCCAACCCTTCCGCCACGTCAGCACCAATGGCGTAAAACATATCCGGCTTGGGCTTTTCCCATACCAGCAGATAGCCAGACGTGGACTCACCTTTTTGAAACTGCTTTTTATGTGACGGCTCCAGCTTATTGGCCGCCAGGTCATAGATATATTTGAAGCGGTAGCAGTTTTCTTTTGCTGCCGCCGTGTCGTTGGGGTCAAAGGCTGGACGGCCAGAAAACAGAAACGCCTCCATCACGTGGCAGGGGTATTCCTGTTTGAACTTATCAAGCGACTTCAGCTCGTAGATTTTTTTACGTCGCCATTGCAACTGCTCATCGGTCAGCGTGTGTGACCATTCAGCACCGTCGGGATGATGCTTTACCAGCAGCGCCAGTTTTCTTTCTTCGTCGGTGCGCTCAAAGTCTGCAGGCACCGGTGACACATATTCTTCCTGCCAGTACCAGGGAATAAATATCAGCTCGTACTCACCCTCACCGGCCCTGGCATCCATCACATAGTCGTAGAAGACGCCACCAACACCGTTGGCCGTGCTTTCCAGTATTCCCTCTGTACCGTCTTCATTGGATAGCGCCTGCAGTGCGCCAGCCAAATGCTCATCGGCATGCGGCCAGAATGCGACTTCCGAACCATGGAAGTAATGAAAGGTTTGCGAGCGGCCTGAACCCCGGTTACCGGCGGTGCCTACCTTGTAGTCTGATTTCAGCTTAGGGAATGACAGCTCCTTAGAGCTATCTGAACCAACTACCGGCTTGAGCATTGACGGACAAAGCTCATGGTAGAGCTTGGCCATGCTGAACAACTGACTTGTTGCTTCCGCTTCATGGGTCAGTATGTAGGCCCTCATCCCTTTGCGGCCGGTTACTTTCCAGTAGCCCCGCCCCTGGGAGTAGGTGCTGAATCCTTGTTGCCGGCCTTTCAGGACAACCTTTCTGACTTTGCCGGTACGCTTTAGCTGTTCCTCAATCTTTTCGTGGGCGTACCGTTGCGCCCTATTGAGAATAAACGGGAGAATTTGCCCGGACTTGGTTTTAATCTTTAGGCAGCGCTCAGCAAAGTTCGGGAAAAAGCGTCTGATCTTGCCAATCAGTTCTCGCCGTCTTCCCGCATCCATTACAGCCCCTTTGCCAATTCTTCCAGGTCTTCCTCGTAGTTTGTGGAAACCTCAACCCGGTCAACCCACAACTTCATGTGCTTACCGAGTAATTCCAGGGCGGCCTTTTTGTCGGCGGTCTTATAGGACAGCTCAGTGATAGGCTCGCTGTCGCCCTTAGTGCCACCGATCACCCGGTGACGTATTTCGGAAATGGTCGCCGCCACATCTGCTGGCAGCTCTTTGACCGGTATCAGCTCACCATTGTCTTTATACAGGTCCCGGGTATTGGAAAACGCCAGCTTTGCCACTTCAGCAATTACCCTGTCTGCCGTAATCAATGTGCGGCGGGCTCTTGCGTTCATCTGTTCTTGAATGGCTTTCTGTACTGGAGTTTTTTGAAGCAACTGATAACCGATAGAAGATGCGTTCTTATCGCTGTAGTCGGCGCGCCTGGCTGCTTGAGTAGCGTTAAGGTCAGTCATGTACTCAAGAACAAATCTCGCCTGTTGCGGATTTAAGGCATGAGCGTCATTGATTGCCGTCACTTCGGCAAGCTCATCATCGCTAGGTTCGCGTTCTGGCTTGCGTCGAACCCAGCCCTTCTCCTTGGCCTTCTTCCTTATAGCTGTATCAGAGCAGCCGTACTTTCTGCCCAGAGCACAATTTGACAGCTCACCAGCGCAGTAATCTATTTCGACCGCTTCCCAGTCGATTTGTTTACGCTTGCCAGTAGTCATGCAATTAACCTAACTCCGATAGTGACAGCCGCACCGAACAGGCTCGCTCCAATAAATTGTGCCAGTCCAACCACAAAGCCATTCCTGTTTACTTTGGTCAGTGTGCCAGCAATATCCTTATCGTGAGTATCAAGCCGTTCCTCAGTGCGGTCCTGGCGACGTGATAGATTGGTTATCCGCTCGTCGTGCTTGGCCAGGGCGACAACTACCTCAGTGAGCTGGTCTAGCTTGCTCTCTATCCTTGATAGCCGGTTATCATCCATTACTTACCAACCTTGGCCCTTAAAGCCCCTTCTACGGCACCGCCTGCAAAATAGAACGTTACGATTAGGGCGAAAGGCGTACCAAGTGTTTCATTGTTAAGCGTGGCAAGCTCTTTAGCCCGCATTGGCAGAATGCTTGCCCGGCATACCTGGTCAGTAGAACACGGCTCCAGAAATGCAGAGATGGCAATCATCAATGCGCAGAGAATCCAAATCAGAACAAAGGGGATACCAACCATTAGGGCGGTTAGGCGCTGGGCAACCTTAAACGGCTCATAGGCTTTGAGCAGCCGGAGATAATAGTTCGCCTTTTCCTCATCGGTATAAACAAGGGCATCGACGCCTTTGTATATCCCATCAACCGCCTTTTTGCTTCCCAGCAATCTACCGAACAAGCTCATGGGTAACTTACCGTCTTGGTGACAATGCGAACCTGGAACCGGTCAGGCAGAATCTGGCGCAGCTCGTCAATTGCCTGGTCAGAATCAACCAGGGTGTAGGTTTTCTCGGAAAGCGCTTTGCCGGTCAGTACGCAGCCTTTGGTATGCTTCACTCTGACGCCGGCATGAAACAAGATAAATGACCGATCCGGTACATCAGCCAATACCCAAACATTTTTGTATTTCTTGCCGTTGTGGGGCTGGCAGTCATAAATCCCTTCAGGGATACAGCTCACGTAAGATTGATTCTGACGCCAGGCTGGCTCGATCGTGTAATAGGTGCCACCACCAGGAACGTGCAATTCACCAATTGTGCAGTGAGGCAGATAACTGCGTTCCAGGGTAAGCAACATAAAATTTTATCCAAAAAAAAGCCCCGGTGGTTGCCGGGGCTTTTAATAATAGAATTGGGCTTAAACAGTAATAACCGACGCAATAGTGGTCAGTCTGGCATTTATTATATGTACAAATAGACAGTAGTTCAAATTTATTGAGAATATTGAACTTAATGTACTAATTTATAAAAATCACTGAAGATTCACATTGCCCACCTTAGACTCACATACTGGCTGACATAGATTGGATTGAAAAATGCCATCTCTTTTTCTCATCATGCTCACTTCTTGCAGCAATCAATAATTTTTCTCACGTGATCGCCGCGATATTGCCTAGCCGCTTTTTCATTTACAGCTTCTTTGCCAAAGTCAAAGTACTTACTTTCTTCAGGAGTAATAGACTGAAGATCAATACCAGCATAATATCTCTTACTTTTCACATCAAGTTCTTCAAGCTTCTGCTTAATCTTAACAGAATCATATTCTTCTAGATTAATCTTTGAAAACTCAACCAACAAAGTAAATGTATTAGATTTGGTAAACCAATAGCTACCTTTATTAAAGGAAAGTAAATTATAAACACTAAGAGATTTATCCAAAGCTTGCTCTATAGCCTGCTGTCTATCAAATGATGCATTATACCTTTCAATATAATCCGATACCTTTTGATTTCTATTAAAATAATCTGATTCAATAAGAGTTGCAACCAATGTCATGACGAACTGCAAATCAATCATACGCTTAACATCATTTTCAGAGAAAATATTATTATCAGAGAAGAACGTTAGTACTTTCTCTCTAAATTCTTGCTCTACTAATGAGTCAGTAACATCTTCAGTGGGGATATAATCAGCATCAACTAACTGCTTACAGAATACAATAAACTCACCATCTCCATATTGAGCATTGATCTTCTCAATAGCATTTAATGAGTACTCTGTATTATTGATTCTCATAAAAATATCTTTAATTATATCCATAGAGAGATTCTTTAAATCTCGCACAGACACAAAATAGTTAAGAAATCTTTTTTTCTCATCAACGGTCAACTCATTAAATGACTTAACCTTATTCTGACTTTTAAAATCGCCTACCGACTTTATATAATCAACTATTGTTGATAACCTTTGCTGTCCGTCAACAACAACTTCTGAGGATGTTATATTTGTAACATCCATTTCAGCACTAGCAATATAAACTTCCGGAAAAGGATAATTATAAAGTACTGTTTCAATGAAATGAAACTTATGTTGTTTTTTCCATACCAGCTTTCTTTGGAAGGTTGGATCAATAATTAATGTTTTCGCATCAATTTTATTGTAGAGCTCGATAATTTTAACGTTTGTAGATGGTATACTTTCAAGTAATTGATTCATTATTCTCACGCAATTAAATTAAGAGATAGTGTATGAATATTGTTCGTATGATATTTTTCAAAAAAATACCATGATTTATATATCCCAATATTCACATCCCTACTGTATTTTGAGGAAAGGTCCTGTTGGACTTTTTCTATATTAGGTGAAATGGTATAATTTCTAGGCAATAAATCAGGCCTTATCCATCCTTTTAAAATATATTTTGAAAACTGATTTCTTTCCCTAGCTGGAAATGAAGCTAAAAGATAAGAATCAGTATGCTCATAAAGATTCCTTAACTGCTCATCAAAAAGCCTGCTAGAAACTATTGCCACATCAAGATCGGATTTTTTATTACCCGTATCTTTATCATAATCATAATCAAAAGATTTAAACCTATATAGACCTGGCTCATCCTTATCTGGTTTTATGCTAAACCCCAGTTTTCCAGAACCAACTATCACAATATCTCTGATATGAACATTTAAGCTGTCTGCTATCGACTTCTTGAATAAAAACTCTTCATCTTCGTCATAATAAAGGTTGAAAAAATAGCTAGCACCATCTATCAAGTGCTTCTGAACGACCTCTTCTACACCTTTATCCTGGCAATCACTTTTAAACTTAACAAGTTCAGCAACTTCGATTGAACTATAATCTTGGGTCTCAAATGTATTCATAATATTCTTTGTTAGTATAAACGCCTCGCGAGAAAGTAATAAACATAAAATATGTATTGATGGATTAAACCGCCCAAGTAATTGCAAAAAATCAATCTGACATTTTATCTTCTAAATTCTGCAGCTTATAGACTGGCCAGCTGTGAAGTTGCTTAGTGATGCACTTAGAAAAACTACAACAAACACACTTTTACAAGTTATCCTCACTAATTTCAAGAGCAATCAAAGATAGCAAAGTCTAAACATAATCCATTTAACTAAACAAATTTGTTGAAAAAAATTATACTTTTCCCAGTTTGATTCTACGCTGGACACTCACACATAAAAACCAGTCGATAAAGACAGTTGAGCGAAAATCGTTATCCCTGAATAGAATTTGATGCACTTTTTACATTCTTTGGCTCAATGTATTTTTTTTGGATTATAAATTCTGAAGGCAAACTAATAACCTTGGAGCTTTCCCCATCAAAAATAGCTATTTGCTTTTCGTTTCTGATAATCATTAATCCTTTATCCACCACTTCATCATATTCTCCATATATTACTATACAGCGACTCCAATTCTTTTCCGCCTCATTCTCGCAACCATTAGAAACATAGTCCTTTATGGACCGTTCCGATACCCCATAGCCAACATTATACGCAGCACCTGGAAGCAAGACCCAGCATAAAACAGCAAACATAATAACATATACAATCAGAATCACACTATATGAAGCTAAACCACCTATACCTACAGCTTTTGTGAAATCGTTATTTTTCCAATGTAGATGCGATATAACTTTTAAAACAAAGTTATATATATCACCACCCTTAAATGATGACTCACACCTTATTACTTTTATCAGAAGATAAATAAAAATAATTAATAAAAGAAAGCCTGAGAGCAAAATTAAAAGCGATCTACTTTCAAAGGTAAGACCAAGAAAAGAAACAATCTCTTTAACGACCGCAACAAAAAAATGAGTAGAAGCATAATATGCAGACACATACGCCTCTTGTATTGTTATGGGAAAGTTAGATGTATTTATGCCGGCCCCTGCCAGAATACCCTGATTGTAACTTAAGCCAATTATATAAGCTCCTGGCGCTGCGACTGCAATGATCGACAGTATAAGACTTAGCATGTTTAATTTATTCGGTACATCTTTTTTATTTTCCACAACCCTATCCTTGCAGTGTAAGAATTGGTTTCAGGCAACATACACGTATGATTTTTAGCACTATTTTTTCTTATCTTTCCACCAAGCTTTAAGATTATCGCTATATATCGAGCATTCAGGAATTTTTATAGTTTTACTATTCCATGCTGACTTATAGGACGGTTTAAAATTCGACCCTATATTTATACCCACCCCCTGCATTGGTGTTTTATATCTACGAGATGTTTTGAAGTAACCACCTGATGAATTTTCATGCCCACTTGAATCAAACCATACCGATGATTCAATATAAGTTTGGTAATCACCAAAATGAAATGGAACTACTACCAAATCTGAAAGCCAGTAATAAACACGTCCGAAATATACCGCATGAAGCCACTTCTCCCATGCTTTAGGGCTATAGGCTTGATTGTTAAGCTTTTTATCAAGCAGGCATAACCACAGAACATATATTCCTTTTTCATGATACGTCCTTGTTCTTTTTGAAATTTCGTTAACCGTCAAATCACTTTTTTGAATTTCAATTGCAACAGGTACACCGTTAATCTCTGCATATATATCTGCCACATTATCTCCAAAATTTTTTTCTAATTCACATAATGAGACATGAGGCAGCTCACAAAGTTTATTAAATATCGTTTCCTTACAATTACGGTGTGCGTCCGACTCTCCTGCACCATACCTACATTTATACGGGGGTTTATGAGCAAAATGATGAGTTTTTATTGCTCCCTTTTTAACATTAACTTCTCTTTTACATCCTGGGCAATAAAAAGGTCCTTCAACTTTTTTAGAACTTCGAGCAATTACTTTTATTTTATCAGAATCACGAATTGCACATAGCATGTCATTACTCCTACCAGCCTAACAATTAACATCAACTCTTCCTGAACAAAAGCAGGCTCAGTTCATCATCTACAACCCAAAACACACGAGAAGATCAGCTTGAACAACTTTACTTAAGCCCTTTGAGCGCTATAAATTCCACTCATAATTCTGCCCCATAAACAAAAACCACGCTACCGCCCGCCAACTTCATACCACCATTGTCGGAAGGGCTTTAGGTAGTGTATG
Source organism: Kistimonas asteriae (assembly GCF_018263925.1). Taxonomy (GTDB): domain Bacteria; phylum Pseudomonadota; class Gammaproteobacteria; order Pseudomonadales; family Endozoicomonadaceae; genus Kistimonas; species Kistimonas asteriae. The sequence goes on from NZ_JAEVHF010000009.1 coordinate 127,429, forward strand.
TATCCAGTTTCGCGCTACGACACCTCAAAAATAAAGGGGTGATCGTACCGGAAATTTGACATCTTTTGGATACCGTTACATACCGAAAAGCCAAGTGCTCGGAAATTACAAGAGTCAGCCCTACATGCTGACGGGACTCACAACTGACAGGAGTTCACTACATAGCTGTTTTCGTTACCTTGAGCCTTTGAGATCGCCCTCTCTCTATCACATTCCCAGCCTTGAGCCTTGTACTGCCTGCTCCAGGCTTCCATTAGCTGCCGTTGAGCCTTGGATAGCTGAACACCGTACTTGTCTGACATATAGAGGTAGGTTCTAGCGACGGCTCCTTTGGCTGAATCCGGTGGCTCTGCCTGCTTATTTTTGAAGTCAATTTTCATCGGGCAATCGCCATACATACTCATGCCGGGGCTACCGATCCAGGCACTGAACCGGTAGTTTGAGCGGTCACCGTTCACTTCCCCAATGGAAGGAAAGAGGTTGTGCATGTCAGCTTCTGCTTTCTTAAACCACTCATCATTCTTACTACAGTTCTTGCGCCCCCCCTCCTTCCAGCAGGCGCGGGTACCCTGTCGCGCTATGTTATAAGCAGGTACGACATGCTCCCACTCAATACGCTCAGCTCTTGTACGCTGCTTTCGGACTTTATAACCAACGGCATCCAGATCAGGTATGCCTTTCTTACCCTGCCAGATTATGGGGGCCTGACAGTATATGGTCGTCTGCCCTTTCAACTCATTCTGGTAAATTTTGACCAGGTTCTTTTTGGCTGCATAAAAACTGGTTGGCTGCGCATAAACAATGCTGCAAGGTGTAAAGGCGCTGAATAACACCAGCGAAACGATCATTAGATGTGACTTATTACGTCTGTTCACTTTAATCACCGACCTTACAGTACTGGGTAGAATTGAATGCTGATTCTACACGACAAACTCATTACTTCTTAGCAAAGCAGAGCAGACTTAAGCTCCAGCTCTGCAGCTTCGTGCGCCGCATCAAGCAGTGCACGGACCGCCTTTTTCACTTCACACTGGTGCTTGTTCACTGTTGCCTGCTGCTCACTACCACTGGCCTGGTAGGCGCTTTTGACAAGCTCCGGGCGCAAAGCTCTCAGTGTTAGATACTGGAACCTGACAGCATTATTTACCACTGTTTTCCGGATAGCGCCTGATTCAACCAGCGCACGGCGCACGTCCAACCAACCTTCAATTAACGCGGTTCTTGTATTGTCTGTCATCGCCAGCCGCAGGGTATCGTTACCTGTATCGATATTTTCGCCATCATGGGTGTAACGCATCTTGAGTACGTGGTAATGAGCCGGCTTCAGCTTTACGCGCAAAAGGCCTGCAGTCATTCCAGCTTGTGTCGCCCAATCAACACGGCACAACCTGTCTTGGTCATAATGGACTGCATTAGGCGCAACAGCCTCCAGCTCCGGCCACTTGTCCGCCAGAGCTGAAGCAAGCGCCTGCCAGCCTGCTGACTTGCAACTATCAAACAGGGAGGCATTGAACGCATTAATCAGTGCTGCTCCGGTTGTTGGATACATGCTCATTTACGTGACACCTCCAATGTCGGTATTTTCTTAACGACATTAATCTCAATGCCAAACCGCGCTTCTACTTCCCGGCGCTTGATCTTAAAAGCGTCTGTCTCAATGCCTTTGACATCAGTAAACAGCACAGAGCCGTCTGACCAGAACTCCATGAAATCAATCACCAACCGAGTGCCGCCTTTCAGGTGGAAAGGTGACTGCCTCAAAAAGAACAACAGCGCCCCGCTTGCCTCTTGCACTTTCAACCAGTCGTAATATCTGGCTTCAAGCTTGCTGTCGAAGCGGATACCATCACGCTCGGTTCTCACCGCGTTGAACTTGTGGCGCACCGGACGCATCAGCCAAATCTCCGGGTACTGCGCCACTCGTTAATGCGTGAGCGGCGAATCCATGGCGACTTGTGACCACATACAGCACAGGTGTGGCGGTACTCGGTACGCATGTAACGCCCCTTGCTGGTTCTAAGGGTCTTCGCGTCCCAGGACAGTTCGAAGGTGTGGCCGATTAGCCGGCAGAGCATCCGACTTAAAAATGAGGCCGGTTTGTTTTTGTCTTTCATAGCAATCCCCCAACAAACGATGAGCGATATACCGCCAGTTCTCTGCGAGTCTGCTCCAGCAAATCAAGCTCGTGGCCATGCTGTGCGGTGAAGCGTGCAGGACTGACGTGTACTGCATCTTCGCCTTGCCTGTGGTGGTTCGGACAAAGGGGGATCACGTCGTAGTCGTTTCTTTCCTGGCCTGTGCCGTAGCCACTGGTGATATGGTGAACCTCTGCCGGTGACTCTCCGTATCCCGCATTACGGCAGGCGATACAGCCCAACGCTGCAACGTCCCCCAGGTGTCGCCGTTGGTCAGCGGTCTTATTTTTTCTTGCCATCAAACCATCCCCAATATGCGATCAACGTGTCGATCAAGATCGGTACGGGTGTAGCTCCTTAAAACCCGATGCAGCAATACGTCGGCGGTCTTGCTGTACACAGCTTCAAACTCGTCCTGACTCATCTTTGCAAAGCTAATGCTCTTGGCTTCGACCCTAATATCTCCATTCAGGTTGGTTACCACGTCGTAGAATCCAGCAGCACAGGTCACGTCCTTACGGAACCGTTCAAAATTCTTCTGCGCTGGCAATCCCTTGTACTCACTCTCCGCCGCCTCAAAGGCATCAAAACCGATATTGAGCAAAGAAAAATACTTGCGGTGAAATCCAATGTTACGAGGCTGCTTCCACTCGCCCCGGATACCTGAACCGATCTTTATCCGGTCACATTTCTCGGCGTCCTGGTGCGTGGCTGGCACAAAACTGCCATCCAGCCGCTTGACCAGTGTCAGCGTTGTCACTTGCGATACTCCGCCGCAAGCGCGAGATGGTTATCCATCCAGCGGATAACCTCAGCCAGTGAAAACAGCATTGGGTCATTCTGCACTGGCATCAGTCGATAGCGGCGTCCGTTGTGGTTCTTCCAGTTCTTAACCGTGGTGACGTGTGCGCCGGTCAGCTTTGAGACTTCTTCCACCGTGACAAGATCATTAGGATTGCGCTTGATCCAGTCCCGTGATGACCGAAGTTTCTTGTGGTTGAACTTCGCCGCAAGCCTGCGGGAATTGATGCTGCGGCCTTGGCGTGTTGCCGATGATGCATCGAACTCGTGATTTAGCTCAATCTGTCCTACCTGTGTAACCTTGCCGCCAGACTTCAGGAAGAATTCAACCTGTGCAGCTAACGTTTCACGCTCTTCTGCACGCTGCTCAGGACTACAAAAGGCGTTGGTATTATCAGGGATAAATGCGATTTCCATTTCTTATTCTCTCTCGCTCAAGTTTTCCGACGTCCTGCCGATAAGCTTATGTTTTGTACTACCGGAATACAAGGTGTACTACTTCATAAGCCAAAAAAACACTATTTCAGTTGAGCAATGCAGCCCCATTGGCCAGTAACCAGAACATCACCACCATAAATCCTGCCAGCATTGCGCCCCCTGCCAGGGTATTCGCCAGGGATTCAGGCTCACCGTGTGTTGTCATGGGTTTGTTGTTGTTCATCTCAAAGCCCCCTGATCGTTTTTAGGAATTCAGCGCGTCCACCGCTTGGATTTATGCCCTGCTTGCGCATAGTGTCTGACAGTTGTTGTGCGTTATGCCGCTCTGTCGCCTCGACTGGGTCAATGCGGCTCAGGTCTTCCAAGGCCTTGCCAACCTTGCCGGTTATATCCTCACCTCTCACCGCCCGATTTATGAGTGTCTGGTATGCGTGATCAAATTCTCTCCTGGTCTGCTGCTCGTCTGAGTAGCCCTTTAGGGTTAACCAGCCAACTGCGCGACCGGCAAGCCTTACTGCGTCATGGCTCCAGTTCCATGAAGTGGGCTCGTGGCTGTGATTACAGGCTTCCAACCATGCGTCCCGCACTTTAGGCATTCCCAGGTCTTCAGCGGTGATTCGACAGTAATCTTCTGCAAACTCAACCGGGTCTGGTAGCCACTCAATGCGAGCGTTACGCAGCTTTTCAATGCCGTGTCGCACCATGGATGAATTCAAGCCGTTCCACTGAAGCATGTATTCATCCTTTGCCATTTCTATGATCTCCGGCGTCGGGTAAGCTGAGGTAAGCTGGTGTGGCTTCTTCAACTGCATGATCTTGAACAGGTCGTTCACTAGCTGCTGCTTGGCCTCGTTGATCTGCTCTGGGGTCGCTGCCGACTCCTGGCGCTCCCCAAATTGCTGCAATGGTTTCCTGTTTTTGGTTACGGCATCCAGAAGTTCTTTTGTTGTTTTCATGATTAACCGTCCATGCGTTTTCAAAGTTGCCAGTGTCATTCAGGAAGGTCGTTGCCTGCTTGACGTACTCCGTTCCGATCTTTCCGGTTACGTCGCAGTAATGGCGGTAACGGTGAACAGCGTTCAACAGGTCTTGCTCGCTGAAACCGTTTTTCAGGTGTATCAGGTAGGTGCGTTCGGCGGTTTTTTTGTTGCCCTTGGAACCTTGACGTTTCGGGTAACTTTTCCACCAATCTCCGAACGAATCACACAATATATTTAACTGACTGGGTAATACTGACTGGGTAACAGTAGAACGAGAGTTCACCTCGTGAACTTTCGGTGTCCGTGAAATGAACTTTCGGGATAGTTCATTTGGTGAACTTTCGGGATTGGTAATCAGACGATAAATCGTCGTTTTACTACCGCCTGTGAACACTGGTCTTTTATGTCTCTCGATGTAGCCAGCCACCTCCAAACTATTCAGTTTTTTGGCCAGTGTCGCCCGTGATTTGATCCGGGTTCTTTCCATCAGTCGTTCATAACCCGGCCAGCATTCACCATCCTCGTTGGCAAGATCAGCTAAGGCGAGCAACAATAACAGCTCAACATAATCATTTAATGGGCGCTTCCATGCCCAAACAATCGCTTCCAGACTCATACATCTGCCTCCGCCAGAAACTGCCCAAGCTCCAGCATGTCGGACTTATCCAGTCGGATAACTTGCGCGTTCTTGTTGATCTGAAGCTCTGCCACACCACCCGGCTTGAGGTTGATCTGAAACTCGGCCCGGTGTTCCCGGCCAGGCTCGAGGCCTTCCAGGCACTCCATACCCATGAGGATATTTTCAATACTGGTTTCGTAGAGAACGGCCAGATTGCTGAGCTGTTCCGGCAATGGCTTTGATTCGCCTTTCTCCCACGCAAACACCGTCAAATGATGCACACCGCAATAGTGCGCCAATTGATAGGTCGACAGCCCCGTACCCTCTCTCAACGCCTTCAGGCACTTGCCGATACCCTGATTAGGAGTGGCACGCTCAGCAGAATTAGATGGTTTGTAAAAATTTTTTGACTGCTCCATACTGAGATTGTTCATTTGCTTTTTCTCTCGAAAAGTTAATGACGTTGGCAAAAACCCGCTCCGGCGGGTTTTACTTTTTCTGGCCTTCCATTTCTTTCAGGATGTTGCGCGTTTCCTGTCCAATGAAATAATCCGCAATACTCTCAATGGTCAGCTTCCCCTTACTGGCTTTAACCATCTGGGCAATACGACGATTGGACGGATGGCGACGCTGCTCCGGCTTGGGCTTCAGATAGGCGGTGTGAACATTCAGGATTTGGCATCCTATAGCGTCCGCAAACGCCTGTTTTTCTTCTTTGGTGCATTGAAACCAGAATTCTCGCAAGTCCATAAGGCTCTCTCCGTTACTGACAACCTTACTTTAATACTTCCTGTGCTACTTTATCAAGTTATTAGTCCATTTTGTTTCTTTCACTGTATTTGTGGACGCTTAAAATAGACAAATAGTTCTAGGAATGTGTTATGGACATAAAGCAGATACGACGCGATAACGCCCTAAGAATCATAAAAGAGCAACGGATTAACCGATCCGAGTTTGCGCACAGGATCGGCAAGACTCCGCAGGTTGTCAGCGTTTATCTGCGTGATAATCCCACTCGCTCCATCGGTCATAAGGTGGCAAGAGAGATTGAAAAGGCGTTTGGATTGGCTGAAGGCTGGCTAGACAAGCCTGCCGGTGGTGGCGACAAGATTACAAAACCGGCTCCAGGTAACATAGCTGCACTGGTTCGTTATGCCGGCCAGTGCGCCAGACGTTACTCCGACGCCCAAGCCGACTGGCTGAAAGCGCGACGTGACAGCCTGCGTGGTATTGAGGATGATTTCAGTGACAGCCTTGAAAAACAGGGCTTACAGGTCACTGATATAGCTGGCACGTTTGATTACACGGTATCAAACAGCAGGCACCAGACCCGAACCATAAACCTGTTCCTGCCATTCCCCGGGTTCGATGGGTGGCAGCCTCCCCTGAGCGATTCAAGCTGGCCTGATTATCTGGTGGTGCCGTTGCTCACTGACCTGAGACTTGATTACGCCATTATCCCTGCCGCCATGCTGCGTGATGCCCTGGGGGACAGCAAAGCCCCTCTTATGGTCGATTATTCCAACCTGACAATAGGACACGGCGACAAGACTATTTCCCTCGACGACTGCATCAACCGATTCGACCTGCTCTAACCTCTCCCTCTTATTCCCTTCCCTTAACCGTCTTCCGACGGTTAGTGCAAATTGTTTAACTCTTTCTGTTGACTGTAGTACATAGTGTATTTATATTTAGTACTGCCAACGTTAAACAGCGACAGGGAGAAACAGGATGAACCACTGCCATACATCGGCGCAGGAACGCGCCTACTCAGAACACCAAGGCAAGCTGGATAAGCAGGACGCGGCCATTGAAGCGGCGGCTCTGGAAGTATTCGACAGCATCGGCGCAGCACTGATTGACGCCGCCCAAAACAGTAAGGGCAGCAATTGGGGTTCCCGTTATCAGGTAATCACCCTGGATGCAGCTTGCGCAGCAGCCTTCCACGAAATCTTTGATGACCCTGACGGCCTAACGCTGAACAAGGCCATTGACCGGGTTGTCAAAAAATCACTGGCATCTGGTGACGAGCTATGAAGCTCACCTATCTGGACGTGCTTCGAAACGATCTTTTGCGAAGTGTCGCCATGTACCGCAAAGAGCAAGAAGCCTGTAAAGGAACTGACGCAGAACAGGTGATAAAGATTCACGCTGATGCGCGTGCCTGTGTGTTGGAGCTGGTCAATACGCTCCGGCAGGAAGAAATCGAGGAGGGGAATCCGTGAGCAATGATTCAAAAAACAACACCATGGAGCTGTGGAGTCAGGTCTGCAAGACCAACCCCGCCTTCACTAAACGAGTGAATCAGCGTGGCGGCTTTACTGCCATTTGCGCCCAAAGCCAGATCATGGAGGCTACCCGACAGTGGGGTTCCTATGGTTCCAGCTGGGGATTGCGTGAAGTAAATATGGATTTCGAGACACTGCGCAAGAGTAACACATGCCTGTATGCGGCTGAGTTCTATTACCCCGGTGGCAGCTTCGTAGTAAACAACGCTATTCAATACCTGAACGGCGACCGTATTGATGATGACTTTGCCAAGAAAGTGGAAACGGACACCCTGACCAAGGCTCTGAGTCGTCTGGGCTTTAACGCTGATGTATTCCTCGGCTTCTTTGATGACCAGCGCTATATCAAGGAGCGCATCACCGAAGTGGCTGAAGCAGCCTCGCAGAACAATAATGAACCTGCTATTGAAGACCCTGTGGCAACTATCAAAGCCATTATCCAACAAAAAAACCGAACCAATGAAGAGTTCTTTCAGTGGGCCTCTCAAAAGGTTGACTGCCTTATCCAGTCATTTGACGACCTCTCCAACGATCAGCTTCAGAGCCTCGCTTATCACATGGAGAACAGCAAATGAGAGACTTTTATCAGGAGCTGAAAAAACACGCTGACACGTTTGGCTTTGACCCTACGAAAATAGAACAAGGCTCACCTGAGTGGCACCGTATGCGTGCCGGAGTAGTTACAGCGTCCCGTGCTGATTGCCTTCTTGCAGGTAAAGACACCGCAAAACGCCAAAGCTATCTTGCCGAACTGGTAGCGCAGGTTTGCACGGGCTTAATCCCCGAAGAAATTAATGCCAAGGCTCTAAATTGGGGAAAGGATAACGAGCTTAATGCCAGAGAGGCATACAGCGCGGAAACTTTCAGTGTCGTTAAGAGCATTCCCCTTATCTACAAGGACGACCTGATGCGCTTCGGCTGTTCGCCAGATGGGTTACTGAGTGAGCGGGGGCTCGAGCTGAAATGCCCCTGGGCATCGAGAACGTATATCGAATTCGTCTGCTCCGACAAGATCAAACCCGAATATCAAAAGCAGTGCCAGTTTTCCATGTGGGTAACTGACCTTGAAAAGTGGGACTTTGCGAGCTTCGACCCACGCATGCGGACCAAGAAACTTCAAATTGTAACAATCAAGCGCGACGAAAAGATGATGCGGCAATTTGATACGTGCGCAGCAGAGTTTTTAGCAGACATGGACATCATGCTCGCAAGATTGAGTACTGAGTTTGGTACTCATTGGTAATCAAGGATTAGCGAGCAATCAACCCGGCTATAGGCCAAAAAAAGAAAACCTTGGAGGGTAAACAATGAGTAATGCCACGGATGTTGTTGAGTTTATTGAAGACCTGGACGGCGGAGTACTGAAAGAGAAGCTGGCCCACATGCTGAGCGATGTAGCGCTAGGGACGGTTCTGAATGGCGACAGGTCGCGTAAGGGCAAGCTAAATCTTGAACTCACTTTTCAGCGGGTTGGTGAGCATAGCCAAGTGATCATCTCCCACAAACTCTCCCACTCCACCCCAACTACCCGGGGTAAGAAGATGGAAGAAAACACCACTGAAACCCCGATGTTTGTGGCCAAGGGGGGCCGGCTCAGCATTGAGCAGCCCAAGGAAGAACACGACGGGCAGTATGCCCTGGTTCACCAGATCGACGGTCAACGCAAGTAACCCAACGGCCAGCCTGAGCCGCAAATCAGGCAAAACCTGACCCATAAGAAATAAAGGAATGTACGACGTGGACAAGACCGCCATTGAGCAAATCCAGAAAAGCGCCAATATCCCTGCCCTGCTGCAACAGGTTAATGACCGCCACCCAGAGGCAACCGTAGCCGTGTTGCCTGATAATTTCACGATTGCTGATCTTGAGCGTTATATGCCTTACCGGAACAGTTATCGGGCCTCGATGAGTACCGATAGCATGGCGGACTTTGTTGAGTATGCCAGCGAGTTCCAACAGGAAGGTTCGCACTGCTACATCAGCACTGACAGCATGAAAGCTGAAATCGTCTTTGATCTTGGCACCCTGGGCCAGCCCGGCCATCAACGTCACAAAGCCTCACTCTCCCTGACCAGAACCGCCGCGTACAGAGCGCTGATGCAAATCAACGGTGAGCGTGTTGATCAAAAGAAACTGGCAGAGTGGATTGAAGACTGGGCCGAAAACATTAAAGCCCATGACACTGCCGGCGATTCCATGTCAGCCAAAACTGCCGCTGCAGCAATTCGCCGGATGACTATTGAACAGGTCAGAAAAGTCGAAAGCGAAGTTCAGGACTACAGCGCTAACATGAGCGCAATGGAGCGTATCGAAGCGAAAAGCAAAGATACTATGCCAGCCGGCTTTGTCTTTACCTGTACTCCGTACAACAGCCTGGGTGAGTACAGCTTTGAGGTTCGTATCAGCGTTCTGACTGGTGCAGAAAAGCCGATGCTTTCACTGCGCATTCGTCAGTTTGAACTGGCGCAAGAATCCATGACCAAAGAGTTCAAGGAATTACTGGTGAGCGAGTTAAGCGGCGGTCATATCGAAACCTATATCGGCCACTTGGGATAAAGGCTAACAAGCACTAAATCGATCCTCCGGAATAAAGGCTAACAGGAACCGGGGCTGAAATATCGGCCCCGCCAATCGAGGGAAAGTCATCATGGCAAGAGGCGTTAATAAGATCATCCTCATCGGTAATCTCGGCGGTGACCCTGAAACCCGGTACACACCGAACGGCTCTGCGGTGTGCAATCTCACTGTCGCCACCTCTGAACGTTGGAAGGACAAGCAAACCGGACAGCCACAAGAAAAAACTGAATGGCATCGGGTTGTGGTGTTTGGAAAGCTGGCGGAAATTGCCGGTCAGTACCTGGTTAAAGGCTCCAAGGTTTATATCGAGGGCAAGCTGCAAACCCGCAAGTGGCAAGACCAACAAGGCAACGACCGCTACACCACTGAGATTGTGGTCGATATGCGAGGTCAGATGCAGATGCTTGATAACCGGGATGCAGGCAACGGAGAAGGTAACGGCCAGCAATACCAGAAACAGCCTCAACGCGGTACAGATCAGCAACAAGCGCCACTGCAACAGCAGTCACCGCCAAACAGTGGGTTTGATGACTTTGATGACGATATCCCCTTCTAGATAAGGGCAAAAATTAATTATGTAGATAACGATAAAATAAAGGGCAAGCCAATGAATACAGAATTAATGTTGTTTGCTAGATACGAAAAGCCCTATGTACGACTGGAAGAAATTTGCGATGAGTTCTTTAATCTCTGCGAAAAGAAGGCAAAAGTAGCAGCTGCTTCCCAGCAGTTGCCTGTGCCGGTCATGCGCATGACTGAAAGCCGGAAATCACCACTCATGGTGCGACTGTCTGATCTGGCCCAATACTTGGATAGTCGGCATCAGACATACACTGACGCCTGGGAAAAAGTGAAGGGCGTCAGTTGACGCCCAGTGCTTCCCGGACACGTGGGTTTTTTATTTCGTTGGCCTGCCAGTATTCGTTCTCTATCACCTTGCACATGCCCCATAAATCGGCAGGCTCATTGTGCAAAAGGTGGGTATAGCGGCGCAGGTGCTCCCAGGTTTTGTGTCCACTTCTGAGTGCCACTTCAGGAATCGACATTTTATGTTCAAACAATCGTGAGATGCCGTCGTGCCGAAAGGAGTGAAAGCGCACTTCAGGGAAACCCAGCGTTTCCGTCAGTATTGAAAAACGCGACGATACAGATTTCGCCTTGTATGGAAAAATTCTATCCTCCCCTTCTATCACTGGCTGCCGGTCAATGATCTCAATGCACTCTGCCGGGATGGGTACCTTTTGGTGGTTACCAAATTTATTACTCGGGTCTTTTCGGTCTTCGATGATGACAAGACCGTTTTCCCGGTCAAGCTGGCTGCGCTTTATGCCGCATATCTCCCCCTCCCTGAAGGTGCTGTAAATGCTGAATAGCATCAGGTGGTGATATGGGATAACGCTGCTGTTGTAGTTGTATACGGCCAGCAATTCCCGATACAACATCAGAACCTGGTCTGTGGTCGGTCGCACATCATGACGGCGTGACTTTCCAACAAGCTTCAGCTTCCATAGCTCTTTCATTACGCTGTCGGTGATAAACTGCTTGAAGAAATAACCCACTCGCTTCTGCCAGTCGATAGCACGTCTCAGCACGGACACGTACAAATGATTGGTTGATGGCGTTACCTGTTCTAACCGCTTATCCAAATACTTGATCAGGTGGTCGCCAGTTATCTGGTTGCTTCGCAGTTTGCCCAGCTTTGAACGCTGCCAAAACTTGATGGCCAGCATATCTCGGTGGCTGATCTGCTTATCTTTGGGTAGTGATTCTATCTTTGTCTGGTACTTCTCAAGGTAGTCTTTCAGGGTTATGTCACCGGAACGGGATCGGGCGGCATCATACTCTGGATTATCCTGTGCCGCCTGCTTCAGCATTTCCTTTTCAACCTGCTTAGCCCAGGCAAGGCCAGAGCTACGGTCCGGAAATGTCATCTGTTCCTGTGCCTGAAAATGGGCAGTTCTGACTCTTACAATGTACTTGTAAACCGTGCCTTTTTTCCGCTTACGAATATCCAGACTAATACTCATGGCGATACCTCCTACCAGCCCTACACGCCTTAAATATTTTTGGGAACCAATTTGGGAACCAATCGTTATAATTATATAGTGTATAAGAGGCTATTTTAGTTCCCCAAAGTACCAGTCATTCACGAAAAATCAATAACTTACGATCACATAAGCGTGTATCAGTGTAATGTGGTATGAGTTCCAGGCAGGCGGTTTTGAGAATGAAAACAAAGGCTTAGACGAAGAGTAACAGTTTTGGGGTCCAATTTCGTGGACCCCAAAACCTAAAAAGGGTGGCGAATCCGGCCTGATGGTTCTGAATCAGGCCGAAACAGCCACCAGCTATACGAGGGTATTAATCAATATTAGCGGCAAGACATTCTATCTCTCTTGTTAGCTATTCTGTCTAATTTTGCAAACGCTCCACTGCAAGCCTTCCTGCCATCGTGCTCTTTCTGTAGATGTTGCACTAACCCAATAAACACATTTGCTAACCATACCCAAGCGGGTTAACGCAACCTATATAGACCTTTTACTCGCTCACCGGCTCCCGCTTAAAATACACTGAAACACCAAAGATTTATGCGGAGTCATCAAAACGTTGTCGAATGCCACCACGGGTATATCGAGCCTCTATTGCGCCACTATTAGGCCATCAAACCTTCTCAATCCATAAGTCCTCAACCCACACCAGCTCACAGGCCCCTCGACCTGTATCCTCCCGGCTCAGGCTACTGTTCCAATACCAGCCGTCAGCACCTTTGACATTTACCAGTTTGCCTCGAATATGCACAATATCGCCTTCCACCACCTCATCCAGCTGATCAGCGACGTACTCATTGGCTGGTATCATATGCATATTGGCGCTGTTGGTTTCTATCTGGCGACGTGGCACCGGGAAACTATCTACTGACCAGTAATAAAACCGGTTCCGCTGACTAATGCGTATCTGTTCCAATACTGCATAATCTGACATCACACCCCACCCTAGCGCGAGATCGGTAGGTGATATATCAGCCTCTCTCCCCAAGCGATAATCCTCTCGACCCAGCACCCGGGCCTTGAGAGAAAATTCCGCAATAGGTTCAACCTGGTAGTTATTCCAATCAAAGTCATTCGTCATCAGCAGGCGACTTTGCTCAGGAACTTCATTAACCAGTACACCTGGGCCATAGTCTATGGGACGACTGCCCCACCATCGGAGTAGGCCTCCAAGGACAACCAAGATTAATAGCCAGCGTTTCATCTATTAGTTATTGCTACTCAATCTGTATGCCAACATTGCAGCAATAGACCTTATACGACAACAATCGTAAATAGTCACCATCTCCATCCATATGAGACCTGATAACCAATCTGAGCACTCATATCTGCAATAGGTCTTTAGTGTGTGTTCTCTAATTTATCTTTTTATACCTTTCTATTCTAAGAAAAATCCTAAGGCCATACCCCCCCGCGAAAAGCCCGAACCCACCCCAAATAAGGAGGGATATTTCTAGGGCAAGACTACTCAGAGGCCCGTTAACAAAATCAAGCATTTTAAAAAAAATATAACCTGTCAGGATTCCTGCAGCTGGAAATCCCACAATATAAATAACAAAAAAGACTAATTTTTTCATAAACCTAATTCTTACCATTTTGGTAAATAGACATGTTAGATATAGTATTACTCGCAGCATTCGATATTGTTACACCACCGGGTATAAGAACAGGCTGCGGGTAACCATAAATCGCGTTAGAACCTAGCATTAATCGTGTAGCAAGTGGCAAAGAGTTATAGCGCGCCCGGTTCAGAGCAGATATTCCACTTGACATAGCCGCTCCAGCACCAGCACCAAAACCACCTACAAGAAAACCATTGATTGCAGCATCTGAAATGCTATTACAGCTTCCCGTCAATTTATTTTGTGCTGCAGTCACACCTGCACCAATTGCTGAACTCCCAACAGAATTAGACGCAATTAACCAACCAGCATTCGTGCCTACACGTACAGTAAGAGTTCCTAAAGCACCACCAAACGCACCTGAGGCTGTACTAGCAAAAAATGATCCCCAGTTAAAGTTATCAAATCCACCATTACTACTATATTGCGTCCAAACATTTATGCCACCACCTATAACAGCACCAAAAATGCACCAAGGGCATAAGCCAAAAGAGTCAATAAAATTAACTGGGTTACCGTTACTGTATACGTAAACATTCAACCCGCCATTTAACCCTATAGGGTCAGACTGAATATACCATCCAAGACTGGGATCATAATCCCTGAAGAGATTGTAATTTAGAGCGGTTTCATCATCGTAATACTGCCCCGCAAACCGCAAATTATTGGCAATCCTGCTATCGGGGTGAACTTCCGTTTCCCCAAACGCTGTCGCCCGTGCCTGCCAAGTCACAGCACCATTTCGGGTAAAAGTTTTCTGCGGGGTGCCCAGATGATCGTTCACATAGTAATGGACATTATCATCCGCCGTTCTTGTAAACAGCGGATCAGTCATCCAAAGGCTGTGAGGCTTCCAGCCGTATTCCTGTAGCAGGCTGCCGTCGTCAGCATACTCACCCACCAGACCTTCCTGGCTGTACAGGTAATGAATGGTCGTGCCTTCCGCCAGCACCTTCTGGGTACGCTGTCCCAACGGGTTGTACTGGTATTGGGCAACAGTGGCGGTGTTCTTCTTAACTGCAATCAGCCGCTCTTCACTGTTGTAAATAAACTCCCAGAACGGGATCTGATTGTCAGGATCAACAGCAATGTGCCCCTCACTGTTCCGTTTGCCGCTTTTGATGAGATGGCCGTTCTTGCCGTAGTCGTAGCTGATACCGTTCTGTTCTGTCAGCTGGTTGAAGGCATTGTATTGCCACACATCCGGTGCCAGGTCGGCCGGGCTGGATTTGCTGTCCAGCCGGTTGCCGACGCCATCGTAGCTATAGGCTTCATTGGTACGCGGTGTAACTGCTTCCCCGAAGCCATCGTTACTGATGCTGTAGTCAGCGGTCGTCAGGCGATAGAGTTTGTCATAGCTGTAGCTGGCGCTCTCTTTCGACTGCTGGCCGTGGCGGATACCCAGGCCGGTGATATTGCTTTCGTTGTCATAGCCCCAGCCCAGGCTGAGCATGCTGTTACTGGCCGGGTCCTGCGTCTGCTTGTCCAGGGGTCTGAGCAGACCGTCGTACACCATCCGGGTCGCACTGCCGCCGGGGTAGATAATCTGCGTGGGACTCAGCCACTGGTGTTCGGCGTAACTGATCCGGCCCTGGCCGGGAATCGTAATGCCACTGAGTTGGTTATTGTTATCGTACTCGTAGGTGTACGTCTGCCCTTCCGGACTGGTGTAACTCTTTTTCAGTCCGTT
This sequence comes from Kistimonas asteriae, assembly GCF_018263925.1. Lineage (GTDB taxonomy): Bacteria > Pseudomonadota > Gammaproteobacteria > Pseudomonadales > Endozoicomonadaceae > Kistimonas > Kistimonas asteriae. Next base: position 142,627 of record NZ_JAEVHF010000009.1, read on the forward strand.
TTTGTAGTAGCTGTAGCCGATAGTCTTACTGAACGCGTTAGCCGTGCCTTTATTGAAGGTGGTCGTGACATCGGTGAGCCGGTTCAGGGCATCGTAGCCGTACACCGCTTCCGTCCGGTTGTCGTCATAGCCGGCGAACTGATTGGTCGGAGTGTAGCGGTAACTGACGGTTTTCTCCGTCAGGTTCTGACCCTGCTGTATGCTGGACGCGTAGTAACGTGCCTCATCCAGCCGGTTGGCCGTATCGTAGCGGTACGCTGTGACTTCGCCGTTTGGCGTGGTGATCTGGATCAGGTTGCCGTTATCGTCGTATTGGTAGCTACGGCGGGTATCACTCAAACCGCCCTGGCCGACCTTGATCTCTGCAGTCACCTCATCGCGCAGATTGTATTCAAAACGGGTTTCCCGCCCTTCCGGGTCAATCACACTGACCAGGTTATCCCGGGCATCGTAACCGTAGCGGGTAACACCCCCTTCGGCATCGGTCATGGCTATCAGCCGGTCCAGGGCATCGTACTCATAGCCACTGGTATTGCTGTTGGCATCACTGCGCTGTTTGAGGTTGCTGTCGATGAGGTAATCGAACCGACGGGTGAGTTCTGTCAACGGTGACGCTTCATCAGCGCCGGCGTTGAAATGCTGCTGCTCAACGGTGGTACGATCCCGGTTATCGTAGCGGTAGTTCTCCCTGTACGTCGGGTACTGGATGCCGGTTAAACGGGTATTGTCGTATTCCCAGGTAGTGGTGTTATCATTGCCGTCGATCAGCGCTTTCAGGCGGCCACGGGAATCGTACTCCCGCTTGAGTCGTTTCCCTTCCGCATCCAGCAGTCGGGTCAACCGGTTGGCCTTGTCGTAGGTGAGTTCCGTGCGTCCGTTCAGCGCATCAATCACCGCCGTTGGCAGACCGGCCGCGTTGCTTTCCAGGGTGGTAATTTCCCCGTTCGGATCGGTTATGGTCTGAACCCGGCCGTTGCCATCGTAGCGATAGGTCACCACCTTGTTCAGCGGATCGGTGATGGTCAGGAGATTACCGGCTGCATCAAACGTGGAGACCCAGCGGTTGCCCCGGGCATCAATGACGGTACGGGGATTACCCAGCCCGACGTAATCCTGAAACTGCGTGACTTTACCCAGTGGGTCAGTCTGCCGGGTCACATTCCCGAAAGCGTCATATTCAAGCCGGGTTGTGCTGCCCCCCGGTGCAGTCATCGCGGTGACCTGGCCGAGGTTGTTAAACGTATAGCGGGTTACCCGCTCCAGCGCTGTACCCGCTGCTTCCGTCAGTGTGATCAGATTACCGCGATCATCGTATTCGAAGTGCGTTCGGGTCCCGTCCACCGCCACAAACTCAGTGCGCTGGCCCCGGCTGTTATAGGTTGCACTGGAGGCTGTGCCGTCCGGGTATTCCGTCTTTAACAAGTCTCGCGCCCGGTTGTAGTGTTTCCGGGTGGTGTTGCCGAAGGCATCTGTCTCTTCCACCCGCTTGACGTATGGGCGTTCTTTTTCCTGGATTTTGCTCGACAGGTAACGGGCCCGGGACGCACTGCCACTTTGATAGCCATAGGCTTCTGCACCAAGCTGCCGGTAATCCTCGGAGATCCTTGTAACATCGGTGCTATTGTCCGAGAGAATGTACTTGGCGGTCAGTACGGTTTCACCGTTAACGGCCCGCCTGACCGGCTGACCCAGGCGGTTGTTCCACACTTCCGTCACAGTGCCTGAGGTGTCGGTGATTCGGGTATAGTGTTTTTCAGTACTGCTGTCATAGCGGTAGCTGTAGGCCTTACCCACACCATCACCATCCTGATAACCAAGCAGGCGGGCATTGCCGTCGATATTAAACGTGGTGATGCTCCCTTCTGGGCTGACAACCCCCGTGAGTCGTTTACCCGTGTCATCACTGTACTGCATCCCCCATTGCTGACCGCGCACAGCCGTGACTTTATCCAGTACCCCCCGGGTTAGCGTCACCGTCTTTCCCTGTGCATCCTTAACGCTCTCCTGCACCTCTTGATACTGGTAAGACATTTCACGACCGGTATGATCCCTCAGCCCTGTCAGTCGGTCGTCGTGCCAGAGGAACTTGATCACGGCCACACCCTCGGGATCCAGCACACGGCTGATACGCTGCTCATTGTCACGCTCCAGCGTAAGACCAATACCGTTGGGCCCGGCATAAGCCGTCATGCGGCCGTACTTGTCGTAGTCCGCACTGTAGCCGCGCCGATCCCGCCAGGTATATCCAGCACGTCCCTGGTCGTGGGCGACAATCGTCCACTGATCCCGATAGGTAAAGGTGCCGTTTTCACCCGGCAACGGCAGATAAGTAATACCACTTCGCATGATGGCATAGGGGCGGTTGCCGGTCGCGGGCTGGTCACTGTCGACACAACTGTCATCTGCGGTATAAGCCTGCCGGTCCCCCCCGGCATCGGTGGCAATCAGCCCTCGGGATGAAGAACGACTGACCCGGTTAGGGTCAAAGTCCGTTGGCGGGCACACCTGCGAGCCTGCTATCGTCAGGTCTGCCCAGGCCCGGTTCCATTGCCAGTTGCCACGATCCCAGACCCGGTTCACCGTCACTTCACCGGCTATGGTCTGCACGCGCAGATCCACGAAACGCTGGCGGTTCTCACCGGTATCGAAGGTGGGCTGATTGACTTCCCAGTCAATGCCCGAAACGGCCAGAACCGGTGCGCCGACCACTAACCCGCTCACCAAGAACACTGCACGGGCCAGTCCTGCCCACTGTTGCCGGGTACTGCGACCCTTCCCCCGTATTTCCACGCCCTGTAATCCCTGTTACTGAATTTTTATTGGTTCTGTCGTTCTTGCGCGGTCGCTTTGCCGCTTTTCTTGCGATGATCAGTGGCGGGCTATTGCCCGCCGAAGCCTCCACCCAGGCTGTCACACTGGCCGACTACACAGTTGCGCACATCCGCAGGGCACCAGGTATCCGCTCCACTGATAGACGTACCGCCATTGCCATAGCTGATCCCGCCACCGTAACCTCCGCCGCTTCCGCCACCGCTTCCGGTCGCCGGTGTGCTCACTCCGCCAGTGCTGCCGCAACTGCCACCCGCGACATACCAGGTCATACCGGCCCGGGAGTCAACCGTCTGTCCGTTGGCACACTGACTCTGCCACGACACACTGCCCCAGTACTGGTGGCGCCAGCAGCCAACACCTGCGGCACTGCCTCCCTCACCCGAATTGAATGACTGGTTGGCGATAATCCGGTATGGCAGGGTATAAGCTTCACCCGGCGCCAGTGTTTCCGGAACAGGTTGCAGATACTGGAAACTGGCCACGCCATTACCCTGGGGCAAATCACCTGCCAGAGCATCCGCCCGGATCAGACCATGGTTGGTCAGCGTGATCTCACCGTTAAAGACATCCCCTTTTCTCATAACCGGCAGGTTAATGCTCATCGGCTCCACTACAACCACGGCTGCGGGCACATTGGTCTTGTACTCGGCCTCCAGTTTGATCTCGTAGCGATCCTCCAGGGTGATTTCCTTCACTTCCCATTCGACAGTGATCAGGTTGTTGGTCAGGAACATCTCTTCCGCCGTCGTCACACCCGGTTTCACCCACAAACGCCCACTGACGTCTTCATGGTCATAAGCGCTGGCCCGGTAGAAGTAACGACCCGTGGGGACATTCTCCAGCAACAGGTTACCGTCCTCATCAGTAACCCCCTCATAGACCTCGGTCAACACCTGCTCGTTCTGCAGTTTAACCCGGGCTCCGGCCAGTCCCTTGATGATACGACCATAGTCGTCCAGAGTTGCGGTATAGATATCCGAGGCATGGATAAACACATTGCCTTCCCCGGCTTGGGTCACCGCCGCGTAGACCTTGTACACATAACCCAGGCCGTTACTGCTGGTGATATGCAGGTCAAAGGTGTAGTTGCCTTCGTTCAGCGTTTCATCCGGGCTCAGGTTGACCGCAACCGTGCGTTTTTCTCCCACAGGGATATCGCCTATAGCGGGGTTCACGGCCAGCCGTACCCACGGGGGTGCGGGTGTATCACTGTTTTCTTCCGTCAGTTTTGCAGTGATACCGGTAACCGCTGCCAGGCTGTTATTCGTCAGAGTCAGGCTTTCCGTAACGCCTTCCCCACGCTTCACACCGGTTTCAATGTGACCCGGTGCAAAGGTCAATGCCGGGGTACCCTCGCTGACACTGCTGTTTACCAGTAACGTCCCCAGAGGTTCATCATGGTTATCTGAACGGACAGCGAAGCGCATCAGACTGCTGACCTCCGCGTTATTGTCAGCACTGACCTGCAGGTTCAGATAACCTGTACGATTGGGCTGAATGGTGATCGCTTCCGGCATTGCCAGGGTAATCCCTGCAGGCATCGCCACGTCATCACTACCCGTCAACGGAATGGCCTCAAGGCGCACATTGGTCAGGGTTGTGTCACGTCCGGCACTGACCTGAAGAGGAATTTTTTCCGGATAATTACGCACCAGCCGCAGGTTGTAACGCTCCCAGTTCACACGCGCATTTTCTACCACAAACGTCTGCGCTTCAGCCCAGGGTCTGTCAGTACTGCCCGGATAAATAGCAACCACGCGCACCTGGCCTGACTCACCACGATCCGGCACATACGTGTAACTGAAGGAACCATCCGCACCGGTCTGTACACTGATAACCTTCTCAAAACCGCTGCGGTCAAATACCAGGCTCAACAGACGATTAGGTGCAGGTTGCTGAGAAGCCCGCTCAATCGCCTGACCCGTAATCGTCACTGGTTGCTGTCCAAATACCCGGAGCTGGTCAACCTCCGAAACAATGCCGGTATAGTTCGTTTCCACCAGCGTCAGGCGAGTACGACTACCCGTACCGGCAATGGCCACCGCATCAGGCTTGCCTCGATGATAATGGAAACGGTCAATTTCCAGGCTCAACTGCACATCATCCGGCGAACCACCCGGGACCGCCATGATTACCGGCTCACTGACAAAACGCTGTCCTGGCTGCAGCCTGGCCACGGTATCGCCATTGCCCAGGGTGATCACATCGGTACCACTGAACTGCCGTACCGGCGTGGTCGCCAGACGATTCCCCTCTGCGTCGCTCAACACCAGCCGTATTTCATTGGAGGCACTATTGCCATTGTTGCGGGCCACCAGAATTTCTGTTTCCACTGCACTGGTGTTTTCCAGCGTAAAGGTGCTCTTACCCGTAGAGCCGCGGGTAAAGTCCGTCGCACTCAATCCGGCCACCAGCCCGCCATGGCCTACCGAAACCTCGGCCTGCTGGCTGATGGTCACCTGCTCACCGGGATTGGGGTACTGGCTGATCTTCAAGCGAAGCGTAGACAGTGCATTAAGGCCGGTATAACCCCCAATGACCACTGGCACCTCAATGAAACTGCCGGCAGCAACACTGAAACTGCCTGAGCGATGACTGCGCCAGGTATTGTGATCCCGGGTATCCACTGTCAACAGCAAACCGCCAGCCCGGGTCGTACCAGTGTTATCCACCCGGAAAGAGACTTGGTTCATCACTCCCCGCTTAAGCTCCGCCTCATTGCCTGCCAATTGCACAGTCAGGGCTGGCAACCGCAGACTGTGGGGCTCACTCTCTGAACCATTGGCATCAACGGCAATGACTGTGTATAGCTGTTCACTGACCGCACCATGACTCACCTGACCACCGTTGTAGCTGATGTCAGTAATACTCTTGGCGGTCAATGGTGTGCTGTTCAGCTTGATACGACTGTCGCCTACCCCACGGTAAACATCGTAACCCGCAACCCCCTGGCCACTGTGGGACCAGCTGATCACCGGCTGCCCTCCGGGGTTGAGGGTTATGGCCAGGTTACTTACCGGCAACAGGTTGGCATTCAGATACTGAGGCATACCCGGTGCCGATTCATTGCCAGCGCTGTCCATCGCCGTCACGGTATAGGTGAATGCGGTTGTTGATGGTTCAGGATCCAGCGCAATAAAGGCGTTACCCGGAATATTGCGCTGTAATGGTTCAACATCCGTAAGATCCACGGGCTCACCCTCAGCCGTATCCAGTCGGTACAGGTTATACCTGAGCTCATGGGGAACAGCTTCACTGACAGGTGCCTGCCACTCTACCACGACACCGGCACCGTTAAGACGCAGACGCAGGGCTTCCGGCGCGTCCGGTGCCGTGCCATCAGCGATTACCATGACTGGTTGACTGGCCTCACTGATGCCGCGCTGGCCATTGGCACTGCGAATACTGGCAACACGGTACTGATACTGACCATCCACAAGTGCATTGACTTCCTGCCAGCGCTGAACATCACTTCCGGATGCCAAAACCTCAGCGACCACGTTGAAATCGTCCTCATTGGCAGCCTTGCGCTCAATCTGATAACCGCTGGCCTGTGTGACCACCTGCCAGCCCAGATCAACCCGACCTTGCGGCAAAGCCCTGGCTTCCAGACTCACAGGTGAAGCCAACGCAGGCAGCTCTCCCTGGTAGACCTCGAAGGTACGGGTACCGTTAATACGGGTACTGCGGTTACCAAGATCATCTTCTGCCTGCCAGGTAAAACCGAGTAGCTGACTGCTCCCTGCGCCAGCATCAACCGGCAAGGTAAACTCGCCGCTCAGCAGTGGCTGACCGGGAAGTGCCAGGGCATCACGAACCAACGGAATCCCAGCCTCCATTCCGACAATGGGCAGGCCATCAAGCGTCGCTACCAGCACAGGTAATACATCTGGCCCAAGGTCATCATTGAGGGCAATTCTCACTTCCACCGTTGCTGGTATATTGCCGCCTGTTAGCCCGTTGTTGATCGGATGCTCTGGCGTAATCGCCAACTGCTTAACATCCGGCCCACTGGTATCTATCCGGATGAACATTCGTTCGCCACTGACCAACTCCCCGCCCTGGTTGCCCACTGCATCAAAGGCCTGGAACGTCAGATCAGCCGTACCAGATGGCGTGCTTCCGCTGATACTGAAGCTACCGGTATAACGACGCGCCTCGTTGTAATCCGGAGTGAGGGACACCGTAATCGCACTGGCACCAAGGCTGAAGGCAAAATGAGGCGGATTACGCAACGGTTCGGTGAACCATACTTCCACTTCAACAGAGCCCTGGCCATAACGACCATCATCAGCCTGTCGCCCGCTGCTCGACAGGGTCACTGATTCGATCTTCGGACCAATGCTGTCCACTACGACTTCTGACACGCCGCCGGGCTCGCTTTCGGAACCTGCACGGGTAACAGCGGTTACCGCGTAATAGTAAATACCATCCTCTGCGGGTACGTCTTCTATACGCGTTGCCGTAATCGGCGACAGAGTTATCCGGTCGACAGTCGCTTGACCAGGCGCAGAGAATGGCTGAGAACTTCGATAGACGTAATAACCCGCCAGGTCTGCATCCACCGGCTGCCAGCTCAAGTTGACTTCGCCCTGAGCTCGGCTATTCGCATTGAAGCCGGCTGGCGCATCAGGTATCGCAGTATCCAGGGTGATGGTACGCTGCTCACTGGTAGCCGAAACTTTACTGCGCCCCACAAAACGCGCCTGTACGGCCAGGGTATTCTCACCTTCTTCCAGATCCACGCCCAGCGAGAAACGCCCATCACTTACAGCCAGCCAGTCTCCAAAAGGTTCGGCATTACGCAGCAAGCGCACCTCGGTATCAGCAACACTGGTACCCTGTACAATCTGTACGGGCTGGTTCGTGAAGCGACCATCCACCGGGCCAGTGAGAACCGGCGTTGCCGGTGCCGCCAGATCGACAGTGATGGCATAGGACTGCTCCGAGATGTTCTCAAGGGTATCCACCGCCTGCACCACCAGCACATGATCGCCGTCACTTAAGGTGCGGAGATCCAGCGGCAGTTCAAGGCCATCGGCTGGCGTCACATCCCGGGCGATCACCTCGCCATCCACCAGCAGCTGCAGACGGGCCACTCCGGAAGGATCCGTGGCCTGCACAGAAACGGTTCCATTGGTCGTTAACACCCTGCCATCTAACAGCGCTGAGCCAGCATAGGCAATCGTCGTCAGTGACGGCCCACTTTCATCAGCAAACGGAGTCACCGCCACGGGGGTCACGTCAGCGCTTTCTTTGCCGGAAAGATTTATTGCCGTGACCGCCACATAATACGTTGTTCCATTAGTCAACCCGCTCAGCCCGGCCTGACGTTGATCAGAAGCCAGGCTCAGTGCCGGGGTGAGATCCGTAATTGAGGAAAAATCCTTCTCACTGCGATAGATGCGGTAACCGGTTACCTGTTCGGCAGGTAAAACAGCCGACCATCGCACGATAGCCCGTCCATCCAGCGCTTCCAGCGTAACATTGTCGGGATTAGGCAACAGTGTCACACCCGTCCCGGACAGTCCTGATGAGGTATTGCCAGCCTGATCGACAGCCTGAACACGTATTGGGTAGGCAGTGCCCATAGCCAGTCCCTGGATGGTATGCGATACAACACTCTCGCCTGCAACCACAGGTACCATAATCACCTCTTCACCCTCAGGCCGGGTCACTGTGATACGGTAAGCGGCCAGATCACCGGCCTCATCAGGTGACGCTCCCCAACGCAACTGCAGGCTGTTACCCAATGCCATGAATGAAAGGTCGCTGATCTCGGCTGGCGCTATGGTATCGATAGGCGTGACCTCAACCGGCGAGACCACCGGATGCATATTCTCCGCTTTGTCGCGAGCAACCACGGCTACGTAAACGGTGGTATTTCTCTCCAGGTTACCAATACGGAACTGCCTGGTATCTGCAGCTACCTGACCAATAAGACCGACACCCTCATCACTCAGATTCGTAAACGGTGTGCTGCTGCGATAGACCCAGTAACTCTCAACATCTGCACCGTTGGCGATATCATCGTAACTGTCCCAGCGCAACAGGACACTGCGGCCATCGCCTTCCGGATCGGAATCAACAGCAACAGGGCCGGGGGGCGTGTTATCAAAACGCACTGTCACCGGTGTGACTTCAGAGACATTGCCTACAGCATCCCGTGCCGTGAAATGCAGCACATTATCCCCCTCTTTGAGGGATACCGACGCGCCCCATGTCGTGCCGTCACCTGAGGCGACCAGCGTGTCATACAAATAAACTGAAGAACCTGACTCGCGAGTACCCTCGATCTGTATCAGCTCTGTTTCGGATATGGCCGGTACATCCACCGCTACAGGTGGTGTTGGCGGCGTGAAATCAAGGGTAAACAGATGGTGCTGAGGGTCGGATTCATTACCCACCAGGTCAACAATGCGGGTTTCAAGAGAATACACACCCTCAGACAATGGCTGCGCAGGAGTCCATGTGATCAGACTGTCTGCAATAGACAGTTCACCGGATATTGCGACATTGTCCTTGAAAAGATCAATACGACTGGCGGCAAGATCAATACCGGTGCCAGATTCGATAACGGCTAACTGGATATTGGCAGGCGCCGTTGCCAGAGCACCCGATGGCGTCACGGTCCCAAGAACCGGCGCAATAGTATCAACCTCCAGACGAATCATTTTCGTATCAGAAGGGTTACCCACCTGATCCCAAGCCACAATCCGCACTTCTGAGATACCTTCTGGCGCCTGAACTGTATGGAACCAGGTGGTTTCAGAGGTTGACTCCGCCAGCTGGCCATTCACCATAACCTCGGCATAGGGCTCCATTTCACCACTAAAACTGACACCCCGATATGAAGAGCGATATAGATCATCCTCAAGAGTTGGAGAAATGACTGTCGGAACTGGGGGTTTGATCGTATCGACAGTAATCGCCGCCGCCTCCCTGTACAGCTCCATAGGCTGCCCGGTTTCATCCTGAGCCCCTGTTACTACAAGGTCGAAGACACCATTCAACCCATCTGGAATAAAGAGTTCGTTGTTACGAAATTCAAAACTGCCTGACCATTGCCCACCACTTAATGTGATTGCATCAGTCTCGTTCACCAAGCGAATCGTTGGCTTGATATCCTGCCGCATCGGTGAGTAAAACATAAGGGTTAATGTATTGATCTGATCAAAACCAATGCTTGTTTCCCGCCACTCTACTGACTCCAAAAGAACCAGGCGCTTTGTATCAAAGGGGCCAGTGGCATATACATTATTCCCCGTGTCCGACTCTTGAACATAACGATCACAGTTCGCTTCAAAAAGCACGTAATACTCGCCGGATGGGATATCAAGCCAGGGAAATACTACTTCTCTTTCATATACATCATCAGTATTCAGTTCAATCGAGAGCGGAATGTATTCAAACCAAAAATCATTTTCATAATCAAGTTCAGTGTCTTCACTAATCCATAGACATTCCTCCCAGTCAGTCTTAACTGGAGCAGCCCCTTGATTAATCCCTTTCCATTTAAAAGTGAGAGGTTGATTAGTCTTGAAGCTGCCAGAGACACTTGCTTCAAGGATTTTCAAATCAGGCAAGGCCACCTGCACCTCTGTTGAACGGCTCACAACAGCGCCTTGTTGATCTACAACATTTAAATATAACGTTGAACCATGCTGATTAATGTAATCCAGTATCTGATTGTAGGGAAAAGAGTGATTCGCTATTTCAATACCACCGGAAACCAAGCCATCCCCTACATCACTGGCTTGTTGCGCCGGGCGGTAATCCCATTCAACCTGTAACTGCTCACCAACCGGGTGTGCTAGATCCGGGTCGTCAATCATCGCATCAGTAACAAGGGCTCCATCGGGTTGAACCAATGGATAAGGCCCCCCAATCGATAACAGCGGCGGCGTATTCTCATAGGCAATGAATGACGTGGTTGAATTTACCAGTCCATCAGCATCCGTAACGGTCAACCTGACAGGTACAGGCGTAGTCAGCGTAAGCCCTTTTGCAAAGAGATCCTGCCGCTGTACGACAAGCGTTTTTTCATGGGTTGAGTCGACTGTGCCATCATCACCGATATCCCACTGCCAACTGATGATGCCGTTATTTGCAGTGTTTTGAGTATCAGGATCAAAGCTGTTTGAGCCATCCAGTGTAATCTCTGAATAGGAGAATGAAATTGGCGCCTGCTTCTCTAGCCGAGCAACCGGTTCTAATAATGATGCCTTGGTAAAGCCTTCATAAACGACATCCGACTGGCTGAAATTATAAAAACCAACGTGCCCTACACCAATTGGCTCAGGGTCTACAATAAGCCCACTATCCCATATCAGCGAATCACTCTCATTGTCTTTTATCAGTACCCTGATAGCACCAGTGTCCTGATAGCTCAGTGAAAACGTATATTTTCTGCTCTCTATCCAGCCTTTGCCTGTCCCGGTATCAGAGCCAAGTACCTTTATGAACTGGCTATCCTCCAGATCCCAAAATTCATTAAAATGATTGAGCCCCTGCTGACCAGAGACCTTGGCAATTTTAAACCCTTCTTCCCCGTCACCATTACTGCCATTGACCTGAAAAGCCTTTTTCCATGAAAACAGGTAATAGCTTTTTGCCAGCTCCCGGAAGCCAAAAACAAAGCCGACAAAGTCATCGTCCTCTGTTGTATCTACCGTAAAACTTCCCTCAAACCTTGAGCCGGAAAGACCAAAATCACTGATATAAAAAGTCGGATTTCCATTATTGTTTTGCCTGACACTGCTACCATCTTCAGAAACAGTCCAGTCCCCGGCACCACCATCATCATAGTCAGCCTCACTCCAGCCCTGAAGATTGACCAGGTTTTGTTCAGCGGCAATACCCTTATTGTAATGAGAAGAAATTTCTGTATCCGTGAGCATCCTGTCATAGAACGCTAACTTACTTAAGACACCGTAAAAAGGATAAGGAATAAATGACCCAGCACTACCTGTATTGGTATGTAAACCAACATCTATAGATCGAGCAACATCATCATCAATCACAAAGTCACAAGCTATAGTTTCTTTCTTACTGTTAATGTAAAAATGGCATTCTTTATCAGGACCGTTAAAAACAAAAACATAATGATTAAGATATTCACTTTCGCTTGCATTAGAATTGTTCGACACCCATTTCTTGTTATAAGCACCCTCACCAATATTATTTACTTTGAAATACAAACCACCATCACGATCGATACCAATAGCGCCATTATCAGTATCTTCAGACTGTGATGCTGTTGCAAAAACAGCCCCAGCCGAGTTACTCCAAAATTCGACAGAATAGACAGAAGCAGTATCAATGAGACTTATATTTAGTGGAAGATTTATTCCGAAAATATCTTTATAGCCTTTTCCCAACATCTTAGGCTCAAGACGCACCAAATCAGTCCCTCTGCCTATAGAGCCATCAAAACCGTTGCTAGTAATATCGACCACCTGATAATTATCAAGCGTATTCATTGACCAGTAACCCATCGGTGATGAAGACAAGATATGATTATCATAAATACTCTCATCAACTACTGAGTTGTGCTCAGTAAATTCTGGCTCGGGTTCACCCTCAACAGCAAGACTGGAAAGCGTGCCATCTACATTAACGTCTCTATAAAAATGTTTACCAGCTATCTTGTAATAGACTTTATTATTCACAAGACGCATTGAGACATCATCGTACTCAAAAACCGTATCCGCAGATTGCTCAACGACAGTATCTGTTTTCGAATCAATAATGATCCATCCCTTCTGCGCATCACACCACTCTTCGGAAGGCAAGAACACATATCGGCCATGTGCGACACCGACATTATAAAGCGACTGATCGTCAAAAAACTGTTTCACGGCTCCCATATTGCCTTTATCGAGCTGGGAATAAACAACCAGCCCCGCCCGCCTGGAGGCAATATACAACTTGTCATTCAAAAAATAGGAATCGGTCAGGTCTCGACACTCACCCACATAATCACTTCGTTCACTGATACGGGTAATGGCATCATTGGCATAATGGTATGACTTAATGCCTGCACTGCCATGTAAGACATAGAAGTAACCTTCTTCATCCAGGTAATAGTCAAAAGGCCGATGGTACTCACCCAAAGACCCGGTATAGGACTCACCGTATTCGGCTACCTTTGCCTTGGCTAATTTGTCATATGCAACGAGCTTATACTGCGATGGATTTTTAGCGCTGTAAGCACAAATAAATGCCTGTTCCTGATCAAAACAGAAAATAGCTATAAAGCCATCAACACTGGGAAAATCATTTGGATCAATCAGCTTCCTGTATGTTCCATCCACCAGCACCTCTGCCCTTGCCCCCATCGACAACAGGAACAAGGCCAACAGCGCCCCTGTAAATGCTCGCAACAACCCTGTACGCATATCCAAACTCATATTATTACTATTCTTCTTAACAGCTACGAACCACTGTAGCTACAACTTATCTTTATTCTTCAGACCCTGAACGCGGCCCTGTTCAATACGCTGTCCAGGATGAGGCAATCAAACTGTCAATCCTTGCCCGATCACCACCCAGTACAATCTTGGCACCCAGTACAGGCTTGCCATGAGGGGTCATAAGATCAACAAACGCCTGAACCTGATCGGCTGTGATATAAAAGCCACCCGCCTCTATACGTTCTATGCGGTGACTGGCTGGCTGTGAAAACCAGTTCACAACAGCAATTCGTTCAAGAGTGCCCAGAATATAAATCTTCAGATCATTGCCATCACGAATGATCCAGATTTTCCGGGGCTCAGTATTGTGCGTGATTCTTACGGTATCAACATCCTGTGAACTGCCCGCATCCGCGATATCAATTTTGAAATCACCACTGCGGAACAGGTAGGTATCGCCACCATTACGACCTTCAAGACGGTCATGTCCAGAACCACCAGCCAGAACATCCTGTTGATCGGAACCTATTACGGTGTCACCACCACCACGGCCATCAACCAGTGCAATATTACGTAAACGGGTACCCGAAAAGTCCAGTCTGTTTGGCGCACCATTTCCCTGTACCGAGTCATAGCCAATCAGACCATCAATCACTTCCACGCTGTTTTCACCACCAAAGGCACTGAGCAGGAAGTCATCATTGCCATCGGTTCCAAGCAGGGTATCGATCCCGGCTCCGCCGTTCACAATTTCATGATTGCCGTCGTTGTTAGCGATTTCGATGATATCGTTACCCGCGCCACCATAAACAGCGTCCGTGCCAGGCCCGCCATCAATACGATCAGCTTCAGCAGAACCGATGATGGTGTCATTACCTGATCCGCCTTTAATGCGGTTGATGCCACGTAATAACGTCTGACTGAAGTCCAGCGTATTATTACCACCTGTACCGGCAAGCCAGTTATATCCACCATCACCGTCTATTTCTTCGATACTGTTGGATGGCCCGAAACTATCAAACCGCAACTTATCATTGAGAGGGCTGCCCACAATGACATCTCGTCCTTCCCCCCCGTGGAAGTATTCAGTGTCATTGGACTCACCACTGATCAGAAAACGGTCATCGCCACCGTGACCATACACCTTGTCATGACCGGTTCCGCCACGGATGACATCTCGCCCATTACTGCCGTAAATGACATCGTCACCTGCCTCTCCGTCAATCAAGCTAATGCCGGTAAGCACCGTATTGCGGAAATCCAGTACGTTGGCATTTCCATCCCCCGACAGGATGTTCACACCTGCCAAACCGTCAATTTTCTCCACGGTAAAATCATTCTCAAACTGGCGCAGGCGAATCCGGTCATCGGATGCTGACCCCAGAATCCGGTCGAATCCGTCACCGCCATTGACACGATCGGAACCAGTGGCATTCGCAAAAAACAGAAAGCTGTCATCGCCACCATTACCGTACAAGCTGTCACTGCCCGGCCCGCCAATGATGTTATCTGCCTGACGACTGCCTCGCAGGGTGTCATCCCCAGCCAGTCCATTAATGTGGCTGATTTGCTGTAGAAGTGTATGACTGAAGTCCAGGGTGTCATTACCCTGAGTGCCTTCTATGACGTTTCTACCTGCCCCTCCGGTTATTTCTTCTACACGGTCCAGTCCGGCAAAGGTCTGAAAACGGAACACGTCATCACTCACCCCTCCGAGGACACGGTCATAACCGATCCCACCATTAACCTTGTCTGCGTGGCTGTCGGAACCGGTAATTACAAAAGTGTCATCACCCAGATCACCCCGGAGTGTATCCGCTCCACGCCCACCGTTAATGATGTCATCCCCGGCTAAGCCATCAATGTAGTCATCGCCATCATGACCATTGATAACATCCCTGCCTAAGCCTCCTAATAAGGTGTTATTGCTGTTATTGCCATCTTTTGCCGCTTCCGGCGCCCCAGCTTGAATAAGCCACTGCAATTTAGCAGGATCCCAACCGGATTCTGCAGAGTGCTGTACAGCCAAGGTTTCATGACTGAACACACTGGTACCGTATGGAACGCGTGGAAAGCTGACACTGCCCCCACCCATAAGCACCATGTCACTGCCTAATACGGTCAGCTGGGCCGAAGCACTACTCAATGGTTCTTGATTGTTGTCAAGGCGCGCCCTGAAACGTGTCGTTAGCCGCCCATCACTGCCGGATAACTGCTCCTCTATGCTGTAAGAGCAGACAAACAACTGCTGACCGGGCTGCTCATTGTCAGCATTCGTTAACGCAATGGTGTCAATAGCCATCTCGCTATATCGAGGATCATCACTGACGCCTGGTTGGAACACCACGCCAACACGCTGATTTCCATCCACGACACAGTCATCCATACCCTTGACCTGAATGACCTGTTCACGATCCCAATTACCATGGGTAAACTGCAGATAATGCTTATCACCAAGAATGGCTGCTTCTTCCGGATTACTCAGGCTGAAGTTAAACGTGACACTGGCCCCATCCTGCACTTCATCATCAAGCCGGATACCAAAGGACTGTACGGACACACCCGTCTCTTCCAGTTCATATCCATCCATAGCCCTCACAGATACAGAACCCCTAGGCGGTAATAAGGTTATGGTATATGGGCTTTCGATTACGATGCTGCTTTCATCATCACGGATCTCAGCACTGAGCTGATAGTCACCGGATTCAACACCTGAAAGATCCCACAGGAATGAATCTGCTTCACCATCTTCATCCTCCTGCAAAGCCCCCTCTTGAGCAGGCGTTATCAACTCCCCGTTCGCAAATAGGCGAATGACTGCACTGGAATCCGGGTCACTGTCAGTCCATCGAATGTCAACCTGCCCCCCGGTAACCCTTAGATCCGCAGCGGGCTCAACAAAGGTGAAACGGGGGACATCATCAATACCGTCCCGATTCACGAAAAAGCGGCTGTATTCTGTCCAGTCGCTGGCCTCTCCATGCTCATCTATGGCTCTTGCCCGCCAGAGGTACCAGGCGTTGTCAGCCAAATCAAACTCAACAGGAAAAACAGGACTATCCTTCACCCCTTGCGCAAGAAGAGTCGGCGGCTCACCAGTATCTACCAGTTCAAACGCATACCGTAATGTATCTCCATCAAGGTCAATTGAAGGGTTCAAAACCAGGCTGGGCTGCAGAATTTCGACCCAGGCACTTGCTGCCGGGTTAGCAATAGTCGGTACTGCTGGCGCATCATTCGCCGTATTAGCAAAGAAGCGACCCTGGATCCAGTTACTGGCACTCATACCATCACTGGCCTTAGCTCGCCAATAATATTGCGTATTATCCTGCAACGCAGGCAGGGTGATACTAGTATGCCCAGTGCCTTCTTGAACATTGTCAAACACTTGCCAATGCTCACTATCGAACGTGTTGACGGTATCCAGTTCGAAGGTGTAGGTCAGTGTGGCTTTTTCCGGATCAACAGCGTTACCGACAACTACCGACTGGTTATCCAGTATTCGTAGTTCACCGCCATCCTGTGGCGAGACCAAGTCCGGTATTGATGGCGCATCATTCACCGTACTCACCAGGAATGCGGCCGGCTCACTGCTCGCTGTCGCACCATGCTCATCCGTTGCAATAGCCAGCCAAAGGTACGTGCCATTTTCTTCGAGAGCATCGGGCACCTGCCATGCTGTCGATCCGTTGTCGCCCTGAGCCAGTCCATCAATAAAAGCCACGGGCGTTTCAAAATCACTGTCCGATTCATTAAACAGCTTAAAGCTGTATGTAAGGAGGTCACCATCTACATCAAAGCTGTTATTGACGGCCAAAGTGGGGGTCAGGGTATCCACAACACTTAAATGCTCAGGCTCGCTGATGGAGAAAGCAACCGGTGCATCATTTTCGCGATTAATAAAGAAAGTGCTGCTTGCCCATTCACTGGAAGCTAATCCGTTACTGGCTCTTACTCTCCACCAATACTGGGTATTATCTGCAATAGCCTTACCTTCGACTATTGCATCTTCGGTTACAATCCACTCTGTGACACTGCTGGTCTCAGCCACACCATCAACACTAGCCAGAAGATCCGTCATTGACTCATCGCGATACACTTCAAAGGCGTAGGTCACCAACTCACCACTGCCATGAACACTGTTGGTTATTCCAAGCACAGGGGTCAGAGTCACTACCTCCCTGCCCGGTAATGGCGCATTAATATCCGGCACACCGGGCGCCACCTGCTTTACCGTTGGGTCAGTACCACTGTCAAACTCAACAAAGTCGGAATATCCATCATTGTCATAATCACCAGAGCCATCGCGCTCTAAGCTATTGAAATACGTCTGCTCCCATTCATCATTAAGACCATCACCGTCTTTATCATCTGCGGGGTTAACAGTTAGCGCCACCTCTTCGGAAGCGTCCAGCTCGCCATCGGTGGCAGTAAAGATCAGTTTGTATACGCCAGCCTGTCCGACCTCAGGAAACCATTGAAACACCCCCTTACCCTGTCCTTCATCAGTAAAGGTGGCGCCTGTCATGAGGTTCTTTACAGACAGAGCGGGAACAGTTTGGTTTGGATCAGTTGCTTGCACCAGAAAGCCAATCTGACCACCTTCATGCGTAGTACGAGGCATGAGTGCTGCAAACACTGGAGGCTGCGGCACAACTTCACTGTCTGCAAATTCTACGATATAAGAAGCGCCAGGCTGGTAATCGAAGATATGTACAAAATAATTGAAACTGATATCGTCTTCCGCCCTCTCCTGAGTCAGCCAGAAGTTCGCGTCATTGAGCTTTTTCCCATCAGCACGGTATACCTTGCTCAGAACCTTCCCGCCCCGGTAAGGATCACGCAGCTTGAGATAACCAAATCCTGTGCCAGCATTAGACACCGTGAGATCATGCTGAAAAGAGGCACCTGATGCAGATCCGCCGCCCAGCGATCCAGTCAGTACCTCGACTGGCCAACAGTCACGGCAATCTGGCGTCTGGCTGTTCAACGTGTCTGATTCATAAAGGCGAAAACCCTCAGAATCTTTAGCCAGAAAGTCTTTTACATTGTCACGGCCCGGCAAATCCACCAGAACATCACGTATAAGAAAATGCGTGTTTACGCCTTCCAATAAAGACGTCAGCTCCCCCCCTAACTCATCAGCGTGGGTGTAATCAGCAGAAAAGGAAATAAACTTTCCAGAAAGGGTCGTCTCCATTTCCCAGCGACCCATTTTGTTTTCCTGAGGGGCAAAATCACCAAAATCAATCAATAAACTGGGTGTGACTGGTTGATCATCAAGGTAACCACCATTGATTTTGAAACCAATCTGAAGCCCCTGCTCGTTTTCTATAATGCGGGGTTGAGCGGACTCAATCCGGACTTTATTGGCAGGGCCATAACCATTATTTCCTATGCGTACACCCAAGGTGTACGGTATGGCTGGCTCGATCTCCGGGGTAAATGCATCGTCCGCCGTAACTTCTTCAGTAAGGAAATAATCCAGCTGCAATTTGGGTTGTGGTTTAACAACTATGCTATCTGGCGTTACTGTGACGGACTGTTCTTTACCACCGTAGGTATAAGAGAGGACCGCACCAACAAAATAAAGCTGACCATCACGTTTCTGACCTGCCGCCCCTGCAGTAGGGATAATCAACCACTTGATTTCACCGGTTGTGGAGGCCGAAAGCTGACCGTCTGTAATTTCACCCGATTCACTTTCTATCAGGCTGGCAATATTACTACTATGGTCTTTCCGGATAAAAAACCTGGCACCATTGGTATCATCAGGATCTGTCGCGACTACTGCAGTGGTATCAGATGTAACATTAACAGGATTACCGGCATCATCCTCAAACAATACCGAAACCTTGATATTATCTAGCGCCATGGTATCTAAACTGTTGGTGATACGCATGGTAGCTTCGAACGCCTGACGCTCCAGCGAGAGATCTTGCTGAATTTCAATCTTTACGACAGCACAAAGCTTCTCTTCTGCTTTCGCCCATGTGGCCGTCAGCAACATCCCTACTATCGCCCAAACGCCAAGGGCACTCCCGATACGACGCCTTGCCACTGCAACTTCCTTATATTTCTAATACTTTTTTATTAAGAGAGCCGAACATCCATACACTGTCAGCCTCTACGATATATACATCACCTTACACGAACAGGTATTAGTACTACCGTATTATATATAGGCGACAATCTACTACTATTTTTAGTCATTCTCAATTACTTATAAGCAACTTTTTTCTCTTAACAAGAACACGATGTAATTGCTGCGATATAGCTGGTCAATTTCCAATCAAACGAAACCGTACAAAAGCCTCACTCGCCTTCGATGAGGCAACCAAAAGCCGTTTCATCTACTCACAGAATGATGAAACACAACATCACCTTTATTTCAACCTGCTCTACCTACAAATCACTAACCAATTGGTATTTATTAGCGTTATCTTACCAATCAGAGCAATCGTACTTTCACACTATCTTCAGGTATAACAAAACGTTCACTAAAACGTGCATCTTCATCATGCCCTAGCAATCTGAATACCACATAGTCAGTATTTTTTTCCTTCAGAATGCGATTCTGAGCATCCATAAGCTGCCAGACATTACCATCGAAATATTCCGTCCAATTGTGATAATCAACTGACGTCAACACCTTCCCTCGGTCACTTACCACAAAACCAGCCACCGGACGTGCAGGAATTCCCTGACTGCGCAAAAGGGCTGTAGAAAGGTACATAAACTCAGAACAGTCCCCCTTTTGATGGCGAAGCGCATAAAGCGCCCCCAGGCTTTCTTTCACATAACCTGCGTCATCAATATGATTACCAACAACGGTATTGATTGACTCAACTTTCTGCTGAACAGCCATACTTGAAAACTGCTCTGAAAAAGCCTTTACATCCGGCGAATCAATTTCAACATATGGCGCACTAGCCAGATAAACCCCCTCATCAAACTCAACCGACTGAGGCTGCATGGACATTCGCAGTAAAGCCGTCACTGTTACAACTCTGCGACCATTTGGTGGAAGATTTAGCACCTTTAAATGAAGGCTTTGATTTCCATATTGATCATCTTCAAGGGAAAATTGCGCCCCCGCAACTCTAACCTCATCGACCATCTGAGATGCCGTCTGTTTCACTGGGGCATAAACCCACAAACCCACACTCTCAAGCAGCTGTGCTGATGTATTCGTTACTTCGATACTATAACGAAGGGTTTTAGGAATAGAATAAGATGCATTATCAACCGTCAAACCCTCATTATTTTCTTTAGACATCCATACCGCTCCCCCCAGCAGCAGTACTACCAACATCACTGAAGCAACAAGATTTCTCACAAACACCTCTTTTTAGATAAATCAAAATGCCTTGACAGTCCTGTCAGATCATTCTTCTTAAACTGCTCTGCAACATCATCACCCGTTCCATCCAGTAAATAGATATTATGCAATCCAGCTTGAAGTAACTGATGATAAAGGGCCTGCGAATACCCTGAATACCGATCGATCAGGATTATTGGCTGCAATCCGCCTTTTGAGTAGAGCCGCTGCCTGTCAGCCAATTCCTGCCAGAACAGGTCACCTTCACTACGCCCTTCAGTGAATATAAAAGGCAAGGTTTCCAACGTTCGGGGCACGGGTACATCCATAAAAATAACGACAGGCTCACCTTGTACCAATTCATTCACTAACTTCATGGGTGAAATAATGGTGTAATCTTTCACAGTCTGCAGATGTTCTTGACCACTGAGCTTAAGGCCAGAAACACCCTCCATAGCAACAGCCACATCAAACCCTTTATTGCGCAAGTCATGGCAAATTAACTGTTCACGGCTGCGCTCAAACCCGCCCCCAACAAGTAACAACTTTTTGGGCTTGAGATATTGCTTCGTATGAATAAACTCGGGACGTATATTAAGCACATTCAAACGACTCGCCCCGGCAGACAAGCTGCCATCAAGTGATATGAGCTGGTATTCATCGAGGTTTTGATCACTAATCGACAGGAAACATGAATCATCATAAGGCAGACTGTTTGTGCACTGCCCAAAGCTACCATCTGCAGCCTTAACCGCGAACGGCAGCAAAAGAAAAAAAGATATATACAACCATTTATCCATATTTATACCTGAATACCATCCGATCAGGACGATATAACTCCATAGTCGTTTATGATTCTAAACTCGTACATCGCAATGACAGACATTTTGGTCACTGTTTCGATTGATTCAGGTTCAAAGCTGGCAAGATAAGACGCTCATCATCTGAGACCCCAGCATTATACCCCTCAAAACTCAATGCCTGCTGCTGTGCACGCATAAAGCTGTACTTCCCTCCAGTCACATTGAGGACTTGATGGGTATCCTGCAGTATTGTCGGCTTCAGAAAAACCATCAGATTTTTTCGCTTGCGCTCTTTCTTATCACTACGAAACAGGCGACCTACAAAAGGCATATCACCAAGAACGGGTACTTTTTGCACCGTTCCAGAAACTTCATCAGAGATCAGGCCGCCCAGGACCAATATACTGCCACTTTCGACTTGCACCTTTGTATCAATAGAACGCGTGCGTGTGATTATATCAGCCGCCTCAGCACTGTCCGTAACACTGGAGATTTCCTGAAATACATCCAGTGTAATCGACTGTTCTTTGTTCACCTGCGGCGTAATCGTCAGCTTGATACCAACATCCTTCCTCTCAATCGTCTGGAACGGGTTATCCGTAGAGGAGGACGAACTGGTTGATTGCCCCGTGACAAAAGGAACGTTCTCACCAACAACGATTTTCCCTTCCTCATTATCAAGTGTGATTAAATTAGGTGTTGAGAGAATATTGATCTGATCATCACCTGAAAATGCCCGAATCAGACCCCGTAGAGAGCCATTCCTGTAAAAACCCAGGGAAAGCCCCGCCCCAAGCGCTGGTGAATCCCCTTCATAGAAACCATCCAGGCTACCTTGCGCGCCAGCATCCAACCGTGTGCCACCAAACCAGCCATCACCATTAAGAGAACTGTCTGACGTGTTCCATTGAACACCAAGGTCCTGAATTCGATTATCACCCACTTCAACAATGACAGCTTCAACATAAACCTGCGCACGGCGTATATCCAGTTTGGATAATAGGCGCTGCACCGTTTTGATATAGCGATTGGGTGCAGAAATAATCAATGAATTCGTGCTATCACTGGCTTTTAACGCAATCTGAAGGTCCTCACCCGCAAGGTTCTTATCTCGCTTCTGCAGGCTGGTCATGATGTCTTTCAGAATTTCTGCCGCTTCTGATGCCTTGAGATAGTGCAGATAAATGACATGAGCTTCATCGCTGATTTCCTCTTCCTGATCCAGCCTGTTGATAATGCCTTTAACAGCACTAACACTCTCTTCTGGTCCTGAAAGCAACACCGTATTAGTTCTTTCATCAGCAGCCATCATCGTACGCATATGTGGTAACAGCTTTTCTTCCTGCTTTCCAAGCATACCGATCAATACACTGACCACTTCCTTAGCATTCGCATATGTCAGTGCGACAAACTCAATTCTAGGTCGCTGTCGCTTGTCTATCTGCTGAATAATATTCTCAATGTCATTGATTGACCCTGATCGATCCAATATCAGAAGCGAGTTACTATCTTGCAGTGCAGCCACATAACCACTTGGCGGAACTAGCGGCTTAATCAATTGCATAGCCAGTGATGCTGGTATATATCGAGTCCTGATAACTCGAATCACCGTATCTTCATCTCCTGATGTACCCGTAAGGTATGGGGCTCCACTACTTCTTGCCAGCGTATCCGGGACAACTGTGGCCATTCCCCCTTTTTCTAGCAGCACAAAACCATTGACTTTTAAAACAGCCTTGAACACCTGCCAGGCAGAGGACGGTGCCATTGCTTCTTTAGTAAGAACAGTAATTTTCCCTTTAACTCTTGGATCAATGATTATATTTTTTCCCTGCTCTGTTGCCATCCACTCAATAAACGACCTGACATCGCCATTTTTCATGTTGATATGGATAAGACGCTCTGACCCCACGTCTGAAACATCATCAGTTGCAGCATCCGTAGCAGAAGCAAATACCTGCTGCTTAATATTCTCAGCGATAGCACTATCTACAGCGAGCCCTGTAGATAACAGAAAAACCATCCTTAGCACATTCGACATTTTTATTATTTTCACATTACAACCTACAGCTTTCTAGTTGGCAGCGTAACGATCTCTTAAGGCTTGAAGTTTTTCCTGTAGGGATTCAACTCCTGCCATGGCAACACTTTCCGTTTGGCTTTGAGCAACTTTCGAGATTGCTTGTGGTCTTGGAGCCTTCGCAATGACTTTTTCATGCACTTCCTCAAAACGGCTGAATCTGATATTTTCCAGCCGCCCTTCACGCTCAATAGTCACCACATTTGGCGCAATAGCTTTTAGTACAATCCCTTGGGCTAGACGATCTCCAACATGATACAAACCGGACTGATCACTACCTGAGATGAGTGCAGCTGCCCCCTGTTGCTCTCCAGAATAAAACACAGCATCAAGCGTTAATTTCAGCTCCGTATCAGGTAACTCATCCTGAACCGGTGCTGAATCTTCGCTTTCCTGATATGCGCCAAATAAATTCAGATTCATCACCTGCAGATCGACGATGTTCTGACTTCCAGGCAGGGTTATAGAGGAAGGATCGACATCCGCGACCCCAAGGGCAACAGGCTCAGTTAATGAGCTGTATTGATAAGCAGAAAACGAAAAACGTGCAACCATTCCCGCGACCAGAAGACCCGCTAGAAACATACCTCGTTTTCCGGCAAGCACTCTGAGTTTATCCATGCGCAGTACTACACTCCCATTACATCCACAGATCAGAACATGTTTTTCTTGTAGATACAATTATTCTGACCTAGATCAACATCGCGATCATAGCAAATTGAAGCTTATGGGTACTATATGCCTCTATGTGATCATGTGCGCATTGAACTGAGACAGATTTTATTGGCAACTCCATCAGAGATGGCCTCCTTTGAAGTGTCCACAAGTACCGCCTCATATCAATCCTCAGACTCCAACGCTTTCAATGTAACCCCTGAAGCATTCTTCCAGGCCGTCAGACCATTCGTACTACCCCCACAAATAATTGCACCTGCAGTACTGGGGCTGCCGAACTCATGGTCTGCAGTAAACACATAACCGGAATCGGTCTTTTTCAGGACCCCATTGCCAATCAGCTTTTCTCTCAGCTCCCGGATGCCATTGCTGCAGGAAGGCTTTAACTCATATACCGCCTCCGAACCAGAGTAAACGACAAACCCCTGCTCAGTACGCTGGCCGGTAGCGGTCAGCTGCTTGATGCGGTAATAGAGCGTTGTGTCTTCTGCCCTTTCAACGGTTCCTGCTTGTTTTCGGGCAGGCTGTCGCACCGGGGTAAAATGCGTGACACCGAGTACCGGCAACAACTGCATCATGTATTCGATAAAACTTTCCATTTCAGCCGTATCCGCCTCTGACAGTTTTGCCCCACTGGACACTGAATTTTCCAGCTTTGCCCGTCCGGTCGCCCTGGCCATCACGATCAAACGACCTTCGATGTATTTCACATGGGCCTTGGTCATGTAGTCGTTCTGGCTGATAAAGATAGTGATGGTATTCCAGAAATCCTGATTCACATGCTTGTGACCGGTGGCCAGCCGTTTGCGCAGATGCTCAGCTTCGCCAATATAGATCGCCGGTTCATCGGTTTCCGGATCAACGCCGGTCAGCAGATAGATGCCCGGCTGCTCCAGCTCTTCGCGGGCCAGGAAATCCCTGAATTCACTGCGGGGACAGGTTACCCCTTTGCCATTCCAGTTGGACAGTTCAGCCGTTCGCAACCCTGTCGGGCTACCGTTGGCGAGGAAGAGGCGGATTGAAGCGGGATGCATGAAATTCAGACTGCTCAAAAATAGAAGAAAACTGACGGGTATTATTGCCAGATGTTTCTCCGAATCAACGCATTTTATTCGCCGTTTTTACATAGACACCGTTTTCCTGTGCGAATAGTCAGCTACGCCATTTTATGGTTTCATAGTCCGCCATTAACGCTCTATACACAACACATTAAAGCTACCGGGAACCATGCTGAGCCAGGTCACTGATTGACCTCGGAAAAATCTCCGGGCGGTAGCGTGCCTGCGGTAATGTTGTTCCGCAAGATGCTGCCTTGGAAGCTCGCAGCCACAGGCCAACAGGCAGAATTGAAAGCCACCAGCCAGACACAGGGTTCAAAAAACTATCTCTCTGTGCTCACTATCACGATCTGCCGTCTATGCAGCCTTTACCGTGAACTGTTGATGTAGACACTGAGCAATAAATTAAAATCGCTCGCATCCGACTTAAACACTATTTTTCCCCTTATTTCGTCACGAGCAACCATGCCCAATACTCAATCGCAAAATAACCTCGCCGCTTTTATCTGGTCCGTCGCCGATCTGCTGCGAGGTGATTTTAAACAGTCCCAATACGGACGCATCATTCTGCCCTTCACTCTTCTGCGGCGTCTGGAGTGTGTTCTGGAACAGTCTAAAGACGCGGTACTGGCACAGTATGAAAAAGTGAAGGCGATGAATCTGCCGGAAGACGGCATAGAGAAGATGTTGCTGCGGGCAACGTCGGGCTTGTCGTTCTACAACACCTCCCCCATCAACCTGTCTAAGCTAGGTCAGGGCGACATCAAATCCAACCTGGAAACCTATATCGAGTGTTTCTCCAAAGACGCACGGGAAATCTTCGAGCATTTCCGGTTTGATGAATTTATCGGTGCCCTGAACGACGCCAACCTGCTTTACAAGGTGGTGGACAAGTTCGCCAGTACCAATCTCAGCCCTGCCCGAATCTCCAACCACGATATGGGCCTGGTGTTTGATGAGCTGATTCGCCGGTTTGCGGAAGGTTCCAACGAAACCGCCGGTGAGCACTTCACCCCACGGGACATCGTGCGCCTCACCACCTCGCTGGTGTTTATGGAAGACGATGCCCTGACCAAGGAAGGCATTATCCGCACCATCTATGACCCGACAGCGGGTACCGGCGGTCTCCTGTCATCCAGCATGGAGTATGTGTACGACCTGAACCCGAAAGCGGTGATGCGTGCTTTTGGCCAGGAGCTGAACCCGGAATCCTACGCTATCTGTAAAGCCGATATGCTGATCAAGGGTCAGGATGTCAGCCGTATCAAACTGGGCAACACCCTGTCTAACGACCAACTGGTGACCGACCGGTTCGACTACATGCTCTCCAATCCGCCGTTCGGTGTGGACTGGAAAAAGATTGAAGGCGAAATCAAGGACGAACACACCTTCAAGGGCTTTGACGGCCGCTTCGGCCCCGGCCTGCCAAGAGTGTCCGACAGTTCCCTGCTGTTCCTAATGCACATGATCAGCAAGCTCAGGGACAATACAGAGAATGGAGGACGAATCGGCATCATCCTTAATGGTTCGCCGTTGTTTACTGGTGGTGCGGGCAGTGGTGAAAGCGAGATTCGCCGTTATGTTCTCGAAGCCGACCTGCTGGAAACCATCGTCGCTCTGCCGACCGAAATGCTCTACAACACCGGTATCGCCACCTATGTGTGGGTGCTGTCGAACAAGAAAGCTGGAAGCCGTAAAGGTAAGGTGCAACTGATCAACGGCGTGAACCTGTGCGGCAAAATGCGTAAGTCGCTGGGTTCCAAGCGCAACATCATGAGTGATGCGGATATTCAAACCATCACCCGCTGTTTTGGTGCTTTTGAAGCGGTTGAGCCGCAGGTGCTGGACAAGCCTGCTGAACAGAAAAGCAGCCGTGGTCGTCAGTCGGCCAGTGCCAAGGTTGAAGCACCCAAGACCTTTGCCAGCAAGATCTTCAACCACCACGAATTCGGCTACCGACGTATTACCATTGAGCGTCCACTGCGCCTGTCTGCCCGGATCACCGATGAAGCCATCGAAGGCTTACGGTTTACCCCCAAGCCGTTTAACGCAGTGATGCGCTGGCTTTATGAAACATTTGGCAATGAGTGCCACCAGCATCTGGCGGAAAATGAAGCCGTTATTCGCACCAGGATCAAAGCCGATTTCAAGGAACTGAAGGAAAAGCAGATCAAGGAACTGCTCAGCCCCACGCTTTGGCAGTCCCAGCTTGCCCTGATGGAAAAGGCCAAGGCATTGCAGACTGAAATCGGCTCAGTGCAGAGCGATGACTTCAATACCTTTGAAATCACCCTGAAAGTGGCCCTGAAGAAAACCGGTATCACGCTGGATGCCAAAGAGAAGAAACAGTTCCTGGAGGCCATTACCCACAAGAATCCGGACGCTGAACCGGTTGTTAAAAAAGTTCTTAAGGAAGAAGAGCAGCCTCTCTACGGTGCCTTTCTGTACAAAGGCAAGGTCGTAGAATTCCAGCCCGATGGGGATCTGCGGGATAACGAAAACGTCCCTCTCGATCCATCCGTCAGCACCACCACATTGATCACAACCTACTTTAACCGGGAAGTCGCTCCCCATGTGCCCGATGCCTGGATCAATGCCGACAAGTGTGATGAGAAAGACGGTGAGATCGGTATTGTAGGTTACCATATTAACTTCACAGGATGCTTTGATGGTCTTTGCCCTAACGATAGAGACCCAGCATTTATTGGAAAACCCTATCGTCTGAAGAATGTCGTTATAGAAAACAAAGAAGGAGTTTTTTTTCTAGATAGACATACAGGCAGAATAACTGAACATGAAAAACTGAATAAAGATACAAGTAAGCTTCCTCATACACGTTTTGATATTGACACCGAAATACTCAATTATGAATTTTATAACATCTTCATTACTCAAGATGAAGGTAAAGACTGGCTTGACAGCTCTTTTTTAAAAAACTCAGGAACTAGGAATATTAGCTTCTCTTCGTGGCGAAATGCTCGAATCATGCTACCCCCGATAAAAAGCCAGTTGGACCTCATTAATTTATTTACAGAATGTGACTCAGTCGCGGCTCGTATAACGCATATAAAAAACTCAGCATTTAGCAACTTTAAAGATGCCCAACAACAAATCCAGCCATTTCAAGGTGTCACTGATCGTTATGATCATGAATTTTCACATTTGTTGCCAACTCCGCTAGCCATTCTTTGGCAGCTTGCAGAATCAAAATTTAATGACAAAGAACAATGTGAACTATTCAGCAAATTCTATGAATATCTAGGACTCTATTTATCATCAATTATTTTTAGCCTGAAAAAGCCGGAGCGAAAACAATTCTATCAAAATGGAAAAAATAAAAACAACCTCATAAGTTTAACAATGGCTTTTAGCCATCACCGCCTAAATGATTATAAGAATCAATTAACAGATTCAAACTTTGCGTTTAAAGAAATATATAGCCAAGCTATTATTGAATTACTGCGCAATGCTACTGAGCTAAGGAACGATATTGCTCACAGAGGACTACCTTCAGCTCAATCTGTTGCAGATTCCAAGCGGAGAGTGAATCATCTTAACAGTACTCTTCAAGCTATATTAAGAAATTTTTTCGAACAAAGCACACTGGTTAGACCGATGCAAGCTAGATTCGATGGCAGAACTTATTCTTATGAGGTAGAAATTCTTAAAGGACTGGGAATAAATCCTTGCAATACAGCCATCATAAAAACTCATACCCCAATGATTTCTAGCGAACTCTATATAATTAACGAAGAAATTTCTTCAACTGAAGCTGCGTTAACGCACAAGCTTTTTCCATTAATGATTATGGATGAAACGATCAAAGATAGTGAAATAATGGGCTTTTACTTTTACAGCGATCCTCAAGCAGACGAACTTAGATATGTATGCCCATATCCAAATATTGAAACCTATAAATTCAAGTCTCAAGAACTAATCACTGACTTTTTAAATGACTAATACAAACTTCTCTCAAACTGCCGCCTTTATCTGGTCCGTCGCCGATCTGCTGCGTGGCGATTTCAAGCAGTCCCAATACGGGCGCATCATCCTGCCCTTCACCCTGCTGCGACGTCTTGAGTGTGTTCTTGAACCATCTAAAGAGGCGGTACTGGCACAGTATGAAAAAGTGAAGGCGATGAACCTGCCGGAAGACGGTATGGAGAAGATGTTGCTGCGGGCAACATCGGGCCTGTCGTTTTACAACACTTCGCCCATGAACCTGTCTAAGCTGGGTCAGGGCGATATCAAATCCAACCTGGAAACCTACATCCAGTGCTTCTCCAAAGACGCACGGGAAATCTTCGAGCATTTTCGGTTTGATGAATTTATCGGTGCCCTGAACGACGCCAACCTGCTGTACAAGGTCGTGGGCAAGTTCGCCAATACCAATCTCAGCCCGGCCAAAATATCCAACCACGATATGGGTCTGGTGTTTGAAGAGCTGATTCGTCGGTTTGCGGAAGGCTCCAACGAGACAGCCGGTGAGCACTTTACCCCACGGGACATCGTGCGCCTCACCACCTCGCTGGTGTTTATGGAAGACGACGATGCCCTGACCAAGGAAGGCATTATCCGCACCATCTATGACCCGACAGCGGGTACCGGCGGCTTCCTGTCATCCGGCATGGAGTATGTCTACGACCTGAACCCGAAAGCGGTGATGCGTGCCTTTGGCCAGGAGCTGAACCCGGAATCCTACGCCATCTGCAAAGCCGATATGCTGATCAAGGGTCAGGATGTCAGCCGGATCAAACTGGGCAACACCCTCTCTAACGACCAACTGGTGACCGACCAGTTCGACTACATGCTCTCCAATCCGCCGTTCGGTGTGGACTGGAAGAAGATCGAAGGCGAAATCAAGGACGAACACACCTTCAAGGGCTTCGACGGTCGTTTTGGCCCCGGCCTGCCACGGGTGTCCGACGGTTCCCTGCTGTTCCTGATGCACCTGATCAGCAAGCTCAGGGATAACACAGAGAATGGCGGCCGCATCGGCATCATCCTCAATGGTTCGCCGTTGTTTACCGGTGGTGCGGGCAGTGGTGAAAGCGAGATTCGCCGTTATATTCTCGAAGCCGATCTGCTGGAAGCCATTGTCGCCCTGCCGACCGATATGTTCTACAACACCGGTATCGCCACCTATGTGTGGGTGCTGTCGAACAAGAAGGCTGCAAGCCATAAAGGCAAGGTGCAACTGATCAACGGCGTGAACCTGTGCGGCAAAATGCGTAAGTCGCTGGGTTCCAAGCGCAATGTCATGAGCGAGATGGATATTCAAACCATCACCCGCTGTTTTGGTGCCTTTGAAACGGTTGAGCCTCAGGTGCTGGATAAGCCTGCTGAACAGAAAAGCAACCGTGGTCGTCAGTCGGCCAGTGCAAAGCCTGAAGCGCCCAAGACCTTTGCCAGCAAGATCTTCAACCACCACGAATTCGGCTACCGACGTATTACCATTGAGCGTCCGCTGCGCCTGTCTGCCCGGATCACCGATGAAGCCATCGAAAGCCTACAGTATGCGCCCAAGCCGTTTAATGCAGTGATGCGCTGGCTTTATGAAACATTTGGCAATGAGTGCCACCAGCATCTGGCCGACTCTTTATTAGAGAATGAAGCCGTTATTCGCACCAGAATCAAAGCCGACTTCAAGGAACTGAAAGAAAAGCAGATCAAGGAACTGCTCAGCGCCAAGCTTTGGCAGTCCCAGCTTGCCCTGATAGAAAAGGCCAAGGCATTGCAGACTGAAATCGGCTCAGAGCAGAGCGATGACTTCAATACCTTTGAACTCACCCTGAAAGCGGCCCTGAAGAAAACCGGTATCACGCTGGATGCCAAAGAGAAGAAACAGTTCCTGGAAACCATTACCTACAAGAATCCAGAAGCAGAACCGGTTGTTAAAAAGGTTCTGAAGGAAGAAGAGCAGCCGCTTTACGGTGCTTTTCTGTACAAAGGCAAGGTCGTAGAATTCCAGCCCGATGGTGATCTGCGGGATAACGAGAACGTCCCTCTCGATCCATCGGTCAGCACCACCACACTGATCAAAACCTACTTTAACCGGGAAGTGGCTCCCCATGTGCCCGATGCCTGGATCAATGCCGACAAGTGTGATGAGAAAGACGGTGAGATCGGTATTGTCGGTTATGAGATTCCCTTTAACCGGCATTTCTACCAGTACCAGCCGCCACGTGCATTAGAAGCCATTGATGCTGATCTGGATGCCGTCAGTAAGCGGATTATGACCCTGCTGGCCGAGGTACATTCCTGATGACTGGCAAATATCAAGCGTATCCTGAATACAAGGACTCCAGGGTGGAGTGGTTGGGTAGGGTTCCTAAACATTGGAACGTTACAAGACTCAAACATATGGCTCAGATTAGGAATGGTCAGGATTACAAATTGGTTGAAGCTACTACTGGATACCCTGTCATGGGATCTGGTGGCCAGTTTACCTATGCGACCAAGTTTATGTACGACAAAGAATCTGTACTACTTGGTCGTAAAGGAACGATTGATAAACCACTTTACATAAATAAGCCGTTCTGGACGGTAGATACGATGTATTACACCGAGATAAACAAAGATATTCCAGCGAAATATCTCTACTATCTCGCACTAACAATTCAGTTCGATCGTTACTCGACGAATACAGCACTGCCCAGCATGACTCAGGAGCACCTGGGAAACTATTCCTTTGGTGTACCTGAAAGCGAAGCCGAGCGAATCCAAATAGCCAACTTCCTCGACCACGAAACCGCCAAAATCGACACCCTGATCGAAGAGCAGCAATCCCTGATCCGGCTGCTGAAAGAAAAACGACAGGCGGTGATCAGTCATGCCGTCACCAAAGGTTTGAACCCTGATGCACCGATGAAGGACTCCGGTGTGGAGTGGCTGGGGGAAGTGCCGGAGCATTGGATTATAAGTAAGTTCGGTTACTTATCATTAGTCGTTAGAGGCGGTTCGCCGCGGCCTGCCGGAGATCCTGCGCTGTTTAATGGTGACTATTCTCCATGGGTAACGGTTGCGGAAATAACCAAGGATGATGAAATTTATTTAAATGAAACAGAGACATTTCTAACAAAGAAGGGCTCTCAGCAGTGTCGTGTTTTTAAAGCAG
This sequence comes from Kistimonas asteriae, assembly GCF_018263925.1. Taxonomy (GTDB): domain Bacteria; phylum Pseudomonadota; class Gammaproteobacteria; order Pseudomonadales; family Endozoicomonadaceae; genus Kistimonas; species Kistimonas asteriae. The sequence goes on from NZ_JAEVHF010000009.1 coordinate 174,928, forward strand.
GAACCTTACTGCTTTCAAACAGTGGTGCAACACTGGGAGTTCCTAAGATCCTAACGATTGATGCGAATGCTAACGATGGAGTTGTAGGCTTTGAACAACTGAGACTCAATCATCAGTATTGTTACTTCTACCTCTCCATATTGACGCAAGATATACGCGAGAGAATCAAGCAAGGCTCCGGTCAACCAAACCTCAATACCGATATTGTTAAAGAGATTGCAGTACCAATCCCACCAAACGATGAAATTATAAAAATCGTTGACCATATAGGTAAAATTCGATCTCAATATGCTGAACTAATGAGGCAAGCTAAAGACGGCATTAAACTACTCGAAGAACGCCGCACAGCCCTAATCTCTGCCGCTGTCACCGGAAAAATTGACGTCCGTAACTGGATCGCGCCAAAAACAGCGCTGGAAAATGAGCCCTGCGATTCCGACATTTCCACCATCCAGAGCAATTACCAAGAACAAGCCGTAGAGGACATGTAATGAGCAAGGATGCCAGCGTAGAAGCCGTCTTTCAGAACGAGATCATCGCCCAGATGCAGGCCAATGGCTGGCAGCTGGGTTCGGGGGATCATTATGACCGGGAAACTGCTCTGTACACCAATGATGTGCTGAGCTTTGTGCAAGAAACCCAACCGAAGGAATGGGCCAAGTTCTGTAAGGTGTTCCCGACCGACTCGGAACAGCACTTTATCAGCCACCTGGTCACTCAGCTTAAGAAGGCTGATCCGAATGCCATTGATAAAGACCTCCGCAGCTACGGCACCCTTGGAGTATTGCGACACGGGCTGAAGATTCGTAATGCCCGTTTCTCGCTGTGTCAGTTTATGCCGGAGCATTCGCTGAACCCGGAGACGTTGGCTCGCTACAAACAAAACCGCTGTCGCATCGTTCCGGAGCTGGTGTACAGCCCATATGCCACGGCGGAGCATCTTGCTGCTACCGGTAAGAAGGCGAAAGCCTGGCGTATTGACCTGGTGCTGTTTGTGAACGGTTTGCCGGTGGCTACGCTGGAGCTGAAGTCGGAGTTTAAACAGTCTGTCGATAACGCCATTCGCCAGTACAAAACCACCCGTCTGCCGAAAGACCCGGAAACCAAAAAGCCGGAACCGCTGCTTACTTTCAAACGGGGTGCGCTGGTGCATTTTGCCGTGAGCCAGTATGAAGTGCATATGGCGACCAAACTGGCGGGCGGAAATACCTATTTCCTGCCGTTTAACAAAGGAACACGTGAAGGCGGTGCCGGTAACGATGTGCCGGAAGATGAAAATCGTTATGCGACAGACTACCTGTGGAACGAGGTGCTGACGCCCGATAACCTGCTGAACATACTCGGTCGGTTTGTACATCTGGAGATTAAAGAGGTTGAAGACTGGGAAGGCCGGAAGTCCAAAAAGGAAACCCTGATCTTTCCCCGTTACCATCAGTGGGATGTGGTCAACCGCCTGATAGATGCCGCCAAACGTGAGGGGACGGGCAACAAGTACCTGGTGCAGCACAGCGCCGGTTCCGGTAAGTCCAACTCCATCGCCTGGACGGCCCACCAGCTCTCCACCCTGTACGATAACGACGGCAACAAGACGTTCCATTCCATTATCGTGGTCACCGACCGCACGGTGCTGGACGACCAGTTGCAGGACACGATTTATCAGTTTGAACACGCCGACGGTGTGGTGGGCCGGATCAATAACAAGGAAGGTGACGGTTCCAAATCCGAGAAGCTGGCAGCGGCGCTGGAAACCGCCCAGCCGATCATTATCGTCACCATTCAAACCTTCCCCCATGTGCTGGCAGCCATCGAGAACAGCACCAGCCTGAAGGAACGCCGTTACGGCGTGATTGCCGATGAGGCGCACTCTTCGCAAACCGGCTCTACCGCCCGACAGTTGAAAGAAGTGTTGATGGTGGACGCCGCTGATGCGACGGATGAAGATAAGCCCGTTTCTTCGGAAGATATTCTGGATGCAACGATTGCCGCTCGCAAAGGCAGCAGCAACCTGAATTACTACGCCTTCACTGCAACGCCCAAGGCGAAGACGCTGGAACTGTTTGGCCGACTGCCAGACCCGACGCAGCCCGCTTCGGAAAAAAACCTGCCGGAAGCCTTTCATGTGTACTCCATGCGTCAGGCCATTGAGGAAGGGTTTATTCTCGATGTGCTGAAGAACTACACCAACTACCAGGTGGCGTATCAGCTCGCCCAGAAGATTGAAGCCGCCGATCAGGAGGTAGACAGCAAAAAGGCCAAGGTGAAACTGGGCCAGTGGGTACGGCTCCATGAGTACAACATCGCCCAGAAAGTGAAGGTGATTGTCGAACACTTCAAAGACAATGTGATGGGGCTGCTGGGTGGTCAGGCGAAGGCGATGGTGGTCACCAGTTCCCGTAAGGAAGCGGTGCGTTACAAGCTGGCGCTTGATAAGTACCTGGCTGAACAGAAAAGCCATATCGCCGTTATGATTGCTTTCTCCGGTGAGGTGGAGTTCCACAAAAATGATCCGGACAGCCTTGCCCTGCTGGATCAAAAATTCACCGAAAAGAGCATGAACCCGGCACTGAAAGGTCGGGATATGCGCAAAGCCTTCGACACCGATGACTACCAGATCATGCTGGTCGCCAACAAGTTTCAGACCGGCTTTGACCAGCCCAAACTCTGCGCCATGTATGTGGACAAGCCGTTGGGTGGGGTCGAATGTGTGCAAACCCTGTCGCGCCTGAACCGTACCTATCCCGGCAAGGAAGTCACCGGCACCTTTGTGCTGGATTTTGTGAATGAGCCGGATGAGATTCTGGCAGCGTTCCAGCCTTACTATCAGACCGCTGAACTGGCGGATGTGTCGGATCCGGACAAGATCTTTGAACTGTATGAAAAGCTCCGCGCCAGTGGCATTTTCACCTGGAACGAAGTGGAGCAGTTCTGCGATGCCTTTCTGGTGAAAAGCAAAAGCAATGCCGCCATCAGTAACATCTGCAAACCGGCGGTTGAACGCTGGCAGAAGCGGTACAGTTCCGCCATTGATGCCTATCTCCATGCCAAGGATGTGCTCGATCGCACCAAGAAAACCGGCGATGCGGTGCTGATGGCCAATGCTGAGAACAGCTTCAAGGACTGCAAGAAAGAAAAGGATGCGCTGGAAATCTTCAAGAAAGACCTGGGCAGTTTCACCCGCTTCTACGAGTTTATGTCCCAGATTGTTGACTACGACGACAAGGAACTGGAAAAACTCAGTCTTTTTGCCCGTTACCTGCGGCCACTGCTGCGGGAAAAGGTGGTTCAGGAAGACGAGATTGACCTGGAGAATGTGGTGATGAGCCACTATCGCCTGTCCAAGATTCGCCAGCAGGATATCAAACTGCAGGAAGATGCCGAAGGTTATGAACTGGAGCCGGGTAGCGATGTGGGTTCTGCCAAAGCCAAGGACAAAAAAGAAGAGTTCCTGTCACAAATTGTGGCGCGCCTGAATGAGTTGTTTATTACCGACAACCTGACCGATGGCGACCTGATCAACTATGCCTATGCCGTCCGGGACAAGCTGACCGAGAATGCCACGGTGATGAGTCAGATCAAGAACAACACCGCTGAGCAGGCCCTGCTGGGTGACTTCCCGAAAGCCATTGATGATGCCGTGATGGACAGCAATGAAGCACAGCAGGAAATGATGATGCAGTATCTCTCTAACCCGGATGTAGCCCGTGGGTTTGCGCGGGTGGTGTTTGATATGTTGAAGGGGTGAGGTAGTCGCATAATGAGTAGTAATCATGCCGACACTGTCGTAGTGCTGGACTTTGAAACCACCGACCTGTCGCCGGATATGGGCGACCGGGCAATTAAGATAGGCGTCCTTTACAGCTGATTTTCCCTACATTTGATCGTGCCCATGAATCAGCATTCAAACACGTACAGAGGAACCTGGCAGGAAAAAAATGCTCTTCCTGCCAGTGATATCTCAATATTATTTATTTAAGAAGACACAGTTTGCCTTGCCTAACGCAGTAACTTCATCATTAGGATTATCCCATATAATGTCTTTGTCTTTCTTATAGGCGATACCAATCCGCTCGGAGATTTTCCTTTTAGTGTCGCCAATTTTCGTCATGTAACAGTACTGATAATTTGGTTTGTCTAGATGTTCAGGACTGTAGGTATATCCCGTTACAATTTCTCTACCTCCCTCCAGTTCGACAGATTTAAATACCGTAAATTCAGTCGATATTTTGCTTGAACTGCCAGCAGCATTTTTTTTGTGCTTTTCGGCAAGAGAGGCTATTTGCGGATTTTCATCATTGCGTTTATCAAGCAGCATCTCTTGGAGCTTTGTTAATTTGGCAAGGTACTCTTCGAACTTTACAAGTTCATTTGAGCTGTAATTGAGTGTAACCATTCCTTCAAGGTTGTGCGTACATAGCCAAATGATGGCAGCCAGCACAATGACGATTGCACTGCCCCCCACCGCATAACGCATGAAAACCTGTGAAAGTCTTAACTGATTTTCGATACGGCTGCGCTGCAGCAGAAGCTCTTGCTGAGCCTCTGCGGCTTTTACGTGCGCATTAATGTGGTCAAAATTGTGGATGGTATAGCTTGACGACATCCTGCTAACGCTATCTTCAGACACGCACGACCTCGCCACGATCTACGCTGAGCATATGTGGATCATTGGTGTATAAGGGAACATGCACCAATTCTCTCTTAATGATCTCAACGGGTACTTCCTTGATATGTACCTTTTCAACGGGCACTTCTTTCACGATTTCAATAGGTACCTGCTTAACAACCTCGACAGGGACTTCCTTTATCACCTCAACTTCTACTTCCTTTGTAATCACTTCGGTAACAATCTTTGGGTTTGTTGCGCGTTTGCTCAGCGCTACAAACAAGCGACGTAATGAGTAAAGCGTTTTTCGTGCCAATGGGTGGTGTTCATGGTCATCTTTAAGGTGGCCAAACCGTAACGTTAAGCTCGCCAATGCCAGGATGATACCAGTAAAAGATACGATAAATGCCAAACTGCCAAACCATACGGTAGCAACGGTGGCCACCTGTTTGGGGTCAAGATCCGCAGCAGAGTCCTTGTTGTAAAACGACTTTGCAACACGGTAAACCTGCTGGTCAGCCACTTTATCATTAATATTACTTCTTAGAACGAGTGCCTGTTCATTCAAGGGAACCAATTCACTCTCGATTGAAGCGATACTTTCCTGGCGTTCTTTATAAGTAGCCATCAAGCGGTCACGTTCCGCCTCGTTCTGCTTCATCTGCACACCGTACTGCTCGCCAAGATCCTTCTGCTCTGCCTCTAATACCTGTAACTGACGTTTGGTATCTTCATCCTGCGAGGCTGTTATTTGCGAGATGTCACTATTGATAGCAACCAATTCCTTTCTTGGCTGTATCTTCTTTGCCTCATAACGCTTGTTAATCGCATCTGTTTGGCTTTGTACCCAGCGCGACAGCTCGTCTGATACCTGTAGTGATGAGGTATTATTTAGCTGCTGTCGAAGTGTGTTAATGCGCTGTTGTACCGGCGCTATACGCTTATCCCAGCGTTTTTTGACCACGGGCTCCCACAATATATTAGATTCAGCTAATTCCTGTGTTTGACCACTTTCAAGTTTCTCAAGCTTGTTAAGCTCATTGTCAAGTTGATTGCGAAGATCTGTCCGCTTGGTATCTGTTTCATTGTTGGTGGAAGCCGCACGCTGCTTATATTGTGCTTCTACACGCTCTATTTCAGCTTTGCGTTCTCCCTCATAAGCATTGATTTGATCAAGATACTGTTGCCTTAATTGCTCAAGGCTTTCTAGTTGCGATTTGCTGACCGAAGCTCTTACTTGCTGGCTTTTTTCTCGAATAGCATCAGTCCGCTGCTGATATTCACTGGATAGAACTTCCCTGCGTGTTGAATATTGCGTCTCAATACTGTCAAGAGTTATAGAGTTTAGTTCTGAAATCCTGCGCTTTTTCTCATCAATAGCCTCGTCCAAGCCGGTTAATTCGCGCTTGTATTGGTCAACGACAAGTGTAGTACGAGCAAAATTCCGCTCAAAGCCATTAAAGACGCTTTCAAAGGTAACGCAGGCAATGAAAATAAGGGAACCAAGAAAAACCGATCGCCACAACAGTCTTTTAGAGTGGTAAAACGCCGTTGCCATGGGAATCTTTGTCAGCTCTACAACCGAAACCATCAAGAAAGGCAAGGCAGCCAGTAGAGAGCTTGGTGAAAATAACGATACATTTGTTTGGCTATTGGCTGATATCGCCTGGTTAGTCTCAATGAGCACCATGAAGGTGATGGCCAAGCCTATGGCACAGGCAAAAATTTCTGTTATCCATGCAAATACAAGAAGTTTTTTTCCTGCATCAAGTCGAGCCTGTTCGAATGCTAAAGCTGTCAATTTAATAGGTTCCAGTAAAATTTCTAATATATTGGTACTAGTGTGCTTTTATATGGCAGACCAACCACATCATTAGCTTTGATGCTTTTGATATGGAAAGCATGAAGTATTGACCTTAAAGTTTCTTGCAAGTCACGATTTTGCATCCCTGCACATTTGAATAATTCGTTGCATTCAGCCCATAGACTTGGATGTATGATCGACATGCAAATATAAAAAACATGCGTTTTTAGGTAAATATGGATATTTACAAATTCATGACATCCAAAGTAAGGTGATACAGTTCTAAATATAGGGATTAAACCTAGCTAATTTTTATTCCATATAGTCGTTTAATCTGTCAAGCTGAGCAGACCTCGCCTGAGTCAGTAATGTGCCCCATTGTTCAATCGATACATCAGGATTGATGGTATGTAAAAAGCGCGATAACTGATCACGGTAACCGATCCACTGACGCTGAACCTTTCGGACATCCTCCGCTGTAACTCGCAAGTTGAAAGCTTCATACGGCTGCTTGCGTAATTTATCAATCACTGTTTGATAGATTTTATTCAGTGCCTTATCTGCAGACTTATAGTCTGTTGTCGGTATTGGAACTTGCTTCTCAACAACAAGATTGATCAGGCCAATAAAAGCATCAAGCTGGTTTGTGGTGGAAGCCTGAACCCAAGCGTTTCTACCGCTCCCGGCATGAAACTCTTCTGTTTCAGCTTTGGTTTCAATAAAGGTTTTAGCGACGTCATATATCTGCTGCAGATAGATAAAGTTTTCGGAAGAGAAGTGTGGCTTCAACTGTTCTAGTCTGGCAAAACGCTCCTTTTCTGCAGCCTGCTCCATGCGCATGGCACAATAACCGGCACCGTAGCCACTTGTGATGTGATCACAGATGTTAAACGGCTTTTGTGTACCCGCTTTCCATTGCGCATGTACCGTTTCTACGGCATCTTCCGTTTCAGCGATAGCCCAGCCGCCACGGCACACCAGCTGCAGGGTTAAGCGATCGTCCTCTCTGAGAAAACGCCCGCCACGTGAAGCTTCCTCCGCCAGTTCCCAGACAAAATACTCAAGTCCACGGCTTTCTTCATACAGTTGAGTCAGACCGTATTTTGACAAAAAGGCTGGCAAGCTGAACTTCCCTGCTTCGGCGCACCGTGACAATATCGAGGTTTTACTGGCACTGATGGCATCAGGATTAAAGCGCAATGCGGATTGCACTATTCGCAATGCCATGGCGGGGTCTGAAGCCTGTTCACTTTCAGCGTTATAAAACAAACGATCCAGCACAATCTCCAGCGCTTTTTCATGGCCAAGTCGTGCTGCATCCAGGTAGTGCTCAAATGCCTGTTGCGGTTCAAGGTCAAACTTTGTGGCGAGAGCATAGCTGGCCTCACCCGAATGCTGTTCTGCAGCCTGTGCAAATAATGCAAGGGCTTTCTTTTTCTGGCCCGCAGTATATGCGTGTTCGGCGTTCTCAAGGATCGCATCGACATCACGTCTGCTGTTCTGAGCGATGTCAGGTGCTTGTGACGCTGGGCTGCTTTCCTGAACACTCAACGACAATGTTTTAGACACCATATTTCCCAAAGCTCTGCGGTAATAGTTCGAATCATTATCAGAGGGCACGTTATGGCTTTCTGAACTGACAGATACCGCTAAAGCACCTGATGTACCGAGCAAAAAGGTAATCGTAAAAGCAAATAGTCTGCTCCTATTGATAGCTCTTTTTCCTCTAACCATCGTTACAGTGGGCATTACGCAAACCTTCATTGTTGAATGTGTCAGCCAGCTCAGCTTTGTATGATGGCTGAGCAACTCAAGGGATTCTTTGGATTAAACGATTGACGAAACTGCGAGGGGCTAAAAAATATTTTTCCAATCATTACCCCCGGAGCATCCCGTCATTCGTTATGCAATGAGTGGTGGCTATCCAGCCCCAATCAATCTCTACAAAAGGATCATGGTAATGACACAAGACAACAATGTTTTTTATCGCCTGGCTCGAGTTATCAAATGGGCTGGTGTGCTCTTTAGCGTTGTGTCTCTGATCCTGTTTAGTATCTGGTGGTTTAATGGATTACTTGCTTTCTGGCAGGCTCTTCTGGCACAGGCTGTCATCGGCGGCCTGAGTATGTGTATCACATCAGCAAGCAGCTATTTGCTTACCGGTAAGACGCAAGTATAAGGTCGTATATTAGGCGGGGGGGGCATGCGTTATGTTTTACCTGTATTGATTTTGGAACGTTTGCCTTTCACCCATGTTTTATAACTTCTGCCGACGAGTCATTCTTACTTTATCGTTCATTGTCGCACTATCCGGTTGTGATGCTGTTGAGCAAGCGGAAACAGGTGTGTTAATGAAGGCTGAAGTACTGTTCAAGGAAGGTCATTTCAACGAATCATTCACGCTCTATGAGAAAAATCTCGATCCATCAACGTTGATAGCAGGTATTGATGAAGCCAACTACAGCAGGATGGCAATGGCTCTTGGCATGATGGGCAAAGGCCAGACTGCTGTGGATTTGCTACAGGAGCGACTTCGTTTATATCAGGCAACTGCAAAGCCTGCCGACAAGGCGTTGCTGGAGTTAACCGCCAGTATCATGTTTCTACAGCTGATGGCACAGGATCCTGCAGCTGCTATAGAAACAGCCAGAAAACTACCGACTGACGTCACCCGCCAGGGCGCGGAAGCTTCCCGTTTATTTTTAATACTGGGTGAAGCCTGGATCCAGATGGGTGACTATGTTCATGCCGAGCGCGCCTATCAGTTAGCGATGATGGAAGCGGACGATGTATTGACCAAAACATCGATCATTAACCGTTATGGGACTCTGCTTAACGAAACACGTCGAACTCGAGCAGCCATTGATCTTTTCAGGCAGCTGGAGACATTGTCTCCCCCAGATCGAGAAGCTGATCTTGCACTGTACAACAATGACAGAGCCGTCGGCCTTATTTTGTATGGCAAGCTTCTTATGGAAAGGGCGGAAGCCAAGCCCGCCTTGCGAGCTGAAACTGTTGAAAAGGTCGGAAAGCTCTATCTTGAGGCGATGAAACTGGTAAACAAGCTGCCCGAGACAACATTTTTCCAAGGCACAAAGCATTACGTAAATCTCGAAACAGGCAAAGCCATGGAGACGATGGGGTATCCAGACATGGCGATAGAGCTTTACAACATGATGCAGTCTAATCTGTTTTCGCACTCCACAGAGGATCCCATGACAGCGCGTGTGGCATGGGATGTGGCTGTGCGTCACAGCAGGCTCACCAATGTTGCAAATAATAAGCAAGTCCAGCTTGCCGAGGCCAGAGTCAATACCTACCTGCAGACATTCCCTTTAGATAGCCAGCAATTACTGGCGCCTTTGGCTGACTTGGCACTAACACAACTCAGAAATGGTCAGGTCGAACAGGCACGTAACATGGTGGATATTGCCATTACTAACTATGCCAAACCTATCGCTGATTATGGTGTTTGTTTTAGTGGCCTTGAAAACCTGTATGCCGATGATCTGGTAACACTCTATGATCCAAAAACCTTGTTACGTTACGCTAATGCGATATTAACGAAATTCTTGATCGCCAATAGCCGTGGACTCAATGTATGGCAATCTAATAATTGCCGTATGGCGTTATATACCATCCTTTGGACAATGGAGATGCTGCAAGATCAGGTGGATGATCCCGCTGATCAAGACCTACTGGATTCCATCGTCGTTTTAGCAGCACAGATTCATCAATATGGCCCGCTGGCACACTCATTAGTAATGCGTAAACTAAAAAATGATTCGGTTAATCAACCCTATCATGATGATTTCAACCGTATCGTTGCTATTGGTGAGCGGCAGACACGACTGAGAGCACAGCTTCGGCATCTTTTGGCAGAAGGCTTTGGAGATAACCAGTCGAAAGTGGAGAACGTATCCCAAGAGATTGAAAATCTCGCACTGGAATACGATAGGCTTATAGCGAGTATTCCGGAAAAATACCCGAACGCGACACCGCCACAGATCCCTCTACCGGTGAGTCCCCTTTCACTTCAACAGCATCTTGATCGTGATGACGCCATCATCATCTGGCTTGTTGAGGATTACGATGCGCTGGCTGTTGTCATCACACGAGATGAGGTACAAACAGTGCCTCTCTCTGTCTCTCTTGATGAAATAGAACAACGGGTGACTGAGACTCGCGCTAGCCTTGATCAGCCTGGCCTACGCTCGGCAATGGATATTCGTCCCTTTGCAATGGAGCCTGCCTACCAGTTATATCAGGACACCTTCAAACCGCTACAACCTTACTTGAAGGGTAAAAAGAACCTTTACCTGCTTCCGGATGGACCTCTGGCAAAGCTGCCGTTACAAATTCTGCCAACTCAGTTGCCTGAGAAGGCTATTTCATCACCACTGGATTTTGTGCGTTATCGTTCGGTGTCATGGCTTGGTAACGAGTATCTGATGAGCTATCAGCCATCTTTGAGCAATCTCCATACCCAGCTGACGTCACCCAAAGCGACATCCGATAAAAGCAAACGGCTGGCGTATGCCGGCTTCGGCAATCCGAAAATGCAACCCGTTAAAACGATGGAAACGTGGGACAATGCGTTTACGGAGGCTGGTGAGCATCTGCAGGATATGCGTCAACAGTTTCACGCGTCGTTCAGCTTTATGGGGAATAGCACACAGGAAAGCTTGAGTCGTTTGGCTCCATTGCCAAAAACAGAGCAGCAGCTCCGTCGAATCGGGCAGATTCTGGGTGAAGATGACTATATTTATGTCGGGAAATCCGCAACGCTGGCCCAGTTGGAACAGTTACCGTTATCACGCTTTGAAACACTGGTATTTGCGACTCACGGTCTGATGGCGGGTGAAAGCACACCGGAGCCGGGGTTGGTTATGACTCCAGTTAATGGAGATTATTCAACCGCCATACTGGATAGCAGCACGATTGCAGGCCTGAAACTGGATGCAGACCGTGTCATTCTGTCCGCCTGCAATACTGGCGAACTCGGTGAGGAGAACGGACTAGCAAGTCTCAGCACGGCGTTTTTCTACGCCGGAGCAAGAAGCCTGTTAGTTTCACACTGGTCTACTGAGCAATCTGCGACAACAGCATTGATCGTTAAACTCTTTGCAGAACTTCAACTGTCACCGGAACAGGGGCTATCCGCCTCCTTACAACGGGCGGCACACGACATGCGTGATCATGACAAAAACCTGTTTCATGCTCACCCAATGTTCTGGGCACCATTTGTGGCTATTGGCCAGGACCACTAACAACTTTTACCACTAAAACGATGTACAACATGCCTTACTCAGTCCCTTATGGCATTTACGCAGGAGCCCGCTTGGATGTCTAACATAATGGCGGATGAAGCGCTTATTGAGCGCTATAACAATGGCGATGCAGCCGCTTTTGATATTCTCTATGAACGTTACCGGCAAAGCTTCTATAACTATATGGTTAAAACTACCGGTGATGCGGGGCTGGCAGATGATATTTATCACAACTGCTGGGAAAAGATCATTGAAAAACAGGAAGAATTTGTTCTGAGGATTCAGGCTGGCGATCCACCGTTCAAGTTTGCCAGTTATCTCTTCTCAATGGGTAAAAATGCCTGGCTGGATCATACGCGTTCTGCCTCTTACAAACGTCAGGTATCGTTAGACGGCGACAGTGATGATGAAGAAAGTGTCTCACCATTAAGTGGTTTCAGTTGTGATGACACAACCAACCCGGATGAACAGTACCGGCATAAACAATTACTGAAAAAAATTAACGAAGCGATTGGCCTGCTGGCTCCTGAACAGCGTGAAGCCTTCATGCTGACTCGGGAAAATCGCCTGACTCTGGAGCAAGTCGCTGAAATCCAGGGGGTTGGCCGGGAAACGGTTAAAAGCCGCAACAAATATGCGCTTCAGAAGCTGAAGCATCTCTTGCAGGAGTGGTTGCCATGACAGATTCCAACGAACGTGAACTGCAGGCTTTTGATGAGGCGCTTACACCACTCTATAAGGAAGCCATGATCGACCCGCCAGATCATCTGGATAACGCAATCAAGGCAAAGGCCCGTCGTGCGGTGAGTGCAGGTCCATCACGGGTAACATTAGACAGTACTCAGACAAAAGCCGGTTTTTTCCGTCGCCGCGAACTCTGGCAAGTACCACTATCGCTTGCTGCTGGCTTGATGCTGGGTGTTCTCATTATGCCAGGTACTCGCCAGACTGATACCTCGGACATCTCATCCAGTGAAATGGTTTTCATGGGGGATCAGCATACGGCGTCTGAGGAAGTTTCTTCTCTGGAAAACCTGCCACCAGAGGAATGGGTGCGTACTATTGCCAGCTTGCTACTGCAGGGTGATACGAAGAAAGCGGAAGCCCTGTTGATAGTGTTTAATCGCCAGTTTCCTGAATTTACAACACAAGATAAAACTCACTAATATGTGATGCTCAGGGCTTTGGGCAACAAATATCGATAGCCCTGAGCATCACAATTTAAGTTAAAATTATGTTCAATCGCAGTGCTTTAATTGTAGTTCCGCGTATTTTTTTCCTGCGACATCGAAGTAATCCATTGCATAAGTAACCCCATATTCATTAACAAGCTTTCTTATTAGTTGATCTTGGCAATAGTTAACTTTTGCCTGAGCCATTGCACTTTTTAATTGCTGCGAGACCCCTGAATTGAAATTATTAACTTCAATATTGGCTGTTACGCGAAATGCAAATGTATTGCTTCCCGAAAAATAATTCACAGCCGTAATGCTTTCATATTGGTCAATTTGAATGGGTAATGATTGTCGCATTTTACGAACAACGTCTTGAGCAACACTATAAGGTATTTTTTTTGTTGAAGCATGTGCATCCCCATATTTTGCTATCCCTACAACTATTAGAGAGACAGCGCATATTACAATGATACGTTTCTCTTTTTTGAAAAACAAAGAGGCGACAATTCCGGCAGCGACTGGAATAATCATAAATCCGATAAAACGAAATAAAAAATCCATAAACATCCTAAATACAATTTTATTGCTAATATGTCTTGATAACTAATGTGAATTTAGAGTGATATTTTAATCAAAAGCCAGAAGTTAACTACTTGCAACTAATAATCATGCTTCTTGTTGTGACTGATGAACCATAAAGTCCAAACTGGTTTCCTGAGAATGCACTTCCTTGATCACCGCTTCTTTCAAGAACGACAAAACCACGACTACCACAAATATCACCTGCTTTTTCATAACACATGCCCCAGTTTCGGGCATTCCCTGAACAGTTAATGTTGTATCCTTCTTCTCCACCTGAGGTATATGTTCTGCTTGCTGTTGCACAACCTGTTAGTAGAAGTAGTATTGAGGCTGTGTAAAAAAATGGCTTCATAATATATTTGCTCCAAATACGCATGTAAGGTTTTAGTAAATTTCAAACAGCAAATTTATGTGTAAGCATAAGCGTAAGTTTCTTTAAGCTTATCTGTAAAAGCTGTATTTGTAATAGATAATGAATGATTTCTAATGTTTAGTTAGTGGCCAATGCTACCTGACTGACTAGGCCTTCGCCCGAGGCACAAGTAGCATAAACACCAGTCCTACATCAATGCCCCCTAAAATGTTGATTAAAATCCAATATCATTAACGAATAACATTCGGTTGCCAGACAAAAGGCTTTTCAAAGCATTTGTCGATCTGTTTTTTTGTGAGTTTTCCTGTATGTCTTTTTGCCTGAGCTGACCATACCGGACATTTGCTATCAAAGTTGCTGATAATGCCCATAGAGTTACGTCGGACTCCGAGTACTTTAGTGCTCATGTTTGCTATATCTCCAGTATTGCGTCGGAAGCCACCCGCTTAGTGATAGCTAAATCCAAATACCAACCCGTTTGATTACATAACAAACAATTGCCAACTAGCGGTAGTCTCTTCGTGTACTACCAGATCATTAATCAGCAAGATACGGATCGCATAGTTATATAACGAACGCTGCTGCCGGAAGGGGCTAAGCCAGGTGATTTTTTTTCATTGCACACAACCACACTCCCGAAAGCTTGTGGTTTGGCTTTATGGGAGGTGGTGATGCTGTCTTGATCAGCGCTCAGGATCAGTCGTTATTAACAGGACACATTGGCGTCACCGTATACAGTGTAGGGCTTGTCTTCCATGCCGCACCGGAGATCAGGTCAATGGGGATAGTGATCAGGCCAAAGTCAATGAAAATGCCAAGAAGAGTGGTGGCATCAAAAGATTCCCCTGTTTGGATAATGAGATCCTCACAACCTTCCTTGGTGACTTTGATCGTATGAGTATCGCCTTTATCGACCTGTGCCATCGCGTCGTCAATGCCCCGCTTGACGCCATCTACATAGATGACCGTTCCTTTTTCCAAGGAGTTGACACTGATCGTATCTTGCGTACCTTTAATTACAGAAGCACAGCCCGTCATTAATACTGAAAACATGCACATTGCAGTGATAATCAGTTTTTTTCATTCGTTTTACTCCAGTCTCCCTGTATTGAATGCACAGAGCTTACCGACAGGGAAACAGCAAGCCCTGAAAAAATGCGGTTAAAAAAATTGAGAACGACGTGTTGTATGGATTACTTATTCAGGCAGCCATCTCACAATCGATATCCACCATGCCGGCAACTTCCTGTATGAACTGATTCCAAATTCCCTGTGCTCGAATACGTACTAATTCCTCTGTGTCCCGGTAATCAGGGCTTTGAAACCAGAGAGCTGAAGCATCAGCAATACGATCCTTATATCCCGGCCCCTTTCCCCACTCTTTTTGCAGGCTGCGCCAATGATCCCAATCCTCCTTGAGTGGTTCCTTAATCATTTCGAGGGACAAGTTAAACCCCTGTGTGTAAATCTCTTGAGTCTGATGCTCAACGGTCGTTTTGATTTGATTGATGAAACCAGTCGCACTTGAATCCTGATCGGTTCTTTCCAGCAGATTATCCAGCAGGCAATCTATCTCTCTTTTGAGTGGTTCGAAGTGTGCCACCAGTTTGCTACGGCTTGATTGCGCCAAGACGTGATAAAAGTCCAGGTTGTACCATTGGCCTCGCCGGTTAACGCTAGCCCTGACACTCCCGGGATGCGAGTGACGGATTTCATTGGCCAGGTCTTTAAAAAAATCCTGTATGCCATCTACATTGACTATCACTTTCCGCAACCATGGCTCGAGTGTCGTTCTGACTGTTTCAATCGCTGGATTGACACGATGGCTTTCCGCTTCAAGAGACAGCTGTTGGATGGACGTCTCAAGGCTGTCAATTTCGCTGAAAAGACGAGCCTGCAGTCTGGCAAGCTTATCTGTGATGACAGACTGTAATGGTTCGATGTCGTCATTCAGTGCATTGTAAAACTCTATATCAATACCCTTCAGTCTTAAGGACTGCTGCAGCTGCTGTTCGACCTGTTCGTGACGAATAGCTCTGCCAAGATCGACATCATTAACGGCTTCATCAATGTCAGTGGTGTTTTCAGCATCACCTGAGCGATCCAGCACCAACAATAAAGTCTCATCTGCCAGGTAATCAGACTGGCCACTTTTCATAGCCACATCCAATAACGATTGAGTGGCCTTGTCTGGCGCATCATTAAACCCTGTGCACAGGATATTGAGTGTGCGGCGGCAGTTCATTTTATTCAGCAGATCCGCACGATTGGCAGTATCATCAATGCCTTTGGTGTCCTGAACATTAATGGTTCCAGCATCAGACGGAAACAGTGTCTGGTTGACCCGGATGATAATTTTTTCTGGCAATGTCGCATGTGAATGACGGCCATTGTTCAGTGCAGAAAAGGTACGCTGAAGCCAGAGCGCACTGTTCTCAATATCCCCTCCGGACGGTGTAAACGTGGTTTGGCAGCGATCCTCCAAATTGATGATGTCTTTGATCTTCTGAATAAACTGCTCTTTGTCCCCCAGCTCATCAAACAACTGTTCTGCAAGGTCAATTGACTGAATGCGCCTTTCTGTGGTTCGGGTTCGCTTGATCTGCAAGCCCAACATGTTGCGTAAAGCTCGCTCAACCTCGCTACTGGGTTTAAGGCCCGCAGTGGTGCCACTCAGCTCCTCCCCTCGTTTGCTGGAAAGGTACTGAGCAAATTCGTCAAGATAGGCATGAACGGTTTCTGGTGCGGACGGTACAATTGAAATACTGACGTCTTCAGCAGACTGAAGTTCTACTTCGCAGACAGTTGTACGACCACTGCCTGTATTGAGCATCGCACCATCTTCGGTATGTAGCCCAAGCAGATGGCATATTGCGGAGGTTTTACCCACTCCAACACGCCCCATGAACGAAATATTCCAGGTGTTGCCGCTCAGCCTTGTTATGGCATCGTCCAGTAATTTTCTGGTGTTCTGTAGTTTGTTAAGCAAGGTTGAATCCTGTTCAACCTTGTCCATGGTCTCAGCAATTTTGCAGCCAAGGTCAAGAGCTTTTTCCTGGTAGAGCTGAATATTGGTAGTCATGATGTTTATCTCGTTGGAACTATCACAGTTACCGATATAACGAGACAGAAATAGAGAAGGGGCTAACAAGTTAAATCTATAAGAACGATTTTTTTACTATTGAAAACAGAAGTAACATATTGACTTTATCTGAAGTACAAATTGGCAATCAATACATTGAGGGTATCACCCACGGAGCTGGCAGTTGCTACAACCAGTATTGGATATTATTGAGGAATATGTTGAATAAGTGGCTGATACGCTTGAATTAGCGTTCACCCTGACTGTCTAAGGCATTAAAGCTCTATCCAATACAACACCCCGCCCTTAGAGGGCGGGAAAAACCTGATTATCTACTCATATAAACTCAGGAAAAGATCATACTGCTGAACAAACAACTTAGCTGTAGATTAATCTACGGTTGCAACAGTCCAAACACGCTTCAAAGGAAGCTCAGCTTTGATTTCATCATCCAGTTTTTCGTAGTGCTGAAAAAGCTGTTCAAGCAAATCATGCTGTGTCCACAGACGCACCCGGAAAAAGCTGGACGCCAGTTCTTTTTGCACATTATTCTTGAAGCCGCCCCAAGCGATAAACAACCCTTGGGTTGCATTGAACTTGGTCATTGCACCCATTAGCTTGTCTACGGTAGGTCTGTCGATCTGGCCACTGCTGGATTTGACTTCAATACAGATGCGCTGTTGGCCAAACCCCATAGGACCATCTCCGGCTAGTATATCCACGCCTCCATCAGCACCTTCGGGGCTCTGCCAGCAAGTATATCCTTGAGCTTCCAGTATAGCTTTGACTAATCGCGTCAGGTTATGCCCTTTGAATTTCGCCTCTATCATCCTGATGATCTGACCGTGCCCCAACTCTTCCAGATCAGAATCCGCACTTTCATCACTGGCATCAGTCTGATTTGAATTGCCTGCGGTACTGGAAACAATCTGCTTCTGGGTTTCCGGCTGCCAGCCGGACGTGGCCATTTCGTTAAGCCGTGCCTCGGCATTATTTCGGGTGATTCGGCAAATGGTCAGAAATGCTCCAAAGCTGTAGAGCAGATCTTGGGAAAAATATGAACGCGGAACGCCTTCAGTCTCCCACTCTACCGAGCGCCAGTGGAAATAAGGATTCTCTGCGCCACTCTTATGTTGATACTCCGATGTTATCGTGCCTACATAGATAACCGGTTGAGTCTTTGAGGGCAGTATCACCCTATCCCCCAGCTTCATTGCATGAGCAAAAGGCCATATCTGACTAGCATTATTAATCAGCCGTTTAGGCTTTTCATCACCATAAAGCTGTCCTAAATGAGTAATTAGCTCACCGCGATCCTCAAAGCTGTAAAGGGAAATATCCAGATCATCCCAAGTCAGGTAAATACGTTTTTCCTGAAGAAACCTTTGCTCATACTGCCCCTGTGCACCAGCCCTAACCAGCCAAACTGCCATAATTTACTTGCCAAGCCCAAATAGAGGTGAAAATGTGAGAGATACCCATCAGAATGGGAACTCGATATTACCAGACAATGACAGAGTGTTCTGCAGCCGTATATTGGGATGATGTGCCACCCCATGAGGAGCTGCTAGCGAAAGAGCTGAAACTCATTTTTTACCCTTCCCTGTAATGCAGCATTAAAGCCCCTTGTGTGGTTACAACATAAAATACTCCTTATTTTTTGATCAATATTTTAAACACAAACCCAAAATAGGATCGCATTCTGTAAACCCACATTATTTTGGCGCACCTACATGTGCCATGAACTTCCTCTATAGCCCTCTCTTTCTATCAACTCCCCCCTCTGTGAGTACAAAAATTATTTTGGCGGTCATACCTCCATGGGGTTGTTTTCACACAAAGGGGGGGTACCGCCAAAATATGACTCTTTACGCGAGTCAGGAGTGTATTTTCACGCTACGCCACACGAAGCTGTCCATTATATTTTACGCCCTATTGAGTTCTTTTAATGAGCAAAACATAACCTGTGTGCGCAAGTGGTATGCACTTCCTGGCCTATAAAAACGTCAGTTGAATTGTGTGCATGTTGAGATACTCTCGCTATCAAAGAACGCCACAAAAACATCTGTGACAAGGAGAGTCGATACATGACAGATGATGAAGCTTACACCCTATGGGTAACGCTAGAAAAAGCCGCACGTTTGACCGGGTACAGTACGAATGCACTGCGCCTGAAGATTTATAACGATGTACTCACTGAGAATTATCATTGGATACGAGGCAAGGATGGGCGCCTTTTGATGAACATTGATACTTTTTGTGAGTGGATTGAGTATGGCTGATTCAAGGAGGAAACAGCATGCTGATCAAGAACCTTCTGATCCCCAAATGGATTACAGTCGCTTTGGCTGCCGAACTGACAGGCTATTCAAGCAAGGCGCTTAACCAGAAGATCGATAAAGGCCAGCTTCCCTATGGGGTAGTCTGGATCAATGCGCCTGATAACCGCCGCATGATAAACCTTCAACAATTCATGCGTTGGCTGGAAGGTGAGATTGAGACTTAGCATTAACCCTGCCTTGCCTGACAGTACTGGCTAAGGTGGGTTCTTTTGTACAACTGATCTGTTACTCGCTTCCGCCCTTTCCTAAAGCCACCAGCTTCAATGCTGACTATATGTTCAGGCAAGCATAGCCAGCACTATCTTGTTTTGGTTAAATACAGCCCATAAAGACGACAGATAAACAATAAATTGGGTGTGTACCCCCATGAAGAACCAAGCGTCTCTGCCATTACGCTCTAGATTGCACCACTGTGTTGATGGTCATACTGAGTAATGAGTACCGTCAGCGCCTACTCCACACAATCACTGACGCTACTTGAAACACTGCGTAAATTGGTGCTTGACGAAAAAGAAGCGGCAGATGCCCACCTTCGTGAAATCTGGCGCCGCCCCCTGAACGAGCGGATAGAAAAAGGCTGGTGCCTTCCATTGAGCCGAATGCAGCCAGGACCATTGCCCGATCAGCTAATTATTCACTTTAAAGAAAATCTGTCCCGTTTCCGTGAAGGGGATCTGGCTTGCCTTAATCCTGGCGACCCGTTTGAGCAACCCTGCTGGCATGAACTACTCATTGAAGAAGAAAACAGTTCAAGCCTCCTTGTCAGCCATAAGCAGGCACCAGACATTCTGGCCTTCTGCCAAAGCCACCAGCAGCTCTGGACTCTCGATACCGATACGATGGATCTGACGGCTTACTACCTGAACGCCATTGATGATCTTGGTAAAACCCGTATAGGTCGTGAACGGGTCCTGCCACTACTGCTAGGACAAGCTGATAGTGCCATGGATGCAGACGACTACCAGTTTGCCCACGAGTACGCTCTGCAAAGTGAATGCAACGATGATCAGGCCGATGCAATTGCCAGTGGATATGCGACAGCCCTCGATTTCTGCACCCAGGGGCCGCCTGGTACAGGCAAGACGCGCACCCTGGCCCACCTTGTAAGCTTGCTCGTAGAAAAGGGTGAACGGGTACTGGTCACCGCCCATACGCATATGGCGATCAATAATGCACTGAATAAGATACACGAACTCGCGCCTGAGCTTCCCATCGTCAAAGTCAGTGTTGCCAGCGGCAGCAAAGCCCTGAATCCCGCTATTGATCGTGTTGATCGTTTCAACCTGTGGGAACAGGCTTCAACTGCCAGTCATTATGTCGTCGGCGCCACGCCTTTTGCCTGTCGAAGTTCCCGACTGGCGAATCTTACCTTTGATACCGTCATTTTTGATGAAGCCAGTCAGGCGACAATCCCGCTGGCGTTGATGGCGATGTTAAGCGGCAAACGTTACCTGTTTTTTGGCGACCATCAACAGCTACCGCCAGTGTTACAGTCACGATCAAGGCTGCATGACCGCGAAGTATCTGTGTTTGAGCAGCTGATTCACAACCGGGAATCCGTCATGCTGACCGAAACCTGGCGTATGAATGAACCCCTCACTCGCTGGCCCAGCACACTGTTCTATGACAATCGGTTAACCGCTTCTCCACTGTCCCGCACACGTCAATTATCACTTCACTGCAACGATACACCGCTGGCGAATATTCTGAGCCCTGACGCCCCAATGGTCTGGCTTGACCAGCCACTCGGCACCGCACAATCTGTCAATGCCACTGAAGCAGAACAGATTGCCAACCTCTGCCGTGCCCTGATAAAAGGTGGCGTCAGCCCGAATGAGATCGGTGTTGTTGCCCCATTTCGTTCCCAGGGCAGGCAAATACGCAATGTGCTGCACACACTACTGGGGAGACCAGCCGAAAGCATCGTGACTGACACGGTAGAACGTATGCAGGGACAGGAACGGGACGTCATTCTGTTGTCACTGACCAGTACTGACAGCAACTTCGTCAGAGCCATCGCAGAGTTCTGGTATCAACCAGAGAGATTGAACGTATCGGTAACACGGGCTCGCTCAAAGCTGATTATTCTTGGCTGTGCCGAACTGCTTGACTGGACACCTGATAACCCGTTACTGGCACGATGGATCTCGGGGTTTCGTGCTCTTTACGCTGCCTGTCTTAAAAAAGACTGGCCAACCCATGATATTGACGTTAACAGGATGTCTCATGGCACGCTGCATTCCTGATAAGGCTTTAAACGACAGTACCGAAGCCGTAAGACTCTTCAATCTGCTGAAACGCTCGCTGGACGACAAGTACATTCTGCGCCAGCGCATCCCCGGCGAAGACTGGGCGCCGACATTCTGGATAGAACACGACAGCGGACGACATCTGTTCCTGGTCGTTTCGCCGGTTAAAGCCGGAGAGATTACGAAGCTGGCCACCAGCAACACGCCAGACTTATTTGGCAGTGCCAAAACAACCGCCCCTTTTGGTACCGGTGAACAACAGCACCTTGAAAGTTTCTATACACGGATTCAACAGGATCTCACTGGTTCGATGCCGACGGGCCTGATCAGAACCGTTGCCCCTGTCGCCGTGGTCTTTTTTAATTTGCGACAGGCTGATATCAAGGACCTGCTCGATAGCCCAACCGCTCTCCTTAAAACAACCCCCGCAACTTGTGGTGAACAACTGAAAGGAGAAAAAGGTGCTGTATGGATTAAACGCCACCTGGGCCTGAACGCCGGCAAGCTGCTGCCTGAATCACTGCGCAGGACATTCAGCCCGGAAACCATGGTTCCCACGTCCATCACAACGCGACGTATCAAGCGGCAGGACAAGCGTGAACGCCAGACCGGGTTCTTTCTGGACTATCAACAGGAGTGGGCCAGCAAGATCGATCTGGCCCCACCGGAAGAGCATGTGCAAATGAGCCGCGACTTTTCCCTTCGCCTGCTCAATGGCGTGGCAGGAGGCGGAAAATCCTTAATTCTCCTTTACCGCGCCCGCCTGCTTCGTCAACTGTTTCCAGACAGCCGTATACTCTGCCTGATACACAACCGCCCTGTTACCCGTGAAATGGAGCGACGCTACCGCATCCTGACCAACGATGACAATGGCGTACTCTGGCTGACCTTCATGGCCTGGTGCAAGCAGTTCTACCCGCAAGGCAAACCATTACAGCCCCATATTCGCCATTCTCTGATCAGTGGTATCCATCGGGAATTTCTCAGTCAGTCCCGCCTGACAGCATCCCAACTGGGAGATGAGTTCACGTTCATTAAAGATCGCCTGATTTTTTCGGAAACTGATTACCTGAATGCCGATCGCACAGGCCGTGGATTTGCCCTGAGGGAAAGTGAGCGAGCGCTCGTGTACAGAGCACTGGAAGCCTATGACCGCAAGGTCACCGCTATACCGCATCGTTTTGACTGGGCCGACCTGCCTCGCATTGTCTGGCAACAGTTTCAAAGCGGTACCGTCAGTGTGCCTCAGTATGAGCATGTTTTAATTGATGAAGCCCAATTCTTCGCACCCGTGTGGTTTGAGCTGGTCAAAATGATTACCAGCAAGGGCACGGGCCAACTGTTTCTCGCCGCCGATCCATCTCAAGGATTCCTTAAACGACGACTCAGCTGGGTTCAGGCTGGACTGGAAGTCCGGGGACGAACACATAGGCTGGATCGAAGCTACAGGACAACCACTGGCATACTCCAGGCTGCTACACGCTTCAGAAAGTTACGCCTGAGTGATGATCCGGAACAGTATGTAGAGCCTGCCTTCACAAATATGCCCGTTGGCGACAGTCCACGCCTGATTCTGACAGACTCACCCAATGATGAAATTCTTCGGACAGCCGGAGAGATCAAGTCTTTACTGAATGCCGGTATACCGGGGCGGGATATTCTTGTTGTCTATGCCGATGGCATCCGCCAACAACCCCTGACCGATGTATTTGAACAGGCATTAGGAAAAAAATGCTACTGGCTCATGACCTCGAAGGCCAAGGATAACGAACAGGCTGTCAGGTTATGCCCTTTAGGTGCTGCAACAGGGCTAGAAAGTCCCATTGTGTTTCTTCTTGGCTTGCAGGGATTACTGGATAAGGAATCTGCCCTGGAACTCACGGATGATGAACGAGCCGAACTGGTTGAAGAAAACACGCGAAAAATCTACATGGCCATGACCCGTGCCGGGCAGAAGCTGGCGATTACCTGGCCGAATGATGAAGTGCCAGAAGTGATGGTATCGGCGCTGAGCTCACCGTCCAATGAGAATGCTGTGGCTGTGTAGACGTCAACAGACACTCTCACAGCTTGGCTGAGGGTGGTGAATGTTTAGTAAGACAAACAGGGAAGGGCTTTCAGGATAGAGCAGGCTTGATGTTGTTCTGAATTATAAACCTGCTCTAGTGACAACTTTTTGATGGAGATGGTAACCGACTATCTCGCAATGGTGGGTTACTCGACACTACGAGTGCCTTTGATCATCTCCCAAGTGTCTGAATACATTTGATGCCGGTTATCCAGGTATTCCGCCAGATCTTTTAACCTGACCATGTAAGGCGCTTTACGGCTATCTGACATTCTTACCACAGGAACCGGTAACTGTTGGCTGGCTGCTGCCTGTTTGGCTTTCTTGGCGCAAAGATTGAAATACTCTTCGCATATGTCTTCCAGATGCACATACGGCTTTTGATATCTGGCGTATAAGACGAATTCTGTGTTCATGTTGGATATCCCTTCCCAAAAATATTACCTGATTACCACCTAACATAAGCCATTCTCCCGTCTAAACTTACGACACTGGTTTTCCTTGGGTTAGGAGACGTGTCATGGCCAGGAACAAAATCCAGTTTCAGAAAGGCATGAGCCTTGTGGAATT